>NZ_CP019437.1:532500-1732500 GCF_001940525.2 Thioclava nitratireducens
CTAACGTCCGTCGTGGAGAGGGAAACAACCCTGACCAACAGCTAAGGCCCCCAATTCATGGCTAAGTGGGAAAGCATGTGAGACTTCCAAAACAACCAGGAGGTTGGCTTAGAAGCAGCCATCCTTTAAAGATAGCGTAACAGCTCACTGGTCTAGTCAAGAGGTCTTGCGGCGAAGATGTAACGGGGCTCAAGCCATGAGCCGAAGCTTTGGATGCACAGTGATGTGCGTGGTAGCGGAGCGTTCTGTGATATAGAACGCTGCCTCCTTACTCCCCTCGGGGATATTGGAGGCAATGTTCTGACTGTGAAGCCGGGCCGTAAGGCATCCGGTGGAGTGATCAGAAGTGAGAATGTTGACATGAGTAGCGACAAACAGGGTGAGAGACCCTGTCGCCGAAAGTCCAAGGGTTCCTGCTTAAAGCTAATCTGAGCAGGGTAAGCCGGCCCCTAAGGCGAGGCCGAAAGGCGTAGTCGATGGGAACCAGGTTAATATTCCTGGGCCATGTGGTGGTGACGGATCTGAGCCGTTGTTCGATCTTATCGGATTGATCGGGCAGCCAACAGGTTCCTGGAAATAGCCCCACTATCGGACCGTACCCGAAACCGACACAGGTGGACTGGTAGAGAATACCAAGGCGCTTGAGAGAACCACGTTTAAGGAACTCGGCAAAATGCCTCCGTAAGTTCGCGAGAAGGAGGCCCGCTTCGTACGCAAGTATGGGGCGGGGGCACAAACTAGGGGGTGGCGACTGTTTACTTAAAACACAGGGCTGTGCGAAGCCGTAAGGCGACGTATACAGTCTGACGCCTGCCCGGTGCCGGAAGGTTAAAAGGAGGAGTGCAAGCTCCGAATTGAAGCCCCGGTAAACGGCGGCCGTAACTATAACGGTCCTAAGGTAGCGAAATTCCTTGTCGGGTAAGTTCCGACCTGCACGAATGGCGTAACGATCTCCCCGCTGTCTCAAACGTGGACTCAGCGAAATTGAACTGTGTGTCAAGATGCACACTACCCGCGGTTAGACGGAAAGACCCCATGAACCTTTACTATAGCTTCGCACTGGCATCAGGCATGTGATGTGCAGGATAGGTGGTAGGCTTTGAAACGGGGACGCCAGTCTCCGTGGAGCCATCCTTGAGATACCACCCTTCGCCTGCTTGATGTCTAACCGCGGTCCCTTATCGGGATCCGGGACCCTGCGTGGTGGGTAGTTTGACTGGGGCGGTCGCCTCCCAAAGTGTAACGGAGGCGCGCGAAGGTTGGCTCAGACCGGTCGGAAATCGGTCGTTGAGTGCAATGGCAGAAGCCAGCCTGACTGCAAGACTGACAAGTCGAGCAGAGACGAAAGTCGGCCATAGTGATCCGGTGGTCCCGAGTGGAAGGGCCATCGCTCAACGGATAAAAGGTACTCTGGGGATAACAGGCTGATGATGCCCAAGAGTCCATATCGACGGCATCGTTTGGCACCTCGATGTCGGCTCATCTCATCCTGGGGCTGGAGCAGGTCCCAAGGGTACGGCTGTTCGCCGTTTAAAGAGGTACGTGAGCTGGGTTTAGAACGTCGTGAGACAGTTCGGTCCCTATCTGCCGTGGGTGTAGGATACTTGAGAAGAGTTGCCCCTAGTACGAGAGGACCGGGGTGAACGGACCACTGGTGGACCAGTTATCGTGCCAACGGTAGTGCTGGGTAGCTATGTCCGGACAGGATAACCGCTGAAAGCATCTAAGCGGGAAGCCCCCTTCAAAACTAGGTATCCCTTGAGGGCCGTGGAAGACCACCACGTCGATAGGCTGGAGATGTAAGCGCGGCAACGCGTTCAGTTGACCAGTACTAATTGCCCGATTGGCTTGATTTGATCCGGTAGTAGCCAGACCTCTGGTAACCGATCAAACAGCATGCACAATACAAAGTGTACGACTTGAACTTCATCGCTTCTTCCTCGGTTTGGTGGTCATAGCACGAGCAAAACACCCGGCTCCATTCCGAACCCGGCCGTTAAGTGCCGTCGCGCCAATGGTACTGCGTCTTAAGACGTGGGAGAGTAGGTCACCGCCAAACCTAGAAAGAAGCGACGAAAAACTTCATCTCTCAAAAAACGATGACAAACAAAATCCCGATCGCAAACACTAAATGCCCTCGGGAACAAACGCGGGATCGAGCACCCCGCAAGCGAGACAAACTCTACTCGAGAGTTTGAAAAACGCGATCGCCGCGTCAGGCTCATAACCTGACAAAAGGCAAAAGCTCAACGGACGCGGGATGGAGCAGCCCGGTAGCTCGTCAGGCTCATAACCTGAAGGTCGTAGGTTCAAATCCTACTCCCGCAACCAAATCTTCTAAGTCATATCCATACGCTCACAGCCGCCTTCGGGCGGTCTCTTGCGTTGTGCTAAGCCCCCCAGAAGCAATGGGGAAGCAGGCGGAGTAGAATTCGACACCCCGCCCCCACGAAGGCGGGGTTTGTCATTTGTGCCATCCCTCAATCCCAGGATCGCACCCAACTCGCCATAAAGCTCAATCACATGGCCGCCGGGTGCGTCCGCGCCCGGGTGCAGAAAGATCCCCTCTATCGGGCCGCGCAGGATCGCCGTTGCCTCGCTGCGACTATCCTTGTCATTGAGCGCTGCCGTCAGATATTCCACCTTACTGCGGTAGACCGCGGCAAGCGCCGGGTGGATGATGACGGGATCGGGCGTTGGTATCGTGGCGAGCGTGTTCCGGAGCTCGGACTTACGGGGCTTACCTCGTCTCGGAGGCCAATAGTTGACCTGCACGGACGCATAGCAACACCAACCGGGCTTCGCTCGTAGCGAGGCGAAAGACCCGTGACAGTGATATTAAGGGGCATCAGGCCACGGAGGCTTCTGTCGCGTTCTCACAGTCTAAGGCGGTAAGGAGGCGCTGACCCGGGCGCTTCGGATCTGGTACGAAAAAGGCCTGCATCGCTGCGGGCCTTTTGTAGAATCACATCGTCACTTGCGCGGCTTTTTCGGGCCGCCGGGCTTGGGCTTTCCGCTTTTTCCCGGATGCGTCCCTTTGCCGGGGCCCGCGTATTTCGCGCGAGGTTTTTTCGGTTTCGCGCCGGCGCCGCCCTCGGGCTTGCGCTTTTTCGACGGGATATCCGCTAGGGCGGCAAAGACCGCCTCGTCATCCGGGCTCCAGCCGCTCGTCTTGGTATTGTCCGCCGGAGCGCCTTCAGTACGTGCGCCCTTGGGCGAGCCTTTGCGATGGGGCGCCTTGCCCGGGTGTTCCCCACGCTCGCCACGATGGGGCTTGCCCTGCGGTTTGTCGGCGCGCCGCTTTTTCGGCGGCGGGCCGAAATCGGGTTCACCATTGAGGGCGCGGGCCGTGATCTCGTCGGAGAGCTCGCCATCGGGACCAAGCGAGGCCGCGAACTTTGCGACGCTCTTCTCGGCAATCTCGACGAAGGTTTCGTCGTCGCGCACGCGGATCGCGCCGATGGCGGATTTCTCCAGATCGGCATGGCGGCGCAGGAGCGGCAGCAGCCAACGCGGCTCGGCTCGGTCATTGCGCCCGACCGACAGAGTGAACCAGCGGCTCGGACCGAATTCCTGACGCTCGGACTGGCCCTTGGTGTCGGGCGGCAGAAGGTCTTCGGGCGGTGCGTTGCGCGCTTGCTGCAGGCGTAGGAAGGCGGCGGCGACAGCCTCGGCCCCGTGCCTGTCGAGCAGCTTGCGCGCGAACGCCGCCTGATCCTCGGTGATCGGCTCGCGCCAATCGGGATCGGTCAGCAGGCGCTCTTCGTCGCGCGCGATGATCGACTCGGCAGAGGGCGGCACCGTCCATTCCGCTTTGATCTTGGCGAATTTCAGCAGGCGCTCGGCGCGTTTGACCATGCGAGGCGGCACGATCAGCGCGGACATCCCCTTGCGCCCGGCGCGACCCGTCCGACCCGAACGGTGCAGCAGGCTCTCTGTGTTCTGCGGCAGATCGGCATGGATCACTAGGCTCAGGTTCGGCAGGTCGATACCGCGTGCGGCGACGTCGGTCGCCACGCAGACCCGCGCCCGCCCGTCGCGCATCGCCTGCAGCGCGTGGCTGCGTTCGGCCTGTGACAGCTCGCCCGAGAGCGTCACGACCGAGAGGCCGCGATTGCCGAGACGGGCGCTGAGATGGTTCACCGCCGCGCGGGTGTTGGCGAAGACGATGGCGCTTTCGTCATGATGAAAACGCAGCAGGTTGAAGATCGCATGATCGCTGTCCGAGGCCGCGACCTTCAGCGCCTTATAGGCGATGTCGGAGTGCTGCTGCGCGGTGTTGATCGTCGAGATGCGCTGCGCGTCGTTCTGGAACTGCTCGGCCAGTTTCGCGATCATAGGCGACACGGTGGCCGAGAACAGCAGCGTGCGGCGCTCTTCCGTAGCGGAGCCGAGGATGAATTCGAGGTCTTCGCGGAAACCCAGATCGAGCATCTCGTCGGCTTCGTCGAGCACGACCGCGCGGATGTCGCCCAGGTCGAGCGCGCCGCGGCGGATATGATCGCTCAGACGGCCGGGGGTGCCGACCACGATATGGGTGCCGCGCTCGAGGGCGCGCCGTTCCTGCCGCGGATCCATGCCGCCGACGCAGGAGCTGACGATGGCGCCGGTCTTGCCATAGAGCCAGCGCAATTCCTGCATGACCTGGAAAGCGAGTTCCCGCGTGGGGGCCACGACGAGTGCAAGCGGCGTGCCGGCCGGGCCGAAGCTTTCGGCCTCGCCCAGAAGGGTCGGCGCGATCGCGAGACCGAAGCCGACCGTTTTGCCCGAGCCGGTCTGGGCAGAGACCAGCAGGTCCTTGCCCGCCAGCGCGGGATCGGTCACCGCGTCCTGCACGGGAGTGAGAGTGTCGTAGCCGCGCTCGGCGAGCGCTGCGGAAAGGGAGGGGATCATCGGAAAGTCGTCCAAGCAATGACGTAAGGGACGGGCCGCTCTGCTTCTGGCAGCCCGTGCGGAAGGCGCCTGCATAACGGTCCTTGCGGCAAATGTATATTGCCTATTTCGCGAATCCGGCCCTGAGAGGCAAGAATCCTTGGTCAGGCGAGGACTTGCAGCACCACTGCCGAGGCGTAGATCGCGACCAGAAGCAGGCTCTCGATCCCGATCCGGGCCGGCCCGTCCTTCTGCCGCAGGATCAATCCGCCCAGCAACACGCCCGTCATCATCAGTCCCGTCGCCAGCCAGTACAGATCCGGCATCGAGACTGCGTGGTAGAGCGAACCCTCGCGATACGCCCCGTCCGAGAAGACTAGGAACAGCGTGTCGAAGGTGTTGCCGCCGATAATGCCGCCGATTGCCAGTTGCAGTGCGCCGCGGCGGACGGCCGTCAGCGTCGTCACCAGTTCCGGCAGCGATGTTACCACCGCCGTCAGCAATGCGCCTACCAGCGAGGAGCTGAGGTCGAAACGTGTGACGAATTCCCGCCCCGCTTGCGAAATGACCCAGCCGCTGAGGCCCATGACGACGACGAGGCCGACGAAGACGAGGATCGGCCCGCGTGGTGAACGGTTCCTCTCTTCTTCGTCCTCGGGCTCGTCATGGCGGGTCTCGCGGGTTTCGACCGGTTTCCACATCGGCGTTTCCGACACCTGGGCTGCGAGCTTGGTGCCGCCGAGATAGGCGAGAAACAGGATCACCGAGGCCGGGCTGATGCCCCAGATCGCGTAATCGGGCGCGGCGGTCGCGGCGAGCGGGATCGACAGCAGCACGATCAGCATCACCGCCTGAAACAGGTTGGCAGGCTCCGCCGCCGAATGTTCGAGATTGGCCCGCCGGTGCAGCATGTCGGCCAGCGCCAGAAAGAAGGTCTGCGCGGCGATCCCGCCTACGGCGTTTGAGAAGGCGAAACTCGCGTCCCCTTGTGCGGCTACCGAGACGGAGACGACGATCCCCGACAGCGAAGTCGCGGCGCCCAGAACGATACCGCCCGCCAGCGCCTCGCCGATGCGGGTGCGATCCGCGATCACGTCGGCCAGCCCGGTCGCCTTGATCGAGGAGATGACGACGATCAACCCCGCAAGGGTGAAAGCGCCAAGCAGAAGAGGGGTCGAGAGAGAGGCGATCATCCAGGCTCCGGGGTCACTGTTCGAAAGGCAACCGCGCAATGCGCTCACGGTTCCGTTATGCGGTGCGACGGACAGGCACATTCGTGTGGGGTCGAGGAGTCGACATGCCCGCCAGAGACGTTAGGGTCGGCGCGAGACGAGTAGCGCGCGCGGGAGGACAAGCATGTTTATCGGATTGGATCTGGGCACCTCGGGGCTGAAGGGCCTCTTGATAGACGATGCGCAGCGCGTGGTGGCCGAGGCGACGCATCCCCTCACCGTTTCGCGCCCCCATGAAGGCTGGTCGGAGCAGAATCCCGCCGAATGGGTCGCGGCGATGGAGGCGGTGCTGGGCACGCTCGCGCAGCATGACCTCTCGCCGGTGCGCGGTATCGGGCTTTCCGGGCATATGCATGGTGCGACGCTGCTGGATGCGCAGGACGCGGTGCTGCGGCCCTGCATCCTGTGGAACGACACTCGCGCCCACCGCGAGGCGGCGTCCCTCGACGCCGACCCGCAGTTCCGCGAAATCAGCGGTAATATCGTCTTCCCCGGCTTCACCGCACCGAAGCTGGTTTGGCTTGCGAAGCATGAGCCTGAAATCTTCGCGAAGGTGGCGAAGGTACTGTTGCCGAAGGATTACCTGCGGCTCTGGCTGACCGGGGAACATGCCTCGGAGATGTCCGATTCCGCCGGAACCAGCTGGCTCGATACCGGTGCGCGTGACTGGTCGGACGCGCTTCTGTCGGCGACGGGGATGCGGCACGAGCAGATGCCGCGTCTCGTCGAAGGCTCGGACGTGTCGGGCACGCTGCGCCCGCAGGTCGCGGCACGCTTCGGCCTCCCGGACGGTGTCGTCGTGGCCGGTGGCGGTGGCGACAACGCGGCTTCGGGCGTTGGCGTCGGCGTCGTGGCGGCCGGACAGGCCTTTGTCTCGCTCGGCACTTCGGGGGTGCTTTTCGCCGCGGACGACGGCTATCGGCCCGATGCGGCGAGCGCCGTGCACAGCTTCTGTCACGCCCTGCCTCAGACATGGCACCAGATGGGCGTGGTGCTGGCCGCGACCGACGCGCTGAACTGGTATGCGCGGCTTCTGGAGAGCGACGCCAAGCAGCTGACCGAGGGCCTCGGCCCGTTGCGGGCGCCGGGCAAGGCGCGCTTCCTGCCCTATCTCGGCGGCGAGCGCACGCCGCTGAACGACGCGGCGATCCGTGGGGCCTTCATCGGGCTTGAGCATGCGACCGATCGGGCGGCGACGACGCGGGCCGTGCTGGAAGGCGTGAGTTTCGCGCTTCGCGATTGTCGCGACGCGCTGGCTGGGACCGGGACGCGGATCGAGACGCTGCTTGGTGTCGGCGGCGGGACGCGTTCGCGTTATTGGTGTGAGGCAATCGCGACGGCGCTCGATACGCCGGTGGCCCTGCCGGTGGCGGGCGACTACGGCGGCGCCTTCGGGGCGGCACGGCTCGGCATGATGGCGGCGACCGGCGGCGGGTTGGAACTCGCACGCCCGCCCGAGATTGCCGCGACGATCGAGCCGGTGCCTGCGTTGCGCGCGGCGTTCGACGAGGGCTATGAGCGATATCGTCAAGCCGGTGCCGCGCTGAGCGGTTTGACCTGACCCTGCGCGCCGCGCCTTTTCCGCTGGCGTGGCTTTCGCGGGCTCAGCCCGAGAACTGCAGGCGAATTCGGTTCACGTATTCCTTGCCGGGTTGCAGGATCGCGGACGGGTACTCGGGGTGATTGGGCGCATCGGGCCACGCTTGCGGCTCCAGACAGATCGCGTTGAAGCTATCACCCGATGGCGAAGTGTAGACCTGCAAGCCGGGCTGGTTGCTCAGCATCGTCATGCTGCGCCCCGAGGCCGGATCGTTCAGTGCCGCAATCTCGCGCATGGCGCCGGGACGCAGACAGAAGTTGTGATCGAAGCCTGCGCCATCCGGTCCCGGCACCGGGGCCGAATCGCGAAAGTCGAACCGGGTGCCTGCGACATCGCGCGGGGCGCCGACAGGCAATGTTTCGGAATCGATCTCCAGCACCTGATCGGCGTTGATCTTCAGCCGGTGATCGGCGATCGAGCCACCGCCGGCGAGGTTGAAATACCCGTGCGAGGTCAGCGAGACCGGGCAGGCCCGATCACAGCGCGCGCGATAGGTGATCGTCAGAGTGGCAGGGTCCGATAGCGCAAAGCTCGCCTCCGCCACGAGATTGCCGGGAAATCCCTGATCGCCGTCGCGGCTTTCGAGCCGCAGCGCCACCGCGTTGATCCAATGCGCGACGACCGTCCAGTCGCGCTGGTCGAAGCCCTGACCGCCGCCGTGAAGGCAGTTTCCGTTCTCGTTCGTATCGAGCTGGAACTGCTCGCCATCAAGCGTGAAGCGGCCCCCGGCGATGCGGTTGGAGTAGCGCCCGATTGTTGCGCCGTGGAAGCTGCGTGCGGTCTCTCCGGGATCGGGGCCGATAAGAATCTCGACCGGGTCGTCGGCGCCTGGCAGGACCAAGCTTGTCAGTCGTGCGCCTTTCGGGTCGATGCGGACCCGCATCCCCGAAGCAAGCCCGATCTCCAGTTCTGTTTCATGATCGAACATGCTCTTGTCCCGTCCGGTTCCCGACACGACTTACCTTACGTAAGCCTATTCGCACGTCACGACTTTAACCTCGATCAATCTCTTAGGCGAGTTAGCTACATCGTCAGTCGGCTGCCCGCCAAACGCGCTGAACGCCCCGAGTCTCACCATACAGCAACGCTGGCGTTCCTTAAAAGTTTCGTGATCGGTGTGGAGAATTTGGGGGCGAGGCGTTTTCACGCTCGATTATGCGCGAAAAGTGTCTATAATTATCAATAACGAAAAATATCGCGCCTAATGGTGCAGAAGCGATGGGCGTTAGGAGTGCGCAGAATGTCACAGGCAGTAGACCTCTTCGTGATCGGCGGCGGCGTGAACGGCTGCGGGATCGCGCGCGACGCGGCAGGGCGTGGCCTCAGGGTGCGTCTGGCCGAGATGGGCGACCTCGCGCAGGCGACCTCCTCGGCCTCCACCAAGTTATTCCATGGCGGGCTGCGCTATCTCGAGTATCGCGAGATCAAACTGGTGCGCGAGGCACTGTCCGAGCGCGAGGTGCTGATCCGCGCGATGCCGCATATCTCCTGGCCGATGCGCTTCGTGCTGCCCTACAGCGCCGACATGCGTTTCGAGAGCGATACGCCGGTCTCGAAGATGCTCTCGACCGTGATGCCGTGGATGAGGGGCAAGCGCCCGTCCTGGATGATCCGCTCGGGGCTGTTCCTCTACGATCATCTGGGAGGGCAGGGGCTCTTGCCGGGTACGAAGCGACTCGATCTGCGCAACACGCCCGAAGGCGCGCCGCTGAAGGATCAATTCGCTCATGCCTTCGAATATTCCGACGGCTGGGTGCAGGACGCCCGGCTCGTCGTGCTCAATGCGCGCGACGCCGAGGCGCATGGCGCCGACATTCGTGTGCAGACGAGGGTCGTCGAGGCGCATCGCGACGGCGGTCATTGGGTGATCACCACCGAGGGGCCGAACGGGCGCGAGGAGCATTTGGCCCGCGCCGTGGTCAATGCGGGCGGCCCGTGGGTCGAGCAGATCCTGAAAGGTACGATGGGCAGCGCCAGCCGCGAGCATATCCGACTCGTGCGCGGCAGCCATATCGTGACCCGCAAGCTCTACGATCACGATAAATGCTACTTCTTCCAAGGCACCGACGGGCGGATCATCTTCGCGATCCCCTATGAACAGGACTTCACCCTGATCGGCACGACCGAGGCCGCGCATGAGGATTCGCCGCTCGCCGCCGAATGCACCGAAGCCGAGCGCGATTACCTGTGCGAATTCGCCTCCGAGTATTTCAAGCAGGAAGTCACGCCCGACGATGTCGTCTGGACCTATTCCGGCGTGCGCCCGCTCTATGAGGACGGCGCGAGTTCTGCGACCGCGGCGACGCGCGAATACGTGCTCTCGCTCGATGCCCCGACGGGCCAGCCGGCGGCGCTGCATGTATTCGGCGGCAAGATCACCACCTATCGTCGTCTTGCCGAGGATGCGCTGGCCAAGCTGCGGCCGCATCTGCCCGGGATGGGCGGGCCGTGGACGAAAGACGCGCGTCTCCCGGGCGGCGATTTCGCCCCCGAAGGGGTCGAGGCCAAGATCGCCAAGCTCTCGCAAGACTACCCCTTCGTGGATCGCAAATGGGCCGAGCGGATGATCCGTCATTATGGCACCGAGGCGTGGGACATCTTCGGCGATGCCAAGGCGCTGGCCGATCTGGGCCGCGATTTCGGCGGTACGCTTACCGAGGCCGAACTGCGCTGGCTCGTCGAGAGGGAATGGGCCCGCAAGGTCGAGGACGTGATCTGGCGGCGTACCAAGCTGGGCTTGCGGCTCGATGCCGATCAGGTCAACTCTGTCGCCGCGTGGCTGGAGGAGCACGCGGCCTGAGGCGCGAAACGGGAGGACTTCATGACCCATATTCTGGCAATCGACCAAGGCACCACGTCGTCGCGGGCGATCGTCTTTGACGGCGCGCTGCGCCCGGTGGCGAGCGCGCAGCAGGAATTCACGCAGCATTTCCCGCGTTCGGGCTGGGTGGAGCACGATGCCGAGGAAATCTGGGAGAGCGTGCTGACGACCGTGCGCGGCGCCATCGAGAAGGCCGGTGTGACCGCGGCGGACATCTCCGGCATCGGCATCACCAACCAGCGCGAGACGACGCTGGTCTGGGACCGCGAGAGCGGCAAGCCGATCCATAACGCCATTGTCTGGCAGGACCGCCGCACCGCCGAATTCTGCCGCACCCTGCGCGAGGACGGGTTCGAGGAGACCGTGACCGCGCGCACCGGGCTGATCATCGATCCCTATTTCTCGGCCACGAAACTGCGCTGGCTTCTGGAGAATGTCGACGGCGCGCGGGATAAGGCCGAGGCGGGCAAGCTCGCCTTCGGGACCATCGACAGCTGGCTGATCTGGAAACTGACGGGCGGCACCTCGCATGTCACTGATGCCACGAATGCCGCGCGCACGATGCTCTACGATATCGCGAAAGGGCGCTGGTCGACGACCATCGCGAAGAAACTCGGCGTGCCGATGGAGATGCTGCCGGAAGTGAAGGATTGCGCGGCGGAGTTCGGTGTCACGCAAGCGGACCTGTTCGGCGCGGAAATCCCGATCCTCGGCGTCGCGGGCGACCAGCAGGCGGCGACGGTTGGGCAGGCCTGCTTCAAGCCGGGGATGCTGAAATCGACCTACGGCACGGGCTGCTTCGCGCTGCTCAATACCGGCGATCAGATGGTGCGCTCGGAGAACCGGCTGCTGACCACCATCGCCTACCAGCTCGACGGCAAAGTGACCTATGCGCTCGAAGGCTCGATCTTCGTCGCGGGGGCGGTGGTGCAATGGCTGCGCGACGGGCTGAAGATCATCGAGGCCGCCGACCAGACGCAGGCGCTGGCCGAGCAGTCCGACCCCGAGCAGGACGTGATCATCGTGCCCGCCTTCACCGGCCTCGGCGCGCCTTACTGGAACCCCGATTGCCGCGGCGCAGTCTTCGGCCTGACCCGCAGCTCTGGCCCGGCAGAGTTCGCCCGCGCGGCCCTGGAATCGGTGGGTTTCCAGACCCGCGATCTCTTGGAGGCGATGCAGGCGGATTGGTCCGACGACGCGCGCCCGACCCTGCGGGTCGATGGCGGCATGACGGCGTCGGATTGGGCGATGCAGTTCCTGTCCGACATCCTCGGTGCACCAGTGGACCGGCCCGAAGTGCTGGAGACGACTGCCCTCGGCGCGGCCTGGCTTGCAGGTTACAGGGCGGGTCTCTACCCCGAGCCGGAAGAGTTCGCCAAAGGCTGGGCGCTCGATCGCAACTTCGCCCCGCAGATGGACGAGGCCACACGCGAAGCCCGCTACGCCGCGTGGAAAAAGGCGGTCGAGGCCACCATCGCGGCGGTCTGACCTGCGGCGATGGGTCAGCCCCCCTTTCCCTTTCGCGTATTTTGCTCTTTCTTGTCCCGGTTCGACCCGAAGACAGGAGCCATTCGATGACCCGCTACCCTCGCGACCTGCGCGGCTACGGCCGCACGCCCCCAGATCCGCAATGGCCGGGAAAGGCGCGCGTAGCGATCTCGATGGTGCTCAACTTCGAGGAGGGCGGCGAGAACAATATCCTGCACGGCGATGCGGCGTCGGAGGCGTTCCTGTCCGATATCGCAGGCGCCGCGCAATGGCCCGGCCAGCGACACTGGAACATGGAGTCGATCTACGAATACGGAGCGCGCGCAGGCTTCTGGCGGCTGCACCGGCTGTTCACCAGGCTGAACGTACCACTCACGATCTACGGGGTCGCGACCGCGCTGGCGCGCGCGCCGGAACAGGTCGCTGCGATGAAGGAAGCGGGCTGGGAGATCGCCTCGCACGGCCTGAAATGGGTCGAGCACAAAGATATGGCGGAAGAAGAAGAACGCCGCCAGATCGCCGAGGCTATCCGCCTGCATACCGAGGTCGTCGGAGAGCGTCCGCGCGGATGGTATACCGGGCGCTGTTCGGCCAACACGGTGCGGCTGACCGCAGAAGAGGGTGGCTTCGACTGGATCTCCGACACTTATGACGACGACCTGCCCTATTGGCTGGAAGTGGGCGCGCGGGACCAACTCGTGATCCCCTACACGTTGGAAGCCAACGATATGCGCTTTGCCACGGCGCCCGGCTATATCGAGGGCGAGCAGTTCTTCCAGTACCTCAAGGACAGTTTCGACACGCTCTATGCCGAAGGGATGGACGGCGCGCCGAAGATGTTCTCGGTGGGCCTGCATAACCGCCTGATCGGGCGGCCGGGAAAAGTTGCGGGGCTGAAGCGCTTCCTCGATTACGCGCTGTCGCATGAGGGCGTCTGGTTCGCGACCCGTGGAGAGATCGCCGCGCATTGGGCCGCGACCCACCCCCACACGCGCCGCGAACGCCCGAGCCAGATGAGCCGGGACCGTTTCGTCGAAGTCTTCGGCGGCATATACGAACATTCGCCCTGGATCGCCGAGCGGGCCTTCGAGCTGGAGCTGGGCCCGGCCCATGACAGCCATGAAGGGATGGCCTCGGCGCTTGTCCGCATCTTCCGCTCGGCTTCGGAGGCGGAGCGTCTCGGCGTGCTGACCGCGCACCCGGATCTCGCGGGAAAACTCGCCCAGGCCAAACGTCTAACCGCAGAAAGCACCTCGGAACAGGCGAGCGCCGGGCTCGACGCGCTGACCGACGAGGAACGCGCCACGTTCGAGGCGCTCAACGCCGCCTATACCGAAAAATTCGGTTTCCCCTTCATCATCGCCGTAAAAGACAATACCAAGGCGTCAATCCTCCACGCCTTCCGCCGCCGGCTTGACCAGGGCCGCGAGACGGAATTCCGTGAGGCCTGCAAACAGGTCGAGCGGATCGCGTGGCATCGCCTGAACGCCATGGACCTTTGATGGAATACACCTATTACGCCCCGACGGGCGGTTTGCCCGATCAGAACCAGCGCGCCCGCGAGCGCGCGCAATTCAACACCTCCTACGCCGTGATCCCGCGCGGTGTGCTCTCCGACATCACCATCTCGCTGATGCCGGGCTGGGAAAACACCCGCGCCTGGGTGCTCGCGCGGCCGCTGTCGGGCTTTGCCGAGACCTTCGCGCAGCTGATCGTCGAAGTCGCGCCGGGCGGCGGTTCGGACAATCCCGAACCCGATCCCGAGGGCCAGGGCGTGATCTTCGTGCTCGCTGGCCACATCCGCCTCGTGATCGAAGGCGTTGGCCACGAACTGGACGCCGGCGGCTACGCCTATCTCGCCCCGGGCACGCAATGGTCGGTCGCGAACGATCAGGACACGCCCGGCACCTTCGTCTGGATCCGAAAGCGCTACGAGCGTGTGCCCGGCATCGACGCGCCGGAAAGCTTCGTCACCGCCGATCAGGACAAGCCGCCGCTCGAGATGCCCAACACCTCGGGCTACTGGTCGACCTCGCGCTTCGTCGATCCGAACGATCTGCGCCACGACATGCATGTCAATATCGTGACCTTCATGCCGGGCGGCACCATCCCCTTCGCGGAAACCCACGTCATGGAGCACGGCATCTACGTGCTGCAGGGCCGCGGAGTCTACCTGCTGAACCAGGACTGGATCGAGGTCGAGGAGGGCGACTTCATGTGGCTGCGCAGCTTCTGCCCGCAGGCCTGCTACGCCGCCGGTCGCCGTCCGTTCCGCTACCTGCTCTACAAGGACGTGAACCGCCACCCGAAGCTCGGCTCGCCCATCTCGAGCTGACCCTTTCGGCTTGGTCGAAATATCCCGGGGGTGAGGGGGCAGCGCCCCCTTTCTTCCGCCCGAACCCGGAGGCGCCATGCAGATCAAGGCCGAACCGCTGACACCCGAGGCGTTTGCCCCGTTCGGGGATGTGCTCGAGGCGTCCGGCGCGCCCGACAAGATCATCAATGCCGGGCTCTGTGGGCGCTACCATGATCGCGCACAGCTTGATTTCGGGGCGGAGTCCGGCGGGCGCGCCGGCCTCTCGATCTTCAAGGCGGAGCCGCGAACGCTGCCCTATCTTTGTGACCTGCTGGAGCGGCACCCCGAAGGCTCGCAGGCCTTCCTCCCGATGAGCGCGGACCCGTTCCTCGTGATCGTGGCCCCGGACGCAGGCGGCAAGCCCGGCACGCCGCGTGCTTTCCTGACCGACGGCGCGCAGGGCATCAACCTCCATCGCGGGACGTGGCACGGTGTCCTGACGCCGCTCGCAGCGCCCGGTCTCTTCGCCGTGGTGGACCGGATTGGCGAAACCGCGAACCTCGAAGAACATCCGCTGGACGCTCCCTTCACGGTCACCGTGTGACGCATCGTCAAAGAGGCATGGACACTTCCGCCGATCTTTCCCAATCTGCGCCAAATCGATTTGGGGAGGAGCAAGAATGAAAACGCGGATCGCACTTTTGCGGGAGATGGGCAAGGCGCGCCCCTATACCGACAGCCAGCCGCTGGAGATCGTCGAGGCAGAGCTGGACGATCCCGGCCCGGGCGAGTTGCTGATCAAGATGTCCGCGGCGGGTCTGTGCCACTCGGACCTGTCCGTCATCAACGGCGACCGCCCGCGCGACATGCCTGTGGCGCTGGGTCACGAGGCGGCGGGCGTTGTCGAGGCCGTCGGTCCCCATGTCACGCGCTTCGCGCCCGGCGATCACGTCGTCCTCGTCTTCGCGCCGTCCTGTGGCCATTGCGTGCCCTGCGCCGAGGGGCGGCCCGCGCTTTGCGAGCCGGCCGCGGTCGCGGCGGGTAAGGGCAGCCTGATCACCGGATCGAAACGCATCTCGGTCGCGGGCGAGCATGTGAACCACCATATCGGCGTGTCGGCCTTCTCGGATTACGCAGTCGTCTCCGAGGCGTCCTGCGTGAAGATCGACAAATCGATCCCCCTCGACCAAGCCGCGCTGCTGGGCTGCGCGGTGCTGACCGGCGTCGGCGCGGTGCTGAATTCGGGCGGGCTGAAGACCGGGCAAAGCTGCGCGATCATCGGCCTTGGCGGCGTCGGCCTCGCGGGGCTTCTTGGCGCGGTCGCGGCAGGCGCGCGCACACTGGTCGCGGTCGATTTGGCCAAGGACAAACGCGACCTCGCTCTCAAGCTTGGCGCGACCCATGCCATCGACCCGACCGAGGAAGGCGCGGTGCAGAAACTGCGCGACCTTACCGGCGGCGGCGTCGATCTCGCGGTGGAGCTGGCTGGCGCGGCTCCGGCGCTGCAATTCGCCTATGCCATCACCCGGCGTGGCGGCACGACCGTCACGGCGGGCCTGCCGAACCCGAAGGCGGAGTTCACGATCCCGGCCGTGTCGCTGACGGCGAACGAACATGCGCTGAAGGGATCCTACATGGGCTCCTGCGTGCCGGTCCGCGACATCCCGCGTTTCGCGCAGATGATGGTGCAAGGGCAACTGCCGATCCCGGACCTGATGACCCATCGCCTAAAGCTCGAAGACATCAACGAAGGTTTCGAGCGGCTCGCCGCGGGCGAGGCGATCCGGCAGGTTATCGTCTTCGACTAAGCGCCGATCTCGGCCCGCAACCAATCGCGGAAGGCGCTGACATGCGGCGCCTCCCGTGCGCGCTCGGGCAGGATCAGCGCGTAATTCTCACCGGTGGCAAACCGGCGCGGCGTCGCCTGCACCAGCCGCCCCGAGGCCAGCGCCCCTTGCGCGATGATCGCGGGCACCAGCCCCAGCCCCATGCCCGCGCTCGCCGCATCGAGGATCATGTCGAAATGATCGAACCGCGCGCCGCGGAGGATATGCCGCGCGTCGCGCCCGCTCTCGCGGAACCAGTCGAGCCAGAGCGTCGGGCGCGTCGACTGCTGCAAGAGGGGCAGCGCCAGCAGCGCGTCGTCCTCCAATTCCGCGCGCCCCGTCATCAGGTGCGGCGCGGCCACGACGATCAATTCCTCCGCAACGAGATTTTCGACCTCGGCCCCCGCCTGTTCATGCCTGGAGCGCATGATTGCCAGGTCGAATGGCTCCCGCGCGAAATCCACCGGCAGCAGTCGCGCGCTGAGATCGAGGCTCACCTCCGGCTGCGCGGCCTCGAACCCGGCCAATCGCGGGATCAGCCACGACCGCGCAAAGCTCGGCAGCACGGCCATGCGCAGCACCGCGCGCGCGCCGCCGAAGGCCATCGCCCCCATCGCGGCCCGGTCGATCTGACCAAGGATTTCTTCTGCCTGCGCAAGGAAAACATGACCTGCCGGCGACAGAGACAGCCGTTTGCGCACCCGGTCGAACAGCGCCACGCCCAGCCGTTCCTCCAACGTCCCGAGCGAGCGCGACACCGCCGATTGCGTCAGGTTCAACTCCGCTGCCGCCCGCGTCGTCGTGCCGAAGCGCGCGCAGGCTGCGAAGGCTTGCAGCTCGTTGATCGTAGGAGTGTAGCTTTTGCGCATGGTCGCGAGAGTGCTCCGCTGTGTCTTGCCGGATCATGCGAAAAACTCATCATCTTCGCAAATTTAATCGTTTGCGCCACGCGGCTCGATGCCTAGAGTTCGACGCAACGAAAGACAGATCCCGAGGACCGCCATGACCGACCGCCCCACGCTCAAAGCCAAGGATGCCCCCGATCTGGGCAAGTTCACCTGGGACGACGCGCTGCGTCTGGAAACCCAGCTGAGCGAAGAGGAGCGGATGCTGCGCGATGCGGCCCGCGCCTATGCGCAGGACAAGCTGCAACCGCGCGTGATCGAGGCCTTCGAGAACGAGACCACCGACCCCGCGATCTTCCGCGAGATGGGTGAGATGGGCCTCTTGGGCGCGACCATCCCCGAGGAATATGGCGGGATCGGCGCGGGCTACGTGTCCTACGGCCTGATCGCGCGCGAGATCGAGCGCGTCGATAGCGGCTACCGCTCGATGATGTCGGTGCAATCGAGCCTCGTGATGTATCCGATCTACGCCTATGGCTCGGAGGAACAGCGGCAGAAATATCTGCCGAAGCTGGCCTCGGGCGAGTGGATCGGCTGTTTCGGCCTGACCGAACCCGATGCGGGCTCGGACCCGGCGGGCATGAAGACCCGCGCCGAGAAGACCGACGGTGGCTACCGCCTCACCGGCTCGAAAATGTGGATCACCAACTCGCCGATCGCGGATGTCTTCGTCGTCTGGGCGAAGTCCGAAGCCCATGGCGGCAAGATCCGCGGCTTCGTGCTGGAGAAGGGCATGAAGGGGCTGAGCGCGCCGAAGGTCGGGCAGAAGCTGTCGCTTCGCGCGTCGATCACCGGCGAGATTGTCATGGAGGGCGTCGAGGTCGGGGAAGACGCGCTGCTGCCGCATGTCGAGGGGCTGAAAGGTCCGTTCGGCTGCCTCAACCGTGCGCGCTACGGTATCGCCTGGGGCGTGATGGGCTCGGCCGAGTTCTGCTGGCACGCCGCGCGCCAATACGGCCTCGATCGCAAACAGTTCAACAAGCCTCTCGCGCAGACGCAACTGTTCCAGAAGAAGCTCGCAGACATGCAGACCGAAATCACGGTGGGCCTGCACGCCGCGCTGCAAGTGGGCCGCCTGATGGACGCAGCCGATGCCGCCCCCGAGATGATCTCGCTCATCAAGCGCAACAATTGCGGCAAGGCGCTGGACATCGCGCGGATGGCCCGCGACATGCATGGCGGCAACGGCATTTCGGGCGAGTTTCAGGTGATCCGCCACATGGTCAACCTCGAGACGGTGAACACCTACGAGGGCACCCATGACGTGCACGCGCTGATCCTGGGTCGTGCGCAGACGGGCCTGCAGGCCTTCTTCTGATGGCCCCGCTGGAAGGTGTGAAAGTCGTCGAACTGGCGCGGATTCTGGCCGGTCCCTGGGCCGGTCAGGTGCTGGCCGATCTTGGCGCGGAAGTGATCAAGGTCGAAGCGCCCGAGGGCGACGATACCCGCCGCTGGGGCCCGCCCTTCATCGCGCGCGAAGGCGACGGGCCGGAGGGTCGCTCGGCCGCCTATTTCCACGCCACCAATCGCGGGAAGATTTCGGTCGTCGCCGATTTCCGTACCGAAGAAGGCCAGAAGATCGTGCGCGATCTGGTCAAGGACGCGGATGTGGTGATCGAGAACTTCAAACTCGGTGGGCTGAAGAAATACGGCCTCGATTACGAGAGCCTTTCCGCGATCAATCCGCGTCTCGTCTATTGCTCGATCACCGGTTTCGGGCAGGACGGCCCTTACGCGAGCCGCGCGGGCTATGACTTCCTGATCCAGGGCATGGCTGGCTGGATGGACCTGACCGGCGATCCCGAAAGCCAGCCGCAAAAGGTGGGCGTGGCCTTCGCGGACATCTTCACCGGGCTTTACGCGGTGATCGGCATTCAGGCGGCGCTCGCTGCGCGGGCGCGCACCGGGCGAGGGCAGTTGGTCGATATGGCGCTTCTGGATTGCGCGGTGGGCGTGCTCGCCAATCAGGGGATGAACTTTCTCGCCACAGGCAATGCGCCGCATCGCTTAGGCAACGCGCATCCCAATATCGCACCCTACGAGGTTGTTAGCGCCCAGGATGGCGATCTGATCCTCGCGGTTGGTAATGACGGGCAGTTCCGGCGCCTTTGCGAGGTTCTGGCCCTCGACCTTGCGGCCAACCCGGACTTCGCCACGAACGAGGCCCGCGTCGCCAATCGCGCGGCGATGCGCGAAACGCTTCTGCCAGCGCTCGCGCAATGGCCGCGCGCCGACCTGCTCGCCGCGCTCGAAAAGGCGACGGTCCCCGCGGGCCCGATCAACTCCGTCGATCAGGTCTTCGCCGATCCGCAGGTTGAGGCGCGCGGAATGCGGGTCGAGGCCGAGGGTATCCCCGGCATCCGCACGCCGATCCGTTTTTCGGACACGCCCTTGGCGGAACCAAAACCTGCTCCGAAATTAAAGGCCGACTAGCCTCTTCCTCTTGGTGGAAATATCCCGGGGGGTGAGGCGGGATCCGCGGCCTTCCAGTGGAAGGACGCCCCGCCGAACGCCCGAAGCGCAAGCGAAGGGCCATCAGCGCGGGGGCAGCGCCCCCTCCAAGTTCACCCCTTACAAGCCAGCGTCAGCGCAATCGGGATATTGTCCGGCCCGCCATGCACATCCGGCTGATTGACCGAGACGTTCGGCACGCAGGTCGCGCCGTCGGCCAAGCCGCGGATCACCACCGGGTCCGATTTCACCGGCACCAGTCCAGTCAGGTTCTCGGGGTCATACATCTCGATGCGCAGGTCGTTCGGGTCTTCGGGCTGGGCCAGGGCGAGCGCGAAGGCCATCGTGACGGCCCCATCCTTCACCGTCGCCTGAAAGCCGTAGATCTGGGGATCGGGCAGTTGCTGGGTCCCTTTCCAGAACCGGGTGTAGAAGAACGAGCCTTCCGAATTCTGCTTCGCCGCGTCTTGCAGCGGCGCCAGCTCGTCTCCGGTGAAAGCCCCGTCGCCATTTTTGTCGAAACTCTGGATCAGCCAGTCGGACACGGTCGGATCGAAGGTCCAACTCTCGCCGATATGGGTGACTTTGCCGCTCTCCATGCCGACAAGCAGACGGATCAGGATTTCGTCTTCCGGGTGGGCGTTCGCGAGCCCCGGCAGTAGCCCGATCAGACCGGCGAGGGTGAGAACGGTGCGGCGGATCATGGTTGGAAATCCGGTTTCTTGCTGCCGGGCGGGGCGGCGGGCGGCGGCGCGCCGAAGCTGGGGAAAGCATCGGCCTCGGGCACTGCGGTTTCTGCCGCGGGCGCGTTCTCCGAGGCGGCGGTCGAAGGATCTACATTCTTCGGCTTCAGCTTGCCGCCCATCAGTGCGACGCCTCCGTAAAGCAGTCCGATTGCGACCAGCCAGCTGCCGACGATCAGGCCTGCTATCTCGAACCATTGCGCCTGCCAGCTGCGCAGCACCAGATAGACCGAGCCGATCAGCCAGATGCCCAGGCCGATCCCGGCGAGGAAGACCCAAGGCGCACCGCCATAGCTCGGGTCGGACAATTTCACCGAGAGCGCATACATCACCCCCAGAACAAGTCCCGCTGGCACGATCAGCACGGGCCGCGACCAGCGCCCAAGCGCCAGCGTGGCACCGATGGCGATGGCCGAGATCGGCATGGTCAGGAAGTGATGCGTAATCGCGCCGGGGAGTTGTTGCAACGTGGCCATCAGCTCGATGCGGAAGGTGAAGCCGAGCGCGATCCCGACGGCCCAGAGCAGCGCCGCGAACAGTGCAGCGCGCCGCCCGACCAAGGCCAGCGAGATCCCGAAGCCGAATAGCGGGAACAGCCGCTCGATCGCGAGCGCGTCGCGTATCAGCCACGCCCCGGTCTCGCCGCGGTCCGCAGGCGGGATCAGCGCCAGCACGATCAGAGCGGTCAGCCCGGCCAGCACCCAGAGGTGACGCAGCCAGCTAAGGCCGGAACGGTTATGCGATACGTCAATGGCCAAAGAGGCTCAGCCCACCTTGCAGGAACCCGAGCTGAGATTGCAGGTAACCCAGTGCCAGCGCAAGGAAGCCGAGCCCGACCACAGCGATGATCGCGCCCAGCCCGCGCGAGAGCTGACCACCCCGGATCGGGTCGAGGACGAGACCCACGCCGACCCCGATCACGTGGATCATCCCGGTCGCCAGCACGAAGCCGATCGCGAAATCTGCCGGGTCGGCGGCCATCGGCAGCTCTGCCCCATGTGCGTAACCGTGGTAAAGCGCGAAGACCGAGATGATCGCGAGCGCTATCCATTCGTAGGGCTTCCATGCGGTGGCGATGGCGAGGCCGAGAACTACGATAGACAGCGCGATCCCGATCTCGATGCCGGGCAGCGGCAGGCCGAGAATGCCGATCACGCCACCTACGACCATGATCAGCGGGAAGGTCACCGGCAATTGCCAGACCTGACGTCCACCCATCTGCGCGCCCCAGAGGCCCACCGCGAACATCGCGAGGAAATGGTCATAGCCCGAGAGCGGATGCTCGAACCCTGCGGTGAAACCGCCCGAGCCGGTCGCGGTGATGTGGGCGGCGGCCACCTGCGGCAGCATCAGGGCGGCGAGGCCCAAGAGGGCGGCAAGGCGGCGATGGATCATGCGGAGGCTCTCTGTCCCGTGACTGTCGAGCGGCATCTTCCGGATCGTCGCGCGAAACTCAAGGCGGCAAAGCGTTCACCGCGTCTCACCATCGATTGAAGGGTGCGCGAGGGCTCAGCCCGCGCCGAGGAGGGCCGAGATCTGGTAGGTTGCGAAAGCCGCGAGATAGGCCAGCGCGAACATGTAGACCACCGCGACCCACATCCACTTCGCCGAACCCGCCTCGCGCCGGATAACCGCCAGCGTGGAGATGCATTGCGGTGCGAAGATATACCATGCGAGCAACGCCAGCGCGGTGCCGAGGCTCCACTGATCGGTAAGCGTGTGGATCAGGCCGTTCTCGCCGCCCACCGCGTAGACCGTGGCTAGCCCTGCGACCGCGACTTCGCGGGCGGCCATGCCCGGCACCAGCGCCACGGCGATCTGCCAGTTGAAGCCCAAAGGCGCGAGGATCGGCGCGACGAAGTGGCCGATCATCGCGGCGAAGGAATAGTTGATCGCCGGTTGCGTAGCGCCCTCGGGGGCCATCGGGAAGGTCGACAGGAACCAGATCACCACCATCGCCCAGAAGATCACCGTGCCAGCCCGGCGCAGGAAGACCCGTGCGCGCTGGTAGAGCCCCAGCGCAATATTGCGCAGGATCGGCATCTTGTAGTCGGGCAGGTCGAGCATCAGTGGCGCCGAGCGCTCTTCACGTGCGAAGATATGCCGCGCGACGAAGGCCACTGTGAGAACCGAGAACACGCCAGCCGCATAAAGACCGAACATGACCAGCCCCTGCAGGCTCAGCCCGCCGAGCACTTTCGTGTTGGGGATGAAGGCGGCGATGATCAGTGTGTAGACGGGAATGCGCGCCGAGCAGGTCATCAGCGGCGCGACGAGGATCGTCGTCAGCCGGTCGCGTTTATTGTCGATCACCCGCGCGGCCATGATGCCGGGGATCGCGCAGGCGAAGCTCGACAGAAGCGGGATGAAAGCGCGCCCGTTCAGCCCGGCGCGGCCCATGATCCGGTCCATCAGGAAGGCCGCCCGCGCCATGTAGCCGAAATCTTCCAGCAGCAGGATGAAGAGGAAGGTGAACAGGATCTGCGGAAGAAAGATGATGACCGAGCCGATGCCCGCGATCAAACCGTCCGAGATGAAGCTTTGCACCAGCCCTTCGGGCATCACTTGCGTCACCAGCGCGCCCAGCGAACTGAACGCCCAGTCGATCGCATCCATGAAGGGCGCGGCCCAGGAAAAGACGGCCTGAAACATCACGAAGAGGATCGCCAGCAGGATGATCGGCCCCGCGATCGGGTTCAGCACCACGCGGTCGATCTTGGCGGAAATCGTGTCCGGCTCGGGCGGGCGGATGACGTGGGTCTTCACCAGCCGTTCCGCCTCGCGCATCGAGACCCGCATGTCATGCGTACTCGGAACCGCCCAGCTAGAGGGTTGCGGGTCGTCGAGGCCGGCTTCCAGCATCGGATCCACCTTGGACCACAACTCGTCGAGCCCGCCGCGGCGGACGGCAGTGGCCGGGATCACCGGGATGCCCAGTTCCTCGCTCAGCGCGACATGGTCGATCTGCAAGCCGCGATGGCGCGCGATGTCGATCATGTTGAGGATCATCACGATCGGCAGGCCGATCTTCTTCAGTTCCGAGACCAGGCGCAGCGCGCCGCGCAGGTTGGTCGCATCGCCCACCGCGAGGATCATGTCGGGGACGCGCTCTCCCGGGCGCTGGCCCAGCAGCACGTCGCGGGTCACTTCCTCGTCCGGAGAACGGGCGCGCAAGCTATGGGTGCCGGGCAGGTCGATCAGCGCGAACTTGCGCCCCGCAGGCGTGGTCGCCACGCCGACTTTGCGCTCCACGGTCACGCCGGAATAATTGCCGACCTTCTGCGTCGCACCGGTCATCGCGTTGAACAGCGCCGTCTTGCCGCAATTCGGCGCACCGACCAGCGCGGCCTCGCTCGGCTGGGCGTCGGGATCGGTCTGCGGGGCTTTGGGCTGGTTTATGGCAGGAGCCGACGTCATTCCGCGAGGATGGCCATCGCCTCGGCACGCCGCAGAGCGACGGTGGTGTCGTTCACGCGCACCGCGATAGGATCGCGACCGAACGGACCTTCGTGAAGGATGTGGACCGACGCGCCCTCGATGAAGCCAAGCTCCAGCAGGCGCAGTTCCAGCTCGTCCGCGTCATAGCCGTCCTTCCCGGCCAGCGGGCAGACAGAGACCAGAGTGCCCCGGAACCCGCGACGGCACTGGCCAAGCGGCAGTGCGCATTTGCAGGTTTCGTTCTCGATAGGGCTGGCCTTCATGAGGGCACCTCCGTGATGGGTCGCGAGTCGGTCTTCGCTTCCTATCGTCAGGAGATAGTCTGGAAATTGATCTCTGACAAATGAAGTCTGGTATTTTCCCGCCTTCGTGATCGATTATTTTACTCAGGAATTTAGAAGGAGTCTAAACTGTGGCGTAAGCCCATGAATTCGTTAGGCTGAAGGAGAAAGGCGCCGCGCCCTCGAGAGCGACGCCTTCACGCCGGTTTTCCGTCGGATCGACCTCTCAATGCTCGCGGAAAGCACGGTTCATCGAATCCACCACTGGTTTCGCGATGTATTGGGCGAAGGTTCGCGACGCGGTCTGGATCATCACTTCCACCGGCATCCCGGGCATCGGCGCGAAGCCCGGTACCCGGCGCAGCTCCGAGGCGGGCAGGCGGATGCGGGCGATATAGACCTCGCGGGGATGTTCGCCCGAGCGCTCCACGATCGCGTCGGCGGAGATGTAATAGACCTCCCCAATCAGGATCGGCGTCGTGCGCTGGTTGAGCGCCGAGAGCCGCACCGACGCTTCCTGTCCGACCTTGATCGCGTCGATATCGGTGCGCGCGATCATCGTCTCGATGATGAGCGGGGCTTCCGAGGGCAGGATCTCGGCGATGACCTTGCCCGCCTCGATCACGCCGCCCGCGCCGGAATAGTTCAGCCGCACCACGGTGCCGGAAACCGGGCTTTCGATCACCACGCGCTTCAGGATGGAGGTCGCCTTGCGCTCTTGCTCGCGTACGGAATCGAGTTCCGCCTGCACGGTCTCCAACTCGTCGAGCGCGGCCTGCTTGTGGGTCTCGATCGTCTGCTTGGTCTGCGCCTGGTATTTCGCGCGCATCTCCTCGCTCTCGCCGATCTCCGCCTTGAGGCGGCCGATCTGCCCTTCCGCATCGGCCAGAGCGCGAAGCAGCGCGTTCAGCTCGGTTCGCCGGATCAGCCCGCTCTCGAAGAGTTTCGCCTTGCTCTCATGGTCCTCGGCCAGCAGGTCGCGCTGGGCCTCCGCGGCAATCAGCTGCGCGCGGTAGCCTTCCGAACGGCTCTCCATCGCGGCGATGTTGCGCGCCAGCAGGTCCAACTCGCTTTGCACTTTCGCTTTCGTCACGTCAAAGGCGAGGCGTTGGGAATCCATCATCGCGGCGATTTCCACGTCGCGCCGGGCGTCCTGCAGCCATTTCGGGAAGACCAGTTCGCGCCAGCCGTCATATTCGGCCTGTATCCGGGCCTCCATCGATTCCAGTCGCGCGCGGCGCAGGAATAGCGCGCGTTCATTGGCGAGCGCCGAGGTCTCGTCGAGGCGCAGGAGCGGTTGCCCCGCGGTGACGAAATCGCCCTCGGAGACATTGATCTCCTTGATGATCCCGCCTTCGAGGTGCTGGATCATCTTGTTGCGGCCCGTGGCCACGAAAGAGCCCGGTGCCATGACGGCGGCGGCGAGCGGGGCGCTGAAGGCCCAGACGCCGAAGCCGCCAAAGGCCATCGCGAAGATCGTCAGCCCGACGATGACCAGCGTCTTGATGCTGCGCGGGACCTCGGTCGACCAGTCGGGGGTCTCGTGGGAGTTGAGCGGGTTGGTCAGAAGGAGTGTCATGCCGGGGCTCCTTGCATCGGGGCGGTCGCGGCGACGTTCTGCGCCGCTGCGCGTTGTTGCTGCACCTGCTGGGCCTTGGCCTGCTTGCGCCGCTCCAGCTCTGCGAGCATCTGGTCGCGCCAGCCGAACATCGCGATATTGCCGTCGTTGAGCAGCATGATCTTGTCGACCGCGCTGAGCAGAGAGGGTTTCTGCGTGACCACGACCACCGTGATCCCGTTGGCCTTGGCATGACCGAGCGCGCGCACGAGGGCCGCGTCGCCTTGCGTGTCTAGGTTCGAGTTCGGCTCGTCCAGCACCACGAACTTCGGATCGCCGAAGAAGGCGCGCGCCAGACCGATCCGCTGTTTCTGTCCGCCCGATAGCGGCGAGCCGTCGGAGCTGACGACCGTCTCGTAACCCTGCGGCAGCGAGGCGATCATCTCGTGCACATCGGCGAGCGCGGCGGCGCGATGGATCGCGGCGTCGCTCGCATCCTCCCGCATCCGGGCGATGTTCTGCTTGATGGTGCCCGGGAAGAGCTGCACGTCCTGCGGCAGATAGCCGATGCTTTCGCCGAATTGCCGCGGGTCCCAGTTGCGGATGTCCATCAGGTCGAGCCGCACAGCTCCCGAGGTCGGCAGCACCGATCCCACCAGCATCTTGCCGAGCGTCGTCTTGCCGGCGCCCGAATTGCCGATGATCGCCAGTTGGTCGCCGGGCGCGAGCGAGAAGGTCAGCGCATTCAGCACGACATGCTTGGTGCCTTGCGGAACATAGAGGAGACGCTCGATATCGAGCCGTCCTTCCACCTTGGGCAGGCGCAGCTTGTCGTTGCGGGTCTTGGCGGAGGCCAGAAGCTGGCCGACCCGATCATAGGCGCCGCGTGCCAGCAGGAAGGAGTTCCATCCCTCGATCGCACCTTCGATCGGCGCGAGCGCACGGCCCGCGACGATCGAGGCAGCGATCACCATGCCGCCGGTGATCTGCCCATCGAGAGCGAGATAGGCGCCCCAGCCCAGCATCCCGATCTGGGTGAACAGGCGGAACATCCGCGACGCGGAGGCGGTGAAGACGTTGCGATCCTGCGCCTCCGTCTGCGCGCGCAGGGAGGCGGCGGTATCGCGACCCCAGATCGACACGGCTTCGGGGATCATCGCCATCGCGTTGATGATCTGGCTGTTGCGCGACATCGACTCAAGGTGAAGGTTCGCCCGGGTCTGCGCGATATTGGCACGGCTGAAGCCGTCCGAAGTGATCTTCTGGTTGATCCAGGCAAACAGCATAAGGATCAATGCGGTCACGACCACGATCGTGCCGAGATGCGGGTGGATCAGGAAGACCGCAAGCACGAAGATCGGCGCGAAGGGCACGTCCAGGAAGGACAGCAGCGTGCCGGAGACAAGGAAGCTCCGCAGCGCGTTGAGATCGCCCAGAACCTGATATTCGCGCCCGTTGGAATGCAGCGAAGCCTGCGCTGCAGCCGACAAGACCGGTGCGCCGAGCCGCGCGGCCACATCCACCGCCGAGCGCATCAGTACCAGCCGGCGTACCGCGTCTAGCAGCGTCTGCACCACGATCGCCCCGGCAATCACGATGGTCAGCATCACCAGCGTGTCGGTCGAGCGCGAGGTGAAGACCCGATCGGAAATCTGGAACAGGTAGATCGGTACCGCGAGGATCAGGATATTCGTGGCGCAGGTCATCAGCACGACGAAGGCCATGTTCACGCGCAGCCGCTTTTTCATGTCATGCAGCGTGCGGGTGAAATCGACCGGGCCGAGGCGCTTGTGAAAGGCTGGGGTGGAGGGTGGCGCCGGTGGGGAGCCGGAGGCATTTTGCGCGGGGACACGACCCGCCTCCTTTCGGGCGTCAGCACCACCCTCCGTCCGGGCGGCGACTGTCTCGACAGTCCCCTCCGCACCGGTTTCGTCGGCGCGCGCTTTCGCCCCGGGACCGTCGCCCGTTGCGTTTTGCGCCTGCCGTTTGTCTGTCGGATCGGCCTGCGGCGGATCCACGTTCCGAGCCATCGCGTCATGACCATCTTGGCGGGTCGCCTGCCCCCCGGCGGCGTCGTCAGTCCTGTCTTTCATCGAAGTTCCCCTAGTGAATGAAGTTCCGCCCCTCCGTCAGGCCAGAACCGTGTGCAATGCATCGAGCGACCCGCTTCCCCCGTGGGAGCCCGGATGCACCTGGAATTCGTCATCGTCGTAAGTCGGCGCGTTCTCGATCATCCCGTCCGCGAGGAACGCCACCGCCTCCGAGGCAAGCGCCCCTTCGCTGGGGCTCGTCGGGCCGAGGGGACCGCCGCTGCCATCGTCCATCATCCCCGCCTGCCAGATCACCGCGTCGGAATAGACGCCATCGGCGGCCATGATCGTGCTGTCGACGCCCGCGACAGTCAGCGACGAGACGTTGGCGAGCGTGTTGCCGCCCGCATCGACGTCGAATTCGCCCGGACCGTCGACCGATATCAGGTCGGCATCTTCGAGAATGTTGATCTGGGTGAGGTTGTCGCGAACGATCAGGTCTCCCTCGATATAGAGTACCCGCAGTGCCATCTGGCCGCCCAAAAGCTCGTCGCCCAGCAGCCCTTCGACCGCGTCGTAGGCCGCGCCCGGCGGCATCGAATAGCCTTCGCCCGGGTTCGGATCGAGGCCGCTGTAGATCTCCGCCAGCTGGTCGAGGACGTTCTGATATTGCGGGTCCATCTCCAACTGCGTGTCGATGCCCACTTTGGTCAGATGCGCCTCATTCCACAGCAGGTTATCCTCGCTTGAGACATGGCCCACGCCGCCGTGTCCGATGCCGCCCGCGCCGCTCATCACCAGATCGTCGTCGAGCAATACGTTGATCTGCTCGAGCTGAGCGATCTCGTACATGTTGCCGCCGATCATGATCAGGTCGAACTGCGCGCCCGCTTCCAGCAGAAGCTGCAGGTTGACGGTCGAGTTGTCGCCCATCACGATCTCGGCGGAATAGGAGCCGAATTCGAAGCTCACCAGATCCCCATCGGAGACCGCGTTCACCTGCGTCATGTGGTTGTCGACAATCAGGTCACCGCGAATTTCCGTCATCGCGATCAGGCTGCCGCCGGGCGGCATCACCAGGTTAAGGAAGTTCGCGGGATTGGCCTCTTGCGTGTAGACCGCGACGTTGTGGCCTAGCGAGGCGAGCGGGTCGGCGCTGTCACCATTACCCAAGCCTTGCCCGCCCGCGCTGTTGCCTGTGCCGTGGTGGCCGAGACCGGGCTTCATATCCGCGTCGCGCAGCACGTTCACCTGCGAGATCACCGAGAGCGAGGTCACCGATCCGCCGACCGCGATCACCGGCGCATCGAGCCAGTCATGCACCACCTGCGACTGGTTCAGCAGAAGGTTGTTGCCGGTGCTGAGGCTCTGCGCGATTTCCAGTGCCATGTCCGCGGGATCGACGGGCATATCGGGGCCTTGGACCGTTCCGGCCGCCCCTTCGCCATCTCCGCCGATACCGTCGGTCTCCACCTCGATCACACCCGCGTCGAGCGGCGTATCCTCCGACTCGTCGTCCGAGGGGTCGCGTGCTTCCAGCCGAAGTTTCAATGTCTCGGGCAATTCGTCCATGAGCTGCCCGTCGAACACGACCGCGCCCGAAAACGCGGGTGGCAGGAGGGAGGCCGCCGCCTCTTCACCGTCGAGGCTTTCGCTTTGCAGCTCGCTGATGGCGTCCGGGTCGGTTGCGCCCTCCTCGAGACCGTCGCCCTCTTCCGGGTCGGTCGGCGCGGCGAAGATCGTCTCGCTGCGAAACATCGCGGCCGTCACGCCGTCGGGCACGGAATCGGGATCGAGTGCGTCGATCTGCGCCATCAGCGCCTCCGCCTGAGCTTCGACGGTCGTGCCGACGGGTGCGGCACTCACCGTCAGCGCATCTGCATATTCGGCCAGCGCCATCAGCTTCGACGATGTGGCCGCCGGGCCGTACTCGTCCATCAGCTCTGCCGGCATCATGAAGGGCTTGTCGTAGAGCACGTCATGATCGCTCAGCGTGTTGATCTGCGAAGTGATGTGGAGCACCGAGGAAGGTGGCGCCATTCCGAGAAACATCTGGAGCGGTACCGGAACGGGCGGAAAATCATAGGGCGGGATTGCGAGCTGGCCGGACGGCAACCCGGGCGGTGCGATATCGCGCAGCTGGTAATCGTCGACAAAGGGAAGCCACGGCGCCTCTGGCGGAGGCACGAGCGGGAGCTTCAGCTGCAGCGACGGATCGAAATCCTCGAGCAGGTAATCCGAATTGACGCTGACATTGACGGAGAGCAGGTCCCCCGGCGAGGGCGCGGAAGCCTGCAGCGCGCGAAAGGCGTCGTATTCCTGTCGGGCGACATTGGTCTCGGTCGTCTGATTGAAGGCACCGATGAAATGGGCGATGATTTCGGTCTGCCGGTCAAGCATCTTCCTTCCCCCCTTCATGACGCTGAAAACCCGCGCTTGGATGCGGGGCGTCAGACTGTCGGTTCATCGCATCCGGCGGGGTGAACTCCGCCGCGGGCAAGGTCCGGGCGTGATGCGATGCGAAACGGCCCGAACGGAATGCGGCGCGCCTCTCGTGGAGGCACGCCGCGTGTTTGCTTACGATGCGTCGTCGTCGCCGATATAGGAGGACGACAGGTTGCCGCCGACCACGGTGGTATCCACGGCATTGCCGAGGATGTTGGCGCCCATCACGATCGACTGGTTGAACGCGGTGGTGTCGATGGCCGCGCTCGCATCGGCATAGGACTGGCCGGTGACGATACCATCGTCGCCATTGCCCGAACCCCAGTTGCCGAGGCTGCCGCCATTGCCGCCGCCGCCTGCGGTGACGTCGCCGCCACCGTTACCGCCGCCGGCATAGCCGCCGGTCGCCCAGGAGCCGCCGCCCGTGGCGCTCGAGCTGGTCGTGGCCCAGGCGCTACCATCGCCGCCGTTACCGCCGTCGCCGCCGTAACCCGTGCCGGTGCCAGTACCAGTGCCGGTCGCCCGTGCATCAGCCATTGCCTGGCCGGAATCGGTCGCGCTTGCATTGCCACCGTCGCCGCCCATCTGCGGATGGTGATGCTTCATCATCATCGGCATGCCGCCGCCGCCGTCGCCGGCGTTTGCGATTGCGCCGCCTTCGTCCGCTCCAGCACCCGCCATGCCGCCGCCCATGCCGAGGCCCATACCGAAGCCGTCGCCACCGTCGCCGCCATCGTCGCCTTCACCCTCGGTTTCCGAGGCTGCGAGCGAAACGCCGCCGCCCGAGAGGGCGATACCGCCACCCGCGAGCGCCATGCCGCCCGACGAACCGACATCCTCGGCGCCGTTGCCGCCTTCGGAGGATGCGTCGATCCCGTCATCGGAATGCGCCGAATTGTCCTTGATCACGGCGTCGACCTGGAAATTCGCGTCGTTGGAGACTTTGGGATCATTGAGCGTGTCGTTGTCGGTGAGCGTGTTGGCCTGCGTGTTAACCATCATCACGTCATTACCCATGCCGTTGAGCATGTCGCTGAGGTTGATGTCGTCACCCGGATCGTAGTCGTAGGTATAGGTCATATCGCCATCGGCAAAGACCATGTCGCCCACGTCCGAGTTGTCGATATCCGCGAAGTCGTTGTCTTCGCCGAAGATCCCCTCATCCGGGAAATCGATCGTGATGTCGTTGCTGTTGACCGCTTTCGAGTTTGACGTCGAGTCGGTATCGACACGGTTGTGGTTCGTGTCGTCGAGGCGGTTGGTGTTGGTCGCGTCGCCGCCTTCACCATAGGCACGCGCCGCCGAGGAAGCATCCGCATCGGCATTCGCACGCGAGTCTGCATCGGCATTCGCACGCGAATCCGAATCCGAAACCGCTTTCTGATGCTGATGCTGCTGTTGCTGCTGCGGATCGGGCGCCGAGTGATTATCCGACGAGTCCGAGTCGTGATCGTCGTCGTTCTCCATGTGGTTCTTCCAGTCGCCTTGGACCCAATTGTGCCGATTGTTCGCCATTTCATTTCTCCCAGTTGATCGGTCCGGGATCCGTCACTCTGTCTAAAACGGATATGGTTCGGACCATTGCTATGCAGGGCTTTCGCCCCGATGAATGTCCGCTTCCCCAACCGCTCGGCACCCCGGTCCCGATCCCCGAATCGAGCGATTCGCAGGTGGGTCACCCTTTCCGGGCGGAATGTGGAAACAGACGAGTCACAGCCCCCAGCTGCGACACCAACATCCTGCGCCCCGTGATCCGGTGGACCTAGCTAGCAAATGGGTCTAGCCGGCCGGTGCACCGTTTTAACCGGCTGAAAATCAACCGTTTCCCCATGCGCTCCGCGCTGTGGCCTGCGGAATCCCGGACCATCGGAGAAATTTTCACGAAGTTGTCGCAGATGCCCAAAGCTGAACAAGGTGTAGTGGCGACTCGATCACAACCTACCATTTGTGACGCGTCCCAAGCGGCGTTGAGCGAAAAACCGTGATTCCGGACGCGATTCGCTTAGACTTACGTTGCGTAAGAGAATCCTTACCGTTGGGTAAACACTTCGGGTAACGCTGATCTCACTGGTCCGTGATATGGTGGATGCGGGCGATATGACGTGGGGTTAGTCGCCCGAATATTTGAGTTCAGGGTAGGACGAGGGGGCCACCATGAATGCGTTGCATAAGAGTGAACCTGCGGGGGCGCGCGTGATGCCGTCCTGCCGCAAACAAGACGCAGCGATCTGCTTTCTTGGCGCATCGCATGTTTTTTCCGATACCGTTTTGCGAACCGTAGATGCCGAAGTGACGCCGGCGACGTGCCTGCGTCTGAACGATTTCGAGACGCTGCTCGAGGAATTGCAGTCCGACGGACGGATCGATCATCGCGGCACGCTGTGTTCGCTGATCGTGGACGAGGATCACGCCGATGGTCTGGTCGCGCTCGCGGAACGTCGCGAGCCGTTCCTGTCGCGCGTGAAACTGATCATCGCGATCGAGGACGAGGCGTATGCGCAGGATCTGATGGCGCGCCACGGCTCTGCGATCCTGACCCATCACATCAGTCTGCTGCCGATGAACGTGAATCTGACGACTTGGCTCCTGATCCTGCGGATGATCGTCTCGGGGGGGCACTACATCCCGCCCGCGCTTCTGCACTGCCGTCCGTCAGAGCTGCCGATGCCGATGCTGAACGGCGCCACCGCGACGGAGTCTGCCAATGCGATCTGCCTGTCGGGGCTGACGCCGCGCGAAACCGAGGTTCTGGAGATGCTCGCCTCGGGCCAGCCGAACAAGATCATCGCGGGCAAGCTGAACCTGTCCGAACATACGGTTAAGCTGCATATCCACCGCATCATCGGGAAGCTAGGCGTCACCAACCGCACCGAGGCGGCGATCTGGTATCACCGTATCCGAGGTGCCTAAGGACCCGCCCGCGCCCGCGGAGGTGCGCCCGCCGGATTTCGATCGGTTCCTGATGCTGATCGGACGCATCAATTATGCCTGGACCAATACCGAGAGCCTGTTGATCCATCTGATCGCCGGGCTCGCCGGGACCGACAAGAGCGTCGCGACGATCATCCATCTGACATTGAACACCACGCGTGCGCGGCTCGATCTCGTGGATCGGCTGGCCAAGCGCGACGACTGTCCCTGCGCGCCGCGGGCCTGCGAACGGGTGCTGGCGGTGTCGGCACGGATGAAGAAAGTGTCGGGGCTGCGCAATCACTTCAACCATTGCCTCTACGCTTTCGACGAGGGCGGAGGTCCGGTGCGCGCGATCCAGATGCGTATCGCGGATCGCAAGACCAGTCTGCGGATTGGAGAGGAAAGCGTTCTGGACAGCGCGACGCTTACCGAACTGGAAGCCGCGCTTGCCGAAATGCAAGCAATCAATGCCGAGATCTGGGCCATCGCCAAGGAATACAAGATGCCGCTTTGAGGCGGGCAGGGGAGTTCGGAACTGCGCGACAGCCAACCTCAGTTGCGCAGCTGGCGTCCCAACGCCTCGGCCAGTTCCCACGGGTTCGTCGGCTTCGAGAAGACCGGGATTTCCGGCATGATCGATTGGAAGGCAAGCGGCAGCTGCTCGGCCGTGTTCACCACCAGAGGCACTTCGCGCTTCCACAGCTCGACGATCAGGGCTTCCGCCGATCCGTCCAGCAGGTTCATGTCGAGGATCGCGCCATCTACGGAGACCGAGTCATCCGTAAGCGCCGCACGCGCACGTGCCAGGGTCGCGAACGGTCCCGCAACCTGACCGCCTGCTTCCTCGACCGAGAAGGCGATGTCATAGGCGATGAATAATTCATCTTCGACGACGAGGACATTGCTGCCCTCGAGGCAAGAAATACTGCTCTGTAGCATGGGCTATACTACCCTTTTATCAGGTCCATTGGCACGGTCATGCGAGCTTGGAACCCGTCGGGAACCCATTCGGTTCCATAGGTTCCCCGCAATTGGCCCTGAATCGTCAGGTCTATCAAGCGCGACCCGAAGCCGCTGTTGCTTGGTGGCACCAGTTTCCCGGGGTGGCCGCTTTCCCGCCAATCAAGCTCGAGCTGGCCGGAGATCTCGCGCCACTTTAGCACCAGACGCCCCGCATCGTGCGAAAGTGCGCCGTATTTCACAGCGTTAGTGGCCAGTTCGTGGATTACCAGCGCGAGGTTGGTGGACCCCGCATGGTTCAGCGCGAGGGCGGGACCGTCGAGGGTCAGCCGTGGATCGTCGAGATTGGTGTAGGGCGAAAGCACGCCCAGCAACAATTCGCGCAGTTCGACCATGCCGCGGAAATCGCGCTCGGGTGTGGCGGTCGGATTGATCAGCTCATGGGCGCGGGCGAGCGCGCCGATCCGTTCGCGCAGGCCCCGCGCCATCTCGTCCGGCGTCGTCGCGTGGCGGGCGGTCATGCCGACCAGCCCCGACATCATCGCGAAGGCGTTCTTGACCCGGTGATTGAGCTCGCGCGTCAGCGTGTCGCGTGCCTGCGCGAGCTGGCGCTCCTCTGTCACGTCGCGCAGATAGGCGAGGATCGCGCCGCTCTCGGGATAGATGCGAGCTTCCAGAATGCGCCCGTCGCGCCCGATCTGATCGGCGACGGTCGGCGTGCCTGTGCGCCGGGCTTCTGCCAGCGCCTCCGCCAGTTTGCTCTCGCGCAGATGCGGCACGGTTTCCCAGAGCGATCGCCCGATCGCCTGCGACTCGGTAGCGGCCCCGACAGCGGCACGGATGCGTGCGCGCATGACAGAATTGGCGAAGCGGATATTGTCGTCGCGGTCGATCTCGATGATCGCGTCGGAGGTGATTTCGTGAAAATTCGCGAGACGCCGGTCAATGTCGGCCGCACGTTCGCGCGCCTCGTTCAGCTCGGAAATGTCGAGCGCGGTGGCCACGGCCACCGGCGGATCGCTCTCGATCGGTTGCGCCGAGATCAGCAGGTTGCTTTCGCTTCCGTCGCGGCGCACGCAGCGCAGCTCCATATGGTTGATCTTTTCGCCGTGGCGTGCGGCGCGCACGATCGGAAATTCGCTGAGGCTGAGCTTGCGGCCTTCCGGCGTATAAGCGTCGAAGGCGAGCTGCTTGCCCACCTCGCCGTTCTTCACGCCGAACATCTCGATCGCGGTCGCGTTCAGATCGAGGAGCCGCCCGGTGCCCAGCTCGGCCACGCCCACGCCGACCGGCATCTGATCGAGAATGGCGCGGTAGCGGTTTTCTTCGCGGTGGGCGACGTTGATCTGGTGGCGTAGCCGGATTTCCGCCTCGACGCCCGCGGCGATGTCGGACAGAGCTTCGTACTCTTCCTCGGTCCATTGCCGCGCCTCGCGGTCGATCAGGCAGAACGCGCCGAGCGGTTGCCCCTCGATCGTGCGCAACGGCACACCGAGATAGGCGATCACGCCCAGATCGCGCACCGCGCCATTCTCGCCCAGCACCGCATCCTCGCGCGCGTCGGACACACGCAGCGGCGCATCGGTTTCCACGACATAGCGGCAAAAGGAATGGGTGAGCGGCGTCTCCGATGGAGAATGGGCGTCGAAGCGATCCAGCCCGCTTTGCGCCACGAAAACCTGACGGTTCTCGTCGACGATCGAAACCAGCGAGATAGGCACGCCGGTCACCCGCGTCGCGAGACGCGTCGCACGCGCGAAGATGTCCGCGGGAGCGCTCTCCAGCAGTCCGGTCTCGCGTAATGCCCGAAGGCGCACCGGATCGGTGAGTCGGGACCGGGGCGGGGGGTCGGATGAGGGTGAGGGCGGTGCAGTGGTTTTCATGCGCAGGCTTTCATATTCCACCTATGCTCAGATAAATCCGTTGCGCCCAGTGTCATAAGACATGACAGCGATCACGATTTTCCCCGAAAGCGATTTTTTGCAAGGTATTTCGTACGGCAGCTGTGGTGCTTGCTAAATGCAGCGCCGAGAACTGGCGTTTCGCGAGTTCCACGGCGGTTCTTCCCTGAAATATCTAACGCTTTTTTACGGGTGCCGTAAGGTGAGGATTCGCGCAGCTTCGCGCTTCGGCAGGAAGGCGCGTAGGCGCCCCGAGACTCTCGGGACGCGCTATTCGCAAGCGTAAGAGCGCGCTTAGCAGGCTGTGGCAGGTGTCATGCTGCGCTGGTCCAGAAGGAAGTCGGTCACCATCGCACCGATCCACATGCAGAACAGCGCCAGCCACGCGGTGCCCGCGAGAACCGAGGTGCCCGTCACCCCGTTGCCGATGGCGCAGCCGCCGGCGAGCATCGCGCCAAAGCCCATGAAGACAGCCCCGATCATCGAGCGCCGCATCACCGGCACCGAGTCGAAGCCCTGCCATGCGAATTGGCGCGAGAGGAGCGAGCTCAGGAACGCGCCGAGCACCACGCCCGGCACGAGGCCGACGTCGAATTCCAGCACCGAATGGCGGTCGAGGAAGAACATCAGCGTATTGGCCGAGGGGCCCGAGAAGGTGACGGAATTGACCGGCACCGGATCGAATGCGACCTGGCTCAGCATGAAGGTCAGCACCCAGCCCACCGCGACCGCGAAGCCGACGCCGGAGGCGAAGATCCACGTCTTCACGCCAATCTCGTTGCGCTTGGCCAGATACATGCCTGCGATGGCGAAGACGATGCCTACGGCGAGCCCGGTCCAGTCCGGCAGATGCAGCGCGTCGAGGATATTCACGTTCTGCGCCCCGGTAATCCAGAGGCCGGCGAGTCGATCTCGCAGCGGTGCGAGGATGCCCTTGAGGCTCATCGTGGCGGTCACGGCGAAGATCAGCCCCGAGACGACCGAGCGCAGGTTGCCCGTCGCCGCGAGCACGAGAAGCCGCCCCGAACATCCGCGCGACAGCACCATGCCGACGCCGAAAATGAGGCCGCCGATGATCGCGCCCGACCACGAGCCCGGCACCGACATCATCCGGCTGTCGGCCTGCCGGAAGAGGTCGAGCAGCTGCGCGCTCTGCACCCAGACCAGCGCGGTCGAGAAGGTCAGAAACCAGACCGCGACCTTGCCGCCCAGCTTGCCCCGCGCGAATTCCACGGTCGCAGCCCGCAGGCAGAAGTTCGATTTCTGCGCGGCCACGCCGAAGATGAGCCCGGTGATGACCCCGAAAAGCGCCGCCGTGGGGCCTTCGCCGATCCGCTCGATGAGTGCGATGATGTCCATAGCCAAATCTCCCGTTCGCGCACGGGTTTTGCCAGAAACCGCAGAAACGCACATTGATCTGAGTCAGGTCGCACCTTTTGCAGACTTGCCGTGGACGCTGCCGTCGCGTCTAAGGAAAGCATGATGAAGTTCCGTTCCGTCCCGCTCGACGAAGCCCACGAGCTGCCCCGCTGGCGCAGACCCGAAGCGCTGCTTTACGTCATGGCCGCTGCCATGCCGATCTCCTTCGCCACCTGGTCGGCGCTCCTGAACAACTTCGTCATCGACGTGGTGAATTTCGACGGCGTCGATATCGGCTGGCTGCAAAGCTTCCGCGAAGTGCCGGGGTTCCTCGCGATCGGGGTGATCGTCGTGCTCTGGGTAATGCGCGAGCAGACGCTGGCCATCCTGTCGCTGCTGCTTCTGGGCGGGGCGACGGCGGTGACCGCCCTTTTCCCGAGCTTCGCCGGGCTCATCATCGTGACGCTGCTCTCGTCGATCGGGTTTCACTATTTCCAGACGGTGAACCAGTCGCTGCAATTGCAGTGGATCGACAAGGCAAAGGCGCCACAGACGCTGGGGCGGATCGTGGCCATCGGCTCAGGCGCGTCGCTCGCCGCCTATGCGGTGCTGGTGCTGACATGGAAGACCTTCAATCTCAGCTACGAGTTCGTCTACGCCACCGCCGGGATCGCGACGATGGTGATGATGGCGGCCGCCGCGCTGATTTATCCGCAGTTCCACACCCGCGAGCCGCAATCGAAGAAATTCGTGCTGCGTCGCCGCTACTGGCTCTATTACGCGATCACGTTCATGGCGGGTGCGCGTCGGCAGATTTTCGTGGTCTTCGCCGCCTTCATGATGGTCGAGCGCTTCGGGCTGCGGGTGGACGAGATCACCGCGCTCTTCCTGATCAACTTCGCGGTCAACATGGCCGCCGCGCCGGCGATGGGCCGCTTCGTGCATCGCTTCGGCGAGCGCCGCGCGCTGATCTTCGAATATGTTGGGCTGACGCTGCTGTTTCTTTCTTATGGCGGGATCTACTGGTTCGGCTGGGGCATCTGGCTCGCCTGCGCGCTCTATGTCGTCGATCATCTGCTGTTCGCGTTGGCCTTCGCGCAGAAGACCTATTTTCAGAAGATCTGCGACCCCGAGGATATCGCGCCCACCGCCGCCGTCGCCTTCACGATCAACCATATCGCCGCCGTCTTCCTGCCGGTGACGCTGGGCTATCTCTGGATGGTCTCGCCCGGCGCGGTTTTCGGGCTGGCGGCCTCGATGGCGGTGATCTCGCTGGGACTCGCGCTGCTGGTGCCGCGTCACCCCTCGAAAGGCTACGAGACCGTGCTGCAGGGGCTTGGCCCGGTTCCGGCGTGAACTGGAAATTTCGTCGAGCCGCGCCTATCTGAGAGGGGCGCGAAAGGGAGACTCACAATGCTGTTCGGAAAACCCGCCACCATTCCCACCAAGGCCGAGGCCCTGCCGGGCCGCGACGAGGCGATGCCTCTGGCAGAGCCGCATTTCCTCTGGGGTCGCGACCTGCGCTCCCCCGTGCCCGAAGGCATGGAAGAGGCGATGTTCGGCATGGGCTGCTTCTGGGGCGTCGAACGTATCTTCTGGAACACCGACGGCGTCTGGCTGACCATGGTCGGTTACGCGGGCGGGCCGACGCCCAACCCGACCTATCGCGAGGTCTGCACCGGCATGACCGGCCATAACGAGGTGGTCCGCGTGATCTACGATCCGGCCAAGGTCAGTTACGACGATCTGCTCCGCATCTTCTGGGAAAACCACGATCCGACCCAGGGCATGCGTCAGGGCAATGATCGCGGCACCCAGTATCGCTCGGGCATTTACACCTATACCGCCGCGCAGAAAGAGGCGGCCGAAGCCTCGCGCGACGCCTATGCAGAGCGCCTGAGTGCGGCGGGCTACGGAAATATCACCACCGAGATCATGGACGCGCCGCCCTTCTACTATGCCGAAGATTATCACCAGCAATATCTGGAGAAGAACCCCGGCGGCTATTGCGGCATCGGGGGGACCGGCGTGACCTGCCCGATCGGGCTGAACGCGTGATCCGATGGGCGCGCGGGCCGCTTGACGGTTCGCGCCCGCGGCCCTAAGCCCGGGCGCAACCATCCCGAGGAGCGCGCCCCATGACCACCTTCACCGCCTTTACCACGCTGGCCGATCGCGAGGCCGCCGAGGCGCTGTCCGAACGTCTCGAAGAGCTCGATCCCGGCCCCTATGGCACGGGCGTGTTCGAAATCGAGGACGGGTCGGGCCGCTATGAGGTCTCGGGCTATTTCCTCGAGGCACCTGACGACGTGGCGCTCGACCTGCTGGCGATCTCGCACGGGGCGCAGCCTTTCGTCGTTTCGGAAATCCCTGAGACCGATTGGGTCGCCCATGTGCGCCGTGAACTGGCTCCGGTGCGCGCGGGCCGTTTCTTCCTCTACGGCAGTCATGACGAGGACAAGATCCCGGCCGATGCGATTGCGCTACGGATCGACGCGGCGATGGCCTTCGGGACGGGCCATCACGGGACCACCTCGGGCTGCCTGACGGCGCTCGACGATCTGGCGAACGAGGGTCACACCTTCCACAACGTCGCCGATATAGGCTGCGGCACCGCCGTTCTGGCGATGGCAGCGGCGAAGCTCTGGCCCGAACCCGTTCTGGCCTCCGATATCGATCCAGTCGCGGTGGAAACGGCAGCGGCGAATGTCGCGGTGAACGATCTTGAGGGCCGCGTGATCTGCATCGAAGCTGCGGGCTTCGGCGACGCGCGTCTGAACGAGGCCGCCCCCTTCGATCTGATCTTCGCCAATATCCTGAAAGGCCCGCTCGTCGCGCTTGCCCCCGAAATGGGCCGCAACTGCGCCGAATCGGGCTTTGTGATCCTCAGCGGGATTCTCAACGAACAGGCCGATGAAGTCGTCGCCGCCTATCAGGCGCAGGGCTTTGTTTCCCATTCGCGTAAGGAATTCGGCGAATGGACGACATTGGTCATGCAGCGCGCCTAATCCGCCACAAATCCGCTCTGATTGTCGTAAGGATTGCTTTACCCTGTTTTGAGAAATTGCCTTCGGGGCATCGCAGTCAACGGGGTTTGCCATGCGCGATCCACAAATAGAGTCCTTTGAAAAGCGGCTGCATCGGATCGACCAGATTCATCAGGCTGGCGGCGCATTCGAGGCGTCCGGTGCCTTGGGCCGCAGCTATTTCGACTCCATGCGTCCCAAGGTGCGGCGCCATTTTCCGTTGCGCGGTGTGGCGCTGATCTTCGCCGGTATTCTGCTGGTGAAGGGCGCGATGCTCGCGCAGGTTGGGCAGGCTAGCTACGAGGCGCGTGTCGCAAGCCTCGCGGGTGGTTCGCAATTCGAACGGGTGGGGGCCTGGATCATGCATGCCGATCCGATTACCCGGAAAATCGCCGGCTGGCTCGCACCGTTCATCGGCTAGGTACCCAAGCCTGTATCCCAAAAAGAAAGGGCTGCGCCGTTGCCGGGGCAGCCCTTTTCGCATGACCTTTCGGTCGACTTAGCGCAGACGCGCCACGTCGAGCCGGGTCAGGCCGATATCGTCCAGCGCGCGGTCGCTGAGCTTCATCAGAGCCTTGCGGGTGACGCGTGCGTCGTTCCAGTCGTGCAGGGCGGCGATCAGCGAGGTGATGACGCTCGGTCGGGCGCTGCGGCTCATGCGGGTGTTGATATCCATCGAAGCCATGGGGAGGATCCTTCGTTCACAAACTGCTCAAGTTTCGGGCATTCCATCTTCTGAGGCGCAGATAAGACTGGCAGAGCGCGAAAACAATCTCAGTTTTGGCAGCCCCGCCATGCAGGAATCGCATGTGATAGAAGGCCTGTTTCTGCATCGCCTCTGGCCGATGTTCCCTTTTCGTGCTAGTTCTTGCGAAACAACACGAGAACGAGGCAGGGCAGATGCGGGTGATCGGGATCGATCCGGGGTTGCGCAATCTCGGATGGGGCGTGATCGAGATGGACGGATCGCGGCTCAGACACGTCGCGAACGGGATTCTCCACTCCGAAGGCAAGGATTTGGCAAAGCGCCTGCTGGTGCTGCACGAAGGGCTGAGCGCGGTCATCGCGACTCACGCGCCCGAGGCTGCGGCGGTGGAGCAGACCTTCGTCAACAAGGACGCCGTTGCGACGCTGAAACTGGGGCAGGCGCGCGGCATCGCGCTTCTGGCGCCAGCGCAGGCCGGGCTGGAGGTCGGCGAATACGCCCCGAACGCGATCAAGAAAACCGTCGTCGGCGTCGGTCATGCCGACAAGACGCAGGTGCAGCACATGGTGCGCCACCAACTGCCCGGCGTGCAGCTCGAAGGCCCGGATGCCGCCGATGCGCTCGCCATCGCGATCTGCCACGCCTTCCACCTGCAATCGGCGGCCCGGATGAACGCGGCGCGGCTCTCCCGCGAGGCCCTCGGCACGACGCAACGGAGGCGCGCATGATCGGTCGCATCGCAGGCGTCATCATCCACCGCGCGCTCGACCACGTCATGATCGACGTGCGCGGGGTGGGCTATGTCGTCCATGTCAGCCAGCGCACTGCACAATCTCTGCCGCCCGTAGGCCAGGCCTGCGCGCTCTATACCGACCTTCTGGTGCGCGAAGACCTTTTGCAACTCTTCGGCTTCCCGACGCTGCTGGAGAAGGAATGGCACCGGCTGCTGACCTCGGTACAGGGGATCGGTGCGAAAGCCTCGCTCGCGATCCTCGGCACGCTCGGCGCGGAAGGGCTGGGCCGGGCGATCGCGCTGGGCGATTGGTCAGCGGTGAAATCGGCCCCCGGCGTCGGTCCGAAACTCGCGCAACGTGTGGTGCTGGAACTGAAAGAGAAAGCACCTTCCGTCATGGCAATGGGCGCGGAATTGACCGTCGACGCCTCTCCCGAGGTGATCGAGGATGCGCCCGCGAAAAAGCCCGCGAAGAAAGCTGCGCCCGCCGCCACGCCGAAGGTGAACTTCACCGCCGAGGCGATTTCTGCGCTCACCAATTTGGGCTACGCGCCCTCGGACGCGGCAGGGGCTGTGGCGCAGGCCAATGACGATCCGGAGGTCACCGATACCGCCAAGCTGATCCGCGCGGCGCTTCGGCTCCTGGCCCCGAAGGATTGATCTTCTTCTTGATCTAAATATCCCGGGGTGCGGGGCAGGGCCCCGCTTGCTCCCCTCCGCCAAAGGCGCGACAGTAGATGACGATGAGCGAACCCGATCCCACGTTGCGGCCCGACCGCTTGCCCGAAGACGCCGACCGCGCTCTGCGGCCTCAGGCGCTGGAAGAATTCACCGGTCAGGCCGAGGCCCGCGCCAATCTGCGGGTCTTCATCGAGAGCGCGAAGATGCGCAGCCAGGCGATGGATCACACGCTGTTCCACGGCCCGCCCGGTCTGGGCAAGACGACGCTCGCGCAGATCATGGCGCGCGAGCTGGGCGTGAATTTCAAGATGACCTCGGGGCCGGTTCTGGCCAAGGCGGGTGATCTTGCTGCGATCCTGACCAATCTCGAAGCGCGCGACGTACTGTTCATCGACGAGATTCACAGGATGAATCCGGCGGTCGAGGAAGTGCTCTATCCCGCGATGGAGGATTTCGAGCTTGACCTCGTGATCGGGGAAGGCCCCGCCGCGCGCACTGTGCGGATCGAATTGCAGCCTTTCACGCTGGTCGGCGCGACCACGCGGCTTGGTTTGCTGACGACGCCGCTGCGCGACCGTTTCGGCATCCCGACCCGACTGCAATTCTACACCGAGGATGAGCTGGACCTGATCGTGACGCGCGGGTCGCGGCTGCTGGGTATCCCGTCCGATCCCGAAGGCACCCGCGAGATCGCCAAGCGCGCCCGCGGTACCCCGCGCATCGCCGGCCGCCTGCTGCGCCGCGTCGTCGATTTCGCGCTGGTCGAAGGCGACGGGCGGCTGACCCGCGAGATCGCGGACCGGGCGTTGACGCGGCTCGGCGTCGACAATCTCGGTCTCGACGGCGCGGACCGGCGCTACATGATGCTGATGGCAGATCATTACGGCGGCGGCCCGGTGGGGGTGGAGACGCTTTCGGCCGCGCTCTCGGAAAGCCGCGACGCGATCGAGGAAGTCATCGAACCTTACCTGCTGCAACAGGGCCTGATCAGCCGCACCCCGCGCGGGCGGATGCTGGGCGTGCGGGCGTGGCGGCATCTGGGGCTGGAAGCTCCGAAACCTGCAACCCCGCAGACGGACCTGTTCGGCGATGGCTAATCCCCTGGCACGTTTCGAGATCACCGAGGCCGAGATCGACCGCGTCGTCGCGCGCTTCTACGAGCGCGTCCGGGAACATGCGATGCTGGGCCCGGTCTTTGCGGTGCATGTCACCGACTGGCCGACACATGAGGACAAGGTCGCACGGTTCTGGAAGAACGCGATCCTTCGCAAACCGGTCTATGACGGCTCGCCCATGCAGGTCCACCGGGCGGCGGGCAACGTGCGCCCGGGCATGTTTTCGACCTGGCTTGCAGAATTCGACAAGGTGCTGCGCGAGGAGCTCTCGCCCGAACAGGCGGAAGGTTGGTCAGCGCTCGCCCATCGCATTGGCATGAGCCTGCGCCAGGGCGTGGTCGAACGCGAGACGCTTCCAGGCGGTATTCCGAAACTGAAATGACGGTGGGGGCTCTGCCCCGCTGGCACCGCCAGCCCCCCTGGATATTTAAGCCAAGAAGAAGAGGATCAGTCCCCTTTCTTCCCGAACACGCCCGTCAGCGACCGCCCGATCAGGTTGGTCACGCGCGGCTTTTGCAGTTTGCGGAAGGGCATCGGGCGGCAGACCTCCAGCGCGGCGATGCCGACGCGGGCGGTCAGCGCGCCGTTGATCACGCCTTCGCCGAAGCGGCGCGAAAGTTTCGAGACCAGATGACCGCCGGTGACGGTCTCGATCAGATCGTCGCCCGCCGCTACCGCGCCGGTCGCGACGAGATGGGTCATCACAGTCCGCGCCAGCCGCACCGAGCCGAGTGTGCCCGAGCGCCCGCCATAGATTTCCGCGATGCGCCGGATCATCCGCAGGTTTGCGGTAAGCGCGGTGAACACATCGGCCAGCGCAAGCGGCACGACGGCGGTCACCGTGGCGACGGTGCGCGACGCGGCCTCGATCTCCAGCCGGGCCGCGGCGTCGAGCGGTCCCATCAGCTCGGTCTCTGCCAGCCCCATCAGCGTGTCGGTGTCGAGCACTTCGCCCGTTTGCTCGGCCAGTCGTTTGCGCGCCCAATCCATTTCGGGCCGCGCGGCATAGAGGCCGGAGACATGGGCCGTCACCTTGCGGGCGCGGCTTAGGTCGTCGGCGCTCAACGCTTCCGAGACTTCCTTGTGGACCTTGTCGAGCCGCGCCAGCCGCGAGAAGGCGGCGATTTCGCGCGCCGTGATCAGCAGCACGCCAAGCGCGAAGGCCGCTACCAGCGCGGTGCCGATCCAGCCGAGGATCGGATGGGTGGCGAACAGCCCGTCGATGAAGCGCCAGAGCGCGACGGAAATCAGGAAACCGACCAGCGCCACTGTCGCGCGCCAGAAGAACCGCACGATGGGCGAGGCGCGGCGTGCCCCCAGTCGGGTCGCGATCTGCATGGCGCGGCCTTCCAGACGTTCCTCGGTCGCGCTCGGCATATCCTCGATCGGCGCGGCCTCGGCGGGCGAGGGCGCGTCCTCGATCTCGATCATCACCGGTTTTTTCATAGCTTGTCCCCGATCAGGAAATCGGCCGCGCGGTCGAGCCGGATATGCGGCGGGCCTTCGCCGGGCCTCAGGATCACCGGGGCCGGGGCGAAGTTCATGATCGAATAGTCTTCGTCAAGCCATGCGCTGGCCCCTTGGGCGGCGGGCGAGAGAAGCTGCGCCGGGTCGGCGGGCAATTCGCCGGGATAGAGCGCGACCGATTTACCATTCTCCAGCCGCCCGCGCACCGCCTGCAACTCCGCCCCGTCATGGGTGAGGGTTTCTTCCGTAGTGCTGCGCAGCGCCGCGATCGATAGGGCCAGCGTCTTCGCACCCGCGAAATCGGCGCGGTCCCTGGCTTCGCGCAGCAGCGCGCCGGTGATCGCGGTCAGGCGGGCGTGTTGGGTGTGGTGCAGGTGATCGGCCTTGGTCGCGGCGAAGAGGATTTTCTCCACCCGTTTGCCGCCGATCAGCGAGGTCAGCCAGCTCGCGCGCCCCGGACGGAAGGCCGCCAGGATATCCGCCATCGCCTGCCGCAGATCGTCGAGCGCGGCAGGCCCGGAGTGGATCGCGCCCAGTACGTCGACCAGCACCACCTGCCGGTCGATCTTGGCGAAATGGTCGCGGAAGAAGGGGCGGACCACTTCGCGCTTATAGGCGTCGTAGCGCCGCTCCATCTCGCGCCGGAGCGAGCTGCGTGGGGCGTCGCCCGCGGGCAGCGGCGCGAAGGTCAGCGCGGGTGATCCGGCCATCTCTCCGGGCAGCAGGAAGCGCCCCGGCGTGCAATCGGAGAACCCCGCATCGCGCGCCGCGACCAGATACCGGGTGAAGCCCGCCGCCAGCGCCTTGGCCTGCGGCTCGGTGAACTCCGCCGTGCCATCCGTCGCTTCGGACTGCGCCAGATACTCTGCGCCTTGCGGACGGTTCGGCAGACGCGCCAGCGCCTCGGCCGACCACTCGGCATAGCTCTTGTCCATCAGCCCGAGGTCGAGCAGCCACTCGCCGGGATAATCCACGATGTCGAGATGCACGACGCGCGGCCCGCGCACCGCGCCCAGCATCCCGCGCGGCTGGATGCGGAAGGACAGGCGCAACTCCGAGACCGCGCGCGTGCCGTCCGGCCAATGCGGTGACGGGCCAGTCAGCGCGGCAAGGTGGCTCTCGTAGTCGAAGCGCGGCACGGTGTCGTCCGGCTGCGGCTGCAGATAGGCGGCGGTGATGTCGGAGGCGGACCCCAGCGCAGGCATCCGCCCCCGGTCCAGCAGGTTCGCGACCAGCGAAGTGATGAACACGGTCTTGCCCGCGCGCGACAGACCCGTCACGCCGAGCCGGATCACCGGTTCGAACAGCGCTTCCGAGACCGATTGGCCCATGCCTTCGATCCCGCGCGTGATGCCGTCCGCAATGTCGGAAATGCCCAAAGCCTGCCCCTCGTCCTCGTTCACGAACAAGATAAGCAGCGGTGAGTATTAATGAAAGAGAGGGCGGACACGCGGCCCGCCCTCCGAAGATTTCTTCTGCCGCGCGCCGGTCTCAGACCGCGAGACAGATATATTTCATCTCGAGATAGTCCTCGACGCCGTGATGCGACCCCTCGCGGCCCAGACCGGATTGCTTCACGCCGCCGAAAGGCGCGACTTCGGTCGAGATCAGGCCGGTGTTCACGCCGACGATCCCGTATTCCAGACCCTCCTGCACGCGGGTGATGCGGCCCACGTCGCGGGCGTAGAAATAGCTCGCGAGGCCGAAGATCGTGTCATTGGCCTTGGCGATCGCCTCCTGCTCGGTCTCGAACTTGAAGAGCGGGGCGACCGGGCCGAAGGTCTCCTCATGCGATACCTTGGCCTCCTGCGTGACCCCGGTCAGCACGGTCGGCTGGAAGAAGGTACCGCCCATCTCGTGACGCGCGCCGCCGGTGACGATCGAGCCGCCGTGGTCGAGCACGTCCTGAATGTGCTCCTGCACCTTCTTGACCGCGTCCTCGTTGATCAGCGGACCGGCCTCTACGCCTTCCTTCAGACCATCGCCCACCTTGAGCTTCTCGACCGCCTTGGCCAGCTTCTCGGCGAAAGCCTCATAGACCCCGGACTGGACGTAGATGCGGTTGGCGCAGACGCAGGTCTGACCGTTATTGCGGAATTTCGACGCCATCGCGCCTTCGACCGCCGCATCGAGATCTGCGTCGTCGAACACGATGAAGGGCGCGTTGCCGCCCAGCTCCATCGAGCATTTCATCACCTGATCCGCCGCTTGACGCAGCAGGATACGTCCCACCTCGGTCGAGCCGGTGAAGGTCAGCTTGCGCACGGTGTGGTTCTCGCAGAATTCCTTGCCGATATCGGAGGCTTTCGCGGAGGTGATGACCGAGAGGATGCCTTTGGGCAGGCCCGCCCGTTCACCCAGTACCGCCATCGCCAGCGCCGAGAGCGGCGTCTCCGAGGCCGGGCGGCAGACGAAGCCGCAGCCCACGGCAAGCGCCGGGCCCGCCTTGCGCGCGATCATCGCGTTGGGAAAGTTCCACGGCGTGATCGAGGCTGCTACCCCGATCGGCTGCTTGATCACGGTGATCCGCTTGTCGCGCTGATGGCCCGGGATCGTCTCGCCGTAGACGCGCTTGGCCTCTTCGCCGAACCACTCGATGAAGCCTGCGCCATAGGCGATCTCGCCCTTCGCCTCGGCCAGCGGCTTGCCCATCTCGGCGGTCAGGATCGCGCCGAGATCGTCCTGGTTCTCCATCATCAGGTCGTACCATTTGCGCATGATCTGCGCGCGTTCCTTGCCGGTGCGCGCCGCCCAGTCCTTCATCGCCTCGTCGGCGGCAGCGATGGCGCGGGCGGTTTCGGCGCGGCCCAGATCGGGCACGGTGCAGATCACGTCGCCGCGCGCCGGGTTGGTCACCTCGAAGGTGGTGCCGTCATCGGCATCGACCCATTCGCCCGCGACGAGGGCCTTGGTCACCAGAAGCGAGGGATCCTTGAGGATGGATTTGAGGTCGGTCTTGTCGTCGAGCATGATGTCCTCCGAAGGGCTGGATGGGTCGTCCGGTCAATGCGCCGGGGTGTGGGATGTTCCGTAACGGCTGCGCCAGCAGGGCTGCAGATCGCCGGGGTGTTCTTTGGCCTCATAGATGGCGCGGGCGATGGCCCGGGCAAGCACGCAAGACGCCGCATGGCCAAGCTGGAACGGGTCGCGGACCGGGTCGTGCAGGGGCTTCTCGCCGGTCGCGGCGGCGAAGATCAGATCGCCGTCCATCGGCGTGTGCGAGGGCACGATGGCCCGCGCCATGCCGTCATGGGCCGCGGTGGCCATGCGCTGCGCCTGCGCTTGGCTGAGGGCTCCATCGGTCGCGACGATGGCGATGGTGGTGGCCTCGCCCTGGCGTTTCGTCGGTTCGGGCTCGGTGGCGGGACCGTGCCGGGGCGCTGGACCGAGTCCGCCGAATTCGCCCGCGATTTCCCAAGGCGCGGCCCAGAAATGCGGCCCCTCGCCGACGGTCGCCGAGCCGAGCGCATTCACTGCTACGAGTGCCCCCACCGTGAAGCCGCTCTCCAGCACGGCCGAGGCAGAGCCAAGTCCGCCCTTCACCGTGCCGGTCATCGCCCCGAAGCCCGCCCCGGCGCTGCCGATCTCGAACCGCTCAGAAGCCGCCTGGAGCGCCGCGCGCCCGAGCCCGGGATAGGGCGTGTCGACCCAACTCTTGTCGCCACCATTGAGCAGATCGAACAGGATCGCGCCGGGCACGATCGGAACGCGCTGATCGCCCACCGCGAAACCGCGGCCTTGCGCGCGCAGCCCCGCCATCACCCCATCGCAGGCACCAAGCCCGAAGGCCGAACCGCCCGAGAGCACAAGCGCATCGACCTCCTGCACCAGCTTGTCCGGCGCAAGAAGATCGGTCTCCCGCGTCCCGGGGGCGCCGCCCATCACCTGCACCGCCGCCGTGAAGGGGCGCTCGCCGACCAGAACGCTCACGCCCGAGCGCAGGCCCGCATCTTCGGCATTGCCCACGCGCAGCCCGGCGATATCGGTGATCAGATTGTTCGGCCCTGCCTTCATCTTCCTCTTGGTCCAAATATCCTGGGGGTTTGGGGGCAACGCCCCCAAGTCAAACCGCTGTTCTCAGATACAGCGCCCGCCATCCACTTCCAGCGCAACGCCGGTGATCATGCTCGCCTCGTCCGAGCACAGGAACAGCGCTGCATTCGCCATATCTTCGGGGGTCGAAAACCGCCCGAGCGGGATGGTGGAGAGAAACTTCGCACGGATCTCCGGTGTGTCCTCACCCATGAAGCTCTTCAGGAGCGGGGTCTCTCCGGCGACCGGGTTGATCGCGTTGACCCGCACGCCGGACGGCGCCAGCTCGACCGCCATCGCGCGGGTGGCTGTGATCATCCAGCCCTTCGAGGCGTTGTACCAACTTAGATTGGGCCGCGGACTAACGCCGGCGGTGGAGGCCACGTTCAGGATCGCGCCCGCGCCGCGCGCCTTCATCTCCGGCACGATATGGCGCGCCGTCAGGTAGACCGATTTCGCGTTCACCCTCAGGATGCGATCGAATTCCTCCTCGCTCACGTCCTCCATCGGCTTCGGCAGATGGGTGGTCCCGGCGTTGTTCACCAGAATGTCGATCTGACCGAAGGCCTCGCGTGCGGCCTCCGCCATGGCAGCAACATCCGCATCGCGGCTGACATCCACGGTGCAGGCCACGCCGCCGGTTTCGTCCGCAATGGCCTGTGCGGCCTCCGCGTTGAGATCCGCGACCAGTACACGCGCGCCCTCGGCGGCGAAGCGGCGCGCGATCCCCGCGCCGAAGCCCGAGCCCGCGCCGGTGACGATCGCGCTTTTGCCTTCCAGTCTCATCGGTGCTCCTCCTCGGGGCCTACTGTTGTCGCAGGACACATCGGGTGCAAGGGGGCTCTGCCCCCCGGTCTGCCGGCCCTTTCGCTTGCGCTTCGGGCGTTCGTCGGGGCGTCCTTCCACCGGAAGGCCGCTTATCCCGCCTCACCCCCGGGGTATTTCCGCCAAGCCGAAACCCTCAGCCATGCCAGGCGGCGACGGTTTTCAGGACGGAGAAGCCATAGAGCGCCTCGAACCCTTTCTCGCGCCCGTGGCCGGATTTGCCGACGCCACCGAAGGGAAGCTCCACGCCGCCACCTGCGCCATAATTGTTCAGGAAGACCTGTCCCGCGCGCAGGCGGCGGGCGAGCCGCATCGTGCGCCCGCCATTCTCCGACCAGACAGAGGCGACGAGCCCGTATTCTGTGCCGTTCGCGATGGCGACGGCCTCTTCCTCGTCCTCGAAGGGGATGACGATCTGCGCCGGGCCGAAGATTTCCTCCTGCGCGAGCCGATGTGCGCCGTGGCCGCCACCGATCAGGGTCGGCGCGACGTAATGGCCGCCTGCGGGGACGTCCTCGGCGATCCGGCCTTGGGCCGCGATAGTAAGGTCGGCGGCGAGCGCCAGATAGCCCTCGACGATCTCTTTCTGCCGCCCCGAGATCAGCGGGCCGAGGTCGTGATCGCCAAGCGCGGGTCCCGCGACGAGGCTTCGATAGCGTGCGGCCATCATTTCCAGAACCTCGTCGTAGCGGCTGCGCTGTACGAGGATGCGCGACGAGGCCGAGCAGGTCTGGCCCGCGTTCTGGATGCCAGCATTCACGAGGAAGGGCAGCGCGCGGTCGAGATCGGCATCGGCGAAGACGAGCTGCGGGGATTTGCCACCGAGCTCCAGCGTGACGGGCACGACATTGGTGGCCGCCGCAGCTTGGATGCGCTGGCCCACCGCGACCGATCCGGTGAAGGAGATGTGGTCGATCCCCGGATGGGCCGAGAGCGCGGCGCCGGCTTCTTCGCCCAGACCGGGCACGATATTGAGCGCGCCGGCTGGCATTCCGGCTTCTTGCGCGATCCGTCCGAAGGCCAGCGCGGTGAGCGAGGCTTCCTCGGCGGGTTTCACGACCGCCGCGTTGCCCATCGCCAGCGCGGCCCCGACCGAGCGGCCGATGATCTGCATCGGGTAGTTCCACGGCACGATATGCGCAGTCACGCCATGCGGCTCGCGCAGCGTGTAGGCGGTGTAGCCGTTGAGATAGGGGATCGTCTCGCCCATCACCTTGTCGGCGGCGCCGCCGTAGAATTCGAGATAGCGCGCGAGCGCCGCCACATCGGCCCGCGCCTGCGTCAGTGGTTTGCCGACATCGAGCGCCTCGATCACCGCGAGATCCTCGGCATGGGCCAGCACGAGCCTCGACATCTTCAGCAGGAGCCGCCCGCGTTCCGCCGCGCTCAACTGCCCCCATTCGCCCGCAAGCGCGGCCTGCGCGGCCTCGACCGCCGCGTCGATCTCCGGCTTCCCGCCCCGGGCGATCTGCGCGATTTCGCGCCCATCGGACGGGCATTCCACTTGCAGGCGCGCATTGGTCTTGTGCCAGACGCCTCCGATCAGTATCTCCTCGGGATCGAACCAAAGCGGCAAACTCATGCGCGGCACCTCCTCTTGTCACGCGATTTCGCAGCACGCTCCGCTTGCACGCGCGGAAAATCAAGGGGGCAGGAATCTGCCGGAGTCGCTCCGATCACATTCATGTGAGTGTGAGTGGAGGGAACTTTCCCCTATCTAGCCCCTTGAATGACGGAACCGGGCAGAAGGCCCACCGAAAAAGAGACAGGAATATTGCAAGTGACCGCGAGTTATTCGACGCTCAAACGCGCGATCCGACCGGCCATGCTCTTCGGGCTGGCTGGCATCTTGGCTGCCTGCGCGAGTGCGCCGGAACAGCGCTACGCGCAACCGACCCAGTCGACGAAGGCCGTGCCCTCGGAATATCAGGCGCGCGAAGATGACGGGAAAACCATCCCGGCGATCAACCCGAAGTATTTGGTTGAGCGCAACCGCCGTCAGATCGTGCCCTATCACGGGCCCGAGGCCGTCGGGACGATCGTCGTCGATCCTTATGCGCGCTTCCTCTACTACATCACCGAGCCGGGCAAGGCAGAGCGCTACGGCATCGCCGTGGGCCGCGATGGCAAGACTTTCTCGGGCAGCGCCACGATCGAGCGCAAGCAGGAATATCCGAGCTGGACGCCGACCCAGAACATGATCCAGGAAGATCCCGACCTCTACGGGCCGCTGAAAGACGGTCTGCCGGGCGGTCTGGACAACCCGCTGGGCGCGCGCGCGCTTTATCTTTACCAGGGCAACCGCGATACCTATTACCGGATTCACGGCACGATGGACCCGTCCTCGATCGGTCGTGCCACCTCGGCCGGCTGTATCCGCCTCTTCAACCAGGACATCATCGACCTGTTTTCGAAAGTGCCGAAGGGCACGCCGGTGAAGGTTCGCAGCCGCGCCGAAAGCCTCGAGATGGAAGGGCCCGTGGTGCAGCTGCATTCGGGCTACGTGGTCTCCGCCTATAATCAGGTGGCGATCAACGAGGACGAGGCCGCGTGGAAAGCGGGCCGGATTCCCGATCAGAAGAAAGTCGAAGAGGAACAGCATCAGGCTTCGGTCGCGATGGCCCAAGAGGTCGGCGGCTCGGGCGAGAATGCCAACTCCACTGTCGATTGCGGCTATTCCGGCACCGGCACCTGTGTCGATAGCAACAACTGATCGAACCGATCTTGGACAAGAAATTTGCGGCGCGTGGGGCAACCTCGCGCCGTTTTTCATGGGGGCTCGGTCTTTTCGCGAGCGGGGCAAAATCATGCGCGACACGCCCGATGTCGCAGCGTTTGCGCGTTCACGTCTTTCCTTGCGGGCCGGGTGACGCTAGGACTCGCGCGCAAGCAGATCAGGAGGATGCCATGAGCGTCACCGGAACCACGCGGCAGAAGATGCCCGCAGATATTCTCGCGATGAAGGGCGGCGCGCCGATCGTTTGCCTGACCGCCTACACCACGCCGATTGCGAAGCTGGTCGACAGCCATTGCGATCTCGTGCTGGTCGGCGACTCGGTGGGCATGGTGCTCCACGGACTGCCTTCGACGCTGGGCGTCACCATGGAAATGATGATCCTCCACGGCAAGGCCGTGGCGCGCGGTCTGTCGAATGCGCTGATGGTGATCGACATGCCCTTCGGCTCCTACGAGGAAAGCCCGGCGCAGGCGTTCCGCAACGCGTCGCGGCTGATGGCCGAGACCGGCGCGGGGGCGGTGAAGCTCGAAGGTGGGGCGCATATGGCCGAGACCATCGCTTTCCTGACCGCGCGCGGTATCCCGGTGCAGGCCCATATCGGGCTGACCCCGCAATCGGTGAACACGCTGGGTGGCTACAAGGTGCAGGGCCGCGGCGACAGCCGGGCGCGTCTGGTCAAGGATGCGAAGGCGGTTGCCGACGCGGGGGCGTTCTCGGTGGTGCTGGAAAAAGTGCCGCAGGGGCTGGCCGACGAGATCACCGCGATGGTCGCTATCCCCACTGTCGGCATCGGCGCGGGCGCCGGCTGCGACGGGCAGGTGCTGGTGGTCGATGACATGCTGGGCCTCTTCACCGATTTCAAACCGAAATTCGTCAAGCGTTTCGGCCAGCTCGGTCAGGAAGCCGAAGCCGCCGTCGCCGATTACGCAGCCGAAGTACGTGATCGCAGCTTCCCGGCAGCCGAGCACAGCTTCGCCGACGAGGTGAAGAAATGACGCAGGTGATCCGCAAGGCCGCTGAACTGCGCGACAAGGTGGCGGCGTGGAAGCGCTCGGGGATGCTGGTCGGCGTGGTGCCGACGATGGGCGCGCTGCATGACGGCCACCTCAGCCTCGCCCGCGCCGCGCGCAAGCAATCGGACCGCGTGATCGTGACGGTCTTCGTGAACCCGATGCAGTTCAACAATGCCTCGGATCTCGACAAATACCCGCGCGACGAGGCACAGGATCTGGCGCTTCTGGAAACGGAAGGGGTCGACGTGCTCTTCGCGCCCGGTGTGGACGAGGTCTATCCCGACGGGTTCTCTACCACCGTGTCCGTGTCGGGTATCACCGAGCCGCTCGAGGGCGCCTTCCGGCCGGGCCATTTCGATGGCGTGGCGACGGTCTGCTCGAAGCTCTTCGGCATGACGCAGGCGGGGCGCGCATTCTTCGGCGAGAAGGATTGGCAGCAATTGCAGGTGGTCCAGCAGCTTACCCGCGATCTCAACATGCCGATCCGCATCATCGGCTGCCCGACCATCCGCGAAGAGGACGGTCTGGCAATGTCCTCGCGCAATGTGCGGCTGACCGCTCGGGAGCGAGCACTGGCGCCGCGTCTGCATAAGGTGATGCAGGAGGCGGCCGCGAAGATCCGCGACGGCGTGCCGGTCGAAGGCGCGCTCAACGATGCGAAAGCCGAGTTGAAGGAAGCGGGCTTTGGGGAACTCGATTACCTCGAGCTGCGCACGGTCGACGGGCTGAAGCCCGCGGCGGATCTGTCGCAACCGACGCGGATGCTGGCCGCGATCTGGCTCGGCGATGTGCGTCTGATCGACAATATCGCGGTCTGATATCTCGAGGGGGCGCTGCCCCCGCGACGACGTCGCCCCCCGGGATACTTGGACAAGCCCGAAAGCCGGGTGATCCTGCTTCGCCTTGGTTGAAATATCCCGGGGTGAGACGCGGCACGCGCCGAGGGGCAGCGCCCCTACGAACCCAGCAGTTCCGCCAGAACCAGCGCCATGACCTTCGCGCTGTCGGTCATATCCTCGATGCCGACCCATTCGTCGGGCTGATGGGCGAGTTCCAGAAGGCCCGGCCCGTAGGCGATGCAATTCTGCAGCCGGCCGATGCGGTCGATGTGTTTCTGGTCATAGGTACCGGGCGAGACGACATACGCCGCCTCGCGGCCCAGCACAGCCTCGATCGCGGCGGCGGTGGAGCGCACGATAGGCGCGCCCTTGTCGGTCATCGTGGGCTGCACTTCGAACAGGTCGCGGATTTCGTATCGGAAGCTCGGGCGCTGCGCCCTCACGCGTTCCATCAGGTCTGCAATCTCGGCCTTTACCTCGGCAAGGTCTTCCTCGATCAGAAAGCGGCGGTCGATTACGATGCGGCAGCGATCGGCGACACAAGGCGTGGGAAGGCCGGTGTAATCGGCCTCCTCTTCCGGCGCGCCGCCATGGATCGAATTGACGTTCAGCGTCGAGGCCCGCGCGCCTTCGGGGATCACGGGCATCTCGGTATGCTTGCCCAGAAGGAGGGGATAGAGCGTCTCCTCCATCTCGCTCAGAACGGCGCTCATATGGCGGATCGCGCTGTCGCCGAGGAAGGGCATCGAGCCATGCGCGATGCGGCCGTGGGTTTCGATTTCGGCCCACCAGACGCCGCGATGGCCGAGGCAGATCTGGTCCTTGTGCAGCGGCTCGGGGATGATGACGTGCTGCACGCGGGCGGAATCGAAGCGGCCTTGCTCGGCCAGATAGGCCACGCCGCCATAGCCGCCCGATTCCTCGTCGGCAGTGACGGAAATCTCGATGCTGCCCCTGAAGTCGGGGCAGGTGTCGAGGAAGGCCTCTGCAGCGATCACCGAGGCCGCCAGCCCGCCCTTCATGTCGCAGGCGCCGCGCCCGTAGATGCGGTCGCCGTCGATCTCGGCGCCGAACGGATCGCGGGTCCAGCCGTGGCCGATCTCGACCACGTCGTGATGTGAATTGAAATGCACGCAGTCGCCGGGGCGCGCGCCCTCGAAGCGGGCGACGAGGTTCCAGCGCGGATAGGGCTCGCTGTCGCCGGGCGCGCCACGGGCGCGGATCATCTCGGTCGCAAACCCGCGTTCGGAGAGACGCTCGGCAAGATATTCGCAGATTTCGCGGTAATTGCGCCCCGGCGGGTTCAGCGTCGGGATGCGGATCAAGGCCTGCGTCAGCGCGATCAACGCGTCGCGGCGGGCATCAATGGCGGTCTTGAGGCGAGTGGCAAGGTCCATACCCAAGGCTAGCGCCGCTCGGCGCGGCGGGCCAAGCGAAAACAGCTGGACTGAAAACACGTGGCTTTCGCGGACGGCGCGCGCTATTGCGGGACAAAATCCTACGGAGGGACCGGATGAACCTGTTCTTGGCCTTCGCGCTCGTGCTCTGCATCGCGGTCGGAGGGTGGCTGTCGAAATACGACTGGGCGAAGCTTCTGGCATTGGTGCCTGTGGCGATGATCGTGCCTGCCTTCTACATGACCGGCACCGCCTGCGGCGCGGGCTTCGTGCTGCATTTCTTCTCTGACACGGCGAGCTGCTCGAACGGCTACGTGCCGCGGCAGATGTTCGCCGCGACCTACGTGATGGCGCTGATCCCGGTCGCGGCCTCCGCGATCGTGATCAAGCTGATCCGGATCGGCATGGCGCGCCGCAAAGGCTGATCTGGTCAAGCCCGCCGCTGCGGCCTAGGCTTGCGACAGCGAGGGGCAAGGAGGGCGCGCGATGCTGGCCTTCATCCGACTGGCGATATTCGGCCTGATCGTACTGACGGTCCTGTTCTGGCTGGTGCGTCTCTATGCCCGGTCGGTCCGGCGCGAGGCGCTGGAAGAGGATTGGAACGAGGCCGCAGCCGAGGGTCGGGCCGAGACCACACGCGAGGCTTATGTCGAAGCCGGGATGCGAGACTACGAGAAAAGTCTGCTGCGCAAGCTGATCTGGCTGGTCTATGTCCTGCCGATCGTCGTGGTCGGGCTGATTGTCTATCTGATGAATTACAGGTGAGGGTGCGATGCGTTACGTGAAATGGGGCTTCTGGCTGGTCGTGATCGGCTTCGCCGCGGTGTTCCTGCATTACAACCTGCCACGCCATGACATCGTGCGGATCGTCGGCACCGAGGTGCGCCGGATCGACTTCGGCGAGAACTCGATCTTCTGGGCCGCGCCCGATGTAGGCACTGCGAACGCCACGAGCCGCGATGTGCGCTTCATCAACACGGTGCGCCCGAACGGCAAGACGCTGGTCTTTCGCAACGAAGATACCGGCTGGGGGTGGCCGCCCTATTTCAAGCTCGACAGTTCGGATTTGCAGGCACAGGCCGAGTCGCTGATCTCGACCTCGGCCGATCCGATCTGGGTGTCGGTCACGCGCTATGGCTGGCGCTCGCGCTGGCTGACGATCTTTCCGAATGCGGTCGGACTGAAGGTCGTGCCCGCTCCCGATACGCGCATTATCCCTTGGGCGAATATCGTCATCCTGACGCTGCTCGTCATCATCGTCCTGACGATCCGCGCGATGTGGCGGCAGTTCCGTCAGCGCTCGATCGATCCGCTTTTCGAGGAGGCGGGCGAAGCCTGGGACGATGCCGAGGAAGGTGCGAAGGGTTGGTTCGACCGCTTCATCGGACGCAAGTGAGACGGAGTTTCAGGGCCGCCGGGCGGCACCCAACTCAGACCGACGCTGAAACGCGAAAGCCCCGCCACTGGCGGGGCTTTCGATAGGTCTTTGATCCGCGCTCAGGCGTTGGCGGCGCGGATCTGCTCGGCAGCTTCCTTGTTGAAGCTCACGCCCTTGGTCTCGAAGAGCTGATCCAGCTCACCCGAGAGGGTCATCTCGGTGATGATGTCGCAGCCGCCGACGAACTCGCCTTTGACGTAGAGCTGCGGGATGGTCGGCCAGTCCGAATAGTCCTTGATGCCCTGACGGATGTCCTGATCCGCCAGCACGTTGACGTCCTTGTAGGTCACGCCCATGAAGTTGAGCACGCCCGCGACGCGGCTCGAAAACCCGCATTGCGGCATGTCCTTGGTGCCCTTCATGAAGAGAACGACGTCATTCTCGGAGATTTGCTGGGCGATCTGGTCTTGCGCGTTCATCGCTTAATCCTTTCTCCGTCCCGGCTCGGGACGCGTGTGAAATCACTCGGGCGCCTTGGTGGTCAGTGCGAGCGCGTGCAGCACCCCGTTCGGCCCGTCCATCGCCCCTTTGAGCGCGGCATAGACCGCGCGCTGTTGCTGGACTCGGTTCTTGCCGCGGAAGCTCTCGTCAATGACCTCCGCTGCCCAATGATTTCCATCCCCGGCGAGATCAGTGATCGTGATCTTGGCATCGGGGAATTCGGCCCGGATCAGGGCTTCGATGTCATGGGCTTCCATTGCCATAAATAGGGCTCCTCGTCCTTTGCCGCAAACTTAAGTGGCGCGGCGGCTGGCTGCAAGGGGATGCGCGGGGCGGTGCGAGCTTATGCGGTGGCCGCTGGCGGGTGCAGCCGCGACAGGTAGAACATGAGCGTCGCGATGACGACGCTGCCGGTGAACATCGCGGCGGCTCCGGCGGCGGTCACTTGCAGGGAATGACCCGGCGCGCCGACTTCTCCGGCCAGTAGGAAACACATGTTGATGTCGATCCCCAACAGCGTGGTCCGGGGATGGGCGCGCAGTAGCGCACCGCCCGCGATGAAGGCGAAGGCGAGTATCAGGAACTCGGTCTGATCGCCGCCCGACAGGTGGGTCAGCCCGCGATAGGCGACGGCGGCGAGGACGCCAAGCGCGACGCCGGGCACCAGGAAGCGCACGGCGGGGCGCGGATTCGGCATGGAGCCCAGCACCGAGGAGAAGACGATCACCGACAATGCAGCTGCCGTCGCGGCGGGGTGGGTGAAATGGGCGTCGATCAGCGTGGCCGCGCCCGTGAGCGCCGCCACCGCCGCCATGCGCAGCCAAAGCTGCTGGATAAAATGCGGGTTCGGGCGCGGCGGCATCGGCGCGCGACGGGCGGGCGTGAAGAGCCAGTTCACCGCCGTCACCGAGATGACGCCCAGAAGCGTGCAGGCGACCCGGTCGAGTGCGAGCGGGATTGCCTCCGCCCCCATGCCGAGCGCGGGCATCACCACAACGCCGACCGTGATCGCCATCAGCGTGAAGCCATAGGCCCAATGCGTCCCGATCCGGTAGGCGATCCCCACGCCCACGGCCGCCGTCAGCGCCACGGTCAGCGCGATTCCCGGCACTGGCAGCCAGCGGAGCGCGGCGATCCCGATTGCTGCCCCCACCAAGGTGCCCACAACCCGCAGCACCGCGCGCAGCGCCATGTCTTCGCGATGGGGCTGGATTACCACCCAGACCGGCATCGCCGCCCAGTAGACGTTGGTCAGCCCGAGCAACCGCGCAACGGTCAGGGCGAGCGTCGCGGCGAGGAACAGCCGGGCGGCATAGGCAAGGGTGGAGCTGGTCAAAGCGGGAACCTGAAATCGGTGTGTCGCGGCGATACTAGTCTGTGCGCAGGCGGCAAGAAACCGCCCGGCGTGCATGCCCGTTCTGCGTCAGATCACAGAACTCAGGCGTCGATCGCCGCTTTGAACGCGCTGCGATAGAGGGTCGACAGCTCCTCCAGCGGGGCGCTCTCCGAGCCGAAGCTAACCGTGTCCCCGCCGAAACGACCCACGGTGTAAAGCGGCACCTCGGCGCGGCGGGCGGCGACCATCAGCGCCTCGGCCTGATCGAAGGAGCAGGCCACGAGGTAACGCCCCTGATCCTCGCCGAAGAGCGTCGCGATGTCGCCAGCCTCAAGCGTGACACCCAGACCGGCTTCCTCTGCCATCTCGAAAGCCGCGAGCGCGAGCCCTCCGTCCGAGAGATCGCTTGCGCCTTTGACCAGCGCGCGGTTCTCGCGGAGGAACTCGCCATTGCGTTTCTCGACGTCGAGGTCGACTGCCGGCGCGTCACCCGCCTCGATCCCGAAGGCTTCGAAGGCGAGCGCGGATTGATCGAGATGGCCCTTGGTTTCGCCGATCACCATCGCCACGTCGCCCGCCGTCGGTAGGCCCGCGATCAACTCGTCGAGCGAGCTCAGCAGACCGACCGCGCCGATGGTCGGGGTTGGCAGGATGCCGGTGCCGTCGGTCTCGTTGTAAAGCGAGACGTTGCCCGACACGATCGGCATGTCGAGTGCGCGCACGGCGGCGTCGATGCCTTTGATCGCACCCACGAACTGGCCCATGATCTCCGGCTTCTCCGGGTTGCCGAAGTTCAGGTTGTCGGTCGAGGCGAGGGGTTTCGCGCCCACGGCCGTCAGGTTGCGGTAGGCTTCGGCCACCGCCTGCTTGCCGCCCTCGAACGGGTTCGCCTTTACGTAGCGTGGGGTCACGTCGGCGGTGAAGGCCAGCGCCTTGTCGGTGCCGTGCACGCGCACGACGCCTGCGCCGAGACCCGGGCGGCGCACCGTGTCGCCCATCACCTGCGTGTCGTATTGCTCATAGACCCAGGACTTGTGCGCGTAGTTCGGCGAGCCGATCAGTTTCTTGAGCGCATCGATAGCACCGATCTCGGGCAGCGCCTCGCCCGCGGTCGCGACGGGCGTCTCGACCCAGGGACGATCGTATTCGGGCGCTTCCGAGGACAGTTTCGACAGCGGCACGTCGGCTTTCACCTCGTTGCCATGCACGATCAGGAACCGGTCTTCCGCGATGGTCTCGCCGACGATGGCGAAATCGAGATCCCACTTCTCGAAGATCTCGCGGGCGATGTCTTCCTTCTCGGGGTTGAGGACCATAAGCATCCGCTCCTGGCTCTCCGACAGCATCATCTCGTAGGCGGTCATCGCGGCTTCGCGCTGCGGCACCGCGTCGAGGTTGAGCTGTACGCCGAGGCCGCCCTTGTCGCCCATCTCGACCGCAGAACAGGTCAGGCCCGCGGCCCCCATGTCCTGAATCGAGATCACCGCGCCGGTCTGCATCAGCTCGAGGCAGGCCTCCAGCAGGCATTTCTCGGTGAAGGGGTCGCCGACCTGAACGGTGGGGCGCTTTTCCTCGATCGTGTCGTCGAACTCGGCCGAGGCCATCGTCGCGCCGCCGACGCCGTCGCGACCCGTCTTCGCACCGAGGTAGACGACCGGCATGCCGATGCCGGACGCGGCGGAGTAGAAGATCTTGTCAGCATCGGCCAAGCCCGCCGCGAAGGCGTTCACGAGGCAGTTGCCGTTATAGGAGGGATGGAAACGCACTTCGCCGCCCACATTCGGAACGCCGAAGCAGTTACCGTAGCTGCCCACGCCCTCGACCACGCCTTTGACGACATGGGAGGTTTTCGGGTGGTCGGGCATACCGAAGCTCAGGCTGTCCATTGCGGCCACCGGACGCGCGCCCATGGTGAACACATCGCGCAGGATGCCGCCGACGCCAGTCGCGGCGCCTTGGTGCGGTTCGATGTAGGAGGGGTGGTTGTGGCTCTCCATTTTGAAGACCACGGCCTGCCCGTCGCCAATATCGACGACACCCGCATTCTCGCCCGGACCACAGATGACCTGATCGCCCTTGGTGTGCAGCGTGCGCAGCCATTTCTTCGACGACTTGTAGGAGCAATGCTCGTTCCACATCGCCGAGAAGATCCCGAGTTCGGTGAAAGTCGGCTCGCGTCCGATGATCTCGAGGATCCGGTCGTACTCGTCGGGTTTCAGGCCATGGGCTGCGATGAGATCAGGCGTGATCTGCGGCTCGTTCATGAGGATCCTCCGGCATCGGCTTCGCCGCCCCTATTAGGCCAATATGTGCAGGGGGAAAAGAGAGGCCGGACGTTGCGGAAAGAAAAAACGCGAGGCCCGAAGGCCCCGCGTCGTGAAAGCGTCTTGTCGTGGTACGTCCGGCTTACGAGCGCATGTCCACTTGCGTCTCGAGGTTGGTCAGCAGTTCCGAGACGGTCCAGCCGAGCTTGACCTCGCCGTTCGCAGCGGCGTCCTTCGGCACGTTGACCTTGAAGAGCGACACGGTGGTGTCGAGCTTCGGCGAGGTGCGGACATAGATGGTGTCGTAGCCGTCATGCGACTCGACCTTCTCGATCATGCCGATCACGTTACCATCGGCGCTCATCGCCTTGTCCTCCGCGTTGGCCGCGGTCTTCAGGCCGGTGATGCCGGCTTGATCGGTCAGCTGGCGCTGCGCGGGAATCATGTCCGACCCCATCGAGGTGTTCGCGAACTCGGCGGTGCCGGTCTTCACGTCGGTGATGCCGTATTGATCAGTCGATGCGTAGGTGTTCGACGAGGTGACGGCGGGCGGGGTGCCCATCGACGAAGTCTCTCCCGGAACGGTGCCGGTGCGATAATCGGCGATACCGTAATACTGGCCGTCGTTGTTGTTGGTGGACGGGATCTTCGTCAGGTCGAGGGCCGAAGCCGAGCCTGCGATGGTCATCGCACCCAGAAGAGCGGTCGAAGCGGCAAAGATGTTTTTCGTCGTGGTCATATCAGTATCCTTTCAACTGGTTACCAAATCCTGCGCCGTTATCGGCGTCGGGGAGGAAACGGGGTGGAATCGTCGAAAGTTCACTGAAATAATTGTGAGTGACATCGCGGATTTTTAAATGAACCGAAGGGGATAGCTGTGCGTAACGCGGGGCTTGCGCGGTCGCGTCAGCGTGAAATTTCGTGAGACCGAGGCTGATGTCGGGGGCTCTCGCGCCGTGCGTGAAAACCGCATCTAGGCGTCGGGCAAAAAAAAGGCCGAGCAAAGCTCGGCCAAAGTCCAACAGGGAGGTAGAAGGTGCTGCGCCTTTCGGCACGGCCAACCCTTCTGAGCCTCATTTATGGGCAGTTTGTTAACGCATCAAGGGAAAACATGCTGCGAATGCATCATGGCCGGTATGCGTTGCGGTAAAGTCGCGCTGCAACCCTAGGCTGAATCGCCTGCCTGGAAGCGCCGATAGTTGGTGATCTCTTCCTGAATGAAGTCGCGGAACGCGGTCACGCGGCGCGAGGAGCGCAGCTCTTCCGGGTAGGCGAGGAAGATCGGAATCTCGACCGATTCCAGATCAGGCAGCACGCGCTGCAGATCGTTGAAATCGGCGGTCAGGTAGTCGGGGAGGATGCCGATGCCGATATGGTTCAGCACGGCCTGCAATACGCCGAAGTAGTTGTTCACCGTCAGCGTCGAGCTTTGATCGAAGGCCAGCACCTGCCGCGCAAGCTGGGCACCGGCCTGTACCTGCGGTGTACGCGGGGTCTGGCAGATCAGGCGATGCTTGCGAAGATCTTCGATCTTCTCGGGGGCACCCCATTTCGCGAGATACTCGGAGGTCGCGTAAAGCCGCATACGGATGTTCAGCAGACGCTTGCGGATCAGGTCGGCCTGCGCGGGCTCTTTCATGCGAACGGCGACGTCGGCCTCGCGCATCGGCAGGTCGAGCACCCGCTCCTCCAGCATGAGGTCGATCTTCAGATCGGGATATTTCTCGTAAAGCTTCGTCAGGCGCGGCGCGAGCCAGAGCGTGCCGAAGCCCGTCGTGGTCGTCACGCGCAGCTCGCCGAAGACTTCTTCTTCGCTGTCACGGATGCGTGCGGAGGCGCTGTCGAGCTTTTTCGCCATCGAGGAGGTGGCCTCGAACAGCAACTCCCCCTGCTCGGTGAGAATCAGTCCGCGGGCATGACGGTGAAACAGAGTCGTTCCAAGCGCCTCTTCGAGCGCCCGGATCTGTCTGCTCACGGCAGATTGAGACAGGTGCAGCGCATCGCCGGCATGAGTCAAAGACCCCGCATCGGCCACTGCGTGGAAGATTCTGAGCTTGTCCCAATCCATCAAGGTCACTTTCGCTGTATCATCTGCTGTTCCGCGCAAGTTTCTTTACATTAATCTCGAGGATTTACGAAACCGCTAAGTAACAATTTTCCGCTTTCTAGGTCAGATATTATGACCTACCATGTCTTCATGCCCAGTTAGCAAGGGGAGGTGCTTAATGGGAAGGCAAGAAATATCCCTAGCGGATCGGTTCGACCTAACGAAATCTCCGGTTTTGCTGAACGGGACGCAGGCTTTGGTGCGTCTGGTTCTGGCTCAGGCCGCACGCGACAAGGCGGCGGGGCTGCATACGGCCGGCTATGTGACAGGCTATCGCGGCTCGCCGCTGGGCGCTGTCGATTTGCAGATGGCGCGCGCCAAGACCGTGCTCGAAGAGAGCGACGTTCGCTTCCAGCCGGGCCTGAACGAAGACCTCGCGGCCACCGCGCTGTGGGGCTCGCAGCAGGCGGAATTGCGTGGCGAAGGCAAGTATGACGGCGTTTTCGGCCTCTGGTACGGCAAAGGTCCGGGCGTAGATCGCTCGGGCGACGTGATGCGTCACGCCAATATGGCGGGCACGTCGAAACACGGCGGCGTCCTCATGGCGATGGGCGACGACCATACCGGTGAGTCCTCGACCGTGCTGCATCAGTCCGACTGGGCGATGGTCGATGCCTACATGCCGGTGCTGTCGCCCGCGGGCGTGCAGGAGATCCTCGATTTCGGGCTCTATGGCTATGCATTGAGCCGTTTTGCCGGGGTCTGGGTCGGTCTGAAAACGATGAAGGATACGGTCGAGGCGACTGCAGTCGTCGATGGCGATCCCTTCCGTCAACACTTCGTGATCCCCGAGTTCAAGATGCCCGAAGGCGGGCTGAACATTCGCTTGGGCGACACTCCGGTGGCTCAGGAAGCGCGGATGATCGACTTCAAGCGCTACGCGGCAGAGGCTTTCGCGCGCGCCAACCGCATCGACAACCGCGTCTGGGGCAAGCCCGGCGCGAAGATCGGTCTGGTCGCTGCGGGCAAGAATTGGCTCGACCTGACCCATGCGCTCTCGCTGCTGGGGATCGACGAGGCCGAGGCCGAACGGCTCGGCATTACCACCTACAAGATCGGCCAGACCTTCCCGCTCGACATGGAGAGCTTCCACGAATGGGCCGAGGGGCTGGAGCTGATCATCGTCGTCGAGGAAAAGCGCAAGCTGATCGAGGTGCAGGTCAAGGAAGCGATCTTCGACGACCGTCGTGGCCGTCGCGTCTATGGCTGGCACAAGGGCGACACATGGAAGAACGGCCGCCAGGTGGAGCTGTTCCCGACGCGCTACGCGCTCGACCCGGTGATGATCGCGCGCAAGCTGGGCGATATCTTCATCGAGGAAGGCCGCGGGACCGACGCGATCAAGGCGGGTATCGCCAAGATCGAAGCCGCCCAACGCGCCGACAACGCCCCTGAGATCGCGACCCGTACGCCATGGTATTGCTCGGGCTGCCCGCATAACAGTTCGACCAAGGTGCCCGAGGGCGAGCGCGCCTATGCCGGGATCGGCTGTCACTACATGGTGCAGTGGATGGGCAGGAACACGGAAGGCTTCACCCATATGGGCGGCGAGGGCGTGAACTGGGTCGGCGAGGCCCCGTTCTCGACGCGTGAGCATATGTTCCAGAACCTTGGCGACGGCACCTACAACCACTCGGGCGCGCAGGCGATCCGGGCGGCTTTGGCAGCCGGCACCAACATCACCTACAAGATCCTGTTCAACGATGCGGTCGCGATGACCGGGGGGCAGGAGAACGAGGGCGACCTGACCTCGCAGCAGATCGCGGCGGAAATCGTGGCGATGGGCGTGAAGCCGGTCGTGGTGGTCTATGACGAGAAGGAAGAGCTGGACCTGTCCACCTTCCCCGCTGGCGTCGAGAAGGTCGAACGGGCCGAGCTGATGAACGTGCAGAAGCGGCTGGCGAAGACGAAAGGCGTCTCGGCGCTGATCTATGTTCAGACCTGCGCCGCCGAGAAACGCCGCCGCCGCAAGCGCGGCAAGTTCCCGGATCCGGACAAGCGCGTCTTCATCAACACCGACGTCTGCGAAGGCTGCGGCGATTGCGGGGTTCAGTCGAACTGCGTCTCCATCGTGCCGGAAGAGACCGAACTGGGCACCAAACGCGCGATCGACCAGTCGTCCTGCAACAAGGACTTCCGCTGCCTCGACGGGTTCTGCCCGAGCTTCGTGACGCTGCACGGCGCGAAGGTGAAGAAGGCGGAAGCGCAGGCGCTCGACCTGCCGGACCTGCCGGAGCCCACGCTGCCCGCGATCGACGGCACCCATAACGTGGTGATCACCGGCGTCGGCGGCACGGGCGTCGTGACCATCGGCGCGGTGCTGGCGATGGCCGCCCATATCGACGGCAAGGGCGCAGGCATGATGGAGATGGCCGGTCTCGCCCAGAAGGGCGGGGCGGTGCATATCCACCTGCGCATCGCGAACAAGCCCGAGGATATCTCGGCGATCCGCGTCGCGGTGGGCGAGGCCGATTGCGTGATCGGGGGCGATCTGGTGGTCTCCGCCGGTGCCAAGACGCTGGGGCTCATGACGACGGGCCGCACCGGCGCCGTGATCAACAGCCACGAGATCGTCACCGGCGAGTTCACCCGCAACCGCGACTTCCGCCTGCCGGGCGAACAGCTTCGGCTGAGCCTCAAGGCGCGGCTGAAGGACCGGGTGGCCTTTGCCGACACGTCGGAACTCGCGCGGCATATGCTGGGCGACTCGATCTATTCGAACATGGTCGTGCTGGGGGCTGCCTGGCAGCAAGGCTACGTGCCGCTGACCCTCGAGGCGATCTTCCGGGCGATCGAGTTGAACGGCGCAAAGCCCGAGGAGAACAAGCGCGCCTTCAATCTGGGGCGCTGGGCGATGGCCTATCCGGAGGAGGCTGCGAAGGCGATGGCGGCGGAGGTCGTGCAGGCCCCGGTCGATCCGGTCGAGTTCCGGGCCAACCATCTCGTCGACTACCAGAACAAGCGGCTCGCCAAGCGTTTCCGCAAGCTGGTGGACGAGGCGCCGTCGGAGCTGCGTGAGGCCGTCGCGAAGGGCTATCACAAGCTCCTGGCCTACAAGGACGAATACGAGGTCGCGCGTCTGCATCTGTCGACGGCAGAAAAGGCGCGGGCCGAGTTCGAGGGCGATTTCGAGATGCATTTCCATCTCGCCCCGCCGATCCTGTCCAAGGAAGGCCCGGACGGACGTCCGAAGAAGCGTGAATTCGGCCCCGGCATGGAGCGTGGCTTCCGTCTTCTGGCGAAGCTGAAAGGGCTGCGCGGCACGCCGTTCGATCCTTTCGGCTATGCCGAGGAGCGCAAGATGGAGCGGGCGCTGATCAAGCAATACGAGGCCGACATGGCCGAAGTGCTACCCAAGGTCACGCCAGACACGATGGAGATCGCGCGCGAACTGGCCGAATTGCCGCTGACGATCCGCGGTTTCGGCCCGGTCAAGGCGCAGGCCGAGCAAATGGCGGCGAAGCGGCGCGAGGAACTGCTCGCCGCTTTCCGCGCAGGTGGCGCTCCGCAGAAAATGGCCGCCGAGTGAGGGCTGTCATCTGAGTGTCGTACCTTCGTGACATGGCGCTGGCAGAGTGAAGCCAGCCCATGTTGCGGAGGTACGAGATGACCGCCACCCCGATGGCCCCCCGGATGCCTGTCCGCCACGCCACACAGGAAATCTCATATGCTTGGTCCGCGCGCTCGAAAGGCGCGCGGATGCTGATCCGCGCGATGGAGAACGCGACCGGGCGGATCGGGTTGATCCGGCGAGCACGCGGCTACGAGCATGACATCGCGCAAGGTGCGGATTTCTGGCAGGTGATGGCCGAGCGCTACGGGCTGCAGATCGAGGTGACCCGCGGCGCGCTCGCCAATATCCCGCAGACCGGGCCATTGGTGCTGATCGCGAACCACCCTTACGGCATTCTCGACGGGCTGATCATGGGCCTGCTGCTGTCGCGCATTCGCGGCGATTTCCGTATCCTCGCCCATAACGTCTTCAAGCGTGCCGAAGAGATCGACCGGGTCATCCTGCCGGTGGATTTCTCCGAAACCAAAGAGGCCGCGAGGGCCAACCTGCGCACCCGCGCCGAGGCGCTGCGCTACCTCGGCGAAGGTGGTGCGATCGGTGTGTTTCCGGGCGGCACGGTCTCGACCGCCGCTAAGCCCTTCGGGGCACCGATGGATCCGGGCTGGCGCAATTTCACCGCCAAGATGATCGCGAAATCCGATGCGACCGTGGTGCCGGTCTTCTTCGAGGGCCATAACAGTCGCCTGTTCCAGCTGGCGAGCCATCTACATTACAGCCTGCGCATGGGGCTGATGATCCGCGAGTTCAAACGTCACGCCAATCGTCCGGTGCGGCTCTGCGTGGGTGAGCCGGTCCCGCAGGCCGATCTCGCACCGCTGCGTGAGCGTCCGAAACAGATGATGGATTTCCTGCGCCGTGCGACGTATGACTTGTCGCCGACTCCCTTGAAGTCCTACGGCTATGGCTTCGAGTTCGAGGCGAAATACAGAAACTGACCGGTGTCCGTGCGCGGCCCGGACGGGCAAGGGGCGCGAGCATGGCGGTAGGCGTTTTCGATTCAGGTCTGGGCGGACTGACGGTCTATGATGCCTGCGCCAGGCGGCTGCCGGATATGGCCTTTTGCTATTACGGCGATAACGCCCATGCGCCTTACGGCGTGCGCGACGCCGATGACATCTTCAACCTGACCTGCGCGGGCGTGGAGCGTTTGTGGGAAGAGGGCTGCGATCTGGTGATCCTCGCCTGTAACACGGCTTCGGCCGCCGCGCTCAAGCGGATGCAGGAAACCTGGATCCCCGAGGGCAAGCGCGTGCTGGGCGTCTTCGTGCCGATGATCGAAGCGTTGACCGAACGCAAATGGGGCGACAACTCCCCGCCGCGCGAAGTTGCGGTGAAGCACGTGGCGCTGTTCGCGACGCCCGCGACGGTGGCCTCGCGCGCTTTCCAGCGCGAACTGGCCTTCCGCGCGATCGGCGTGGATGTCGAGGCGCAGCCCTGCGGCGGCGTGGTCGATGCGATCGAGACTGGCGACGAAATCCTCGCCGAGGCGCTGGTGAAATCCCATGTCGAAGCGCTCAAGCGTCGGATGCCGAAACCCGAGGCAGCGATCCTCGGCTGCACCCATTACCCGCTGATGCAAAAGACCTTCCAGGAAGCACTGGGGCCGAACGTCGACGTCTACAGCCAGGCCAACCTCGTGGCCGAGAGCCTCGCGGATTATCTGGAGCGTCGACCCGAGTTCAAAGGTGCGGGGACGGAATCGAAATTCCTGACCACCGGCGATCCGGCCTCGGTCTCGAGCCACGCGACGCAATTCCTGCGCTACGCGATCCGCTTCGAGGCCGCCTGAGGCGCCTGATCGTCGTGGCCCTCAGCCGAACCGGTTCGGCCCGCGCGTACCGCGCTGTACCATGAACACGAAGAGCGCGATGCCCCAGACCAGCATCACGATCCCCCAGATCGCGAGAAGCGCTGCGGACATGCCTGCCATGGCTGCCGGGTCCTGCACGCCGTAGGACATGACCGTCAGGCCGATCACGAGGCCGCCGAACACGCTCGCTAGAAGGTAGCCGCCGACCCACCAGCCCGAGCGGTCGGTGTCGTGCAGGCGTCGAATCTGCGCCGAGATCGATGGCAGGAACGTCGCGATGGAAATCACTGCGCTGATCGCCGTGCCGTCCTCGCCCATCGAGCCTTCGGCCATGGCGCCGATGATGCTCGCCAGCATGACGAAGAGCGCGAACCACCAGTATTCCGAACGGCTCGCCCGACCCTTGAAGGTCGCGTATTTCCGGAAACAGACCTTGATCGCCTCGACGAAGCTGCGCGAGGGGGCCCCCTCGTAAAGCCCGTCCGAGCCGATCCCGCGCTGCGTCCGGTCGCGTTCGATCGAGGCCTCGGCATAGGCACGCGGATCGGCGGAGGAAAGCTTGCCCTCCTGCTGATGGCGCTGTGCGATGCGGGCGGCGTAATTCGTCGCGCCGCTATGCGGATCGGTGCTGGCTGCCGAGGTGTCGGGCGGCCGCCGGAAGAAGTGATCGCCCGCAGGCTCCCATCCCTCCATTCCGTCTTGCCAAACCATCGTTTCGGGCTTGATACGACCTCCCCGCACCATATCCATCATATGTTCCGGGGGAACGGGCCGACGGGATCCTTCCCATCGGCGTAATACCACTGCTCTGCCACGGCCTGCCTCGTTCACTGTCGGTCGTCGACCCGTCTCACACGGAGTTTATTTGAGTGTGAGCTTAGGGTAAGGGAGAGCCGAGCGACAAGCGCGGAGGACCAAATGACCAAGAAAATCGCGATTCTGGGCGCGTCGGGCTATACCGGCGCCGAACTCGTCCGGCTGATCGCCACCCATCCGAACATGGACATCGTGGCCCTCTCGGGCGAGCGTAAGGCGGGCATGGCAATGGGTGACGTGTTCCCGCATCTGCGCCATCTGGGCCTGCCGGATCTGGTGAAAATCGAAGAGATCGACTTCTCGAATGTCGATCTGGCCTTCTGCGCACTGCCGCATGCGACTTCGCAGGCAGTCATCAAGGAGCTGCCGCGCGATCTGAAGATCGTCGACCTTTCGGCCGATTTCCGGCTGCGCGATCCTGCGGAATACGAGAAGTGGTACGGCAAGCCTCATGCTGCGGTCGAGCTGCAAAAAGAGGCGGTCTACGGGCTGACCGAGTTCTACCGCGATGCGATTCGCGAAGCGCGACTGGTGGCGGGCACGGGCTGCAATGCCGCTGCGGGCCAATTTGCGATCCGTCCGCTGATCGAAGCTGGCGTGATTGATCTCGACGACATCATCCTCGATCTGAAGAACGGTGTCTCCGGCGCGGGCCGGTCGCTGAAGGAAAACCTGCTGCACGCAGAGCTGTCGGGCGGTGTCGCGCCCTATTCGCAGGGCGGCAAGCACCGTCACTTGGGTGAATTCGATCAGGAATTCAGCGCCTTGGCGGGCCGCCCCGTGATGGTGCAGTTCACCCCGCATCTGGCGCCGTTCAATCGCGGCATCCTTGCCTCCGCCTATGTGAAGGGCGAGCCCGAGGCCGTCTACAAGGCGCTGGCCGACCGCTATGCGGAAGAAACCTTCATCGAAATGCTACCTTTCGGCGCAGTTCCGTCCACCAGGTCTGTAACTGGCTCCAATTATGCCCATATTGGTGTATCAGGAGACAGAATTCCCGGGCGCGCGCTCGTGGTCGTCGCGATCGACAACCTCTGCAAGGGGTCGTCGGGACAGGCGATCCAGAACGCGAACCTGATGCTCGGGCTGGAGGAAAGCGAAGGGCTGATGCTCGCCCCCGTCTTCCCTTGATCCGCGTCAATGGCAAGGCCGGCGCGGTGAGGTAGACGAAACGGCATCTCAGGAGGCGAAGAGATGAAGAGTCTGAAGAAGAAACGTCGTATCCAGGTGCTCAGCGTGGCGGCGCTGGCCTTGGTGATAGCGACCGGCACGATCGGGTACTCGATGCGGAGCGGCATCAACTTCTTCCGTGCACCTTCGCAGCTTGCCACCGAACCGCCGCAGCCCGGCGAAGTCTTCCGTCTCGGCGGGCTGGTCGAGAAAGGCTCGCTCAAGCGCGGTCAGGGCGAGGTCATCGAATTCAAGGTCACCGATGGCGGCGCGACCGTCCCGGTGAAATTCGCGGGCGTCCTGCCGGACCTCTTCAAAGAGGGACAGGGCATGATCGGCACAGGCAAGATGGAAGGGGATACGTTCCTGGCCTCGGAAATCCTCGCCAAGCATGACGAGAACTACATGCCCAAGGAAGTCGTCGACGCGCTGAAGGAGCAGGGCGTCTACGAGGGCCCGTCCTCCTGATCCCCACCCCGGCGAACGCTCGCTTGCAGCACTGTTAACCGCACGGCCCGAGCCTGCCTGACGTTGTCATCAACGGAGGCAGGCCATGAAATCGGTCACCCAGATCGCGGCGGAGATCGTCGCGCGCGAAGGCGGTTATGTCGATGATCCGGACGATCCGGGCGGCGCGACCAAGCACGGCGTCACGCTCGGAACCCTGCGCCGGTTGGGGCGCGATCTGACCGGCGATGGCCGGGTGGACGAGATGGATGTCCGCGCGCTCGACCCCGCGCAGGCTGCCGAGATCTTCATCGAGCATTACTACAAGGGTCCGCGTATCGACCGGCTGCCACCCACGGTGCAGGCCTCGGTCTTCGACATGTATGTGAATGCAGGCGGCAATGCGGTGGTGATCCTGCAGCGTCTGCTGGGCGACATGGGTCAGCGTGTCGTGGTCGACGGGATCATCGGCCCGCAGACCATCGCGGCCGCCGAACTCGCAGATGCGGCCGCGCCCGGCTATTTCGCCGATGCCTACGGGATCGCGCGGCGCAATTACTACTACCGGCTCGCCGATGTGCGCCCCGCCAGCCGCAAATACGCCACGACACGAGCGGGCGCGAAGGGCGGCTGGATCCGCCGCGCCGAGGAATTCATTTCCCCACGCTATCACCTGACCGAGGGCGAGCATCGCAAGCGGGTGGCGAAATGGGCTTGATCGAAAAACTGCTCGGCGGTGCGGGCACGGTGAAGGCAGCAGGCGAGGCCGCCAGTTCCGTCGCGGAGGTATTCGTGCCCAATGCCACGAAGAAGCTCGAAGCCGCACAGACCGCTTATCTTGCGGCGCTGCAGGAACACGGCGCGGAGTTCGAATATATCCGACCCGGTCGCTTCGATCGCATCGTGAACGGCCTCAACCGCCTGCCGCGCCCGGTGCTCGCTTTCGGGATCGTGGGGCTCTTCGTCTATGCGATGCTCGACCCGGTCGGCTTCGCGCAACGGATGGTGGGCCTAGGCTACGTACCCGAGCCGCTTTGGTGGCTTCTCGGCGCGGTGGTCAGTTTCTATTTCGGCGCGCGCGAGGCGCATTACTTCCGAATGAAGAAGGTGCCGGCGGTGCCTCCCGCAGAGCTCGCGACTCCTCCGGACGAGGAAAACGCGGCGCTTTCGGCGTGGCGGTCTGGCGAGAAACAGAACGGGTAGGGGGTGCTGCCCCCGCGCCCTGTGACCCCCCCCGGGATATTTCGAAAGAGCGAAGACGAGCGCGTTGTCCGTCTTCGCTTTTGCCCAAAGATCCCGGGATGAATTCGCGAAAGCTTAGAGGGGCAGCACCCCCTGATGGCCTCAGTCGCGGGTGCCCGCGAACCGCTCCTGCCACTCTTCGCGCTCTTCATCCGTGATCTTGCGGAAGAGCACCTCGGGCGTGGTGAAGGCATGGCCCGCGGGCAGCGCCTCTAGCGCGGTCTTCACATCGCCCGGCCAGTCGCGATCCTCGTCGCCCATCGCCTCGAGCATGATCTTCGCCGCATCGGGAATGAAGGGCGCCGAGAGCACCGCGTAGATCGGGATAAGGTTCAGTGCGAGCCTTGCGATGGCTGCCGCCTGATCGGGATCGGTCTTGAACACCGACCACGGTGCCGACGCCTGCAGGTATTCGTTGCCCGCGACCCAGATCCCGCGCAGCTCCATCGCCGCCTTGCGGATATCCTTCTCTTCCATATGCGTCTCGTAGGCGCGGATGCGGGTGGTCAGTTCCTCGATCAGCGCCGCTTCCTGCTCGCCCCAGCTGCCGCCTTCGGGGATCGCTTCGCCGAATTTCGAGCGGGTGAACTTGGTGATACGGCTGACGAAGTTGCCCAGCACGTCGGCAAGGTCCTTGTTCGCCGAGACCTGGAAATTCTCCCAGGTGAATTCGGCGTCCGCGCTTTCGGGCGCGTGGGACAAAAGCCACCAGCGCCAGTAATCGGCGGGCAGAAGCTCCAGTGCCTGATCCATGAAGACGCCACGACCGCGCGAGGTCGAGAACTGGCCGCCATCGTAGTTCAGGTAATTGAACGACTTGATGTAATCGACGAGCTTCCACGGCTCGCCGGAGCCGAGGATCGTCGCGGGGAACGAGAGCGTGTGGAAGGGCACGTTATCCTTGCCCATGAACTGCGTGTAGGTCACGTCCTCCGCACCCTTGTCGGTGCGCCACCAGCGCTCCCAATCGCCGCCCGTCTTCTCGGTCCATTCCTCGGTCGCGGCGATATATTCGATCGGCGCGTCGAACCAGACGTAGAAGACCTTGCCTTCCATGCCCGACCACGGCGCGCCTTCGAATTGCGCGGGCACGCCCCAGCTGAGATCGCGAGTGATGCCGCGATCCTGCAGCCCGTCGCCGTCATGGAGCCATTTCTTCGCGATCGAGGTGGTCAGCACCGGCCAGTCGGTCTTGCTGTCGATCCACGCATCGAGCTGATCTTTCATCGCCGACTGGCGCAGGAAGAGGTGCTTGGTCTCGCGCATCTCCAGATCGGTCGAACCCGAGATCGTCGAATGCGGGTTGATCAGGTCGACCGGATCGAGCTGCTTGGTGCAGTTGTCGCATTGGTCGCCGCGCGCGCTCTCGAAGCCGCAATTGGGACAGGTGCCTTCGATATAGCGGTCGGGCAGAAAGCGCCCGTCGGCCTTGGAATACATCTGGGTTTCCGAGACTTCGCGGATCAGCCCGGCCTCGGCCAGCTTCACGGCGAAATGCTGCGTCAGGCGATGGTTCTGCGGGCTCGACGAGCGCCCGAAGTGATCGAAGCTGAGGCGGAAGCCTTCCGCGATCTTCGCCTGCACCTCGTGCATCTCGGCGCAATACTCGGCGACCGGCTTGCCCGCTTTCGCTGCGGCCAGTTCGGCGGGGGTGCCGTGCTCGTCGGTGGCGCAGATGAACATCACCTCGTTGCCTCGCGCGCGCTGGTAGCGGGCGAAGAGATCAGCCGGCAGCTGCGAGCCCACGAGATTGCCGAGGTGCTTGATGCCGTTGATATAGGGAATGGCCGAGGTAATGAGATGGCGCGCCATGTAGGACCCTCTTGCTGTGGAGCGTTTGGGCGCGGGTTTACTAGGGAATCATGCGAAGGGCTAGGGGGGAGCGCCGAGACGCGCCCGCTTGCGGCTTTGCGATCAGTCGAGGGTGTAGACCTTGCCGATTGCGCCATCGGTTTCGCGTCATGTCTCGGTGCCGGCGCGCTGATAAAAGGCGAGTGCAAAGAGGGCGAGCGCGTCCAAGGCTTGCTTTTGCGCGGGTGGCGTCGATAGTCGGGGCGAGAGTGCAAAAGCGTGGGGGCAGGCGGTGCTGATACATGCCGGAGACGATCGGAGCGTTTCGATCGACCTCGCGCTGGCGGTCTGGTTGTCGCTGGTCGCGGGTGCGGTGAATGCGGCCGGGTTCCGGGCGCTCGGCTATTTTTCGGCCAACATGACCGGGAATGTCTCGACCGCGACCGACCTGCTCGCGCTGGGGCGGTTCGGCACGGCGATCTGGTTCCTGCTGCTGCTTCTGGCCTTCGTCTTCGGCGCCTTTGCGTCTGGCGTGCTGATCGACGTGGGGCAGCGCCGGCGGTTGCACGGGATCTACGCGCTGTCGATCCTTCTGGAAGCTGGACTGCTGATCGTGCTGACGATCCTGGACATGGTCTGGGCCGCGGCGATGAGCGAGCATCTGATGATGATCGGCCTCAGCTTCCTGATGGGGCTGCAGAACGCGGCGAGCACGAAAATCTCGGACGGGCGGGTGCGCACGAGCCACGTGTCCGGCATCGCGACCGATCTGGGGCTGGAGCTGGCCGCCTTGTTGCCGGGTGCGCGCGATGCGGAGACCAGGCAGGTGCTGCGATCGCGGCTCCTGCTGCATGTCGCGACGCTGTGTTCGTTCTTCGCGGGCGGCATCGCAGGCGTGCTGGGATATGAGCGCATCGGCCCGATGGTCTTCGCGCTGGCGGCGGCGCTGCTGATCGTCATCGCCGTGCCGGAACTGCGCAAGGTCTATCGCGGGGGGCGGTGACCCTCGCGGCTATGCACATGACGACACACATGAAAAAGGGCGCCCGCGAGGCGCCCTTTTCCGTAACAGTCATGCAGCTCAGGCTCAGAAGCCGAGGCCGGCATACTTGTTCTTGAACTTCGACACGCGGCCACCGGTGTCCATGAGGCGCGACGAACCGCCGTTCCACGCCGGGTGCGAGGTCGGGTCGATGTCGAGGGTGAGGGTGTCGCCCTCGGAGCCCCAGGTCGAGCGGGTCTGGTATTCGGTCCCGTCGGTCATCTTGACGGTGATCGTGTGGTAGTCGGGATGGGTATCGGCTTTCATGGTCCCGCTCCTTATTTCGCAGCTTTGGGCTTGTAGTGGGTGTCTTCGGCGATACGAGCCGACTTACCGCGACGGGCGCGCAGGTAGTACAGCTTGGCGCGACGCACGCGGCCACGGCGGACCACTTCGATCGAGTCGATGTTGGTCGAATAGAGCGGGAACACACGCTCCACGCCTTCGCCGAAGGAGATCTTGCGCACGGTGAACGAAGCCGCAAGCGTGTCGCCGCCCTTGCGCGAGATGCAGACGCCTTCATAGGCCTGCACGCGCGAACGGGTGCCTTCGGTCACTTTGTAGCCGACGCGAATGGTGTCACCGGCTTTGAAATCCGGGATGGTCTTGTTGAGCTCGGCGATCTGTTCCGCCTCGAGCTGTGCGATCAGGTTCATCGCAACGTCCTTTCACATGCTCACGGTTTGTCCCGTGAAGGTTTCGCCGCCTCAGAGCTCCGCGTCTTCATCGGGTCCGGTCGCCTTTTCAGGGTCGCGCCCGCGGGAGATTTCAGGTCGTCTTTCGCTTTTTGCGCCCTTCGCCGGTGCCGTGACGCGGACCGAAGAAGGCTCCGCTTGGCGACAGCAAAAGGGTCCGAGGGCCGATTCCGGCTCCGGACCCGCGCGTATTACGGGGAAATGGGTAACGGATCAAGGGGGAAGTGGGGGTGGCGAGGTTCGCTATGCGGACGAGGCGAACATCTGGTATCATTTGAGAACCTGAGGTTCGACGGACCTAGGCGCCTGCGAAAATCTGATTGGAAAGCAAACAAAAGCCGGGAGGAACATACAGTGCAACCAAAAGGACTTATCTTGCTTGTATGCGTGCTACCAATCGCAGCGGTCGGTTGTACGCCATCCCTGAATTCCGGCCCTGTGATAATAGGCTCGACAGCCACCGGTGATCTAATGACGCCAGAGGCGGCGGAGTTGAAATGTCAGGAAATCGGGAAAAAATCTACACTTCGGATTACACAAAGCCGGACCGATAATGTCTGTATTTAGGTCTAGATTCAAAGTGTTGAGCCAAGGGGTGCGAGGCTTCTAGGTGCGCCTTGGCCTTCAACTGGCCCTCACTCCCCTCGCTTCTCCCACAAATCCGGCCGTCGTTCCTGCGTGAGTTTCTCGCTCATCTCGCGGCGCCAGTCTTCGATCTTCTTGTGGTTGCCCGAGGTCAGCACTTCGGGGATCGAACGGCCTTCCCATTCGGCGGGGCGGGTGTATTGGGGGTGCTCCAGCAATCCGCTGGAATGGCTTTCCTCCACCGCGCTCTCGGCATTGCCCAGAACGCCCGGCAGCAGCCGCACGGTGGCGTCGATCAGCACTTGGGCGGCCACCTCGCCACCCGTCAGGACGAAATCGCCGATCGAGACTTCCTCGACGCCGAAATGTTCAAGCACACGCTCGTCCACGCCCTCGAACCGCCCGCACAAAAGGGTCATGCCATCGGCCTCGGCGAAGCGGCGCGCCATCTCCTGCGTCAGCGGCTTGCCGCGCGGCGAGAGATAGACGACCGGCCAGCGCGCGCGGTCATCCGGCGTGCCGCGGGCGGCCTGCTTGAGCGCCTCGCCCACCACATCGGCGCGCAGCACCATCCCAGCGCCGCCGCCGGCGGGCGTGTCGTCGACATTGCGGTGCTTGCCAATGCCGAAGGGGCGTAGGTCGATCGTCTCAAGCGCCCAGAGACCCAGATCGCGGGCGCGGCCCAGAAGGCTCAGGCCCAGCGTGCCGGGGAAGGCCTCAGGGAAGAGCGTGACGATCTTCGCGGTCCACGCGCCTTTCAGCCGCAGCGGCTCGTCCATCAGCGAGCTGGGCTTGCGCGTCGGCGAGATCGTCAGGCGGCCATGCGACTTGGTCGCGAGCTTGGGTTTGTCGTCACTCATCGGATTTCGCCTCTGCCTCTTCGCGCCATGCCGCTCGCAATATGGCGCGCTTTTTCTCTTTTGTGGCCTCGCGCGGCAACCCTTCGGCGTTGATCGCAGCGAGTTGGTCGGCCAGCGCCGCCCGATCCACCCGCCGCGGGCGCGCGTTGGCCGTGGTCCCGACGCCAAGCGACGCGCGAATTTCGGGGGGCACGCCCATCAGATCAAGAAGCGGCGTCAGCGGGCCGTGAGGATTATCGCGGGCTTCGTCGAGCATGACCCAGTTCACCGGGAAAGGCGCCACGGCGCTTACGATCTCACGCAGAACGGGGGCGAGATCGAAGCCCGACAGTCGAGTGCGAAAGGTGTCGAGCGAGTCCGTCAGCATGCCGCTGCGCACGTGCTGCCAATGCAGGCTGTCGATCCATGCGGTCTTCTCGCGGGTGGTCAGAAACAGCTGCAACTCCAACGCGTCTTCGTATTTCGCGCGGAACATCTCGGCCAGCGCGCCCATCAGGGCTGGCGTTGCGGAATAGTCCAGCACGCCATCGCGCCCCGGCATGTGGCCTGCGAGCCCTTCGATCGAGATCACGGCTTGCCTGGTGTCTTCGGGGATGGCATCGGCCCAACTGGCGAGCGCGGCCTGATAGAGTCCCAACTCGAACGGGTCCCGCGTCAGCGAATAGGCGCGGGCAGCGGCGGCCGCGTCGGGAATGTCTTCGCGCAGCGCAATCACCCAATCGGGCAGATGGGCGCTGACTTCGCGCAGTCCGGTCTGGATCGTGGAGGTGCCGGTCTTGTGAAAGCCCGGATGGACGATCACACGCATCCGATTACAGATCCTCGGGCGGATCGACGACGATACGCTGCGCGGCGAGATCCACGGTCGGCACGATGGCCTTGGTGAAGGGCAGTAGCAGCGCCTGTTTGCGCCCGGGCGCGTAGATTTCGAGAATGTCACCCGCGCCGTGATTGTGGACCGCGCGCACGGTGCCGATCTTGGCGCCGCCGGTGTCCACCACCGTCAGCCCGATCAGGTCGGCATGATAGAATTCGTCGTCAGGAAGCGAGGGCAGCTTGTCGCGGTCGGCCCAGAGGGTCGTGCCCCGCAGCGCATCGGCCTCTTCCTTCGTGGCCACGCCCGACAGCCGTGCGCCAAGCCCGTTCTTCAGGCCCCGCGTCAGCGTTACGTCGAACTGGCGTGCGCCGTCTTCGGTATAAAGCGGGGCATAGCCTGCGATATCCTCGGGTTCGGCGCAGAAACTCTTGAGGCGCACTTCGCCCTGCACGCCGAAAGCTCCGGCAATGGCACCCACGCAGACGCGTTCGGGTTGGGTCATGATGCGATCCTCTGTGCTAGATCGGATGGGGCAGGGGCCGGGCACATATCGCGCCCGGCCCACCAGCCATCCATAGCTGCCGATTATTCTTCGGCGGGTGCTTCTTCGGCGTTCGCCTCGGCGGCCTTGGCGGCACGCTGTTCGGCGCGCTCCTGGGCTTTCTTGCCCGGAACGGCTTTCTTCATGTTGGCGCGGGTCGCCTTGCTGCGCTCGCCAGCGGCTTCGAGGAAGCGCGCAATGCGGTCGGTCGGCTGTGCGCCCTGGTCGAGCCAGTACTTCACGCGCTCGATGTTCATTTTTACGCGGTCTTCGCTGTCCTTCGGGAGCAGCGGGTTGTAGGTGCCCAGCTTCTCGAGGAAGCGGCCGTCACGCGGCATGCGCGAGTCGGTAGCGACGATCGAATAGAACGGACGCTTCTTGGAGCCCCACGGGCGAGGCGGATTTTCATAGCCATGTCAGTTGTCTCCTTTGGATGGCTGGTGATGGGCCGGATGGCCCGTCATTTCTGGAATTTCTCGTGATGCCGGATGACTTCCGAAATCACGAAATTGAGGAACTTCTTCGCGAATTCCGGGTCGAGCCCGGAATCGCTCGCCAGCTTTTCGAGCCGGGCGATCTGCTTGGCCTCCCGATCGGGATCGGAGGGCGGAAGGTCGTGCTCTGCCTTCAGCTTGCCGACGGCCTGCGTCTGGGCAAAACGTTCGGCCAGCGTGTAGATCATCACCGCATCGAGCCGGTCGATGCTCTCGCGATGTTCTTTCAGCAACTCAGCGGCACGGGTGGTTGCATCGCTCATGCGGCGGCCTCCTTCGGGGCGGGGTGACGCCAGACGACGATCGGCGGCTCCCCGGGATAGGCGGCCTGCGGGTCGGGGCGCGCGCCCAGACGCTCGGCCAGCGCGGTCGAACGGGTGTTGTTCGGGTCGATATAGCTGACAGCGGTGGACCATTTCAGGTCGCGGAACGCATGAGCGATCACCGCGCGCGCAGCCTCGGCCACGTAGCCCTTGCCCTCGGCCTCCTGCGACCAGACCGACCAGGCGATCTCGGCCTCGGGCCAGCTCTCGGGCATCCAGGGGCCGAGCGCCCCGAAACCCTGATCCGAGCCGCGCTCGGTCATCACGAACATGCCCCAGCCGCGCAGGACCCAATGGCCGGCGATCGCCGCGAAGCTGCGCCATGCGGCTTCGGGGGTCGGCTCTTTCACCGGCCGAAACCAGTGGCTGCGCTCGGACATGTAGAAATCGCGCCATGCCGCCCAATCCGCAGCCTTCGGGGCGCGGAGCACGAGACGCTCGGTCTCGAGAACAGGCGTGGGGGACAGCGCGACGGTCATCTCGATCACTTCTTCTTGCCGAAGCCCGACAGGCCCGGCGGCAACGCGCCGCCCAGGCCGGGCATGCCGCCCTTGGGCATCTTGCCGCCCATCGCCTTGGCGGCGGCTTCGACCTCGGAGGGATCCATGTTTGCCAGATCCGGCGCGCCGCCGCCTTTGCCGCCCATCATCTTCATCGCCTGTTTCATCATGCCGCCCTTGCCCATCTTCGAGAGCTTCTTCATCGAGTCGGACATCTGGCGATGCATCTTCAGCAGCTTGTTGAGATCGGACACTTCGAGGCCCGCGCCCGCCGCGATCCTCTTCTTGCGGCTCGCCTGAAGGATCTGCGGGTTGGCGCGCTCCTTCTTGGTCATCGAGTTGATGAGCGCGATCTGGTGGCTGATCGTCTTGTCATTCAGCCCGGCGTCTTCCGCCTGCTTGGCGTATTTCGACATGCCCGGCATCATGCCCATGACGCCCTGCATCCCGCCCATCTTGATCATCTGCTCAAGCTGGTTCTTCATGTCGTTCATGTTGAACAGGCCCTTCTGGAAGCGCTTGGCCATGCGCTCCGCCTGTTCCTGTTCCAGCGTTTCCTGTGCGCGCTCCACGAGGGCGACGATGTCGCCCATGCCGAGGATGCGGCCCGCGATACGCTCGGCCTCGAAGGTCTCGAGCGCGTCCATTTTCTCGCCCAGACCCACGAAGCGGATCGGCTTGCCGGTGACCGCGCGCATCGAGAGCGCCGCACCACCACGACCGTCGCCGTCCATCCGGGTCAGCACGACGCCCGAGACGCCGACCTTCTCGTCGAACTCGGTCGCGACGTTCACGGCATCCTGACCGGTCAGGCCATCGACGACGAGGAGCGTCTCACGCGGGTTTGCGACATCGCGCACCGCCTGAACCTCGTCCATCAGCACTTCGTCGATATGCAGACGGCCCGCCGTGTCGAGCATGTAGACGTCATAGCCGCCGAGCGTCGCTTGCTGCTTGGCGCGCTTGGCGATCTGCACGGCGCTTTCGCCCTTCACGATCGGCAGCGTGTCGACACCGATCTGGGTGCCGAGGATCTGCAGCTGCTCCATTGCCGCCGGGCGGTTGGTGTCGAGCGACGCCATCAGCACGCGCTTGTGCTCGCGGTCCTTGAGACGCTTGGCGAGCTTGGCGGTGGTGGTGGTCTTACCAGAGCCCTGCAGACCGACCATCAGGATCGGCGCGGGCGGGTTGTCGATCTTCAGCGCATCGGCGGGCTCTTCGCCCGCGAGCATCTTGATCAGCTCGTCATGAACGATCTTGACGACCTGCTGGCCCGGCGTGACCGATTTGGTGACCGCGGCGCCGGTGGCCTTGCCCTCGACCGATTTGATGAACTGACGGGCGACCGGCAGCGAAACGTCAGCTTCGAGAAGCGCGACGCGCACTTCGCGCATGGCCGTTTTCACGTCATCGGCGGAAAGCGCACCTTGTTTGGTCAGCCGGTCGAAGACGCCGCCTAGGCGCTCGGATAGACTTTCGAACATGGGCCACCCTCCTGTGATTGGGGCCGGGACAAACGACAAGCGCACCAGTGGGCGCAACGCGCTGACTGGTGGCGATCCCGACCTCATGCCGGGACCGGAGGGATTCGTCCTCCGGGGAAATCTCGCGTGAACTATGACAAAGGCCCCGCGGAGTCAACCACGGGGCCATTCGGGAGAGGTAGGGAACGTCTTTGCAGGCTGGGGGATCAGGCTGCCAGCTCGATGATCTGGGTCTCGGCCTTGGCGATCGCCGCCGCCTCGTCGAGGTTCACGCCTTCGGCTGCGACCACGGTCACGTCGGTGATGCCGATGAAGCCCAGAACCTGCTTGATGTAGGGCGTCGCGAAATCGAAGGCGGAGCCCTGCGGCACGCCGCCCGAGGAGTAGGCGATGATGACGCGCTTCGGGCCGGCGAGGCCTTCGGGGCCGGCATCGGTGTAGCGGAAGGTCTCGCCCACGCGGCAGACCATGTCGATCCAGTGCTTGAGCGGGCCGGTGACTCCGAAATTGTAGACGCCGCAGCCAATGACGATCGTGTCGGCGGCCTTGAGTTCGGCGATCAGCTCGTCGGACAGGGCGAGCAGCTCTTTCTGCTCGTCGCTGCGCTGGTCGGCCGGGGTATAGGCTGCGCCGATCCATGCACCGTCGATGGCGGGAATGGCGGTCGCGTCGCGGGCGGTGACGTCGCCGCCGATCCGCTCGACGATCTTGTCCGTGAGGCGTTTGGAGATCGACGCGTCGCCTTTGATGGAGCTGTCGATACGAAGGGTCTTGGTCATGGGGAGGACTCCGTAAAACGTGTTCGATGTGGGGTCGTGATTTTCGTTCTGCGCCTTACTTGTCCCTTGCAATCCAGAACGCAACGGGCATGATCGAGCAGATTATGTTCACGGGCGCACAGCATGAGCTTTGACAGTTGGGATGAAATCCGTACCGCGTTTCACGTGGCGCGGATCGGCACCGTTTCGGGTGCAGCGGAGGTTTTGGGCGTTCACCACGCGACGGTGATCCGTCATGTCGACGCGTTGGAAGACAAGCTGGGCACGAAGCTGTTCCAGCGCCATCCGCGCGGCTACACGCCGACCGAAGCAGGGCAGCAACTGCTCTCCGTGGGGCAGGCGACCGAGGACCAGTTCAGCCAACTCGCCGCCCGGATCGCGGGCGCGGGCGACGAAGTCACGGGCGAGCTGATCGTGACGTCGCTGACTGCGGTTTCGGTGCTAGTGCTGCCCGCGATGGAAAAGCTTCTGGGCGAATATCCCGGGCTGCGGCTGCGCTATCTGACCGATCAGCGCGTGTTCCGGCTGGAATATGGCGAGGCGCATGTCGCGATCCGCGCCGGCAACCGCCCGACCGAGCCCGACAACGTCGTGCAGTCGCTGGGCCGGATGCAGAATGCGCTCTATGCGAGCCACGCCTATGTCGAGCGCTTCGGGATTCCGCGCTCCAAGGAAGAACTCGCAAAGCATCGCTTCGTGTCGAACGACAACCGCGACAGCCGTGCGCCGTTCTACCGCTGGCTGCGCGACAACGTCCCGGACGAGCAGGTCGTGTTCCGCGCGAACGAGCACGAGAGCCAGGTCGATGCGATCAAGGCGGGTCTGGGCTTGGGCTTCCTGACCGTGCCGATGGGGCGCGCCGATCCGACGCTCGAAGAGGTGGTGAAGCCCTATGATACCTGGGACACCAACCTGTGGCTGGTGACCCATGTCGATCTGCACCGGACGCCGAAGGTTCAGGCCGCCGTGAAGGCGATCAAGGAACAGGCGGCGCGCTCGGACGGTCTGATCCTGAACTGAGCTATTCTGCGGCGTGCAGCCGCCGGACCGGAGCGGGCGCAGGCTCTGTCTCGTCGCGGGCCTTCCGGCGCCGGGCCACAGCCTTCGCGCCGAAATTGTCGCGCCCGTAGGCAAAGGCGAATTGCAGCGCGAGCCCGCCGAAGATCAGAACGCTGTCCTGCCAGATCCCGCCCGGATGCACCTGCTTCACCGTCTGACCGGCGATCGCCAGCACCGTGCCGAGCGCGAAGATCGGCAGCGAGTGGCGGCCCAGCATCCGGATCGGCTCCAGCACGCGCGCCTCGGCGATGCCCGGGACGATCCCCGGCAGCGACAGGATGTAGGCGAGCGCCAGCAGGTGCGACAGGCGCGGCAGCGACACGAATGTCTTGTCGAAGCCCGCGATGAAGAAGGGCACGTTCCACTGGCGCAACTGCCAGACCGCGTGGCCGAAATTCTTAAGCATCCAGTCGTTGTGAATCCACACGAAGGTCAGTGCCAGCCAGCCCGCCGCAAGCGCGATGATCCAGCCTTTCACAGGCACGAGCCGCTTGCCTTGGCGCAGCGAAAGGCCCGTCAGGATGCCGAGGCTGAACACCAGTTGCCACGCCAGCGGGTTGAAGAACCAGCCGCCTTCCATCGGGTAGTTCGGCAGGTTCAGCCGGAACAGCCCCGTCGCCGCCCAAAGCCCGACCGAGGTCGCCAGCAGTGCCAATTTGCTGCGCTGACCGATCCGGATAAGCGCGGGCGCCATCAAGAGAAGCGCCATATACATCGGCAGGATGTTCACATAGCCCAGCTGGTGACCCAGCGTCGCGATCCCGATCAGGAAGCCAAACGGGTCCGTGCCGTAGATCTTCATCGCGTTCTTGGACAGCATCGCCTCGTTGCCCCAGAACTGCACGGCGGCCGAGACGATGGCGATCGCCCAGACTGCAGTCAGGATATGCACGAGATAGAGGAGCCACGCCCGGCCCCAAAGTCGCGACGTGCCTTCCCAGCTCAGCCCCTTGGCCAGCGCCGGACCGTAAGCCAGCGCGGCGGCAAGGCCGGACATGAAGACGAAACCCTCCGCCGCATCCGAGAAGCCCAGATTGCGGGAGGTGAAGTTCTCGTAGAGATTGCCCGGGATGTGATCGATATAGATCATCACCAGCGCGAGGCCGCGGAACAGGTCGATCCGCAGGTCGCGCCCGGGTTTCATCAGCGCGATATTACGCATGTGCGGGGCTCCGGTGAGGGGCGTCCGCGAAACCGGCGCGGTCGCCCTCGGGGGCCGGGAAAGCGTTTTCCCAGCGGGTGAAGATCGCGTCGTGCAGACGCAGGATGCGCGGCGTGTCGATCTCGCTAGGCACCAGCATCAGCTGCGAGGCCGAGGGTTGCGACGACCACGAAATCAGCCACGGCGCGGCGATCATCGGCAGACCGACCGGCAGCAGCCAGAACAGCAGGCCGGGCGCGAGCCACCACGTGACGGCAAGGCCCGCAGCACCGATGGCGACGATCCACCACGCCGCGTTGAACCCGTCGGCCACGCTCAGCCGTCCGTCGCCGCGGTTATTGGTGGGCCAGCCGCCATCCGCTCCGAACAGCACCTGAAAGACCGAGCGCGTGGCGAAGGCCAGCAGCACCGGGGCCGTGAGCGAGGAGAAGAGCAGCTCGCTCAGCGTCGAGGCGAAGGCGAGGTTGCCGCCGCCGAAGCCGCGCGCCGTGCCGTTCATCGCGGCGCGCGCGGCGATCAGCAGTTTCGGCACCAGCAGCAGGCCGAAGATGCCGATGGCGAGGCCGATCGCCTTCGAGGCCTCCGACGGCGGGAAATAGGGGAAGGGCCAATAGGGCTCGGGGAAGTAATCTGGCGGCGGCACGAACAGCGGTGCCGCGATCGAAGCCACGAGAAAGCCCAGCCAGAACAGAGGCGCGATATAGGCCATGATGCCCTGCGCAAATACGAAGCGCGACCAGCCACGCAGCCCCGGCGCGCCGATGATGCGCGCATGTTGCAGGTTGCCCTGACACCAGCGGCGGTCGCGCTTGGCGTGATCGACGATATTCTCCGGGCCTTCCTCGAACGAGCCCTCCAGATCGTCGTCGAGCCGCACAAGCCAGCCATTGCGCGCCAGAAGTGCCGCCTCGACATAGTCGTGGCTCATCACATGCCCGCCGAAGGGCGGTTGCCCCCTCAGCGCGGGCAGGCCGCAGCTTTCGGCGAAAGCGCGGGTACGCACGATGGCGTTGTGGCCCCAGAACGGGCCGGTCTTGCCCTGCAGCATCGCCAGGCCACGCGCGAAGACGGGCGAGAAGAAGCTGGCCGAGAATTGCATCGCCCGAGCGAAGCGTGAGCGACCCCGCACGACTTTCGGCAGGGTCTGCAGCAGGCCAAGGCGGGGCTCGGCCTCGATCCGACGGATCATCTGCAGGATCGTCTCGCCTTCCATCAGGCTGTCGGCATCGAGGATCAGCGTGAAATCATAGGCCGCGCCGGAACGGGTAATGAAATCCTCGATATTGCCCGCCTTCTTGCCCACGTTGTTGGTGCGGCGGCGATAGAAGAACCGGCCAAGCGCGTCGCGCTCTTCCACGAGATGGGCGAAGACCTGCAGTTCGCGATGGGCGATGTCGTCCTTGCGGGTGTCTGAGAGGATCGCGAAATGGACCTCCGCGTCGTCGTCGGTCGCGGCGAGCGAGGCATCCATCGCGGCCACGCGCGAGAAGGTGGAGACCGGGTCTTCGTTATAGACCGGCACCAGCACGACCGTGCGCCCTTGGATCCGCGCATGGGGGTCCACCCGCGGCGGTGGTTCTGCACGCGAGGTGAGGCCGATCAGTGCCTGCACAGCGCCCCAGGCGAGCCAGAGCGTCGAGATCAGGATCAGCAGCGCGCGCACCACGTCGAGCGTCTGCAGCCCATCGGCCTGCCCGAACTGGATGAACAGTACGAAGGCGCCGATGCCCGCAAGCGCAGCAAGCCCGAGCGCCAGAGCGCGCAGGCCGATCAGCAATGCGCCACGGGGGCGCGCTAGCGCGGACATGTCAGGTGCCTTCCCCGACCGGGCGGCGGGTCAGCATCCGGGCGAGCCGGGTACTCAGCCGAAGATCGGGTTCGATCTGTTGCGCAGGCATGGACATCGGGGCGACCGGCAGCGCGGCGGGCCCCTCAACGAGGTCTTCGGGGGCCAGTCGGCGCAGGGCGCTCGGCTGGTCGGTCAGCGCCGGCACGGCCGGCAGCTTCAGGTGTGATTTCATGCTTTGGTCCACTGATAGAGCCAGGTCTCGGATAGGTTCCGTCCAAAACCGGCTAGTGTCGCAGAGAGTTCCACCGGCGCTTCGCCATCGGCGGAAATATCCAGAACGAGACGCCAGACATTGTCCTGCTCGACCTTCGACAGGGCTTGAGTCACGATCTTGCCCTTGTTCGCGTGGGTGACCGGCTTGATCTCGTCGACAGCCGATGCGGGGAGGCGCGAAATCTCTCCGCCTTTGAAATCAATGACGAATTTCCGGGTTCCCTTAGTGTTCTCGACGCCCGACACGCCGCCGGTTCCGGCCCATGTCTGGTCGACATAGGCGCGTTGATCGCTCGGATCGGGGGGAAGGTCGCCCCATTCGAGGCGATAGGCGAATTCCAGCGCATCGCCTGCTTTTGCCGGAGCTTCGGGCACCCAGAACGCGACGATATTGTCGTTCACCTCGAGTTTCGAGGGAATCTCGACCAGGCGAACCATGCCCTTGCCCCAGTCGCCCTGCGGCGTCACGCGGACCGAGGGGCGGCGCTCGTAACGGGCCGAAGCGTCCTGATAGTGATCGAACTCGCGCTCGCGCTGATAGAGACCGAAGCTTTTCGGCGCGCTCTCCGCGAAATAGGAGGAGGCGAGCGTGTCGGGATTCTGCAGCGGCCGCCATAGCTTGTCGCCATCGGCCTGCTCGATCGCCAGCCCGTCGCTGTCATGCACGCGCGGGCGGTAATCGTCGAAATCGTGCCGGTTGCGCGGTCCGAAGAGGAACATCGAGGTCAACGGCGCCACGCCGAGCTGCTGGATATCCTCGCGGATGAAGAGGCGTGCGGTCACGTCGACCGCGGTCGCCTCGCCGGGCGTGATGACGAATTTGTAGGCCCCCGTCAGCGAGGCCGAATGCATCTCTGCAAAAACGGTGATCGAGTTCGCGCCCGAGGTCGGCGTCTCGACCCAGAACTGGGTGAAGCGCGGGAATTCCTCGGCGACCGAGACGCCGGTATTCACCGCCAGCCCGCGCGCGGAGAGCCCGTAGGCCGAGCCGCGCCCGAGCGCGCGGAAATAGGATGCGCCCTGAAACGCGATCAACTCGTCCATGACATCGGGGCGGTTGATCGGCGTATTCAGCCGGAAGCCCGCGATTCCCGGCAGATCGGCATGTTCGGGAACGATCTTGCGCGCTTTGCTTTGATAGATGAAATCGTCGGTCGAGAAGGTCATCGGGCGCGCTTGCCCGTTCTCGACGCTGGAGAGATGCACCGGCTCCTTGAAGAGCCAGCCCAGATGGAAGGCCTGCAACTCGAAACGCGTGTCCTCGATATTCTCGAAGCGCGACTTGTCCGGGTCGAAGCGGATCATCCGGTAGCTGTCGTAATCCAGCTTGCTCAGGAAATCGGCCGAGCTGGTTTCCGGCGGGACAGCTTCGCCCTTGGCGGCTTTCTGCATCCGCGCCGCGAGATCGTCGAAGGAAAACGGCGATTGCTGCGGTGCGGCGGGAGCCGGGGCAGGGGCGGTCGAGGGCTCGGCCGGGGCGGCGCTATCTTGCGCGAGCGCATGGTTCGGCCAGCCTCCCGTCGCGCCGAGCGCGCCAAAAGCGGAACCGGCGGCGAGGAGCTGACGGCGGGAAAGGCGGGGCACTTGCACAGTGCGGGAATGAGACATCTGTTTCCCTGCGATTACAGTCGCTTCGCACGGCCTCACAAGGGCCGTGCTGCAATTTGCATATCCACATGACTTGAAAAACTGCAAGAGGCGAAGCGAGGCCGCTGGGGCGGACAGGGCCGAGCCATGCGATTCTCGCATAACACCGCCCATCCATGCATCGAAAAGCGCAATTTCCCGCCGATTCCGCGACATTTCCGCCGCAGATTGCTGCGCCTGCAAAGGGCGCCGCGCGGGCGGGTCGCTGTCGCATTCGGGCGGCACCGGCACAATGCCTTGCGATTCTGGTCAGGAAACGTCTTCGTGAAGCTTGACAGCCATGTCCCCTGTGCGCAGGTAAAGTAAAGCTTGCGCGGGGGGAGAGTGCGGTCGCATCCATCGCCCCAAGGCCCGCCAGAGAACGGACCGGAGAGAAGATGTCGCCTGCCCTGATCGCCGCTTTGCCCTTCCTGGGCGCAGCCATGCCGTCGATCCTGATCCGCACCGGACGCACCAATGCCGCAGCGGTTTCGGCCCTGTTCACGGGGCTTGCGCTGCTTGGGTTGTTGCTCAACCTGCCGACCGTGATGGCGGGGGGTGTCGTCGAGACGAAGATCGACTGGCTGCCTTGGCTGGGCCTGAACGTGAATTTCTGGATCGACGGTCTGGGGATGCTCTTCGCGACACTGATCCTCGGGATCGGGTTGCTGATCATCCTCTACGCGCGGTTCTACCTGTCGAACAGGGACCCGGTTGGCCAGTTCTACACTTACCTGCTTCTGTTCCAGGGCGCGATGGTGGGGATCGTGCTGTCCGACAACATCCTGCTGCTGCTGATCTTCTGGGAGCTGACCTCGCTTAGCTCTTTCCTGCTCATCGGCTATTGGAAGCACCTGCCCGCGGGCCGTCAGGGCGCGCGCATGGCGCTGACCGTGACCGGCTTGGGCGGGCTCTCGATGATCGCGGGGATGCTGATCCTCGGCAATATCGCGGGCAGCTACGACATCTCCGAGATCCTGCAGCACAAGGACGCCATTCAGGCGAGCCCCTATTACATCCCGGCCCTGCTCCTGATCCTCGGCGGTGCGTTCACCAAATCCGCGCAATTTCCGTTCCATTTCTGGCTGCCGCACGCGATGGCCGCGCCGACGCCGGTCTCGGCCTATCTACATTCCGCGACGATGGTGAAGGCGGGGCTGTTCCTGATGGCGCGGATGTGGCCGGTGCTCTCGGGCACGCCGGAATGGTTCTACATCGTGGCGAGCGTGGGCCTGATCACCATGCTGATCGCCGCCAAGATCGCGATCTTCAAACATGACATGAAGGCGTTGCTGGCTTTCTCGACCGTCTCGCATCTTGGTCTGATCACCTTCATGCTGGGGCTGGGGACCGAGGCCGGGGCGCTGGCCGCCGTCTTCCACATCATCAACCATGCGACCTTCAAGGCGGCGCTTTTCATGTCGGCGGGCATCGTCGATCACGAGGCGGGCACGCGCGACCTGACCCGCGTCTCGGGGCTGCGCAAGCTGATGCCGATCACCTTCGTGATCGCGACCATCGCCGCGCTGTCCATGGCCGGGATTCCGCTGTTCAACGGCTTCTTGTCGAAAGAGATGATGCTGGAAGCCGCCGCCCATACCAAATGGCTCGAAAATGTCTGGCTGATCCCGGTTCTGGCGACCGTCGCGGCGCTGTTCTCGGCCACCTATGCCTTCCGCTTCATCAGCCACGGCTTCTTCGGCCCGCCGCCTCAGGATCTGCCGAAGACTCCGCATGATCCGCCTTTCGGCATGTGGATCAGCCCTGCCTTCCTGTCCTTCCTCGTGATCGCGATCGGCCTGTTTCCGATGGCGGTGGCGGGCGGTTATGTCCAGATGGCGACCAATGCGGTCGTCGGTGGCGGCTATCACATGCACGAGCTGAAGATCTGGCATGGCGTCACGCCGGCGTTGATCATGTCAGCCATCGCGGTCGCCGGCGGTATCGCGTTGCTTGCTGCGCATCGTCCCTTCCAGCGCCTCTGGGACACCACGCCGCGTCCCGAGGCCAAGGCGATGTTCGACTGGGTGATTGCGCGCGCGCAGGGTCTGGCGGGCTGGATCACGCAGGCGCTGCATAACGGTGCGATGGCGCGTTACCTGATGCTGTTCACGATCACCTCGGTCGGCGTCGGTCTTTACGCCTTCACGAGCGGCACGCTGGGCCCCCAGACGCGGGCGCTGACGCCGGTGAATGGAGCTGCGGTAACCTCGTGGCTGCTGTTGCTGACCGCGACGATGTGCATCGTCGCCTTCCATCACAACCGCATCCTCGCGCTGGTGCTGATCGGGATCGTCGGCCTGACCGTCTCGGTCTCCTTCATCTTCCTGTCCGCGCCCGATCTCGCGCTGACGCAGATCTCGGTGGAGGTCGTGACGACGGTGCTGATGCTTCTGGCACTGAACTTCCTGCCGAAGATTACCTCGATCGAGTCGAGCCGGATGAAGATCAGCTTCGATGTGGTGCTCTCGGTCGTGGCGGGCGTCGCGGTTTCGGGGCTGATCTACGCGCTGCTGACCCGCGATTTCGCCTTCCCGACGATGTCCGGCTACATGCTCGACAACAGCTACAACCTCGCGGGCGGGGATAACGTGGTGAACGTGATCCTCGTGGACTTCCGTGGCTACGATACGTTTGGCGAGATCACGGTGCTCGGCATCGCCGCGCTGGTGATCTTCGCGCTGACCGAGGCGCTGCTGCAGGGCGCCTCGTCGCGCAAGCTGATCGCATGGCGGCCCGACGTGCCGCGCGGCGGCGACAAGCACCCGCTGATGCTGCTGATCGTGACGCGGGTGATGATGCCGATCGCACTGGTCGTGGGCCTGTATATCTTCCTGCGCGGCCATAACGCGCCCGGTGGTGGCTTCATCGCCGGTCTGGTGATCGCGATCGCGCTGGTCACGCAATACATGGCCTCGGGCTTTGCGTGGACGCAGGCGCGCCAAAAGGTCTATTACCACGTGCTGATCGCGTCCGGCGTGCTGGTCGCAGGGATCACCGGGGCAGGGGCCTTCTTCAACGACATGCCCTTCCTGACCTCCGATTTCGGCTACGTGAAACTGCCCGGCCTAGACAAGTTCGAGCTGGCGACGGCGGCGGGCTTCGACCTTGGCGTCTTCCTTGGCGTCGTGGGCTCGGTGATGCTGGCGCTTGGCGGTTTGTCGCGCCTCGCACGCCGTGCCGCTATGGGTGAGGAAGGCGGCGAGGACGGTGCGCATATCGCCGCCGAGAAACCTGAAGCCCGCGTGCTCGCGCCACTCTCGGCCGGGCCATATCCACCGGACGCCAAAGTGCCCCGCCGCTGGTGGAAGACCGCCCGCGCCGCGCGCGAAGCCACCCAGCACGAACGTGACATCGTGCACGAGAACAAGAAGAACCACGGGGGCGATCACTGATGGAAGTGCTCGTTGCATCGGCCATCGGCGTGCTGACCGCCGCCGGCATCTACATGATCCTGCGTCTGCGCACCTTCCCCGTGGTGGTGGGCATGTCGCTGCTGTCCTACGCGGTGAACGTCTTCCTGTTCGCCACCGGTCGTCTGGTAATCAACCAGCCGCCGATCCTGCGCGAGGGCGTGACTTCCTATACCGACCCGATCCCGCAGGCGCTGGTGCTGACCGCGATCGTGATCTCCTTCGGGATGACGGCGGTGGTCGTTATGCTCGCGCTTGGCGCCTTCATCGAGGCGGGCAATGACCGCATCGACCTCGAGCAAGAGGAGGACGGCCGATGATGGAACATTGGATCATCGCGCCTGTCCTGATCCCGGCGATGCTCGCACCGCTGATCGTGCTGTGGATGCGCTACGATCTGGTCACACAGCGCGTGGCCTCGATCCTCGGCATGTCCGCGCTGGTCGTGCTGGCGATCGTGCTCATGACCTCGGCTTCGATGAACCCGCCCGAGGTCTACCGCCTCGGTAACTGGGAGCCGCCCTACGGCATCGTGCTGGTCCTCGACCGGCTGTCGGCGCTGATGCTGCTGCTGACCTCGATCCTCGGCCTCGTGATCGTGCTCTATGCGATAGGCTCGGGCTGGGACAAGCGCGGCTGGCATTTCCACTCGCTGATGCAGTTCCAGATGATGGGGATCAACGGTGCCTTCCTGACGGGCGACGCGTTCAACCTGTTCGTCTTCTTCGAGGTTCTGCTGATCGCCTCCTACGGTCTGATGATCCATGGAGGCGGGCGCGCGCGGCTGAAATCGGGCGTGCAATATGTCGTCTACAACCTCGCGGGCTCGACGCTGTTCCTGTTCGCGCTGGGTACGATCTACGCGACGGCGGGCACGCTCAACATGGCGGATCTCGCGGTGAAGGTCGCGCAGATGCCGGTCGAGCAGACGGCGCTGATCAAGGTCGGCGCGGCGCTGCTGATGGTGGTCTTCGCGGTCAAGGCGGCGCTGGTGCCGCTGCAATTCTGGCTGCCCGCGACCTATACCAACGCGCCCGGCCCGGTGGCGGCGTTGTTCGCGATCATGACCAAGGTGGGCACCTACGCGATCGTTCGCGTCTACACGCTGATCTTTCCGATCACCGGCACCACCGGCACGCTTGCGCATGACATCCTGCTGCCCGCCGCGTTCCTGACGCTGGCGATCGGGATGATCGGTATTTTCGGGGCGCGCGATCTGGGTCGCACGGTCGCCTATGCGGTGATCGGTTCGGTCGGCACGATGATGCTGGGCTTCGCGCAGTTCACCCAAGGGGCGACCTCGGCCGGTCTCTACTACATGGTTCACTCGACGTTGGTGGCCGCGGCGATGTTCCTGATCGCCGATCTCGTGCGCGAGCGGCGCGGCCGTTGGGGGCTCGGCTATACCGATGCGCCTCTGATGAAGAACCACGGGCTGATGGCCGGGATGTTCTTCGTGGGCGCGATCGCGATGGCGGGGATGCCGCCGCTGTCGGGCTTCCTCGGCAAGCTGATGATCCTCGACGCGACGCGCGGCCAATGGGCGCTCTGGGCCACGGTTCTCGTGACCTCGCTGATCGCCATCGTGGGCTATGCCCGGGCGGGTAGCCAGGTGTTCTGGCGTTCCTACGCCGTCGAGGCCGAGGAGGACGAGCTGCCGCCCGGGCCTAAGGATGCGAGCGCGCCGGGCCTCGCCTTCACCGCGACCGGTATCCTGCTGGCGGGCTCCGTGGCGCTGACCGTGCTGGCCGGACCTGCGAGCAACTGGCTGCAGGGCACCGCCGCGCAACTCTTCACGCCGTCGCAATATATCGACGCGGTTCTCGCGGGCGCCGAAGAACGCGCGCAGGAGGCGGCGAAGGTCGGCGCGCATGAGCATGGCCATATGGAAGTGAGCGAGGAGATGCAGGCGGAGGACGGGCATGGTGGCGACACCGGTGTCGCGGACCCGCACGCTGCCGACGGTCAACCGGCCGGTCAGACCGACACCCACAGCGAGACGGGGCAGGATGCCCCCGCCGCGGCGCATTGAGGGGAGCAAAGATATGATCCGCAAGATCCTTCCCCACCCCTACCTGACCGTCACGCTGGTGATGGTCTGGCTGATGCTGGCCAATAGCTACACGCTCAACTCGCTGGTCTTCGCGATCCTCGTGGGGCTCGTGATCCCGTGGATCACCGCACCCTACTGGCCCGCGCGCCCGAGTTTCGCGAAGCCGCTGAAGATCATCGAGTACATCTTCATCGTGATCTGGGATATCATCGTCGCGAATATCACGGTGGCGAAGATCGTCCTCTTCATGCCCAATTCCAAGCTGCACCCCGCCTGGGTCTCCGTGCCGCTCGACATTGTCACGCCCGAGGCGGTGACGGTGCTGGCGGGCACGATCACGATGACGCCCGGAACGCTGACGGCGGAACTGGCCGCCGACGGTCACTCGCTGCTGGTCCACGCGCTGCACGCGCCGGATGCCGATGAGGTGCGCGACGAGATCAAGTCCCGCTACGAGGCCCGCCTGAAGGAGATTTTCGAATGATCACCTATGCCCTGATCTTCGCCATCGCCTGCTATTCGATGGCGCTTCTGTTCAACCTCTTCCGGGTCGTCAAGGCGCCCGGCGTGACCGACCGGGTTCTGGCGCTCGACACGATGGCGATCAACGCGATCGCGATGATCGTGCTCTTCGGCATCTGGGAGGGGACCGCGCTCTTCTTCGAGGCGTCGATCCTCTACGCGATGACGGGCTTCGTGGCGACGGTTTCCTTCGCCAAGTTCATCCTGCGCGGCGACATTATCGAGTGAGGGCGTGATGGAACTGTTCTGGGATATCCTGATTTCGGCGCTGCTCGTGATCGGTGGCATCTTCGGCCTCGTCGGCAGCTTCGGGCTGGTCAAACTGCCCGACCCGATGACCCGGCTGCATGCGCCCACCAAGGCCGCGACGCTGGGCGTGGGCGCGATCCTGATCGCCTCGATGGTCTGGTTCGCGGTGAAGCAGGGCCACGTGACCCTGCACGAGCTGATGGTCACCATCTTCATCTTCCTGACGGCCCCGATCACGGCGCATTTCATCTCGAAGGCGAATATCTTCCGCGATTGGCCGCCCGAGAAACTGCCGAAACCCGCCGGCGAGGGCGACTGGGCGGTGCATACCGCCGATGCCGATACCTCGAAAGGCGAGCTGGCGGTCGAGCGGGAAAAGAACATCCCGCACGAGAACGACTGACGCCCTGACGCCGCGAAATGCTTTGACGTGGGCGTAAGCCGTGGCAGGCTGATCTCCGGAGGAGATTTCGGGAGATTTTTGCGATGCGGATGCGGCTGATGCTGTCCCATCTGTCGATCTGGGTGATGATCGCAGTCGTCGCTGCGGCGCTCTACTGGACCGCGCAGGGACCGTGGTGGCTCTGGGCGGTCGCGCTGCTCGGCATCCCGGCGCAGATGCTCAACGAATACGGGCTTCATCGCTACATCTTCCACATGACGCCCCCGAAACGGCAATGGGCCTTCAACTGGCTCTACCGGGTGCATTACGGACACCACGAATTCCCGACCTGTTGGCCGCTTCTGTTTGCGCCGCTCTCGGTGATCGTGCCGGTGCTCGTGGGCAATACCGCGCTTCTCTGGGCGGTGCTGGCGCTGATCGGCGCGCCCCATGCGTTCGACATCGCCGTGGCCGTCGTGCCGCTGGGTGGAGCCGCCACCTTCCTCGCGTATGAATGGTTCCACACCACCGCTCATGTGACGGTGAAGAAGACCGCGATCGAGCGGCATGTCTCGACGCTGCACAACCAGCACCATTTCCGCGACTTCTCGAAATGGTTCCACGTCACGGCAGGGGGCGAGGTGATCGACCGGCTGATGGGCACCGCGATTTCGCGCGATCAGCTCAAGACACAAAGCCGCGTCGAGTTCATCCGGACCCTCGGCCTGCGCCCCGATGATCCGCGCCTGATCGCGGCACGGGAGAAATTCGCGCCGCGCTTCGGGATCACCGAGGCCGAAGTCTCGCGGGCGGGTTATGTCGGAGGGGGCGCTGCCCCCGCGCGCTGACGCGCGCCCCCCGGGATATTTGGACAAGCCCGAAAAAGCGCGCGGTCTGCCTCTTCGGGCTTGCTGAAATATCCCGGGGGAGGCCGCAAGCCGGGGGCGGCGCCCCTTACAGGTTGTCAGTCACGCGGAAGCCTTCGGGGATCGTGTCGCGCCCCTCCAGCACCAGATCGACCATCACCTCGGCCACTTTCGGCGCCATGCCGAAGCCGATCTTGAAGCCGCCATTGGCGATGAAATGGCCCGGACGGTCGGGCCAGTCACCCAGCATCGGCGCGCGCGATTTGGCGCGCGGGCGCACCCCGGCCCAACGGTCGATCACCGGGGCCTCGGCGAGGGGCGGGCAAAGCGCGCGGGCTTTCTCGATCAGCGCGTCGAGCTGCGCATCGGTCGTGTCTGGGGCGGCGAATTCGCGCTCGGAGGTCGACCCGATCGCGACCGTTCCATCGGAATGCGGGATGATGTGGAGGCTTTCCGCGAAAAGCTGAGGCACGTCGCCAGCCGCGTATCTCAAGAGCGCCGATTGGCCCTTCACGCCGCTGCCGATGGTCTTGCCGACCACCGCGTTCAGCTCGGCCAGACCTTCGGCGCCGGTCGCGTGGATGACCGGACCAACCTCGTCGGCCTCGCCGATCACGATCTCCGCACCCATCGCTTCGAGCGCCGCGACCAGCGCGGCCCCGGCGGCGCGCGGATTGGCGCGCGCCGTGAGCGTGTCATGGATCACGAGCCCGGTGGGCGAGGGGGGCGCGAAGGCGCCGAACTCCGCAGTCTCGGCCACGCGCCATGTGGCGAAGCCCTGCCACAGCTCGGCCGCCCCCGCCGCGCGGTCCTTGGCGCGTGCGATCTGCGCCTCATCCGCCAGCGGCTGCAGCCGCCCGAGACGCGCATAGCCCGGATCGCCGCCACCGATGCGTTGCACCTCGCCCCAGAAATCCTCGGCCATTCGGAGACTCTCGAATTGAAACTGTTTCTTGGGGTTCCAGTTCTCCGGCACATGCGGGGCGAGCGCGCCGACATGGCCACCCGAGCTGCCCGCGCCGATGCGGCTGCGTTCGATGAGCCGCACCTTCGCGCCGCGCTTCGCCGCGACGAAGGCGATCGCGAGGCCGAAGATGCCGCCGCCGCGCACGGTTATGTCGTGTCTGCCGCTTGTCATTTCGCGCCTCCTGCTTCAAGGCTGGGCCGGAGACTGTGGACTATCCCCGATGAACGCCCCTGACCAGAGCAAAGCCGATCTCGATTGGCGCGATGACCTTGTGCCGGTCTCGCGGCGGTTCGACGATCCCTATTTCAGCCTTGCAGGCGGTCTGGACGAGACGCGGCACGTTTTTCTGGCAGGCAACGATCTGCCTGCGCGGCTGCAGCCTGGCTTCCATATCGCAGAACTGGGCTTCGGCACGGGGCTGAACCTGCTTGCGTTGCGGCTGGCCTGTCCCGAGGACTGCCCGATCCGCTTCACCTCCTTTGAGGCCTATCCGATGGAGGCGGACGAGATCGCACGGGCGCTGGATGCATTTCCGGAAGTTGCGCCCGTCGCCGGTCCTTATCTGCACGCCTGGGCTGCGGGACAGCGTCAGTTTCAACTCGGTCCGGTGGCGGTGGAGATCATCGAAGGTGACGCGCGCACGGCGCTTCCCGCTTGGGACGGCGCTGCCGATGCTTGGTTCCTTGACGGGTTCTCGCCCGCGAAAAACCCCGAGCTTTGGGGCGAGGGTCTGATGGCCGAGGTCGGCGCGCATACGGTGCCGGGCGGCACATTCGCGACCTATACGGCGGCGGGCTTCGTGCGCCGCGCGCTCGAGGCCGCCGGTTTCGAGGTCAGCCGTGGCCCGGGTTTCGGGCGCAAACGCCATATGTCGCTCGGGGTGAAACATGGTTGAACAATCGACCCGCCGCGGCATTGCGCTGATGGTCGCGGTGACCTTCATCTTCGCGATCCAGGACGGCATCTCGCGCCACCTGGCCGAGACCTACAACGTCTACATGGCGCTGATGGTGCGGTTCTGGTTCTTCGCCGCCTTCGTGCTTGCGATCGCGGCGCGCAGCCCGGGCGGGATCAAGCGGGCGACGCGCTCTGGCCTGCCTTGGGCGCAGGTCTTCCGCTCGGTCGTCCTGATCACCGAGGTGATCGTGATGGTGCAGGCCTTCGTCTATCTCGGGCTCGTCCATTCTCATGCGGTCTTCGCCTGCTACCCGCTTCTGGTCGCGGGTCTCTCCGGGCCGGTGCTGGGCGAGAAGGTCGGCTGGCGGCGCGTGGCGGCGATCGGCGTGGGCTTCATCGGGGTGCTTATCATCCTCAAGCCCGGTTTCGGTGTTTTCTCCCCCTATGCGCTGATCCCGCTGGCGGCGGCGACACTGTTCGCGCTCTACTCGCTGATGACGCGCTACGTGGGTCGGGTCGATCCGGCTTCGGTCTCCTTCTTCTACACCGGTGTGATCGGCGCCGTGGTAATCACCGTGGTGGGCATATGGCATTGGGAAAACATGATCCCATCCGATTGGGCGTGGATGGTCGTGCTTTGCTTCACCGCCGCGACCGGGCATTTCCTGCTGATCAAGGCCTATGAGGTGGCCGAGGCCTCCGCGATCCAGCCCTTCGCCTATCTCCAGCTGGTCTTCGCCTCGACCCTGGGCGTCGTCGTCTTCGGCGAGGCGCTGGAATGGAACGTGGTGATTGGGGCTGGGGTCGTGGTCAGCGCGGGGCTCTTCACCCTCTGGCGCGCGCGGGTGGCCCAAGAGGCTTAACCGCCTCTTTCGCTTTGGTTCAAATATCCCGGGGGAGGCCGTGAGGCCGAGGGGAAGTGCGCCTCAATCTTTCACGTCACCGCGCAGGATGTCGGTGAATTTCACCTCCTCCTTGCCCAGCCGCGCGCGGTAGGGCGGGATCGCCTCGGAGACGCGCATGACGTAGTTGCGGGTCTCGGTGAAGGGGATCATCTCGACCCAGTCGATCACGTCGACAGTCCCAACGCGGGGGTCACCGCGATCCTCTATCCAGCTTCGCGGGCGGCCCGGACCGGCATTGTAGCCCGAGGCGACAAGCACCGAGGATGCGCCGAACTCGTCACGCAGCTCCGCGAGATAGGCGCCGCCCAACCTGAGGTTGTAGGTCGCATCCGTCGTCAGCCGCGCCTTCTCGTAGGGCAGGCCGGTTTTCTCCGCCATCATCTTCGCGGTGCCGGGCATCAGCTGCATCAGGCCCTGCGCGCCGACCGGAGAGCCGACGCCGACCGCGAACTGGCTTTCACGGCGGGCGACGGCGAGGACCAGTTCCTCCGGCACGCCCAGGTCATGGCTCGTCAGGCCCGGGATCGGCCAGAGCGCCTGCGCGATGATCTCGCCCTTCAGTGCGGCACGTTTGCCGATGATCAGCGCGAGATAGGTGTCATCCTCTTCCAACGCGTATTGGGTCAGGGCGCCGAAATTGCCCGGGCCGAGGCTCTCCTCGAGGTGCAGCACGAAGCGCGCGCCCAGCTCGTTTTCGCCCGCCTCGTAAAGCAGTTGCGCGGCCTTGAAGACGGAAGAATGGCGCAGCTTGTAGCGTCGCCAGTCGGGCAGGTCGGGGCCCTTGGCGAAATTCGCTGGCAAGGGCAGGTTCAGCCGCTCGGCCGACAGAAGCCCGTAATAGGCGTCCTGATTTTCCGCGCCTTTGCGCCATGCGGATTTGGCTTCGTCGCTGCGGCCCAGAACCTCGAGCGCGCGGCCTTGCCAGTACCACGCGCGCGACGACGAGATCGGCCCGTCCACCGCTTTCTCGAGATTGTGAAAATGGCCGAGCGCCGTGTCGGCACGGCCCAGTTTCAAGGCGGCATAGCCCGCCACCCATTCGAGATCGGCGTAATCTGCCCCGCCCGGTTCCAAGTGGTGCGAGGAAGCCAGATCATAGGCGCGCTGGGTATTGCCCGCGCGCAGGTCCCAGCGCGACTGATAGCCGCGCAGCGTGGCCCAAAGGTCGGGATCTTCCAGATCGGTCGCGGATTTCGACCGCTCGAGGATCAGCTCTGCCGCGCCGTCTTCCAGCCCGGCGCGCCAGCGCCACATCGCGCGGTCGCGGGCAAGCCCTGCGGACCGCTCGACCATGTAGCCGGGGACGGCGGCCACGAGATCGTCCACGCCCTGCTCGCGCGCCTGCAGGGCGATCCGCGCCTCGGCGACGGCCTTGGTGCCGGGCGTGACCAGATCGATCATCCGGCGCGCATCCGACAGGTGACCGCGATCGAGCATGTTCTGCATCCGCCCGCCATGATCGGCGGAGATAAGCGAGGGATAGTCGGCAAGAAACTTCGCCTGCTCGTCTTCCTCCATTGGCAGTTGGCGCCAGGCGGTCTTGGCGACCTCGGCCGCCTGCGCCTTCTGCCCCAGGGCGAGATGCGCACCAATCAACGCCAGCGCGCCGGTGCCGGTCCGCGGCGGGCCGAGCTTGAAATAGGCGATCACCTCGCGCGGCGGGATGCCGTCGAGCTTGGCCTCGCCTTTCTCGCGCAGCCACGGCATGCCGGGCCAATCCGCGCGACGTGTGGCGAAATCGAGATAGTCGGCGAAGTCGCCCTCGCCATCGCGCAGGCGCTTCCACTCGATGACATCGAAGCCGAGGGGGCCCACGCGACGCGCGAGATTTTCGGCCTCGTCCCAATCGCCGGAATTGGCCGCCGCGAAGGCATCGGACAGCGCGGAACTCGCAGCGCGAAGCGCGGCCGGCGAGAGCGCGAAACTCGAAGCCGCAAGCGCGGCGAGGAACTGGCGTCGGATCATCATGGCTGCTCGTGGTCGCGGGTTTGTCCCTTTGCTACGGGCCTCTCACAGATGGGGATGAATCACAAGTTGGCAACAGCCGCGCAACCGCCTATAACCCGGCCGATTTCCGCCGGGACGACTCAACCCCCCGGCCCAACCAAAAAAGGAGCGTGTCATGTTCAAAGGGTCTCTTCCCGCACTGGTCACGCCGTTCAAGGACGGCGAGCTGGATCTGGACACGCTCAAGAAACTTGTCGAGTGGCATATCGATCAGGGCAGCCACGGCCTCGTGCCGGTCGGCACGACCGGTGAGAGCCCGACGCTGAGCCATGCCGAGCACATGACGGTCATCACCGAGGTCGTGAAAGCCGCGAAGGGCCGCATTCCGATCATCGCGGGCGCAGGCTCGAACTCGACGGCGGAAGGTGTGCGGCTGATCCAGCACGCCGGCAAGACCGGGGCCGATGCGGCGCTCGTCGTGACGCCCTACTACAACAAGCCGACGCAGCGCGGCATGATCGAGCATTACCGCGCGCTGCACGATGCCTGCGAACTGCCGATCGTGATCTACAACATTCCGGGCCGCTCGGTGGTCGACATGATCCCCGAGACGATGGGCGAACTGGCGAAGCTGCCGCGTATCGTCGGCGTGAAGGATGCGACCGGCAAACTGGAGCGCGTCTCGATGCAGCGCGCGACCTGCGGGTCCGATTTCATCCAGCTCTCGGGCGAGGACGCGACGGCGCTCGGTTTCAATGCGCATGGCGGCGTGGGCTGTATCTCGGTGACGGCGAACGTCGCCCCCAAGCTTTGCGCGGAATTCCAGGAGGCAACGCTTGCCGGCGATTACGCCAAGGCGCTGAGCTATCAGGACAAGCTGATGCCGCTGCACATGGCGATCTTCCTCGAGCCGGGCGTGGCGGGTGCGAAATACGCGATGTCGAAGCTGGGCATGTGCTCGGCCGAGGTGCGCCTCCCGCTGACCGAGTTGCTGCCCGAGACGAAGACCGCGATCGACGCGGCAATGGTCCATGCCGGTCTGATCTGAGTTTCGCCTCCACCGAATAAGAAAACGCCGGCGCGATAGGGTTCGCGCCGGCGTTTTTTTGTGTCCAGAAGCTTACTGCAGAGCGCTGCGCAGGTCATCCATCGCGATCGAGCTGTATTTCTGAGGCTGATCCGACGGGGTGGCCGCCGCGGGTGTGACGATTTCGGGCGCCGCTTGCTCGACCGCAGGGGCCGGCGGGGTCTGCTCGGCATTCGCTTCGAGACGCGGCCTCGTTGCCTCGGTCGGCGTTTTCGTGTCGGCCTCGGGCTGAATATAGGCGAGGGTGACGGTGATCCGACGGTTCGACGGATCGCGCGGATCGGCCGGCTTCAGCGGATCGGTATCCGACAGGCCCGAGACGCGGGTGACCCGTTCCGGGGCGACACCGGCGGCCACGAGCGCCCGGCGCGTCGCGTTGGCGCGGTCCGAGGACAGTTCCCAGTTCCCATAGGTACCGCCCGCTTTCTGATAGGGGACCGAGTCGGTGTGCCCCGCGATCAGCACGTCATTGGGCAGATCGGAGAGGGCGCGGCCGAGCTGATCCATCAGCGCCAGCGTGGGCCCATCGAGCTTCGCGCTGCCCGAGGCGAACATGGCTTTGCCCGCCTGATCCACGACTTCGATATTCAGCCCGTCCGGCGTGCGGCGGAATAGGACGTTCTGCTGCAGCGGACGCAGGTCCGGAACGCGCTGGATCGCCTGCGTGATCCGGGTCTGAAGCGTCTGGAAGCGGGCGTCGTCGACGGCATGCGGTGTGGCTGCAGCAGTCTTCGCGCCGGTTGTGTCGCCTGCCTCTGCCGTCGCCTGCACCGCGTCGGCGACTTTATTCGTCGTCGCGTCCGGCGTGGCCTCCTTGGAGCCGCCGGAGGCGTTGGCCAGCTCGGTCGAGGGGGCTGTCTCGCTCCCGGCGCCGGGATTGGCGGGAATCGTGTCGTCGGCGCGCGAGGCGTTCAGCACCCCTTTCGGCCCGATCGTCTCGCCGGCGAGGGGGCCGGTGCCGCCGGGGGCCTGCATCGAGACTTTCGCAGGGGCGAAGTAATCGGCGATCCCCGTGAGCTGGTTCTCGTCCGAAACGGAGAGAATCCACATCAGCAGGAAGAAGGCCATCATCGCGGTCATGAAATCGGCATAGGCGACTTTCCACGCTCCGCCGTGATGCTCGGATTCGTGATCGTCATCGCTCCGCTTCACGATGATCGGCGCCTGATTCGACCGTGCCATGAGTTGCCCTTTCCCACCTCGCTGGCAGGAGCCAGCAGTCTTCTCTGGGCATGCGTTTTCTGCAGCCCTTGAGTGTGGGTTGTCGGCTTAAAAATGGGCCAAAAAAGGGCGATAATCGTTCATGATCTGGAAACAAAGATGCTGGCCGACCGCTTTGGCATCCTGCCGAGAGTGGCGGAACTCGTGCCCGCCGACCCTTCCTCAGGCGTCGTGGAGAGATGCTTCGTAGTCGTCGCGGCTGTGTTTGCCCAATCCGACTTTCTTGGCATAGGCCGCTTTGCGGGCCGAGTAGCTCGGTGCGACGAGGGGCATGTCAGCAGGCAGGTTGAACAGGGCGCGATATTCGTCTTCGCTGAGCCCGTGTTCCGAGCCCAGGTGGCGCTTGAGCATCTTGAAGCCGCGTCCGCAGCACAGGCAGAAAACCTTGTCTTCGGTGACGGCCTCTTTCACGGGCAGCGCCGGTTGCGGCCGCGCGGGACTGGAGCTAGCCGTTGGCGCCTCTGCCGCGTGATTGGCGGCCGCGTTGTGCAGATCCTCGCCGAACTGCGCGGAGAGTTTCGCCACGAGGTCGACCACCTGATCCGCCGTCACATCCGAACGCGCGGCATAGGCCGCAGCAACTGTCGCGATAATGTTTGCTGCATCCGTGGGCCGGTCCTTCGACATCTGGTCTCTCCAATGCTTAAAGTTGCACTCTCCCCGGATTAGTAGAGAAAGTTAAGTGCGAGGCGCGTTTCTGTCAATGAACGCGTGAATCTGTGTTTGGGTTTCCGGAGAAAACACTGTTTCTGCACAGGATTGTTTCACTGAGTGCTTCGCCTGTCCTGTGGCTGCTCAATGGAGCTTGCCTTTTGTGCGCCATCGCTGCTTGGCGTATTGGTAGTTCGGCGCGGTCGTCGGATAATCCGGCGGAAGCCCCCATTTCGCGCGATATTCCTCGAAGGTCATTCCGAGTAGGTTTTGGAGGTGACGCTTCAACATCTTGATTGGGCGGCCCGTTTCCAGACAGATCAGTCGGTCTGGTAGGACGCTCTCCGAGATTGGCACCGCAGGGACGCGGGACGTCGCAGGCTCGCCGGACCGGTCCGGGGAATGTTGCGTCATGTCTATCCTCACATGTTTTTGTCCTACGGGAGAAAGATTGAAGGAATTCTTAAAGTTAGGTCAAAGAAATCAACTTTTCCCGCGAGACGTCACGAAGGCGCGGTCCATGTCAAATGACTGGTCGGGCTTGTCAGGTGTAAACACGTAAATTAGTTGCATAATGCAGGTAAAAAAATTTGAAAACGCGAACATGCCGGGGCAGGCGGATTTACGCTCTCTCCTTCAGCTTGGCGCTGCGCTATTCAAAAAAAGGGCTGCGCGATGGGGGCGGCGCGAAACCTAAGGTTCGCGTCGACGCGCAGTGAGATACGGGGAGTTGCCTTTTGTTTGGCTCGAGCGCCATGCGGAGACAGAACGTTATCGTCGTAGCGGAAGAAAACGCGAAGCAAGCCAAGTTGGCTGCCTTCTTTCTTGCGTGCTGTGGTTGGGGTTCCTTACCGTTCGCGACGGCGGTGGAGGCGGAGCAGTATATCCTGCTGCATGGCAATCCGTGCCTGTTGATGATCAGTCTTGCGCAGCCCGAGGGCGCAGCGGATCTGATCCGCACCTCGCGTGTCAGTACGCCCGAGAGCCTCATCCTTTTCGTCGATCCCTCGAGCGACGGAGTGTTCGCTGCCGAGATGATCCTCGCTGGCGCCGATGACGTGCTCCGGGAGCCCTATTCCGACAGGGAGTTGACGGCGCGCCTCTGGCTTCGGGCGGGGAGCAGATTGCCCATCAGTTTTCCGGGAGAAGAGAAGCGGGTCGCGCGCCTCAAGATAGACGAGGAAAACCGGCTCACCGGCCCGGACGCGACTGAAGCTGTCCAGCTGACTCCCATGGAGCGGGAGATCATGTGCGAGCTTATCCGCAGCGGCGGTCGAATCGTGACACGCGACGCGCTCTCGCGCCGCATCGACAACACTATGTGGGTCTATGGCGACCGGAAGTTCGACGTTCACATCACCAAGATCCGCAAGAAGCTGCGCGATGCGTTCGGCGACCGATATGTCGTCGAAACGGTGCGATCCGCCGGATACTCGTTCTATGAAATTCCCCTGCGAAAGCCCTCAGACTTTGCAACCTAAGGTTGATTCGTCGATCCTCCGAAACTGGTTTCGAGAGAGTGCCTGTCAAGCGCTGAATTGTTAACATCTCAGCGATTGATCGTGAGTACACAATTTGTAGCGGAACCGTCGACAAGCTGTGGATGATTGAAGTTGTAGCCACAACTTGTAGCGTAAGAGGCCATGAAAAATTGGGTCATCGACGCTTCTTTCGAGGTTCGCCTGGGGATAACTCGGCGCGGCGGCAAGTTGTCCTTTTGGGCAGGAACTATCCTTACTCGCCTTACAGTTTTAACAATCCTTAACCTTACGGGAAAGGGAATCGCTGGTAATCTGCAGCCACTGACTTTGGGGGACTTGGGGATTAGGGATGTCCATGAAAAGTAACAATTTGTTAGCGCAAATTTGGGAAGGCTCGGTGAAGCAAGTGTCAGCCGGAGCAGGTTCTCAGGGAAGTTTGGTGGCGGCTGCGCTTCTGCCTGCGCAGACCGTGGTGCTGCGTTCGACACACAAGGAAGCAAGCCTGCTCGTGCTGCCCGAGTCGGAAGAGCTTCTGCCGGGTATTTCGCTTGGCGACGTGCTCGTGGAAGAACTGGGTATCGAGGTGCCTTATGGAAGCCTCGTGGTCATCGAGCCAGCGAATGCCGCGGAGGTGAAGCATGGTTTTGGGGACCGCGCGATCAACCTCCGCCTGCCGGCCATGGCGTCGCGGCCCCGGAGCGAGTTCTCGGTGCACGAAGATGCGCGCGATTGCAGCGCAACCGCGATGGGCGGCTATCTCTGAACGTGAGTACAGTGCCGAAAGCTCGGTATGAACGCGCTGCTCGGCGGGTGGGCCGTGCAACCGCGACATCGTTGGAAATACGAAGCGCCGCCCTTGGGGCGGCGCTGCCTTTTGGGGCGTTAATCTAGGGTTAACCAGAAAACACCGCGATTAACTCGCTTTTAATCAAGTAAAGCTTTCTCCAAACAGGGCGCCGTGGTCTTCTGTTCAGCAAGAATAGAGTGAATAGAGGCGGGTAATGTTTGCATTGAGCTTTCGTGCTGCACTTGATGCGCCGTTTCTCGATGTCGAAGAAGAGCGGCAGGCGATCTCCCGGTGGCAGGAATACGGAGATCAGAACTCGCTTGAAATTCTGCTGCGGTCGCATGTCCGGCAGGCCTACGCGCAGGCGCGTCGCTGGGCGTCCAATCCGGTCGAGCTCGAAGACCTCGTGGCCGAAGGGATCATCGGTCTGATGCGCGCCGCCGAACGGTTCGATCTGACGCAGGATGTCCGGTTCTCGACCTACTCGCATTGGTGGGTGATGACTTGCGTGCTGAACGCCCTCGCCCGGATCAAAACGGTGATCGACGTGCCGGCGCGGGTCTATCTCGATGCGCGGATGGGGCGGCTCGACAACCCCGAGGCGAGCCAGCTTCTGACCGGTCTCGTCGCTTTGGACGCCAAATCCTTCGATGACAGTGACGCCGACCTGATGGAGATGATGCCCAGCCCCGATCTCACACCCGAGGAACAGACGCTGGCGTCCTCCGCCGCGCAGGCTGCACATGAGGTGCTGAGCAGTGCGCTGGATGATCTGGACGCGCCGGATCGCGAGATCGTTTTGCGGCGCAAATTGCAGACACCGCCGGAGTCGCTCGACGATCTGGCCCGTGATCTTGGAATCAGCCGTGAGCGTGCCCGACAGGTCGAGAAGCGTGCGCTCCTCCGGCTGAAGCGGTGTCTCGAAAAACGCGGCTTCAGCCCCGCGATGCTGAACTGAGGAGAAGGGCGATGGCACGTCATCTGATGATCGCAGGGCACGGGCGCGCAGGCACCACGCTATTTTACAACATGCTGCGCGAGACTCTCAAAGGTTTCGAAATCCCGCCGCGCGAGACCAGCGCGCTTTCCACGATCGGGCAGCCGGGCGACTGGGTCAGCAAGCGGCCGCTCGATATTTTCCAGGTCGCGAATGTCGCGCGGGCGAATGTCCGTAGCAAGCGGATCGATCTGATCGTGCCGCTGCGCGACCCGCGCGACATCCTCGTGAGCCGTCATTCGGCGGTGCCGGACGATTATTTCATCTCGGCGGACGCGATGTATTTCATCGGCGGTCCGGATGCGCCCGCGCCGGTGATGCCGGGGTTCCTGCAGATTCACGAGGCGATCGGGACCGTGCTGAGATCCGGCATTTTCCCGCAGGGTGTATTCCTCCTGAAATACGAAGACCTGGTCAATGATCCCGACAGGATTCAGCAGAAGTTGCGCGATGCGCTCGGTCTGCAATTCGAAGGGCATTTTTCCGATTTCGGCGCCGCCGAAATTCCCGAGGAGTTGCAAGGCCCGCTCAACGGTGTGCGCCCGGTGGAAAAGGCGCGTGCGAAGTGGCTCGACGAAGAGCATCGGGCGCGGATTTTCGATCAATTCTCGCGCTTCCCGGTGCTGTTCGACCTGCTCGAGCAGTTGGGCTACGAAAAGGATCGCGACTGGTTCGCGCCGTTCATGGCGTGGCAGGCGGCCTCGAGGCCCCGGAGCAAGCGTATGAGTTTCGTGTGACGAGGGTGATGAGATGGACGCGATAGCCGCGACATTGCTGAAGGTAACGGCGTCGGCCGCAGGCACCGGGCGCAAATCCGCGACAGAGGGGACCGGTTTCGGATCGCTCGTGCAGGGCGTGCCGGCGGATGGGCTTGCAGCTTCGGGCGTGGGGGCTGCCACGGCGGCCGCGACGCCGGAGGCTGGCGCAGGCGCAGCGTCCGCCTTGACCGACAATCCAGCGCTTCAGGCCGAGCTGGCCAGCAAGCTGCAAACGGTTCGCGACGGCGCGCTGGCAGAGCTGGCGCAGGGCAAGTCAATGAGCGAGGTGCTCAAAAAGCTGGGCGCGTCGCTGGCTACGGTCCTCACGGAGTTCGACGCGGCGCATGGCACGAAGCTGCAGCAAGGTTTGACGCGGGCACTTGAAGGTATGCGGCTGCAAACTGACGGCGCGGGGGCAAAGCCCGCCTCGGATCATGCGAGCGACAAAAGCGACACGATTGACGCGGTCTTCGCGAGCCTTCTGGTCTCGCTCGGTCTGCAAGCGAAGCCATCTGGGACGGCATCGCCGCAAACGGGTGGTGCGCAGATCCCGTCGGTAGCGGGGCGCATGCCCGCGCACTCTGCTGGCAATCTATCCTCTCCGGCGGCACAGCCGAAGCTTGAGGCAACGCAGACGCAGTCGCAGGCGCAGGCGATCATCGCCGTTCCGCAGGGGCTTGCCGGGGTGATTCCAGCGCCGCTCACGGCGGAGATTCAGCAGAGCGACATGGACCCGCGGGTGCGCGCCGTGCTGGAAGCTGCCGCCAACGGCGCCACGAACACCGGCAAGGTCGAGGCGCAAGCCGCGGTTCTGCCTGCAGCGCAGAGCAAGGGCGACCCCAAGCCCGCCCAGTTTCTTGCCGAGGCCGCCCGTGCAGGCGTCTTGCCCGAAACCGCGGTGGCGCGGCTCACGCAGCATGACGCCAGTCACGTTGCGCGCAGCGACGCTGCTGCTCAATCGGCGCAGACGGCGGCCCAACCTTCGCCGCGCTTCGCGGCCTTCGTCGCGACGCAGCTTCGGCGCGCGGATTTGCAGGAAGGACGCACCCGCGTGGCGCTGACCCCGCGCGGGCTCGGCGATATCGAGATCGACGTGGAGCGCGACAAGCGTGGTCAGGTCAACGTGGTCGTGCGCGCCGAGAGCCCGGCGGTGCTGAGTGCGTTGCGCGGCGATCGCGAGACCTTGGCGGCGATCCTCGCCGGGCAGGGGCTGCAGATGGATAGCGGCGCGCTCGATTTCGAGCAGTTCGGCGGTCACGGCGAACGGGGCGATGAGCGCGCGTCCGGCGCGCATGTTACCGCAGATGAAGACATCCCCGTGCTGGGCGCCGACTGGCAGCCCACCATTCTCGACGGACAACTGGATATCAGGACCTGAGGAGCCACCGATGAGCATCTCACCGACAAGCACCAATCCCGCTGCGACCGCGGCCGACGCCAAGGCGAACCCGGCGCAGTCAAAGATCTCGGCGGATTACAACAGCTTCTTGCAGCTTCTGACGGCGCAGATCCGAAATCAGGATCCGCTGAAGCCGATGGATTCCACGCAATTCGTTTCGCAACTGGCGCAGCTGAGTCAGGTCGAGCAAACGGTGCAGACCAATACCAACCTCAAGACCATCGATGCCAAGCTGAGCGCAATGGGTGCGATGTCGGATGTGGCCCTGATGGGCAAGACAGTGTCGCTCGCCTCCGACCGGATCGAGTTGCGCGACGGTCAGGCCAGCACCAGCTACGAGCTTGCCGCACCCGCCGACAAGGTGACCGCGATCATCAAGACGGAAGACGGGACCGAACTGCGCCGGATTACTGGCCTGCCCGGACGGGCGGGCGAGAAGATCGCGCTGAAATGGGACGGGCGCGATTCTGCGGGATTGCCGGTGCCGGATGACACGTTCCGGGTCGAGATCGACGCGCAGGACGCCGATGGCAATGCGGTCTCGTATGACACCTATCCCAGCACGCAGGTGGAGCAGGTGCGCTTCTCTTCGCAGGGGCAATCGCTGGTTCTTCGCAATGGCGAGGAAGTGCCGAGTTCGCTCATCGTCGCGGTGTCGGGCTGACACGCCTGCACCGGGCGCGATCCGTGGTGGGAGGCTTCCTATCCCTGCTTGAACGGCTCGGCGCTGTTCACCTTGGCCGCTTGCAGGCCGGGTACTCGGTCCGCGAGGCCGCGCTCTAGCAGGGTGGCGAGGTCCTCGGGTTTGACCGTATCGGGATCGAACATCCGGTTATCCGCGAGCTTGCTCAAAAGGTCGAGTGTCTCGTCGCGCAGCTTCGGCACCAGCGCGGGGCCATCGGGAAGCCCGTCTCCCTTCAGCACCAGTGTTACGTCGACGTTCAAATAGCTGATCGTACGCGCCCGGTAGACCGGCACCGTGACAGGCCCCAAGGCGACGTCACGCGGCGCGGGTTCGGGCGGCGCTTCTGGGGCAGCAGGTCGCGGCGCGATCTGGCTTCCGCCCAGATAGCCCAGCCCCGCCGCGACGATCGGCACCACCACGACAAGCAGTACGAGTGTTCTCCAGCGCGGCATCGGAGACGATCAGTAGGGGAGGACGACGTCGAGCGCGTCTTCCCCGTAGCGGGGCTGTTGCACCTTGCTGATCTGGCCGCGCCCGCCATAGGAGATGCGCGCCTCGGCGATCTTCTCGTAGGGGATGGTGTTGTCCATCCGGATGTCTTCGGGCCGGATGATCCCGGCCACACGCAATTCGCGCAGCTCGTGATTGACCTTCACCTCCTGGCGTCCCGCGATCACGAAATTCCCGTTCTGAAGCTTCTGGATCACGAGGGCCGCGACCTTCAGGCTGATGGTCTCGTTGCGCTTGATCGAACCGCTGCCGTTGGAGGTCGATTGCGAGCTGAGATCGACGATGTTGCTGCCGGTGGGCAAGTCCTTCTCGCTGACGCCGGGCAGGATCTTGGCGATCTTGCCGCCATAGCCAAGGAAGGTCGGAAAACCGACGCTCTGGCTGCCGTCGCGGCTCCGCTGGGACGCGTTCTGAAGCTGCGCCTCGTCCTTGATGTTGATATCCACTGTCAGCAAATCGCCCACCTTGTCGGCACGCTGATCGCCGAAGAAGCCGGTGGAGCCGGTCTGCCAGAGCGACGCGGCCTCGGCCCGCTGCGGAATGCGCGTGGGCTCGAGCGGCGGCATCGGTACGCTCACCCGGTTCACCTCGGGGATCGTGTCGCCATCGACCACCATGTCGCTCACTTTTGGGTCGCGCTCAAAGGCCGTGCCGGAACCGCAGGCGGCCAGTGCGAGCATCGGCAGGATGTAGAACGGATGTCTCACTTCTGAATCTCCACTTTGCCGTCGGGCTTGGCGATGCCTTCGACAATCTTGTTGCTCACGAGATTGACCACGCGCACTGACTGGTCGGCATGGGCGTCGGAGATCGCCTTGCCGGGTGCGGTCAGGGACATGGCGCCTTTCGAATATTCGATCGAGACCGGGTCGCCGCGCGAGATGATGACCGGCTCGGTGATGGATTGGCTCATCACCGGGCGTCCGCGGGCGAGCACGCGGCGCACCTGCATCCCCTCCAGATGGTCGAGCCGCGTCACCGCATAGGCGCCCACCTGACCGTAGGGCAGGTCGACGACCTGGAAATCATCTCCGGAAAGAATCTTGCCGGGAAGCAACTGCTGCGTCGGCACCGGGACGGGCACGTTGAGCAGCGCAAGCCCCGCAAGGCGGCGCACGTCGCCCGAGGCCTCCACCGCATTCGCCAGGAACTGCCCCGTGGAGCGGTCCATCCAGAAGTCGCTTATCATCTCCGCGTCGCCCGGGTCGCTGTCTTGCAGCGTGATCTCGAAATGGCCGCTCGGCGGCATCTCCAGCCCCCAGGACTGCTCCGCCTTCTCGGCGATCAGCACGCGCACGGATTCGGCGCTCGCGGGGACGACGAGAAGCGCGGCGGCGAGCGTGGCGAGAACGGCGGTCGCGGAGGCGCGTATCGGGCTCATGGCATCACTTGATCTGGTTCGAGGTGGACATCATCTGGTCGGCCGTCTCGATCGCCTTCGAGTTCATCTCGTAAGCGCGCTGCGCCGAGATCAGATCGGTGATCTGCTGGATGATGTTGACGTTCGAGCTTTCGAGATAACCCTGACGCAGGATGCCCACGCCCGGATCGCCCGGAAGCGCCTCGGTCGGATCGCCCGACGCGGTCGTCGCCTGCAGGAGGTTGTTTCCAAGCGGTTTCATCCCCGCCTCGTTGACGAAGGTCGCCATCGTCAGCTGGCCGATCTGAACCGGGGTCGGGTCCTTGCCGACATAAGCCATCACGAGGCCCTGCTGGTTGATCTCGACATTCGTAGTGTTCGCCGGGACGTTGATCCCGGGCGCGACCTCGTAGCCGTCGAGGGACACGATCTGTCCCTCGGGGCTCAGCTGGAATGTACCCGCCCGCGTATAGGCCTGGCTGCCATCGGGCATGTTGAGGGTGAAATAGCCGCCGCCGTCGATTGCGAGGTCGAGCTGGTTCTCGGTCTGGACGAGCCCGCCCTGGGTGTTGAGCCGCACCACGCCCGCGCTTTGTACACCGAGGCCGATATCCACGCCCACAGGGCGCGCTGTCCCGTCGGCAGAGGTCAGCGAGCCTTCGCGTTGCAGCGATTGGTAGACCAGATCCTGAAAGGCGGCGCGGGTGCTCTTGTAGCCGGTGGTGTTCGCGTTCGCGATGTTGTTCGAGATCACGTCCACATTGGTCTGCTGGGCCAGCATCCCCGTCGCGGCAATTCCAAGTGCTCTCATGGTTCAGCTCCTTTTCGCGCCGGTCAGACTTTGCCAAGTCTGCGCAACGTTTCCTGACGAAGGTTGTTCTGTTCATCCATCAACTTCACCGCGCGCTCGTAGGAGCGCTGGATGTCCATCATCCGGGTCATCTCGACCACCGGTTGGACATTGCTCTCCTCGATGAAGCCCTGAGCGACCTGCGTCGTTTCGGATGGCGTAAAGGCGGGTACGGCGCCGCCGGGCGCGGCAAAGAGGCCTCCACCCAGCCGGCTGTAGCTCTGGATGTCGGGTACGGCGAACATGCCCAGCGTGCCGATCGTGCCGCTATTCGGCCCCGAAATCGTGCCGTCGCGGGAAATGGTGATCTCCTCGCCCGGCGGGATCGCGATCGGCGCGCCGCCCCGGTCGAGTACCCGATTGCCCGACAGCGTCACGAGATTGCCTTGCGGGTCGACGGTCAGCCGGCCGTCGCGCCCGAAAGCGGTCTGGCCCGCCGGCGTCTGGTAGGCGAACCAGCCATCGCCGTTCAGCGCCACATCGAGCGGGTTCGAGGTTTTGGTGAGGGATCCCTGCCGGTCGTCGAGATAGGAGCCCTTGTCGAGCACGTAGCTCACGTCATCCTCGGCCCCGGCATTGCCCTTCGACTCGAAGCTCTCGTTCAGCGAGCGCTCCGCCTTGAAGCCGGCCGTGTTGGCATTGGCCATGTTGTTGGCGGAGATGTCGAGACTGCGCCACAGCGTCGAGGCGAGGGATAGGGAGACGTAATTTGAGCTATCCATGAATGTCCGCCCGCGCGAATAGAACTTGTGGCTTTGCTTGGACTGCTGCCGATTTCCGGTCAATAATGTTTGCTCTTCTTGGATTAATCAATACTATTCTTTAAAGAGGGAAGGAATTATGGCGCGTTTGGGAAAGAGGTGATGGAATTGCGAAGCGGTTTCCCCTTGATGGGCGGCGTTTTGGCGCTCTGTCTTCTGTGCGGCCCCGCCGCGGCGGAGGCCATACCTGCGCCGCCACCATTCGATTTCGCGCAATACACTCAGGCGGGCTTCCTTGCGGACCGCGATGCGCTAACCGCAGGTTTCGCCGCGGCCGAGCCCGGGCCGTCGCGCGCGGTCGCGCGGCTCAATCTGGCTGAATTCTATCTCGCGCATGTCATGTTGCCCGAGGGGCGGTCGGTGCTGGGCGACGAGATGCCCGACGGTCTGCTCCCCGCCGAACAGGCCCGCTGGCGCGCGATCGCCGCCGGGTTCGATATCATGGAAGGGGTGGGGGTGCCGACTGGCACGCTCTTGCCCAATGCGGATTGGGCGAACTGGCAGGATTATCACCTCTGGGCGGCGCTGAATGCGATCACGCAGGGCGGCGCGGAGGAGCTCGAGGGGAACCTCGCGGGTGCGGCGGACCGGCTGCCCGCCTATCCGCCCGTTTTCGTGGAGGCCTGCCTGCCCGCGCTTCTGGAAGGCGCGATCGCGGTCAAGCAATGGGCGCTGGCCGAGCGACTGAGCCGGGATTTCGACAACTATCCCGAGTTGAAGGCCCAACCGGTCTACAGCTTCCTCATCGGGCGGGTGGCAGAGCAATCGCATCATCCGGAAAAGGCCTATGCCGCCTATCGTGAAGCAGCGAAGGGGCGGGATCGATACGCTCAGCGGGCGCGGCTCGCTCTGGTCGATCTCGGCCTTGCGAAGGGTGCGCTCACGACGGACCAAGGTTTATCCATGCTCGCCGAGGCCAATCTTGCGTGGCGCGGCGACCGGTTCGATCTTCAGGCCCTCGAACAGCGCGCGCATCTGGGGGAAAAGAGCGGTCGAGATGTGGAGGCGCTGATCGCCTATGGCGAGATCCTGACCCGTTTCCCGGACCGCCCGCAGGCGCGGACGGCCGCCGAGGCGGCGGATCGGTTGCTCAAGGCGTTCTATGCGAAAGGCGCGGCGGGGAAGATCTCGCTCACCGCCTTCACCGAAGGCCATCAGCGCTTGGAGCCCTATTACGAGGCTCGCGCCGATTTCCAGGCCTATGCCGAGCAATTCGCGGATCGTCTGCTGGAGCTGGGCGCCACGACGCAAGCCTCGTCGGAATATCGCAAGATCCGAGAGGCTCTCAGCGTACAACGCAAAGATAACCCCGAGGCGGTGTCGCAGGACCGGATGGCCTATCTTGCGCTTCGCGAGGCGGAAGCGCTTGCCCGTGGCGGGCAATTCGCGCGTGCCGCCAAGGTGTTGGGAGCCTCCGAGCGTCCCGCCGACGCGCAGGAGCTGAACCAGTTCAACGCACTGCAGGCCCGCGTTCTGGCCGAGGCCGGAAAGACCGATGCGGCCCTGGACACCAAGGTCACCGCGCAATCGATCGACCATCTTCGGTTGCAGGCGCAGCTCCATTGGAAGAAGGGCGACTGGTCAGCGGCGACGCGGTCCTATCGCGCATTGTGGAAGACGGCCTCTGGTGATTTTTCGGAGACCGATGCGGTCCAATTGCTGCTTGCTGCCTACCGGTCCGGCGACCTGACCACGGCCCGCAGCGTCGCAGAGGTTTTCCCCCGTCTCGCGGGGCGGGAGGACCTGAACAAGCTCGTCGCAAGCCTGCTGGCCGAGCCCGCCAAACTGACCCCGCTTATGGACGCCGCAGCGCGGGATCGGCTGCGCAACGCCGGTGATGCGATCGAGATGGTCGGGGCGGAGGCGAAGCGGGCAGGAGGCTAGGTATCTTTGCTATGCATTGCGCCCCTGACACGAGTCCAAAGAAAAACGGCGGATATTTTTAACTTCAGTGAAACATCACTCGTCTATCTCTTGGATAGGACCCCTTTCTCTTCGGACATGAGAGGATAAAACCATGAGTATTTCGAGCGCAATGCAGACCGGTGTGAGCGGCCTGAATGCGAACTCCGTCGCCGTTGGCGAAATTTCCGAGAATATCGCGAATGCGAACACCACGGGCTACAAGCGCAGCTTCGCCCAGATGGTGACCATGACGCCGACCGGCGGGCTCAACGCGCCATCCGGGGTCAATGCCGTCGTCTCCTCCGATCTGCAGAATGGCGGTGCGGTGATCCCTACCAACTCGCCCACCGATTTCGCGGTGAACGGGAACGGGTTCTTCGTCGTGTCCAGCAACGCCAATACCAGCGTGCAATCCGATTACGTCATGACGCGCGCCGGCTCGTTCCAGCCCGACGAGAACGGCAACCTCGTCAATTCGGCGGGCTACTTCCTGTCCGGCTATCCTTACACGGACGTCAAACTTGCCACGATCGACGGCAACAGCTTCAACGGTCTGAAGACGGTGAACGTCACGGACGCCACGCTGAGCGCGAAGGCGACCACCTCTATCGGGGTGCAGGGCAATCTTCCCTCGCAGGAAACCGGCAACGCGACGCCGGGCGCGCCTTTCACCTCCTCGTCGCAATATTACACGCCGCTCGGCGCGGTGAAGCGGCTCGAATATTCGTGGCAGCCGACCTCGACGCCGAACCAATGGGACATCACTGTCTCCGATGGTGACGGCGTGCCCTATGGTCAGGTGACGGTCGATTTCGCCCCGGGCGGTGCCAATGCCGGCGCGCCGATCAGCTATTCCGGTGTGACCAACCTCGCCACGGCCCCCGGCGCTTTCTCGATGGACACGACCACGGGCGTGATGAGCCTGACGATGAATGACGGCGGCACCACGCAGCCGATCGAGATCGGGCTCGGCGCATTGAACAGCTTCGACGGGATCACCCAGTTCGCTGGCGATTTCACGCCCCAGAAGTTCACTGCAGACGGCTCCTCGTCCGGCGCGCTGACCCGGATCGAAGTCGACGATACCGGCACGATGTACGGAATCTTCGACAACGGGCAGCGCCAGCCGCTCTACAAGATTCCGCTCGCCCATGTGGAGAACCCCAACGGCATGCAGGAGATCGACGGCGACGCCTATCGTCTGACCCGCGACAGCGGCGCCTACACGATCCACAAGGCGAACGAGGGTCCGGTGGGCACGATCAGTTCGGGTGCGCTCGAAGGGTCGAATGTCGATATCGCGCAGGAACTGAGCGATCTGATCCGCACCCAGCGGGCCTATTCCACCAACGCCAAGATCGTCACCACGATGGACGAGATGCTCGACGAAACCACGCGCCTCAAGCGCTGATCGTCACGCTGAGAAGAACGGAGCAAACCGATGAGCTTGACGGGCGCCCTCCAGGCGAGCACGAGCGGGCTGCGCGCGGCGCAGATGCAGTCGGAAGCGACCTCGCGCAATATCGCGAATGCGAGCACCGAGGGCTATGTGCGCAAGGAACTGCCGCAGGTCACTATCTCGGGCGGCCTCGTGCAGACCGGCGAGGCGCGGCGCGACGTCGACGCCTCGCTCAACCGCATGTATCGGCAGCATTCTTCTGCCATGGCGCGCGAGCAGGCGATCTTCGAGGCGGTGGGCGAATATACCGCGACCCTCGGCCAGCCGGGCGATGGGCTGTCGCCCGCGGATCGGCTGACCGACCTGCGCAGCTCGATGATCGCGCTGGCGAACAATCCGGGCAACAACGCGGCGCAGAACGGCGTGGCCTCCGCCGCGCAGGAGATGGTGACGTCGCTCAACCAGAGCAGCGACATGCTCGCGCGGATCGGTGGCGAGGTTGATATGGAGATCAAGTACGACGTCTCCGATTTCAACGAGACGCTGCATAAGATCACCTCGCTCAACAAGCAGATCTCGGATGCGCAGCCCGGCTCGCTCGGCGCGGCCGATCTCGGCGACCAGATGGACGTTCTGGTGGAAAAGGCGTCGAAGTTGATCGATATGCAGGTGCGCCGCTCCACCGATGGGCGGGCCACGCTCTACACCGCGGGGGGCACGCCGCTCGTCGATGGCGATCAGGCAAATTACGTCACCTATGACAAGGTGGCCGGAAAGCTGTTCGCGGGCAAGACGGAGATCACCCCGGAATCAACCGACGCGCGCGGCTTCCAGAATGGCAGCATTTCCGGGCTGTTCGCGGTGAAGAAGGATGTTCTGCCGCGCTTCCAGCTTCAGCTCGACGAGATGGCGCGCGGCCTCGTGCAAGGGTTCGAGGGGGCGGATGCCTCGCTCGCTCCGGGGCAGGCGGGTCTCTTTACTGACGCTGGTGCGGCTTACGATCCCGCGAAGCTCGACGGGCTTGCCGGACGGATCGCCGTGAGCGCAGCCGTGGACCCTGCGCAGGGCGGGCAGTTGTCGCGACTGCGCGACGGGATCGGTGCGACCACGCCGGGCGCGGCCGGAGATTCGACCCAGATCGCGGCCTTTGTGTCGATGTTCGACGCCCCGCTTTCGGCGAATCCGGACACCGGGCTGGCGGCGTCCCTGTCGTTGCGCGACTACGGCAGCAGCATGATCTCCGCGCAGGAGTTCGAGGGCACCCGCGCGCAGGAGCGTTTCGCTGCCGCCCGCACCGCCGCTGAAACCGTGAACGGTACGCGTCAGAGCATTCAGGGCGTGAATATCGATGACGAGATGCAAAAGCTGATCACGATTCAGCAAAGCTACGCCGCCAATTCGAAAATGATGACCGCCGTCATGAAGATGATGGACACGCTGCTCGCCGCCGTCTGAGGAGACTGAACGATGATCCCCCTGATCCGGAATTCGCTGTCGACCCTGCAGATGAGCATCATCTCGCGCCGCTCGGTCGACCGCACCACGGCAGAGCTGCAACGCACGAGCGACGAGGTCGCGACCGGGCGCAAATCCGATGTCTACGCGGATATGGGGGCGAAATCGGCCTTCGTCCTCGCTCTGGAAGATCGCGCGACCACAAATTCGAATTACGTCACCTCGAACAAGCTCCTCGGAAGCAAGCTCGATATGATTGCATCGAGCGCGTCGACGGCGCGCGGGGCCGCGCAGGAGGTGCTCGGGCTCGCCGTCGGTAACCTCGAGCAACCCGGCGCCGCGGCAGCGACCCTGCAGCAAAGCGCCCGCGCCGCGCTCGACACCATCATGACGAGCCTGAACATCTCGCTCGACGGCGAGCACCTGTTCTCCGGCGTCGCGTCGGACAAGCCCGCGCTGCGGGGCTATGACGTGGCGAATGGTGCGACGGGCCTGTCGGCAAAGGATGTCCTGGCGGGCATCGTCGGTGGTGGCCCAGCGGATGCGACCCAGGCGGCGGCGATGCTGTCGCAGATCGACAGCGTGTTCGACGACAGCAATGCCGATCCGGCCAAGCGCTTCAGTTCTACCTTCTTCAAGGGCGACGCGACGAGCGGAGCGGCGCGCAAGTCGGCGTTGATCGGGGATGGCGAGACGCTTGATTACGGGATGCAGGCGAACGATCCCGAATTCCACAACATCATCAAGGGGCTTGCACTCTTCGCCTCGACCGACGTCTCGAAGATCACGGATCGGGATGCCTATAAAAGCTGGGTGGCGGCCGGGGTCAAAGCATTGAGCGATGGGGTAGAGGGGCTGCGCAATTCCGAGACCGCCTTGGGTGCGAAGCAGAAGCGGCTCGACATCAAGCTGACGCAGCAGCAATCGATGGATGCGGTGCTCAACAGTCGGCTGTCGGATTATGTCTCGGTCGATCCCTATGAGGCCGCGACGCGGATGACGGCACTCCAGACGCAGCTCAACGCGAGCTACAGCGTTGCCGCGCAGATGTCGAAACTGTCGATCCTGAATTATCTCTGAGCCGCGCGTTTATCGCGCGGCCACCGTGCGGCGCGAGTCGGTCTGCTCGTAAGCGGCGATTTTCACGTCGCTCGTGCTGTCCAGTTCGCTGAACTTGTAGCCGCGACCGTAGACCGTCTCGATATACTGGTGGCCGCTTTCGGCCGCGTCGGCGATCTTCTTGCGCAGCTTGCAGATATAGACGTCGATCACCTTGTCGAAGGGCTGGTCGTCGCTCATCCCGTAGACCGCGTCATAGATCGCGCCCTTTGCGATCACCTTGTTCGCGTTCAGTGCCAAGTGCTGGAAGATCGCGTGTTCGCGGTTCGACAGTTTCAGCCGCACACCGGAGACAAGCGGGTCGCGCCCGTCGAAGAAGGCGGTGATTTCGCCGACGCTGATGCTCTCGGCGGCGTGGCCATAGGAACGCCGGATGATCGAGTTGATCCGCGACAGCGCCTCGATCCCCTTGATCGGGCTGACCATGACATCGTCTGCCCCGGCATCGAGCGCCTCGGAGGCGTCGCGCGAGTTCTTGAAGTCCCGCATCACCAGAACCGGGTTGCGGCAGCCGCAGCTGCGGATGGCCCGGATGTATTCGGTCACTTCGGGGCAGTCGCCGATCAGGATCGCCCGCGTGTCGACCCCCTTCTGGTTCAGCGTGCTGAGATCGGACGCGAAGAAGGACGCAGGGACGAGGACGGGCTGCAACCCAACGCTCTCCAGCTCGCCGAGCAGGCCGCGAACACGACCATCGCGAGGCTCAAAGACGTAAATATTCATACAGGTCTCCATCCCGGGCAAGTTTCTCGCACAAGCGGCAAGCTCACGCTAAGTTGTCACAAAGGATTAGTCAAGAATAGTACCGATTTATATTGGACACTATTCGCGTTTTACTTTAATTTAATGGAATGTGTCGGTGACGTGAGGAAACTATGCTTGCTGCCTTGTGCCGAAAAAGTCGTCGGGCGTCGCTTTCTTGCGCCGGGTTTCGCGGAGCGCTCGTCGCGCTCTCCGTCTTTGCGGGGGTGCTCAGCGCGATCCCGGCTACCGCACAGGTCCGGATCAAGGACATCGCCAGTTTCGAAGGCGTGCGCGAGAACCAGCTCGTGGGCTACGGTCTCGTCGTTGGCCTGAACGGGACTGGCGACACCCTCAACGGCAGCCCGTTCACGAAGAAGTCGATCGAGGGGATGCTCGAGCGGCTCGGGGTCGGCAATCTCTCCGGCGATGCGATCAAGACGAAGAATACGGCCGCGGTGATGGTGACGGCCAAGCTGCCGCCCTTCGCCCGCCGTGGTTCGACGATCGACGTGACGATCTCCTCGCTCGGCAATGCGGACAGCCTGCGGGGGGGCACGCTGATCGTGACGCCGCTCGTCGGCGCCGACGGTGAGATTTACGCCGTGGGGCAGGGGCCGATCTCGGTTGCGGGCTACAGCGCGAAGGGAAACGCGGCGAGCATCGTGGACGGTGTGCCCACGGTCGCGCGCATGGAGAATGGCGCAATCGTCGAGAAAGAGATCGATTTCGAATTGAACTCCATGAACTCGGTGCGTCTCTCCCTGCGCGAGCCGGATTTCACGACGGCCTCCCGGGTCGCAGGGGTGATCAATGACAAGCTCGGCCACAACACCGCGCAGATGCTCGACCCCTCCACGATCGAAGTGCAGGCGAAGGGCAAATATGGTGTACCGGAGCTTCTGGCGATGATCGAGAACCTCCCCGTCACGCCCGACTCCGTGGCGAAAGTAGTGGTCGACGAGAAGTCCGGAACGATCGTGATCGGCGCCAATGTGCGGATCGATCAGGTCGCGATCAGCCAGGGCGGGCTGACCGTGAAGGTCAAGGAAAGCTACGCGGTCAGCCAGCCGAAGCCTATCTCCATCGGGCAGACGGTCGTGGTGCCCGAAACGGATGTGCAGGTCGAAGAGCGCAACACTCAGTTCAGCGTGCTCCAAGGGGGTGATGTCAGCCTTCAGGACCTCGTGGACGGTCTCAATGCGATCGGTGTCGGCGCGCGGCAAACCATCTCGATACTGCAGGCGATCAAGGCAGCCGGCGCGCTTCATGCCGATCTGGAGATCATCTGATGAACCCGCTCGGTCCGTCGAAGCCATTTCTCTCGGCTGCGTCGCTCAAGGCGCCTGCCGCATCTGGTGCGAAGTCGCAGAACGCGAAGGAGATCGCCAAGAATTTCGAGGCGACCTTCCTGCAGCAGGCCGTTGGTGAGATGATGAAGACCGTGAAGATGGGCGGACTGGATGGCGGCCACGCCGAGGAGATGTGGAAGTCCTTCCTCGCGCGCGGCATCGCGGATGAGATCGCCGCCTCGGGCCGGACCGGGATCGCGCAAAGCGTCGAGCGGATGATCGGCGCCTATACTTCGAACGGAGAAGATCATGGCTGAAGAAACCCCGTCGCGTTTTCGCAAGCGGATGCAAGCCCGGCGCGACGATATCTCCGCCGACGGGCCCGTCCTAACCGAGGAGGACGACGCCAACCTCGCCGCTTTCGAGGCGAATATCGATGCGACGCTCGATCTGTTGCATGAGGAAATCGCGGCGGTCGAGGCGGGACATCTCGACCGCGTCACGGAGCTTTATGATCGCAAGGCGGACCTTCTGAAGCGGATCGAGCTGAAGATCCCTGTGATCGAGCCGTTTCTGGAGGCGTCTGAGCAAGCCGCGCCCGCACTTCGCGAGAAGCTCCGCCAGCTGAAGGTCGCCGTGCAGGACAATAGCGTTCTGTTGTCGCGGATGTCCGACGCGACCCGGGACATCGTGCGCGAGATCGAGAAAATCCGGAACCGGCACAGCCTCGACGGTCTCTATGGAAAGAGTGGCAAACCGGTCACAGGACAGGATGGTCCACAGATGCATATCGATAAGGAATTCTAGGTTTCGGCCAAACGTTAACCCGCGCTTAATCTTCGGTCCAAAATTCCTCTCCACGGCTCGCGCCGTTTTTCTGTCAGAAGACGAAAACAAAATATCTTTCAGAATGAGGAGTGACCAGAAATGTCGTCCATTCTTACCAATACCTCCGCGATGAATGCTCTTGCGACCCTGCGTTCGGTGAACAAAGGTCTCGAAGACACGCAAAACCGCATCTCGACCGGCAAGAAGATCAACTCGGCGAAAGACAACGCCGCGTATTTCTCGATCTCGGAATCGATGAACAGCGACAGCGGCATGTACAAGTCGATCAACGAAGGTCTGACGCTGACCAAGAACTCGGTTTCGACCGCACGTCTTGGCGCAGAGTCGGTGAAGGATCTCGCTCAGCAGTTCGTCGAGCGCGTTTCGTTCGCCCAAGGCGACGCGGTTGACCACGACGCGGTTCAGAAGGAACTCGACAACATCGTGACCCAGATCGGGACCACGATCCAGCAGTCGACCTTCAACGGCGACAACATGGTGAACACGACTGGCGCGGTCTCGGTTGTGACCGGTATCAGCCGCGCGGGTGGTTCGTTCCAGACCACCGCGATCACCTTCAACGCTGTCGACCTGACCGCGATTCAGTCGGCTCTGGGTGCGATCGATATCTCGGACACCACGGGTTCGGCGGGTGCACTGGCGAACGCAATGACGACCGCTGAAGCTCAGCTGGCAACGGCGATCGACAATGCGACCTCGCTCGGCGTGGCAGAGAAGTCTCTGGAATCCCAGCAGAACTTCCTCAACAAGCTGACCGACAAGCTCGACACCGGTGTCGGCAATATGGTCGACGCGGACATGGAGCAGGAGGCGGCTCGCCTTCAGTCCTACCAGGTCCAGCAGCAGCTCGCGACGCAGTCGCTCTCGATCGCGAACCAGGGTCCTCAGAACCTTCTGAGCCTGTTCCGCTAAATCGCGGCGATGAACTGAATGGAAAGGCCCCGTGCAGTACGGGGCCTTTTCTTTTGTCGCGCTTGGGTTGTCTTTTCCGGCAAAGTTTAAAAACGCCTTTAACCGCGTCGTGCTAAGTTCGGGCGAAGAGAACAAAAGAATATCGAGAGGAGAGCTTGCATGAGTGTCGCCGCGTATAAGCGAACCATTTCCGAAACCGAGTCTCCGCGGCAGATCGAGCGTCGTATCCTGTCGCGCGTCACTGGCGAGCTTGAGGCCTTTCTCGTCGATTATGACGAGGCGCCACGGGCCGGACGGGGGGCGATCCTCGCGCAGGGTCTGCGCACTGCGCTCTGGGAAAACGAGCGCATCTGGACGGCATTGCGCGATGACCTCGCGGAGCCTGCGAACCAGTTTCCCGCCGAGTTGAAGGCCGGGCTGATCTCGCTCGCGCTCTGGGTCGAGCGGCAGACGCAGATGGTGATGGGCGGCGGCGGCGCGGTCGCGCCGCTGGTCGAGGTGAACCGCAATATCATCCGCGGGCTCAGCGGCGACGCGGGCGAGCCGGTGGCTGCGGAATAAAGAGGGGCGCGGGTCATGGCATTACGACTGACGTTGAAACCGAACGAGCGAATCGTGGTCAATGGATGCGTGATCCGAAATGCCAACCGCCGCCAGACGCTTCAGATCGAGAATACCGCCGACGTGATCCGGGCCGAAGATCTGCTGGATGAAAACTGCGAGCCGACCCCGGTGAAGCAGGCCTATTTCCTGATCCAGACCGCGCTGATCCGCGCCGATACCCGCGACACGCTGGTGCCGGTCATTCAGGAGAAGCTCGCCGATCTCGCCACGATCTTCAGTGCCGCCGTGGTTGGCAGTGTTTTCGAGGCCGCGAACTGGGTGTCTCAGGGCGATTATTACAAAGCGTTGAGCGCGCTGCGCCCGGTCATGCGCCGCGAAGAAGAACTGTTCGCCCGCCTGTCCGCAAACACGAGCGCGACGGCGGCGCTGGAGGGCGAAGAATGCTGACGATTTCGGGCATGAGCAGTCGGCTCGCGCTGAGCCTGATCGATCGGACGCAGGCCAAGCAACTCGATCAACTGGCGCAAGAGCCGCAGCATGCGCGCGCGATCAGCCGTTTCCGCGAGAAGATCGGGGATATCCATACTGCGGCCGACTTGGTGAAGGATTACGACGCCTATAGTTTCGTGATGAAGGCCTTCGATCTGGAAGACCAGATGTTCGGCAAGGCGATGATGCGCGAAATCCTGTCGAGCGATCCCAATGACAAAAGTTCCCTCGTCAACAGGCTCACCGATCCGCGGTTTCGCAAGCTCTACGATGCGCTCGGGTTCACCAATGGCGGCACTGCAAACGCGAATACCTCCTCGGCCTCGTGGCAGGACAAGATCGTCGATCAATATGTCAGCCAGCAGTTCATCAATGGTGAGCGCGACCAGAACGAGACCGTCGGGTCCGTGCTCGAATTCCGGCAGAAGCTCGGCGGCGTCAAAACATGGTATTCGGTCCTGAAAGACAAGGATATGGCGCAGTTCATGCGCACGGCCTTGGGGATTCCGAATGACGTGGTGAAGCTCGATGTCGAGCGGCAGAAACAGATTTTCGAGGACAAGTTCGATCTTGCGAAACTCAAAGACCCGAAAGAGGTCGATGATCTTGTCTCCCGTTTCGTCGCTGTGTCCGATGCGAATAACTTCTCAATCGGAGGGGCGGCGGGGAATGCTGCGGTGACGCTGATGCAAGGCGCGGTGCAGGGGGGCTCGGGCCAATTCGTGCCCGCGACCTTCGATTTGACTGCGATCGCTACCTTCTCGGCTTCGCGCTACCGGTAAGCTGGTCGCCGGTCACGGACGGCTTCAGTCGATAATCACGTCATCATCGTCGAGCGGAATGCGGATTTCGTCCTCGCGCGACAGCTCGAGCGCATAGTCCACAAGCGCGGATTGCGCTTCTTGCACCTCGCGCCCGCGCACCGGGCCCATCGCGGTCATTTCCTCGTTCAGCATGTCGCGCGAGCGGGCGGGCAGGGCGCTCAGGAAGTAGTCGCGTACCTCCTTCTTGGCCCCGCGCAAGGCGAGCGGAAGCGTTTGCCCTTCGACCCCGCGCATGACTTTGACGAGGCTCTGCTGGTCGAGCTTGCACAGATCGTCGAAGGTGAACATCTTCGCCTTGATCGCACCGAACGCCTCGGGAATACGCTTTTCCAGACGCTGGGTGATGTCGTCGAACAGCTTGCTATCGAGTTTGTTGAAGAGATCGGCCATGCGCTGCTGCGGGTCCGGCCCGGTATTGCGCGTCGCCGAGCTCATGAACTCTTTCTGCAACGTTTCTTCGATGTTCTGGAAGACGTAACGGGGAACGGTCTCGATGCCGATCATCCGCTCCAGCACTTCCATCATGCGCTCTTCGCCCAGAAGCGGCAGCACTTTCGAGGCGACCTCGGGTTTCACCTTGCTCAGGATCGCCGCGACCGTCTGGTCGTGCTCTTCCTTGAGATAATTTGCGATGATCTGCTCGTTCAGCGCCGAGAAGTTTTCCCAGATATTGCGTCCCACCAGCGGGCCCTGAATCTCGTTCATGATGTCGGAGACGCGCTCGTCGGGGAGGAACCCCTTGAGCATGCTCTCCGCCATCTCCATCGAGCCCACGAGGCCGCCGCCATCGCCTGCGGTTTCCATGAACTCGCTCATCACCTCTTCGACGATATCGGCGGGGATCGTACCAAGGGACGAGATCGCATGGGTGATCGAATGGATGTCGTAATCGTCGAGCCGCTGCATGAGCCCTGCGCCGTGTTTCTCCCCGAGGCAGAGGAAAAGAATCGCTGCCTTCTCTGGGCCACGCAGTTTCTTGTAATCCCGGGAGGTTCTCATCGTCGGCGCTCGATCTGTTCTGAGGTCTCGGCAAGGATAGCAGGCTATCCTTGTATTCTCAATCAAGATCGCGCGCTATTCTTTGTAGTGATGTGTTTTCTAAGGATAGGGGCGGCGTAGAGGCTTAGCCACCCCCGCCATAGGCGACGTAAGATTGCATCATGCTCCCTGCGAGCATGTACCAGCCGTCGATCAGCACGAAGAAGATGACCTTGAAAGGCAACGAGATCATCACCGGCGGCAACATCATCATGCCCGCACTCATCAGCACCGATGCGACGATGAGGTCGATCGCGATGAAAGGCAGATAGATCAGGAAGCCGATCGTGAAGGCGCGCCGCAGCTCGGAGATCATGAAGGCGGGCACGAGGGTGCGCCAGTTCGCCTCTTCCGCCGTTGCTGGGGCGGGCGTCTCGGGCGCGGGTTCGGCGTTTTGCCCCGCTTCGTTGTCGCGGACGAGATCGGCGAAGAGCTTCAGGTCCTTCGGGCGCGTATTGGCGAACATGAAGGCCTTGAACGGCGCGCCGATCCCGACGAGCGCCTGTTCCTCGGTCACCGTGTTGTTCAGAAGCGGCCGCAGCCCCCCGGTCCAGGCATCGTCGAAGACCGGCTGCATCACGAAGAAGGTCATGAACAGCGCCATCGCGCTCAGCACCATGTTCGGCGGCGTCTGGTTCAGCCCCAGCGCGGAGCGCAGCATCGAGAAGACGATCACGAAGCGGGTGAAGCTGGTCATGACGACAAGGACGCCCGGCGCGATGCTGAGCACGGTCATCAGCGCGATCAGCTGAATGATCCGCCCGCTCAGGCTGGCCGATGCATCGCTGCCTGGCGTGGCATTGTTCAGCCCCTGCGCTAGGTCGCTCAGCAACCCGCCCGCCTCCTGCGCCTCTGCGCCGCTGCTGAAAGCGAGCGACGCTACGAGCGTCAGGGCGACAATTGGCAGGCCGGGTTGCGCCGTCAGAAATCGCTTCGTGAGGTGGATCATCGTTTCGGGACGTAGTCTTTGACGATCTCGGTGAGCGTGACGCCGAGCCGGTTGTCGCCCACTTTCACCAGATCGCCCCGCGCCACCAGCCGGTCGTTGATCACCACGTCGACCGGCTCGCCAATCTTTTTCTCCAGCTCGATGACCGAGCCGCGACTCAGGTTCAGAAGCTGCGAGATCGGGATACGGCTCTGACCCAGCACGATCTGCACCGAGAGCCCGACATTGAGCATCGCGTTGACGTTCTGCCCGTCGGCATCGCTCTCGGCCTGTTTGCTGGCGAGCGTATGCAGCAGGGTCTCGGCTGCAGCGGCGCGGGCTTCGCCCTGCGTCGGCTGGGTTCCGGTTTCCGGCGTCTCAGGCGGCTGCGTGGATTCGGGCGTATCGTTGTCGGACATTTACACGGCTTTCCTGATTGGTGTGGCTTGGGGAGAGATCGTCTGCCGCAGGGCGATGAGGATACTGCGGCAGACCGTCTCGAAGCTGTAATCCATCACGCCGTCTTCCCAGTCGGCATGGATGTCGCCATCGGCAAGCGCCGGGTCCGCGACGATGTTCAGGGCGGGGCTGTTCGGCCCGGCGCTCGCCTCGATCACCGGCGTCAGCCCCGCGACATTGGCGGGGGAGAGGCGGATCGTGAGGCTTGGTTTGCGCAGCGCGATTTCCATCGCCCGACGGATCTGGGTCTCGACCCGCGCGGTCGAGCAGCTCTCGATGAATTCGGGGAAAACCTTCTCGCAAACGCGCAGCGCGAAGCCGCAAAGGTGTCGCTCCAGTGCTGCTTGATGAGCGAGCTGGTTGCCAAGAAGTGCTGTGATCTCCGGCGAGAGCTTTTCCAGCGCCTCGGTCTGGCGTGCCTCGAGCGAGGTCCTGATCTCGGTGGTAGCCTCGTTGCGGCCTTGCGCACGGCCCGCCTCAAACCCTTGGGCGCGCGCGGCCGCCGCCGCGGCATCGAGATCGGCCTGGGTGAAGACCTTCAGGCGTTCGGCGGCGCGGCGGGCGTCTTCCGCCTGCATCTCTTCATCGAAGTCTCGCTGGAAAACCGTCATGTCATGCCTCGTTTAGCAGCCAGCCGCGCAGGACCTTGAGGGCCTCTTGCGGTTCTTCTTCGGCGATCTTCTGGATTGCCGAGACCTTGCGCTTCAGGATCGCGCCGCTGATCGCGAAGTTGGTGACGAGCTCCTCGTCCCTGGCGGGATCGTAGCGCTCCGCACGTTGGACGGGCGCTGCGGGCTCGGCGGCCTCCTGCGTTCGGGGCGCGACGGCACTGGCGGGCGCTGCGGGCAGGTTGTTGCCCGCGGGTGCCGCTGCTTCCGCCTCGCCCTCGGGGGCTGCGAGCGCCCCGGCGCCAGGCGCCTCGCTCAGCCGCGGGCGTTCGCGGTCGGCCCGGTTCAGCAACGGGCGCAGACCGAAGACAAGCACCGCGACCACGATCAGAAGGGCAAAGACCCAGCGCAGGATCGACACGATATTGTCGGAGAGCCGCTGCATCAGCGTCGGGCCGACCGGGCCGCCGACTTCCATCGAGTAATCGATGAAGCGCAGGCTATCGACCGAGACTGTATCGCCGCGATTCTGGTCGTAGCCGATCGCCGATTTCACCAGTGCGGTGAGACGCGCGATTTCCTCGGGCGAGCGTTGTTCGTATTTCAGCGAGCCGTCGTCCTGCACGTTGTATATGCCGTTGACCAGCACGGCGACCGACACGCGCTTGACTGCACCCGCTTCGGTCGTCGTCTCGCGCCGTGTGTTGCCGATTTCGTATTGCACCGACTCGCCGTTCTTGCTGCGGCTGTCGGTCGTGCTGCTCGCGCCGGGGCCGCCAAGCGCGCCAGGGATGTTGTTTCCGGTGTTCACACCCGCATCGCCATTCTGCACACCCTTTTGCTGCTCGGCGTTGTTCTGGGTGGAGCGCACGACCTGCTGATCGGGGTTGAAGCTTTGCTGCACCACGACTTCACGCTGGTTGGACAGGTCGACATTGACCTGCACGCGGGCATTCCCCGCACCGACCCGCGCCGTCAGGATCTGCTCGATCGAGCGCGCCATCCGGTCTTCGGTCGCGGCCTTGTTCGACTGGAGTGTCGCTTGCCCGGCCGCATCCGAATTCTCCGCGAGGATCGTCTCGCCGCTGGCCGAGAGCACCGTCACCCGGTTGCCGTCGAGATTGGGCACTGCCGCCGCGATCAGGTTGCGAATGGCCAGAGCTTCCTTGCGGCTGATGCCGCGGGTGGAGGCGGCGCGCACGATGACGCTGGCGCTCGGGTCGGGGCTGGTGCGCGAGAAGGCTTCGCGCTCGGGCAGAACCAGATGGACGCGGGCGCTGCGCACCCCGTCGATAGTCTGGATCGAGCGCGCCAGCTCGCCCTCCATCGCGCGCAGACGGTTCACATGCTGCATGAAGGTGTTCATGCCGAAGCCGCTTGCGTTGTCGAACAGCTCCCAACCGGGTTCGCCATCCACTGGCAGGTTCTTTTCGGCCAGCGCCATGCGGGCGCGGGCCATGTCTCCCTCCGGCACCGACACCGCGCTGCCATCTGCAGACAGTTGCGTCTTGAACCCTGCCTGTTCGAGCGCGTCGACGATTCCGGCTGCGCTGGAGGGCGAAAGCTGGCTGTAGAGCAGCTTGTAGTTCGGGGCGGTCACGACGGATAGGCCGAAGACCAGCGCGAACACGCTGACGACGCCGACGGCCCCAAGCATCAGCAGCTTGCGCCGTCCCAAGGATTGAAGATTCCGCAAGAATTGCTGCACGGCGAACACCAGTTATTCTTCATCTACGCAATAAAAGCTACTCTATCTTTGTATTGCAAGTAAAGTCCGGATGTATATACTTCACGACATCCAATGAAGATCGGGTTTTATCTTTAAGTTCGACGAAGAGAGGCGCGGTAGCCGATGACAGATGCGGCGGTTGATGGAGAAGAGCTTGCCGAAGCGCCTGCCGGGCGCTGGCGTGTCTTGCGTGACCACAAGCGTCTCGTGATGGCGGCGGGCGCCCTCGCGGTCGTGGCCATGTTCTGCGGTGGATTCGTCGCTTTCGGTGGCGTCTCTGCCCTCACCGGGGGCAAACCCGCAGAGTCGGCAGGCCATGGCGGTACGGGCGCGGGTGCCGCGGCCGGCGGGGACGCGCTACTGGATTTCGACGACATCGTGGTGAACATCACCGGGACGACCGCGGACGGCGCCTCCGCCGCGCGCTACCTCAAGATTCACCTAGCGCTGGTCTATCCCGAATCGCCAGAAGCCGAAGCCGCGATGGCCGAGAAGAAACCCTTCATCCGCGATACCTTCACCGGGTTCCTCCGGCAGATGACGGTCGAGGATCTGCGCGGCAGCATCGGTCTCATCAAGCTCAAGGCGGAGCTGCTCAAGCGCGCCCGCGCGGTCGTCGGGGACAATACGCCGAGCGAGGTTCTCATCAGCGATCTGGTGGTGCAGTGACGATGGCGGAGCAGGCGGACATGGCGATGGCGGCGACGACGACGGCGGAGGTCGAGGACGAGATCATCCGCATGTCGATGCTCAATTACGAGCGTCTGCCGATGCTGGACGTGATCTTCGAGCGCTTCGTTCTGTCCTTCTCCAGCTCGCTCAAGTCGCTGACGGGTTCGGTGCTGGACGTGACGCTGGGCGACGTCGAATACCTGCCCTTCGCCGACGCGATGAAAAGCCTGCCCAAGCATGGTTTGATCGCGGTCGCGCAGGCCGATCCTTGGGATGACCAGTTTATCCTTTCGCAGGATCCGGTCTTCCTGTTCTCCGCGCTCGAACTGATGCTGGGCGGGCAGCCGACGGGGCGGGCGAAGGATGCCAAGAACGGCTTCACGACGATCGAGCGCAGGATGGGAGAGCAGGTCGCCGAACGCATCCTCGCCGACATGGCGGTGGGCTTCCGTCAGATTTGCGAGGTCTCATTCCAGGTCGACCGGATGGAGAGCAATCCGCAATTCGCGAACATCGCTCAGCCCAACAGTCCCACGGTCCGCGTACCGCTCAAGGTCAGCCTCGAAGGCTACCACGGCGAGGTTCATCTGATCCTGCCTTACTCGACGCTGGAGCCGGTGCGCCCGCTGCTCACCAAGATATTCTTCGGGGATCGGCTCGGCGCGGACAGCTCGTGGCGTACGCAGCTGAAACAGAAGATCGAAGGGTCGTCGGTGGCGCTGACCGCCCAGCTGCACGAGCTTGTGGTACCGATGCGCGAGATTCTGGACTGGAAAGTGGGCGACACGCTCGACCTCGGGATCGACGACACCCAGCCGGTCCTTCTGCTCTGTGCCGGGAGTCCGGTTCTCGAAGGCGAAATGGGCAAGAAGCAGAACGGGTCGATGGCGCTGAAGGTGACCGCGAACCTCATGGGAAAGGACGAGTGGAGCAATGATGTCGATGCTGATTAACGCGATTATTCTCGTGTCTCTTGTGGGGCTGATGGCCTATGGCGTGGTGATCACGCGACGGGTCAAGAAGCTGATGCTCGTGCTCGAGGAAATGGAGCCGCTCGTCGCCGCTTTCTCCGCGGCCGTGGACAAATCGCAGCTCTCCGTCGAGGAGATGAAGGACGCGGTCGCCGAGGCGCAGAAAGCGCCCGCGCCCGAACCGGCGCCCGCGCAAGAGGCTGCGCCCGCCCTGACCTTCAACTCGCGCCGCGCCGCGCCGAAAGCGCCGATGGGGCTGACCCGTGTGACCGGCAAGGCCGAGCTGGTGAAAAGCTTCTTCGAGCAGACCCGCGTGCGCCGGGAGGCGCAGGGGCAATGGTGAAGAGCCGCCCCCTGCAGGTTCTCGTCGGTGTGCTGCTGCTTTCGGGCGGCGCGAAGCTCGCTACCAGCCTTCCCACGGACATGATCCCGTTCCCGGACTCGCTTTTGCAGGCGGCTCTCGCAAGCGGGGCGGAAAAGCCGACCGCGGCAAAGGCTTCGTCGGCGGACGCTCCCAGCGATGCCAAGATCAGCTGCGCCCCGACGCCGGAGGAGCTTTTGATGTCCGTGCGGCAGGAACGCGACCTTCTTGCGGAACAGAAGAAGAAGCTCGACGCCCGCAGCGCCGAGATCGAGCTTGCCAAGCAGGGGCTCGACACCCAGTCGCAGCATCTCACCGAGTTGAAGGACAAGGTGACCAAGCTGCTCGACCAGGTCGACAAATCGCATACCGCCGACGTCGATCGCCTCGTGTCGATCTACAAGAACATGAAGCCGGCGGCGGCGGCTTCGATCATGAACGACCTCGATATAGAGGTGACGGTCATGGTGCTGGCCACGATGAATGAGCGCGACGTCGCCCCGATTATGGCCGCGATGACCCCGGTGCGCGCGCGGGCCGTCTCCAAGATCATTCTCGAACGTTCGAAGCTGCCGGGCGACCAGAAGCTGGTCAACGTCAAGCTCAACTGAAACGCGCGGGCGTTCCGGCCCGCGCAGCTACCCGAATTTGCATCCGTTTTGGGGAAAAGGGGCGTTCAGCCCCTTTTCTCATTCCTCGTCGACCCGCAGGACCGAGCCTTTCGGCGGCGCGCGCCGGATGTTGCGACGCAGATCCATGACATAGCCAATGATCTCCGCAACCGCCTGCCAATGCTCGACCGGCACGGTGTCATCCACTTCGATCGTCGCGTGCAGCGTACGCGCGAGGGGCTTATTCTCGACGATCGGCACCTCGTTCTCGCGCGCGATCTGCCGGATGCGGGCGGCCACGGCATCGGCCCCCTTGGCGACGCAGACCGGTGCGGCGTCGCTGCCCTGTTCGTATTTCAGCGCCACGGCATAATGCGTCGGGTTCGTCACGATCACGCTGGCGGTCGGCACGGCCTGCGCCATGCGCTGGCGGGCGCGCCTGCGTGCGATCTCCGCACGGCGGCCCTTGATTTGCGGATCGCCCTCGGTGTCCTTCATCTCGTCGCGGATTTCCTTGAGAGACATGCGCAGTTTGCGCCGCCACTCGAACCGTTTCCAGATGATGTCGCCGATGGTGATCGGCACGAGGAACACCATCGCCGCGCTCAGCAGCCATCCGGCCCAATGGGCGGCGTAGCTCGGAATGTTCTCGGGCAGGAAATTCTCGCCCTGCCAGATCCCGGTGACCGCGCGTTTCGCCACCCACAGCGCGAGCACGCCGATGACGAGAACCTTGGTGATGCTCTTGGCGAACTCGACCAGTGCGCCGGGCGAGAACATCTTCTTCAGCCCCCCAAGCGGCGAGAGCTTCGACAGTTTCGGCTTCATGCGCTCGGACGAGACCACGGTTTCCCCCTGGATCAACACGCCGAACAGCGCGGCCAGAAGCATCACGCCGAAGATCGGGGCGGCCCAGCCCGCGATCTCGCCGAAGAGCATGCTGAGGATGTCGCCAATATCGCGCGCGCCTGCCGACCCTTGGCCAATCTTAACCTGGCCCGCCCCGGCGAAGACCTGACCAAGCGAGGTCATCGCCCGGCCCGCCACCAGTGGCAGGATGAACATCACGATCATCAGCAGCGAGAAGACCGACATCATGTTGCCGGTCTCGCGCGAGGAGGGCACGTCGCCTTTCTCGCGCGCCGATTTCAGCCGCTTGTCTGTCGGCTCTTCGGTCTTGGAGGATTTATCCTGTTCGTCGCCCTCGGCCACGGCGCGCTCCTTAGGGTATGACGAAAGTGCCGAGCCAGTCGGTGAACCGGCCGAGGAAGACATGCAGCATGCTGGGCGACGCCGCCGCAAGGATCAGCAGTCCCGACGCGATCAGCGCGGGTGCTGCGACGAAGAAGACAGGCAGCGCGGGCATCATCCGGTTTGCAAGCCCCATCCCGAGATTGAAGATCAGCCCCATGACGAAGAACGGCGCCGCGATAGCCGCCCCGATATAGAGGCTGGCCGACGCGGCCTTCACGATCTGCTTCGCCATGTCGCCCAGCAGCAGGGTGCCCGGCGGAAAGACGTCGTAGGAATAGAGCAACGCGCGGATGATGACGTGATGCGTGTTCGTGACGAAAATCAGCGCGACGCCCGAGATCAGCAGGAAGCTCGCGATCATCGTGGAGCCTTCGAACGACCCGAGGCTCGGCGCGAAAGCATTGGCGAGACCCGAGACCTGCCCGGCCTGATGCCCCGCAAATTGCAGCGCGCTGAACAGCACCCGTGCAGTCAGCCCGATCCAGAGACCCGTCGTCACCTCAAACCCGAGATAGATCGCGAAAGTAACGAGATTGTCGGGCTGCATCGGCATCACCGGCGTCGCGGGATAAAGCGCGAGGCTGAACACCACTGCCATCGCCAGACGGCTTCGGGTCGGCACCTGCATCTCGCCGAAGCCCGGCATGAACATCATAGCGCTGCCCAGCCGGGCGAAGACTATGAGATAGCCGAATAGCTGCGCGTCGAGAAATGTGCTCAGCCCGCTCACCCCTCAGGCCCCGATCGTCCCGACCGTCTTCATCGCGGCCTTTCGGTGCACCTCGTTATGCGAGATCACCTGAGTCATCGGGCTTACGCGTTCGAGCATCGAGCGGACATAGCCGCGCACTTCCGGCGCGACCATCAGCGCGGGCCATTCGTCGCGTGCGGCGTGGCGCTGGATTTCCTGACGCGCCTCCAGCACGAATTCCTGCACGCGCTGCGGCGACATCAGGAAGGTCCGCTCCTTGCCGTTGATCTTCACCGCTTCGCCGAATTCATGCTCCCACGCACCCGACATTGTCAGCACCGGCACGAAGCCCGAACCATCCGCCAGCGCGCGGCAGATCTGGTTCGCAAGGCGGGCGCGGACCCGCTCGGTGATCACGGCAGGGTTGGTGCTCGACGGCGCGGCCTCGGCCACCGCCTCGATGATGAGCGGCAGATTGCGGATCGAGATACGCTCGGCCAGCAGCGATTGCAGCACCTGCTGCAGCAGGATTTCCGGGGCGGGGTTGGAGATGTCGCTCGCGAGTTTCTGGTAGTCCCGGTCCAGCTCGGCCAGAAGCTTCTTCACCGCGCCATAGGTGAGCAGTTCGGACATATGCTCCTTGATGATCTCGGTGAGATGGGTGGTAATCACGCTCTCGGGGTCCACGACCGTATGGCCCTGCTGTTCGGCCTCGGACGCGCGCGCCGGGTCGATCCAGACCGCGCTCAGCCCGAAGGTGGGCTCCTTGATCCGCTCGCCGGGCAGCTTCACCTGATCGCCGGACGGGTCGATCACCATCACGAGGTTGGGGCGCAGCTCGCCTTTCGCCGCCTCGACGCCCTGCACGAGGATCGAATAGCTGTTCGTCGGCAGCATCGGGTCGTCCTTGATGCGGACCGAGGGCAGGACGAAGCCGTAATCCTTCATGAAGAGATTACGCAGGCTTTTGACCTTGCCGGGCAGGGCGGCGTCCATGCTCGAGATCAGCGGCACCAGTCCCGCGCCGAGGCTGAGGCGCAGCTCGTCGAGCTTGAGTTGCTGCTGCGTCGTCTCGGCCGAGGTCTCTTCCATCTGGGCCGCGCGGGCTTCTGCTGCCGCCTCGTCGCTGGCGCGCAGCGCGGCCTGCTCCTGCATCACATAGCCCAGCCCGGCGAGCAGCCCGGCCAGCGCGAAAAACACCACGATCGGGAAGCCGGGCAGCAGGCCGATCCCGCCAAGAAGCACCGCCGCCATGTAGAGCGCCTTCGGGAAGTTCGACAGCTGCCCGAGAACCGCCTCGTTCGCCGCGCCCTCGGTGCCGCCTTTCGTGACGATCAGGCCCGCTGCCAGCGACACCACCAGCGCCGGAATCTGCGTCACCAACCCGTCGCCAATCGTCAGAACGGTGTAGTTGCCCGCCGCCTGAGAGACGCTCAGCCCGTGCTGGACGACGCCGATCAGAATCCCGCCGACGACATTGATCAGCGTGATGATTATCCCGGCCACCGCGTCGCCGCGCACGAATTTCGACGCACCGTCCATCGCGCCGAAGAAGCCACTCTCGTCCTCCAGCTCCTTGCGGCGGCGCTTGGCCTCCACCTCGTCGATCAGTCCTGCGCCCAGATCGGCGTCGATCGCCATCTGCTTGCCCGGCATCGCATCGAGCGAGAAGCGCGCGGAAACCTCGGCGATCCGGGTCGAGCCCTTGGTGATGACGACGAAGTTGATCACCACGAGGATCGCGAAGATCACGATACCGATCACGAAATCCCCGCCCACGATGAAGCGCGAGAACCCCTCGATGACGCCGCCCGCCGCGCCGGGGCCGGTATGGCCCTGGCTGAGAATGAGCCGCGTCGAGGAGATGTTGAGCGACAGCCGCAGCATCGTCACCACGAGCAGCAGTGTCGGGAAGGAGTTGAACTCCAGCGGCTTCGGGATCCACAGCGCCACCATCAGGATCAGCACCGAGACCGACAGCGAGATCGCGAGACCGAAATCCAGAATGATCGGCGGAAGGGGAACGAACAGCATCCCGAGGATCAGCGTCACGCCGATCGCGAAGCCGATATCGCGGTTCTTGATGCCGAGCCCCACGAGGTTCTGGCCGAGACTGGTTTGTTTTTGGCTCATTGCGCGCTCAATTCGTTCGCGTGAAATTGGGAAGCACGGGTTGCAGGTCGTTCGTCGAATAGATCGAAAGCCGCATGTCCTGATCCGCCGTCAGATCGGCCGACCAGAAGACGGGCAGTTTGCGGCGCGTGGGGCGTGGCGAGGCGGTCATGGTGGGCGCGTCCACGGAGGCGGCGCCTGCGAGTCGGACGAAATAGTCGCCCCGTTTCTGCGCCACCGCGAGATTGCGCCTGAGCGCGGTCAGATAGGTCTGGCGCGCCTCCGGGGTGAAGGAGTGATACGAGCCTGCGGCGAGCCACCAATCCCCCGTCCGCCGATGCAGATCGACCAGAAACCGCGCCGCGTAATCCACATTCGCCGCCGGATCGAAGGACTGGGCCAGCGAGTCAAACGCGTCCGGATGCCATTTGCGGTTCACCTGCATGCAGCCCGTATCGATCGAGGTGACGCCAGCTGCTTGCTTCTGGTGGACCCAAGCCATCGCCGCTTCGCGGCTGTCGAACACGCGCCCTTCGCCCGCGGCATTCACGCTCCACGGCCAGACGGTCAAGCGACCTTCATTGCGAAACCCCGCCTCCTGCAGCCCGATCGCGAGCAGCAGGTTGTCGGGGATGCCGTAGCGGTCCTGCGCCGCGAAAATCTGGCGCAGGCATTGCTGGTCATTGCCGAACTTGGAGGGGACGACTGTGGTTGCCTCGGGCACGGGGCGGCTGGAGGTGTAGAACCCCGCCCAGCCCTCTGCCCGCGCGGGGCCTGTCGCGGCGAAGCTCGCGATTGCAAGCGCCGCCAAGGCGCGAAACCACCCCGCCCGCGCCATCAGGTGGGCCCGTTCATGATGAGATCGAAGACGGTATCCGACAGGTGCGAGAGCGTCGCGTAGATGAAGGGCAGGGCGAGCACGAGGCCCACGAAGATCGCGACGATCTTCGGCACGAAGGTCAGCGTCATCTCCTGCACCTGCGTCAGTGCCTGGAAGATCGCGATGCCAAGGCCGACAAGCAGCGCGAGCGCGAGGATCGGGCCGGCCCCGAGCAGGATCGTCCAGATCGTGTCCGACATGATCGCATAGACATCGGCTTCTTCCATGACGCCCCCGCCTGTCTCAGATCGGCATCCGCATGATTTCCTGGTAGGCCTCGACCAGCTTGTCGCGCATCGCCACGGTGACCTTCACGGTGGATTCCAGCGCCATCGTCGCTTCGACGACCTGCTGCGTGCTGGCCTGTCCCGTCAGACCCGCCTGCGCGGTGGTATCGGCCGCACGCATGGTCTGGACCGCGTCTTCGGCGGCGCTCTTGAGCATGTCGCCGAAGCTTTGTCCCGCGGATTTGGCCTCCTGCGCGGAGGCAGGACCGCCGTTCAGGTTGCGCGAGGCGCCATAGGCGCCCCGGATCGCTGCGTTGGAGAGGACTGGATCGCTCATGCGTCACCTATTTCAGAAGGTCGATCATCTCGCGGCGCATCTGGCGACCGGTCTCGAGCATGTTCAGGTTGGCCTCGTAGCTTCGCGCCGCTTCGCGCATGTTGCTCATCTCGATGATCGGGTTGACGTTCGGCAGTTTCACGAAACCCTCGGCATTCGCCGCCGGATGAGCCGGGTCGTATTTCAACACGAAATCAGAGGTGTCGCGACCGACTTCGGTGACATCGACCATCGAGGCGCCTGTCGCGTCATCGACCATTTCGCCGAAGGAGATGGTCTTGCGGCGATAGGGATCCGCGCCCGGCGTCGAGCCGGTCGAATCCGCGTTGGCCACGTTTTCCGAGACGACCTTCAGTCGCTCGCCCTGCGCGCGCAGCCCGCTTGCCGCGATCGCACCGATTGATTTCAGAGGGTCCATGCTCATAGTCTGCTCCGCACGTTACTCTTTGCCGCTGGCGGCGTTGATAAGCTGGTAGGCCTTTCGATAGAGGTTCGCCGCCAACCGATATTGGTCCGCATTCTCGCTCGCGATCACGGATTGCTGCTCCAGCGCCACGTCGTTGCCGTCGAGACTGCTGTCCCATGCGCCGCTGGCATTCACCGTCTCGACGGTGGTTTCGTGCGACAGGCCGCCGGTTGCGCGCGCCGCGTCGCTCTTCTCGAGGAAGCTCTGGAAGTCGGTGACGTCCCGCGCGCGGTAATTCGGCGTGTCGGCATTGGCGATGTTCTCGGCCAGCACCTTCTGGCGGGCCGCAAGCCACTGCATCCGATCCGAGGCGAGGTTAAAAAAGGATATCGTATCAAGTTTCACGTTGGATCGCTCCGTTTTCATGGATAGTATACTGGTGTGAGAATGGATTGGTAGGGTTTATACTTGTGAATACGATTTTTTCTTCCTTGAATTATGCGGTTGACGAGGCCGATGAGGCAAGAATTGTCGGTCATGTCCATTCGGTCACGGGCCTGTCGCTGACTGTCGTCGGGCTCGAACGCGCGATGGGAATCGGCCAGCGCTGCATCGTGCACGGGCGGCGCGGTCCGGTTCTCGCCGAGGCGGTCGGTTTGAACGAGGCTGGAACCCGCGTTCTGCCGTTCGGCAGCTGGGATGGCGTCTCGGTGGGGGATCGGGTCGAACTCGACCAGCACGGCGATCTGATCCACCCCGATGAAAGCTGGATCGGTCAGGTCGTGGATGCGCTGGGCCGGCCCGTGCGCAGCGGCACTGGCTGGACCCCGGGGGAGATGGCGCGCGACCTCAAGGCCGCCCCGCCGCGCGCCTTCGACCGAAAGCGGGTCGGCGCGAAGCTCGAGACGCAAATCAAAGTATTCGACATCTTTACCCCGATCTGCCGTGGCCAGCGCATGGGTGTCTTCGCGGGCTCCGGCGTCGGGAAATCGACATTGATGGCGATGCTCGCGCGCAATACCGATACGGATGTGATCGTGATCGGGCTGGTGGGCGAGCGTGGCCGGGAGGTGCAGGACTTCATCCAGAACGACCTCGGCCCAGAGGGGATGGCGCGCGCGGTGGTCGTGGTGGCGACGGGTGATGAGCCACCTCTGCTGCGTCGTCAGGCGGCCTGGACCGCGACGGCGGTGGCCGAGCATTTCCGCGATCAGGGCAAGCAGGTGCTGCTGCTGATCGATTCCGTTACCCGCTTCGCGATGGCGCAGCGGGAGATCGGCCTCTCCGGGGGCGAGCCGCCGACGACCCGGGGCTACCCGCCCACCGTATTCGCGGAACTGCCGCATCTGCTGGAACGGGCGGGACCCGGCGTCGAAGGGACGGGCGATATCACCGGGCTCTACACGGTGTTGGTGGACGGCGACGACATGAACGAGCCCATTGCCGATACCGTGCGCGGGATCGTGGACGGGCATATCGTGCTCGACCGCCACATCGCCGAACAGGACCGCTATCCGGCGGTGAATGTGCAGAAAAGCATCTCGCGGATGCTGCCCGACTGCCACACCGACGCCGAGTATCGGATCATGCAGGCAGCACGGCGTGCGCTGGGGAAATATGCCGATATGGAAGATCTGATCCGGGTGGGCGCTTACCGTCCCGGCGCCGATCCCGACACAGATGCGGCGATCCGCTTCCACCAAAGCGCGACGGTTTTCCTGTCGCAGCGGAAATCGGAGCAGCTTGGATCGATGCGGGCCTTCGCGGAAACCTACAGGCTGCTACTGGAAGCGGGTTTCGACGTGCCGCTTCCCGAAGAGGTAGATGGCGAGGGCGCGTAAGCCCGCGGTCCCGAGCGCCCCTTAAAGCGCGGCGATTTCCGACAGTGGGCCGCTCCAGTCGCCGAGCTGCGCCTGGCGATGAAGTTGCAGGTTTCCATACCAACGATCCGGGCTTCCTTGACGGCCCCAATACCACATGCACGCCGCCCCTTTCGGGATCAGCACATGGGTGTCGGGATGCCCCAGCGCACCGCAGAGATGGGCGGTGGTGTTGTCGATGCTCACCACCCGATCGAGCGCCATGATCTGCGCGGCGAACCCGTCGAGATCGGCGAACTGGTCGATTGCGGCATCGTGGAAAAGCGTCAGGTCAGGACGGCTGCGGGCGGCTTGCGCCAGCTCCGCCTCGCGGTCGCCATATTGCAGGTTCACCACCAAGGCACCTTCGGGCAGGGCCCTCAGCATCGTTTCGAGCGCGAGCGAGCGATGCGCTCCGGTGATCGCGTCGCTGCTGTGCCATGCGACGCCGACGATCGGTCGCCCCTGCGCCATCTCACGATAGCGGGCCCGGGTCATCTCGACCTGCACCGGATCGGCGTTCAGATACCCGCCAAGCGGTCGCGCCGCGAGCGCCTCGACGCTGAGATAGCGCACGAGGTCACCGACGAAGATCATTTCCTCCGGAGCGACGCCCATCTTGTCGACCTCGGTGGTCTCCGCGAAGGCGATCCCAAGGCCGGAACGCTCGATCAAGGGCTTCATCCGGGCCTCGCCGACGAAGGTCACCTTTGCGCCGGCGGGCAGGGGAGCGCGCCCGATGATGGGCAGCAGCGCAAGCTGGTCGCCGATCCCCTGCTCGTCGACGAGAAAGAGGCGATCGCGGGTGGCGAGCCGCTCGGGATCGGAATTTTCATAGGGAATGCGGCGGCGGTTCGCGTCGGGCTGGCGGCCTGCGTAATAGGGGGCTCCCGCCGCGAAATCGCCTTCGCCCATCAGGAAGGTGCCGTAGGCGCGCCGCACCCAGAGCCCGCCCCCGTCAACGAGGTGAAGGGCTTCGCGAAACGCGATCCGCGCCGCGCGAAAGTCTTCCCGGTCGAGGTGGCAATTGCCGGAAAATCCCAAAACCCGCTGGAACTGCGCGGGATCTTCGAAGCGATGCGAGAGGGTTTCGAGGGCGCGCTCGGTCTCGCCGCACGCACGTAGAGCCGCCATCCGAAGGGTTACGATTTCGTCGCGATGCGCGGGGGGCAGATCGGCCTCGGCCAGCAAGGCATCGGCGCCGACGATGAGGCCCCTGTAGTTCTGGCGGAAGAGTTTCGCCTTGAGCAAGCCGATGCGGTGCGCGATCGGCGCCGGCGAAAGTCGCGCGGCTTCCTCGTAGGCGGGCGCGGCTTCGGCATTGCTTTCGCCTGTGGCGAAGGCGTCGGCCGTGATGAACCAGATCTCGGCCGTCTTCATGCGCTCAGCCATCTTGCGCAGATTTCGTCCGGCCGTGGTCGACCGGTCGAGCCGCCCCATCAGATCGGCATAGAGGCGGGCCATCGGAACGTCTTCGCTGCCACGCTCGATTGCCTGCGCAAACAGATCGATGGCCGCGAAGATGTCGGCCTTCAGAACACGCGCCTTACCCAGCCCTGCAAGCCCCATCGGATCGGTGGGCGCGATCAGCAGGGCGCGTTCGAAGAACTTCGTTGCGGCTTCGGCCTCGCGGCGGTCGAGCGCCACGGTGCCCAGCACGAGCCACGGGTGACGGTTCGCCGGATGCGCCTGGCTGACCTCATGCGCCAGCCGCGCCGCGTGCGGGCCGTCAGCCGCAGCGAGCGCCTCATAGGCTTCGTGCATCGTCAGCGCCGCTGCGCTGTCCGCGATACCGTAATACTTCGCGGCTTTCGCGGCCCGGGCGCGCCGGTCCTTGCGTGAGAGGGTGGTCTGGGTCATGCGCGTTCCCTCGGAATGGCGAAGTAGTCGATCGAGTGGACGTAGAACACGCTGTCGACCAGCACGTAGTCATGCGCGCGGCACCATTCCTGCGCGAAGGCGAGGAGGTTGTCGCGGCGGGTCTCGACCCAGATCAGCGGGCGGTCGCGCGCGATCAGCCCCTCGGCCCCGGCGAGCACGTCCAGCTCCATCCCTTCGGCGTCGATCTTGAGGAAATCGGCGCGGGCATCGGCCATCAGCGCATCCAGCGTCACGACCTTCAACTCGCCCGCTTCGTCAGCGATCAGTGTCGTGGCCCCGAGGTTGTTTTCCTGCGTCGTCTCTGCGCGGAAGCTGCCCTCCGCGCGGCCCACGCCGAAGCCCATGCCGCGCCGGTCGATCAGGCCGTCGATCCCGTTCGCGGCGATATTGCCTTCCAGAAGGGTCAGCGCCGCGGGGTTCGGCTCCACCGGATAGATGCGCGCCGGGTTCAGATGCTGTGCGTACCAGACGACGTGGTTGCCGATATTCGCGCCGACCTCAACGATATGCGGGTGCGTCACGCCGATCAGATCGCGCAGCTTCTCGAGCGAGCTATCCTCGAAGAACCTCCCCTGAAGGTGGGTGTTCTGGATGATGTCGAGCGGATTGGTGATCTGCATTTTCGCCGCCACCCCCCGATGTTCGAGCGGCGCCCAGAGCGGATCGCGCTCGACCGCGTCGGCCCACATCCGCTCGACCTGTCGGGCCCAATCGGCTCCGGTCGCAGAGCGCGGCCCGGTGGAGTGCTGATCGCGGCGGTTGATGAAGAAGATCTCCGGGCGTTTCGCGCAGTGCCCGTTCTGCCAGAGTTGCAGGTAAAGCTTGTAATCCTCGCCCGTATCCATCGCCTCATCGAAGCCGAAGCGCGCCACGAGTTCGGTGCGGATGAAGGCGCCGATCTGAACCGCGAAGAAGGGGGGCGTGGCGAGAAACTCTGCATAGCTGGAAAGCTCTGCCGGCTGACCGTCACGCAGCTGCGGCTCGCCCGCCGCGTCGAATTCGCAGATCAGCCCCCAAAGCGCATCGAGCGTGGGCTCATCGGCAAGTCGCGCGCCGAAAGCCTCGAACGCGTTAGGGGTCAGCACGTCATCCGCATCGAGGAAGAAAATCCATTCGACGCCCGCCTCCTGCGCTTGCCGGATCGCGGTATTGCGACGTGCAGACCGGCCGTGCAGCCCTTGCATGTCATCCATCGCGTAGTGATGGACATGGTCGAACGGCCCCTTGGAAAAGCCGATCGCGGTCTCGACGGAGGGCGCGCAGCTTTCTTCGAACAACTGGCGATGGCCGGGGCCGATCGGGGTGATGATTGCGCAATCCATGGCTCAGCGCTCCTTGCCGCTTTGTTCATCCGCAAGCGACTGGAAGACGGATTCCCGGATCGTATCGAGCGAGACCTTCCGCGCCTCGCCATGGCTGAGCGCAGGCGTCAGGCCAAGTTGCAGCGCCAGCGCCGAGAAGAAGATCAACGCGGCGCCGCCCAACATCGTGCGCATCTGCGGCTTCGCGCCCTCGCGCTTTGCTGGAAACTTGCCTGGTTCGGCGCGCGCCGGGGCAGACAGGGCAGCGGCGCGCGGTTTTGCGGCTTCGGGGGCGATGAAGATGTAGTGGTCGAGCGCGGTCAGTCGCGCCGTCAGCGGCGCCTGCCGCAAGGTCGCGAGAAGCGGGGCCGGGAAGTGATCCGCCGCGGCGTGGATCTGGCCGGGCAGGGCGGTTGCCCCCTGACGCGCGAGTTCCGCCACCGGGATGGCGAAGCTGCGAAGATCGTCGCGGAAGTAGACGTCTCGGACCCCGAAGCTTTGCGCATCGGCGCCGGCCTCGTCGATGGTGATCCGCACGGTGTCGGCATCGAGGCTCAATTCGCAAGTCGCCATCAGCGCCTCGGCCCGGTGCGTATCGCTCAGCCGCCGGAAGCCGGGCGGGCCGCCATCCGCGCTCACCGGGGCCGTTGTTTCCGCTCGATTGGTAGGCACAGAGGCCGCATTCCTGCTCGTCGGCGGAGCGCTCGATGTCGCGGAGTGTGTCGGGTTCAACGCCGACAGGAGCCGCTCGACCTCGCGCAACGCGGGCGACACCGAGGCGGATTTCGCATCGGTCAGCGCTTCCGGGTCGAGCCCCTCGTCGGCGGCATAGGCGAAATTGATCGCGTAATCGCGGGCGATCTCCGGAAGGTTGTCGGTGTCCTGCACGAGCGACAGAATCTTCTGCTCGTCGGAGAACAGTATCCGCCGTGTCTGGTAGCCGTCGATCTTTGGAATGACGCTGAACTCATCCGCGCGCCAGTTCATCGACCGCGCGAGCCGGGGCAGTACCCGCTCGGCCTCGCTCGCGTGGAAGACCAGCATCGCGCAGCCGCCTTCCGGGTCGAGGCCGACGGCCAGACACATGTGCTGCGGCCATTGCTGGAACAGATGGCGCAGATCCTGCTCTTCGAGCAGAAAGGCTATGGCTTCCGCACTGGCGCTCATTCGATGCCCTGAATCCAAGATCAGTGTTGGAGTTATCCTATCTATTCATGAATAATCGGTCAAGTTTCCTTGTCTATAGATGATATAGTGTGTTTTGTGCTTATTCTCGTTAATGATTTTGGTATTTATACTTGACTTAACGAGAGCGTCACCGGAGATTTGCTCGAGATTTTGGGGAAACTGCGCCTGCCGGTGAAAGACTGGGGGCGCGAAGCATACGGACAAAGTATAATGACGATCATCCTTGGCCTGTTGGCCGTCGTGGGCCTCGTGTTCGGCGGCTTCCTCCTGTCCGGCGGCAGCATGGACGTTCTGATTCATGCCTTGCCGTTCGAAGGGATGATGATCGGTGGCGCCGCGCTCGGGTCGTTCCTGATCGCCAACTCGTTCGGGATGATCAAGCAATCGGGCCGGGGGCTCGTAAAGGTGCTCAAGGGCAGCAAGTGGAAGACGGCGGATTACACCGACCTCTTGAACCTGCTCTACGAGCTGTCGCGGCTCTATCGCAACAAGGGTATCATCGCGCTCGATCCGCATGTCGAAGCCCCGGAAGAGAGCGAGATCTTCAGCCGCTATCCGCGTATCCTGAAGGATCATTTCGCGATCCAGCTGATTACCGACAGCTTCCGGATGCTGGCGATGAATTTCGACGACAAGTACCAGACCGAGGACGTCATCAACCGCAAACTGAAGAAGCATCACCGCGAGGTTCTGGCCCCTGCCTCAGCGCTCCAGACCGTGTCCGACGCCTTGCCTGCCATCGGCATCATCGCCGCCGTTCTGGGCGTGATCAAAACCATGGGTGCGATCGACCAGCCGCCGGAGATCCTGGGTGGTATGATCGGCGGCGCGCTTGTCGGCACCTTCCTCGGCGTGTTCCTTGCTTATTGCTTCGTGCAGCCGATGTCTGGCCGTCTGCGCCAGATCGAGGAAGAGGATTCCGCGTTCTATGCGGTGATCCGCGACATCTTCGTTGCGCTTGTGAGCGACCACCCGCCGAATATCTGCGTCGAGATCGGGCGCGGCAGCATCCCAACCGCGCATCAGCCGGATTTCTACGCCGTCGAGCAGGCGCAGAAAGACCTGCCGCAGGCGGCGTAACCGCGCCATGGCCCGCAACCGGATCGCGGCCCTGGAGGTGATCGGGCGGCTGCGGCGGCGTGAGCTCGAAGAGCAGGCCGGCGAGCTATCGAAGCTGAATGCGCAGGTCGCGCGGCTGGAAAGCGAGCGCGATACGCTGACAGCGCGCGCCCGCGCCGAGCTTCACGTCACCTCGCCTGAGACCGCGCCTTACGCCGCCGGATTCCGCGAGGCGGTGCGCGAGACGGTCTCGTGGCTCGATCAGGAGATCGGCACGCTGAACGAACGCCGCGTGCCGCTCGAAGACCGGATGCGAGAGCTGTTCCGAGAGGCGAAGACCTATGACACGCTTCTCGACCGTGCCCGCGCCGAACGCGCGGCGGAGCTGGCAAAGCGCGAGCAGGCGCAGGTCGAGGAGCGCACGCTACAGCGCTGGCTGCGCGACAGGGATGCGGTCAGAAGCTGAAAATCTCGCCGAGATTGGCGATGATCGTGACGAGCAGGACAACGCCCGCAACGAGCAGCGCGATCCACCAGACATATTGAAAGACGATCGCCGCGATTCCGAGGCTCACCGCATAGCTCGGCAGTCGCCAGTTTTCGCGGAGTGCCGCTGCGATCCCCGCGAGCACGATCGCTAGGATCCCGAGGACCGGCGCCGCGAGGCCGAGGTAGGTGGAAGCCGGGAGTGGTTGCGGCTCCACCGGCTTCGGCGCAAGGCCGAAGAAGGACCGCCAAGCCGAGCGTTTGATCTCGCCAGCGATCTCGCCAATCTGACTTCCGGCAGAGGGCTGAGGCCCGTTCGCAATACCCGAGATCTGCACGAAAACGAGAACCAACGCGGCCGCGCCCGCCAGCAACGCCCAGAAGCCCCAACTGCGAAACAGGGGGCGAAGCGGGGCGGACGGATGGCTTTCACTTCGGGTCATTCCGCGAGGTTAGCCGCGAATCTTGACGCAAATAAGAAGAATGCACGTCGCGCGTTGACGCATCACGCGCCCACCGCACCTGCCCCGCCGGATTCACGCTGGCGTGACGCGTCGTCCTGAGGCTAAGCTTCCTCGACAGCTCATCCACGAAGGGAGACGCCCGATGGAGTTCAGCGAAGCGATCCGCAAATGTTTCTCGAACTACGTGACTTTCACCGGCCGCGCGGCCCGGCCCGAATTCTGGTGGTTCGTGCTCTTCGTCTTTCTCGGGAACATCGTCTTCGGCTTGCTGGATCGCATCCTTTTCGGTCCGATGATGATGCGGGGCGGCGAAGCGTCTCTGCTGGGGGCGATCTTCTCGCTCGTCGTGTTCCTGCCATCGCTCGCGGTGCTGGTGCGGCGGCTGCACGACCTCGACCGAACCGGCTGGTGGGCCTTGATCATGCTGATCCCGCTGATCGGGACGCTGGTCCTGCTCTTCTTCACCGTTCAGCGCGGATCCCCGCGCGGTAACCGTTTCGGGCCGCCGCCGCTGCCGCCGCACCAGATGCCGTCCTGACCTGACATAAAAAGGGCACCCATGCGGGTGCCCTTCATTCCGTCACCGGATACGCGTCGCTCAGTCGAGCGCCGCATCGCACCGTTTGCAGGTGCCGGGATGCTCATGCGTGCCGACATCGGGCAGGATCTTCCAGCAGCGCTCGCATTTCTGACCGTCGGCCTTCTCGAAGACCACCGAGATGCCCGAAACTTCGGGCAGGCGGTACGCTTCCTGCGGAGCCGGATCGGCGGTCAGCGCGATGTCCGAGGTGATGCAGAGATCCTCGAAGGGCACCGATTTCAGCGCCGCCAGAACGTCCGCATCCTCGACATGCACGACTGGTGCGGCCTCTAGCGAGGCTCCGATCACCTTGGCCGAACGCTGCACCTCCAGCGCTGCCGTCACCACGCGACGGGCGCGGCGGATGCCATCCCATTTCGCCGCAAGGCTCGCGTCGGCCCAGGCTTCTGGCGTCTCGGGGATGTCCTGCAGGTGAACCGAGGCATCGTCGCCCGGGAAGCGCGACAGCCACACGTCTTCCATGGTGAAGACGAGGATCGGCGCGAGCCAGGTCGTCAGGCGATGGAACAGCAGATCCAGCACCGTGCGCGCCGAACGGCGGCGCAGGCTGTCCTCGGGGTCGCAATAGAGCGCATCCTTGCGGACGTCGAAATAGAAGGCCGACAGGTCCACCGTGCAGAAGTTGAACAGCTGCTGGAAAACGCCCTGGAAATCGAAGGCGTCATAGCCCTTGCGCACCTCGGTATCGAGCTGTGCCAGACGATGCAGTACCCAGCGCTCCAGCTCCGGCATCTCGGTCGGATCGACGCGCTCGGCGTCGGAGAACCCATCGAGATTGCCCAGCATGAAACGCAGCGTGTTGCGCAGACGACGATAGCTGTCGGCGGTGCCTTTCAGGATCTCCTTGCCGATGCGCAGATCGGCCGTGAAGTCCGACTGCGCAACCCAGAGCCGCAGGATATCGGCGCCGTATTGCTCGATCACCTCCTGCGGCGCGACGGTGTTGCCGAGCGATTTGGACATCTTCATGCCCTTCTCGTCGAGCGTGAAGCCATGCGTCACCACGTTGCGGTAGGGCGCGCGGCCCTTCGTGGCGCAGGCCTGCAGCAACGAGGAGTGGAACCAGCCGCGGTGCTGGTCGGTCCCCTCGAGGTAGACATCGGCGATGCCGTCCTCTGTCCCGTCGGCGCGGTCGCGCAGCACGAAGGCGTGGGTGGAGCCGGAATCGAACCAAACGTCGAGCACGTCGAAGATCTGCTCGTACTCGTCGGGGGTCACGACGCCTTCCAGAACCTTCGCCTTGAAACCGTCCTCGTACCACGCGTCCGCACCCTCGGTCTCGAAGGCGGCGGTGATGCGCGCGTTGACCTCGGCGTTGCGCAGCAGGAAGTCTTCGTCGGTGGGCTTGGCGCCTTTCTTGACGAAACAGGTGAGCGGCACGCCCCAGGCGCGCTGACGGCTCAGCACCCAGTCGGGACGGTTCTCGATCATCGAATGCAGGCGGTTCTTGCCCTTCTCGGGCGTGAAGGTCACCAGCTCCTCGATCGAGGTCAGCGCGCGGGCGCGGATCGTGTCGCCATACTCGCCCATGCCGTCATCCAGCGTGTGGTCGATCGCGGCGAACCATTGCGGCGTGTTGCGATAGATCAGCGGGGCCTTGGAGCGCCAGCTATGCGGATAGGAGTGCTTGATCTTGCCCTTGGCGAGAAGCGCCCCGGCCCAGGCCAGTTGCTTGATGTTCGACACATTTGCCGGCCCGTCCTTGCCATCAGCCGCGACGATCGCCTCGCCGCCGAACAGCGGCAGGTCCTTGCGGTAGCTGCCGTCGGGCTCGACGTTATAGGTCATCTGCAGCCCGTATTTCAGGCCCATCTGATAGTCGTCGTCGCCGTGGCTCGGTGCGGTGTGAACGAAGCCCGTCCCGGCCTCGTCGGTGACGTGGTCGCCGGGCAGGACCGGGACGTCGTAATCCCACTCGCCATTCGCGCCCTCGACGCCGGCATAGGGATGCGAGAGCGTCAGCCCCTCAAGCTCTGCCGCGCTGACATTGCGCACGCGGGTGAAGCTCTCGACTTTCGCCTGATCCATCACCGATTGCGCCAGCGCATCGGCCATCAGCAGCAGTTCGCCTTCCTCGGCGGTCGATTTCTCGCCCAGCGTGTCGACGCGGTAGAGCCCGTAGGCGATGCCCGGATTGAAGGACACGGCGCGGTTTTGCGGGATCGTCCACGGGGTCGTGGTCCAGATCACGACGCTCGCCGCGTGTAGCTGATCGGCCAGCAGCGCCTGATCCGCGGCGTCATATTCGACCGCATCCTCGGTCGGCATGTCGGCATTGCCGCCCCGGCGGACCTTGAAGCGCACCCAGATCGTGTGGCTGGTGTGGTCGTGATACTCGACCTCTGCCTCGGCCAGCGCGGTCTTCTCGACCGGCGACCACATCACGGGCTTGGAGCCTTGGTAGAGCGTGCCGTTCATCAGGAACTTCATGAACTCCTCGGCGATCACCGCCTCGGCATGGTAGTTCATCGTCAGATAGGGATCGGCCCAGTTGCCATAGACACCCAGACGCTTGAATTCCTCGCGCTGGATGTCGACCCAGTTCTCGGCAAAGGCGCGGCATTCGCGGCGGAACGCCACCACGTCGACAGCGTCCTTGTCGAGACCCTTGGCGCGGTACTGCTCTTCGATCTTCCACTCGATCGGAAGGCCGTGGCAGTCCCAGCCAGGCACGTAGCGCGCATCGCGGCCCATCATCTGCTGAGAGCGAGTGATGAAATCCTTCAGGATCTTGTTGAGCGCGTGACCGATATGGAGATGGCCGTTCGCGTAGGGAGGGCCGTCATGGAGCACGAAGCCGGGGCGCGTCTCCTTCGCGGCCTTCTCGCGCAGGCGATCGTAGACGCCGATCTTCTCCCAGCGCGCCAGCCAGTCGGGCTCACGCGCAGGCAGGCCCGCGCGCATCGGGAAATCGGTTTTCGGCAGGAAGACGGTGCCGCGATAGTCGGGGGCGGTCGTCTCGGTGGTCTGGTCGGAACTCATGGATAGGTCGTCCTTGGGAAAGGGAAGGGCGTGCGCGCGCACGCCGCGAGGCTTGGCGCAATATCCCGGCTACCCTGACGCGTCAGAGCGCCGGGCAAATAATTCGCGGATATGCAGCCAGCAAGAACATGCCGCCCTTATAGGCGTGAGGTGCAAGCGCGGCAAGCGCAGATCAGGGAGGGCTGCCGCCCGTCACCGTGGGTTCGCAATCGCCGAAGAGGAGGGGGCGCTGCCCCCACGCCCGGTCGGGCGCTCCCCCGGGATATTTGTGTCAAGCCGAAACGTCGTTGCAGGCAAAAGCCGGGGATGCGCGGCCGATCGGGCTGGCCCCCTTCCCCCCTCGGTCGCGATCTCTTAGGGTCGGGGCGAAGCGAGGGAGGCAGCATGGCGGAACAGGCAGAAATCACGGGCGAAATGGTGGAGCAGCTCTTCCGGCGCTCTTCCGACGAATATCTATTCGCACGTTGGGGGCGCCCCGTCGTTCCCGTCGTGTTCGGGGTCGAGGCGGCGACGCTTGCGACGGTGAAGGGCGCGGTCGAGGCGGTGGTGGCGCTGGCAGGGCACAAGATGGCCGAGACCGATCCCGAGCTGGGCGCGAACCTGATGGTCTTCTTCTTCCGCGACTGGCAGGAATTGCTCGAGGTGCCCAATCTCGATCACCTGATCGACGGGTTGCAGGATCTGGTGATCCGGCTCGACGATCAGGGGGCGAACCAGTATCGCGTCTTCCGCTTCGACAAGGAGGGCGCGATCCGCGCCTGTTTCGCCTTCGTGCGGATGGATGCGGGGCTCGACGAGGTGCCCGCCGAGGTAATCGCGCTCAGCCAGGCGGTGCAGATGATCCTGCTTTGGTCCGACAAGGCCTTCGTGAAACGCTCGCCGCTTGCGGTGGCACGCGGGGTGACCGTGCTGCGCCCCGAGATCGCTGCGGTGATCGCAGCTGCCTACGACCCGACGATGCCGGCTGTGGCGAAAGATCCGAGCCACGCGCTGCGTCTCGCGGCCCGCGCCGGCCTGCGTCAGGGCGAGGCCGCAGAGGCGGTACGGGAATTGTCGCGCGAAGTGGGCGAGGCGGAGCCGGACGATCGGGAGAACGAGCATGGCGCATGAGTTTCCGATCCGGGTCTATTACGAGGATACCGACCTCGCGGGGATCGTCTATTACGCCAATTACCTGAAGTTCATCGAGCGCGGGCGGTCCGAATTCGTCCGCGCGCTGGGCGTCGATCAGGTCGCCATGAAGGCCGATTACGGGGTGGTTTTCGCGGTGCGCCGCGTCGAGGCCGATTACCTGTGTCCCGCGAAATTCGACGACGAACTGGTGGTGACGACCGACCTCGTCACCGAAACGGGCGCGCGCTTGGTGATGGAACAGACCGTGCAGCGCGACGGCGAGGTGCTGTTCACCGCGCAGGTCACCATCGTCTGTCTCAACGAGGCGGGCGCGGCTCAGCGGCTTCCCGCCGATATTCGCCGGAAACTGGCCCCGAAACTGCATTGAAAAGCGGCGGGGTTTCGCCGGTTACATTGTTGTTATGGCGTTCCCCTTACTGCTGATATAGAATCGCTGCTAATCAGAGGCCCGATAACGTGGCCCCAACCGGCGAGCAGTACCTATGGACCATTCTTCGCTTGCGATGGCGCAGGAGATCGATTTCTCCCTGCTGGCGCTCTTTCTGCGCGCATCGCTGACCGTCAAACTCGTGATGATCATCCTCGTCGTGGCCAGCTTCTGGTCCTGGGCGATCATCATCCGCAAATTCATCGCCTATCGCGCGGCGCGCTCCGAGGCGGAAGCCTTCGACCGGGCCTTCTGGTCCGGCGAGCCGCTCGACGAGCTGTTCGACCAGATCGGCCCCGCGCCCGAAGGCGCGAGCCAGAAGATCTTCGCCGCCGGCATGTTGGAATGGCGCCGGTCGCATCGTCATGACGGGGCGCTGATCACCGGCGCGCAAGCGCGGATCGAACGCTCGATGGATGTCGCGATCCAGAAGGCGACCGAAAACCTCAATTACGGGCTGACCTTCCTTGCGACCGTGGGCTCGATCTCGCCCTTCGTGGGCCTGTTCGGCACGGTCTGGGGGATCAAGGTCGCCTTCGAGGAGATCGCGATCTCGCAGAATACCTCGCTCGCCGTCGTGGCGCCCGGCATTTCGGAAGCGCTGGTGGCGACCGCGCTGGGTCTTCTCGCGGCAATTCCGGCGGTGATCTTCTACAACAAGCTGTCGTCCGATGCCGATCGCATTGCGGGCAACTATGAGGCCTTCGCGGACGAATTCTCGACCATCCTGTCGCGCCAGTTGGATAGCTGATCATGGGTGCGGGTGTTGCAAAACGCGGATCGGGCGGATCGCGGCGCCGCAGGAGCGGACGCGGGCGTCACGCCGCGATGAGCGAGATCAACGTCACGCCGATGGTCGACGTGATGCTGGTGCTGCTGGTGATCTTCATGGTCGCCGCGCCGATGATGACGGTGGGCGTGCCGCTCGAGTTGCCGAAGACGGCGGCCAAGGCCGTACCGACCGAGCAGGAGGTGCCGCTGACGGTGTCGATCCAGGCGGACGGGAAGGTCTCGCTGATGAACTCGGAAGTGCCGCAGGATCAGCTGATCGACCGTCTCAAGGCGATCGCGGCCGAGCGCAAGAGCGACAAGGTCTTCCTGCGTGCGGATGGCAAGATTTCCTATTCTCAGGTGGTGCAGGTGATGGGCGCGCTCAACGGCGCGGGGTTCTCGAACATCACGCTCGTCACCGATACCGGGGGGCCGCAATTGACGGCGCCTGCGGGGAACTGAGCCCAGGGGGCATCGCATGAACCGTGCGGACAAGATCGGTTACGGCCTGTCGGGCGCGCTGCATCTGGGCGTGCTCTTCTGGGTCATTGCCGGGGGCCAGTGGTTCTTCCCGAAACCGAATAAGCCGGTGGTGATCTCTCAGGTCGCGGTGATGTCCGAGAAGGACTTCAACACGATGATGGCCTCGGCGCCGAAGGACGCGCCGCAGCCCACGCCGGATCCGGTCGCGCCCACGGCGCCCGATACGCCAACCGAGACGGCCCCGCCGCCCAAGCCGCCCGCGCCGGAGCCGCAGGCCAAGCCCGAGCCGGAACCGCAGGCGATGCAGCAGCCCGACCCCGTACCGGATGCGCAGCCCGATGTGTCGGCCCTGCAAGAGCCGACGCCGCCTGCCGAAGTTAGCGACACGCCGCCGGAGATCGTGCCGCCGGTCGAGGAGCCTTCGCCGACGGTCACGCCCGATATCTCGCCCGTGCCGAAGCCGAAACAGGCGCCGCGCGTTGCTCCCACGCCTGCGCCCGAGCCGCCGCCCGAGGCGAAGGTCGACCCGCAGGCTCAGCCGCAAGAGGCCCCCAAACCCGCCGACACGCCCGATCAGCCCACCGAGAAGCCGAAGGAGGCGACGGCGCCGCCCGAAGCCTCCACCGAAATCGTGACCGAGGCGAACAAGACCAAGGACAAGCCGGAAAGCTCCGCGCCGCTGGCCTCGCCGCGGCCGAGCGCCAAGCCGAAACCGCCGGCGCCGAAAGAGACGCAGACGGCTGCGTCCCCGGCAGAGAAGAAGCCTGAAGCGCCCAAGCCCGCCGAGAAGAAACCGGCTGAGCCGAAACAGGCTGAGAAAACGCCGCCGAGCGAGCCGAAGAAAGTCGACAGCGCCTCGGTCAACGATGCGCTTGCGGCTGCCTTGGGCGGTGAAGGCACGGGTGGCACCGGCTCTGCGCCGACGGGTCCGCCGATCACCGCGGGCGAGAAAGACGCGCTGATCGTCGATATCAAGCAGTGCTGGAACACCGGCGCGCTCAGCTCGGATGCGCTGCGCACCACAGTGACGCTGTCGGTCGATATGCAGCCCGACGGCCACCCGATCATCTCCTCGATCAAGCTGGTCGGGGCGACGGGCGGCACCGGCAACGCGGTCGATCAGGCCTTCGAGGCCGGGCGACGCGCCATCGTTCTGTGCGGTTCGGACGGGTTCCCGCTGCCGCCGGAGAAATATGACCGCTGGAAAACGATCACCATCGACTTCAATCCCGAAAAAATGAGGATGAAATGATGGCTGGTCGGCGAATTTCCGCGCGGTGTCATGGGGTTGTGATGCACGATCGTGCCGCAGCGCGTTACAAACCGGGCAAGACCCGGAAAGGGAGTGTGTGACATGATGCGTTTCGTTCTCAGTTTGCTGGCCGCTGTGATGCTGGCACCCATCGCCGCAATCGCGCAGGATTCCGAGCCGCTGCATATCGAGATCACCGATGGTGTGATCGAGCCGATGCCGTTCGCAATCGCGGGTTTCATCCCCGAGACCCCCGACGCTGGCCAGATGGCGAGCCAGATCACGCAGGTGATCTCGAGCGATCTGACCGGGACCGGGCTGTTCCGCGAAATTCCGAAATCCGCCTATATCCAGAACGTGTCGAGCTTCGACACGCCGGTGAAATATTCCGACTGGCAGGCGATCAACGCACAGGCGCTGGTCGTGGGGTCGGTCGGGATGCAGGGCGGCAAGGTGGTCGTGAAGTTCCGCCTGTTCGACGTGTTCTCCGGACAGCAGATGGGCGACGGGCAGCAACTTGCGGCCTCGCCGGCAAGCTGGCGGCGTCTGGCACATAAGGTCTCGGACGTGATCTATTCGCGCATCACGGGCGAGGGGCCGTATTTCGACAGCCGCGTTGTTTTCGTCTCGGAAAGCGGGCCGAAGGACAACCGCCAGAAGCGCCTCGCGGTGATGGATTACGACGGCGCGAATGTGACCTATCTCACCGATGCCTCGACCATCGTGCTCGCACCGCGTTTCTCGCGCGACGGGACGAAAGTGCTCTTTACCACCTTCGAGACCGGTTTCCCGCGCATCAAGATGCTCGACGTGGCGACCGCCTCGGCGAGGCTGCTGCCTGAAGTGCCCGGGACGATGACATTCGCGCCGCGCTTCTCGCCCGATGGGCAGAAGATCGTCTACTCGATGGAGCAGAACGGCAATACCGACCTCTGGATGATGAATGTCAGCACGGGCCAGACCCAACGCCTGACGACCTCGCCCGCGATCGAGACTTCGCCCAGCTTCTCGCCCGACGGATCGCGGATCGTGTTCGAGTCCGATCGCTCGGGTACCCAGCAGCTCTACATCATGCCGGTCGGCGGCGGCGAGGCGACGCGGATCAGCTTTGGCGACGGGCGCTATTCGACGCCGGTCTGGTCGCCGCGCGGCGATATGATCGCCTTTACCAAGCAGAACCAAGGCCGGTTCCATATCGGCGTGATGCGCACCGATGGCTCGGAAGAGCGGCTGCTGACCTCGTCCTTCCTCGACGAGGGCCCAACCTGGTCGCCCAATGGCCGCGTAATCATGTTCACCCGGGAGAGCCCCGGCGCCGAAGGCTCGGCCTCGCTCTATTCGGTCGACATCTCCGGGCGCAACCTGAAGAAAGTCTCCACGCCGGGCGCCGCGTCGGACCCGGCCTGGTCGCCGCTTCTGCCGTGAGGGCGGATTAACAAGCGTTAGAGAAACTGGTAGGCTCGCCCGCAATGGGCAGATCAACAAAGGCGGAACCAATGAAATTTGCAGTGAAGGCCGTGTTGGCCATCTCGATGCTGGGCCTCGCGGCCTGTTCGAACCCCGATCAATACGGCTCCGGTGCGACCGGTCCCGGCGGCGCGCTCGGACCGGGCGGCGCTGGCATGGGCGGCGTCAGCCAAGGCGGGATCAACGATCCGAACTCGCCGGCCTATTTCAGCCAGACCATCGGCGACATGGTGCATTTCCAAGTCGACCAGTCGACGCTGACCGACACCGCGCGCGGCATCCTGAGCCAGCAGGCGAGCTGGCTGGTGAGCCACCCGAGCTACACCGCGATCATCGAAGGCCATGCCGACGAGCAGGGCACCCGCGAATACAACCTCGCGCTTGGGGCGCGTCGTGCCTCTGCGGTGCAGGAATACCTGATCAGCCAAGGCGTGGCCGGCAACCGTCTGCGCACGGTCTCCTACGGTAAAGAACGTCCGCTGGCAGTCTGCTCGACCGAAGAGTGCTACCAGAAGAACCGTCGCGCCGTGACGGTGATCTCGCAATCGGCGGTCGGGAGCTGATCGCGATGCTGAGAGCTTTGCTTCTCGGTGCGGCTGTTCTGGCAGCCGCGCCCGCGCTGGCTCAGGACGCGAACCGCGCCCAGACGCTGGCTGACATCAAGACCGAACTGGGACAGCTTCAGACCGAGATCGGTAGCCTGCGCCAGGAACTGAAATCCTCTGGTCAAGCCGGTCTGCAGAAGGCGGGCGGCGATTCCGCTCTGCAGCGCATGGACTCGATGGAGCTGTCGCTGTCGCATATGACCGACCGCGTCGAGGAGCTGGAAAACAAGATCAACCGCGTCGTCGCCGACGGCACGAAGCGGATCGGCGATCTGAACTTCCGGGTCTGCGAGATGGAAGAGAATTGCGACATTTCGAAGCTTGGCAAGACAGAGCCGCTGGGAGGCGAAGCGCCGAACACCGGTGCGTCGGTCACGGGTCCGGCTCCGGATTCCACGCCCGGACCCGATCTTGCGATCAACGAGAAATCGGATTTCGAGGCGGGCAAGAAGGCCTATGAGGATGGCGATTACGCCTCTGCGGCCGATCTTCTCACGACCTTCCGGCAGACCTATCCCGGTTCCCCGCTGACCAGCGACGCGATGTATTATCGCGGTCTCGCACTGCAAAAGCAGGGTGATGAGGCGGGCGCTGCGCGGGCATGGCTCGACGGGTTCTCCGCCGACCCGAAAGGCTCGCGCGCCGCGGACAACCTGCTGTCGCTCGGCAAGGCGCTGGGGCAGCTCGGACAGCAGAGCGAGGCCTGCACTACGCTGGGTCAGGTGAGCGCACGCTTCCCGGGTTCCTCGGCGGCGGGCGAGGCGCAGAACGCGCAGCAATCGCTGGGATGCCAGTGAGCGTTCTCCGGTGACGCTGGACGACATCGCAAGACACGGTTTTGACCCCGATGCGCCCCGGCGCGTCGGGGTTGCCGTTTCCGGGGGCTCGGATTCGATGGCGACGCTGGCGCTGTTGGCTGCGCATTTCGAGGTCGCCGCGGTGACGGTGGATCACGGGCTGCGCGCCGAGGCTGCCGAGGAAGCCGCATTTGTCGGGCGGTTCTGCGCAGATCGGTGCATTCCGCACACGATCCTGCGCTGGGACGGAGCCAGCGCCGAAGGTAACCTGATGGACGCCGCGCGCCGGGCGCGTCTGGGCCTGATCGGCGCATGGGCGGGCTCGACCGGGATCGGTCATGTCGCACTTGGGCATACTGCCGACGATCAGGCAGAGACCTTTCTGATGCGGCTCGCGCGCGAGGCGGGGCTGGAGGGGCTGTCAGGCATGCGCCCACGCTTCGAGGCCGAGGGGGTGACATGGCACCGCCCGTTTCTGGCCCAGACACGAGAGGCGTTGCGCGATTACCTGCGCAGGCAGGGCATCGCATGGGTCGACGATCCGTCCAACGAAAATGAACGCTTCGACCGGGTGAAGGCGCGACAGGCGCTTGGCGCGCTGAAATCTTTGGGCGTCGATGCGCAGGCGATTGCCGGGGTGACGACAAACCTTGCGTCGGCCAACGCTGCGCTGCATCGACTGCTGATGGCGGAGGTCGAGCGCCATGTCTCCGAGCAATCGGGAGATCTGCTGATCGACGTGGCGGGCTTTTCCGCGATGGAACCGGAGCTGCAACGCCGCCTGATCGTGGCCGCGCTGCGCTGGATCTCTGGCGCGGATTACGCGCCGCGCGCCTCGAAGGTGCAGACCCTGCTGGCGGAGTTGCCCCGGCAAGGCGACCGCACCCTGCACGGTTGCCGTATCACCACCGCCAAGGGCGCGCTACGCATCACCCGCGAGGCGCAGGCGGTGGCCGATCTGCGCGTGACCCTCGAAGATGGCGCCGCGACCTGGGACCGCTGGGAGGTCACCGGGCCCGCCATGGACGCCACGGAAGTCGCGGCGCTGGGGGAGGCGGGATTACGCCAATGCCCCGATTGGCGCGAAACGGGCCTTCCGCGTGCCTCGCTTGCCGCAAGCCCGGCCATATGGCGCGGCGAAACGCTTGTCGTGGCACCGCTCGCAGGCTTCGGGATCGGCTGGCAGGCGCGGATTTGCCGCGACGCATTCGACACTTGGCTAATTCGACGTTGAACCCGGGCGCGTAATGCCTATTTTCACTGAGGAAGAGGCGGCGACCGCAGGTCAGCCGCCCGATACGATTGGAGGATATTCCTTGGGTAATGCGCGCAATCTGGCCTTTTGGGCGGTGCTGTTCCTGCTGATTTTGGCCCTGTTCAACCTTTTCGGTGATGGGCAATCGTCGATGAACTCGTCCCAAGCGACCTATTCGGAGTTCATGGACGCCGTCAACAAAGGCGAGGTGAAGAACGTCCGCCTCGATGGCGAAGAGGTGCGCTACCAGCTCGCCGACGGCACGAGCTTCACCACCGTCAAGCCTCTGGAAGATCAGATCGCAGAGAAGCTGATCGACAAGGGCATCGCGGTGAGCGTCGTCAAGCAACAGCAATCCGGCTTCATGTCGCTGCTGGGCGTCTGGCTCCCGTTCCTCGTGCTGATCGGCATCTGGATCTTCTTCATGAACCGGATGCAGGGCGGCGGCAAAGGCGGCGCGATGGGCTTCGGCAAGTCCAAGGCAAAACTGCTGACCGAGAAACATGGTCGCGTGACCTTCGACGACGTGGCGGGCATCGACGAAGCCAAGGAAGAACTCGAAGAGATCGTCGAATTTCTGCGCAACCCGCAAAAATTCTCGCGCCTTGGCGGCAAGATCCCGAAAGGCGCGCTGCTGGTGGGCCCTCCGGGCACCGGTAAGACGCTTCTTGCCCGCGCGATTGCGGGCGAGGCGGGTGTGCCGTTCTTCACCATCTCGGGCTCCGACTTCGTCGAGATGTTCGTCGGTGTTGGCGCATCGCGTGTCCGCGACATGTTCGAACAGGCCAAGAAGAACGCGCCCTGTATCGTCTTCATCGACGAAATCGACGCGGTGGGCCGTGCTCGGGGCGTCGGCATCGGCGGCGGCAATGACGAGCGCGAACAGACCCTCAACCAGCTGCTGGTCGAGATGGACGGGTTCGAGGCAAACGAAGGCATCATCATCATCGCGGCGACGAACCGGAAAGACGTGCTTGACCCCGCGCTGCTGCGTCCGGGCCGCTTCGATCGCCAGATCCACGTGCCGAACCCCGATATCAAGGGCCGCGAGAAGATCCTGACGGTTCACTCGCGCAAAGTGCCGGTGGGGCCCGATGTGGACCTGCGCACCATCGCGCGCGGCACGCCGGGCTTCTCGGGCGCCGACCTGATGAACCTCGTGAACGAAGCAGCGCTGATGGCAGCGCGCGTCGGGCGTCGTTTCGTCTCGATGGAAGATTTCGAGAACGCGAAGGACAAGGTGATGCTGGGTGTCGAGCGCCGCTCGATGGTCCTCACCCCCGAGCAGAAGGAAATGACCGCCTATCACGAGGCCGGTCACGCCATCGTCGGACTGTCGCTGCCGAAATGCGATCCGGTCTACAAGGCCACGATCATTCCGCGCGGTCAGGCCTTGGGTATGGTCGTCTCGCTGCCCGAGATGGACAAGCTCAACTACCACAAGGACGAGGCCAAGCAGAAAATCACCATGACGATGGCGGGCAAGGCTGCCGAGATCATCAAATGGGGCGAGGAACATGTCTCGAACGGCCCGGCCGGTGACATTCAGCAGGCGTCGGCCATCGCCCGCGCGATGGTGATGCGCTGGGGCATGTCCGACAAGGTCGGCAATATCGACTACGCCGAGGCGCATGAGGGCTATCAGGGCAACACCGCTGGCTTCTCGGTCTCGACCAAGACGAAAGAGCTGATCGAGGAAGAGGTGCGCGGCCTGATCGAAGAGGGCTATCAGGAGGCCCGCCGCATCCTCACCGAGCGGATCGAGGATTGGGAACGTCTGGCGCAGGGGCTTCTGGAATACGAGACCCTCACGGGCGACGAGATCAAGAAGGTCCTCTCCGGAGAGCCGCTGGGCGGCGACGACGATGACAGCTCCTCGGGAAGCCTGCCGTCGGTGACCGCGCTGCCCAAGACGTCCAAGAAAAAGGATCAGGGCGACGGCGGGGCGGAAACCACCCCCGAGCCTTCGGCCTGATCGCGCAGGTTCGCGAGAATGGTCACGCGTGACGCTTCAGTGCCGGGCGCAGCCGATTGGGATCCCGACGCTTATGCGCGGTTCCGCAATCTGAGGCTGCGTCCGGCACTCGACCTTCTGGCGCGGGTTCCGCATCTGCCAGAGCGCGGCAAGATCATCGATCTGGGCTGCGGCAATGGCGCGGTGGCCGAGACGCTGAACCACCAGTACCCCAAGCGCAAGATCGTGGGCGTCGACAATTCCGAGGCGATGCTCAAGCGCGCTGCGGCGACCGGCGCCTATCATCGCTGCGATCTGGTCGATATTTCCGAATGGACGCCCAACAAGCCGCCGGCGATGATCTTCTCCAACGCTGCGCTGCATTGGCTGCCCGATCACGCGAAGCTGTTCCCGCGTCTGGCCGGAGAGCTGCGCGATGGCGGCGTTCTGGCGGTGCAGATGCCCGCCCAGCATGGCGCGCCGTCGCATCGCATCCTGCGCGACCTGTCGCAGGAGATGTTTCCCGACCGCTTCAACTTCGCTGGCTGGGTGCCGCCCGTGGCCCCGGCGGTGGATTACGCGAAAATGCTCAGCCCCCTCGGCGAGGTCGACATCTGGCACACCGAATATCTGCAGGAACTGGAGCCCACGCCGGGCGCGCATCCGGTCCGCCGCTTTACGGAAAGCACCGTGATGCGACCCTTCCTGCGGCTCTTGGGCGACACTGAAGCGCAGGTTCTCATCGAACGCTATGAAACCGCGCTGGAGACGGTTTATCCTTTGCGGGACGATGGCAGCGTCTTTTTCCCGTTCCGTCGTCTGTTTGTCGTCTTGTCAAAGAGGGGCTGATGGCCGCGCTGAAACCCACGCAATATCAAGGGGAGGTCGTCTGGCTCGGGCTGGTTACCACCGAGGGACAGCTGACCTCGACCCCGGTCGAAGAGATCGAATTCACCTTCGACGGTCCCGTGGGAGAACTGCATGGCGGACGCACACGTCCCTCTTGTTCGCGGGTCACAGATCAGCATCCCAAGGGCACCGAGATCGCCAATGTCCGCCAGCTGACGATCCTGTCGGCCGAGGAGCTGGCGGAGACCGCTTTCGCGATGGGCGTGCCGGAAATCGATCCGTCCTGGGTCGGCGCGACGATCGTGCTGCGCGGCTTGCCGGATCTGACCCATATCCCGCCCTCGGCGCGGCTTCAGAACGAGACCGGGCTGACCCTCGTCGTCGATATGGAAAACCGCCCCTGCGTCCTGCCGGGCCGGGTGATCGAAGAGCACTATCCAGATAAAGGCAAGCGCTACAAGCCCGCAGCGCACGGACGGCGCGGCGTCACCGCATGGGTCGAACGTCCGGGCCGGCTGGTGGTCGGTGAGACGCTGCGGCTGCACATCCCCGATCAGCGCGCCTGGGAGCTGATGGACGAGGTCCGCTGAGGCGATTTAATCCCGCAACGGTCGCTTCTTTCCCTTTCGCCGCGTCGTCAAATGGTTACCCTCCGTCAGCAGGAGGACCAGATGACCAGTGATCTCGATATTGCCCGTGCCGCCACGCTGCGCCCGATGCCGGAAATCGCAGCGAAACTGGACATTCCTGAAGACGCCCTGATCCCCTATGGTCGCGACAAGGCGAAGCTGGAGGCGGAGTTCGTCGCTGGGCTGGATGGGCGCGAAACCGGCAAGCTGATCCTCGTCACAGCGATCTCGCCGACCCCCGCGGGCGAGGGCAAGACGACGACGACCGTGGGCTTGGGCGACGGGCTGTCCCGGATCGGAAAGCGCGCCGCGATCTGCCTGCGCGAAGCGTCGCTCGGCCCGAATTTCGGGATGAAAGGTGGGGCCGCGGGGGGCGGTTACGCTCAGGTCGTGCCGATGGAGTCGATGAACCTCCATTTCACTGGCGATTTCCACGCGGTCGGCGCGGCGCATAACCTGCTCGCGGCGATGATCGACAATCACATCCATTGGGGCAACGCGCTCGAGATCGACGCGCGCCGGATAACGTGGCGGCGTGTGCTCGACATGAACGACCGGGCGCTGCGCGACATCGTCGTCAGCCTCGGCGGCGTCTCGAACGGCTTCCCACGCCAGACCGGCTTCGACATCACCGTCGCCTCCGAGGTCATGGCCTGCCTCTGCCTGAGCCGCGACCTGACGGATTTGCAGGAGAGGCTCGGTCGGATCGTCGTGGCCTATCGGCGCGACCGCTCGCCGGTGACCTGCGCCGAGATCGGAGCCGACGGCGCGATGGCGGTGCTGTTGAAAGAGGCGCTGCAGCCCAATCTCGTGCAGACGCTGGAGGGCACTCCCGCTTTCGTCCATGGCGGGCCCTTCGCCAATATCGCGCATGGCTGCAACTCGGTGATCGCGACGCAAAGCGCGCTGAAGCTGGCCGATTACGTCGTGACCGAAGCGGGGTTCGGCGCCGATCTGGGTGCTGAGAAATTCTTCGACATCAAATGCCGTAAGGCCGGACTGACGCCGAGTGCTGCTGTGGTCGTGGCGACGGTTAGGGCGCTGAAGATGAATGGCGGTGTCGCTAAAGCGGATCTTGGCGCGGAGGATGTTGCCGCGGTCGAGGCGGGCTGCGCTAATCTCAACCGTCACATCGCGAATATGAAGAAATTCGGCGTACCGGTCGTGGTCGCGATCAACCGCTTCACCGCCGATACCGAGGACGAGATCGCAGCGGTGCGCGCCGCCGCCGAGGCGCAGGGCGTGGAGGCGGTTCTATGCACACACTGGTCGGAAGGCGGCGCCGGAGCCGAGGCGCTGGCCGAGAAGATCGTCGCGCTTACCGAGCGCCCTTCGCAATTCGCGCCGCTCTATCCCGATGACATGCCGCTGATCGAGAAGATCGAGACCATTGCCACGCGCATCTACCACGCGAGCGACGTCTATGCCGATCAGAAGATTCTCAACCAGCTGCGCGATTGGGAAGCCGCGGGCTATGGAAACCTGCCGATCTGCGTGGCCAAGACGCAGTATTCCTTCAGCGCGGACCCGACGCTGCGCGGGGCGCCCTCGGGCCATACGCTGCCGATCCGCGAGGTGAGGCTCTCGGCCGGGGCGGGGTTCGTCGTGGTGATCTGCGGTGAAATCATGACCATGCCGGGCCTCCCCCGGCACCCGGCTGCGGAGACGATCGGCCTCGATGCCGACTGCCGCATCACGGGTTTGTTCTAGGCGCGCGGTCTTGAGCTTGTTGGGCCAAGCTGCGATAGGGGGCGCAAGTGTTCCGGGAGCCTTGTCGATGAAAACCCCGTCCGAACTACACTCGATGGAAGAGCTGCGCGTCGCGATCGATGCGCTCGACCGGGAGCTGGTCGAAATGCTCGCCGCGCGCACCCGGCTGATCGCCCGTGCGGCGGAACTCAAACAGGAAAATGGCTGGCCTGCACGCATCCCCGACCGGGTCGAGGACGTGGTCTCGAAGGTGCGCGCCGCAGCGGAGCCTGCCGGGCTCGATCCCGATCTCGCCGACCGCCTCTGGCGCGAGATGATCGAGCATTTCATCGGGCAGGAAGAACAGGTTCTGGGCAAGGGAGATCCCGATGAGCGCCACGATCATTGACGGCAAGGCGTTTGCGCAGGGCAAGCTGGACGAGACCTATGCCGAGGCGCAGCGGCTCTCGGAGGCAGGCTGGGCGCCGTGCCTCGTCTCGATCTCGGTAGGTGACGTCGCCGCCGCCGAACTCTATGTGCGCAACCAGAGGAAATATGCCGAGAAAGCCGGCGTGGCCTTCGAGGTGCGCAACTACCCCGAGACGATCAGCCTCGAACAGCTTCAGGGCGTGCTGGCCGGGCTGAACGCCGATCCGCGCGTCAACGGCATCATCATCCAGCGCCCGCTGCCCGCACATATCCCGGTCAAGGCGCTGCAAAAGGCGGTGCATCCGCTCAAGGATGTGGAGGGGATGCATCCGTCCTCGATCGGCAACATCGTCTATAACGAGCTGGAACTGGGCCCCTGCACCGCCGTCGCTGCGGTTGAGATCCTGAAATCCCTGCCGCTCCAGACCGAAGGGCTCAATGTCTGCGTGATCGGCCACTCCGAGATCGTGGGCAAGCCGATCGCCTTCCTGATGATGGGGCTCGGCGCCACCGTCACGGTGTGTCACCACATGACGCGGCAGGTCTCGGTGCATTCGCGCGCCGCAGACGCCGTTTTCGTCGCTGTGGGAAAGCCGGGGCTGGTGCACGGCGAAATGCTCAAGCCCGGCGCGGCCCTGATCGATATCGGCATCAACCGGGTCGAGGGGCGCGCCGTGGGCGACGCCGATTTCGACAGCTGCGCCGAGGTGGCGGGCTGGATCACGCCCGTCCCAGGCGGGGTGGGGCCGGTCACGGTCTCGACGCTGATGAACAACGCGGTCCGCGCGACCCGCATGCAGATGGACCATTACCGCGCGACCTTCGCGGCGGCGGAGTGACGGAGGAATGAAATGACGGCGACGATCATCGACGGGAAGGCCTTCGCAGCGAGCGTGCGCGAGAAGGTGGCCGAGCATGTCACCCGGCTGCAGGAGGAACACGGCATCACGCCGGGCCTCGCGGTGGTTCTGGTGGGCGAAGACCCGGCCAGTCAGGTCTATGTCCGAAACAAGGGCAAGCAGACCCTTGAAGCCGGGATGAACTCCTACGAGCACAAGCTGCCCGTCGAGACCTCCGAGGCCGATCTGCTTGCGCTGGTCGAGAAGCTGAACGCCGATCCGGCGGTGCATGGCATCCTCGTGCAGCTACCGCTGCCCGATCACATCGACGAGGAGAAGGTGATCAATTCGATCACCCCCGCGAAGGATGTCGACGGCTTCCATATCCTCAATGTGGGCCTTCTCGGCACCGGGCAGAAATCGATGGTACCCTGCACGCCGCTGGGCTGCCTGATGATGCTGCGCGATCAACTGGGTAGCCTCTCGGGGCTGAACGCCGTCGTGGTGGGGCGCTCCAACATCGTCGGCAAGCCGATGGCGCAACTGCTGCTGCGCGACAGCTGCACCGTCACCATCGCGCATAGCCGCACCAAGAACCTCGCGGATGTCTGTCGCGGCGCCGATATCCTTGTCGCGGCCGTGGGCCGTCCACGCATGATCCCGGGCGACTGGGTGAAGCCTGGCGCGACCGTGATCGATGTCGGCATAAACCGGATCGACGCGCCCGAGAAGGGCGAGGGCAAGACGCGGCTGGTCGGCGATGTCGATTTCGACAGCGCCAAGGAGGTCGCCGGCGCGATCACCCCGGTGCCAGGCGGCGTCGGGCCGATGACCATCGCCTGCCTGCTGGCCAACACGGTCACTGCCTGCTGCCGCGCGAACAATCTGCCCGAACCCGAGGGTTTGACTGCCTGACGAAAGTAGGTAAGGATTTCCGCAGGTTGGACAGGAGAAAACGGCCTTTGCCGTTGTCGGACCTGTGATGCTTGCGTTACCCAAGCGTCAATTGAGGCGTGGCGGCTATGGCAGGATTCTGGAAGACATATTGGCGGGCGTTGAAGATTCCGGCTCTGCCGGTGATCTGGATCGTCGCATCGCTTTTCGGCGTCGCCGCCGGTCCGTTCAACTCTCTCGAATCCATGTCCTTCGGCGCACGCTTGGTTTTCTGGCCGACCAGTATCGCCGTGGGCATTCTGATAGGCGCGGCAATCCGCATTTTCGTGCGGCGCAAGTTGGGTTTACGCTGTTTCCGATACGAGGCTCCGACCCTCGCGGGTCTCTCGGCTCTCGTGCTGACCGCGCCGCTTTACCTGCTCGTCCTGCTGCTTGCGGAGAAGCCGAATTTCGGCGGGTTCGAGATATTCCACATGGCCGCATACATCTTTGGCCTCTCGATGGCGGGATCGATCCTGCGGCACTGGATGGCGCCCGAGTAGGGGCGCCGGACGCGGTCGCGTGAGATCCATGCCGCTGCCTATACGACAGAAGCGCCAAGCGGGGCCGATCCGTCCGCCGAGAAAGCTCTGACACGGCCCGCGCCACGTCTGCTCTATCGGCTCGAGCCGGACTTGCGCGCGCCGTTGATCCGGCTTGCGGTGAATGACCACTATGTCGACGTGGTCACCGAGGCCGGGCAGACCAGTCTGCTGATCCGGCTTGCCGATGCGATCGCCGAGACCGAGGGCGCGCCAGGCCTGCAGGTCCATCGCTCGCATTGGGTGGCGCGCGAAGCGGTGCGCGCGATGCGCAAGGAGAAGGGGCGGGTCTTTCTGGAGATGTCCGACGGCGAAGAGGTGCCTGTCTCGCGCACCTACCAGCCGCGCGTCGAGGCTGCGGGCTTCCCGCCTTCCGGAGCGGAGCGGATGGCCGCGCAGTAGCGCCGTCAGTGGACGATCACCTCGTCTTTCACGAACATGTTGTCCCAGGCGCGATCCACCAGCTCCGGTGTCATCTGATAGGGGATGCCCTCGAATTCGCAGATCGAGATCATCTGGTCGATCAAGAAGATCGGCTGATAATTGGCGTAGACATTGTCGATGGTGGGATATTTCACCTTGAGCAGGTGCAGCAGCGCTTTCTCATCCAGTGGCATCTGCCGCTTCTTCGCCACCATCTGGAAGATCTTGAGATAGTCGGATTGGTTCGGCCCGTCGATCTTGATCTTGAAGAAGATACGACGCAGCGCCGCCTTGTCGAAGATATCGTTCGGGTGGAAGTTGGTCGAGAAGATCACCAGCGTGTCGAAGGGCACCTCGAACTTCTCGCCCGACTGAAGCGAGAGGATATCGCGGTTCTCTTCCAGCGGCACGATCCAGCGGTTCACCAGCTTCTGCGGCGGCTCTGCCTGACGGCCAAGGTCGTCCACGATGAAGACGCCGCCCGCCGATTTGAACTGCAGCGGCGCGGTATAGGTGCGCGCGGTCGCGTTGTATTTCAGATCGAGCATGTCGAGCGACAGTTCACCACCGGTAATCACGGTCGGGCGCTCGCAATAGACGTAGCGCTGATCGAACTGCATCCCGCGCTTGCGCAGGGCGGTGGGATCGTCCTCCTCGACGGGGACGGGGGTATGTACGATAGGGTCGTAGACGGTGATGATCTGACCGGCATATTCGACGGCGCGAGGAATGAAGATATTGTCGCCGATCGCGTCGCGGATACCGTTCGAGATCGAGGATTTGCCATTGCCGGGGGGACCGTACATCAGGATCGAGCGCCCCGAGGAGACCGCCGGACCAAGTTGGCCGATCAGGTCGGGCGGCAGGATCAGGTGGCCCATCGCGCCCAGAAGCTGCTGGCGGGTCAGCTGGATGTTGCGGATCGACTGGCGCTTGACCTGCTCGCGATAGATCGTCAGCGGGACAGGCATCGCGCCGTAATATTCCGACTGTGCGAGCGCATCGAGCGCGCGGGCCTTGCCGCTATCGGACAGCTGGAATCCCATCTCGCCGCCGGAATTGGCGTGCAGCGTGCCCATCGCCTCCAGCAGACCGTGCTTGCGGCACATGTCGATCAATTCCTGCACCATGGTAATCGGCAGGCAGACCAGCTTCGACAGCGCGGAGGCCGTGTCCGTATTGGTGCGGAACATCGTCTTCAGGAGGATGTCGCGCATCACCACGACATTTAGCCCCGTTTCCTCCAGCGCGCGCGGCGGGACAGGGGCGATGACATTCGCGGTCATCATGTTCATCTGGCGCATCCTCTCGGCTATACGTCCCGTCTGATCGAAAACGGGGCGAAGATCGGTCCGGGCCAATCTTGCTGGCGATTGTGGCCAAAAGTTGGAAAAACAGGGTAATCGTCGCGATACCTGATCGGCGGGCCGAACAATCAGCCGAGGGCCGCGAGCAGCAGATACGCCCAGAGCGTGCCGACCAGCGCCAAGCCCATCGGGAAGTCCTTGCGCTTCCAGCTGACCCAGTCGGGGGTCGCGTTCACCACTGCCGGGATTGCACGAAAGATGCGATGCGCAGCGAAGGCGGCCAACAGGAAGGCGCAGAGCAGGAACATCGTCAGTTGCACGTCGAACAGGTCATGCGAGAAGAATGGCGCGGCGACGGCGGCGAATTTCGCGTCTCCCGCGCCGAAATGCGCGATCTGGTTCAGGATATAGCCGATCGCGAAGACGACGAGCGCATGGGTCCAACGCCATCCATAGACGTCGAGCGGCAGCAGGAGCGGCCCCGCCACCGCAAAGATCAACAGCAGCGCCAGTACCGCCTTGTTGCGGATCTTCATGTATTTGAGGTCGGTAAAGACCACCCAGGCGCAAACCGGGGTGATCAGCACCAGAAAGATCAGCGCCGACAGAGGCGGAGCAAGACCGAGCATTCCGTCAGCCCTTCAGCGCGCTCGAGGATCCCTGATCGAGCGCCTTCAGCGCCCGGTCGGCCTCCGCGAAATATTGCGGATTGGTGTCGATCGCGTCTTGCAGAAGCGTCTTGCCGATATTGACGTCGCCGCGCTTCACCGCCGCGAGACCCGCCGTATAGAGCAATTGCGCCCTCTCGGTCTGGGTCATGTCGATCACGGGCAGGTCGTATTTGCCTTGGCTCGCACGGGCGAGTACGAGGTTGTTCTTCGTGGTGAAGCGCGTCGGGTCGTAGGTGAGCGCTTCCTTGAACAGTTTCTCGGCCCCCGCCGCATCGCCGCGGCTGAGCTTGGAAAAGCCCCAGTTGTTGTAGATGCCCGCGGGCTTCGTGGTCAGGCCCGCCGCGGTCTCGTAGAAGCTGTCGGCCTTCTTCCACTTTTTCTCGCTATCGGCGACCATCGCCTCAAGCCGGTAGCGGTCGTAGGTCTCGTGGGTCGGCGGCACGGTGTCCAGCGTCGCCTTCGCTCCGGACCAGTCATTGGAGCGGATCTGCGCCTCGGCCATCGACACGCGGTCGTCATTGGTCGCGCCCGGCATGGCGATGACCTCCTGCCAGACCTTCACGGCCTGCACCGGCTTCTGAGCGCGCACGAGCGATTTCGCGAGGCCGCGCTTGGCGTCGATCCGGTCGGGGTGGTCGTTGGACAGCCGGGTGAAATAGGTTACGGCCTCGTTCGGGTCGGCGACCGTCAGCATGATGTCGGTGAGGTTGGTCTCGTCGACGGCATTCACGCTTTTCATCGCGCGCGCGACTTCGGCGTCGCTGTTATTGCCCATACAGCCAGAGAGAGTCATCGCACAGCCAGCCAAGGCTGCCAGAAAGATCGGGTGGCGCATGTTACCTGCGTCCTTTTTGCTCGAGCCTCAGTGCTTCGTCAGCAGCAGGTAGTCACCGACCCCTTTCCTGACGAGCGTGAACTGCTTGTCCTGTGGCGCAGCGTAACCCGGCTCCTCGATTTTTGCGAGCGCCCGCGTGAGGTTTTGCTTGATCGCGTCCGATTGGCCACTGTCCAGCGCGAAGGCCAGTTTGAAGACGCGGGCGGCTTCGGCGTATTTGCCGCGCTCCATCAGAACGACGCCGAGGTTGTTCCACGCCGGCACGAAGGTCCGATCGGCTTCGGTCGCCCGGCGCAGCATCTGTTCCGCCTGGTTGAGACGCCCGAGCTTCAGGTCGGCCGAGCCCACGCCCGAGAGGATTTCCGCCGTGGCGCCATGCTGGCCTGCCGCGCGGTAATAGGCTTTCAGGGCAAGCTCGTATTCACCCGCTTCCATCAGCCGGTGGCCGACCAGAAGCCCGTCGACCGCCTCCGCTCCGGGGTTGGTGCCGGGGGCGAAAGCGCCCCGTTTCTCAGCCGAAAGGCCGCCCGGGTTGCAGGCGGCCAGTGCGGTTACTGTCAGCGCGGCCAGTATCAGGCCGCGGCGCTTCGGGATCATGCCGTCAAATGCCCATATTCTTGAAGTTCTCAAGCATATCATGGATCGACGGGCCAACAAGAATGATCAGAAGCGGCGGCACGGTGAACATCATCGTGCCCAGCGTCATCTTGGTCGGGATCTTGTTGGCGGCTTCCTCGGCGCGCATGATCCGCTTGTCGCGCATGTCGGCGGCATAGAGGCGCAGGGCCTCTGCGATCGAGGTGCCGAATTGCTGCGACTGAATCATCACGGTCACGAAGCTCGCGATATCCGGCACGCCCGAGCGTTCGCCGAAATTGCGCAGCACGGTCGCCTTGTCGAGACCGGCCTTGATCTCGTGCGCGACCATCGCGAATTCTTCCGACAGTGCCGGGTAGGATTTGTTCAGCTCTTTCGAGACGCGGATGATCCCCTGATCGAGGGACTGGCCCGCCTCGACGCAGACGAGGAGCATGTCGAGCGCATCGGGGAAGCCGTTCTGCATCTCGTCGGTGCGCGCTGCCACGCGCTTGTTCACCCAGTATTTCGGCCCGTAATAGCCCACGCCGCCGGGCCCGAGCACCCAGAGCACGGTGCCCAGCATCCCCATCGCCTGCCCTTCGGGCGCGCTGGAGTTGTAGAGCACGACATAGAGCGAGCCGAGCGCGAGCAGGCCAATGCCAGCCGCGAACTGAACCGCGTGGAAGGTGCGCACTGCATTCGGACCGCGATAGCCGGCCGATTGCAGCCATTTGCGCGACTCCGACAGTTCCTCGGCATTTTGCGGTTCGAGGAAGGCCGCGTATTTCTGCAGTTTGTCGTTTTGCGTGTCGCGCAGCTTCTGGCTGGGGCTGTCGTTGTTCGTGCTGGGTGCCTGACGCGGCGGGCGCGGGGCATTGCCACGGATCTTGTCAAAGGGGTCTTCGCGCTTCTTCAGGAGCGCGGGGACTGCAGCGAGCACGAGAAGCCCGCCAAGACCTGCGAGCGCCATCATCGGACCCATCGGCCCGAGCGCATCGATCAGCATCTGGTTGATGGCAGCGAAATCCATTGGGCTCTCCTCAGACCTTGATGGTTGTCATGACCTTCATGAAGATCACGTTGGCGCCGAGCAGCAGGAACACCACGATCGCGGCCGGAATGAAGGCGGCGGTCGTTTTGACCTCGTCGTAATAGTCGGGCGAGACGACCTGAATGATCACCATCACCACGACGGGGAAGGCCGAGAGGAAGATGCCCGACCAGCGCGGCTCCGCGGTAATCGCTTTCACCCTGCGGAACAGCCGGAAGCGTGAGCGGATCACCTTGGACAGACCGTCGAGAACCTCTGCGAGGTTCCCGCCCGAGGTCTGCTGGATCGACACGGCGACCGCGAGGAAGCGCAGATCCTGCATGTCGAGCCGTTCCGCCATTTCCGAGATCGCCTCGGCCACGTTGCGACCGTAGGCCGCCTCGTCGGCGATGATGCCGAATTCGGTGCCCAGCGGATCCGGGATCTCGCGCGCGACCGCCTGGATCGCGGAGGGCAGGGGGTGGCCGACGCGAAGCGAGCGCACCATCAGTTCCACCGCGTCGGGTAGCTGCTCCTCCATCAGGGCCATGCGTTTCTTGGCCTTCGAGTTGACCCAGAAATAAACGCCGCCCACGCCCATGAACAGCGCGAGGAAGATGCGGATGAAGATGCCGGCATCCGAGCTCAGCGTGAGTGCCATGAAAGCGGCGAAGCAGGCGAAGGCCATGATGCCGATCAGCGCCATCGGCGAGAACGCGATGTTGCCCTTCTGCGCCTTGTCTGCCAGCAGCGAATAGAGCGGGATCGAGCGCGCGTCGCTATGCTGCGACGCTTCCTTGCGCAGACGCTCCAGCACCTCTTCGCGCCGTTCGCCCTTGTTGAGCATCTCGAGGCGGCGATTGACCCGCTTGTTGAGCGAGATCGATTTGCCGAAGACCAGCAGGTAGACGCCTTCGACGAGCAGCAGAACCGCGACGAAGATCAGCAGGTAGATAATGGGGGTCGCCATGGCGGAGTGTCCTTAGTCCTGCACGGGTTCGTAGATCGACGCCGGCAGGTCGTAGCCCCATTGCCGGAACCGATCGGAATAATGAGAGCGCACGCCGGTCGCGGTGAAGCGGCCGATGATCTTGCCGTCGGGGGCAAGCCCGAGACGCTCGTAGCGGAAGACTTCCTGCATCGAGATCACGTCGCCTTCCATGCCGGTGATTTCGGTGACCGAAACCATGCGGCGCGAGCCGTCCTGCAGACGCGAGGCCTGCACGATCAGGTTCACAGCCGAAGCGATCTGGCTGCGCATCGCCTTCATCGGCATCTCGATGCCCGACATCGAGATCATGTTCTCCAGACGCGCCACGCCATCGCGGGCGGAGTTCGCGTGAATTGTGGTCATCGAGCCGTCGTGGCCCGTGTTCATGGCCTGCAGCATGTCGATGACTTCCTCGCCGCGCGTTTCGCCGACGATGATCCGGTCGGGACGCATCCGCAGCGCGTTCCTGAGACAGTCGCGCTGGGTGACCGCACCCTTGCCTTCGACGTTCGGCGGGCGGCTTTCCATCCGGCCCACATGGGTCTGTTGCAGCTGAAGTTCCGCCGTATCCTCGATCGTCAGGATGCGCTCGGAGTTGTCGATGAATGAGGAAAGCGCGTTCAGGGTCGTCGTTTTACCTGAACCCGTCCCGCCCGAGACGATCACGTTGAGACGGGTCGCGACGGCGGCTTGCAGATAGGCCGCGATTTCCTCGGTGAAGGCGCCGTAACTGACGAGATCGTCAATCCCCAGCTTGTCCTTCTTGAACTTACGAATGGAGACGAGCGAGCCGTCCACCGCGATCGGCGGCACCATCGCGTTGAAGCGCGAGCCATCGGCGAGACGCGCGTCCACATAAGGGTTCGATTCATCGACGCGACGGCCCACGGCCGACACGATCTTGTCGATGATGCGCAGCAGGTGGCGTTCGTCCTTGAAGGTGATGTCGCTCAGTTCGAGCTTGCCATTGCGCTCGATGAAGATCTGCTGCGGGCCGTTCACGAGAATATCGTTGACGGTGTCGTCCTTCAGAAGCGGCTCGAGCGGACCGAGCCCCATGACCTCGTCGTAAAGCTCTTGTTGCAGCGCCTGGCGGTCCTGCGCGTTAAGCGCGACCGAAAGCTCGGTCATCGCCTCGGCGGTGATGTCGGCGATCTCGGCGCGCAGCTCGCGTTCGGAGGCGTGCTCAAGTGCGGCGAGGTTCAGGTTCTCCAGCAGCCGCTTGTGCAGCTCCACCTTGAGTTCCTGAAGGCGCTGTTTGCGTTTCTTTTCCTTGTCGACGGCCACCGGGTCGGCAGCAACCTTCGCTGGGCCCATCTTGCGATGGACCACCTGCGTCTTCGGCGCAGCGTCGATCGGCGGCGGCTTGGCGGCACCGGGCACGGGCGGCGGGGGGCGGCCTTGCCGTTGGTGGGCTTTGCCCCGTCTTTCTTGTAGCGCGAAAACATCTGGACGTGTCCTTTCGGGTCAGGCGGCTGCTTCGACGGCTTCGTTCAGCTCCACCAGCGAGCCGGCGAGCTTCTGGAATTCCTTGCGTAGCGGCACTTTCGGTGCCGAGAGCGCCAGTGGCAGCCCGTGATCGTTGGCCTGAGTGATCTGCTTGCCGCCATCGCTCATCAGCAGCTCGAGCGAGATATCGAGGCTCTCGGCCAGTCGCTTCACGCGGGCCTTGCCGTTGAGATCGGTGAATTTCGGCGCGCGATTGAGCACGTAACGCAGCTTCTCGGTCGGCAGCCCCTCGGACTTCAGCGCCCGCTGCATCCGCAGCACGTTCTGGGCCGAGCGCATGTCCAGCTCGATCAGCGCGAAGTAGAGATGGGCCTTGTTCAGCACCGTCTCGGTCCAGCTGACCACGGTCGAGGGCATGTCGATCACGACGAAATCGTAATGTGCCCGCGCCATGTCGATCAGGCGCTCCAGATCGTCGCCGCTCAGAAGGTCCAGCGGCAGCATGTCGGTCGGCGCGGTCAGCACGTCGAGCTTGTCGTTGAAGCTGAGCATCGCCTGTCGGAAGGTCTCTTTGTCCATATGCTCGGTATCGGCGAGCATTTCGTAGATCACCTCGCGGCGCGGCAGGTCGAGATAGGTCGCGGCGGCGCCGAATTGCAGGTCGAGATCGAGCAGGCAGACTTTCGGCGAGGTCGACGGGGCTTTCTTCTTCTTTTTACCGTCGTGGATCGTCGCCATTTCCCAGGCGAGGTTCACCGCGAAGGTGCTTGCACCGACGCCACCGGACAGGCCGTGAACCGGGAGGACGACACCATCGTGGTTGCCGGTCGCCGCAAAGGTCGGCGCGTGGACGGGGGGCGCGGCTTCGACCGGCGGGGCGGCTTGGCCAAGACGCTCGATCGCGTCGTGCAGCGCGCCTTCGGGAAGCGGGTAGGGGACGAAATCATCCGCGCCGAGCCGCAACAGTTGATGCAGCGCGATCGGGCTGACCTCATCGGCGATCAGGATGACGCGGATGTTGCGGTCCTTCGCCTCGGTGATGATGCCGGAAATCTTGGTCAGCTCGTCCTCGTCTTCGCCATTGACGGCGATCGCGATGAACTCGAGCTGTTCCGCGTCGGGCTGGCCGAGGAAGATGACCGCTTCATCGAAGGTCAGATCGCCCCAGCTTTCGCCGAGCTCGGTTTCCATATCCTCGATCAGCAGATCGAAATTCGACACATCGCGGGACACGGTGCACGCCTGGATCGGGGCCGGCTCCGAAGTCATGATAGCTGCTGCAGTCATTGCCTCTGTCCTCTTTTTCGTGACCCGTGGCGCGGTTCGGTTAACTCTGTTCATACGCCGCGGACCGGACGCGACTCGCTGGACGCGTCTATTCCGTCGAGGCTCAATCTCGTTTCTAATCTGGGCGACATTGGGGCCAGACTGTTTCAATTGTGGGATATTGAGAGACGATAAAGAAAAACGGCGGGCTTTGTTGAAAGCGCCCGCCGTCTTTGGGTCTCCTTTGCCGCGATGTTGCGACAAGGTTAGCGAATTCAGTGGCTTAGTTGCCGCCGCCGCTATTGTTGTTGCCGCCGCCGGCTGTCGCCGAGGCGATATAGTCGCGATAGATTACCGCCGCGTATTTTCCGTCGAGCAGCATAGGCCGGCCCTTGGTCACGAAGCCGGAGACCTCGGTGACGGTGCGGCGATTCTGCGCGTTCGGAGCCTGCGTGTAGACAAGCGGATGCGTTTCGCCGAAGGAAACGACCGCCTCCAGCCGCGCGCGGGAGATGCCTTGCGACACGAGGAAATTCACCACCGCGCGGGCGCGTCGCATCCCCAAGGCCTTGTTATAGGCGTCGGAGCCTACGAGGTCGGTATGCCCATAGACCCGGAAGCGTACCTCCGGGTTCTGTCGGATCCAGTTCGCCTGCATCAGCAGCGCATTGCGCGCCTGCGCATCGAGCACCGAGGAGTTGAAGGCGAAATGCACCGTGTTCGGCACGTCGGCGGCGAATTTGCGCGTCATGTTGATGACGTAGCTTTGATTGCCGCTCATCATCGCCTGGTTCTGCGCGATCGCGGAGCCGAATCCGAGGGAGCCTTCCGTGGTCGAGCCGACCTCGGAGTTGAAGACCTTGGTGCCTTCGGAACAGCCCGCCAGCAGAGCCACGGTTCCGACGGTGATCGCGAGGGTGCGCAGTTTCATGTTCCCAGCCATCTCGCTCACTCCATCACATAGCCATAGGACCCGGAGAAGTCCTGCTTGGCGACTTCCGCGGCAGGACCCTTCTGCGGTACTCGACCGCCCGAGGTTCTGCCGTTGAGGAACAGCTCGGACTCGGTTGGCGGCTTCAGGCGATCCGTCGGCAGCACCAGCGTGTCGCCCTTCACGGGCGAGACCAGATGCGGCGTGACGATGATCACCAGTTCGGACTGCTTGCGTTCGAACTCGGTCGAACGGAACAGCGCGCCGAGCACCGGCACATCGCCGAGCCACGGGATCTGCCCCACGGAATCGTTGAAGTCGTCCTGCAGCAGACCCGCGATCGCGAAACTCTCGCCATCACGCATCTCGACGGTGGTCGAGGTCGAGCGCTTCTTGAAGGCGCTGACGTTGAAGGTCCCGCTCGTGTAACCGTTCGCCGTGTCGATCGAGGAGACAGAGGCGGCGATTTCGAGGTTGATAACGTCACCATCGACGACGCGCGGGTGAAGGACATCTCGACGCCGAAGGGCTTGTACTGGATCGAGACGTCACCGTTGTTGAGCACCGGGATCGGGTATTCGCCACCGGCGAGGAAATCCGCGGACTGACCGGAAAGCGCGGTGAGGTTGGGTTCCGCAAGAGTGCGAACCACGCCTTTGTTCTCAAGCGCTTGAATGAGAACGCCCAGCTGGAAGGTCCCTCGGGTCAGGCCGATGCCGATCCCGTTCTCGTAGCTCTGCGAGGCAGCGTTCGAGGCGGTCGTTGTGGTGCCCCCGAAGCCAGCCCCCGCGCCCAAGCCGCCGTTCGGACCGAGGCTGGCATTGATCGAGGAGCTGAGGCTTTTCGCGACCGAGCGCTGCATCTCTGCGAAGCGCACTTTCAGCATCACCTGCTGCGTCCCGCCCACCATCATCAGGTTCGATACGCGGTCGGGCGCGTAGCGATTGGCCAGTTCCAGCGCGCGACTGAGTTTCTGTGCCGAGGAGACAGTGCCCGACAGCACGATACCGTCATTCGCGGTGCGGACCTGGATGTTTTCGCCGGGCAGGATCTGCTTGAGGCGTTCCTTGAACTCCGCGAGGTCCGGGGTCACCTGAACGTCGACATTGGAGATCAGCTTGCCGTCAGCGCCGAGAATCGTCAGCGTTGTCCGGCCCGGAACCTTGCCGAGCACATAGATCGAGCGGTCCGAAAGGGTCTGGATGTCCGCGATGCCAGGGTTGGCGATCGAGAGTTCCGAGAACGGCGTGTCGCTTTCCACGACCACCGCACGGTTGAGCGGAACGGTCAGCGGCGCTTGAGTGGCGCCGGACATGATCCGCAACGTGTCTGCCTGCACCGGGCCAATCGCCGCGATGCTCAACGCCATGCCACATAGGCAGGCCTGCATCAAAGTTCTAAATTTCATCTGTGACCCTGCCTCTCCGATCACGCCACTCGCAAATCTTCTGCCTGCTTAGGGACTGTTATGGTCCATTATTGCGGGAAAGAATGCGGCAAGACCTGTTTTTTTGCAAGAATCAATGGATTGAGCGTCGTTCTTGATGTGGAAAACGTGTCACATATGAAAGCGGGGCCCCGTAGAGCCCCGCGCAAGCGACTGATATTTGTCATTTATTTAATTCGTGCAGGGGATCGGCGTCTCGATGACTTCCGTGCCCTTGCGGGTCTTGATCGTGCAAACCTGCGCTTTTTCGACCTGTTTGACTTCTTCTTTCTTGATGCCAAGTAGCTCATCGCGGTTGATTTCGATCTGGCCGAGTTGCGCGCTGTTCTCCAAACCGACGAGCGAAAGGGTCAGGCGACCGGTGTTCTGCGCGAGCGTCAGGGCCGCGACCTGCTCGGGGCTGACTTCTGCCGTGACCGAGCGCGCGATCTGGGTCGCACTGGTGCGGTCGGGATCGGTGCTCTGGTCGATCGCGATCAGTTTCAGGTTGCTGTCGATCAACTTCGTGACGGGTTCGCCGTTGATTGAGCCGGACCAGTAGACATCGACAAAATCTCCCGGACGCAGGAAGCCCGAAACTGCCGAAGTCGACGAAACTTGGATCGTGAACGCGCGGCGACCATCGGCGAGGCTCGCCATGATGCCCGCGTTCTCGCCCGGTTGGGTGACACGGTCCGCCAAGATTACTTCGCGTCCGGTCACCGTCCGCATTGACGCACGGCTTTTCGTTTCACCCTCGAGGAATACGGCGTGTTCTGCTTCCGGTGTTCCGGCTTTCGCAATCACTGTACGGAAGGCCGTCGGCGGGATTGCGTTGGCCTGCATCTTTATCACAGCCAAATCCTCAGCGTTGAAGTGCTCGCCGTATTTCATCGGGTGCCGCGCGATGACCACGTCGCCGAGTTTCGGTGCGTTTTTTTGCATCGCGGCCAGCTGGTCACGCTCGGCCTGAAACTGAGAAATCTGACCCTGGGCCATCATGACGGCAACGCCCGCGAGACCGACGCCTGCAACCAAGAATAGAACGAAGATCAGTCGCATGTTTTCAACCTTTCGTCTGTCTATCGGCGACAATCGCCGTGTTTAGAGCGTATAATCATAAAATTCGGGCGATTCCGTGGCCGAACATCGGATATGTTGCGACTTACTCTTTCGGAATTTCGTCTTCCGAGAAGAGTGGAGTTACTTCTTGCGTATCGATATAAGTCGCGATTTTTCCAGACACTCCGGCGGTTTGGGTCCATATGATCGCGGTCGCCATAAACCCGAGTCCAACGAGAGAGGCGGTCAACACGACCCAGTCGACCGTCACCGCGCCGTCTTCACATCGTAGCGTTTGCCGAATTCTTTTGAAAACTTTGTTCATTATTGCCTCATCTGTGAATTGGGGCGTTGCTTTCGGTGAAGGTGCTCGACGTGCATGGCGGAAATCGGGCGGTAGCGGGAAATTTTCGAGAATGACGCGAGCCAAAAAACGCAGCGAAAGCTGGTTTGAAAAGGCCAGAATGTGAAACAGGCCGCCCTTTGGCGACCTGTAGCATCAAGGAATACGCTAAACGCTCAGCGGTTTCTTACGGCGTGTACGTCGTGATATCGCCGTTGGTCATACCCGCGGTGACTTCGTCGCCCGAGAAGCTCCCGGTCACTTCCGCGCCGTCGAGGTAGGTCGCGATCTTGCCCGACAGGCCAGCGGTCTGGGTGCGGACCAGGGCCAGCGCGGCGGCGCCGAGGCCGACGACGGCAGCGGTCAGCACAACCCAGTCAACGGTCACAGCGCCGTCTTCTTCGTCGTGGAACTTCTTGAGTTTGAAGAATTTCATCATGGTGTCTCTCCTAAGGTTTTGTCTCTGCCCCGCGGTCCCGGTTGGCGTCCGTGCCGGTTTCCGTCTCGCGGTATGGGGACATATGGCCTCCGGAACGTGGCGCGATTTGGGCGCATCGCAGGCGATTTCGCGAAAATGGAAATTCAGGCTGACGCGAAATCTAACCCATTGTGAAATAAGGAAATAAAAATCCAAATTTTTTGGAACATTTGCATTTTGCGTCAGGATTCCGGTCATCACACCGCGATTCGCGGGACCCAAAGGGGCGGATTTTCTGGAATTTTTTCAGGATTTCGGGGATAGTCGGGCCAAAGCGGCCCTTGAGAGCCGCGCGAGGCAGTGAGCAGGTGGCGCAGATGCGCAAGGTTTTCGCAGGGATTCTCTGCAGTGCGATGGTGGCCGTGGTCGCGCCCGTGGGGGCCGAGCCCGCAGCCCCCCTCTTCAAGAGCGTGAAGCCCAAGACGGTCAAACCGCCCGCGCCGGGCACCAAACGCTTCATCACCATCCAGATCGATCCCGAGGAACAGAAGCGCCAGCTTGCCGCGATGGCGAAGCAGCCCTGGGAGCCGGAAACGGCGCCTCCCGCGGACGACAGCGCGACGGGCGATGCTCCGGCCTCTACGCCGACGCCGCGCGTGCCGGCGCATTACGCGTGGTATTGGAACAAGGTCTCGCCGCGTCTGGGCGAGCGAGCGGGGCGGTTCGATCAGGCGATTTCCGCTCTTTCGCAAGGGCCGAAAGGTACGCGGGTGCGCGAGCCGCGGCTCAACGATCTGGCGAAGATCGCACGGGCGCATGGCACCGATATCCTGCGTTCGACCATCGGGACCGAGGTCTCGCCAGCGCTGGTGCTGGCGATGATCGCGGTGGAATCGGGCGGGCGGCATGACGCACAAAGCCATGCAGGGGCCGTGGGGCTGATGCAGCTGATCCCAGCGACCGCCGAGCGGTTCGACGTCGAAGACAGCAAGGACCCGGCGCAGAACATCGCGGGCGGGGTGAGCTATCTCGACTGGCTGATGAAGGAATTCGACCGCGATCCGCTGATGGTCATCGCCGCCTACAACGCGGGCGAGAACGCGGTGAAGCGCAATGACGGCGTGCCGCCCTATGCGGAGACGCGCGACTACGTGCCCAAGGTGCTGGCGGCGTGGAACGTGGCGCGGGGGCTCTGTGCGACGCGCCCGCAGCTGGTGAGCGACGGTTGCGTTTTCCGGGTCACCCAAATGGCAAAGAGCGGCCCCTGAAGGCCGCTCTTTCCGTAACAAACCTATGGAGGCGATCAGTTGACGATCGTCGCCTCGGTCGCTTCGCGGATCTCGTCCTCGGTGACGCCCTCGGCGCATTCGACGATCTTTAGCCCGCCCTCGACGACATCGAGGACACCGAGATTGGTGATGATGCGGTTGACGACGCCGGTGCCGGTCAGCGGCAGGGTGCATTCCTTCAGCAGTTTGCTGTCGCCATGCTTGTTGGTGTGATCCATTACGACGATGACGCGCTTCACGCCCGCCACGAGGTCCATCGCGCCGCCCATGCCCTTCACCAGCTTGCCGGGGATCATCCAGTTCGCCAGATCGCCATTCTCGGCCACTTCCATCGCGCCGAGGATCGCCATCGCGATCTTGCCGCCACGGATCATCCCAAAGCTCATCGCGCTGTCGAAATAGACCGTGTTGGGCAGTTCGGTGATCGTCTGCTTGCCAGCGTTGATCAGGTCGGGATCCTCTTCGCCCTCATAGGGGAAGGGGCCCATGCCCAGCATGCCGTTCTCCGATTGCAGCGTGACGTGCACGCCCTCGGGGATGAAGTTCGGGACCAGCGTCGGGATGCCGATTCCGAGGTTCACATAGGTGCCGTCTTCAAGCTCCTGCGCCGCGCGGGCGGCCATCTGATTTCTATCCCATGCCATGGGTCAGGCCTCCTTCTTTTCGCGGGTGGTGACTTTCTCGATGCGCTTCTCATGTTCCCCCTGGATCAGGCGGTGGACGTAGATGCCGGGCAGGTGGATGCAGTCAGGGTCGAGCGAGCCCACGGGCACGATCTCTTCGACTTCCATCACGCAGACCCTGCCGCACATCGCCGCCGGTGGGTTGAAGTTGCGGGCCGTCTTGCGGAACACAGCGTTGCCGGTCTCATCCGCTTTCCACGCCTTCACAATGGAGACGTCAGCGAAGATGCCCTCTTCGAGGATGTAGTGCTCGCCGTTGAACACCTTCACCTCTTTGCCTTCGGCGATCTGGGTGCCGTAGCCGGTCTTGGTGTAGAAGCCGGGGATGCCGTGGCCGGCGGCGCGCATGCGCTCTGCCAGAGTGCCCTGCGGGTTGAATTCCAGCTCGAGTTCGCCGCTCAGATACTGGCGCATGAACTCGGCGTTCTCGCCCACGTAAGACGACATCATCTTCTTGATCTGCTTCGTGTCGAGCAGCTTGCCGAGGCCGAACCCGTCCACGCCGCAATTGTTCGACGCGACGGTGATGTCCTTGACCTTGCTCTCGACCAGCGCGTCGATCAGCATTTCAGGGATGCCGCAGAGGCCGAAGCCGCCTGCCGCGATCAGCATTCCGTCGAAGAGAAGCCCGTCGAGAGCCTCCTTCGCGGAACCGTAAATCTTGTTCATGGATATCCTCCGCTCATATGCGCGTGAAGATGACGCCGGGGCGGAGGGGAGTCAATTGCTGCGATGCGGCGAGGGTGGTGTGTTGGGTTCAACTTCGCGCGCGAGCGCGCCGGGAGGGGGCTCTGCCCCCGCGCTGTCGCGCTTCCCCGGGATATTTTTATAAAGACGACGTGGGCGCGGGCGCCTCACTCCTCGTCGGTCTTCTTGGCCGCCGTCTTTTTCGCCGCGGGTTTCTTCGCGGCGGTCTTCTTGGCGGCCGGTTTCTTGGCCGCAGGCTTCTTCGCGGTCGTTTTTTTAGGCGCGGCTTTCTTCTTCGTGCCGCCCTTCTTGGCCGCCTTCGCCTCGATCAGCGGAAGCGCGTCTTCGAGCGTAACGGCTTCCGGTTCAAGCTCTTTCGGCAGGGTCGCGTTGATCTTGCCCCATTTGACGTAGGGACCGTAGCGCCCCGGCATGACCGTGATCGGGCCGCCCTCGGGGTGTTCGCCCAACTCCTTGAGCGGTTTCGCGGCGGCACCGCGCCCGCCTTTGGCGGCTTTCTGGGCGATCACTTCCACGGCGCGGTTCATGCCGATGGTGAAGACCTCGTCCACTTCCGGCAGGTTCGCGTAGATCCGGCCTTTCTTAACGTAGGGCCCGTAGCGGCCGATCCCGGCTTCGACCAACTCGCCGTCCTCGGGGTGCGGGCCGATCTCGCGCGGCAGGCTCAAGAGCAGCAGCGCCTTTTCGAGGTCGATTTCTTCGGGTTTCCAACCCTTGGGCAGCGAAGCGCGAGGGGGTTTCGGCACATCCTCGGTCGGCTCGCCCTTCTGGACGTAAGGGCCGAAACGTCCGACACGCAGCGTGATCGCCTGCTCCTCGTCATAGCCCAGCACCTTGCCGTCGAGTGCCTGAACCTCATCGTCGCCATCGGGCGCCGACAGAGGCCGGGTGAAACGACATTCGGGATAGTTGCCGCAGCCGATAAAGGCCCCGCCGGAGCGCGCGGTCTTCAGGTGCAGCTTGCCACTGCCGCAAAGCGGGCAGATGCGCGGGTCCGACCCGTCGGGGCGCGGCGGATAGAGATGCGGCGCCAGAACCTCGTCGATCTTGTCGAGCACTTCCGAGATCCGCAGCTCCGACGTCTCTTCCAACGCTGCCGAGAAATCGCGCCAGAAGCGCTTGAGCACTTCCTTATAGTCGCGATCGCCTGCGGAGATATCGTCGAGCTGATCTTCCAGATCGGCGGTGAAATCGTATTCCACGTAGCGCTTGAAGTAGTTCGACAGGAAGGCCGTCACCAAGCGCCCGGTATCTTCCGGGATCAGGCGGTTCTTGTCCTTGCGGACATAGCCGCGATCCTGAATCGTCGTGACAATCGAGGCATAGGTGGAGGGGCGCCCGATGCCGAGCTCTTCCATCCGCTTGACCAAGGTCGCCTCGGTGTAGCGCGGCGGCGGTTGGGTGAAGTGCTGCTCGGGCGTGATGTCGCCCTTCTTCGCCTCTTCGCCCTCGTGGATCTGCGGCAGACGGTTGCTGTCCTCGCCCTCATCGTCGTCGCGGCCCTGATCGTAGACTTTCAGGAAGCCGTCGAACACAACGACGGAGCCGGTCGCGCGCAGTTCCACCTGTTCGTCGCCGGAGCCGACGAGAACGGTCGTCCGCTCGAACCGGGCCGCTTCCATCTGCGACGCGATCGTGCGTTTCCAGATCAGATCATACAGCTTCCACTGATCGTCGGAGAGCTTCAGCTTGTCGGGCGATTTCGACATATCCGTGGGGCGGATACATTCGTGCGCTTCCTGCGCGTTCTTCGCCTTGTTCTTGTACATGCGCGGGCTTTTCGGGACGTAGCTGTCGCCGAACTTGTCCTTGATCGCATCGCGCGCCTGCATCACCGCCTCGGGGGCCATGTCGATGCCGTCGGTCCGCATATAGGTGATGTGCCCCGCCTCGTAGAGACGCTGCGCCGCCGACATCGTGGCGCGCGCACCGAAGCCGAACTTGCGGCTGGCTTCCTGCTGCAGCGTCGAGGTCATGAAGGGCGGGTAGGGGTTGCGGTTGGCGGGCTTCGCCTCGACCGAGGTCACACTGAGATCGCGCGAGGTGATCGCCTGCACCGCCATCTCGGCTGCGGTCTCGTTCTCGAGGTCATATTTCTCGAGCTTCTTGCCGCCGAGAACCGACAGGCGCGCTTCGTATTCCTGACCGCGCGGCGTCGTCAGGATCACCTTCACCGTCCAGTATTCACGCGGTTTGAAGGCTTCGATCTCCATCTCGCGCTCGACGATGAGGCGCAGGCAAACCGACTGGACACGGCCCGCCGATTTCGCGCCAGGCAGCTTGCGCCAGAGAACCGGCGAGAGGTTGAAGCCCACGAGGTAATCGAGTGCGCGGCGGGCGAGATAGGCCTCCACCAGCGGGGCATCGACATCGCGCGGATGCTTCATCGCTTCTTGGATTGCGGTCTTGGTGATCGCGTTGAAGGTGACGCGGGAGACGTTCTTGCCCTTGAGCTTCTTCTCCAGCGCTTCCTGCAGGTGCCACGAGATGGCTTCGCCTTCGCGATCGGGGTCGGTTGCGAGGATCAGCGTGTCGTCATCTTTCAGCGCGTCGGTGATCGCCTTGATGTGCTTTTTCGAGTCGCTAGCGACTTCCCATTTCATCTCGAAATCGTGCTCGGGATCGACCGAACCGTCTTTCGGAGGCAGATCGCGGACGTGACCGAAGGAGGCAAGAACGGTGTAATCGGACCCTAGATACTTGTTGATCGTCTTGGCCTTGGCAGGGGATTCGACGACGACAACGGCCATAAGGTCCTCACTATTCAGCGCTAAAGGGTCTGGGCGCGGAACATGTGGGGGTTTGGTGGGGATTGTCAATGCACCCTGGCGCTGAGGAAATCCCGCAGGCCTTAAACCGGGCGGCTGATCAGCCCGCCGCGATGGCGCTCTATTCGGCCCTCGATTTCGAGTGCGGTGAGGGCCTGTGAAAAGGCCGCCGCCGGCACGTCGAGATCGCGGATCACCTGATCCTCGGCGGTGGGGGAGGGGCCGAGCCGTTCGAGGATCTTCGTGCCCAGATCGGCAGGTTCCGGAGCTGGCTTTCCGGACGAACGCCGGGGGCTGGGTTCGGGTGCGGTCCGGGCGACGGTCGCTCTCCGCGCATTGAGCGCGGCCAGCACGTCCTCGGGCCCGCGCACCAATGTCGCGCCGTCGCGGAGCAGCGCGTTGCAGCCGCCCGCGCGCCCGTCCATCGGGTGTCCCGGGACGGCCATTACCTCGCGCCCCTGATCGAGCGCATCGCGCGCGGTGATCAGGCTGCCGGATTTCAGGGCCGCTTCGACCACGACGACGCCGGCGCTGAGCCCCGAGATAATCCGGTTGCGCGCAGGGAAGTGGCGCGCCTGCGGCTGCGTGCCGGGCGGGGCTTCGGTCAGCCGCAGCCCGGTCTCCGCGATCTGTCGGGCAAGCGTCGTGTTCTCCTGCGGGTAGATCACGTCGATTCCACCCGCCTGCACCGCGATCGTCCCGGTGAGCAGGGCGGCCTCATGGGCGGCGGCATCGATCCCGCGCGCCAGCCCGGAGACCACGCAGATGCCCGCCTCGCCCAGACCTTCGCTCAACCGCTTCGCCATGCGCAGCCCCAGCGAGGACGCGTTGCGCGCACCGACTAGCGCGATCATCGGGCGGGTGAGCAGCTCCGGCTGGCCAAGCGCCCAGAGCACGGGTGGCGCATCGTCGATCTGCGCAAGCGCGGGGGGATAGTCAGGCCCTCCATGAATCAGGAGCAGCGCCCCTGCGGCCTTGCCCGCCTTGATCTCTGCGCGGGCCTGTTTCTCGGGGAAAGGGGTGTAATCGGTGACGCCCGCCGCGCGTGCGACCTCTGGCAGGGCCGCGAGCGCTGCCGTCGCGGAGCCATGTTCGCCGATCAATCTGTGGAAAGTTGTGGGCCCGACACGTCGGGAGCGAATGAGGCGAAGAGCAGATAGTTCGTCTTCTTCCGTGGTGGGTGGGGTGAAGGGGGTGGGGTAAGAAAACAAATCTGTTTCCATCCGGCCCTCCGCCTCAATCGCCCACCCTTCTTGCCGTGTTATTCTTAATAAGTTGTTACCAAAACTCGGTGTGCGCGGCGTTTGGAAGGAATTTTCTGCGTTTTGACTGCAAATTTTCGGCGTCGCCGATTTGTAGCTTCTGATCGCGCGGGCGAAGCGGTCTTCATGGACCGTTCCGCCCGTATCTGTCGGAAACGATTACGCCGCCGAGCCGCCCACCGTGAGGCCGCCGATCATCAGGGTCGGCTGGCCGACGCCGACCGGTACCCATTGCCCCGCCTTGCCGCAATTGCCGATGCCGGGGTCGAGGGCGAGGTCGTTGCCGATGGCGCGGATATGCTGCATCGCGGTCGGCCCGTCGCCGATCAGCGTCGCACCTCTTACTGGTGCGCCTACGACACCGTTCTTCACGCGATAGGCTTCGGTGCAGTTGAAGACGAACTTGCCATTGGTGATGTCGACCTGACCGCCGCCGAAGCCGACCGCATAGATGCCGTCCTTCAGATCGGCGAGGATCTCGCCCGGATCGGCATCGCCGCCGAGCATATAAGTATTGGTCATCCGCGGCATCGGGGCATGGGCGAAGCTCTCGCGCCGCCCGTTGCCGGTGGCCTCGACGCCCATCAGCCGCGCGTTCTGGCGGTCCTGCATGTAGCCTACGAGCACGCCGTCCTCGATCAGCACGTTCTTGCCCGAGGGCGTGCCCTCGTCGTCGATCGTGATCGAACCGCGCCGATCGGGGATCGTGCCGTCATCAAGCACGGTGACCCCTTTCGCGGCGACCTGCTGGCCCATCAGCCCGGCGAAGGCCGAAGATTTCTTGCGGTTGAAGTCGCCTTCCAACCCGTGCCCGACTGCTTCGTGCAACAGCACACCCGGCCAGCCCGGACCAAGCACGACGTCCATCACCCCGGCGGGCGCGGGCTCGGCGCGCAGGTTCACCAGCGCAATCCGCAGCGCCTCACGCGCGACGGGTTGCCAATGCGCGGGTTCGATCAGGCCCGACAGTCCGAAGCGTCCGCCGCCGCCATGACCGCCGGACTCGCGCCTCCCGTTCTCTTCCACGATCACCGAGATGTTGATCCGCGCCATCGGGCGGATATCCGAGACCAACCCGCCCTCGGGCCGAAGAATGAAGACCTCCTGCAGGCTCGCCGCCATCGAGGCCGAGACCTGCACGACGCGCGGGTCGAGGTCGCGGGCGAAGGCGTCGATCTCGCGCAGTATGTCGATCTTCGCCGCGAAGGGCGTGTCGGAGACCGGATCGGTATCACTATATAGATGCAGGTTCGTGCCTTTGGGCGGAGGCGCCATCGTGCCGCCGCCGTCGCCCACGGCCAGCCGCGCAGTTTCGGTCGCCCGCTTCAGCGCGGCTTCGGAAATCTCGGTCGAATGGGCATAGCCCGCGACATCGCCCTTCACCGCCCGCAGGCCGAATCCTTCGGAGGCGTCGTAAGAGGCGGTCTTGACCCGCCCGTCATCGAACACGAGCGCCTCGGATCGGCGCTGTTCTAGAAACAACTCGCCATCCTCGGCCCCCGCGGTCGCCTCGCGCAGCAATTGCAGGGCGCGGTCCTTGTCGAGCTTGTCCTCGAATGGCGCGAAACGGTCGGGCTGGGTCATCGTCTCTCCTCGGATAGCGATCAAAATTGCCAAAATGTCGCAGCTTTTGCTTGCGCCATCCTCCCAATATGATTTTAAAGTGAGAACACGCAACGGTGAACGGTTTGGGAGAGCCGGACGCCGTCGGGCGGCAGGGAGAAACGCCGCCAAAAGGGAGACATGGGACTTATGCGCTTTGCAAGCAAGGGCCGCGGTATCGCGGCCGCTGTCACGTCGGCTGTTCTGTCGACGCTCGTCGCCGGGCAGGCCTCGGCTCAGGACATGATCAAGGGGCTGCCGGTAATCGGTAAGCCGCATCTGGGCGGGACGGGGTTCCAGCCAGCGTCGTCCAACCTCGCGGAAGACCAGCAATGGCTCGACCATATGCTTTTGGTCATCATCGCCGCGATCTGCGTTCTGGTCTTCGCCCTGATCATCTATTCGCTGCTGCGCTTCAACAGCCGCGCCAACCCGACGCCGCGCAGCTTCACCCATAACACGCCTCTCGAGATCACCTGGACCTTCGTGCCGATCGTGATCCTCGTGGCGATCGGGGCCTTCTCGTTGCCCGCGCTGTGGAACCAGCAGGAAATTCCCGAGGGCGACATCACCGTGAAGGTCACCGGTTACCAGTGGTACTGGGGCTACGAATACCCCGATGAGGGCATTTCGTTCGATTCGCTTCTGCTCGCGAAGGAAGACCTCGAAGAGCATGGCTATGCACCTGACGAATACCTGCTGGCAGCTGACAACGCGATGGTGGTGCCGAAAGGCAAGACGATCGTCGTGCAAGTCACTGGCGCGGACGTGATTCACAGCTGGACCGTGCCGGCCTTCGCGGTGAAGCAGGACGCCGTGCCGGGCCGGATCGCGCAATTGTGGTTTAAGGCCGATCAAGAAGGTGTGTATTTCGGCCAGTGTTCGGAGCTTTGCGGCACCAACCACGCTTACATGCCCATTGTGGTCAAAGTTGTCTCACCGGAAGTTTACGCTAACTGGCTCGAGCGTGCGAAGAATGACTTCGCCTCGGTCGAGACGGATGGGGCGGTTCGGGTCGCACAGAACTGAATACATCGTGCGATAACACCCGAGGAACGCTTTCATGAGTGACATCAGCTATATTCGCCAACAGGACAACGAGGCGCGGCTCGGCGACTACATCGCGCTTCTGAAGCCGCGCGTGATGTCGCTGGTGGTCTTCACCGCTTTCGTCGGTCTCGTGGTGGCGCCGAATCCGGTGCATCCCTTCGTGGGCTTCGTCGCGATCCTGTTCATCGCGCTGGGCGGTGGCGCCTCGGGCGCACTGAATATGTGGTATGACGCGGATATCGACCGGATCATGCGCCGCACTCGCGGTCGTCCCATCCCGGCGGGCCGCATCTCTGAGCGCGAGGCGCTGGGCTTCGGGCTGGCGCTCTCGGGCATCTCCTGCGTGATGCTGGCGCTGGCCACGAATATCTTCTCGGGCCTGTTCCTTGCTTTCACCATCTTCTTCTATGTCGTCGTCTACACGATGTGGCTGAAGCGCGCGACGCCGCAGAACATCGTGATCGGTGGCGCTGCGGGCGCCTTCCCTCCGATGATCGGCTGGGCCGTGTCGACGGGTGGCATCTCGATCGAATCCGTGGCGATGTTCCTGCTGGTTTTCCTCTGGACGCCGCCGCATTTCTGGTCGCTCGCGCTGTTCATGAAGTCCGATTACGACGAGGCGAAAGTGCCGATGCTGACCTCGACCCATGGTCGGGTGGTGACGCGCAAGAACATCCTGTTCTACGCCTTCATTCTCGCCCCCATCGCTGTCGGCACCGGTTTCACCTCGATCGGCGGCCCGGTCTATTTCGCGACGGCGCTGATCATGAATGCGCTCTTCATCAAGGGCGCGATCGAGATTCACGCCCGCACCGAGGCGCAGGCGGAGGCCGACAAATACGCGGTCGAAAAGCGCTTCTTCTATTTCTCGCTCATCTACCTCTTCGCGCATTTCGCGGCTTTGCTGGCCGAAGCGGGGCTGAGCTATATCGGTTTGGGAGCTTGGTAAGCGATGGCAATCACCCGGGACAGTGACCTCCATATCCGCCGGTTCACCCGCAATGTGGGGCTTGGAGCGGTTCTTCTCGGGTTCGTCGCGATCGTCTTCGGCCTGACCGTGGTCAAGGTCGAGAACGGCTCGAAGATGGAAGCCTACGACCACCAGCCGCGCGCCTCGGTGCTGCCGGCGGAGGGCGCCTCGAAATGACCCAGCGCCCCACAGATCGGTCGAATACGCGCGTGCTGCTCTCGCTGCTCGCGGTGATCGTCGTGATGGGGGCAGGGGCTTGGGCTGCGGTGCCGTTCTACAACTGGTTCTGCAAGACCACCGGATATGGCGGCACGACCAACACTGCCGAGGTGCTGCCCGACAAGGTTCTCGACCGCGAGATTCTCGTGCGTTTCGACGCCAACGTGGCACCGGGCATGCCGTGGAAATTCAAGCCGGTCCAGACCGAGATGAAGCTGAAGATCGGCCAGAACGGGCTGGCCTTCTACGAGGCCTACAACCCGACCGATCACGTCATCGCGGGCACGGCGAGCTACAACGTCTCGCCCGATGTGGCCGGCTACTATTTCGACAAGATCCAGTGTTTCTGCTTCACCGAACAGGTGCTGCAACCCGGGGAGAGGGTGCAGATGCCGGTGAGCTTCTTCGTCGATCCCGGCATCGTCGATGATGCGGATGCGAAGCGGATTCACGCGATCACGTTGAGCTACACTTTCTATCAAACCGACCTTCCCGAGCCGGAAGACACCGCCTCGGTCCGTCAAAGGGAGACGGAGACGGTCAACTAGCCATCGGAGGGAGACGCATGGCCCACGCAAAGAACCACGACTACCACATCCTACCGCCCTCGATCTGGCCCTTCCTCGGTGCCGTTGGTGGCTTCATCATGCTCTTCGGGGCGGTGCTCTGGATGCAGAGCATCACCCATTACGTCTTCTTCGGCGGCCTGCTCGTGGTGCTTTATACCATGTATGGCTGGTGGTCGGACGTAGTCCACGAAGGCGAGACCGGCGATCACACGCCCGTCGTCCGGATCGGCCTGCGCTATGGATTCATCCTGTTCATCATGTCCGAAGTGATGTTCTTCGCGGCCTGGTTCTGGAGCTTCTTCAAGCACGCCATGTACCCGATGGGCCCGATGAGCCCGCTCAAGGATGGCGTCTGGCCGCCCGAGGGCATCGTTACCTTCGATCCGTGGCACCTGCCGCTGATCAACACCGTAATCCTGCTGCTTTCGGGCGTGACGCTAACCTGGGCGCACCACGCTCTGGTCCATGAGAACGACCGCAGCCAGGTCAAGCAGGGGCTGATCCTCACGGTGATCCTCGGCGCGTCCTTCACGGTGCTGCAGGCCTACGAATACAGCCACGCGGCCTTCGGTTTGGCGGGCAATATCTACGGCGCCAACTTCTTCATGGCGACGGGCTTCCACGGCGCGCACGTGATCATCGGGACGATCTTCCTGCTGGTCTGCCTGCTGCGTATCATGCGCGGCCAGATGACCCAGAACGAGCATGTCGGCTTCGAGGCCGCCGCCTGGTACTGGCACTTCGTCGATGTTGTCTGGCTCTTCCTGTTCGCGTCGATCTATATCTGGGGCAGCGCGTAAGCGCCCCCGGCCATCACACGCAAAATGCGCAGATCGGCGCGGGGGGCGACCCTCGCGCCGCTTTCTTGGAGGCTTGATGAAACGCTATATCTTTCCGCTGCTGCTGGGCGTCGTCGGCTGCGCGATCCTGATCTCGCTCGGCATCTGGCAGGTGCAGCGCCTTGGCTGGAAAGAGGCGATGCTGGCCGAGATTTCCGCCAAGATCGAAGGCCAGCCGCAGGCGCTGCCGCCTGAAGGCACCGACACCAAGCCGCTGAAATACGAACCCGTCACGGTAAGCGGGCGCACGACGGGGCAGGAGATTCTCGTGCTTTCGGGCCAGAAGGGCGTCGGCGCGGGCTACCGGGTCATCGACGCTTTCGAGACCGATCAGGGCCGCAAGATCCTGCTCGATCATGGCTTCATCCCCGAGGGCGAGAAAGGCACCGACCGCCCCGCAACGGATCTGACCGTCACCGGAAACCTGCACTGGCCCGAAGAAGCCGACAGCTACACGCCCAAGCCCGACGCGAAGTCTGGCATCTGGTTCGCCCGCGACGTGCCTGCGATGGCCGCGAAGCTCGGCACCGAGCCGATCCTGATCGTTGCCCGCACCGTCCAAGGCGCGGCGCAGGGCATAACGCCGGTCCCCGTCACGATCACCGGCATCCCCAACGATCACCTCGGCTACGCGATCACCTGGTTTTTGCTCGCAATCGTCTGGGCCGGGATGACAATCTTTCTTCTCTGGCGTATCAGGCGGCAACAGGCCTGAGGATTGACGATGCGTTATGTTTCCACTCGGGGCAAAGCCCCGGTTCTGAATTTCGGCGATGCGATGCTGACGGGGCTTGCCCGTGACGGCGGGCTCTACGTGCCCGAGACCGTGCCGCAGTTTTCCGCCGACGAGATCGCCGCGCTCGCAGGGCAGCCCTACGAGGAAATCGCCTTCCGCGTGATGAAGCCCTTCGTCTCCGAGACCTTCTCGGACGAGGAGCTGCGCGGCGCCATTTCCCGCGCCTATTCCGGCTTCGGCCATGTCGCCCGCGCGCCGATGGTGCAGTTGGCGCCGAACCACTTCCTGCTGGAGCTGTTCCACGGCCCAACGCTCGCGTTCAAGGATTTCGCGATGCAGGTGATCGGACAGCTGTTCCAGATCGAGCTGCAAAAGCGCAATCAGAAGATCACCATCGTCGGCGCCACCTCGGGCGATACCGGCTCGGCCGCGATCGAGGCGTTCCGCGGGCTCGACAATGTCGATGTGTTCATCCTCTTCCCGCATGGCCGTGTGTCCGAGGTCCAGCGCCGCCAGATGACGACGCCCGTCGAGGGCAACGTCCACGCGCTCGCGCTCGATGGCGATTTCGACGATTGTCAGGCGAAGCTGAAGGACATGTTCAACGATTTCGACTTCCGCGACGAGGTCGGTCTGGCGGGCGTGAACTCGATCAACTTCGCCCGCGTGCTGGCGCAGATCGTGTATTTCTTCTCCTCCGCCGTGGCGCTCGGCGCGCCGCATCGCAAGGTGTCCTTCACCGTGCCCACCGGCAATTTCGGTGATATCTTCGCGGGCTTTCTCGCAAAGGAAATGGGTTTGCCGGTCGAGCGTCTGGTGATCGCGACGAACCAGAACGACATCCTGCATCGCTGCCTCGAGAAGGGCGATTACACCAAGCAGGGCGTCACGCCCTCGATCTCGCCGTCGATGGATATCGAGGTGAGTTCGAACTTCGAGCGCGCACTGTTCTGGGCCTACGGCAAGGACGGGGCCGCGATCGAGAAGCTGATGGACGAGCTGAAAACCGACGGCTCCTTCACCGTCTCCGAAAACGCCATCGGTGCGCTGCGCGATATCTACGACAGCGGCTCGGTCGGCGAGGCGCGCACGATGGAGGAGATCGGCGATACGCTCAAGGAAACCGGCGAATTGCTTTGCCCGCATTCGGCGGTCGGCGTGAACGTGGGCAAAGCTGCCGTCGCGCGTGACCCGGCCACGCCGATGATCACGCTCGCGACCGCGCATCCCGCGAAGTTCCCCGATGCCGTGGAAGAGGCGACGGGCATCCGCCCCGATCTGCCGCCCCGCATGGCCGACCTGTTCACCCGCGAGGAGCGTGTGACCCGGGTGCCGAACGACCTCGCCGACCTTGAAGCGCTGATCCGGGAGCGTCGCCGCACATGATCGAAATGACCACCCTGAAGAACGGCTTGCGTATCATCACCGAGACGATGCCGGGCCTTGCCTCCGCCGCGATCGGCGTCTGGATCACTGCCGGTGGCCGCCACGAACGCCCCGAGCAGAACGGCATCGCACATTTCCTCGAACATATGGCGTTCAAGGGCACCAAGACCCGCTCGGCGCTGCAGATCGCGGAAGCGATCGAGGATGTGGGCGGCTATATCAACGCCTATACTTCGCGCGAGATGACCGCCTATTACGCCCGCGTGCTGGCCGAAGACGTGCCGCTCGCACTCGACGTTATTTCGGACATCCTGCTTAACCCGGTCTTCGATCAGCGTGAGATCGAGGTGGAGCGCGGCGTGATCCTGCAAGAGATCGGCCAATCGCTCGACACGCCCGACGACGTGATTTTCGACTGGCTGCAAGAGGCAGCTTACCCTGATCAGCCGATGGGCCGCACCATCCTCGGCCCGGCGGAGAAGGTCCGCAGCTTCGCGCGCGACGATCTGTCCGGCTTCGTGTCCGAGCATTACGGCCCGGATCAGATGATCCTCTCGGCGGCCGGTAATGTCGATCACGCGGAGATCGTGAAACGCGCCGAGGATATCTTCGGTGATCTGCGCCCCGCGCTGAACCCCGCGCCTTATCCGGCGAAATGGGTTGGCAACGAGCGGCGCGAGATCAAACAGCTCGAACAGGCGCATTTCGCGCTTGGCATCGAAGCGCCCAGCTATCGCGACGCCGATCTATATACCGCGCAAGTCTATTCGGTCGCGATGGGGGGGGGCATGTCCTCGCGCCTGTTCCAGAAGATCCGCGAAGAACGGGGCCTGTGCTACACGATCTTCTCGCAGGCCGGCGCCTACGAGGACACCGGCATGTTCACCGTCTACGCGGGCACGTCGGGCGACGAGATTCGCGGTCTGGCCGAGCTGACCATCGACGAGTTGAAACGCGCGGCCGAAGACATGACCGAGGTCGAGATCGCCCGCGCCCGCGCCCAGATCAAGGCGGGGCTGCTGATGGGGCTGGAAAGCGCTTCGGCGCGCGCAGAACGCATGGCGCGCAGCCTCTATATCTGGGGCCGGGTGCCCGGGATCGACGAGGCCTCGGCCCGGATCGACAGCGTCACCCGTGACGCGGTGCGCGATTTCGGGGAACGGCTCGCGATCGGTGGTCGCACCGCGATGGCGCTTTACGGTCCGGTCAAGGATGCTCCCGAACTGGGCGCATTGCGGGAAAGGCTCGCCGCCTGATGTTCGCGCGCCGTCGTCAGCTGCGGATCGATACGGATCGGATGATCCTTCGTCCGCCGCAGCATGGGGATTATCGCCCGTGGGCCAGCCTGCGTGAGGACAGCCGCGCCTTCCTGACCCCGTGGGAGCCGAGCTGGTCCTCCGACCATCTCGGGCGCAAGGCCTTCTCCAACCGGGTCTACTGGGCCGCGCGCGCGATCGCGAATGGCACCGCGGTCCCCGTCTTCCTGTTCTCGCGCCGCGATGAGACGTTCCTCGGGGCGATCACGCTCGACAATATCCGGCGCGGACCGGCGCAGGCGGGCACGCTGGGCTATTGGATCGGCCAGCGTCACGCGCGTCAGGGTTACATGCGCGAGGCGATCGAGGCCGTCGTGCATTACGCCTTCACCAAGCTCGACCTCAGCCGGATTGAGGCGGCCTGCCTGCCCGAGAATGCGGCCTCGCGCGGGGTTCTGGAGAAATCCGGTTTCAAATACGAGGGAGTCGCGCAGAGCTACCTGCAGATCAACGGGCGCTGGCGCAATCACGTCCTCTATTCCAACCTGCGCTCGGATCGCCGGGGACGGACGGATGTCCGATAGGGGCGCCTGCGCTCGCGCGACATGTTGCGGGGCGAACGGCAGAGGGGGCGCTGCCCCCGCTGGCGCAGCCAGCCCCCCAGGATACTTAAGCCAAGCCGAAGGAGCCAGAGATGCGTACCGCCGCTGATGAAAGTTTCGTCGAGACGCTGCGGGAGGCGGTGCCGCGCCTGAGCCTCGGCGCGCCGGGGGCGTCCTATCTCGAAGAGCCGCGCGGGCGCTATCACGGTATCGGCGGGGTGCTGGTGAAGCCGACGTCGACCGAAGAGGTCGCTGCGGTGCTGAGGCACTGCCACGCGGCGGGCGTCGCTGTGATGCCCTATGGCGGCGGCACCGGGCTGGTTGGCGGCCAGATTACCGAGGACGGCCCCGCGCCGGTGATCCTGAGCCTCGAGAAAATGAACGCGGTTCGCGCGGTCAGCGGCCATGTGCTGGAGATCGAGGCAGGCGCGACTCTGCTTGAGGCGCAGCAGGCGGCGGAAGGCGTGGAGCGGCTGTTTCCGCTGACCATCGCGAGCCAGGGCTCCGCCCGGATCGGCGGTGTGCTGGCGACCAATGCGGGCGGGGTGAACGTACTGCGCTATGGCAACGCGCGCGAGCTGTGTCTGGGCGTCGAGGCGGTGCTGGCCGATGGCACGGTGATCTCCGGCCTCAAGCATCTGCGCAAGGACAATACCGGCTACGATCTGAAGGACCTGCTGATCGGGTCCGAGGGCACGCTCGGGATCATCACGGCCGCGACGCTGCGGCTCTTCCCGCGCCCGGCGGCGGTCGGCACGGCGATGATGGCTGTTGAAAGCCCCGCCGCAGCGCTGGAACTTCTGGAACTGGCCGAGGCCCGGATGCCGGGCTGTGTCTCGGCCTTCGAGTTGATCTCGGGGCAGGGGCTGCGTTTCCTCGACGAGGTCGGACCGGAGGTACATCAACCTTTCGAGGCGCGCCCCGACTGGTCGGTGCTGATCGAGATCGGTCTGCCCGAGGGGCTCACCCCGGAAGAGGCGCTTGCGGAGCTGTTCGAGGCCGCCGAGGGGCTGGTCAGCGACGGGGTGATCGCAAGCTCCGAGAGCCAGCGCGCCCAGATGTGGTCGCTGCGCGAGAGCCTGCCGGAAGCGAACAAGCGGATCGGGTCGATATCGAGCCACGACATCTCGCTGCCGCTGCCGAAACTGGCCGTTTTCATCGAAGAGGCGCGTGGCGCTCTTCTCGACCTCGGCAATATCCGGATCAACTGCTTCGGCCATGTCGGCGACGGCAATCTGCATTTCAACGCCTTCCCCGCCGAGGGGCGCGACCGCAAGGAATACGAGAACCTGCGCCGTGCGATCCCCGAGACGGTCTACGATCTGGTCGACCGTTTCGGCGGCTCGATCTCGGCCGAGCATGGGATCGGGCGGCTCAAGGTGGGCGATCTGGAGCGCTACGGCGATCCGGGCAAGCTGGCCGCGATGCGCGCGATCAAGGCGGCGCTTGATCCCAAGGGCATCCTGAACCCCGGCGCGGTGCTGGCGGAGCGCTGAGGGCCAAGAGAAACGCGCCCCGCCAGGAGAGCAGGCGGAGCGCGGCGTTCTGGTTCACGTGTCATTGCAAGCAGCCGAACCATCTGGCCCGGTCAGGTTAGGTCGATTTGCGTAAGAAAGACGTTAACGCGGCCCCAGCGCGGCGGCCTGCCGCGCGATCCGTGCTACATCGCGGCTTAGGGGAAGGTCGTTCCCCATCCGGTCTACATCGACCCAGCGCGCATCCAGAGCGTCATCGGCGGCGACCGGCTCTCCGGCCTGCCACTGACATTCGACCGCGATCAGCACGAAGTGATGCTCCAGCGCGCCCGCATCGTCATGGGCAAGCACATCGAGCGCGTTGAAGGCATGGGTGGCCCGCGCCTGCACGCCGGTTTCCTCCAGCAATTCGCGCTCTGCCGCCGCGAGAAGCGTTTCGCCAAGCTCGACCTTGCCGCCGGGAAAGCCCCATAGCCCGGCATCGGGCGGGTTGGCCCGTTGCACCAGCAGGGCCTGTCCGTCGCGGATCACGACGGCGAGAATGGCGGGGACCGGACGGGGGCTCACGCCCCCTCGAATTCGCAGAGCACGCTTACATTCATGCCGCGGTCTTCGAGCAGTTTGCGCCCGCCCAGTTCCGGCAGGTCGACGATGAAGGAGAGGCCCACGATCTCGCCGCCCACGCGTTCGATCAGCCGGATGCCCGCCTGCGCGGTGCCGCCGGTGGCCAGAAGGTCGTCGACGACCAGAACCTTCTCGCCGGGCTTGATCGCATCCTCATGCATCTCCATCACCGCCTCGCCATATTCCAGCTGGTAAGCCTGCGAAATCGTCTGGCCGGGCAACTTGCCCTTCTTGCGGATCGGCACGAAGCCTTTCGACAGCTGATGCGCGATCGCGCCGCCGATGATGAAGCCGCGCGCCTCCAGCCCCACGACCTTGTCGATCTGCTGGCCCGCCCACGGGTGAAGCATCTGGTCGATCGCCATGCGGAAGCCGCGCGGATCGGCGAAAAGCGTGGTCACATCGCGGAACATGATCCCTTCATGCGGGAAGTCGGCGATGGTGCGGATATAGTCTTTGACGTTCATGGGATCCTCAGAGCTCGAGCACGCGGCCCGCGATGGTCTTCAGTTTGCGCGTCATCTCGGGGTCGCGCTTGTCGGGGGCGGTCATGATCGCGCTGTCGAGGGCACGGGTGCAGCCGGTGGCGCAATCGCCCGCTGTCCCTTTCAGCAGACCCGGCAGGGCCGCGACCAGAGCGCGCGCCTTATCGGCATTCTTCATCGCCACGGCAACGACCTGCGCTACGTCCACGGCATCGTGATCGGGGTGCCAGCAGTCGTAATCGGTGATCATCGCGACGCAGGCGTAATGCAGTTCCGCCTCGCGGGCGAGCTTGGCCTCGGGCATGCCGGTCATGCCGATCACATCAGCGCCCCATTGGCGGTAAAGCTCGCTCTCGGCTTTGGTGGAGAATTGCGGGCCTTCCATCGCGACATAGGTGCCCCCCTCGTGGACGGTGACGCCGGTCTTGCGCGCGGCCTCGGCGCAGGCGGTCGAAAGCTCCGCACAGACGGGATGGGCCACCGAGACATGACCGACCATGCCGGGACCGAAGAAGGTCTTTTCGCGGGCGAAGGTGCGGTCGATATACTGGTCCACAATCAGGAAATCGCCCGGCGCATAGGCCTCTTTCAGCGAACCCACGGCGGAGACGGCGACGAGATCGGTCACGCCCAGCTGCTTCATCGCGGCGATATTGGCGCGGTAGGGGACGGTGGTCGGCGTCTCGACATGGCCGCGCCCGTGGCGGGGCAGGAAAGCCATCTTCACGCCATCGAGGCTGCCGGTCAGTACCTGATCGGAGGGCGCGCCGAAGGGTGTCTCGACGGTGACCCACTCGGCCGCCTCCAGCCCGTTGATCTGATAGACGCCCGAGCCGCCGATCACCCCGATCATCCTGTCCATTCCGCGCATCCTCCGGCTGTCTTTTCCGCGTCGCGGCGAGCCTAAGGCCCGCGCGCGCGGGAGGAAAGAGGGATTGCAGCCACTTGCCGCGCGGTCTATCGCCGATGGGCGAGGGAAATGGGAGCCCTCACGGGAGAGGATCTATGGAAAATATCCGCGGCTCGGTGCTGATGGTCGTCGCGATGGCGGCCTTCGCGATGGAAGACATGTTCGTCAAATCCGCCTCGAGCCATCTCGCGGTGGGCGTGGTGCTGATGCTGTTCGGCATTGGCGGCATGGCAGTCTTCGCAACCCTCATCATGGCGCGCGGTCAGCGGCTGCTGCACCCGGCGCTCGCCTCGAAGCCGCTGCTGATCAAGCTCGCGCTCGAAGTGATCGGGCGTCTCGGCTATACGCTGGGGATCGCGCTGACGCCGCTCTCGAACGCCTCCGCCATCCTGCAGGCGACACCGCTCGTCGTCGTCGCGGGCGCGGCGGTGGTGTTTTCCGAGCGTGTCGGCATCCGGCGCTGGGTCGCAGTGGGGATCGGGTTCATCGGCGTGCTGATCGTGCTGCGCCCCGGCCTCGACGGTTTCGTTCCGGCTGCCCTTTGGACCGTTCTGGGCATGCTGGGCTTTGCGGGGCGCGATCTGGCGACGCGCGCCTGCCCGCCGGTCCTGTCGAATTTCCAGCTCAGCTTCTACGGCTTCATGATGCTGATCCCGACCGGCGTACTGATCCTTCTGATCTTCGGCGGCGTCACGACGCCCGATCTTGTTTCGCTGCGCGATGTGGCCGGCGCGGTGGCCTTCGGCAGCCTCGCCTATTGGTCGCTGACGAAGGCGATGCGTATGGGCGAGGTTTCGGTCATCACGCCCTTCCGCTACACCCGCCTGATCTTCGCGCTGATCCTCGGGGCGGTCGTGTTCGGCGAGCGGCCCGACGCGGCGATGATCCTCGGCGCGGCGCTGATCGTGGCGAGCGGCCTCTACACGCTGGTCGAAGGCCGCCGCAGCCGGATCCGCGCGCGGGTCAGAGCTTAGGCCGCAGCATCTCGAAGGTTTCCGACACGGCCGCGTAATCGCCGCGATTGCCGAGCCGCACCAGACGGTCGGGCGGCGAATAGAGCCCGTCCTTCAGACAATCATCGGCGATATGGATGCCGGTCACTTCGCCATGAACGAGGTAATTACCCTCGCCCAGCAGCTTGATCACCTGCACGACGCGACATTCGAGCGAGGCGGGCGCCGCCGCCACGCGCGGGCAGTCGATGGTCTCGCATTCCGCTTTCTCGATCCCGCATTCGGCGAATTCGTCGGTGCCCGCGGGATAGTTGGCGCAGGAGGCGTTCATCTGGTCCTTCAGCGCATAGGTCACGAGATTGGCGCAGAACACCCCCGCCTCGCGCAGTTGCGAGACGCTGTCCTTCGTGCCGTCGCGATCGGGCTTCACCCCGGTCGAGGCGAAGATCACCTGCGGCGGCGTGTAGGCGACCGCGTTGAAGAAGGAATAGGGCGCGAGATTGTCGCCCATCTCGCTGCGCGTCGAAATCCAGCCGATCGGGCGTGGGGCGACGATGGAGTTGAACGGGTTATGCGCGAGCGGGTGGCCATCCGAGGTGCGATAGAACATGCTTTCTCCTGTTTGATCCCGAACTTAGCGCATGCTACCGCGCAGGAAAGGGGCAGCCTGAAAGGGGCGGCGATGCACGAGCTCGCGCAAGAGACGGCAGAGGACTGGTGGGAGGTTGAGGCGCTCTACGACCTCTGCTTCGCGCCGGGCCGCACGGCGCTGTCCTCCTATCGCCTTCGCGACGGCGTCGATCCGGTCCGGGAGCTTTGCCTCACGCTGCGTCAGGACGGCATCCTTGCCGCCGTAATCCGCTACTGGCCGGTGCGGGTCGGCGGCAAGCGCGTCCTGCTGCTCGGGCCGATCGCGGTCCACCCGACGCGGCAGGGCGAAGGCCTGGGCGGAATTCTGATGCACGAAAGCCTCTCGCGCGCCGCCGATCTCGGCTGGGAGCGTGTGCTGCTGGTGGGCGACGCGCCCTATTACCAGCGCTTTGGCTTTTCAAAGCTCGAAGATGTCGAGATGCCGCCGCCAACCAATCCCGACCGCGTTCTGGGGCTCGAACTGGTGCCCGGTGCCTGGGAGGGCGTGCACGGTCAGGTCGAGAAAGACGACTGATTGCCGAAGCGCTCCCGCCGCCCCATATCTGGAAAAGGCAAGGAGGCGATGATGGCAGATATTCTTCCCCCCGTAAGCGACCCTGCGATTCTGGGCCAGCTCGACACCCTCGCGAAACGCCACCGCGCAGCGGGCGGCGTGGTGATGCAGCTGATCGGCTATGTCGGAGGTTCCGCCGAAGGGCTTCTGAGCAAATTGCCGGGGCCCGTGCGCAACGGTCTGGATGGGGCGACCGAGCGCGCGCTTTCGGGCGCGATGACAGCCGCCGAGCGCTCGCGCGGAATCGTCGCGGACCGGCCCGACTGGATGAACCGCACGCTGACCACCGCAATGGGGGCCGCAGGCGGCGTCGGCGGTCTGGGCAGTTCGCTCGCCGAGTTGCCCTTCACGGTCACGATGCTACTGCGCGCCATACAGGGCATCGCCGCCGAACACGGCTTTGACCCGGCCTCCGAGGAAGTGCGGCTCGAATGTCTGCGGGTCTTCGCATCTGCCGGGCCGCTCGAGGATGATGACGGGATGGATCTGAGCTTCCTCGCCGCGCGCGCGACGATCACCGGGTCGAGCATGAAGTCGCTGATCGCAAAGGTCGCGCCTCGCCTGTCGATCGTGCTGGGTCAGAAGCTCGCCGCCCAGGCCGCGCCGCTTCTGGGCGCAGTCGCGGGCGCTGCGGTGAACTACGCCTTCACCAGCTATTATCAGGAAATCGCCCGCGTCCATTTCGGGCTTAAGCGCCTTGCCCGGGACACCGGCACCGATGAGGGCGTTCTGCGCGAGGAGCTTGTCGCCCGCATCGCCAAGTGATCGCGACGCCGCGCCCCTGTTTTCCGTCGAATGCCTCCGGCGGGGATATTTGGACCAAGAGGAAGGTAGCTTCGCTTTCTCTTGTCGAAAATATCCCGGGGGGCTCCGAAGGAGCGGGGGCAGCGCCCCCTACGTACCACTAGGCGAGAGCAGCTTCTCAGCCCTTCGCGTCCTCAAGGATCATCTGCGCCGCCTTTTCGGCGATCATCATCGTCGGTGCGTTGGTGTTGCCCGAGGTGATCGTCGGCATCACCGAGGCATCCGCGATGCGCAGCCCTTTCAGCGCTTTCAGCCGTAGCCGCGGATCGACCACGGCACCGTCATCAGGCCCCATCCGGCAAGTGCCGACGGGATGGAAGATCGTGGTGCCGATATCGCCCGCGGCTTTCACCAGCTCAGCTTCGGTCTGATAGTCCGGGCCGGGCTTATATTCCTCGGGCTTGTATTTCGCGAAGGCCGGTTGCGAGGCGACACGGCGGACCTGCCGGATCGCTTCGGCGGCGACGCGGCGGTCGCCCTCGGTCGAGAGGTAATTCGGCGCGATTTCGGGATGGGCGCGGAAATCGGGAGAGGTGATATGCACATGGCCGCGGCTCTCGGGGCGCAGGTTGCACACGCTCGCCGTCATGCCGGGGAAAGCGTGGACCGCGTCGCCGAACTTGTCGAGGCTGACCGGCTGGACGTGATACTCCAGATCGGGCGTCTCCTTCTCGGGGAAGCTGCGGGTGAAGATGCCCACCTGCGACGGCGACATCGACATCGGCCCTGAGCGGAACAGCGCATATTCCATCCCGATCTTCGCCTTGCCCCAGAGCGTCGAGGCCATGGTGTTGAGACTCTTGACGCCCGAGACCTTGTAGATCACGCGCAGTTGCAGGTGGTCCTGCAGGTTCTCGCCCACACCGTTCACTTCGGCCACCGGGGTGATGCCGTGCTGGGACAGCACGTCGCCGCGCCCGATTCCCGAGAGCTCGAGGATTTGGACCGAGCCGATCGAGCCCGCCGAGAGCACCGTCTCGCCCGCCTTCACATCGTGGCTCTGTCCGTTCTGGTTGTAGCGGATGCCGATTACGCGCCCCTCTTCGATCAGGAGCTTCTCGACCTGCGCATTGGTTTCGATCCGCAGGTTCTGGCGTTGCATCGCGGGTTTCAGGAAGGCTTTCACCGCGCTCCAGCGCCAGCCGGATTTCTGAGTGACGTGGAAATAGCCGCCGCCCTCATTGGTGCCGGTGTTGAAATCGTCGGTGCGTGGGAACCCGGCCTCTTCGGCGGCCTCGAGAAAAGTATCGAGCATCTCCCAGCGCACGCGGGCCTCTTCGACCCGCAATTCGCCGCCAGCGCCATGCAGGTCGCTCTCGCCGCGATAGAAATCTTCCTGCTTCTTGAACAGCGGCAGCACCTCGTCCCAGCCCCAGCCGGGATTACCCGCCTGCGCCCACATGTCGTAATCGCGGGCCTGGCCGCGCATGTAGATCATGCCGTTGATCGAGGAGCAGCCGCCGAGGATGCGCCCGCGTGGATAGAGCAGTTCGCGCCCGTTCAGTCCGGCTTCGGCTTTCGACTTGAAACCCCAGTCGGTGCGCGGGTTGCCGATGCAATAGAGATAACCGACGGGGATGTGGACCCAGTGGTAGTTGTCACGCCCGCCGGCCTCCAGCAGCAGCACCTTGTGCTTGGGGTTCTCCGACAGTCGGTTGGCCAGAACGCAGCCTGCGCTGCCGCCCCCGACCACGATGTAATCGTATTGCTCCATAAGCCCCTCCCGAACTGCGCCTCCGGGCAGGACTTTCGCAAGCTGCCGTCCGGGAAACAAGGCCATGGACCGTTCATTCGCGCAAAGTCGCTTTGCGAAAACGCAAGGAGGGGCTTGCCTGTGAGGGGGGTGATCCGTTCTATGGCGCAAATCTCGCCGGAGCCTTTCATGGTCCTTTACCGCCTTCTCGTCAGTATCGCGAGCCTGCCTGTTCTGGCGGCGTTGCTCTGGCGCGTTCTGCGCGGACGCGAAAGCCGGGTCGCTTTGTTGGAGCGGTTGGGCGGTGGGGAGGCCGCGCCGGGACGATTGTGGCTGCACGCGGCCTCGAATGGTGAACTGACCTCCGCCAAGCCTTTGATCGAAGCGCTGCTGGCCGCCGATCCTGCGTTGCAGCTGTTGGTGACGGTGAACACGGTGACGGCGCGCGCGCTGGGGCAGGGCTGGAACGATGCCCGCATCGCGATCCGTATGGCGCCGCTCGACCATCGTGCGGTGCTGCGGCGGTTCCTGTCGCGCCATGCCCCCCGCGCGCTGGTCGTGATCGAGAACGAGCTGTGGCCGAACCGCATGGCGCTGCTCGCGCAGGCGAAACGGCCGCTCTTCGTTATCGGTGCGCGGATGTCGGCCCGCTCTGCGGCGCGCTGGGCGAAGATTGGCATCGCGCAGCCGATGATGTCGCAGATCACCGCGCTCTCGGCGCAGGATGCGGGGTCCGAGGCGCGGTTCCTCGACCTTGGCCTGCCGCAAGAGCGGCTGATGCCCCCCGCCAACCTCAAGACCTCGATAACCGTCGCACCGGGCGTGCCGCTCGACTGGCCGCGCAGCGACACGGTGTTGGCCGCGTCGACCCATGAGGGGGAAGACGCGACGATCCTCGCCGCCTTTGCGAAGGCGCGCACGCACCGACCGGGCCTGCGCCTGATCCTCGCCCCGCGCCATCCCCGCCGTGCGCCCCAGATCGCAGCTCTGATCGCCAAGGCCGGGCTGCGTCATACCACCCGCTCGAAGGACGGGCCCCCGACCGCGGAGGTCTATCTGGCCGATACGCTGGGCGAAATGGGCCGCTGGTATGCGAGCGCGGGCCTGTGCTTCGTGGGCGGCTCGCTTGTCGAAAAGGGCGGTCATACCCCCTATGAACCGGCGAGCTTCGACTGCGCTTTGCTGCATGGTCCGGATGTCGCGAATTTCGCCGCAGCCTATGCCGCACTCGACGCGGCAGGCGGCGCGCGGCTTTGCGCGACCGAGTCGGATCTCGCCGCTGCGTTCGCCACGCTCGACGCCGACGAACAGGCGGAAATGGCGCGCGCCGCGCGGGCGGCGCTTGGGCCGCCAGCCGATGTCGAAAGCATCGCAACCGCGCTCATCGCGCGTCTATGACCTGCGCCAATATGCTTGCATCGCGGGTTAAATAGCCTATTTGCTTACCCATTCGGGAGATGCAGAGATGATCCGTTATACGCTGCAATGCGAGAATGAGCACCGCTTCGACAGTTGGTTTCCCTCGGCCTCCGGGTTCGAGGCGCTCAAATCCGCAGGCCAGCTGGAATGTGCGGTTTGCGGCTCGAAAAACGTCGAGAAATCGCTGATGGCGCCGCCCGTCGCGCAGACACGCAAAGCGCAGGAGGGCGTGCCTGAGCGCCCCCTCTCGCAGCCGCATTCCGAGGCCGAGCAGGCTCTTGCCGCGATGCGTCGCGAGATCGAGAAGAACTCCGATTACGTCGGCATGAACTTCGCTACCGAAGCGCGCGCGATGCACGAGGGCACCGCCAAGAAACGCGCGATCCACGGAGAGGCGAAACTCGACGACGCGCGCAAGATGCTCGAGGACGGGCTCCCGGTTCTGCCGCTGCCCTTCCTGTCGACTCGCAAGACGAACTGACCCTTTTCGCTCTTTCCAAATATCCCGGGGTGAGTTCGCGAACGCGAAGAGGGGCAGCGCCCCCGAGCCGATCTGCAGGCCCGGAAACGCCAAATCTCTTGCGTGCCCCAACGGCTTGAGCTAGCAGAGGCGCGACTCTGCCCAAGGGGGATTTCCATGCCCATTCTGGTGATGAAATTCGGCGGCACTTCCGTCGCCGATCTCGACCGGATCGCAAACGCCGCCGAAAAGGTGAAGCGTGAAGTCGAGCGCGGTTACGATGTCATCGTGATCGTCTCCGCGATGTCGGGCAAGACCAACGAACTCGTCAACTGGGTCGAGACCACGTCGCCGCTCTACGATGCGCGCGAATACGACGCCGTGGTCTCCTCGGGTGAGAATATCACCGCCGGCCTGATGTCGCTGCGTCTGCAGGAGATGGGCGTCTCCGCGCGCAGCTGGCAGGGCTGGCAGGTGCCGATCAACACGACCTCTGCGCATGGCGCGGCGCGCTTCGTGTCGATCCCGCGCGAAAATCTTGACCAGAAATTCTCCGAAGGCTTCAAGGTCGCGGTGATCGCCGGCTTCCAGGGGCTGTCGCCGGAGAACCGGATCACGACGCTCGGCCGGGGCGGCTCGGACACGACCGCTGTGGCTTTCGCCGCTGCGTTCGGCGCGGAGCGATGCGACATCTACACCGATGTCGACGGCATTTACACCACCGACCCGCGCGTCTCCTCCAAGGCGCGCAAGCTCGACCGCATCGCCTTCGAGGAGATGCTGGAACTCGCGAGCCTCGGGGCGAAGGTTCTGCAAACCCGCTCGGTCGAGCTCGCGATGCGCTACAAGGTGCCGCTGCGCGTGCTAAGCTCCTTCGAGGAAACCACGGAGAATTCGGGCACTCTGGTCTGCGACGAGGATAAAATCATGGAATCGAAAGTTGTCTCCGGCGTCGCCTTTTCCCGCGACGAAGCGAAAATGACCCTCGTGACGGTCGAAGACCGCCCCGGTATCGCCAGCGCGATCTTCGGGCCGCTCGCGGATGCCGGTGTGAATGTCGACATGATCGTCCAGAACATCTCCGAGCGTCAGGCCGAGCATGAGGTCAAGGTCACCGACATGACCTTCTCCTGCCCGGTCAATCAGGTGGCCCGCGCCCGCAAGGCGATGGAAGATGCCCGCGACGCCGGTCTGATCCAGTTCGACGAGCTGGTCGCCGACGAGGACGTGGCGAAAATCTCCGTCGTCGGGATCGGCATGCGTTCCCACGCGGGGGTCGCCGCGAAGATGTTCAAGGCGCTGGCCGCCGAAAACGTCAACATCAAGGTTATCTCCACGTCGGAAATCAAGATTTCGGTGCTGGTCGACCGCAAATATCTGGAACTGGCGGTTCAGGCCCTGCATGATGCCTTCGAACTCGACAAGGCCTGAGTAACCCGAAGGGCCGCAGCAACAGGGACGACCTGCGCGGATGGTGGAACTGAGCGAAAGTGATAGTCGCACGCTGTTGCGACGCCTGCGCGATACGCTGGCCACGGAGGGCGACGGGCAGGACCGGCTCAACCACATCACCCAGATCATCGCGGATTCGATGGGCACCGAAGTGTGCTCCATCTATCTGTTCCGCGATCCCGAAACGCTAGAGCTTTGCGCGACCGAAGGTCTGAAGGCAGAGGCTGTCCACCACACGCGGATGCGTCTGGGCGAAGGTCTCGTGGGCCGCGTGGCGCGGTCGGGCCGCCCGATCAACTCCGCCGATGCGCCCTCCGAGCCGGGCTTCCGCTACATGCCGGAGACGGGCGAAGAGATTTACTCCAGCTTCGTCGGCGTGCCGATCCAGCGCGTGGGCGAAAAGCTGGGCGTTCTGGTCGTGCAGTCGAAGGACGAGCGCAGCTTCTCGGATGACGAACTTTATGGGCTCGAGGTGGTCGCGATGGTGCTGGCCGAAATGACCGAGCTTGGCGCCTTCACCGGCGGCGAGAATTCCGAGATCGGCGCGACACACCGCTTCCCGGTCATGTTCCGCGGTGCGACGGGCCAAGAGGGGGCCGCCGAGGGCCGCGTCTGGCTGCACGAGCCGCGCGTCGTCGTGACGAACCCGGTCGCCGAAGATCCCGAGGCAGAGGCCGCGCGCCTCGAGGAGGCCATCACCGAACTGCGCGGCAAGATCGACGAGATGCTCGCCAGCCCGACCCTGATCGACAAGGATCAGCGGCAGGTGCTGGAAACCTTCAAGATGCTCGCCGCCTCCAAGGGCTGGAAACGGCGGATGCTCGAAGACATCGCAGCGGGCCTCTCTGCCGAAGCTGCGGTCGAGAAGGAGCAGAACGCCGCGCGCGACCGGATGCGCAAGGCGCCCGATCCGTACCTGCGCGAACGGCTCAACGATCTCGACGACCTGTCGAACCGCCTGCTGCGGCAGCTGACGGGGCAGGGCAGCGATACCGGTGCCGAGATGCCCGAAAACCCGGTGCTCGTGGCGCGCAATATCGGCCCGGCGGAACTTCTCGACTATGATCGCAAACTCAAGGGCGTGGTGCTGGAGGAGGGGTCCGTCGGCTCGCATGCCGCGATCGTCACCCGCGCGCTCTCGATTCCGCTGGTGATCCATGCGGGCCGGATTACGGCGGAGGCACTGAACGGTGACCCGATCCTCGTCGACGGTGATCAGGGCGTGGTGCACCTGCGGCCAGAGGAAAGTGTAGCGCATGCATTCCGCGACAAGATCGCGATGCAGGCCGAGGCGCAGAAACGCTATGCCTCGCTGCGCGACCAACCTGCGGTCGATCGATCGGGCCAGATTGTCTCGCTGATGATGAATGCTGGGCTGATGGCGGATCTGCCCTCCCTGAAGGGCTCCGGCGCTGATGGGGTGGGGCTGTTCCGCACTGAACTGCAATTCCTGACCCGCACAAAGGTGCCACGCCGCGACGAGTTGGTTCAGCTCTACAAGCGGGTGATGGACGCGGCCGACGGCCGACGGGTGAATTTCCGCACGCTTGATATCGGCTCCGACAAGGTTGTTCCCTACATGAAGCCGCAGGACGAGCCGAACCCGGCGATGGGCTGGCGCGCGCTGCGGGTGGGGCTCGACAAGCCGGGTATCCTGCGAATGCAGCTGCAGGCGCTCTTGCGCGCAGCCGACGGACGCCCGACGTCGATCATGTTTCCCTTCATCGCGCTCCCCGAGGAATTCTACGCCGCGCGCGATACCTTGCTGCGGGTCCGCGATCGCGAGGCCCAGTTGGGCCGCACCGTGCCCGAAGAGTTGCGCATCGGCGCGATGCTGGAAACCCCGAGCCTCGGCTTCGCGCCGGACAGCTTCTATCGCGATTGCGATTTCATCTCGATCGGCGGCAACGATCTGAAGCAGTTCTTCTTCGCCGCCGACCGCGAGAACGAACGGGTGCGTCGCCGCTACGATACACTTGACGGGTCCTTCCTGAACTTCCTTGAGCGGATCATCGCACGCTGCGCGGTTTCGAACACGAGCCTCAGCTTCTGCGGCGAGGATGCGGGGCGCCCGATCGAGGCGCTGACATTCGCGGCGCTCGGCATTCGTACGCTTTCGATGCGACCCGCTTCGATCGGTCCGGTCAAACATCTGATCCGCCGCGCCGATCTGGGGGAACTGCGGCAGGTGATCCAGCAGGCGCGCAATGCAGGGCAATCCACTGTGCGCCCTGCGGTAACGAGCTACCTCGCGCATCTCTGACAGGGGCGGGGGCCTCTGAGGTCGCAATAAAAAAGGGGCGCTGCCCCCTCTGTCCTTCGGAAATTCACCCCGGGATATACGCCAAGGCGAAAGAGGTAAGCCTTCGCCTTGGCACACATTTTCCGCGGGGGGCTGGGGGCGCGAAGCCCCCAGACTTTGCCTTCCGTCTCAGCCGGCGGCCAGACGTTTTTCCTCGGCCGCTTTGTAGGCTTTGTCCGAAGGCGCGATGAAGGTGTAGAACATCGGCACCACGAACAGCGTGAACATCGTCCCGATCAGGATCCCCGAAAAGATCACGAGGCCCATCGCCTTGCGTGCCTCTGCGCCCGCGCCTTGCGCGAGGATCAGCGGCACCACCGCCAGCGCCATTGCGGCGGTGGTCATCAGGATCGGACGCAGACGGGTCTGCGCGGCCTTCACGATCGCCTGCCGGCGGGTGAGGCCCGATTGCTCGCGCTGCTGGTTGGCAAACTCGACCATCAGGATCCCGTGTTTCGTGATCAGCCCCACCAGCGTGATCAGCCCCACCTCGGAATAGATGTTGAGCGTGCCCAAGCCGAGGTTCAGCGGCAGCACCGCGCCGAAGATCGTCAGCGGCACCGTCATCATGATGATGAAGGGGTCGCGGAAGCTCTCGAACTGGGCGGCGAGCACCAGATAGATCACCAGCACGGCCGCCGCGAAGGCGATCACGATGGTATTGCCTTGCTGAGTCTCGATCCGAGATTGGCCCGAATAGTTCACGAAGAAGCCGTCGGGCATCACCTGATTGGCGATGTCCACGATCGTCTGCACGCCCTCGCCGGTGGAGCCGCCGGGCAGGGGGAGCGCCGTGATCGTCGCCGCGTTCAACTGGTCGAACTGTTCGATCGAGGCGGCGTTCACGCCGGTGTCGATCTTCACGAGCGATGACAGCGGGATCATCGCACCCGAGGCGGAGCGGACGAAGTAGCGGCCCAGCTCCTCGGGATTCGCGCGGAATTCCTGAGGCACCTGCGGGATGATGTCGTAGCTGTTGGAGTCGCGGTCGAACTGCGCCACCGACGCTTCGCCGACCAACAGCCCCAGCGTCGAACCGATATCCGAGACCGGCACGTTCAGCGCCGCCGCCCGGTCGCGGTCGATCGTGACATTGACCTGCGGGCTGTCGAAGTTGAGTGAGTTCTGTACGACGATGAACTTGCCCGTGGCCTGCGCCTTGTTCTTGATCTCCTCGGCCACCTCGGCGACGCGTTTGGCGGAGTGGATCGACTGGATCACCACCGATATCGGCAGGCCGCCCCCGGTGCCCGGCAGCGACGGCGGCGCAAAAGCGAAGCCCTTCAGGCCGGTCGATTTGCCCAGATCGCTCTGGATCTCCTGCTGGATTTCCTTCTGGCTGCGGGTGCGATCCGCCCAGTCCTTGAGCGCCCAGATATAGATACCCTGAGAGCTGTCGCCGCCGAAGCCCGCGATCGAGAAATCGGTGCGCACTTCGGGGATGTCGGCAGTGTCGCGTCCGACCTGGTCGATATATTTCTGCGTGTAGTCGCTGGTCGCGTAGCGTGGCCCGTTCAGGATCGCGAAGAGCGCGCCGTTATCCTCGTCCGGGGCAAGCTCGGAATTGGTGTTCATCAGCATGAACCCGGTCACGCCCACCAGCGAAACGACGATGAGCAGCGTGATCCCGCGCAGGTCGAGCGAGCCGTCGACACGCCGCCCGTACCAGCCCGAGAGCCGATCGAAATTGCGGTCGACGAACGCTTGGAAGCCCTTGGACTCGCCATGTTTCAGCAGGCGGCCCGACATCATCGGCGTGATCGTCAGCGCGATGATCCCTGACAGGATCACCGACCCAGCGAGTGCGAAGGCGAATTCACGGAACAGCTGTCCGGTCAACCCGCCGGTGAAGCCCAGGGGCGCGAGCACGGCGGCCAGCGTGATCGTCATCGCGATGACCGGTCCGGTGATCTCCTTCATGCCCCGCACGGCGGCGGGGATCGGTTTCATCCCCTCTTCGATATGTCGGTGGATATTCTCCACCACCACGATCGCGTCATCGACGACGAGGCCGATCGCCAGCACCATTGCCAGCAGTGTGAGAAGGTTGATCGAGTATCCCAGCGCCAGAAGCACTGCGAGCACCCCGATCAGCGAGAGCGGAATGGTCACGATGGGCATCGCCACGGAGCGCAGCGAGCCGAGGAACAGAAGGATCACCACGGTCACGATCGCGACCGCCTCGCCGATGGTCTTGAACACCTCGTGGATCGAGGCCGAGATCGTCTCGGTCGAGTCGTAGACCAGCTCGATCTTCATGCCTTCGGGAAGCGTTGCGTTGATATCGGGCAGCGCCTTGCGCACCGCCGCCGCCGTATCGAGCGGGTTGGCAGCCGGCGTCGGGTAGACGCCGAGGAACGTGCCCTCTTTGCCTTCGAAGGTGACGATCTCGTTCTCGGAGGCCTTGGCGAGCTCGATCTTCGCGACATCGCGGAGGCGCACCACGTCATCGCCCTTGCCGGTGATCGGCAGCTTGCCGAAGGCTTCGGGCGTCTGCAGCGTGGATTGCAACGTGATCGACTGGGCGACGTATTCGTTTTTCGTCTTGCCCGGGGCCGAGAGGAAGTTCGACGCCTGGATGGCGCCCACCACTTCCGACGCCGTGACGCCGCGCGCAGCCAGCTTGTCCGGATCGATCCAGACCCGCATCGCGTAATCGGAGGCGCCGATGATCTGGGTCTGCGCGACGCCCGGAATCGTGGACATGCGCGGACGGATCACCCTGCGCAGATATTCGGTCAGCTGCTCGGGCGTCATGTTGGGGTTGAGCGCCGCGAGATACATCAGCGCGAAGGTCTGGCCGGTGCCCTTCTGGATCACCGGGTCCTTCGCGGCCGACGGCAGTTGGCCCTTCACCTGCTGCACTTTCGAGAGCACCTCGGTCATCGCCGCGTCGGAATTGGACCCGAGCTTCATATGCACCGAGATAACCGAGGCCGAGGGTCGCGACTGGGTGGTGACGTAATCGACGTTTTCAGTGGTCGCCACGGCAGCAGCGAGCGGCGAGGTGATGAAGCCCTGGATCAGTTCGGGCGAGGCGCCGGGATAGGCGGTGGTGATGGTGACCACCGTTTCCTCGACTTCCGGATATTGGCGGACGGGCAGGTTAAAATAGGCCTGCGCCCCCAGCAGGAGCATGAACGCGCCCAGAACCATCGACAGGACGGGGCGGCGGATGAAGATCTCGGAGATATTCATGGGCTTGGCCTTACTGCGCCTTCGCGCCGTCTGAGGTCGTGTCCGATGAGGCGTCCGACGTGGTGTCCGAGTCCCCCTCCGCGCTGGCGCTCGAGTTGCCGTCCGAAGACGCCTCGGAGTTTGCCGCGGCGTTGCCCTCCATGCCGAAGGTTTTCATCACCTCTTCGGTCGAGGGCGCATCGGGATCGGGCGAAATCGCGTTGTCGATGCTCACCGTCGCGCCGGAGTTCAGCTTGTTCTGACCCGCGTTGACGACCATGTCGCCCGCTTTGAGACCCTTGGTGACTTCGATGAGTTGGCCGGAGCGGCGTCCGAGCGTGATGAAGACCTGCTTGGCGACCAACTGCGGCTTATCCGCGCCTTCGGGGTCTCCTTGCGCACCACGTAGACGGAATCGCCGTAGAGGTTGGAGCTGACCACGGTCTGCGGCAGGGCGATCACGTTATCCTCTGCGGGCAGCACGACAGTGACATGCACGAACTGGCCGGGCGTCAGCTTGCCTTCGCCATTGGGAACCTCGGCGCGCAGCGTCACGAGGCGCGAATTCGGGTCGATCTTGGGCTCGATCCCGGTGATCTCGCCTTTCAGGTCGACGGAGCCGTCCTCGGTTTGCACCTTGACGGTCTGGCCCGCTTCGGCCAGCCGCGCCTGCTGCTCGGACAGGGTGAAGTCGACCCGCATATGATCGCGATCCTGCAGCGTCGCATAAGTGGTGCCGGTTCCGACATATTGGCCGACCTCCACCCGCGGAATGCCGATGATGCCCGCAAACGGCGCTGTCAGGCGCTTCTTCTCGAGCAAGGCCTGGAGCTTCGCGACGCTTGCGCGCGCTTCCTGTGCGCTTGCTTCGGCCTGATCGAGATTGGAGGTGGCGGACACGCCCCGGTCGGCAAGCTGACGCGCGCGCTTGAGATTGGTCTCGGCGAGGTCCTGAGCGGCCTTGGCCGAGGCCAGATCGGCGCGCTCGGAGCTGTCGTCGATCTGCAAGAGCACCTCGCCCTTCTCGACCTTGTCGTTCGCTTCGAAATGAATCGCCTGCACCGTGCCGCCCATTTCGACGGCAAGTTCGGTCCCTTGCACGGCGGCGGCGGTCCCGATCGCCTCGAGGCCCGGCTCCCAGGTGATGGGCTTCACCTCGCTGACCGAAACCGCCACGGGGGGCTGCTTCATATTCGCGAAGAACTGCGCGATCATCTTGGAGCGGAAAAGATTGTAGCCGACGACGCCACCCACCACGAGGATGAGGGCGACGAGAGCGATGAGGAGGCGTTTGATCATTTGGATGTCCCGTCAAAATCCCTGTTTGCGCATGGTTTCGGCCCCGCCGACCGGCCCGCGCGCGATTTTTGAACCATTTGGTTCACGTCTGCGCCCTGTCAATACGCGAGCGACGCTAAAAGGATGGGTCACAGTGCCGTGAAGGCAAGGTGGAAAACCGGTGCGGCCAAGCAATACTTGGCGTTTTGTAACGTCAAGATCGCGGAAATCTGATTTTTTCCGCCTCGACCGCCAAGAAACGTGCATTATCTTTACTTGTACCTGCGATCCTGACGGCCCCGCGTCGCTTTGCAGCGGTGTCTGGTTCTAGGAGTTTGCATGGATCCCCTTTCTTTTTTGCGCATCGGTTTCGAGGCCGCGCGGATCGGCGTCGAGGCGCAAGCGGTGATCTCGATGCGAGTCGCGGGGATGATGGGGCTTTGGGATGTTTCCCCGCTCGAATCGTTCCAGATGATGCAGGAAAAGCCAGTGGCGGTTGCGGCGGCGGCAGAGGCTGCAGCTTTCGCGCTGATGCGCGGACAGACGGCAGATCGGGCGATTTCGGCTTCGATGACGCAGATCGGAAACCACACCAGCGCCAACATGATACGATTGTCGCGCCGCGGACCCAGCTGGTTCTGATGGGTTGAGCCGGGCAGGGCCGCCACGCTGGCGCGGCGGCCCCGTAGTCTTCAGGCGGCGCTGTCTTCCTCGACCGCGTCATCGCCTTCTTCGACGCTTGCGGGCGTGACCATGGCCGTCAGGATCGTCGGCATGTCGACCACGCCGATCGGCTTGTTCGCCTTGTCGACAACAGTCGCCATGCGCACCTCGGCATCGGCCATCCGGCGCGCGATCTTCTCGAGCACCGAGCTGGCTTTTACCTTCATCTTCGGCAGCTCGCCTTCCGGCAATGGCATCGCGATGGTCTCCGCCCGGATCACGCGACCCCGGTTCACCTCGCGGACGAACTCGGCGATGTATTCATTCGCCGGGCGCAGCACGATTTCCTGCCCAGTGCCCACCTGATTTAGCGCACCGTCGCGCAGGATCGCGATCTTGTCTCCTAGCCGCAGCGCCTCGTCGAGGTCGTGGGTGATGAAGACGATCGTCTTCTTCAGCTCCGCCTGCAGGTCAAGAAGTACCTTCTGCATGTCCATCCGGATCAACGGATCGAGCGCGGAGAACGCCTCATCCATCAACAGGATGTCGGCATCGTTGGCCAGCGCGCGGGCTAGACCCACCCGCTGTTGCATGCCCCCCGAGAGTTGGTTCGGGTAGTTGTCCTCGTAGCCCGCAAGACCAACGCGCGAGATCCATTTCTTCGCGATCGGCTCGGACACCTTGCGGTCGATACCCTGGATATCGAGGCCGTAGCAGGTGTTTTCCAGCACGGTCCGGTGCGGCAGAAGCGCGAATTTCTGGAACACCATCGCGGTCTCGTGGCGGCGGAATTCACGAAGCTCCTCTTCGTTCATCTTTACCACATCGCGGCCATTATAGAGGATTTCCCCGGCCGTGGGCATGATCAGCCCGTTGATATGGCGGATGAGCGTCGACTTGCCCGAGCCCGAGAGGCCCATGATCACCGAGATCTTGCCCGGCGGCAGGTCGAGGTTGATGTTCTGCAGACCGAGCACATGGTTGTGCTTGTCGTTGAGTTCTTCCTTGCCCATGCCGCCCTGCACGACCTCCACGTAATCTTTTGGGCGCGCCCCGAAGATCTTGTAGAGATTTCGGATTTCGATGCCCGAGCGGGTCTCGTCCGCTGCGTTTGTCGTCGCATCAGTCATGGCCAGCCTCCGAATGTTTCTGCAGCCGCTTGCCGAACGCCTGGCTTGCGCGGTCGAAGATGATCGCGATCGCGACGAGCGCGAAGCCGTTCAGGAAGCCGATGGTGAAGAACTGGTTGTTGATCGCCTGCAGCACGTTTTTACCGAGGCCGCCGACACCGACCATCGAGGCGACGACGACCATCGCCAGCGCCATCATGATGGTCTGGTTGACGCCCGCCATGATCGTCGGCAGCGACAGCGGAAGCTGGACGCCCCAGAGTTTCTGACGCGGGTTGGCGCCGAAGGCGTCCGCGGCTTCGATGACTTCCTTGTCCACGAGGCGGATGCCCAGATTGGTCAGACGGATCATCGGCGGGATCGCGTAGATCACCACCGCGATCACGCCGGGCACCTTGCCGATACCGAAGATCACGACGACCGGGATCAGATAGACGAAGGATGGCATGGTCTGCATGACGTCGAGCACCGGCGTCAGGATTTGCTGCATCCGGTCCGAGCGCGCCATCAGGATGCCGATCGGCAGTCCGAGGATGATCGCGATCAGCGTCGCCACGGTGACCATCGCGAGGGTGGTCATGGTGTCCTCCCACAGGCCGAAAATGCCGATGAAGGCAAGGCCCATGGCCGAGCCCATCACGATCTTCGGATTGCGCGAGGCGAACCATACCACGACGAGGATCAGCGCGAAGATTATGAACCACGGCGTGTCCACGAAGGCGTGTTCGAGAGTGTTGAGAAACCATTGAAGCGGCCGCGTGGCCGCGTCGATTTGATCGGAATAGGCGCGGACGATGCCGCGGAACCCGTCGTCGATGCCCATGCGCATGTGGCGTAGGGTGGAGTTGGGAAGGGAAGGGAACTCACAGAGCAGTTCCGGCAAGCCCCAGCATGAAGATGCCATCTTGTTATGTCCTCCGGTCGATTATTTGCGCCGGTTAAAAGAAAGCGCGCGCAAGGCTCCCCTTACGCGCGCCAAAATCTCGGGTCGCCCGCTCAGAGCGCGTCCTCGACCTTCTTGATCACGTCGTCGGAAAGCCACGCTTTCCAGACATCCGGATAGTTCTCGAGGAAGTAGTAAGCGGTGTCCTCGTTGGTGCCTTGGTTGTCGGCCTGCCAAGCGAGGAACTCGCCCACTATCTTGTTCGACCATTCACGCTTGCCAAGGTAGTCCATGGCCACCGCGTTGTTCTGGGCGAACTCCTTGGTCACGACCGTAAACACGTCCGACGTCGGGTAGGCGTTGGGCTTGGGATCGACGCAATCGGCCTGCGAGTTGCACTCGTCCCAGGCTTTCTTGTCGTTCGGAACACCTGCGTCGAGCTTGACCATCGGGTATTTGCCGAGGATCGCCGTCGGTGCCCAGTAGTAACCCAGCCAGCCCTTTTTGGACTCGTAGGCATTGGCGATCGAGCCGTCGAGGCCCGCAGCCGAACCGGTGTCGACCAGCTTGAAGCCCTTCTCCTCGGCCTTGTGGGCCTTGAAGCGGTTCGCGGTCGAGATCTGGCAGTTCCATCCCGACGGGCAGTTGTAGACGCCACCGATCGACGGCTCTTCGGGATCGGGGAACAGCTCGGGATGCTTCAGCGCATCGTCGACCGTCTTGATCTCGGGGTGCTCGTCGGCGACGTATTTCGGAATCCACCAGCCTTCTTCGCCGCCATCCTTGAGGATTTCGGCGGCGATCACGAGGCGGTCCTCGCTGACGGCCTTGTCGAGCGCGACCTTCACCGCGTTCACCCAAAGCTCGGGCGCGATATCGGGCTCGCCCTTCTCGTTCATCGAGGTGAAGGTGGGCATCGTGTCGCCGGTCACCAGCGTCACGTCACAGCCGTAGCCGTTTTCGAGAATGATCTTGTCGACCCAAGCGGCGACACCGGCCGAAGCCCAGTTCATTTCCGCTTCGGTGACGGAACCACATTCGCCGTCGGCGGCGAAGGCAGGCGCCGAGAAGGTCGCCAGCGGCAGCGCCGTCAGTAGCGCGGCAAGCGCTTTCTTGTTCATACAGGTCCTCCTGTTGTGGCAGCTTTGATTTGAAGCGATCCGCGCGGGCTGCCGCCGTGATACCGGTCGCGATAAGTCCCGGATTTTCCCGGGTTGGAATCCTCATGAAGTCACGCTCACGTGAGAACGCGCGCAGGACTTGCCAAATTCCGACACTTCTATGTCGTAAATAACCAAGTCGAGGCGCGCAACCTTTTCACGGACCTTTCCGGCTCCGTGCGGCGTTACAGCCGCACGAAGAGGTGAAAGCATGACAACCGAGCCCAAGGACTCCGTTTCGTCGGAGAATAGCACGGGGTTTTCCGCCGCCGTGACCCCCGGTGCGGACTCCGCGCTTCCGTCCGGTATAAGTCACGGGAAAGACGTCGGAAATTCCGATTCTGACCCCGATTCCGGCGCCCCGCCGCAGCCGAGCGCCGCGCTGCGTCGCGAAGCGGTAGCGCTGATTGCGAACCCCTCTTCGGGGGGCAATGCCAAGGACGAGGAAGCGATCAGCCGCGCGATGGAGGCGCTTGGTGACGGTGCGTCGCTTTATCGATGGTCGCCGGAAAGCGACATCGTGGCGACCGTGCGTAAAGCGCTCGACGAGGGCGCGGAGATGATCGTGGCGGCGGGTGGTGACGGCACCGCGATGGCTGTCGCGGGTGCGCTGTTAGGGCAGGATGTGCCGATGGCCGTACTGCCGCTCGGCACCTTCAACTTCTTCGCCCGAGGCCTGCGTCTCTCCGAGGATCCGGAAGAGGCGGCGCGCGCGATCCGCGAAGGCAAGGCGCACTCGATCCGCGTCGGCGAAGTGAACGGGCAGGTGTTTCTGAACAATGCCTCGCTCGGCATCTACCCGTCGATCTTGAAGGCGCGCGAGGACATCTATGCGCGCTGGGGGCGCCGCCGGATCGTCGCGCATTGGTCGGTGTTCAAGACCTTCCTTCGGTTCCAGCGCCCGATGCAGCTGAAGATTACGGCTGACGGAAAAAAGCTGAGTCGACGCACGGCGCTCGTCTTCATCGCCCGCTCCGCCTATCAGCTCGATTTCTTCGGGCTCGACGGGGCGACCGTGATCAGCGACGACGCCTTCGCGGTGCTCGTGGCAAAGGCGCAGACCCGCCGGGATCTCTTCCGTCTCTCCATGCGCCTTGTGCGCCGCAAGACAAAGCAGGGCGAGGATTACGAGTTGATCCGGGCGAAGTCCTTCGAGATCGAAACCGCGCGCCGGCGAGGCCTTCTGGCCTATGACGGTGAGAAATGCCGCGCTGAGAGCCCATTCCGCTTCAAGATGTCCGACGAGCCGCTCTGGATCGTGCTGCCCGCGACGCATGGCGAGACCGAACCCCAAGACGCAACTGCATGACACGTATCGTTCACCTTTCCGACCTGCATTTCGGGCGCAGCCTGCCCGAACTCGAGATGCCGCTTCTTACGGCACTGAACCAGCTCGAACCCGATCTGACGGTGATCTCGGGGGATTTCACGCAGCGCGCCCGGCGCGGTCAGTTCATGCAAGCTCGGATGTTCCTCGAGCAGATCGAGAGTGAGACGCTATCGGTGCCCGGCAATCACGACACGCCACTCGACAATATCGTTCTTCGGATGCTCAAGCCCTTCGGGCGCTACAAATCCGCTATCAATCACGATCTCGAACCAGTCTACGAGACCGACGGCTTCAAGGTGGTGGGCGTGAACACGGTCAACCGCTTCGCGTGGCAGCGCGGGAAGGTGCCCGACCGCACGATCTCCCGTCTGTGTCAGGAATTCGAAGAAGCGGGCGAGAGATTGCGAGTCGCAGTGATGCACCATCCGCTCGAACACGGCCCCGAGGTCGACAAGGCTCTCATGGAGGGGGCAGGGGACGCGCTGCAGGGCATGTCGGAATGCGGTGCGGATCTCGTGCTGTCGGGGCATCTGCACACCGGGTTGGTGGCCCCCTTCTCGGCTGTGCCGGGCATACTGTTCGTGCAGGCGGGGACGGGCCTGTCCTCGCGCCTGCGCGGCGAGCCGAATACGTTCAACGTGATCGAAGGGGGGCGCGACGCTCTGTCGATCACGCTTTACGGGGCGCGGGACATGAGCTTCGAGCCGATCGAGAACGAGAGGTTCATCCGCGCCCCGGACGGGACGTGGATCCGGGCCTGATCAGTTCGGCTTGCCGGAAATGTCGCCCCAATCGAGAACGGGGGCGGCGTCGATCTCATGCGCGTCGAGCATCGAGGCGACGCGCTCGAGCGAGGCGATGATCTGCGCCTGCTCCCAATCTTCCAGTGCCTCGAATCGGCGGACGAAGATTTGCTGCAGGGCGTCGGGTGCCTCGTCGATCGCGCTCGCGCCGAGCTCCGTAATCACGATGTCGGTCTGACGGCGGTCCCGTTCGGAGCGCTGACGGGTCACCATGCCCTTGCGCTCGAGTTTGTCGATCAGCGCTGTCATCGTCGCCTGGCTCACGCCCATGCGCTGTGCGATGGCCTTGGGGGTCGACCAGCCTTTTTCGGAAATCACCTGAAGCACGCGGAACTGCGCAGGCGTCAGCCCAGCAGCCTTCGCCAGGTCGCGGCCGAACATTTCGGTCGCGCGCAGGATTCTACGCAAAGCGATCAGGCTCGTATCGACACGCTCCATCAGGCGGCGGGCCCCTTTTTTATCAAGACGACCCAGTATCGCAGAGAGTTCCGTGTTCTGCAATTGCTTGGCTTTGCTAAGCTTATTTCGTTCGCTTCTACTCATTTGCTTTGTCATACTAACGGTATTTAGGGCTTATAAGCAAGAATATAAGGCTATAAGCGGAACTTTTCCGGGTTCCATTAGTTAGGTGGTTGAAATTTTCGACTGCATGAACTACTTAGGCTACCGAAGCAAACGAGAGGAAAGAGCTGTGCCGCAAGTCGAGTCGATCAAGAAGGGTTCTGAACTGGTCTTCCGTAAGCCGGAGTCCGAAGACGGCAGCGAAATCTGGAAGCTGATCCGCCGCTGCAAGCCGCTTGATGAAAATTCGATGTATTGCAACCTTCTGCAGTGCGATCACTTCGGGGACACCTGTGTCCTCGTGGAGCGCGAAGGCGAGGTCGTCGGCTGGATTTCGGGCTACATCGCCCCGTCCGAGCCGGACACGTTCTTCGTGTGGCAAGTGGCTGTTTCCCCCGACGCGCGGGGGCTGGGTCTTGGCAAGCGTATGCTGCGCCACCTCATCCAGCGCGACGTCGCCGAAGACTGCACAAAGTTGAAGACGACCATCACTAAGAGCAATGAAGCCAGCTGGGCGCTCTTCCGTTCCTTCGCCCGTTCGATGGGCGGCGAGCTGACCGATGAGGCGCACTTCCACGAAGAAGACCATTTCGACGGCCACGCCTCGACCGAACATATGGTCACCATCACCTTCCCCGAGGAGGCGCGTGCTGCCGCCTGATCTCAGGCCGCGCACCCTCCTCTTTCCCCCAATTCTACGGAGTCCCCCATGACCGTTCATTCGACGGATAAGACGATCTTTACACAACGCGAGTCTGAAGCCCGCTCCTACTGCCGCGGCTTCGATACCGTTTTCACCAGCGCGCAAGGCTCGGAGCTGACCGACGCCGAGGGCAACACCTATATTGACTTCCTCGCCGGTTGCTCGTCGCTGAACTACGGGCATAACGACCCGGACATGAAGCAGGCGCTGATCGAGCACCTGACCGAGAACAAGATGGGCCACGCGCTAGACCTGCACACCGACAGCAAGGGCAAGTTCCTGCGCGCCTTCGAGGAGCATATCCTCGCGCCGCGCGGCATGGACCACAAGCTGATGTTCGTCGGTCCGACCGGTGCGAACGCCGTCGAAGCCGCGATGAAGATCGCGCGCAAGGCGACTGGCCGCACCAACATCATCACCTTTACCAACGGCTTCCATGGCGTGACCATGGGCGCTCTGGCGGCGACCGGTAACGGCTATCACCGTGGCGGCGCCGGTATGGACACGCATGGCGTGACCCGCATGCCCTATGACGCCTATGCCGATGGCGTCGATTCGGTCGCGCTGCTCGACCAGATGCTCTCGGACGCCTCGGGCGGGATCGACGCTCCGGCGGCGATCATGCTGGAGACGGTTCAGGGCGAGGGCGGCCTCAACGCCGCAAGCCCGGAATTCGTGAAAGGCGTCGAACAAGTCGCCCGCAAGCACGGTGCGCTGTTCATCATCGACGACATTCAGGCAGGCTGCGGCCGCACCGGCACCTTCTTCTCCTTCGAGGAGATGGACGTGATGCCGGACGTCGTGACCCAAGCGAAGTCGATCTCCGGCTTCGGCATGCCGATGGCGCTGGTTCTGGTGCGTCCCGACTACGACGTGTTCGGCCCGGCCGAGCATAACGGTACCTTCCGCGGCAACACCCATGCCTTCGTGACCGCCACCGTGGCGATCGAGAAGTTCTGGGCCGACGACAAGTTCCAGAAGGAACTGGCCGTGAAATCGGACGTCCTGCGTGAAGGTCTGGCCGCCGTGGCCGATCTCGTGCCGGGTGCCTTCCTCAAGGGCCGGGGCCTGATGCAGGGTGTCGATGTCGGCACCGGCGAGCTTGCCTCGGCGATCTGCGGTCGCTGCTTCGAGAAAGGTCTCGTGATCGAAACCTCGGGCAATGACGACCAGGTCGTGAAGGTTCTCGCACCGCTGACCACGCCGATGGAACAATTCCGCAAGGGGCTGGAAATCCTGCGTGAAGCCGCCACCGAGGTGACCGGCGAACGCACGGACATCGCGGCGGAATAATCCGCCGCCCCCTCCCCGGCGATCCAACGAATTCAAATACGGAGAAACGATCATGATCGTTCGTGATTTCAACAAGCTCAAGAACACAGACCGCGACGTGTCCGATGCCGACTGGAGCAGCGTTCGCATGCTGCTGGCCGACGACAAGATGGGCTTCAGCTTTCACATCACCACGCTGAAGGCCGGTTCGGATCACACGTTCCACTACAAGCACCATTTCGAGAGCGTCTACTGCATCTCGGGCAACGGCCACATCACCGAGCTCGACAACGGCACGCGCCACGAAATCAAACCGGGCGTGATGTATGCGCTTAACCTGCATGACCATCACCGCCTCGTCGCGGGGGACGAAGACCTCGTCATGGCTTGCTGCTTCAACCCGCCGGTGACCGGTAACGAGGTTCACCGTGAAGACGGGTCGTACGCGCCGGCCGAAGAACTGGAAAATTCGTAAGGGGGCCAAATTGACCCACCAGAATCACACGGTCGAAAAGATTGGCGGCACCTCCATGAGCCGCGTGGACGAGTTGCTCGACACGCTGTTCATCGGAGACCGCAAGGGCGCCGATCTCTATAACCGCATTTTCGTCGTCTCGGCGTTCGGTGGCATCACCGATCTGCTGCTCGAACACAAGAAATCGGGCGAGGCGGGTGTCTATGCGCAATTCGCAAAGGCCGACAGCGAACATGGCTGGCACGAGGCGCTGAGCCGCGTGTCCACCGCGATGATCGAAGCCCATGAGAATGTGCTCAAGCATCCCGGCGACATCGCGCAGGCGACCGAGTTCGTCCGCGAGCGCACCGAAGGCGCGCGCAACTGCCTGATCGACCTGCAGCGTCTGTGCTCCTACGGGCACTTCCGGCTCTCGCAGCATATGCTGCAGATTCGCGAATTGCTGTCGGGTCTGGGCGAGGCGCACTCCGCTTTCGTCACGACGCTCCTGTTGCAGCGCAACGGCGTGAACGCACGTCTCGTCGACCTGTCCGGTTGGCGCGACGAGACCGATCACGACCTAGAAGGCCGGATCATGGGTGCGATGAAGGACATCGATCCGAAATCCGAGCTTCCGATCGTGACGGGCTATGCGCAATGTGCCGAAGGCCTGATGCGGGAATTCGACCGTGGCTACTCCGAAGTGACCTTCTCCAAGCTCGCAGCCCTCACCGGCGCGCGCGAGGCGATCATTCACAAGGAATTCCACCTGTCTTCCGCCGACCCGAAGCTGGTGGGCGAGGGCAAGGTGCGCAAGCTGGGTCACACGAACTATGACGTGGCCGACCAGATGTCGAACATGGGCATGGAGGCGATCCACCCGAAGGCAGCCAAGACCCTGCGCCAGGCGGACGTTCCGCTGCGTGTCACCAACGCGTTCGACCCGGGCGATCCGGGCACGCTGATCGACGACAAGCCCGCCAAGGAAGCGGCGGTCGAAATGGTGACCGGCCTCGATATCATCGCGCTCGAAGTGTTCGAACAGGACATGGTCGGCGTGAAGGGCTACGACGCCAAGATCCTCGAGGTGCTGACGCGCCACGACGTTCGTATCGTGTCCAAGGCCTCGAATGCGAACACGATCACCCATTACGTCGATGCCCCGATCCGTGTGCTGCAGCGCGTCGAGAAGGATCTCTGCGAGATTTATCCCTCGGCGGAAATCTCGGCCCGGATGCTCTCGATGGCCTCGGTCATCGGGCGTGACCTGAGCGGTCTCTCGGTACTGACCCGTGGCCTGCAGGCGATCGCGAAAGCGGATATGGAAAGCCTCGGCGCCACGCAGGGCCCGCGGAATGTGGATGTGCAATTCGTCCTCGAACGGGACGATCTTAAGCCCGTGATCAAGGCGCTCCACGAGGAGTTCATCCCGGAAGAAAGCGCCCTCAAGCAAGTTGCGTGAAAGACGTGACGCCAACTTTGTATAAAGCCCGTGCGGAACTCCGCGCGGGCTTTTTTCATTGAGCCTGCGACATCCCGCCACGCTGCGACGTTTGAACCATGGCCCGGCGGTTGCCGTACCCTCGGGTAAGTCTAGTTCTTATCACGTAACGTGCAGAAACGCGGACGACCATGAGCATATTCGACATACCGACACTCGATCTGGCGCGGGCGCAATTCGCCTTCGTCGTCGCGGCACACATCGTCTTCCCGGCCTTCTCGATCGGCACGGCGAGCTACCTGATGGTGCTGGAAGCCCTGCGGATGATCACCGGCAAACAGGTCTACCAGCGAATTTTCGAGTTCTGGAAACACATCTTCGCGGTGGTCTTCGGGATGGGTGTCGTCTCGGGCGTCGTGATGTCCTACGAGTTCGGCCTGAACTTCGCGCATTTTTCCGACAAGGCGGGCCCGGTGATCGGGCCGCTGATGGGCTACGAGGTGATGACGGCCTTCTTCCTCGAGGCCGGTTTCCTCGGGATCATGCTGTTTGGCCGCAACCGGGTGAACAAGTGGATCTACATGTTCGCGGTCACGATGGTCGCGGTCGGCACCTTGATCTCGGCCTTCTGGATTCTCTCTGTGAACAGCTGGATGCAGACGCCGCAGGGCTTCAAGATCAACGATGTCGGCCAATTCATTCCGACCAGCTGGCTCGAGGTGATCTTCAATCCCTCGCTGCCCTATCGTTTCGTGCACATGGTGCTGGCGGCCTATCTCACGACCGCGCTCGTCGTGGCGGGTGTCGGCGCGTGGCATCACATCCGGGGCAATGCGGACGATGCCGTGCGCACCATGTTCCGCATGGCGATCGGGATGATCCTCGTGACCGCACCGATCCAGATCTTCGCCGGCGACCAGCACGGGCTCAATACGCTCGAACATCAGCCTGCCAAGATCGCGGCGATGGAAGGGCATTGGGAGACCAGCAAGGGTGCCGGGCTGATCCTCTTCGGCATCCCGAACCCGAGCAAGGAGCGCACCGATTACAAGATCGAGGTGCCCTATGCGTCCTCGCTGATCCTGACCCACTCGCTCGATGGCGAGGTGCCGGGCCTCGGGGACTTCCCGCCGAATGAGCGCCCGCCGATGACGATCGTCTTCTTCACCTTCCGGATCATGGTGGGGCTCGGCTTCGCCTTCGCCGCGATCGGGCTCTGGGGCGGCTGGCTGATGTGGCGCAAGCGCCTGCACGAGCCGGGCCTGTTCCATAAGGTGGCGCTGGTCTTCGCGCCGGGCGGCTTCCTCGCGATCATCATGGGCTGGTTCACCACCGAATTCGGCCGCCAGCCCTACACCATCTACGGTCACTTCACGACGGCGGAGTCCGTGTCCTCGCTGACGGCGGGGCAGGCCTGGGCCGCGCTGATCGGGTTCGTCGTGGTCTATGCCTTCCTCTTCGGTTCGGGCACCTTCTACCTGCTGCGGCTGATGCGGCGCGGACCGGAAGGTGCCGAGCCGGTGGAGAACACGCCGCAGCGCGCAGGCGGCGTGGCGGGCGCGATGCTCGCCAATGATGTGACGACCGAGAAAGAGGGGGCCCACGCATGACCGGATTTGTGCATTACCTGCCCGACATCTGGGCCGCGATCATCGCCTTCGCGATCCTGACCTACGTGGTGCTCGACGGGTTCGATCTCGGCATCGGCATCCTGTTTCCGTTCCTCGGCTCCGAGGAGAACCGCACCCGCGCGATGAACTCGGTCGCCCCGGTCTGGGACGGCAACGAGACATGGCTGGTGATGGGCGGCGGCGGTCTGCTTGCCGTCTTTCCACTGGCCTACGGGATCATCCTGAACGCACTTTATATCCCAATCGTCATAATGCTGCTCGCGCTCGCTTTCCGGGGGGTGGCCTTCGAGTTTCGCGGCAAGACCCGGCGCTGGCAGCGGCTGTGGGACCGGGCGTTCTTCGGCGGATCGCTCGTCGCGACGCTGGCGCAGGGCGCGATCCTCGGCGGGCTGCTGCGCGGCCCCGAAGTGACCGACCGGACCTTTACCGGCGGCCCGTTCGACTGGGTGAGCTTCTTCTCGCTCGGCACCGCGCTGGCGCTGGTGGCGGGCTACGTGATGCTGGGGGCGGCCTGGCTGGTCATCAAGACTTCGCACGGGCTCTATGATCTGGCGCGCCGGATCGGGGAGCGCGCGCTGATCGCGACGCTGGGGTTCATCGGCCTCGCTTCGCTCGCCACCCCGTTCCTGCATCCGGAATATTATCACCGCTGGTTCCAATGGCCGGGCGTGATCTGGAGCGCGGTGGTGCCGCTTCTGCTGCTCGTGGCGGGCTTCGGCTACTGGACGGCGATCCGCTCGGACCGAGGCGTCGTCGCCTACCTGTCGGGGATCGCTATCTTCGTGCTTTGTTTCGCGGGACTGGGACTGTCGATCTTCCCCTATATCGTGCCCGCCTCGATCACCATCCGCGAGGCCTCCACACCGGCGATGTCGCAGGGCTTCATCCTCGTCGGCGCGGCGATTTTCCTGCCGATCATCCTTGCTTATACGGCCTATGCCTACTGGGTGTTCCGCGGCAAGACGTCCGAGCATGAACATCACTACTGAGTGAGGCGCGAGAACCGCTGGAACCGGGGGCGCAAACGCTTGGTTGGGTCTGCGTGATCCATATCCCGCGTACAGATTTCATGCCCGACGTTTTCCATATGTCGCCTTCAGCCGGTAAGTCCGGCCTACGCGCGTCCCTCGGGGCGCGCGTGCTCGTATCTGCGCGGACCAAAACCGGAGGAGCTGCGCGCCATGTCTGACAAGCTAGAAAAACTTCCCGAAGAAAGCGGCCCGTCGGGCGGGTGGGGCTCGTTGAAGGGTATCGCCCGGATCTTCGGTGAATCCTGGCCTTCTTCGCCTGACGTGCTGCGCGAACTCGAGCGGCAGAACAAGCCGGGCGGCTTCATGTGCGCCTCCTGCGCCTTCCCGAAACCTGCCAATTACCACCCGTTCGAATTCTGCGAAAACGGGGCGAAGGCGACGCTGTGGGAGATGACGAAATCGCGCCACACGCCCGAGTTCTGGGATGATCATACGGTTGCGGAACTCAAGGACTGGCCCGATCACGAGCTGGAAAAGACCGGCCGCCTGACCGCGCCGATGCGCTACGATCGCGCCTCCGACCGCTATATCGAGGTCAGCTGGGACGAGGCTTTCTCAGAGATCGGGACGATCCTGAAGGGGCTGCCGAAGAAAGAGGTCGTATTCTATTCCTCGGGCCATGCCGGGCTGGAAGCGAGCTATCTCTGGGCTCTGATGGCGCGCGCCTACGGCAACAACAACCTGCCGCAAAGCTCCAACATGTGCCACGAGACGACTTCGGTCGGCCTCAAGAAGGTGATCGGCTCGCCGGTCGGCACCATTCTCTGGGAAGATCTCGAAGAGACCGACTGCTTCTTCTTCTTCGGTCAGAACCCCGGCACCAACTCGCCGCGTTTCCTGCATCCGCTGAAGGCGGCGAAGGATCGCGGGGCGAAGATCGTCACTTTCAATCCGGTGAAGGAACAGGGGCTCGTCAGCTTCGTCGATCCGCAGAACCTCTACGACATGGCACGGGGTCACGAGACGAAGATCTCCGACCAGTATCACCAGTTGAAGGCAGGCTCGGACATCGCGGCGCTGACCGGCCTGTGCAAGGCGGTGCTGGAAGAGGACGAGAAAGCCCAGGCGCAGGGTCGCCCAGCGGTCGTCGACTGGGAGTTCCTGAAAGAGCACGCGATCAATTACGACGAGTTCCTGACCTTCTGCCGCACGACGTCGTGGGAACAAATCACCGAGGAATGCGGGCTGTCCGAGGCCGAGCTGCGGCAGGCGGCGGATGTCTACATCCACGCCCAGAAGGTCATCGGCGTCTATGGCATGGGGCTTACTCAGCACGCGCATGGGGCGACCAATATCGGGATGCTGGTGAACTTCCTCGCGCTGCGCGGAAATATCGGGCGCAAGGGCGCGGGGTGCTGCCCGGTGCGCGGCCACTCCAACGTTCAGGGCCAGCGTACGGTGGGCATCGCCGAAAAGGCGAAGCTGATCCCGATGGACAAGCTGCGCGAGCTCTACGATTTCGAGCCGCCGCAGGAAGACGGTTTCCACATCGTCGACGCCGCGCAGGCCATGCTGGAGGGCAAGGTCTCGGCTACCTTCTCGCTCGGCGGCAACTTGGTTCGGGCGCTACCCGATAGCGACCGGATAGAAGAGGCGTGGCCGAAGCAGAAGCTCACGGTGATGATCTCGACGAAGCTCAACCGTTCCCATCTCTATCCGGGCGAGGTGGCTTATATCCTCCCCTGTCTGAGCCGGTCGGAAAAGGACGAGCAGGAAACGGGTAACCAATACGTCTCGGTCGAGGACAGCTTTTCGATGATCCATGGCTCGCTCGGCAAGGGTGCGCCCGCGTCGGACAAGCTGAAATCCGAGCTAGCGATCACCTGTAGCATCGCGAAGGCGACCTGCGAGCCTAACCCGAAGCTGAAATGGGACGAGTGGGTGAAGGACTACTCCAAGGTCCGAGACCTGATCGAGGCGACCTACCCGGACGACTTCCGCGGCTTCAACGAGCGGCTGAACGAGCCGGGCGGGTTCTGGCGCGGCAATCCGGCGCATGATCGCATCTGGAAGACCGAGAGTGGCAAGCTGGAGTTCACGACGCCGTCCAAGCTCAACGCGCTGGGGTTCGACGACAAACCGGGCCGCTACCGGATGATCACGATGCGCTCCAACGACCAGTTCAACACCACGATCTACGGCTATTCGGACCGCTTCCGCGGGATCGAGGGGACGCGTGACGTGCTCTTGATGAACAAGATCGACATGGCCGATCTGGGGCTCGAGCACGGCGACCCTGTGGTTGTCCATGGCGACATGGATGATGGGGTCGCACGCAGCAAGACCGGGCTCAAGGTCGTCACCTTCGAGCTGCCGCGCGGCACGGTCGGGGGCTATTACCCCGAGTGCAACGTGCTGGTGCCGGTGGGGCTCAATGACGAGCTGTCGAAGACGCCCGGCTCCAAGGGCGTCCCGGTGCGTATCGAGAAAGCCTAAGCGGGAACGGCGGCGGGGCGACGGCAGTCGATCCACGCGATGGCGAGGAAGACAAGCCCCGCCGCTGCCAGCCCCGCACCGACATAACCTGTGGCGGTCCAGCCATAGCCTTCCGCCAGCGCGATCCCGGCAAGAAACGGCCCGATCGCGTTGGCGAGATTGAAGGCCGCGTGATTGAGGGCAGCGGCGAGCGTCTGAGCCTCGCCCGCGACTTCCATCAGCCGCATCTGCATCGGGATCACCATCCCGGCGGTCGAGCCGAGCGCGACCATCGCCACCGACATCGCGACCCAGTTGCCAATGGTGAAGGTGTAGAGGATCGACATCACCATCATCCCGCAAAGCAGGATCACCCCCGCGCCGAAGCGCGACCAATCAGAGAGCTTGCCCGAAATCCAGTTGCCCAGCGTGCCGCCCACGCCGAAGGCGGACAGTGCCACAGGGATCGTCCAGGCGGGGCCTGCCTGCGTGTCGATCATCGCCGCTGACAAGTAGGAATAGACCGCGAAGATGCCGCCGAAGCCGATCGAGCCTACAAGAAGCGTCAGCCAGACCGAGCGATTGGCCAGAGCACCGAGCTCGCGCATCGGGCTGGCGTTCGGATCGCGCGGTGTCGCAGGGGCGACGCGCGCGATCATCAGGGCCGAAGCCGCGCAGATCACCGCCACGATAGCAAAGCCCCAGCGCCAGCCGAAATTCTGGCCGATCGCCCCCGCCAGCGGCACGCCCACGATATTCGCGATCGTCAGGCCCGAGATCACCATCGCGATGCCCTGCGCGCGTTTGCCTACGGGCATCAGGTCAGCGGCGAACAGCATCGCCATCCCGAAATAGGCCCCATGCGGCAGGCCCGAGGCAAAGCGCGCCGCCATGAAGCTATCCATATTCGGTGCGAACCCGGCCAGCAGGTTCGCCACCGCATAGAACCCCATCAGCCCGATCAGGAACTGCTTGCGCGGGATTTTCGCGCCGATCACCGCCAGAAGCGGCGCGCCGATCACGACGCCAAGCGCATAGGCCGAGATCGCATGACCGGCCCGCGCCTCGGTGATCCCGAAATCGGCCGCGTAATAGGGCAGCAGCCCCATGGACGCGAATTCGATCACGCCGATACCGAAAGTGCCAAGGGCCAGCGACAGGATCACGGCCCGCGCGTGGCGGGGTTCGAGCGTCATGGTAGTCTCCGAAAATAGGCGTGTAGCGCGAGTATCAGCCCCGTGACTTAGGCGATTGCTGCGCTGCGGCAAGGGGCGGCCCGGTTATTTCCCGTAATAGTCGCGGAACCACGCCACGAATTTCGCGATCCCCTCGCGGACATTCGTCTGCGGACGGTATCCGGTAAGGCTTTGCAGAAGCGAGGCATCGGCCCATGTCGCGGGCACGTCGCCTTTCTGCATCTCCATGTAATTGCGCTTTGCGGGGCGGCCCAGCTCGGCCTCCAGCGCATCGACGAAATCCAGAAGCTTCACCTTGTCGGAATTGCCGATATTGACGATCCGGTAGGGGGCCACGGGCGAAAGGCTGTCGCCCTCGGCGATCTCGTCGCGCGAGGCGGGGCGCTCGGGGACTGCATCGATCAACAGGCGGATGCCGCGCACGAGGTCTTCGACATAGGTGAAGTCGCGGTACATCTCGCCATGGTTATAGATGTCGATCGGGCGGTCGTTCAGGATCGCATCGGTGAACTTGAACAGCGCCATGTCGGGACGGCCCCACGGCCCGTAGACCGTGAAGAAGCGGAACATGGTCGTCGGCAGGTTCCACAGATGAGCATAGGAATGGCCCATCGACTCGGTCGCCTTCTTCGTCGCCGCATAGATCGTCAGCTGCGTGTCTGCCTTGTCGGTCTCGGCATAGGGCATGTCCTCGTTCGCGCCGTAGACCGACGAGGTCGAGGCCATCAGCAGGTGCTTAACCTCGTGGCGGCGCGCGGCCTCCATCACGTTGAAGGTGCCGACGATATTGGCATCGATATAAGCGCGGGGCTGTTCGAGGCTGTAGCGCACGCCGGCTTGAGCTGCGAGATGGACGATGATCTCGGGTTTGAACTCATCCGCCATCGCGTCGAAGGTCTCGAGGTCTTCGAGCATCCCCTCGGTCGCGGAGAAATTCGGGTTCTGCAGCAGCATCGCGTGACGGCGCTGTTTGAGGGCGACATCATAATAGTCGGTCATCCCGTCATAGCCATGCACCCGGTAACCTTCGTCGAGCAGCAGCTTCGCCAGATGGTAACCGATGAAGCCGGCGGTGCCGGTGATCAGGATGCGCGTCATGAATGTCCCCCGCAAATACTGCATCTGCAGTAGCGAGAGGGGGGTGGGAAGGTCAAGCGAGGCGGAGAAAATGTCCCCGGGCAGAGGAGGGGGAACGGCAGCCCAAGCCACCGCCCAAAGCGCGAACGCGGGAGTTGCGTGCGCGGGGCAAACGCACTATACGCCCCCGGTGGCCCGACGGCCGCATCAGAATCAACGCAAAAAGCCGTGTCCCTTCCGCACTCGCTTCGGGAAGGTGTTCCGGCAAGGAGAAGCGATATGAAACTCAATGAACTGCGCGACAACGAAGGCGCGGCCCAGAAGAAAAAGCGCGTCGCCCGCGGTCCCGGCTCGGGCAAGGGCAAGATGGCTGGCCGTGGTATCAAAGGTCAGAAGTCGCGTTCGGGTGTGGCCCTGAACGGTTACGAAGGCGGCCAGATGCCGCTCTATCGTCGTCTTCCGAAGCGTGGCTTCACCAAGCCGAACGCGAAGAAGTTCAACGTCGTGAACCTCGGCCAGATCGAGAAATTCATCGAAGCCGGCAAGCTCGACGCGAAATCGGACATCACCGAAGACGCTCTGGTCGCGGCCGGTGTCGTGCGCCGCAAGCTCGATGGCGTGCGTGTTCTCGCCAAGGGCGACATCAAGTCGAAAGTGGCTCTGAAGGTCACCGGCGCTTCGAAATCGGCCATCGAGGCTGTCGAGAAGGCTGGCGGCTCGGTCACGGTGGCGCAGGCCGCTGAATAAGCTGTTGTGAGCGGGCCCCGGCCCGATTACATAGGCGAAGGTTTTCTAGGCGCCGCCGACCGGGAACCGGTTGGGCGGCGCTTTACATGAAAGAGACGAGCATATGGCATCTGCTGCAGAGCAAATGGCGGCGAACCTCAGCTGGGACGCCCTGGGCAAAGCCACCGAGCTGCGCCAGCGCATCTTCTTCACCATTGGTTTGCTGATCATCTACCGCCTTGGCACCTATATTCCGGTTCCGGGCATCGACGCGCAGGCACTGCGCGAATTCATGCAAAGCGCGGGCTCCGGCCTTGGCGGCGTGTTGTCGATGTTCACGGGCGGCGCGCTCGGTCGGATGGGTGTCTTCGCACTCGGCATCATGCCCTATATCTCGGCCTCGATCATCATCCAGCTTCTGACCGCTCTGGTGCCCGCACTCGAGCAGATGAAGAAGGAAGGCGAGCAGGGCCGCAAGAAGATCAACCAGATCACGCGCTATGCGACCGTGGCCCTGGCGACCTTCCAGGCATGGGGGCTGGCCGTCTCGCTCGAGAAGGGCGATCTGGCACACGATCCGGGCCTGTTCTTCGTCGCAGCCGTGGTCATCACGCTCGTCGGCGGCACAATGTTCCTGATGTGGCTGGGTGAGCAGATCACCGCACGCGGCATCGGCAACGGCATCTCGCTCATCATCTTCGTCGGTATCGTCGCGGAAATCCCGGCGGCTCTGGCCCGCTTCCTCGAGCAGGGCCGCGCCGGTGCGATCTCCACTCCGGTGATCCTCGGGGTGATCCTGATGATCGCGATCGTGATCACCTTCGTCGTCTTCATGGAACGCGCGCTGCGCAAGATCCATATCCAGTATCCGCGCCGTCAGGTGGGGATGAAGGTCTATGACGGCGGCTCCAGCCACCTGCCGATCAAGGTGAACCCGGCGGGCGTCATCCCGGCGATCTTCGCCTCGTCGCTCCTGCTGCTGCCGACCACCATCGCGACCTTCTCGGGCCAGAACACCGGTCCCGTGATGTCGACGATCCTCGCCTATTTCGGCCCGGGTCAGCCACTGTATCTGCTGTTCTACGTCGCGATGATCGTGTTCTTCGCCTATTTCTACACCGCGAACGTGTCGTTCAAATCGGACGAGGTCGCGGATAACCTGAAAAATCAGGGCGGCTTCGTGCCCGGCATCCGTCCCGGCAAGAAGACCGAGGAATATCTCGACTACGTTGTCAGCCGCGTTCTGGTGATCGGCTCTGCCTATCTCGCTGCGGTCTGCCTTCTGCCCGAGATCCTGCGTTCGCAGCTGTCCATCCCGTTCTACTTCGGCGGCACCTCGGTTCTGATCGTGGTCACCGTTTCGATGGACACCATCAACCAAATTCAGTCGCATCTTCTGGCCCACCAATACGAGGGTCTGATCGAGCGTTCGCAGCTTCGCGGCCGTTCGGGCAAGAAGAAGAAGGGGCCGCGCAAGCCGCCCGCGCGCCGCTAAATCCGCCAAGCGTTTTCAGGGGGAGCCGACATGGCAAATATCATTCTTCTCGGCCCGCCTGGCGCGGGCAAGGGCACCCAGGCCCGCCGTCTCGTCGAAGAGCGCGGCATGGTCCAGCTCTCGACCGGCGACATGCTGCGAGAGGCGAAGGACTCCGGCACCGAGATGGGCAATGTCGTCGCCGAAGTGATGGCCAAGGGCCAGCTGGTGACCGACGAGATCGTCATCGGTCTGATCGAGGAAAAGCTCGCCGCTGGTGGCGAAGGCTTCATTTTCGACGGCTTCCCGCGGACGCTGGGCCAGGCCGACGCCCTGGGCAAGCTGCTCGCCAAGATGGGCACCAAGCTCGACGCGGTGATTGAGATGCAGGTCGATGACGAGGCGCTTGTCGCCCGCATCACCGGCCGCTCGACCTGCGGTGGTTGCGGCGAGGTCTATCATGATCAGACCAAGCCCTGGCCCGCGGATGGCAAATGCGAGAAGTGCGGCGGCACCGACGTGAAGCGTCGTGCGGATGACAACGAAGAAAGCCTGCGCACCCGGTTGATGGAGTATTACAAGAAGACCTCTCCACTGATCGGCTACTACTACCACGCGGGCGATCTGTTTACGATCGACGGGCTGGCCGAAATCGAGACCGTAGCGACCTCGATCGCGCGGATTCTCGACCAGCAAGGGTAATCGTAAAAGAAGCCTTGACCCGGAGGGCGTTTACCTCTAGGTCACGGCGTCTCCGATGAGAATCGTTTCCGAAAAGGGAGAGATTCCCTCGGGGAATAATCGTGGGGTCCGAAGCGCCAGTTTCGGGCCTCGTGTTGTGAAAAAAGGGCCTGGGGTTACGGGCTCGCAACGAAAGGATACACGCTTTGGCTCGTATTGCTGGCGTCAACATTCCGACCGGGAAACGCGTCCCGATCGCACTTACCTACATCACCGGGATCGGTCCCCATTCGGCTAAGCAGATTTGCGAAGCCACGGGTATCGACGTGACCCGTCGCGTCAACGAGCTTTCGGACTCCGAAGTGCTCGCGATCCGCGAACATATCGACGCCAACTACACCGTCGAGGGCGACCTGCGCCGTGAAGTTCAGATGAACGTCAAGCGCCTGATGGATCTCGGCTGCTACCGTGGCCTGCGTCATCGTCGCAACCTGCCCGTGCGCGGTCAGCGCACCCATACGAATGCGCGCACGCGCAAAGGCCCGGCGAAACCCATCGCTGGCAAGAAGAAGTAAGGGGAGGCAGGACAAATGGCTCGTGATAAGGTTCGCGCTAAGCGCAAGGAACGCAAGAACATCGCCGCTGGCGTCGTTCATGTGAACTCCTCGTTCAACAACACCAAAATCCTGATCTCTGACGTGCAGGGCAACGCGATCTCGTGGTCGTCGGCTGGCACGATGGGCTTCAAGGGCTCGCGCAAGTCGACCCCCTACGCCGCTCAGATGGCTGCGGAAGATGCGGCCAAGAAGGCTCAGGAACACGGTCTGCGCACCGTGGACGTCGAAGTTCAGGGTCCGGGTTCGGGTCGTGAATCGGCGCTGCGCGCGCTGGCTGCGGTCGGTCTGACCGTCACCTCGATCCGTGACGTGACCCCGATCGCCCATAACGGCTGCCGCCCGCCGAAGCGTCGCCGCGTCTAATCTAGATTACGACGGTCGGGCCGTGCGGGATTCCCGTGCGGCCCGCCCGCATTTTTCGGTTTTATCCTCGGGCGTCCCCGACTTTGGGCATGGGTCTGGGACAGGTATGGAGGCAAACGCATGATCCACAAGAATTGGGCTGAACTCATCAAGCCGACGCAGCTTGAAATCAAGCCCGGCAACGACCCGCTGCGTCAGGCGACGATCGTCGCCGAACCGCTCGAGCGTGGCTTTGGCCTGACGCTCGGCAACGCGCTGCGCCGCGTACTGCTCTCGTCGCTTCAGGGCGCCGCGATCACCAGCGTCCAGATCGACAACGTGCTGCACGAGTTCTCGTCGGTCGCGGGCGTTCGTGAAGACGTGACCGATATCGTCCTGAACCTCAAGGGCGTTGCTCTGCGTATGGACGTTGAAGGTCCGAAGCGCCTCTCGATCTCGGCCAAGGGCCCGGGCGTCGTGACCGCTGGCGACATTACCGAGACCGCGGGCATCGAGGTCCTGAACAAGGATCACGTGATCTGCCACCTCGACGATGGCGCCGACCTGTTCATGGAATTGACCGTTAACACCGGCAAGGGCTACGTCGCCGCCGACAAGAACCGTCCCGAGGATGCGCCCATCGGCCTGATCCCCGTCGACGCGATCTATTCGCCGGTCAAGAAAGTCGCCTACGAAGTGCAGCCGACCCGTGAAGGTCAGGTTCTGGACTATGACAAGCTGACCATGAAGGTCGAGACCGACGGTTCGCTGTCGGCCGAGGACGCGGTGGCCTTCGCTGCCCGCATCCTGCAGGACCAGCTTTCGATCTTCGTCAACTTCGAAGAGCCGGAATCGGCTGGCAAGCAGGACCAGGACGACGGTCTCGAGTTCAACCCGCTTCTGCTGAAGAAAGTGGACGAGCTGGAACTGTCCGTGCGTTCGGCGAACTGCCTGAAGAACGACAACATCGTCTATATCGGCGACCTGATCCAGAAAACCGAAGCCGAGATGCTCCGCACCCCGAACTTCGGCCGCAAGTCGCTGAACGAGATCAAGGAAGTGCTCTCGGGCATGGGGCTGCATCTCGGGATGGAAGTCGAAGATTGGCCGCCGGAGAACATCGAAGATCTGGCCAAGCGTTTCGAAGACCAGTTCTGATTGACGAATTGAGGGGCGTTGGCTAAACGCCCCTCCAATGCCCGGACTGCCGGGGACTATCTGGGTCACAAGACCCCAAGGTGAGTCGGTGACACGCATCGCCGGCCTGACAAAGCAAAACGCAAGATTGGAGAATGACAATGCGTCACGCACGTGGCTACCGCCGCCTCAACCGTACCCATGAGCACCGCAAGGCGCTCTTCGCCAACATGGCTGGCTCGCTGATCGAGCACGAGCAGATCAAGACGACCCTGCCGAAGGCGAAAGAACTGCGCCCGGTCATCGAGAAGCTGGTCACGCTCGCCAAGCGCGGCGATCTGCACGCTCGCCGTCAGGCGGCCTCGCAGCTCAAGCAGGACCAGTATGTCGCGAAGCTGTTCGACATCCTCGGCCCGCGCTACAAGGAGCGTCAGGGCGGCTACGTTCGCATTTTGAAAGCCGGTTTCCGTTACGGCGACATGGCGCCGATGGCGATCATCGAATTCGTCGACCGCGATCTGGACGCCAAAGGTGCTGCAGATAAAGCACGCGTCGAAGCCGAAGAGGCTGCAGAGGATTGATCCTCGCAGATGATTTCCCTTCGAAATCAACGAGTACTGGGAAATCCCGCCTTTTGGGCGGGATTTTCTTATTTCCGCCTGCATTTTCACGCAATTCTCGCGCAAAAGGTTATTGCGCAGGTGTGAAGCTTTCGCGAGTGTAAACGCGAGGGCGAGTGGGGACGTAAAGCCACTGTCGGAGCGAACTCCGCAGGGCGCGAACACTTTTAAGTTGACCGGGTTAATTCCAAACTGTCTAAAAAGATATGTCGATACAGAGCAGAATCGATTTGAAACTCCGTGACTTGGATCGTTTAGCTCCAGGTGGTTATTTTGTTGGACTGCATATTCGTTTTACGGCGCCGCTGATGACGTTCCAGACTTACGACAAGGCTTGGCTCGATCATTACACCGCAAACGGCTATGTGCTCCGCGACCCAATGACTGCTTGGGGGTTTAGCGAGACCGGCGCAATCCGGTGGAGCGACCCGCGGCTACCCGATCCTTTCCGTCTCTTCGATGAGGCCAAGAAATACGGTCTTATTTACGGGGCGACAGTCTCATGCGGCCCGATCCGGTCCCGTACTATCGCAAGCATGGCGCGCGATGATCGGGAATTCGACCTTACCGAGATCGAGACCTTCGAGCTTATCGTGCGTGAAATGCACGATATGACTCAACCGCCTGAGGAACTCACGCGAGCTCAGATCGAAGCCCTGCGCTGTGTTGCTGGGGGTGACCGACACGCGGCGGCGGCCGCGAAACTTGGAATTTCGGAAAGCGCGCTCAAGGCGCGGCTGAATTCTGCGCGCGCAAGACTGATGGCTCGGACGACCGCCGAAGCTATTCAGCGCGCAAAGGATTTCCGCCTGTTATAGTGTTGTTGACCCTCCGCACGGCTGTACTGTGTTAAACCTGCAGGAGGAAGACATGCAGACCACTACGCTTTCGTTCACCAATTTCCATAATCATGGTGAGCTATTCGCAAACATGCTGCGCGCACGTCGCGAGCTCTTCATCGTCCAGAACAAATGGGACCTCCCTGAAGCGATGGGCATGGAATATGATCAGTATGACACCCCGGCGAGCCGCTGGGTGGTGGTCCATGACGAACTGGGCAAGGTGCTGGCAGGCAACCGTCTCACGCCCACGACGGCAACCTGCGGGATCTACAGCTACATGATCCGCGACGCGCAGCGTGGGCTACTCGCGACGATCCCGTCAGATCTTCTCTATGACGAAGCTCCGGTCAGCGAGACCGTGTGGGAAAGCTCGCGTCTCTTCGTGTCGCATGACGTTCCGATGGCGCTGCGCCGCAAGGTCCATGCGCGTCTCGTGCAGGAAATCGGCAATTCTGCCCGGCAACTCGGCGCAAGCTCCGCCCTTACCCTTCTGAACGCGAATTGGCCGCGTTGGGCGGGTCGGGTTGGAGTGGACATGACGGCGATGGGGCCGGTCATGGAGATCGACGGGATCAAGAACCAGGTCGTGTCGATGGACTTTTCCCAGAACCTTCATTGAAAGCGTGGGGGAGATCAGGGCTCCCGTGCGACCCCACACGCACGGGGGCTTTTCGTGAGCCGAGCTAATCACTAGGTTCACGCCATCATGGCCGACCTATTCGACACGCCCCCCGATCCCTCCGCGCCTGCGCCCGAAGCGCCGCGCCCGCTCGCCGATCGCATCCGTCCCAAAACGCTGGGTGAGGTGATCGGTCAGGAGCAGGTGCTTGGCCCCGATGGGCCGCTGGGTGCGATGCTGGCCGCGGGCTCGCTTGGCTCGCTGATCCTTTGGGGGCCGCCCGGCGTCGGCAAGACGACCATCGCGCGACTGCTGGCCGATGCCTCCGACCGCGCCTTCGTACAGATTTCCGCGATCTTCACCGGCGTGCCGGAACTGCGCAAAGTCTTCGAAGCTGCCAAGCTTCGGCGCGGGCAGGGCAGGGGCACGCTCCTCTTCGTCGACGAGATTCACCGTTTCAACAAGGCGCAGCAGGACAGCTTCCTGCCGCATATGGAAGACGGCACGATCATGCTGGTGGGGGCCACCACCGAGAATCCGAGCTTCGAGCTGAACGCCGCTGTGCTGAGCCGGGCGCAGGTCATGGTACTCGAGCGGCTCGACCTCGCCGACCTGGAACGCCTCGCGCAGCGCGCCGAGAAGGCGCTCGGCCGTCCCCTGCCGCTGACCGGCAAGGCGCGCGAGGCGCTGCTGGAGATGGCCGATGGCGACGGGCGCGCGCTTCTGAACCTGATCGAGCAGGTCGCGGCGTGGAGAGTGACCGGCAATCTCGACACGGACGCGCTCTCGACCCGACTGATGCGCCGCGCGGCGAAATACGACAAATCGGGCGACGAGCATTACAACCTGATCTCGGCGCTCCATAAATCCGTGCGCGGATCGGACCCGGATGCCGCGCTCTATTGGTTCGCGCGGATGCTGGAGGGCGGCGAGGATCCGCGCTACCTCGCGCGGCGCTTCGTGCGCATGGCGGTGGAGGATATCGGGCTCGCCGATCCGCAGGCCCAGACCCATGCGCTGCACGCGTGGGAAATCTACGAGCGCATCGGCTCGCCCGAGGGGGAGTTGGCGCTGGCGCAGACGGTGATCTATCTCGCACTCGCGCCAAAATCCAACGCGGGCTACGTCGCCTACAAGGGCGCGCGGGCGCAGGCGCAGAAGACCGGCTCGGAGCCGCCGCCGAAGCATATTCTGAACGCCCCGACCAAGCTGATGTCGGAACAGGGCTACGGCGCGGGCTACGCCTATGACCACGACGCCGAGGATGGCTTCTCGGGGCAGAACTACTTCCCCGACACGATGAAGCGCCCGGTCCTCTACCAGCCGGTTGAGCGTGGCTTCGAGCGCGAGTTGAAAAAGCGGGTCGACTGGTTTGCCAAGCTGCGCGAACAGCGCAAATCTTGACATTCGGGCCCGTGACCGCTCTTACGGCGCCAAAGGAGACAGCGATGCTTTCTACGATCTTGCAGGTCGCGCTTGGCGGCGCGATGGGCGCATCGGGGCGTTACCTCGTGGGCGTCGGGATGATGCGCAGCTTCGGCCCGCAGCCCTTCCCGCTGGGCGTGATCACGGTGAACATCCTCGGCTCGTTCCTGATGGGCGCGCTCGTGGTATTCCTTGGTGACAAGCAGCTGACCCATTGGAACGCCTTCCTAGCGACCGGCTTCCTCGGGGGCTTTACGACCTTCTCCTCCTTCTCGCTCGAAGCCTATCGCTTGATCGAGAAGGGCGACGTCACATTGGCAGTCAGCTATATCGGACTGTCGGTCGGCGCGGGGCTTCTAGGCCTCGTCGCGGGCATTCTACTTATGAGGGCCATGCTATGAGCGGCGTCCAGCATATCACCGTCACCGAGGAAGAGGGCGAACAGCGCCTCGACCGGTTCCTGAAAAAGCGGTTTCCGCAACTGTCCCAAGGCATGATCGAGAAGTTTTGCCGCAAGGGCGACCTGCGCGTGGACAAGGGCCGGGTAAAGGCCAATTCGCGCGTCGCGCCGGGGCAGGAAATCCGCGTGCCGCCGATCCCCGATTCCGCGCCCGCGCCGAAGACCGAGGGCATCTCGGACGCGGATGCGAAATTCATCCAGAGCTGCGTGCTGTGGAAGGATGAACACATCATCGCGCTCAACAAACCGCCGGGGCTGCCCTCGCAGGGCGGCTCGGGGCAGGGCAACCGTCATGTCGACGGGCTGAGCGAGGCGCTGAAATTCGGCTACAAGGACAAGCCGAAGCTGGTGCATCGCTTGGACAAGGACACCTCCGGCGTTCTGCTGCTCGCGCGCACCGACCGCGTCGCGCGCCGCCTGTCAGAGGCGTTCCGCGGTAAGACCACCCGCAAGATCTATTGGGCGGCCGTCGCAGGCGCACCCGAACCGAAGACCGGAACGATCCGCTTCGGCCTCGTGAAGGCGCCGGGTCATGGCCGAGGTGGCGAGGGCGAGAAGATGATCTGCGTGCATCCCGCGAAGGTCGACAAGACCGAGGGCGCCAAGCGCGCGACTACCGATTATTTCACGCTGCACATCCTCGGGCAGCGGGTCAGCTGGGTCGCGCTGGTGCCGATCACCGGGCGCACCCACCAGCTGCGCGCACATATGGCCGAGATCGGCAACCCGATCATCGGTGACGGCAAGTACGGCGGCTCGGGTCAGGAGAATCTCGGCGATGGCTGGGGCGCGCAGCTGGGAGGAGAAATCTCCCGCAAGCTGCATTTGCATGCGCGCCAGATCAGCTTCGATCATCCGATCAGCGGCAAGCGGATCACCCTGACCGCGCCGCTGCCCGAACATATGAAACGGACATGGGACCTGCTGGACTGGCACGAGAAAGACGTGCCCGCCGACCCGTTCGAGGATCTGGCATGAAACTTGCGATCTTCGACGTCGACGGCACGATCTCGGACAGCCAGAATCATATCACCCACGCGATGACGCTCGGGTTCGAGGCGGCGGGCCTTCCCGCGCCGGCCGCGTCCGAAGTGCTCCAGATCGTGGGCCTGTCGCTGCCGCTCGCGGTGGCACGGCTCGCGCCCGAGCACGATGCCGAGACGCAGGCGCGCATCGTCGAGGGCTACAAGCAAAGTTACATGACCACGCGCGCCGCCTCTCCCGCACCGCTCTATCCCGGGGCGGAGGCGCTCCTGCGCAAGCTCGCCGCGCGCGATGACATGCTGCTGGCGGTCGCCACCGGGAAATCCCGCCGCGGGTTGCGCGCGCTGATCGAGCATCACGGGCTGGAAGGGCTGTTCGTCAGCCTGCAGACGGCGGACGATCACCCCTCCAAGCCGCACCCGTCGATGATCGGCGCGGCGCTGAGCGAGACCGGCGTGGACGCACGTGACGCGGTGATGATCGGCGATACTAGCTTCGACATGGCGATGGGCCGCAGCGCGGGCGTCGCGACGATCGGCGTGCGCTGGGGCTACCACGCGTCGCACCTGCTCGAAGCTGCGGGCGCGCATTGGATGGTCGATGATTTCGACTCGCTGGAAACGACACTTCTGGACCTGTGGGAGATGAGCGCATGAGCGAATGGGCGGCGAAACGGTTCTGGAAAGAAACCACCGTCACCGAGCGTCCGGAAGGGTTCGGCGTGGCGCTTGACGGGCGTGCGGTGAAGACGCCGGCGAAAGCCGCGCTGACCGTGCCGACCCGTGCCTATGCCGAGGCGATCGCCGCCGAATGGGACGCGCAAGAGGGCGCGATCCAGCCCCACAAGATGCCGGTCACCCGTTCGGCCAACGCCGCGATCGACAAGGTCGCGCGCCAGCATTCCGAGGTTGTCGCCCATGTCTGCGAATTCGGCGGCACCGATCTTCTGTGCTACCGCGCCGAGGCGCCGGCGGAGCTGTTCGATCTTCAGGCAGAGAAATGGGATCCGTTGTTGGAGTGGGCGGCGCAGACCTATGGCGCAGCGCTCAAGGTCACGACGGGAATCCTGCCGGTCGATCAGCCTGCGGACCATCTGGCACGGCTGGAAGCGGAAGTCGCAGCCCTCGATCCGTTCGCGCTCGCGGCGCTCCACGATCTCGTGGGCATCACCGGCTCGCTCGTTCTGGGGCTGGCGGTAGCCCGCGGTCGGCTCTCGGCGGAAGAGGCGTGGGCGCTCTCGCGGCTCGACGAGGATTGGCAGATCGCGCAATGGGGGGAGGACGAAGAGGCGGCCGAGATCGCCGCACACAAGCGCGAGGCGCTGTGTGACGCGGCTCGAATCTGGTCGCTCGCCGAAAGGTGACCGCCCGGGATTCTTACGCCGCTTACGGACCTGCCAACAGCATCATCACTTGCCGATGATTTGCGCAGCTACCCTCACGAAATCCGGAAACTAGCCTTGACCTTCTTTGATCGGATGGACCAAACTTTCGTTACTCCGTGTCATGGGACACGATCGACCAGGTCCGTGAGGGACCAAGAACCGCTCTGTCAGAGCGGCGACAACAGGAAGAGGTAAAAATGAAGAAATCCGTCTTTTTCGGCGCGCTGACGGCTGCGACGCTGACTGCCGGTCTGGCTGGCGCGGCCACGCTCGATGACGTGAAATCGCGCGGAGAGCTGATCTGCGGCGTGAACACCGGTCTCGTCGGCTTCGCCGCGCCGGATGCCAACGGTAACTGGTCCGGCTTCGACGTCGCGGTCTGCCAGGCCGTCGCCGCCGCTGTGCTGGGCGACCCCTCGAAGGTTAAGTATGTTCCCACCTCGGGCCAGACGCGCTTCACCGCGCTCGGTTCGGGCGAAGTGGACCTGCTGGCACGTAACACCACCTGGACCTTCTCGCGCGACACCGACCTCAAGCTCCAGTTCACCGCGACCAACTACTACGACGGTCAGGGCTTCATGGTGCGCAAGGACTCGGGCGTGACCTCGGCCAAGGAACTCGACGGCGCGTCGATCTGTATCCAGACCGGCACCACGACCGAGCTGAACCTTGCCGACTACTTCAAGGCCAACAACATGTCCTATCAGCCGATCACGGTTGATTCGAATGCCGAAGGCGAACAACAGTTCCTCGCTGGCGCTTGTGACGCCTACACCACCGACGCGTCCGGCCTCGCTGCCACCCGCGCCGCTTTCGCGAACCCGTCGGATTACGTGATCCTGCCGGAAATCATCTCGAAAGAGCCGCTGGCTCCCGCCGTCCGTCAGGGCGACGATCAGTGGACCGACATCGTCCGCTGGACCGTCTTCGCGCTGATCGCGGCCGAAGAATACGGCGTGACCTCGGCCAATATCGACGAACTGGCCAAGGGCACCGACAACCCGGAAGTCAACCGCCTGCTCGGCACCGAGGGTGACCTCGGCGCGATGATCGGCCTCGACAAGACCTGGGCCGTCAACGCCATCAAGGCCAACGGCAACTACGGCGAGATCTTCGCTGCGACCATCGGCGAGCAGACCCCGATCGGTCTGGCCCGTGGCCTGAACGCACAATGGACCCAGGGCGGTCTGATGTACGCTCCTCCTTTCCGCTAAGGAGGGCCCGGCAGGGGCGCGGTTCAATCCGCGCCCCTGATCCGTTTTCAAGAGACCGTGCGTAGGGGAGACATCCCCGCAAGGGCCCGTAAGAATGGCCTGACAAAAACAGCGACGCGGCAACAGGGGAAATAAGAATGACAAGCGCGCCCGACGCGCCGGAGCAGGGCTTCCGGCTCAGCCAGCTTATCTATGACACGCGTTATCGCTCCCTGACGATCCAGGTGGTCGTCTTCATCCTCGTGATGGGCGGCGCGGCATGGCTGGTGGACAATGTGATCCAGAACCTCAACGATCTCGGGAAGGATTTCAATTTCTCCTTCCTCGGGCAGAGGGCCGGTTACGATATCGGCAATGCCATCATCCCGTATAACAACGACATGAGCCACGGCCGCGCGCTGCTGGTCGGTCTGATCAACACGCTCTGGGTGTCCTTCCTAGGCTGCGTCGCGGCGACGATCATCGGGATCTTCGTGGGCGTGCTGCGCCTCTCGAAGAACTGGCTCGTGGCGCGGCTGATGACTGTCTATGTCGAAGTCTTCCGCAACATCCCGGTGCTGCTCTGGATCCTCGTGGCGATCGCGCTGCTGACCGATGTGGCCCCGTCGCCCAACGCCTACAAGGTGAACCAGCAGACCGGCGAGGCGCAGGCGTCGATGATCCTCGACTCCGTCGCCTTCACCAACCGCTATACCGCGATCCCCGCGGTGCATTTCGACCGCTCGCTTGGATCGCTCGACACGGCGCTCGCGCCGATCTCGCTCGACTTCCTCGCGCTCGTGATCGTGCTGATCGCCTCGATCTGGGTGAACAAGCGGCTTATGACCCATGCCGCCAAAGTACAGGAGGCGACCGGGAAGAGGCCGACCACGTGGTGGAAGAGCATCCTCATCATTCTCGGGCCGGTGCTGATCCTCGCAATCGCGCTCGGCATCAATCCCGAAGAGCCGCAGATCAAGGGCTTCAACTTTACCGGCGGCACGAACGTGTCGAACTCCTTCGTGGCGCTCTGGCTGGGCCTGTCGCTCTATACGGCGGCCTTCATCGCCGAGATTGTTCGCGCCGGTATTCTCGCCATCTCGAAAGGCCAGACCGAGGCCGCCTTTGCGCTGGGTCTGCGGGCCAATCGCACGATGAGCCTCGTGATCCTGCCGCAGGCGCTGCGGGTCATCATCCCGCCGCTGATCTCGCAATATCTGAACCTGACGAAGAACTCCTCGCTCGCGATCGCCGTGGGCTACCTGGAACTGCGCGGCACGTTGGGCGGCATCACCCTGAACCAGACCGGGCGCGAGCTCGAGGCGATCACGCTGATGATGCTGATCTACCTCGCGATCTCGCTGACGATCTCGGGCGTGATGAACGTCTACAACAATCGCGTGAAGCTGAAGGAGCGGTGAGATGAGCGATACCGAAGCCCATTCCGTCGCCTATGTCCGCGACTCGATGCTGCCGCAGCAGCCGGCCCCCGCGGGGCAGTCCGGCGCGGTCCAATGGCTGCGCGAGAACCTGTTCTCGGGCTGGCTGAATACGCTGCTGACCCTTGTGGGCGTGGCGGTGATCTACACGCTGGTCATGCATTTCCTGCCGTGGTTCCTGCATGGCGTCTGGGACGCCAACTCGATCAAGGAGTGCCGCACGATCATCACCGACCGTTACGGCGAAGGCGCGACCGGCGCCTGTTGGGCGGTGATCCGCGAGCGGTGGCACCAGTTCATCTTCGGCTTCTACCCGCCGGAGCTCTACTGGCGTCCGATTCTCGCCTTCCTGCTGCTCTTCGTGGCGGTCGGCCCGCTTCTCTTCACTTGGGTGCCGCGTGCGCTGGCGTGGTTCACGCCGGTCTACCCGTTCCTCGCCGTCTGGCTGCTCTGGGGCGGCACCGGCTGGGCCCCGGTCATGGTGTTCGCGGGTTTCTTGCTGGGCGGGGCGATCTTGATGCTGCTCGCGTCGCGCATCGGCTCCATCGCGGCCTTCTCGGTCGGTGCTTTCGTGACGATCCTCTATTTCCTCTTCGTGGTGGGCCCGCTGATCGGCGGTCTGCAGGCGATCCTCCCCTGGGGAATCGAGCCGGTGGAATCCGCCAAGTTCGGGGGCTTCCTGCTGGCGATCACGCTGGGCGTAGGCGGCATCATGATGTCGCTGCCGCTGGGGATCATCCTTGCACTCGGGCGTCAGTCGGACATGCCTCTGGTCAAGGCCTTCTCGGTGATCTTCATCGAGTTCATCCGCGGCGTCCCGCTGATCACGCTGCTGTTCGTAGCCTCGCTGCTGCTGAACTACTTCCTGCCGCCGGGCACGAATTTCGACATCATCCTGCGGGTGATGATCCTCGTGACCTTCTTCGCCGCGGCCTATATCGCCGAGGTGATCCGCGGCGGTCTCGCGGCGCTTCCGCGGGGCCAATACGAAGCGGCGGATGCGCTGGGGCTCGACTACTGGAAGGCGCAGCGGCTGATCATTCTGCCGCAGGCGCTGAAGATATCGATCCCGGGCATCGTCTCGACCTTCATCGGCATGTTCAAGGATACGACGCTGGTCGTGTTCGTGGGTCTCTTCGACCCGCTCAAGGGCATCCCGGACTTCATCCGCGCCGACTTCAACTGGAAAGGCATCTACTGGGAGCCCTTCATCTTCGTCGGCGCCATCTTCTTTATCCTGAACTTCGCAATGTCGCGCTACTCGATGTCTCTCGAGCGTCGACTGCAGCGTGATAACCATTAATCGGGGACTAGACACAATGACCGAACCGCATTTCGAACGTCAGGTCGACCGCAGCCACATGCAGGTCTCCGACGAGGTTGCGATCCAGATCGAGAACATGAACAAGTGGTATGGCCAGTTTCACGTGCTGCGCGACATCGATCTGACCGTGCAGCGCGGCGAGCGCATCGTCATCGCCGGGCCCTCCGGCTCGGGGAAATCGACGCTGATCCGCTGCATCAACCGGCTCGAGGAACACCAGCAGGGCAAGATCATCGTCGATGGAATCGAACTGACCAACGACCTGAAGAACATCGACAAGATCCGCCGGGAAGTCGGCATGGTGTTCCAGCACTTCAACCTGTTCCCGCATCTCACGATCCTCGAGAATCTGACGCTAGCCCCGATCTGGGTGCGCAAGACGCCCAAGAAGGAAGCCGAAGCGACGGCGATGCATTACCTCGAGAAGGTGAAAATCCCCGAACAGGCGGACAAGTATCCCGGCCAGCTCTCGGGCGGCCAGCAGCAGCGTGTGGCGATCGCGCGTTCGCTGTGCATGAAGCCGCGCATCATGCTCTTCGACGAACCGACCTCGGCACTCGATCCGGAGATGATCAAGGAAGTGCTCGATACGATGATCGAGCTGGCCGAAGAGGGGATGACCATGCTCTGCGTGACCCACGAGATGGGCTTCGCGCAGGCGGTGGCGAACCGGGTGATCTTCATGGCCGACGGTCAGATCGTCGAGCAGAACAACCCGCATGACTTCTTCAACAACCCGAAATCCGAGCGGACCCAGCAGTTCCTGAGCCAGATCCTCGGGCACTGAGCCAAGGCTGCGGGCAGAGGCTGGGGGTTTCATACCCCCAGACCCCCATGGGATATTTCCGCCAAGGCGAAGAATTAAAAAGGGGGCGGCGCGAATACTCGTGCCGCCCCTGTTCTATATTCGGGTCTGATTTAAAGCAGGTCGGAAACCGCTTCACGCTCTTCTTCCAGTTCGCCGACGGTGCGTGCCATCATCTCTTTCTGGAAGTCGTTGAACTCGAGCCCTTCGACGCGCTCGTAATGGCCATCCTTGCAGATCACCGGCAGACCGACCATCAGCCCCTCGGGGATGCCGTAGAGGCCGGTCGACGGCACGGCCATCGACACCCATTTGCCATCGGTGCCGTGGATCCAGTCATGCATGTGATCGATCGCGGCATTCGCGGCGGAGGCGGCCGAGGAGGCGCCGCGCGCTTCAATGATCGCCGCGCCACGGGTGGCGACCTGCGGGATCAGCGTTTCGCGATACCAGGTCTCGTCGCCGATAATCTCGGAGAGCTTGCGGCCCTTCGCTTCGGCTTCGGTCCAATCGGCGAACATCGTGGGCGAGTGGTTGCCCCAGACCACGAAGCGCTCGATGTCGTCGACATGCAGATCGGCTTTCGACGCGAACTGGGTCAGCGCGCGGTTATGGTCGAGCCGGATCATCGCCGTGATGTTCTCGGTGGGGAAGTTCGGCGCGTTGGCCGCGAGGATCATCGCGTTGGTGTTGGCCGGATTGCCGACGACCACGCATTTCGCGTCGCGCTTGGCAGCCTTGTCGAGCGCTTCACCCTGCACGCGGAAGATCTCGGCATTGGCCGACAGCAGGTCGCGGCGCTCCATGCCTTTGGTGCGGGGGCGCGAGCCCACGAAGAACGCGGCATCGATATCGGTGAAGGCGGTCACCGGGTCATCGGTCACGACTGTCCCTGCGAGCAGCGGGAAAGCGCAGTCTTCCAGTTCCATCACGACGCCGCGCACCGCGTCGAGCGCCTGCGGCAGGTCGAGAAGCTGCAAGATCACCGGTTGATCGGGACCGTAGACATCCCCCTTGGCGATGCGAAACAGCAGCGCGTAGCAGATCTGACCGGCAGCCCCGGTGACGGCGATGCGTTTCGGCGTTTGAGCGGACATGGAAACCCTCCTGTGATGATTACGCCCGAGAGATAGGGCACCGGCGCGCGACTGGCCACAGAAAACCGTGTCCCGACGTCACGATCATGGGAGAGAAATGCCGCGATCAGCCGCGCCGGGTCGGCGTGAAGAAATCGAGCACCGATCCCTGTCCCGGCTGCACCTCGTCCCAGCTGTCGATCTGGAAATCGACGATCAGCGTGGCACAGGTGGGGAAACGGCGGAAATCGGGGTCGTGCAGGGCGCGCGCGGGCAGGCGATGGGCGAATTCCGCGATGCCCGGGTTGTGGCCCAGCATCATCACCGTCGGCGCGGAGGCGGTGCGCAGGACCTGCAGCATCATCTCGGGTGCGGCGTGGTAGAGGTCTTCGACATAGCTCACCTGCGGCCGCGTCTCGATCACCGCGCGTTCGACCCGGTCCCACGTCTCGCGGGTGCGGGTGGCCGAGGAGCAGAGCACCTCTTCCGGCTCCAACCCGCGCGAGGCGAGGAAATCGCCGAGTTCCAGCGCGGCGGCTCGGCCACGCCCATTCAGCGGGCGGTCACGATCCTCCATCGCCGGGTCATCCCAGCTGGATTTCGCATGACGGGTCAGGATCAGGCGGCGATAGCCGAGCGGGGTCATGGGTGAAACTGCCTCATATGCCATGCGGATTGCTGGGGCAGCCTGCCATAGCTTTCACCTGCCGGGCAAGCGCGTCTTGCAAGGCAGCCGAGATCGCGACAGGTCGCACCCTCGGGGCGGTCGAGATGCGCGTGACAGCTTGCCGTGTCGTAACCGTCCGCCGTGAGCGCGTCGACCGGGCAGGCGGTGGCGCAGGGCGCGGGGCAACCGAGGCAGGGATTGGCTGCGGCTGCGGGCAGCGGAAGCAAGCCGGGCAGGGCCAGTGCGCCCCGTACCGAGGCCCAGAGGCCCATATGCATATGGCACATCAGGTGGACCGGCGAGGCGAAGCTCTGTCCGCTTTTCAAGGCCCAGCTTACGAATGGCTGCCAGGGCGGACCGGTGAAGGGGAAAAGCGCGCGGGCTTCAAATTGCCGTGCGATGGCGCCGATCACCCGTGCCGACCAGCGATCCAGAGGATCGAGAACGTCCTCGGCGAATTCCGGCTGAGCGGTGACATGCGCCCAAAACCCCGGCTCGTCGGGGGAGATCAGCGCGATCGTCTCGCTGCCCTCATGCAGCAGCCCCGATACGAACAGCCGATGCGGGGCGAGCGCCTCCGCGAGCGGCTCGATCGCCGGAAAAGTCACCGGCGGCGTCTCACTCACCGCGCGGTTTCACGCGCGGCTCGGTCGAGCGGATCATCGAGCCCGCCCCATGTTCGGTGAACAGTTCCAGCAGGCAGGCATTGGCCACGCGCCCGTCGACGATGACAACCGCGCGCACGCCCTCTTCGACCGCTTTCAGCGCGGTCTCGACCTTGGGGATCATGCCGCCCGCGATGGTGCCATCGGCGATCATCGCTGTGACGTCTTCCGGCGTCAGCTGCGTCACCACTTCGCCCGCCTTGTTCTTGACGCCCGCTACGTCGGTCAGCAGGAGCAGGCGATCGGCGCGCAACGCGCCCGCGATGGCGCCAGCCGCAGTGTCGCCATTGACATTGAATGTCTCGTTATCCGCCATACCGGTCGCGACCGGGGCGATCACCGGGATCATTCCCGCGTTGTAGAGGTCGCGGATCACCTGCACGTTCATCTCGACCGGACGACCGACGAAACCGAGTTCCGGGTCGTCCGCCTCGCAGACCATCAGGTCGTCGTCCTTGCCCGAGATACCGACCGCACGACCGCCCTGATCGTTGATCGCCTGCACGATGCGCTTGTTGACGAGGCCCGAGAGGATCATCTCGACCACCTCGACGGTCGCCTTGTCGGTGACGCGCTTGCCGCGGACCCACTGGCTCTCGATGCCGAGCTTGCCCAGCATCTCGTTGATCATCGGCCCGCCGCCATGCACCACGACCGGGAAGATACCGACCTGGCGCATCAGCACGATATCGCGGGCGAAATCGGCCATCGCCTCTTCGTCGCCCATCGCGTTTCCGCCGAATTTCACCACGACCACGGCGCCGGAATAGCGTTGCAGGTAGGGCAGGGCTTCGGAGAGGGTGCGGGCGGTGGCAATCCAGTCACGATCCATGGTCTGCTTTCTCATCTGGCTGGTCCTCGGGCAGGGTGATCCCATCTTGCTAGACCGTTCGCGCCGGGTTTGGAAGGGCGCAATCGGGGCCGTTGCGCTCGGACCAAAACCGACTAGGGTCGGGAACGCGCTGACGGGGAGTTCGAGTGATGGACGATCGCAAAGTAATGCTGCTGACAGGGGCGAGCCGCGGGATCGGCCACGCCACGGTGAAACGTTTCGCAGCCGAGGGGTGGCGCGTGATTACCTGTTCGCGCCAACCGTTTCCCGAGCAATGCCCGTGGGGCGGCGGCCGCGAAGACCACATTCAGGTCGATCTCTCGAAGCCCGACGAGGTGATCGACGCGATCGCAGATATTCGCAGCCGGATCGACGGGCGGCTGCATGCCTTGGTGAACAATGCCGGGATTTCGCCCAAAGGGCCCGAGGGCGAGCGGCTCAATACGCTCGACACCGATCTGCGTACCTGGGGGCAGGTGTTCCACGTCAATTTCTTCGCCTCCATCGTGCTTGCGCGCGGGTTGGTCGAGGAACTGTCGGCGGCGCAGGGGGCTGTGGTCAACGTGACCTCCATCGCCGGGCTGCGGGTGCATCCTTTCGCGGGGGCGGCCTATTCCACGTCGAAGGCGGCACTGAAGGCGCTGACGCGCGAAATGGCGCATGATTTCGGGCCGCTCGGCGTGCGCGTGAACGCGATCGCGCCGGGCGAGATCGAAACCTCGATCCTCAGCCCCGGCACCGAGAAGATCGTCGAGAACCTGCCGTTGCGAAGGCTCGGCCAACCGTCGGAAGTGGCGGATGTGATCTGGTTCCTGTGCTCGGATGCGTCGAGCTACGTCACCGGCACCGAGATCGAGGTGAACGCGGGCCAGCACGTCTGAGGTGGCTCAGGTCTTCTTGCCGATCTTCGGCTCCGTGCCCATTGCAAGGCGTGCGATATTGGTGCGGTGGCGCCAGAAGATCAGCACCGACAGGCCCGCCGCCAGCATCATCAATTCGCGATAGCCGAGGAAATAGGCCAACGGTACCGTCGCCGCCGCCGAAACAAGTGCTGCGAGCGAGGAAATCCGCGTTACCACCGCGGTCACCAGCCAGACGGCGCAGGTCGCGAGACCCACAGGCCAGGCCAGCGCGATCATCGTGCCGAGGAAGGTCGCGACCCCTTTGCCGCCCTGAAAGCGCAGCCAGACCGGGTAGATATGACCGATGAAGGCCGCAGCGCCCGCCACCTGTGCGGCTGTTTCTCCCAGCACATAGCGCGCGATGAGAACCGCGATCGCGCCTTTGCCGCTGTCGAGGAGCAGGGTCGCGAGCGCCGCGCTCTTGCTTCCGGTGCGCAGGACGTTCGTCGCGCCGATATTCCCGGAGCCGATCTTGCGCAGGTCGCCCAGTTTGAAAAGCTTGGTGATAACGAGCCCAAAGGGCACGGATCCGAGCAGGTAGCCCAGTGCAGCCACCAGCCCGAGCCATGCGGACCCGTTCTCAATTCCCGGCATGTGCCTGCCCTCGCCTCATTTATGAGTCGTTATTGTTGTTATAAACCTGCACCCCTGCGACGAATGTGGCAAGCGTTTTGCCTTCCATTCGAGCGGTATCGAAGGGGGTATTCTTCGATTTTGAGCGCAATTTAAACCTGTCGAGCACGAACGGCGCGTCCGGATCGAAGAGCACGAGGTCTGCCGGAGCTCCCTCGGAAAGCCGCCCCTGCGGCAGTCCGAGCCGCTTTGCCGGGTTCAGCGACATCGCCCGGAACAGCTGCGGCAGGGTCAGCTGACCGGCATGATACAGGCGCATCGCAGCAGGCAGGATCGTCTCTAGCCCGACCGCGCCAGAGGCCGCTTCCTCGAAGGGCAGGCGCTTGGATTCCTCGTCGGCGGGCGTGTGGAGCGAGCAGATCACGTCGATCGTTCCGTCCGCCACCGCCTCGATCACCGCGAGCCGGTCTTCCTCGTCGCGCAGCGGCGGCGTCAGTTTGAAAAAGGTTCGGTAATCGCCCACGTCGAGCGCGTTCAGCGTCAGGTGGTGGATCGAGACCCCGGCGGTGACATCAAGCCCCGCCGCCTTCGCACGGCTCAGCGCGGGCAGGGCCTTCGCGGTGGTGATCTGGTCGGCGTGATAGGCGAGGCCCGTCATCTCCACCAGCGCCAGATCGCGGTCGAGCCCCATCCGCTCGGCCATCGGGGACACGCCGGGAAGACCGCGCAGTGAGGCGAATTTGCCCGAGGTGACGGCCGCTCCTTTCGACAGGACCGGTTCCTGCGGATGGCCGATCACCAGAGCCCCCAGATGGGCCGCATAGGTGAAGGCGCGTTGCAGCACCTTGGTCTGATCCGAGACGCGCGTGACATCTGTGAAAGCCACCGCGCCGGCATCTTTCAGAAAGCCGATCTCGGTCATTTCCTGCCCGTCGCGGCCCTTGGTCAGCGCCGCCATATGGAGGATACGCACCGGCGCATCCGCTGCACGGCGTGTGACGAATTCCAGCGTCTCGGGATTGTCGATGGCGGGCTGCGTGTCGGGACGGGCGATGATGGTGGTCACGCCCCCGGCTGCGGCGGCCAGCGCCGCCGTGCGGAAGCTTTCCATGTGGCGCTCGCCCGGCTCACCGATCTTCACACCCAGATCGACGATCCCCGGCGCGAGGCATTTGCCGCGGCAATCGATCACCTCGGCATCGGCGGGCGCGGACATGTCGCCGATCGCCGCGATCCGGTCGCCGTCGATCACCACGTTTCCGGTAGTTTCGGTCAGTGCCTCGGGGTCGATCAGGCGGGCGTTTTCGAGGAAAAGGGTCATGCTTCGTGCCTCACTTCGCCACCAGTTTGCGCGCGGCCCGCGCGCTCTCGATTTCGCGCACCACCGGGCCTGCATCGGCGAGGTGGCGGATCAGATGCTTGTCGCCGCTTTTCGTCACGACCTGCACGTCGCCCATCAGCGAGCGCACCGCGTCAATCTGCAGCAGCATCACCTGTTTGCCCTGTGGCCCGATCAGGCGGCGGTCGGTCAATTGCCAGCGCCGCGCGAAGGCCTCCGAGCGGAAATAGAGCCCGCGGGCAGCCATGCCGACCACGATGGCGAAGCTCGCGATCACCACCTGATCGGGTTTGCCGAGCCAGAACAGCACCGCCGAGACCAGCACCGCACCGATCACCGCCAGAACCGCATGGTCGGTCCAGTAGCGTTTCTTGTCCGCCGTGAAGACGGCCAGAACTTTCTCGCCCTCTTCCAGCGGCAATTCGCTTTCGGGGCCGGGGCGGTAGTTGAGAACCTCGTCGCGCTTGATCTCAGACATAGGTACCCTCCGTCAAAGCGCGCCCGCGCTCTGCCCGCAGGTTGCGCGCCAAGAGATCCATCACCGCCATGCGCACCGCCACGCCCATCTCGACCTGTTCCTGAATGACCGAGCGGTTGATGTCGTCGGCGATGGTGCCGTCGATCTCCACGCCGCGGTTCATCGGGCCCGGATGCATGACGATCGCGTCTTCCTTGGCATAGGCGAGCTTCTCGGCATCCAGCCCGTAGCGGTGGAAATATTCGCGCTCCGACGGGATGAAGCCACCATCCATCCGCTCTTTCTGAAGCCGCAGCATCATCACCACATCGGCGTCGCGCAGGCCTTCGCGCATGTCGTGATAGACTTCGCAGCCGAATTCGCCCACGCCCGAGGGCATCAGCGTCGGCGGCGCCACGAGGCGTACGCGGTTCTCCATCTTGCCCAGGAGGATCAGGTTGGAGCGCGCCACCCGGCTATGGGCGACATCGCCGCAGATCGCGACCGTGAGGCGCTTGATCCGGCCCTTCTCGCGCCGGATCGTCAGCGCATCCAGAAGTGCCTGCGTGGGGTGTTCATGCTTGCCGTCGCCCGCATTGATCACCGCGCATTCGACCTTCTGCGCCAACAGATCGACCGCGCCGGACGAGCCGTGCCGCACCACCAGCAGATCGGGATGCATCGCGTTCAGCGTCAGCGCGGTGTCGATCAGGGTTTCGCCCTTCTTCACCGAAGAGGTCTGCATCGACATGTTCATCACGTCCGCTCCGAGCCGCTTGCCCGCAAGCTCGAAACTCGATTGGGTCCGCGTCGAATTCTCGAAGAACATGTTGATCGCGGTCATCCCGGCCAACGCGTCGGTCTTTTTCACCGTGCGACGGTTCAGATCCACATATTGTTCGGCGAGGTCGAGAACGGTGAGGATATCCTCGGGGCTCAGATGTTCGATCCCCAGCAGGTGCCTTGGGCGAAAAGCCATTGCGCGATGCTCCGGTTAGACTGCGACGCTTATGGCAAACGGGGGGGCGGGCGTCCAGCCGCTTTACCGACGCAGCGCCCATGGGGTAGGGTCGCGCAATGGAGACTCAGCCGACCCCGGAAATCGACTATCACGCAGCTCTGGCCGCCCTCGAATGGCAGCTGGAAATGGGCGTCGACACCGTCATCGGTGACACGCCGGTCGACTGCTATGCGCTGCCCGATAAATCCGCGCAGGCCAAGGCGAAGGCGCCCGAGGCTGCGCCCGTGGCGGACCGGGATTTGCCGCCGGTGGCGCAGATGGCAAAGATCGAGGGCCCCGATCCGGTCGTGGTCGCGCGTGATGCAGCGGGCAAGGCCGAGACGCTCGAAGGTCTGCGGGCCGCAATCGACGCCTATGAGATGTGTGATCTGAAGCTCGGCGCGCGCAATACGGTCTTTGCCGATGGCAAACCTGCCGCGCGGGTGATGATCATCGGCGAGGCGCCGGGGCGCGAAGAGGATCAGAAGGGTCTGCCTTTCGTGGGACGCGCCGGTCAACTGCTCGACAAAATGTTCGGCGCGATCGGTCTCTCGCGGCAATCGCCCGATGCCGAGGCGGCGCTCTACATCACCAATGTCCTGCCTTGGCGTCCGCCGGGCAATCGCGACCCCGCGCCTGCCGAGATCGCGCAGATGCTGCCATTCCTCGCCCGCCATGTCGATCTGGCCGATCCTGATCTGATCGTTCTGATGGGCAATGCGTCCTGTGCGGCGGCGCTAGGCAAACGCGGCATTCTGCGGCTGCGGGGCACATGGGCCGAGGCCTTCGGGCGGCCTGCGCTGCCGATGACCCACCCGGCCTACCTGCTGCGCAATCCGGCGGCGAAGCGCGAGGCATGGGCGGATCTGCTGCAAATCCGCGCCCGTCTTGATCAGGCGTAAACCGCGCCAAACGGTCGCGTTTTCGTGAAAAAAGTGACGGACGCGGCCCCGTGACGCGTAGAGATAACCATTCCCTGCACCTATTTCGGCAAGGTAACATGGAAATCGCGCGACCGTGGGCAATCGCGAGCGCCCGCGCCACTGACGACTGATCGGAGATGCCATGCGCTTTCTCACCCGCTCCCTGATGGGGCTGTTTCTTCTGGCGCTGACCGTCGGCCTGCTGGCGATGGGCGGCTTCTCGATCTTTCAGGCGATGCAGGCCCGCAATGCCGAGAGCGGGCGTGCCCCTACCGCGCGCGAAAGGATTTTTGCTGCCAATGTGATCCCGGTCACCTTCAAGACGATGTCGCCCGTGCTGACCGCCTATGGCGAGGTGCGCTCGACCCGCGAGCTGGAACTGCGCGCCGCGACGGCAGGCACGATCGTCGAGCTTGCCCCCGATTTCGAGGATGGTGCGGAGGTTGAGAAGGGCGCGCTTCTGGTCAAGCTGGACCCGGCGGAGGCGCAGGCGGCGCGCGACAGCGCTGCGGCGACCGTGGCCGAGGCCGAAGCCGCGCTTGCGCAGGCCGAGCGCGCTTTGACCATCGCGAGGGACGACGTGACGGCGGCGCAGCGGCAAGCCGATCTGCGGCTCAAGGCGCTCGACCGGCAGCGCTCGCTCTCGGAGCGGGGCGTCGGCTCTGCTGCCAATCTGGAGACTTCGGAACTGGCGGCCTCGGCGGCCGATCAGGCGGTGTTGAACCGCCGCTCGGCATTGTCGACTGCGCAGGCGCAGCTCGATACCGCGCGCACCTCGCTGACCCGCGCCAAGATCGGCCTGACCGAAGCCGACCGGAAACTGACCGATACCGAGATTCGCGCCGAATTTTCCGGGCGACTGGCCGAGGTGAACGCGGTCGCTGGTGGGCTGGTGTCGAATAACGAGATGCTGGGCAAGCTGATCGACCCCAACGCGCTGGAAATCGCCTTCCGCGTCTCCACCGCGCAGTTTGCGCGCCTGATCGACGCGCGGGGCGCGCTGCGCGATCTGCCCGTGGGGGTGGAGCTGGTCGCGGGCGAGGAGACGCTGACCGCCAAGGCAGAGCTTTCGCGCGTGTCGGCGGCGGTCGATGACGGGGTGACGGGGCGCCTGCTGTTCGCGCGTGTCACCGACGGTCTGGGCAATCTGCGTCCGGGCGATTTCGTGACCGTCCGGCTGGAGGAGCCCGCGCTCGAGAATGTCGCCGAGATTCCCGCCGCGGCGGTCGATGCGGATGGCACGGTTCTCGTGCTCGGCCCGGAAGACCGTCTGGAAACCGCCGATGTCACCGTGCTGCGCCGGCAGGGCGACGCCGTCATCATCCGCGCTGAATTCGCGCCCGGCACCGAGATCGTCGCCGAGCGCACGCCGCTTCTGGGCCGTGGAATCAAGCTGCGTCCGATGCGCCCCAGTCAGTCGCAGGCGGCCGCCGGACCGGAGACGATCAATCTCGATCCCGAGCGCCGCGCCAAGCTGGTAAGCTTCGTCGAAACCAACAAAGTCATGCCCGATACTGCCAAGCAGCGGTTCCTTGCCGAGCTGAAGCAGGACGAAGTGCCCGTCGCCACCGTCGAGAAGCTCGAATCCCGGATCGGAGGCTGAGATGCGCTCCGACCTCGATCCGCGCGAATTGCCGCCCGCCCGCGGGCTGATCGGCCTCTTCACCCGCCACGCGACGCTGGCGAATATCGTGCTGGTCGTGATGATCTGCGCGGGGCTCGTTGCCCTGCCGCGGATGCGCGCGCAGTTCTTCCCGGACTCGGTCGAGGAATCGATCACCGTCTCGGTGAAATGGGACGGCGCTGGCGCGGAGGAGGTCGACCGGGCGATCGTTCAGGTGCTGGAGCCGTCACTGATCTCGGTCGAGGGGGTGGAAGCCTCGGACAGCCGAGCCTCGGAAGGCTCGGCGCGGATCAGTCTCGATTTCGAACCCGGCTGGGACATGTCCCGCGCGGTGAACGATGTCGAGAACGCTTTGGCCTCGGCAGGCGATCTGCCCGAGGGGGCCGAAGACCCGGAAGTCGCACGCGGCGTCTGGCGCGAGACGGTGACCGACATGGTGATCACCGGACCGCTCTCCCCCGAGCAGTTGGGCCGACTGGGCGACGAGGCGGTCGTGCGGCTCTACCAGCAAGGCGTCACGCGCACCTCGCTCGCAGGGATCGCCGCGCCCGAGACGGTGGTCGAAGTGCCGACCGTCTCGATGATGGCCCACGACGTGACGCTGACGCAGATCATCGATGTGATCTCCGCCGAGGCGAATACCGATCCGGCGGGCGAAGTGGCGGGCGGTGCCACGCGGGTACGCACGGGCGAAGAGCGCCGCTCCGCCCCCGAAATCGAGAACCTCGTGATCCGCACCGAACCGGACGGTTCGCAGCTGACCGTGGGCGACGTCGCAAACATCCGGGTCGAGGGCGGGGACCGCAATCAGGCCTATTTCGTCGGCGACAATCCGGCGGTGGTGATCAATGTCGCGCGCTCTGCGGCTGGCGATGCGATCGCGATCCAGCGCAAGGTCGAAGGCGTGATCGACCAGATGCAGCCGACGCTGCCGGCGGGCACCTCGATGGATCTGGTGCGCACGCGCTCCGACGCGATCACGCAGCGCCTCGATCTGCTGGTGGGCAACGGGGTACTGGGGCTGGGCCTCGTGCTGGTGCTGCTGTTCCTGTTCCTCAATGCGCGCACGGCTTTCTGGGTGGCGATGGGGATCCCGACCTCGATGGCTGCGGCTCTGGCGGTGATGTATTTCACGGGGATGACGCTCAACATGATCTCGATCTTTGCGCTCATCCTGACGCTGGGGATTGTCGTCGACGATGCGATCGTGGTGGGCGAGCATGCCGATTTCCGCGCCCGCCATCTGGGAGAGCATCCCACGCTCGCCGCCGAGAATGGCGCGCGGCGCATGGCCGCCCCGGTCTTCGCCTCGACCTTGACCACGGTGATCGCCTTCGCCGGGCTGACCGTGATCGGCGGGCGCATGGGTAATATGATCGTCGATATTCCCTACACGGTGATCGCGGTGCTTGCTGCCTCGTTGATCGAGTGCTTCGTGATCCTGCCCAACCATATGAGCCACGCGCTGCGGCATACGTCCGAGGGCAAATGGTACGATTGGCCTTCGCGGCAGGCGAACCGCGGCCTCGACTGGTTCCGCCGCGTGGTGATGAAGCCGTTGACCCGGCTGATCGTTATCGGGCGCTACCCGGTGATCGCGGCGGCAATTGCGCTTCTGCTGTGGCAGGTCAGCTTCGTGATGTCGGGCAAGGTACAGTGGCGCTTCTTCAACCCGCCGGAACAATCGACGGTGAACGGCGCCTTCTCGATGGTCGAGGGCGCGACGCGGGCCGACACCGAAGAGATGATGCGCGCGATGCAGGCGACCGTCACCAAGGTCGCGAAGGAGTTCGAGGATGAGTACGGGGTGAACCCGGTCGAATACGCGCTGGGACAGATCGGTGGCGCGTCGGGGCGCGGGTTGGCCTCTGCCGATACCAAGGATGCCGATCTTCTCGGCTCGATCTCCATCGAGGTGATCGACCCCGATTACCGGCCCTATTCCAGCTTCGACTTCGTCTCGCGACTGCAGGCCGAAACGCCGCGCATGCCGCTGGTCGAGGAGATCAGCTTCCGCCGTTTCCGCTCCGGCGGGGCAGGGGACGGTATCGCGGTCCAGTTCTCGGGTAGCGAGACGCGCATCCTGAAGGAGGCCGCCGAAGACCTGAAGACGCAGCTTGCGCAATTCCCTGAAGTCTCGGCGGTGGAGGACAATCTCGCCTATGACAAGCAGGAGTTGATCCTTGATCTCACCCCGCAGGGCGAGGCGCTGGGCTTCGATATCGCGACGCTGAGCCGAGAATTGCGCGCGCGCCTGAACGGCACCGAGGCTGCGAGCTTCCCCGACGGGGTGCGCTCGGCCACGATCCGGGTGGAGCTTCCCGAGCAGGAACTAGCTGCGGATTTCATCGACCGGATGCAGTTGCGCGCACCGGGCGGCGAATGGGTGCCGCTGGCCGATATCGTCTCGGTGCGCAGCCAGACGGGCTTCTCGACGATCCGGCGCGAGGATGGCGTGCGGCAGGTCTCTGTCACCGGCGATGTCTCCGAGGACGACCCGGCGCGGGCCAACGAGATCATGGCGCGGATCAGCGACGACATCCTGCCCCGCATCGCCGAGGAGCGCGGCGTGGCCTATACGCTCACCGGGCAGGCCGAGCAGGAGCGCGACTTCCTGAGCGACGCCATGATGGGCCTGATCATGTGCCTGATCGGCATCTACATCGTGCTGGCGTGGATTTTCGCGAGCTGGACCCGGCCGATCGTGGTGATGTCGGTGATCCCCTTCGGCGCGGTCGGCGCGATCTGGGGCCACTACATCTGGAACCTGCCGATGTCGATGTTCGCCGTTGTAGGCGGAATCGGCATGGTGGGGATCATCATCAACGACGCGATCGTGTTGATCTCAACGGTGGACGAATATGCCGAACGACGCGGCATGGTGCCCGCGATCGTCGACGCGGTCTCGGATCGTCTGCGCCCGGTGCTGCTGACGACGCTGACGACGGTTCTGGGCCTCGCGCCGCTACTTTACGAACAGTCGAGTTCGGCGCTGTTCCTGAAATCCACCGTCATCACGCTGGTCTACGGTCTGGGCTTCGGGATGGTGATCGTGTTGCTGGTCGTGCCCGCGGTGCTGGCGGTGCAGCTCGATTTCGGGCGGCAGGTGCAGGCGGTGCGTCACGGCGTGCGGGTCGTACGGCTGCGCGGCGTTCTGGCCGGGGTTGCGGCGCTGATGGCGTTGGGCTTCGCGCTCACGCTGGGCCGCGCGATGTGGGAGGGGGAGGCGCTGATGCCCGCCTTCGGAGGCTTCGCGCTGATCGCGGCGATGGTGGCGATGGGGGCGGGGCTGATCGCGCCGCGGCTTTTGCGCGGCCATATCCGCCACAGGCCGCCGCCCGAAGTCTGAGAAGCCCGACGCCTGAAGGGGTGATTACTCGGTGCAGCCCATGATCTCGACCGCGCCGCGATCGGAGAGCACGGTGATGCGTATATCGCTCGGATCGAGGTCGAAGGGCTTCGCGTCGGGCGGCACGAAGTCGGCGCTCGTCACGAGGGTGTCGCCCTCGCGGTGGCTGTCGGCCTCGGACACCCAGACCGGGCGCGAGGCCAGTTCCAGAAGGGTATTTTCCTTGCCGATAGCGGGCGGCAGGTCGATCCGCGCCGTGAGTCGCACCCCGTCCTTCTTCGGCTCCGTCTCGCAGCGCGTCGGCGGGTCGATCTGGCGTGGTTCGCGTGCAAGCGCCGCCTGAATCTTCGGATCGGTGGTGCCGTCGGCGGTGACCTCCGTTTCCAGCTGCAGGCTGACCGGCACGCAGATATTCTCGCAGATCCCGATCATCACATCGGCTTTCAACTGCACCGGCTTGTCCGGGTCTTTCGGCGTCACCGAGATCGGCAGCACGACGCCGTCGTGATAGCCGACGGTGCGCATCCCGGAGGACAGGAACACTTCCGGTGCGGGCCAGTGGACTACGGCGGAGGCGAGATTGCTCGACCCGGTGAACTGAATATGCGGCGGGATGCCTGCATCGCCCGGCGAGCGCCAATAGGTCTTCCAACCGGGAGCGAGCGCGATCTCCAGCGCCGCCATACGGGCGCCATTCGCGCCTTTTCCGCCTGTGCGCAGCTGCGCCTGTTCCAGCCCCGGGGGCGTCGGCAGTGCGGGCATTGATGCCTCCTGCGGCGCGACCTGCTCCTGCGCTGCGATCTGCGCAACAGCTTCCTGCGCCGCCACGCCAAGCGGGCAACAACCGAGCAGAATTCCCATCACTGGTAACAAACGTGTCATATCTTTTACCTAGTCGCTTCCCTGCACGTTCAGAAGTCACAAACGCGACAGAAGCGTGCAACATTTTGTCCAGGCGCGTCACAATACCAAACAATTCCTGCGTCCGGCTTGAATCGACGTCTTCCCCGCGCCACCTTGAATAGAGACGGGATGCATTTTGCGAAGGGGATCGAGATGGACCTGACAGGCAAGTTTCTGATCGCGATGCCCGGCATGGGCGATCCGCGATTCGAGCATTCGGTGATCGCCGTATGCGCCCATTCCGATGAGGGTGCGATGGGCTTGATCATCAACAAGCCCTTGCCGTCGCCGGCCTTCTCGGACCTTCTCGAAAGCCTCGATATCGACCGGCCCGGCGCGGATATCCGCCTCGATCAGCCGATCCTGTTCGGTGGCCCGGTCGAGACCGGGCGCGGCTTCGTGCTGCATTCGCCCGACTGGACGACCGGCGAGGGCCAGATGGAGGTCACCGATCGCCTGCGCATGACCGGCACGCGCGACATTCTCGAAGACATCGCGCGGGGGCGCGGCCCGAACCAGGCGCTGATGGCGCTGGGGTATGCGGGCTGGGGGCCGGGGCAGCTTGAAGAGGAAATCCTCGACAATGGCTGGCTCACCGCCGACAGCGATGCCGATCTCGCGCTCGATAGCGATCATGAGACGAAATGGGTGCGCGCGCTGGAAGGCATGGGGATCGACCCGCGGACGCTTTCGGCTGCGGCGGGTCATGCCTGAGGGCTGAACGGGGCTCCGCCCTCTCGGCGCGTCCGCGCCTCACCCCCGGGATATTTAAGCCAACACGAAGACGCAATCAGTCGCGCGGCGCCGCCGCGCGGCGCAGGCGGTCGTTGATCGCGCGACCGAGGCCGGTTTCCGGGACCGGGGCGAAGGCGAGTGTGGAAAGGCCGCGCGTCTTCGCCAGCGCATCGCCTTTGCGCAGCATAGCGAAAAGATTTGCGGCGGCTTCGGTCAGATCGCCTGAAGGCGACAGGTTCAGATCGGCGGTCGGGCAATCGCCGCCGAAGCCGATCCAGACCGCGTCGGGGCGCGGGGCGGTCACGTCCAGCAGCACGGCCGCGCCCGGCGCATAATGCGATTTGAGCTGCCCCGGTGCATTTGGTTTGGATGCGTCACCGCCGGTGGGCAGTGGCTGGCCGATCAGTGCCTCGATCTCTTCGGCCGCGACCCCGCCGGGGCGCAGCAGCGCGGGCGGATCGAGCGCGAGAATGGTGGATTCCACCCCGACCACGCAGGGGCCGCCATCGATCACCGCCGCGATTTTGCCGTCCAGCCCGTCAATCACATGCTGCGCTGTGGTCGGGCTGATCTTGCCGGAGGGGTTCGCAGAGGGCGCGGCGAGCGGCCCGCCGAATTCCGTCAGCAGCGCGCGGGCGACCGGATGCGCGGGCAGGCGGATCGCGACCGTGTCATGCCCGGCGGTCACCAGATCGGAAAGCCCGGCATCGGGGCGCAGCGGCAGCACCAGCGTCAGCGGCCCCGGCCAGTAGCGCGCGGCGATCTCTCGAGCGGCGTCGGAGACCACGGCGATCTCTTCCGCCGCCTCGATCGAAGGCAGATGGACGATCAGCGGATTGAATTTCGGACGTCCCTTCGCCGCGAAGATGGCCGCCACCGCGCGGTCGTTGCGCGCATCGCCTGCAAGCCCGTAGACCGTCTCGGTCGGCATCGCGACCAGCTCGCCTGCGCGCAGCAGAGCGGCTGCCTGCGCATAGCCGTCGGCATCGGCGGAAAGGAGTTTCGTGTCTTGGCTCATGCAGTCGTGACGCAGCGTTGGAGTTGAAGGGGGCTGCCCTTGCGGTAGGGTGATGGCAACCCGACAGGACATAGACGCGCGCGCGGCAATTGCCAAGCTGCCCGGAGGAGACCCATGACTTACCGTTCCCCCGTCACCGACATTCGTTTCATCCTCGATCACGTCGTGCCGCTCGCGCCCGTCGCCGCCACCGAGATGTTCGCCGAGGCGACCCCTGATATGGTCGAGGCGATCCTCACCGAAGGCGGCAAGCTCTGCGACGAGGTGATCGCGCCGACCAATCGCGACGGCGACCTGACGCCCGCGAAACTGGAGAACGGCGTTCTGCGCTCGTCGCCCGGGTTCAAGGAGGCCTTCGCGGCGCTTGCAGAAGGCGGCTGGATTGGCATCGCGGCGACCCCGGAACATGGCGGGATGGGCCTGCCGCAGGCGCTCAACGTCGGCTTCAACGACATGCTATCGGGCGCGAACCTCGCGCTGCAGCTCAGCCCGCTGCTGACACAGGGCCAGATCGAGGCGCTGGAGCATCACGCCTCCGACGAAATCAAGGCGCTGTATCTGCCCAAGCTGATCTCGGGCGAATGGTCGGGCACGATGAACCTGACCGAGCCGGGGGCAGGCTCCGACGTGGGGGCGCTCAAGACCAAGGCGGTGCCGAATGACGACGGCACCTATGCGATCTCGGGCCAGAAGATCTACATCACTTGGGGCGACAATGATTGCGTCGAGAATACCTGCCACCTCGTGCTGGCGCGCCTGCCCGATGCGGCGCCCGGCACGAAGGGCATCAGCCTGTTCATGGTGCCGAAGCTGATCCCGGATGCCGATGGCAAGCCGGGCGTGGCGAACTCGCTGAAAGTGGTTTCGCTGGAGCACAAGCTGGGTATCCATGGCTCGCCGACCTGCGTGATGAGCTACGAGGGCGCGACCGGCTGGCTCGTCGGCGAAGAGAACAAGGGCATGGCCGCGATGTTCACGATGATGAACAACGCGCGTCTGAACGTCGGCGCGCAGGGCATCGGCGTGGCCGAAGCGGCCTATCAGCAGGCGCTGGCCTATGCGAAGGACCGGGTGCAATTCGCGCCGATCGTGGAGCATGCCGATGTGCGCCGGATGCTCTCGGGCATGAAGGCCGAAATCTTCGCGGCGCGGTCGATTGCGCTGGCCTGTGCGGTGGCGATCGACATGGGGCGTGCGACCGGCGATGCGAACTGGCAGGCCCGCGCGGCGCTGCTGACGCCGATCGCGAAGGCCTATGGCACCGATATGGGCATCCGCGTTGCCTCGACCGGTATCCAGATCCATGGCGGCATGGGCTTCATCGAGGAGACCGGCGCTGCGCAATATCTGCGCGACGTGCGGATCACCACGATCTACGAAGGCACCAACGGCATTCAGGCGATGGACCTCGTGGGCCGCAAAATGATGGACGAGGGCAAGGCCGCCTTCCGTCTGCTGCAGGAGATCGAGGACGAGGCGCAGGGCGCACGTGGCGATTTCCCGGTACTGGCCGAAGACGTCTGGCAGGCCGCCGAGGAATTGCGCGAGCACACGGAATGGATGGTGCGCCAAGGCATGCAGGATCGTTTCGCGGGTGCCGTGCCCTATCTCGACGCCTTCGCGCGGGTGCTGGGGGGCTATTACCACCTGCGCGCCGCCATGGCCGAGGGTCGCGATTCCGCGCGCGGGCATCTGGCCGCCGTCTATATCCGCCGCCTAATGCCGGCCTATGCGGCCTCGTTGGCCGAGGCGAAGGAGGGGGCCGAGGGGCTCTACGCGCTCAGCGTCGAAGATCTCGAGGCATGAGGGGCGAGGACACCCCCGCGTCGGCGAGCGGCATCCGCTATTCTTGGGCGGAGCCGCCAGATCCGGGCGGCGCGATCGAGGTCGCACCCGGCGTGATGTGGATCCGGCTGCCGCTGCCCATGGCGCTCGATCACGTAAATTGCTTTGCGTTGGACGAGGGCGATAGCTGGGCGCTGGTCGATCCGGGCATCGACACGCGCAAATGTCGCGCGGCGCTGCAGGCGGCGATGGACGGACCGCTGGGTGGTAAGCCGGTCACGAGGGTTCTGGTGACCCATTACCACCCCGATCATATCGGGCTGGCAGGCTGGCTGCAGGAGCAGGGCGCGGAGCTGATAACCACGCGGACCTCGTGGCTGTTTGCGCGGATGCTGCAACTCGATCCGCAGGATCGGCCCGTGGCCGAGACCCTGACCTATTACCGCCGCGCCGGGATGGACGCGGCGCTTCTGGACAAACGCGCCAATGAACGCCCCTTCAACTTCGCCGATTGCGTTCATGCGATGCCGCTCGGTTTCACCCGGATCGTGGAGGGCGACGAGATCACCCTCGGCGGGCGGCGTTGGGCGGTGAAGATGGGCGACGGGCACGCGCCCGAACACGCGACGCTGTGGAGTTTGGACGACGATCTGGTCCTGGGCGGCGATCAGCTGCTCCCCTCGATCTCGGCCAATCTCGGTGTTTACGCGACCGAACCCGAGGCCGATCCGCTGGCGGACTGGCTTACCTCCTGCGCGCGGTTTGCCGAGATCGCGGAGGATCGCCATCTCGTGCTGCCCGGCCACAAGCTGCCTTTCACCGGGCTGCCGCTGCGGCTGCGTCAGATGATCGAGAACCACGAGGGTGCGCTGAAACGTCTGCGCAAGCATCTCGACACCCCGCGCACCGCTTGCGATTGCTTCCCGCCGCTGTTCAAGCGCCAGATCGACGAGAGTACCCACGGGCTTGCGATGGTCGAAGCGATGGCGCATCTCAACCATCTTTGGCACAAAGGAGAGGTGAGCCGTACCTTGCGAGAGGACGGCGCCTGGCTCTGGAGCCTGAAATGACCGAAATACGCACCACCGCCGAAGCCCATGAGGAAGCTGCCCTTCCGAATGCGAAGGTGGTGCATACCTCGGAGAACGCGCCGAAGACCGCCGAGGTCAAACCGCTTCCGCCCGAACTGGCTCGGGCGCGGCCCGAGGACAAGAGCCCGGCGCAATGGGCCTATGAGCGAGTGTTGCTCTATATCCAGAACTTCGAAGAGCAGCTGCAGGAAGACGAAGAAGTCGTGCTTGGCCTCACCGGCGGCGAGGCGGGCGTCCTGCAGATCGAGGGGATCGGTTTTTTCGATCCCGACATCCTCACTTTCTACGGCACCGACGAATACGGCGCGCGCACGCAGCTCATCCAGCACGTGAACCAGCTCAACGTGATGCTGATCGCGCAACCGAAACCCGCCGAGGACGAGGCGCCGCGGCGGATCGGCTTCCGGCTCGCCCGTGCGCTGGAGGAAGAAATTGCGCCGGAGACCAAGAACCCGCAAGACGAGACGTGACAGCCTGTCGCCGCTCGGCTAGTTTTCCCTCTGGGAGATCAGCGCAATAGGGAGAACGCGCAATGGCCGAGTACAAACCGGGCAACATGGACATTCGTGACCAAGAGAGAACATTCAACGGATTTGTTCGCTTCGTCACGGTTTCGGTGATTGTGATCATCTGTTTTCTGGTGTTTCTCGCATTGGTGAATGGCTGACGCGACCGGCGCAGCTGAGAGACACTCAGAACGGGAGATCAGGTAGATGATGCGCCTGCTTCTTGTCTGCCTGATGCTGCCGCTTTTCCTAGCCGGCTGCGGTGCAGACCACATTTACGCCTCGGATGCCGAGGTCGCCAAATATCGCTATGTTTCCGACGAGCCGCCTTCGGTCACGCTTTATACCGTGATCTCGACCAATACCGGGTCGGGCGGGCATTCGGCATTGCTGATCAACGGGCGCGAGCGGATCATCTTCGATCCGGCGGGCACCTGGAACCATCCCTGGGCACCCGAGCGCAACGACGTGCATTTCGGCATCACCGAGAAGATGCGGAAATTCTACATCGACTATCATGCCCGCAAGAGCTGGTACGTGCGCGCGCAGAAAATGCCACTGACGATGGCGCAGGCCGATCAGTTGATGGCGCGGGTGGAGCGCAACGGCTCGGTCAACAAGATGATGTGTGCGGATTCGGTGTCGAGCGCGCTGCGCGATATGCCGTGGCTGCACGATCAGATTCCCTTCACCTTCTCGCCGCTGAAGCTGTCGCGGGCGTTCGGAGAACTGCCGGGCGTCACCGAGAAGGATCATTACGACGACGATCCCGATGACAATTCGGGCGTGTTGATGATCCAGCAGCAGCCCTACAATCACGGTGACACCCAGTTCAACGAGTGAACGGGTTACACATCACCTCGCCTGCGTGACAATGCGCGGGCGAGCGCGGGGCCCGCGACCAGCACCAGCAGGAAACGGGCGATCTGCATCGCCATCACGAAGGGCACATCGACCTGCGTGCCCGCCGCGATGATCGCCACCGAATCCGCGCCACCCGGGCTGGTGGCGAGATAGGCGGTCACCGGCTCGATCCCGGCGAAATAGACCAGCCCCATGGCAAAAGCGGCGCAGAGCGCGATCAGCGCGATGATCGAGCCGAGGATGCGCGGCAGAAGCCGTGCGGCATGGCCCAGCACGGCACGGGTAAAGCGCATTCCGATGCCCCAGCCGACGACCGCGTAGCTGATCGCGAGCACGGTCTGGGGCAGGGTGATCTCCAGCAGGCCCGTGGCGCTGGCGATCAAGCCGAAGGCCATCGGCAGCAGCAGCCCGCCGCCCGGAATGCGCAGCCGCACCCCCAGAAAGCCCGCCCCGATCCCGAGCGCAAGCGACTCCGCCGCGCCGAGGAAGTCGGTCGGACCCTCCTGAGCCATTGCCGTGCCAACCTCGTCGCCCTGTGCCACGCCGAAGAGCTGCACGACGGCAGTTGCGGCGATCGCGCAGCAGGCGACACGGGTATATTGCATGACGGCGACAAGGCGCATATCGGCGCCGTAATCGTCCGACATCAGCGTCATCGCCGTCGCGGCACCGGGCGAGGAACCCCATATCGCCGTCGTCCCCGGTAACCCGCCCGCACGCGCCATCACCCAGCCGAGCGCGCTCGCCCCCAGCACGGTCGAGAGTGTCCCGGCAACGAAGATCGGCCAGTCGCGGGCGATCTCGGGCAGGATCGAGGCGGGAAGCTTCGAGGCGATCATCACCCCCACGACACCTTGCGCGGCAACGAAGCCCAGAGGCGGCAAACGCACGGCCCCGCCGCTCGCGGCGAGCGTGATCGCGGCCGCCATCGGACCCAGCAGAAACGCCGCCGAGAGATGCGCAAGGCTCAGCGCGAAGGCCAAAACTGCGGAGCTCGCAAGCAGCACGGCCCAACGCAATGCTGCGGGCCAGCGGGCGGGGGAGTATCGGAAGGGAGGCAAAGAGCGCATAGGGGCTTTGAAGAAGAAAATCATCTGTTTCCGAGCAGATAGGGCTCGTAGCGTCAAGCGCATAGCGAAATTCGAAACTTCCGCTCGGAAACCCTAATTGCGATCGAGCGCGCCGTCGTTCACGTCAAGCGGAGAATTTTCCGCTTTCTGGTTTCATCGACGTGAATTGAATTGATCCTCGCGCAAAACCCGTCACTTTGGGGCCGGTCCCGCTTTTCACTGCGGGCAATGACATATGGGAGGATTACGATGTTCCAACACATCAAGCTCGGCGCGCTCGTCGCCGGGGCGATTGCTTTGAGCGCACCCGTGGCCAAGGCCGAAAGCTTCATCAACATCCTGACCGGGGGCACCTCGGGCGTTTATTATCCGCTCGGTGTGGCTCTGTCCGAAGTCTATGGCGAGAACATGAAGGACGTGCGCGTTCAGGTGCAATCGACCAAGGCGTCGGTCGAGAACCTGAACCTGCTGCAACAGGGCCGGGGGGAGCTGGCCTTCGCACTGGGCGACTCGGTAAAGGATGCGTGGGAAGGCAATGCGGATGCGGGCTTCAAGGCCAAGCTCGGCAAGCTGCGCGCGATCGCCGCGATCTATCCGAACTACATCCAGCTCGCCGCACTCAAGGATGCCGGCGCGACCACCATCACCGATCTCAAGGGCAAGAGCCTTTCGGTCGGCGCGGCGAAATCGGGCACCGAGCTGAATGCGCGCAAGATCTTCGACGCGGCGGGCATGAGCTATGACGATCTGGGCAAGGTCGAATACCTTCCGTTCTCGGAATCGGTCGAACTGATGAAGAACCGCCAGCTCGACGCGACCTTCCAGTCCTCGGGTCTGGGCAACGCGGCGCTGAAGGATCTGTCGACCACGCAGGACGTGACCTTCGTCGAGATCCCCGCCGACATCGCCGAAAAGCTCGGTGCGCCCTACAAGGCAGGCGTGATCCCGGCAGGTACCTATCCGGGGCAGGACGCGGATGTGCCGACGGTGGCGATCACCAACATCCTCGTCACCCGCGAAGGTGTTTCGGATGAAGAGGCCTACCAGATGACGAAGCAACTCTTCGAACATCTCGACACGCTCAAGGCCGCGCATTCGGCCGCGAACGGCATCTCGCTCGAGGCGGCGGTGCAGGGTCTTCCGATCCCGCTGCATCCGGGTGCGGAGAAATACTACAAGGAGCAGGGCGTGCTGAAATAAGCCGCTAGAGCTCAGGTGAGGGGCGGCGCGCTTTTCGGGTCGCCCCTGATCGTTCGGGCCAAAGCGCCCAAACCGGGGGAGGAGACAGGCATGGACAACAAAGAAGAAGCAGCGGTCGACGCGGCGGTGCACGATCCGCTGGCTGGCGGCTTTCCGCAATCGCGCGAGGGGCGGGCGCTGTTCTGGCTCGCGGTCGCTTTCTCTGTCTGGCAGATCGCCTTCGCCGCCCATGTCATCAACCCCTCGAGCCAGATTGCGCGGGCCGTCCATGTGGGCTTCCTGCTCGCGCTCGGCTTTCCGCTGCTTGCCATCGCCCGAGGCTTCGGTCCGGTCGGACGCTCCATCGCCTATATCCTGGCCGCAGCCGGAGTCGCTGTCGCCGCCTATCAATGGATCGAATACACGCCGCTTCTGCTGCGCGCGGGTGATCCGAACACGCTCGACCTCGTGGTCGGCTGCGTGCTTCTGATCACCGTCTTCGTCGCCGCCTGGATGCTGATGGGTCCGGCGCTGCCGATCATCGCGGGCACGTTCTTCCTCTATGCCATGTTCGGCCAACACCTGCCGTCACCGTTGAACCATCGCGGCTACGCCTTCGAGCAGGTGATCGAACAGATGAGTTTCGGCACCGAAGGCATCTACGGCATCCCCACCTATGTGTCGGCAACTTATATCTTCCTGTTCATCCTCTTTGGCGCCTTCCTCGAGAAAGCCGGGATGATCAAGCTGTTCACCGATGTCTCGCTCGGTATGGTCGGGCACAGGATGGGCGGGGCCGCGAAGGTCTCGGTCCTGTCTTCGGGGCTGATGGGCACGATCTCGGGCTCGGGCGTCGCCAATGTCGTGACCACCGGGCAGTTCACGATCCCCCTGATGAAGAGCTTCGGCTACCGCTCCGCCTTCGCGGGCGGCGTCGAGGCCACGTCTTCGATGGGCGGGCAGATCATGCCGCCGGTGATGGGCGCTGTGGCCTTCATCATGGCAGAGACGCTGGGCGTCGATTACGTCGAGGTCGTCAAGGCCGCGCTGATCCCGGCGATCCTCTATTTCGCGGGGGCGTTCTGGATGGTCCATCTGGAGGCCGGAAAGCGCGATCTGCGGGGCCTTGCGAAATCCGAACTGCCGAGCCCGCGCAAGGCGCTGAAAGAGGGGTGGTATCTGCTGCTGCCTCTGGCCGTGCTCGTCTACCTGCTGTTCACCGGCTACACGCCGCTTTTCGCGGGTACCGTGGGCCTGTCGCTCACGGGCCTCCTGATTCTCGGCGGGTCGGTCGCGCTCGGCCTGCCCAATCAGGTGCTGCGTGTGATCTTCTGGATCGTGCTGGCGCTGGTCGCGGCGGCTTTCTTCGAATTCGGCATCTGGGCGGTGCTGCTGGCCATCGCGGTGCTGATCGCGATCAACGTCTTCTCGAAGGGCGGGCGCGAAACCTTGGCGCTCTGTCGTGACAGTCTTGCCGATGGCGCGCGGACCGCGCTTCCCGTCGGCATTGCCTGCGCGCTCGTCGGCGTGATCATCGGCGTGATGACCCTGACGGGGGCCGCGACCACTTTCGGGCAGTTCATCGTCGGCGTCGGCAAATCGAGCCTGTTCCTGTCGCTGATCCTGACCATGATCACCTGCATCGTGCTGGGCATGGGGATTCCCACGATCCCGAATTACATCATCACCTCCTCGATCGCGGGCCCGGCGCTTCTGGACCTCGGCGTGCCGCTGATCGTCAGCCACATGTTTGTCTTCTATTTCGGGATTCTCGCGGACCTGACGCCCCCCGTGGCGCTCGCCTGTTTCGCGGCGGCCCCCATTGCGAAGGAGAGCGGTCTGAAGATCAGCTTCGAAGCGATCAAGGTCGCCGCCGCAGGTTTCGTCGTGCCCTTCATGGCGGTCTACACGCCCGCGCTGATGCTGCAGGATGGTGGGCCACTCGCCGCCGCGATCGGCTATTGGCCAGCGGTCGCCTACATCGTGATCAAGGCGCTGCTGGCGCTGTCGCTCTGGGGTGTTGCGGTGATCGGCTGGCTGGGCCGCCCGCTGGCGATCTGGGAGCGCGCGCTGGCTATGGTCGCGGGCTTCACCCTGATCGCGGCGTTGCCGCTGACCGACGAGATCGGCTTCGCGCTCGTCGCCGCGTTCGGCGCGGCGCTCTGGCTGGGCCGCAAGCGGGCGATGGCATGAGCGCCTCATGCCTGATGGTCGGCGCCGCGATGGTGGCGCTGGCGAGCGATGGTCAGTTCTCGCTCCAATGGATGCATTCGGTCGAGCATGAGGGCTGGCGCGAACATTGGCAGGTGACCGACCATGACACGCTGCGCCTCGTCGGCGCGGCGGTGAAAGGCTCGGGTGCTGGGATGGAGCCCGGCCCGGGCGGTCATTTCGAGGATGGCTGGTGGGTTTGGACGACCGATGGTCCGGATGTGCCCACGCTGACCCTCGCGGCTTCCGGTGCCACGATCTCGGGGTGGACGCTCTGCTCGAAGAAATGCGAAACCATAGGTGCCGATCGCGAGGCCCCGATCCACATCGCACCCTGCGACTGACCGGAACTCCGAGTAGCGACCGGTCGGCCTCGACCGCGCCCTTTTTTCGTGAGTTGGCGTGAATCGTATTGTGAACGTCGTCAGAAATCGGATACGAATGATTCATATATAGATGATTGTATTCATTCATAGATTTCATGACCTATCCGTTTCAAAACGGCGCAGGGGTTAGCCAGTGCGCTGCGCTGGAGGCCGCCTGCGATATTTTTTCATCCGGGATAGTCGCCGGGCCGAATGCGCCGATGCAAACCTTCCTCAAACGAGACCTCGGCATCACCGCACGTGAACCTCTGAGCCTGTCAATGGTCCCGGGCGGACGCCTCTTGCGCGCGCCGGTCCTCTCGGCCACCGCCCGTTGGGCGGCGCAAGCCACCGTGCTCCGGCCTCGCTTCAAGCGCCTGCCGAACCTGAGGCAACTCCGCGGAGATCAAAGTCCGGAAAAGGCATCCGTGTGAATCCGCCTGCGACGGACGCCGCAATTTCGAAGTGTCTTTCGGAAGCCGGCGACCATCGCGCTCGCTCCGGACACGTAGACACGCCGTTCGTCCAGATCGGGAACGCATTCGCGTAGTTTCGTCTCGTCCATTCGGCCCTCGACCACCGTGCCGGGGAGGGTCGAGGCGTCGCCGGGGGCTCCGGAAACCGCGTAGACAACTTTCATTCCGAGTTCGCTTCGCGCGCGCGTCAGCAGCTCTCGATATGCGACCTCGTCAGCCGACCTGTTCGCGTAGACCAGCACGATATCGCGTTTCTCGCCGCGTTCGAGGAGATCGGCGATCATGCTCCGGAACGGGGTGATTCCGATCCCTCCCGCGATGAAGAGGAGCTTTTTCTCACGTTGTCGGGGCAGGACGAAGGTGCCGGCGATCTGGGAGCCATAGATCGGGTCGCCTTCCTGCATCTCCAGGAGCCCACGCTTGAACTCGCTGCCGTCGGGGGTGAACTTGACGCCGACCCGCACCGAAGTCGCCCCGGGGGCTGAAGCGATGGTGAAGGTTCTGCGATTGCCGCGCGTGTCGGATTTCGGCAGTCCCAGCGTCCAGTCGAGATACTGTCCCGCGCGGAATTTCAGGGCGCGGTCCGACTGAAAAACGAACTCGTAGCAGTTCGCTGCGATCTCCTCGACACCGATCAGCTTCATCTTGAAGCGTCCCTTCGGACTCGCGGCCCAGGCGTAGATATTGGCCACGAGGAAGGCCATTTCAGGAGAGAAATATAGCGTCCCGATATGGATGTTCGAGCAGGACAACACACCGACGATGGCTGCATAGACATGCCGTGACCAACGGCCATGGGCGGCTGTCAGGGGCTCGGTGAGCATCGCGAAGCCGGCGAAGAACAGCGGCGAGTAGAGGAGCGTTTGTTGCAGCGCCATGCCCATCATGCCCGGGGGCGTCGTCGCGATGACCGCCGCGAGGTTCGACAGGATGTAGACCGCGATCATGCCGAGGCGCTCTATCTTGTAGCCGACGAGCAGCCCGCCGAGGATCACCAGAGGCAACAGCTGCTGCGTGCCGCCGACCCACCACAAGGCCGGGGTGTTGAACCCGATCCCCGCGACGACGGCACCGAGCGCCACCGGGTTGAAGATGTGTTTGTGCCCGATCGTCAGGATGAATTTCGAGGCGATGGCTGCGAGCGACGCGAGCACGATCGCGGCGAGCGTCGTCGGGTCGGCAATATCCGCTGGCGGCATGATGAGCGCGAGGATCAGGGCCGTAATATGCACGGATTCCGAATTCGTCGGCAGCTTGAGCACAATGCTGAAAAGCCGGTTCGTGACCCATGCGCTCGCGACCGCAAGCACGAGCGACAAAAGCAGACCGGCAGGGTCGAGGAATGTCGCTCCAGTCATCCCCGCGGCAAGTCCGCCGACGAACAGGAGCCCGAGATAATAGACCATCAACCGATACATGGTGACGCCATTCAACGCACGTCTGATCAGCCTCATCATGAGAAGACAAACTCCTTGAAACCGGTCGTTTGCACGGCCGTGCCATCGCGGTGGATCTGGTAGGCTTCGACGCCCTCGAGGTCTTCGATGTAGTAAATGCCCGCGTCACCCATCGCGAAGGCCGCCGTGGCATGCAGGTCCGCGACGAGGACGTCCCTTCCGATTACGGTGATGCTGACGGGGCCTTCGATCCGGCGGGCGCGATCATGCGGGTCATAGATGTGATCGCCACGGATGTAGTTTCCCGAGGTCGCAACGCCTTGTCCCCTCGGCTTGACGGCTTTGACGATCTCCTGCGGCGCGAAAGGATTGCGGATACCGATCGACCATTCCTGTCGCGACGCATCGCGTCCGCCGACTTGTATATCGCCACCGGCGTCGATGCAGAAATCCGCGAACCCCTCTCGCTCGATCAATTGGGCCGCGCCGAGGATCGCCCATCCTTTCACGACACCCGAGGGATCGATGGTCCCGTCGTTGCGCCTTATGTCGAAATACCCGTCCGTGAACTCTCGCATGCGATGCGCAATTTCCAGCACGTCGCGCATTTGGGAACTGAGTGCGGACTCCCCGACCTCGCCCGCATTGAAGCGCGACACTTCGCTGTCCGGCCGGAACGGACTGAAGCGTATATCGACGTCGGTGAAGAAATCGAACACGCGCTCGTGAATGCCTGTGTGCCCTGAATTCGGGATGTCGAGCGTGATCGGCATTCCCATGATGAGCCGCGTCTCGACTGTCATGGCCGGGCTATTTCAGGGATTTCCGCAGCGCATCATGGACCGAGTTCAGAAAAGCCTGGCTCGTGAGCGTAGCGCCGGAGATGTAGGAGACGTTGGTATTCTGCGCCATGACGATCTCGCGTTCGAGCATCGGCAGGGCCTTGCTGTTGATATATCGGCTGGTCCTGCGATCCGTCGGTGCCCTCAGGATGTCGATGGAGGAAATTTTTCCGTTTTTCACATGGGCTTGGGCCTGCACATAGCCATAGTATTGACGGACGGGCGAACCAGTCCATGTGCCATCCTGATACTGCGCTCCGTCAGGCAGCGCCTGAGGCTGCGAGAAGCTCGAGAAAAAACCTGCCGATGCCGCGGTCGAACTTAGCAGCACCGCGAGAATACTGGCTGAAAGAGCATTTGGTAACTTCCAACGCGTCATTTTGGACCTCCTGACGTACCTTTCGTTTCCGGCCCGGTGAATTCGATCTGACGGTCGCTCAAGTGACCCGTGGCCTGTAGTAAAGATACGTGCTCGACCCCGATATTGAAGTCGCGCCCGTTCCCCTTTGCGTGAGGCGAACGTGCGTGAAAATGTGATGTGACATACCGACGGGCGCTGAGACGCGGCGCCTTCGATCAGGTGGTGGAAGACAGAAGGACCCTCTCGAAAACCCTCGCCCTAATGTGGGTCAGGATCGCGATGTAGCGCTCGGGACGCTAACGGAATTCGATTTTCGAAGGGGAAGTGGTGCTGCTGGAGAGACTTGAACTCGGGTGCGTTTCTCATAAAGCACTTGTTTTGTTGACTATTTCTAAGTGTGCGTCAAGCCCAGTGTAGCACTCCAGTGTGGTTAACTAACTACGTAATTTTCGTGCTAGCGTAAAGGTTCAGACGTAGGGCATTCAGGATAGCGCGCTGAACGGTGCGATCCATAAATGTCGAGAGGAGTGGCTCCAGCAGTAGAGCTTTGGAATCTAGAAAATCGGCTGGAGCACGATTAATTGCTAACGTTGTTCATGGTAGCGCAGCATCGCATTCGATCAGGAACTTGATGTTGATCGCGGTCATGTACAAAGCAAAGGACGTGAGGTGTTCGTCTGGGTTTTGAACACTTACCCCTTGCCCGTGCCCCGACGTTTTGTTTCGAACAGTCGGTACCCCGGACTCTAGCAGACTCTTCAAGCTGGTGAACTGTGTTTGCAAATAAGTCGGTACTAGACCATGATTGAAGCACGCTTGAAGTAGTTTGGAAGCCGTGTCATTCGGGCCAAATTGCCATTTTCTCTTCGTCAAAATAGATTTCATCGTGCTCTCGAAAGACTTCAGAGCATCTGCAATTGCTTCCTTATGCTTTCCGTCCTTGAAGTGAGAAAATGCGGAAAAAAACTCGCTTTCAGCCCCTGCAAAAAAAGGATCGGAGCTGAGTAGGTGTATCACAGGCTTAACAACGCTGCCGTGTACAAGCTTCGAGTCGATCCGAACAATTTCTTTGTCGTACTCATAGCCAAGACCCGCTTCTCGAAGCCTGTGGTTCACTTCAGCGATCAAGTCTTCTTTGACCGCTGAGTTCACGCTTTTGTCGTTTGAGACAATCCGACAGAATAGCTCCACACAATCGAGAAACTCGTCTGTGTCGCATTCGCTAATAAACTGAACAAGCTCAAGAAGATATTCGCCATCGTAAACCCGAGGGGTCAACTTTCTCAAGCCGTATTCGCGCCGCAGTGCTTTAACCAGATTTGCAAGAAGGTCTGGGTCAATCGCGAAGGTGTCGGTGCGCGATCTGTAAGGATCGTAATTTTCAGCCGCTTCCTCAAACATTTGTAGAATTTGCGTGCGCAATGTATCTGAGGCTTCGTCGTAACTAAAAACGTCGTCGGCGGGACGGTTTTTTGCCCGTTTTCTTTTTGAATATAGGTTTACAATCGCCACTATGGTTCTCTCGTTAAATTGCTGTCGCCGGGATGTAGGCGATACTGATTGTGACTGTGAGTGGTGTCAATTGTTCTTCAGGTGGCGATTGCCGTCGAAAGTTTGGGCAGAAAAATTCGACGCACTGAAATCCGCAATTGATTGGTCGCTCATCCCCCCGGTGGGAGCCATGGCTGACGCCATGGTTCATCGCACGCTGAGAAAAGCAAGTGAGCATCTGGTTCCAAGAGGAGGTGCGCTCCAAATTACAGGCGTCACCTTCTTAGCAACGCCTATTGTTCCACAGGGCACGCCGGTTTGAGACGTCTCACTCGAACCTTTGAGTGTCCCATAAGAATTGTTCTTCCAATTTGGGGCAAGGTGGCATATCAAGTCTTAGACCCAGTGAGACAGGAGTTGCATTGAAATGCTGATAGGATACGCGCGGACCTCGACCCTCGACCAGAAAGCAGGGCTGGAGGCTCAGGAACGTGATCTAATCGCCGCCGGGTGCGAGCGGGTCTTCGTGGAGCAAGTCTCCTCGGTGGACGTGGCGAAGCGGGAGAAGCTAACTGAGGCGCTTGCCTTCGCTCGTGAAGATGACACGCTCGTTGTGACAAAGCTGGACCGTCTGGCTCGCTCCGTGGCGCATCTGGTGGAAATCCTCGGGCACCTTGAGGCGAAAGGTGTAGCGCTGCGCATCCTTGCAATGGGGATCGACACTTCGACGCCCACCGGCAAGCTGATGCTTACGATCCTTGGCGGCGTCGCCGAGTTTGAGCGCGAGATCATGTTGGAACGGCAGCGCGAAGGGATCGCAAAGGCGAAGGCTGCGGGCAAGTACAAGGGCCGCGCGCCGACTGCGCGGGCCAAGGCCGACGAAGTGTTGCGGCTTCACGGCGAGGGTGTCGGCGGAACCGAGATCGCCAAGCGCCTCGGCATCGGTCGGGCAAGCGTCTACCGCATTCTGGACGATGCAAAGGAGGGGAACTCCGCCGCCTCGGCTTGATCGGTTCTTCCTTCCTTACCCAGCGTGACCGTTATCGCCAATTGCGCCTTCGGTAGAGCTCACTTGATGGGTTCAGGCTGGGTACAAATGGGCACCGCGAGCGCGTTTTTCTGTTATTTTCCAATGAACCGCATCGGATGTTTTGTTTTTTGCGTCTAAGTGTATGAAAAATATAAAAAAATACGTTGAAATGTGGTGGGCCATGCCGCATATTTCTTCGCATCAAGGCCATTTAGCCTTGTGAACTTTCCGGCTCCTTCCTTCGAGAACAGGCCGACCGCCAAGACTGATCCGCAATCCGCCCTACGGAGTGTAGGTGCGCTTCCCGCAGCAGAACACAGGCAAACAGTGCGACGTGTGCGGCTCATGGCAAAACTCTCCTGACGACCTATCAGCCCCATCGGCATTCCTGCTCGGGGCGCTGCTCTTTCCACCTCTCGGTGGCCGTCGCTGGCTCGGAAGGCTGGCACGTCTGACCCACGCCACGGGGCAACGCACGATAGACGGAGGCGGACGCCTCTGGCCTGATGGTCGCAATCCAATGCGTGAAGGGCAAGCCACGAAAGTGGTTTCAGCGAAGGTCCGGGGCTGATGCCGCCTCGCTGATGATGCCCCGAGGCAGGGGCGAAACCTTCACTTCGACCCGTCCCGCATTCAGGCTGTGCCTGTGTGTCTCAGGGCGGATACAAACCCAGGAGAACTCCCTGAACTACGAACTCAACCGCGTTTCCCCAATGGGATCTGCACAACCATGACGGCCCGTCTTTGTGCCGTCCCCAACTGCGGCACTCCTGCCGCATCCGGCTACTCCCCTCATTGCAGACGCCATAAGAGCGTTCTGAGGCGGCAAGGCGCGCCCGACCAGCGTGGCGTCACCAAAGCAGAGCTTGCCCCATACACGGCCCGTATCGAGGCTCGTATCGCTAAAAATCCTGACAGCGAAGCGTGGCCCCTGATGGAGGAAGCATGGGCCGCCATCGTCGTTGATGCCCAATCCACCGCGAACCACCGAGTCGGAAACCGATACCAGCGCAGCGCCGCCAACGAGATCGCGGCAATCGCTCAGGACTGTAACCCCGGCAAAGTGATCGTGACGGTGCTCGGGATGGTCTTGTTCTGGCACGAAAGGCCGCTTCGGTTCGCATCTGACGAGTCGCTTCGGGTTCAGATCGCTCGTCGGGTGCGAGCTCTGTCGCAGCGCCATGTCGGGCTGCGGTACAATCACAGGACAGCAAAGCAAGTCCGGGTCTATCGCGAGATAACGCCCAAGGCAGCGGCCATGCTTGGGCGCAAACTGATGACTGCCTTCGGCGGTGTTGGGCTGCAACTCGCAGAACTGGATGAACGCGACCGCAAGGCCGCGCACGAAGCGAAACAGCGGCTCGCTACCGCAATCTCCAAACTCAACTAAGGATGATACTTTGACAAAAGTACTGACAGAGGCCGCGCTGCCTCGCCAAAACTGCATCGTAATTTACACCGACGGTTCGTGCCAACCGAACCCCGGGCCGGGAGCCTATGCTGCCATTCTGTGCCGCTACATCGACGGCGCACTGATGAACCGTATGCCCCGTTCCGGCGGTGCAATGAGCACCACGAACATTCGGATGAAAATGAGTGCGGTGGTCGCCGCCCTCAAGCCGATCCGCCGCGACGAACCGCTTCCAATCTTCATCTTCACCGACAGCGAGATGATCGTGAAAGGCATGACCGACTGGCTGCCCGGCTGGATCGCCAAAGGGTGGCGCAACAATAAAGGCAAGCGCGTGGAGAATGTCGATCTTTGGCAGGAAATCGCCCGGTTGTGCGAGGGGCTGGACGTCACTTTCCGGTGGGAGCGTGGCCGCTCTGGCGATCCGATGAAGCAAGAGGCCCACCAGCTCGCGGAGAAGACGTGCGCCATCTGGATCCAGAAGGCGGACGAGGAAAGTTTCTGCACTGCCGCTTGATCTCAATACCTCGGCGGGGGCGATCTTCCCTCCGCCAACTTCTGCAACACCCCTGAATGATCGAGACGCAAAGCTACTCGACAAATGGTCCCGAGGCTGTCGCCTCCGTGCCACCCGCCACAACAACAGTAGAAACCCTTAACCGACAGCTTTTCTGCCCGTACTGCGTCGAGGTCTTCGAGCCAAAGCGCAAGGGGCAGAAGTATTGCTCACGCCAATGCCAGAAAGCGGCGACTAATCACCGAGCCCGAGGTTCGCGCAAGGTCGCCGACAGCTGGGAAGAGAAACGCCGTCAGGAGGAACGCACTGGCCGCGTCAAGGGCCTCTCACATGCGTTTTACGAGACGCCACCGGCCTACCGAGCGGCGTTCTTGGAGGAGCTAATCGCCGAGGCCAGAAACAATGTAGAACTTCGGGATTTGGTTACAGCCCGCGCCTACCTGAGAAGCTGGGACAGAGACGAAGGCACGGGACGTCTCCATATCGCTCACGTCCTCGACCACTATTGCCGGGAGGTGTACGCCCTCCGCTCCTTCGAAGTGGTCGAGAACAAGGTGGAGTTTCCCGGTAATGGCGTCCTTGCTTTCCCAGCGGAATATTTCGGGCCGGATGCCCCACCTATTTACGCAGACGGCAGCCTGAAGCAGAGAAGATGACGATTGCAGGGGGGGGGCGGAAAAATCCGCCTCCCACCACTAATAAGAACTTTTTGGGAGCAACGCTCGGTGAAACCCTAGAGTTGGAAACGAGGCAGCCGCTTCACGGCTTCCCACTTCGCCTTGATGGATACTTCCCCGTAGCCGCTTGCAGACCTTCCGTCCTCGTGGCCTTGGATCGCATCCCGGACCTCTAAGTCAATCTTGCATTCTCTGGCGACAGTTTTGAAGCGGTGTCGCCAAGCATGGTTGGGCTGCAAATTGGGGTCAGTGATCTTCACAATGTCTCGTACCCACTTCCCGACCTTGGTCCCCGCACTTCGGGCTCGGGCCAGAGGATCAGCAGCCTTCTTCCTGAACGCGGTGCTATAAAAGATCGGCCCCGGAGGAAGGGCTCGTATCATGTCGGGCAAGCCCATTTCTAGGAGTTGTGGATGGATCGGCACCATCCGATAGACCCCCGTCTTCACCGAGCCCGCGTCGGGAGTAATCCGCAGACATAGCACCCCGTCTTCCTCGATAAGGTCTTGAGTGCGAAGCTGGGTCGCTTCGGTGATCCTCGCTCCCGTGAAGGCACAAATCCAAGGTGCCCACCGTATCGCCCGTTTGTTCTCCTCAGTGCGTTTGGTCCCGAGGGTTTCGGGGGCGGTGAGGGATGCTCCAAGTATCGCCTTGGCTTCCGCATCAGTGAACCCCGACGGGCGGGTCTTCACCTTCTTGCCGAAGCGCACTCTTATGTCCTCGGCGGGGTTGGCTTTCAGTTTCCGCTTCTCGACTGCGAGGCCGAAGACGATCTTCACAGCAGCAAGATACTTCTGGCTGACTGTCCGGGCTGACAGGGCCTTGTCGTGTTTCAGGTGCTCACACCAATCAGCGATATTCTCAGGTGTGACGCGCTGAGCCTCGTCGTGTTCGACATACCCAATCAGGGACTCGATCTTTTGCCGGAAATCGCCAACTGTCTTCGCGGCCTTGCCTTCCGCGATGTGGTCGCGCTCCCAGAGCTTGAATATGCCACGAATCGTTGGCCCCTCAGTCTGCTGAATGGGGGCTCCTTCTGTGGTCTCTAAAAGTGGGAAACGGTTCGCCCTTGGGTCTGGGCTGAAATCCCCCTGAGACCGCTTAAGCTGCTCCTCTGCCACCTGCCGGTAAGTTCTGTCAGCTTCTTGGATTAGGCGTTGGCGGCTGATCTCATCGGTGACTAGCCCGCGTTCTAAGAGGAGGTTGTCCACGGTGGGTCCATACCACTCCGTCAGCCTTTCAGGGCTAACCGCTACGCGGTCGAGAAGGGACAGTGTTTCGCTCCAGACTTGGGACTCTCCGGGTTCCAGTTCCATCGCCGCCATGTGGTCGCGATAGAGTGCCCCCGAAAGTGCAACGATCTGCTGGAAGGGTAGGGGTTCGGGCTTCTGACGATGCCGAGCCCAGATTAGAGCTTGTTTCCGGACTTCTTCAATGTTCCGCAGTTTTGCCGTCGCCGGGTCTTTGGTGCGGAGGGAGCGGCTGACGATCTTGTCGCCGAGAATCCCGCGAAGATCGGTCGGGACACGCTGGCGGAAATAGTAAACGCCGCTGCGGGGATGCTTGTAAGGTTGCGCCATCTGCAAGGCCATGGTGTAGCACTCCGGTGTAGCACCGAAGACAATCAAGCCTCTGATAACAGCCAAGTTTCTGATCTTGAAGAAGAAAAGTGGTGCTGCTGGAGAGACTTGAACTCTCGACCTCTCCCTTACCAAGGGAGTGCTCTACCGCTGAGCTACAGCAGCGCCGGTTTCGGTCCGTCGCTTCGACCGTGGCGGGGATTTAGACGCAATCGCGCGGGGGTGCAAGGGCAAATCTTGCTCTCTCTCGACAGGATTTCGCAGGCGGGTTAAACGGGGCGCCATGACAGGCGGTAAGAAAGACGGATCGGGCACGTCCCGCGAGGCGGGGTTGAGCCGCGAAGAGCGTCGGGCGCAGGCGCTCCGGGCGAATCTGCAGCGGCGCAAGGCGCAGGCGCGCGCGCGCAAATCCGAATCCAAGCCGCCGAATAACAACGAATCCGAGGGCAGTTGAAATGGACAGCATCGTCGTACGCGGCAACGGGCCTCTTTCCGGCCAAATCCCGATCGCGGGGGCGAAGAACGCCTGTCTCGCGCTGATGCCGGCCACGCTTCTGAGCGATGAGCCGCTGACCCTGACCAATGCGCCGCGCCTGTCGGACATCCGCACGATGACCGAATTGCTGGCCTCTCTCGGCGCGGAAGTGACCGCGCTGCAGGAGGGAAAGGTGCTCGCAACCTCGTGCCATGGCGAGATCAACCCGGTCGCGGATTATGAAATCGTGCGCAAGATGCGCGCGTCGAATTTGGTGCTGGGGCCGCTGCTGGCACGTCTGGGCCATGCGGTCGTCTCGCTGCCCGGCGGTTGCGCGATTGGCGCGCGTCCGATGGATATCCATGTCGATGCGCTCGCGGCGCTCGGCGCGGAGATCGAGCTGAAGGACGGCTATCTGCATGCCGAAGCGAAGGGTGGACTGAAAGGCGCGACACATGAGATGCGCTTCGCCTCGGTCGGCGCTACCGAGAACTTCCTGATGGCAGCCTCGCTCGCCAAGGGCACATCGGTGCTGAAGAACGCCGCGCGCGAGCCGGAGATCGTCGATCTCGCGAAATGCCTGCGGGCAATGGGGGCGCAGATCGAGGGTGACGGTACCTCGGAGATCGTGATCGAGGGCGTGGATCGGCTGCACGGCGCCACGCACCCGGTGGTCGCCGACCGGATCGAACTGGGCACCTACATGCTCGCGCCCGCGATCTGCGGCGGCGAGGTGGAATGTCTGGGGGGGCGAATCGATCTGCTGGAGAGCTTCTGCGAGAAGCTCGATGCGGCGGGTATCTCGGTCGAGCAGACCCATACCGGCCTCAAGGTCGCGCGCAAGAACGGCCGCATTCGTGCCGTCGACGTGACGACCGAGCCTTTCCCCGGCTTCCCGACGGATCTTCAGGCGCAGATGATGGCGCTTCTTTGCACCGCCGAGGGCACCAGCGTTCTGGAAGAGAAGATTTTCGAGAATCGCTTCATGCACGCGCCCGAGCTTATGCGGATGGGCGCGAATATAGAGGTCCATGGCGGCCATGCGACGGTCCATGGCGTCGACAAGCTCAAGGGCGCGCCGGTGATGGCGACCGATCTGCGGGCCTCCGTGTCGCTGATCCTCGCGGGGCTGGCCGCCGAGGGCGAGACCGTCGTCAGTCGTGTCTATCACCTCGATCGCGGCTATGAGCGCGTCGAGGAGAAGCTGGCGGGCGTCGGCGCCCATATCGAGCGCGTGAAAGCGAATTGATCGGCTGGCAATCCCCGCCATCTCCCCCATATCGAATGCAGAGGTGACCCAATGACCCGTGACGCGAAATTCGAAGAGGGTGGCGAAGGCGCGATCGCGCTGCGCGCCGAGACCAAGGACGACCTGCCCGTGATTGCGGCGCTGGTGCAGGACGCCGTGCTGCCGATCACCGAGATCGCGTGGGAGGCGAAATCCCGTCGTCTCGCGCTGCTGATCAATCGCTTCCGCTGGGAAGACAAGGCGCAGGCCGAGGCCGAGAAGCGGCCCTACGAGCGCGTGCGCTCTCTGCTGGTGATCTCGGACGTCACCCATGTCGCGAGCATGGGCATCGATCGGTCGGATCGCGACGTGGTGCTCTCGATCCTCGACGTCGCCTTCGAGGAGGCGGAAGACGGGGCGGGGCGTGTGACCCTGACGCTGGCGGGCGATGGTGCGCTGGCGGCAGATGTCGAATGTCTCGATGTCGATCTGCGCGACGTGGAGCGGCCTTATCGCGCCCCCTCCGGCAAGGTGCCGCATCATCCCGAGTGAGCCGAGTTTTGCCGCCGGGGTTGCCTCCGGCGGAGATATTTTCGCCAAGTCGAATTGGAATTGCCTTTGCGGGCAGCGTCGTGCTTGCGGGGCAGGGCGGGAGTCTCTAATCCGAAAAGCGGAAAAGGAGACTGTCGATGCCGCATTTTCTGGACACGCGCGAAGATGGGTTTGAAGCCCGGTTTGTCGAACTTCTGGGGATGAAGCGCGAGGACAGTCCCGATGTGGATGCTGTCGTGGCCGAGATCATCGCAGATATCCGCAAGCGGGGCGATGCGGCGCTGATCGAGCTGACCGCGAAATTCGACCGGCTGGAGCTCACGCCCGAGACGCTGGCTTTCTCTCCCGACGAGATCGAGGCCGAGGTCGCGAAAGTGCCTGCCGAGGAGCGCGCGGCGCTGGAACTGGCGGCCGAGCGCATCCGCGCCTATCACGAGCGTCAGATGCCGCATGACGCGCGCTGGATCGATGCGAGCGGGGCGGAGCTTGGCTGGCGCTGGGGACCGGTTTCGGCGGCGGGGCTCTATGTACCCGGCGGATTGGCGAGCTATCCCTCTTCGGTGCTGATGAACGCAATCCCGGCGAAGGTCGCGGGCGTAGAGCGGCTTGTGGTCGCCTGCCCGACGCCGGGCGGGGCGGTGAACCCGTTGGTGCTGCTGGCGGCGCAACTCGCGGGAGTCGATACGGTTTACCGGATGGGCGGCGCGCAGGCGATTGCAGCGCTGGCCTACGGGACCGAGACGGTCACGGCCGTCGACAAGATCACCGGGCCAGGCAACGCTTTCGTCGCGGCGGCAAAGCGCCGCGTGTTCGGGCGCGTGGGCATCGACATGATCGCGGGGCCGTCCGAAATCCTCGTGATCGCGGACGGCACGGGCGATCCGGACTGGATCGCGCTCGACCTGATGAGCCAGGCCGAGCATGACGAGAGCGCGCAGGCGATCCTGATCACCACCGACGAGGCCTTCGGCGAGGCGGTTGTGGCGGCGGTCGAAAAACGGCTCGAGACGCTGGAGCGCCGCGCCATCGCGGGCGCCAGCTGGCGCGATTTCGGGGCGGTGATCGTCGCGCGGGATCTGATGGAGGCAGCCGAGCTGTCGAACCGGGTAGCCCCCGAGCATCTGGAACTTTGCGTCGCCGATCCCGATTGGCTGGCGGAAGCGATCACACACGCGGGTGCCATTTTCCTTGGTGCCTACACACCCGAAGCGATCGGCGACTATATTGGCGGGCCGAACCACGTTCTGCCCACGGCGCGCTCGGCGCGGTTTTCCTCAGGCCTCTCGGTGATGGATTTCATCAAGCGCACGACCATGGCGAAGATGACGCCCGGCGCGCTGAAGGCGATCGGCCCTTCGGCGGAGATTCTGGCGAAATCGGAAAGCCTCGAGGCGCATGGGCTGTCGGTGCGTGCGCGGCTCGATGCGCTCAATGACGAAGGGGAGGGGTGATGGCCCGGATTTCGCATATCCAGCTGGACACGAGCGGCCTTCCCGCGCCCTCGCCCGAGATCGAGCAGGAGCGCAAGGTCGCGATCTACGACCTGCTCGAGGATAACAGCTTCGACATCCCGGGTCGTGACGGCCAACCCGCGCCGGAAGGGCCGTTCACGTTGACGCTGGCAGTGCGCGACCGGCGGCTGGTCTTCGACACCGAAACCGAGAGCGGCGCGAAAGTGGCGGAGTTCCATCTGTCCTTCGGCCCGTTCCGGCAGGCGGTGAAGGACTATTTCCAGATCTGCGAGAGCTATTTCGAGGCGGTCAAGAAACTGCCGCCCAGCCAGATCGAAGCTATCGACATGGCGCGGCGCGGCATACACAACGAAGGCGCGCGCATCCTGCAGGAACGCCTTGAAGGCAAAGCCGAGATCGACATCGACACGGCGCGGCGCCTCTTCACCCTCGTTGCCGTTCTCGCCCCGAGGTAATCGGAATGGGCGAGATCCCCAACTCCGTTCTTTTTGCGTGCGATCATAACTCCACGCGCTCCCCGATGGCCGAGGGGATGATGAAGAAATTTTACGGCACCGAATGTTACGTGCAGTCAGTGGGCGTGAAGGCCGATCTGGAGATCGACGGGTTCACCATCGCGGTGATGGCGGAGATCGGCGTCAATCTGGAGCGACACCGCGCGCGCTCTTTCACCGAGTTGCAGGAATGGGGCGACGATCTGTCGGCCTTCGATCTGGTGATCGCACTTTCGCCCGCCTCGCAGCGTCAGGCGTTGGAACTGACGCGGTTTTTCCATCTCGACGTGGAATATTGGCCGATTCTCGACCCGACCGGGATTGGTGAGACGCGCGAGGCCAAACTCGCCGCCTATCGCGATACCCGCGACCAGATCCGTCGTCATCTCATCGACCGTTTCGGCCCCCCTCAGGAGTAAGACCATGCCTCGCGCCCGCGCTCTCGACACGATCACGCGTTACTACGATGCCTTCAACGAAGGCGATACCAAGGCGATGGAGCGGCTGCTGGGCGAGCCCTTTGCGCATCATGTGAACGAGGGGAAAATCCGCCACGGGATCGAGGCGTTCCGCGAATTCAACGCGCATATGAGCCGCTGCTATCGCGAGCAACTGACCGACATGGTGATCATGGCGAACGATGCCGGCACCCGCGGTGCGGCAGAGTTCATCGTGAACGGCGTCTATCTGGAGACCGATGACGGGCTGCCCGAGGCGCATGGGCAAAGCTATGTCCTGCCGGCGGGAGCGTTCTTCACGCTCGACGAGGGCAAGATCACGCGCGTGGTCACCTATTACAACCTCGCCGACTGGATCGCGCAGGTCTCGTGATGGAGGTGCGGCGGTTGACCGGTGAGGCGCTGGATGAGGCGTTTGATGCGGCGCTTGACGACGTGGCGCGGCTGCGGATCGCGGTCTTCCGGGACTGGCCCTACATCTATGACGGCTCGCTGGAGTATGAGCGGCGTTATATCCAGAGCTACCGCGAGAGCGATGCGGCGGTGGTCGTCGGCGCGTTCGACGGGACGACATTGGTTGGAGCGGCCACGGGCACGCCGCTGGAAGATCACGCCGATGATTTCGCGGCACCTTTCGCAGGCACCGGGTTGCAGCTGGAAGACGTGTTCTACTGCGCCGAGTCGGTGCTGCTGCCCGACTATCGCGGGCAGGGGCTCGGTCACGCCTTCTTCGACCACCGCGAGGCCCATGCGCGCCAGCTGGGGCGCTGTCATTCGGTCTTCTGCTCGGTGATCCGGCCCGACGATCATCCCTTGAAGCCCGCCGATTACCGCCCGCTCGACGGGTTTTGGCGTAAGCGGGGCTATGCGCCGATGGAGGGCGTAATCGCGCGGTTCAAATGGACCGATCTAGGTGAGGATCAGCAGACGGAGAAGGCACTGCAATTCTGGGGACGCCCGCTGTGAGCCGCGATGTGACGATAGCCGCGGCGGCCTATCCGCTCGACTGGTTCGACGATTGGGCGGGCTACGCGGCGAAGGTTACGACTTGGGTGGCCGAGGCTGCCGGGCAGGGCGCGCTGCTCCTGGTTTTTCCCGAATACGGCGCGATGGAGTTGGCGAGCCTCGGCGGTGCAGAGGTCGCGGCTGACCTGGAAGCCGCGCTGGCGCATGTCGCCGGATTACGCGCGGATATGGAGACGCTGTTCGCAAATCTCGCGGCAAAACATGGCGTGCATATCCTCGCCCCCTCCGGCCCCGTCATCGAAGGGCCTAAGCGCGTGAACCGGGCGAGCCTGTTCGGTCCCGGCGGGCTGATCGGGCATCAGGATAAGGCGATCATGACGCGGTTCGAGCGCGAGATCTGGCATGTCGATGCGGGCGAGGGGCTGGCGCTTTTCGACACCGCGCTCGGCAAGATCGGGGTCACCATCTGCTACGACAGCGAATTCCCCCTGCTGGCGCGCGCTCTGGCCGAGGCGGGGGCAGAGATCATCCTCGTGCCCTCCTGCACCGACACCGTCGCGGGCTATAACCGGGTGCGGATAGGTGCGATGGCGCGGGCGCTGGAAAACCAATGCGTGACCGTTCAGGCGCCGACCGTGGGCGATGCGCTTTGGTGCCCGGCGGTGGACGAGAACCGGGGCACGGCTGCGATCTTCGCGCCGCCCGATGGGCTTTGGCCCGAAAACGGGATCGTGGCCGAAGGGGCCCCCGACTCACCCGGATGGACCTTCGCGACGGTGGACTTGGATCGCGTCGCGCAAAGCCGGACTGCAGGAGCTGTTTTGCCCTACAAACATTGGTCCGAGCAGTCTGAGGCGGCCCAAATAATCCGGATCGCCTCGGAAAACCCCGCCCAGCCTTGACATTCCCCTTGAATTTCGCGGCTTACGGGCGCATTTAAACGCTCGCCCGCGAATTGCGCGGGAAACCATTTACGGAGTGACCATGGCCAAGGAAGAAATGCTCGAATTTCCCGGTGTCGTGAAGGAACTCCTGCCTAACGCGACATTTCGGGTCGAGCTGGAGAACGGCCATGAGATCATCGCGCATATGGCAGGCAAGATGCGTAAGAACCGCATCCGCGTTCTGGCAGGCGACAAGGTTCAGGTGGAAATGAACACCTACGACCTCACGAAGGGTCGTATCAACTACCGCTTCAAGTGAAGCTGATCCTCGGCTCGGCGAGCCCGCGGCGGCGAGAGCTTCTGGCCCAGCTCGGGCTGGAGCCTTTTGACGTGCGCCCCGCCGATATCGACGAAACGCCGTTCAAAGGCGAGGCCGCGCGCGACTATGTCGCTCGCATGGCCCGCGAGAAAGCGATGGCGCTCGATGTGGCCGACGACGAGGTGCTGTTGAGCGCCGATACAACGGTGACCTGCGGGCGCCGCATCTTGGGCAAACCCGAAGACGAGAAGGAGGCGGCGGAGTTTCTCTGGCTGCTCTCCGGGCGTCGGCACCATGTGTTTACCGCCGTGGCGATCCGCACGGCGCAGGGCCTGCGCGAGCGGCTCGTCGATACGGTGGTGAAGTTCAAACCGCTTAGCGACGAGGACGTGAACGGCTATCTCGCCTCGGGCGAGTGGCACGGCAAGGCGGGTGGCTACGCCATCCAGGGGCGCGGCGGCGCGTTCGTGCCGTGGATCCAGGGCTCGTTCACCGCGGTCGTGGGGTTGCCGCTCGCAGAAACCGCAACGCTGCTCGCAAGCGCGGGCATTCGAGGGGAAGTGTAATGCAGGGGCGTGTGGTTCTGCTGGACGAAATCGCCGGTCGCGAAGCGGCGGCGCTGATGGTCGACGGGCAACTCGAAGACCTGATCATCGACACTTCCGACGAGATCAGCTTTGCCCCCGGCGCGATTCTGCGCGGCACGATCGGTCGCCAGATGAAAGGGCAGGGCGGCGTCTTCGTCGATCTGCCCGAAGGCGCGCGCGGCTTTCTGAAAGAGGTGAAGGGGCTCGCCCCCGGCCAGACCGTGATCTGCATGGTCTCCGGCGGCACCGAGCCCGGCAAGGCGCTGCCTGTGACGCTGCGGGTGCTGTTCAAGTCGCGCTACGCCATCGTCACCCCCGGCGCGCCCGGCATCAACGTCTCCCGGCGGATCCATGAAGAGAATCTGCGCGCCGACCTGCAGGCAGCAGCCGAGGCGGTGATGGAAGGCTCGGATATGGGCGTGATCCTGCGCTCCGCCGCGGCCCATGTGTCGCTCGAAGAGGTGGCCGAGGATGTCGCCGCGATGCGCGAGCTGGCCGAGGCCGTGACTAACGATACTGTAGGCGGGCCGGAGCTGCTCGTCGACGCGCCCGATCCGCATGAAGAAGCCTGGCGCGACTGGGCCGAACCGGTGCCGGACGAGGTGATCGAAGGCGGGTTCGACGATCACGGCGTCACCGACGCGATCGGAGCGCTTCTACACCCGCGGGTCGACCTTCCGGGCGGGGCGCATCTGATGATCGAGCCGACCCGTGCCTTGATTTCGGTCGACGTCAATACCGGCAACGACACGACGCCCGCCGCGGCGCTGAAGGCGAATATCGCCGCGGCCCGAGAGTTGCCGCGTCAGCTGCGTCTGCGTGGCCTTGGGGGGCAGGTCGTGATCGACTTTGCCCCGATGCCCAAGCGCGACCGTCAGGCGCTGGAGCAGCAGCTGCGCCGCGCCGTAAAAGGCGAGCCAGAGACCTCGCTCGCAGGCTGGACGCCGCTGGGCAATTTCGAGATGCAACGCAAGCGCGACCGCGTGCCGCTCGCACGTCTCTTGCGGGGCCAGACGACGGAGGCGATATGAGCTGCCCAATCTGCGGCAAGGAGGCCGACCCGAAATACCGCCCCTTCTGTTCCAAGCGCTGTGCCGACGTCGATCTGGCGCGCTGGCTGAACGGCTCCTACGTCATTCCCGGCGATATCGCCGAGGAAGAAGAGCGCGCGCCGACCGGCCCCGCGGGCGATGATTTGCCCCCCGGCAAGCCGCACTGAAAACCTTTCGCAAGATCGCGGAAATTTCTGCGAAATCCCTCTGGACACCCCCCGCGCCCTCGTCTAGTAACCGCTCCACCAAGACCGAAAGGTCGAAGTGCCCGGATAGCTCAGTTGGTAGAGCAGCGGATTGAAAATCCGCGTGTCGGTGGTTCGAATCCGCCTCCGGGCACCATAGCATCCGCCAAGCTACTGTTTTGCCTCAGCTTTATCGCAAGATGGAGCTACCGTAGAACATGGCGGAGAACAAAACTGCACCCCACTCATTTGTGAAAGATGGCGTCTACTACTTCGTGAGGCGCGTCCCCAAGGACCTGCTGCACCACTACACGTCACCGAAAATCTCTTTCTCGTTACGCACGAGGTCGGCATCCGTCGCCACCTCCCGCGCCTTGAGAGCAGCACAGCGGCTCGACGAGCACTGGTATTTCCTCAGGATCAACGACTGCGATCTACCGGGGAAGCACATGCTGCGCCTGGCGCAGAACACCAACGCTGTCCCTGCCATGATGGCCATGCCCGCCGCTACAGCTGAAACCGTGAAGCTCTCGGAAGCCGTGGGCATCTACCTGCGGCTCAAGGGTCAGGGTCGTCCGGTCACCTTCCACCGCGCTGCTGAGCGGTCCTGCGGGTATGTCATCGACGTTTGCGGCGACAAGGACATCACTGCCTACACCAAAGCAGACGCGAACGCCTTCCGCGACGATCTGATCAAGCGCGGACTGGCAGGCAGCAGCATGACGCGCGTGTTCGGAACGGTACGCTCAGTCATCAACTTCGCTGCCGCCGAGATCGGCATCGACATCACGAACCCATTCGGCAGGGTCTACTACGACCGCAACGCAGGTGTTGAGGATCGGGAACCGCTGCCGCTCGACGTCATTCGCGCCCTACAGAGCGAGTGCCGCAAGCTCGACGATGATCTGCGCTGGCTGGTTGCCTTGGTGTCCGACACCGGGATGCGCCTCGCTGAGGCGGCAGGTCTGTTGAGGGAGGATCTCAAGCTCCATGATCCAATCCCGCATGTGGTCGTGCGAGAGCATCCGTGGCGGCGCTTGAAGACGGCAGGCAGCAACCGGAAGGTCCCGCTCGTGGGCGCAGCGCTCTGGGCCGCTCAGCGTGTCCACGACAGCGTCAAGGACAGCGAGTTCGCCTTCCCGCGATACAACAAGGGAGACCAGACCAATGCCAACTCGGCGAGCGCTGCGCTGAACAAATGGATGAAGCCATACGTCAGCGAGAAAGGGACCATGCACAGCTTCCGTCACTCGATGCGTGACCGGCTGCGGGCTGTGGAGTGTCCCGCCGACATCGTGGATCAGATCGGAGGGTGGCAGACCGAGGGTGTTGGGCACAGCTACGGCAAAGGCTACCCGCTCGACGTGCTGGCCAAATGGATGGGAGCTGCAGCATAGCCGACGGGCCATGTTCTACGGTAGCTCCATCTTGCGATAAAGCTGAGGCAAAACAGTAGCTTGGCGGATGCTATGGTGCCCGGAGGCAGTTCTGGTTTCCCAGTTGTGCTCCCGTTACAGGCATCGCGTCAGCTTCAAGCCTCAGCAAACACAAGGGTAATCGCATCTCTCAGTTGGGGTCAACAGGTGCCGCGTGTTCTACGGCTTGTTCTACGGCAGCGTAGAGCCGCTGAGACGAGCTGTGGTGGTCGACGTGGGAACCCCACTGTCGGGCGCAAGCTGACCCTGCGGTGTATCCCAGACGTTTCCGCAGTGTTCCTCCATAGTGGGTGACCTGCCCCCCTTGGGGCCCTCGTTCATAACGAGAGTCTGCAGGTTTGAGATTGGTAGTCGGATCGGTTGTTGTGGGCAAGCGCGCCGGGCGCGGAGCCCTCAAATTGCTCAAGCGTCCGGCGCGCTTCGAGCGGCGTCTGGTTTCCCAGAGACGAGTGCGGTCTGACGGCGTTGTAGTCGTAGCGCCAGAGCGCCAACTTGCGCCGGGCATCGTCCAGTGTGTCGAAGATCTCCTCGTTTAATAATTCGTCGCGCAGGCTTCCGTTGAAGGACTCGATGAACGCGTTCTGCTGCGGCTTGCCGGGGTCGATGTAGTGCCAGGGAATGGCGTTCTGGTCGGCCCATCTCAGGATGGCCCGGCTGGTGAACTCCGTCCCGTTGTCGCTGACAATGCAAGCAGGCTTTCCGTAGATCCGCACCAGCGCATCGAGTTCACGGGCAACACGCTTGCCCGATATACTGGTATCGGCGACCAGGCACAGGTTCTCTCTGCAACAATCGTCGATCACGGCCAAAATACGGAACTTGCGCGAGGCGCCGAAGCTGTCCGCCAGGAAGTCGAGCGACCAGCGCGCATTGGGATGCGCCGCCGCAGGCATCGGCGTGCGTGACCCGCGAGCCCGCTTGCGTCCACGCCGTCGCTTCACCGATAGCCCTTCCTCGCGATAGAGCCGATACAGCTTCTTGTGGTTCATGGTCATGCCCTTGCGCTCAAGCAGGATGCCGATCCGGCGATAGCCAAACCGGCGCCGCTTCCCGGCGATCTCCTTCATCTCCTCGCGGATCTCGGGGCAGTCCGGCGGGCGTGTGCGCCGGACCGTCTTGGGGTCGACACCGACAAGCTGGCAGGCCCGACGCTGCGAGATGTCATGATCCCGCATCGCCCTGAGCGCCGCCTCTCGCCGCCTGGTCAATGTCGTCAGTTCTTTCCCAGCAGATCCTTCAGAACCACGTTGTCGAGCATGGTGTCGGCCAACAGACGTTTGAGCTTGGCGTTTTCGTCTTCGAGCGCCTTCAGCCTGGCTGCCTCGGAGAGCTCCATGCCACCATACTTGGCCTTGAACTTGTAAAAGGTCGCCGGGCTGAGGCCATGCCTGCGGCACACATCAGCTGTCGGCATGCCTGCCTCCTGCTCCTTGATCATCCCAATAATCTGCGCCTCGGTGAAACGGCTTTTTCGCATTCGTCTGCTCCTTCAGAGTTGGCGCAGACTCTACACTACGTTGAGGGATCCCGCGGGGGGCAGGTCACACCATCTCTCAAGCAGCAGACCGCTACTGCCGACACTTCTGGAAAGCCAGCGTCGTCGATGTGGTCAGGGGCATTGCGCCAGAGCCACCAACCGGAGAAATCCTCGATGAGCCTCGGCTTGCGGCATGACCGGGATGTTTTCGGGGTCGCATATCAGACCGGTCTAACAGTGTTGGCCCTTCTTGCGTTTCCCCCCCTTGGGGTATGCTTACTGCCCACTATGGAGGAACACTGCGGAAACGTCTGGGATACACCGCAGGGTCAGCTTGCGCCCGACAGTGGGGTTCCCACGTCGACCACCACAGCTCGTCTCAGCGGCTCTACGCTGCCGTAGAACAAGCCGTAGAACACGCGGCACCTGTTGACCCCAACTGAGAGATGCGATTACCCTTGTGTTTGCTGAGGCTTGAAGCTGACGCGATGCCTGTAACGGGAACACAACCCAATACAGACGGAGCCTCCGGGCACCATTTAAATACCTGATATTTAGCGAAACTTTTGCCTTATCTTGCGTTGGGTCTGCTGGCATTTCGGTCGAAATCGGCCTGGGACCCCGCCGGGGCTCCTTTCCCCAAAACTACCAGATATCCGACACGTCATGCGGGCCGCGCAGCGAATCTTCTGAGGAGTTCGCTTCCCTTGTGCGGCACGTCGAAGGCAAGATTGTCAGATCTGCGCCGCCTGCTTCATTCGGCACGCATTCTTTCCGCCGGACCAAAGTTGCCCGGTTCCACCGTAAGACAGGAAATCAGCGCGCGGTTCGACTGCTCGGTCGCACGAAGATGGACAGCACTCGATAGTCTGGTTTCGAACTCGAAGAAGACCTCGCGATTTCCGACGCTATAGCGATCTGATTACTTGGGCTGCCGTTCATAGCGCCCACAGCTGCCATGCGCCGAAGACTTCTAGGTTTCTATGGGCTGACCTTTCTGCGGCTTGTGGCTACTGCCGGATCAGGCGCACCGTGAACCCACCGGCACTCATGGCGAATGTGGCGAGCTTGCGGGCGGTATAAGCAAGCTGCACATCGAACGACTTGAAGTAAAACGGAAAGACATACCCAGGCCCCATGGCAACTTTGTAGGACATGTCGCAGATCACCGTGTCATCGTTTTGCTTCTTCGCCGTCGTGGCCATCTGAACCACGCGTCGGCCATCATACATGGCCATCGGCGAAGGACAGGTTTCACCGTTTGCCAGCTTTGCGAAGAATTCGGTCGGGGAGATCACACCGGGGGGGACTTTTCCGGCGTCCGTCATCTCGGTCATTTCAGAGTGTGGGGTGATCGTCACGGCCGTCACGGTGTCCGCTTTACGGACGATCGCGATATCGCGTGTTTCGCTGCCTCGGCTCGTCCCAAGGTAATCGACCTCATTACCTTTGGCCTGCGTCACCGCCTCGAAGGTTCCGTCGTCCAAGCCGAACGGCGTGTTGTCGAGCGATAGCCGCAGCGTCGCATTGCTGCCTTGTCCTTCGAATTTCAGCGAGCCCAAGGGGCGGCGGCCCAGCGTGACATTGTAGATTTGCTTTTCGGCCGCAGCCGGTCCGGCCAGCAGGCCGGACAAAGCCGCAGCAAGAAGGAGAATACGTGTCATGAAATATCCGTAGTGTGCCGACATTCGCCGCGAAAGGTAAATCTTGCCGATAAATGCGCTTCCGAAAAAAGGAATGCCAGCCTTGAATTTCTGACCGTTTGGCGCATGAGATATAGTGTGCGGGAAAACTTGCAGGAAATTGCATAGTCTTCTGGCCGCAGCAATTGGGAGGAATGCATGCTGCAAGCGCCCGAGGACGGGAGCGATCCGCTCAGGGCGGCGCGTATTCTCATCGTCGATGACGAGCCGGGGATGCGACATTTCCTCGTCAACACTCTGAATCCCCTCGCACGCCATGTGGACAGCGCAGAAGACACCCGCGCCGCCGAAGCGATGCTCGCGGTGCGCCAATATGACATAATGGTTCTCGACAATATCATGCCGGGGCAGAAAGGTCTCGACTGGCTTCAGGCGCAGCGCTCCAAGGGCGGCTTTACCGATACGATCCTGATAACGGCCTATGCCGATTTGCAGACGGCGATCGAAGCCATGCGTGCGGGTGCCTCTGACTTCCTGATCAAACCTTTCCGCTCGAACCAGATCCTGAACGCGCTGCGCAAGTGTCTGGAACTGGCGAAGTTGAGACGCGAAAATGCACTTTTGCGGCGGGAACTGGAGACGGCCGCCAGCGGCAATCGCCGCAAGGAACTGATCGGGGCCTCGCCTGTAATTGCTGAGGTCCGGGCGCTGTTGGAGCGCGTGGCACCCTTGTCGACGCCGGTGCTCATCACCGGCCCGTCCGGGTCGGGCAAAGAAGTCGCCGCGCGCCATCTGCATGGCCGGTCCGGGCGCGGCGCGTCCCCATTCGTCGCGATCCAGTGCGGCGCCATCCCGGCGGACATGATCGAATACGAATTGTTCGGTCACGGCGCCGGAGCCTTTAACGGCGCACAGGCCGGACGTGAGGGATTGCTTGCTCAGGCCTCGGGAGGGACCGTTTTCCTTGACGATGTCAGCGAGTTGAGCGCAAACGCGCAGACGGCGCTTCTGCGCGTGCTTGAAGACGGCATGATCCGACCCATCGGCACCGGCCGCGACGTGCAACTGGACCTGCGTTTTGTCATCGCGTCCAGCAAGTCGCTGCAAAAGGCTGTCCATGAGGGTCATTTCCGCGAGGACCTGCTGTTTCGCATCAACGTCATCGAGGTGGCCATGCCCCCTCTCAAGGATCGCGGCACCGATGTTCTGGACCTCGCCGAGCTGTTCCAGACCGAAATCGCGGCAGCGCTCAACCTACCGATGGTCGAGATGACCTCCGCAGTCAGGTCGGCCATGCTGCGCCACGACTGGCCTGGAAATATTCGTGAGCTGCACAATTTCGTCGAGCGCGCGCTTATCTTTGGGCGGTTCCCGCTGGAAACGCTCGGGGACGCCATTGCGCCGGGCGAAATTGCGCCACTGGAGGACATGGAAAAGCGCGAAATTCTTCGCGCCCTCGAGGCGCTTGGCGGTAACAGGGCCGAGGCCGCGCGGCGTTTGGGTGTCTCGCGCAAGACGATTGACCGAAAATGCGCGGCCTGGGGCCTGTAGGTAATGCTGCGCGCGCCCAAAGCCTTGCGATCCGTCCGCGTGCGCTTGCTGGTGATCGCGCTGCTGCCGATGCTTGTGCTCTTGCCGGTCTTGCTGGGCGGCACCATCTGGCGCTGGTCGGGCAAGGTGGACGCGATCCTGCTCAACAAGGTCACCGGCGACCTGACCATCGCGGATCAATATCTCGGGCGGCTGGTTGAGACCTCTGGTGAGCATATCGATGCCGTCGCGCGGTCTGTGGCGCTGCAAACCGCGCTCGAGAACGGCACGACCGACGCCTTCCTGGAGCAGGAGCGTGCGCGGCTCGGGCTCGATTTCCTGCATATCACGCGGGATACGACGTGGCCCGTCGTGAAAGATGCGCTCGATGGGAAGTGGCAAAGCAAGATCGACGTGTTCGATGCAGATACCTTGGCAGCGATATCCCCCGATCTGGCTGCGCAAGCGGAAATTCCCTTGGTTCCCACCCGCGGCGCGGTGCCCACGGAGCGCACCGTCGAGACGCGCGGCATGGTCATTCATTCAGCCGCCCCGCTGACGCTTCCGGACGGGACGCGGGTGGCCTTGGCGGGGGGCGTCCTGCTGAACCGAAACCTCGGTTTCATCGACACGATCAACGCACTCGTCTACCGCGCCGAAAGCCTGCCCGAGGGCAGCCAAGGCACGGCGACGCTGTTTCTGGATGACGTGCGTATTTCCACCAATGTCCGCCTCTTTGAGAATGTGCGGGCGCTGGGAACGCGTGTCTCTGCCGCGGTCCGCGCACGGGTTCTGGGCGAAGGATACATCTGGCTGGATCGCGCCTTTGTCGTCAATGACTGGTATATCTCGGCCTACGAACCCATTCTCGACAGTTTCGGCACACCGGTCGGGATGCTTTATGTCGGCTTTCTCGAAGCGCCTTTCAGCGCGGCCAAGCGCAATTCGGTCATCACGCTGAGCCTTGCGTTCCTGTTCATCGCACTGGCGTCGGTTCCTGTTTTCCTGCGATGGGCTCGGCGTATCTTTCGCCCGCTCGAAGGGATGACCCGCACCATCGATCGGGTGGAAAGCGGCGATCTGGGGGCACGCAACGCTCCGGTCGAAACGGATGGTGAGATCGCACAGGTCGCACGACATTTCGACAGCCTGCTAGACCGGCTCCAACAACGCGACCGCGAGCTGCGACAATGGGGTGAGACGCTGGAGCACCGCGTGGAGGAGCGCACCCGCGAGTTGCACGAGGCCAACCAGCGGCTGGAGCGAACTACCGAACGCCTGATCATCTCCGAGAAACTGGCCGCCGTGGGCGAGATCACGGCTTCTGTCGCGCATGAAATCAACAATCCGGTCGCGGTGATCCAAGGCAATTTGGACCTTGCGCGCAGCAACCTTGGCGAGGACGGCCGCCGGGCCGAAGAAGAGTTCCGCCTGATCGACGACCAAGTCTACCGCATCGGTGTCATCGTCTCGAAGCTGCTGCATTTCGCGCGCCCCGAGGAATATTCCGGCGCAGACAGGCTGGTGGACCTCTCGCAAGTAGCCCGTGATTGCCTCGTCTTGACCCGGCACCAGATTCAGGCGGCGGGCATCACGAGTGTGGTTGAGACCGAGAGCAAGTCGCAAGTACATATGTCGCGGACGGAATTGCAGCAGGTCATCGTCAACCTGATTCTGAACGCAGTCCAAGCCATGCCCGGCGGCGGAACACTTCGCGTGGCCACGGCCGAGGAGGCCGGCGAGGTCATTCTGAGCGTAGAGGATACCGGCACCGGCATCGACCCGTCGGTCCTACCGCGCATCTTCGACCCGTTCTTCACCACCAAGCAGGCGCAGGGCACGGGACTGGGCCTGTCGATCAGCCAGCAACTCGTGAGTCGCGCCGGCGGACGGATTTCCGTGCGCTCGATGCCCGGAGGTGGCAGCCGGTTTGAAATCGTCCTGCCCGCCGCTGTTGCCGACTGATCCGGACACAATGACCAGATTTCGCGGACCCGCGTCGCGTGGGGCGGGACAAAATGTCCAACTTATTCGAAAGCGAGAGAGCGCGGCAGGACATTGTGTCCGTATAAGTAATTGATAACAAATAATAATTTTCTTGACAACGCAAGGGCTGAATTGCCTGCTTGTGTCCGCGCATGCCGTTGCATGCCGCCGGAGCGGCCCGGGGAGGAGACCGGGGCGTTCCGTCAAGAACATGGGAGGAAACTACATGAGCAACGCTTCTGGCGGGGCGCTGGGCTTTTTGCACAAAAGCCACATCGTCGCCGAACCCGGTTTCAACCGCTGGCGGGTTCCGCCGGCATCCATCGCGATTCATCTGTGCATCGGCTCCGTCTACGCCTGGTCGGTGTTCAACCCGGCGCTGACCCGCGCGTTGGGCGTGGTCGCGCCCGCCGCCGAAGACTGGTCGCTGAGCTCGGTCGTCTGGATCTTCTCGGTCGCGATCGTGTTTCTGGGCCTCGCCGCGGCCTTCGCGGGCAAGTGGCTGGAAGACGTCGGGCCGCGCATGGTCGGCGTGGTGGCCGCGTTCCTTTGGGGCGGCGGTTTCATCATCGGCTCGTTCGGCATCGCCGCGCACCAGCTTTGGCTGATCTATCTGGGTTACGGCGTGCTGGGCGGTTGCGGGCTGGGGCTGGGCTATGTCTCGCCGGTGTCGACGCTGATCCGCTGGTTCCCCGACCGGCGGGGCATGGCGACGGGCATGGCGATCATGGGCTTCGGCGGCGGCGCGATGATCGCGGCTCCGGTGCAAGGCTGGCTGTTGGGCGTGTTCCAGAAGGCCCCCGACTTCCTCGGCGCGCGAGACGCTGTCGCGACCGTGGTCGAGAACGGTCGTGTCTTTGCCGAAACCGCCGCGGGCAAGGTCGAGGTTGTGGTGGCCAGTGCCGCGCAAGCAGCGGATTTCGGTGGCCAGGCGGGTGTCTATGTCGTGGGCACCGGCAATACGGGGGCGGCACAGACTTTCATGACGCTGGGCATCGTCTATTTCATCGTCATGATCCTGGCCTCGTTCCAGTATCGCGTGCCTGCCGAAGACTGGAAGCCCGCCGGATGGCAGCCCAAGCCCGTCGCCTCGGGCATGGTGTCTCAAAACAACGTCCATATCGATCAATCACTGAAGACGCCGCAGTTCTGGCAGATGTGGCTCATGCTGTGCTTCAACGTGACCGCCGGTATCGGCGTGATCGGCGTGGCCAAAACCATGATGTCGGAAATCTTCGGCACGGTGATGCCGTTGGTGGTCACGGCGGCGTTCGCCTCGACCTACGTGCTGATGATCTCGGTCTTCAATATGGTGGGGCGTTTCTTCTGGGCGTCGACCTCGGACTACATCGGGCGCAAGGCGACATACATGTGCTTCTTCGTCTTGGGCACGATCCTGTATCTGTCGATCCCCTATTTCGCCACAGCCGTGGCCACCAACCCGTCGATCGTCTACCTGATCGGCTTCTACGCCGCGACGATGATCATCTTCTCGATGTATGGCGGCGGGTTCGCGACGATCCCGGCCTACCTTGCCGACATGTTCGGAACCATGCATGTGGGCGGCATCCACGGGCGGCTGCTGACGGCGTGGTCCACCGCGGGCGTGCTGGGGCCACTGGCCATCACCTCGCTGCGGCAGATGTCGGTGACGAACGCGATCCAGGATCTGGCCGCCAAGGTCGATCCGGCGGCCTTTGCCGAGAAATTCGGCGCCCCGTTGACGCAATTGGATCAGCTGGCCGCGGCCAAGACCGTGACTATCGCCAAGCTGATGGAAATCGCGCCCGCCGGCACGATTGACCCGACCCCGTCGCTCTATAACACCACCATGTATTGCATGGCGGCGCTGTTGGTCGTGGCGTTCTTTGCCAACCTGATGATGAAGCCCGTCAAGGAACACCACCACCACGACGAACCGGAACTGCAAGCCGTTCCGGGTGAATGATGAAATCGGGCCGGGGCGTGCGTTGCGCGCCCCGGCCTTCTACGAGAGCGCCGCAGGAAAGACCGCCGATGCTGGACAAGCTGGAAATGTTCATCGCGCTGGCCAAAGAGGGGCATTTCGGGCGTGCGGCCGAGCGGATGAATATCGCGCAACCGACGCTGTCCGCCGGGATCAAGCAGCTGGAAGCGCAGCTGGGCGTGCAGCTGGTGCATCGTGGCTCGCGGTTTGGGGGGCTGACACCTGAAGGCCAGACCGCCTTGTCCTGGGCCAAGCGCATCGTCGAGGACGCGCGGCAATTGCAAGACGAGATGCGGAACAGTCGGCACGGCTTGACTGGCGAGGTGCGGCTGGCGGTGATCCCCACAGCGCAGACCTGGGCCGGGCGGCTTTGCACCACCTTCGCCAAGCGTCATCCGGGCGTGCGCTTCACCATCCTGTCGCGCAACTCGCGCGAGATCCTGCAAATGCTCGACGATTTCGAGGCCGATGCCGGGATTTCCTACTTGGAAAACGAGCCTCTCGGCCGGGTCGATACCGCAGAACTCTATGACGAAAGCTATATAGTCGTCTGTGCCCGCAATTCTCCATTTGCGGATAAGCCCAAGATGTCTTGGTCCGACCTGGAAGGGCAGACGCTGGCACTGCTGACACCTGACATGCAGAACCGGCGGATCATCAATCGGCTCTTTGCCGAAAGCGGCGTGACCCCGGCGACCTGTATCGAGGCGAATTCAATCATCGCGCTGGTCGCGAGCGTGGCGTCGGGCCACTGCATGACCGTGCTGCCCCAGGACGTGGCCGAGTTCGTCGCAGGCGGAAAAGACGTCGCGCTGGTGCCGCTCGAAGGCGCGTCGCGGCCACAGAAGGTCGCGCTGATCCTGCCGCAGCGTGACCCGCGAACCCCCGTTCTGTCGGCGCTTCTAGCCGAAGCCCGGCGCCTGCCCGCCGCTTGATCCAAAATCCCTATCGCCCCACGGAACGCCGTTATTGATCAGCGCTCCCTACCGTGTGCCAACGTATGCCAAATTGGAGGACGACAGCCATGGCCCAGCCTGCCACCGTTATCGACGGCGACGAGATCGCTCGGATCGTCGACGCCCACCGCGCCCTCGAAGGGCCGCTTCTGCCGATGCTGCATGCTTTGCAGGAGGCGTTCGGGTATATCCCGACGCAGGCTCACGGGCCGATCTGTGATGCCCTGAACATCACCCGCGCCGAATTGCATGGCGTGATCACTTTTTACCATGACTTCCGCGAAAAGCCTGCCGGGCGTCATGTTCTGAAAATCTGTCGCGCCGAGGCCTGCCAGTCGGTTGGCGGCGCGGCGGTGGCCGATGCGCTGCTGGCCAAGCTGGGGCTCGAATGGCACGACACCACCGCCAATGGCGCGGTGACGATCGAGCCGGTTTATTGCCTTGGGATGTGTGCCTGTGCGCCCGCCGCGATGGTGGATGACCGGGTGGTGGGGCGCGTCGATGCCGCGAAACTGGACAAGCTGCTGGCGGAGATGGACGCATGAAAATTTACGTTCCGATGGACAGCGCGGCCAAGGCACTGGGGGCCGAGGAAGTGGTTTCCGCCCTGCGCGCTGCGGCCCCCGAGGCACAGATCGTGCGGACCGGCTCACGCGGGATGATCTGGCTGGAACCGCTGGTCGAGGTCGAAGTGGATGGCGTGCGCCACGGTTTTGGTCCTGCCGAGCCGTCCGATGTGGCGGGTATTCTGGATGGTAGCAGCGCCAAGGCGCTTGGCCCGGTCGAAAACCTTGACTGGATGAAGCGCCAGACCCGCTTCACCTTTGCCCGTGTCGGCGTGATCGATCCGCTGTCGCTGGCCGATTATCGGGCGCATGGTGGCCTTGCCGGGCTGCGCCGCGCGCTGGCGATGACCGGGCAGGAGATCGTTGACGAAGTCAAGACGTCCGGCCTGCGCGGAAGGGGTGGCGCTGGCTTCCCGACCGGCATCAAGTGGCAGACCGTGCACGATGCTGACGCGCCGCAGAAATACATCGTCTGCAACGCTGACGAAGGCGACAGCGCGACCTTTGCCGACCGCATGCTGATGGAAGGCGACCCCTTTACCCTGATCGAGGGCATGACCATCGCCGGGATCGGCGTCGGTGCCACCAAGGGCTACGTCTACCTGCGCTCGGAATATCCTGACGCGATTGCCGTGATGACCCGTGCGGTGGAGGTCGCCCGGGCCGAAGGGCTGCTGGGCCCTGACGTTCTGGGCTCTGGCCGCGCCTTCGACATGGAAATCCGCAAAGGCGCGGGCGCCTATGTCTGCGGCGAGGAAACGTCATTGCTCAACTCGCTCGAAGGTAAGCGCGGCGTGGTCCGTGCCAAGCCGCCGCTGCCCGCGCTCGAGGGGTTCCTTGGACGCCCGACCGTGGTTAACAACGTCATCAGCCTCGCTACGGTGCCGGTAATCTTCGAAAAGGGCGCGCAGGCCTATGCCGATTTCGGCCTTGGCCGGTCGCGTGGGACCGTGACGCTGCAGATCGCAGGCAACGTGGCGCGCGGCGGGCTGTTCGAAACCGCCTTCGGTATCAGCCTCGGAGAGGTGGTCAACGATCTCGGGGGCGGCACTCTGTCGGGCCGTCCGGTCAAGGCGGTGCAGGTTGGCGGGCCGCTGGGGGCCTACATGCCGCTCAGCAAGTTCGACACACTGCTGGGCTACGAGGAGTTCGACGCGGCGGGCGGGTTGATCGGCCATGCGGGCCTGACCGTCTTTGACGACACCACCGACATGCTGGGCATGGCGCGCTTCGCGATGGAGTTCTGCGCCGTCGAAAGCTGTGGCAAATGCACCCCCTGCCGGATCGGCGCGGTGCGCGGTGTCGAAACCATCGACCGCATCGCACAGGGCGACGCCGACGCGCTGCCGCTGCTGGCCGACCTGTGCGAGACGATGAAGGACGGTTCGCTCTGCGCGCTGGGAGGCTTTACGCCGTTTCCGGTCATGTCCGCCGTCACCCATTTCCCCGACGATTTCGCTCGCCTGAAGGAGGCCGCCGAATGAAGGATTTCATCATTCCAGTCGACCGCGACATGGGCACGCCCGCCAGGAAGGGCAAGCCCGTCACCCTGACCATCGACGGGTTCGAGGTCACGGTGCCCGAGGGCACGTCGGTGCTGCGCGCCGCTGCCGAAATCGGCATCCAAATTCCAAAACTCTGTGCTTCGGACAATCTTGAGGCGTTCGGATCCTGTCGCCTTTGCGCTGTGGAAATCGAAGGCCGCCGGGGCACCCCGGCCTCCTGCACGACGCCGGTCGCGCCGGGCATGGTGGTGGACACCAACTCGACCAAGGTGCGCAAGATCCGCAAGGGCGTGATGGAGCTTTATATCTCCGACCATCCGCTGGACTGCCTGACCTGCTCGGCCAATGGCGACTGCGAGTTGCAGGACATGGCGGGCGCTGTCGGGCTGCGCGACGTGCGCTACAAGGCGCCGGAAAACGGCGGCTTGGCCAATCACTTCTCCGCCCGCAACACCAGCGGCGAGGCCAATCCCGAATGGCTGCCCAAGGACGACTCCAACCCCTATTTCAGCTACGATCCGTCCAAGTGCATCGTCTGCAACCGCTGCGTCCGCGCCTGCGAAGAGGTGCAGGGCACCTTTGCTCTGACCATCGCGGGGCGCGGGTTTGACAGCCGCGTGTCAGCGGGTGGCGCCGGCGATGACTTCCTGTCGTCGGATTGCGTGTCCTGCGGAGCCTGCGTGCAGGCCTGCCCCACCGCGACCTTGCAGGAAAAATCCATCATCGAGATGGGCACGCCGGATCGGTCCGTCGTGACCACCTGCGCCTATTGCGGCGTGGGCTGCTCGTTCAAGGCGGAAATGCAGGGTGACGATCTGGTCCGGATGGTCCCCTACAAGCACGGCAAGGCCAATCGCGGGCACAGCTGCGTCAAGGGCCGCTTTGCCTATGGCTATGCCAACCACCGCGACCGCATCCTCAACCCGATGATCCGCGACACCATCGACGAGCCGTGGCGCGAAGTCAGCTGGGACGAGGCGCTGACCTTTGCCGCGAACCGCCTGCGCGCGTTGCAGGACACCTATGGCAAGAAGTCCATCGGAGTGATCACCTCCAGCCGCTGCACCAACGAGGAAACCTTCCTCGTGCAGAAACTGACCCGCGCGGTGTTCGGCAACAACAACACCGACACCTGCGCCCGAGTCTGCCATTCGCCGACCGGCTACGGGCTGGGCCAGACCTTTGGCACCAGCGCTGGCACACAGGATTTCGACAGCGTCGAGCAAACCGATGTGGTGATCGTCATCGGCGCGAACCCGACCGACGGCCATCCGGTCTTCGCCAGCCGCCTGAAAAAGCGCCTGCGCGCCGGGGCCAAGCTGATCGTGATCGACCCACGCCGCATCGACCTTGTGAAATCGGCGCATATCGAGGCCTCTCATCATCTGGCCCTGACGCCGGGCACCAACGTCGCCGTCGTCACCGCCCTGGCACACGTGATCGTCACCGAAGGCCTGATGGACGAGGCGTTCATCCGCGAACGGTGTGACTGGGACGAATTCCAGGTCTATGCCGAGTTCGTCTCGGAGGCCCGACACAGCCCCGAGGCGACCCAGCTTCTGACCGGCGTTCCCGCCGAGGAACTGCGTGCTGCGGCCCGTACCTTTGCCCGTGGCGGCAACGGCGCGATCTATTACGGGCTGGGCGTGACCGAGCATTCGCAGGGTTCGACCACCGTTATGGGGATTGCCAACCTCGCAATGCTGACCGGCAATATAGGCCGTCCCGGTGTGGGCGTGAATCCGCTGCGCGGGCAGAACAACGTGCAGGGCTCGTGCGACATGGGGTCCTTCCCGCACGAGCTGCCGGGCTATCGCCACGTGAAACTGCCCGAGGTGCGCGAGATTTTCGAAACCACCTGGGGCGTTCAGATCGACCCGGAGCCCGGCCTGCGCATCCCCAACATGCTGGATGCGGCAGTCGAGGGCAGCTTCAAGGGGCTCTATTGTCAGGGCGAGGACATCTTGCAATCCGACCCCGACACCAAACATGTGGCGGCCGGGCTGGCAGCTATGGACTGCGTTATCGTGCATGACCTCTTCCTGAACGAGACGGCGAACTACGCCCATGTCTTCCTGCCGGGATCGACCTTCCTCGAGAAGGACGGAACCTTCACCAACGCCGAACGCCGCATCAATCGCGTGCGTCGGGTCATGGCACCCAAGAATGGCTACGCTGACTGGGAAGTCACGCAACTCCTGGCGAATGCCATGGGGGCAGGGTGGTCTTATACCCATCCCAGCCAAATCATGGACGAGATCGCTGCGACGACGCCCTCTTTTGCGGGTGTGGACTACGCCCTTCTGGAGAAAAAGGGCTCCATCCAATGGCCCTGCAACGAAGACCACCCGGAGGGCACACCGTTGATGCATGTCGACGGCTTCGTGCGGGGTAAGGGGCGTTTCATCGTCACCGAATACGTGGCCACAGACGAGAAGACCGGCCCGCGCTTCCCGCTGCTGCTGACCACCGGGCGCATCCTGTCGCAATACAATGTGGGGGCCCAGACCCGGCGCACCGACAACGTGGTGTGGCATGACGGCGACGTGCTGGAGATCCACCCGCATGACGCCGAAAACCGTGGCCTGAACGATGGTGACTGGGTAAAGCTGGCCTCGCGGTCGGGCGAGACGACGTTGAAGGCAAAGGTGACAGATCGCGTCAGCCCTGGCGTTGTCTACACCACCTTCCACCACCCCGATACGCAGGCCAACGTCATCACCACCGACTATTCCGACTGGGCCACCAACTGCCCGGAATACAAGGTAACGGCGGTGCAGGTCTCGCCCTCGAACGGGCCGACGGACTGGCAGGAGGATTACGCGGCACAGGCCGAACGCTCGCGCCGCATCCTGCCCGCGGCGGAATGAGTATGTGGACGCATGTCGGGGCGCCGGGCCGGGCGCCCGCGCAAAGTGGCGCTGATCCAGGCGGGCCACGGCGCGGTTGCAATCAGCTCCCAGCTCTCTGTCGAGCGGGCTGGGATCACACTTGCCGCGTTCACCCGCGGCCGGTGGCTGGCCTTTATTCCCATCCAAATCGTATCAATGAAGAGGCTGCAAATGTCGCCTGACAAGATGATCCGCATGGCGAACCAGATCGCCACCTTCTTCAAGACCCAGCCGGGCGACGATGCCCCCGCCAAAGTTGCCGCGCACATCACCGACTTCTGGGAGCCGCGCATGCGCGCGCAGTTGCGGGACTATGCAGCCGCTGGCGGCGAGGGGCTGGACGGCATTGTCTTGAAAGCGGTTCCACTGGTCTGAAAGGTCATGAATGGCGTCTTCGTCGAAAGCCGGCCTGCACCGGCTCGGCGGACGCCGGACACACCTTTGATATCGCTCCGTCAATAGGCGCCCGAGGTCGGTGCTTGAATGCCAGCTTCCACCGTCGGAGGGATGTGGCCGAGAGGGTCAGACCGAAGGGAAGGCTCCATGGAAGCGTGATGCCAGCCGAAGCGAGGCTTTAATCGGTCGTAAGTGGCGCTCTCAAATGCGACTGCCGCGCAACGAAAGGACAGGCCATGCGCTCGACGCGCGGAAGCAGGGTCGATTTCGCCCGCAGCTGCCGGGCGCACCATCGTCCCATCTCGCCATGCGGAAGAAGCACCGTCGAGAGCGCGGGCGAGAGGTGCTGCGCAATCTCCTGGTCGTCATAACCGACCACGGCGATATCCGCTCCGACGTGCACGCCGTGTTCCTTCAGCGCTTCATAACACCCGAGTGCGGTCAGGTCGTTGGCGCAGAAAATCGCCTCGGGGGGCGCATCGAGGGAGAGCAACTCGCGGGTTTCGCGGTAGCCGCCGCTCGGCATGAAATTCCCCTGTCGGATCAACTCGGGTTCAGGTTCCAGGCCGCTTTCGCGCATCGCGCGGATGAAACCCTCCTGACGCTGCTCGGACGCCTCCATCCAGGCTTCGCCCGCGATGAAGGCGATCCGTCGATAGCCCTCGCCGATCAGAGCCATGGTCGCGGCGTGGCCGCCGCGCCGCTCCGCAGGCACCACCGCGCGGAACAGGCCTTCCTTGTCATGGCAATTGAGCAGCACAGCGCGATGCTTGCGAAGCGCGAGATGTGGTGACACCTCGCGCGTCAGGATCGAGGCATAGACCACCCCGTCGATCCCATCGCGTTGCCATTTCTGCAGGACCTGCTGCTCGTAGCCCGGATCGCCACCGGTCATTGCGATCTCTACGAGCGCGCCGTCGGACCAGGCCTGCTCCTGGAACGCCTCGATGGAGATGGACGCGAAGGGGCTCGTCGCGATTTCGTCGATCATGAAGCCGTAAGTTGTCGGGCGGCTGCGCGACGGCGGGCGCCCGGCAGAACGGTATCGGTAATCCAATGTCTCGGCGGCCTTGAGAACCCGATCCCGAGTCTCCTTGCCGATCCGCATGTCTTCCTGCCCGTTCAGCACGAACGATACCGTCGATTGCGACACCCCGGCTGCGAGAGCCACGTCTTTCATCGTCACTTTCGCTTTTTTTTGCTTTTTCTTTTCAGGCTCTTGCATCGGGGAAATCCAGGGTCCGAGGAAAATTTGTTGACAGGCGACGGTCTCTATCTGACATTGCTAATATTATTAGCACAAGGGCTAATGCGAGCTTTGGGAGGAGGCGCATGGCACGGCAAACGCTCGGGAAACGCAAAAGGACGCTCTCGCAGCAGCAGGCGGCATGGGCGCTTCTGGCCCCATTTCTCGCCACCTATTGCGCCTTTCTCGTCTACCCTTTCTTCAAAGGCGTCTGGATCAGCCTGTATGACTGGAACCTCCTCGCAGTGGCGATGAACCCCGCGGCGGCGAAATGGGTCGGGCTGCACAATTACGTTCACATGCTGTGGGGACGAAACATCACCTGGGGGCCGGTCTCGCACCCAATCATTCAGCTTCTCGCGCTTGCCGTTCTGGCCGGTGCGTTTGGACTTCACCGGGCGGGTCGTTTGAGTGGCCGCAGCGCGATCCCGATCGCGATCGCGGCGCTACTCATCTTTCTCCTCCTCGGCTTCACGCCCGGTGAAGGCGGTCGCTGGTTCGATCGTAGGTTCTGGCCGACCGTCGGCAACACGGTGCTGTTCGTGGCGCTCGCAGCCCCCGGCACCACGATTGCGGCGCTTCTGCTGGCGGCAGCGCTCAATCGCGAGACCCGGATGATGGCCGTGTTCCGCACCTTGTTCTTCTTGAGCCAGGTTCTCTCGGTGACGGTCGTGACCCTGATCTGGCAGATCATGTTCTCGCCTACGCAGGGGCTGATCGACAACGTGATCCAGGTATTCGGCGGGTCTCCGGTCAGCTGGCTCACGGATCCGCATTTCGCGATGCTGGCGATCGTGGTCACGACGATCTGGTGGTCGCTCGGCATCGCCATGATCCTGTTCCTCGCCGGGATGCAGGACATCAACCGCGAAATCTACGAGGCGGCGGCCCTCGACAATGCGCGAGGATGGAAATCGTTCTGGTTCATCACCCTGCCGAACCTCAAACGGACCATCACGCTCGTCGTCGTCTTGCAGATCATCCTGCATTTCCAGGTCTTCGGGCAGTCGCACCTGATGACGCAGGGCGGCCCGGATGACCGCACGCAGGTGCTGGTGCGCTACATCTACCAGTCGGCTTTCCGCGACAGCGAGATCGGACGCGCCTCGGCCATGGCGGTCTTTCTCTTCGCGATCATGAGCGTCTTCGCCGTAATCCAGTTCCTCATCGGTCGGGAGAAAAGCGAATGACGTCGAAACGTAGCTATTACTGGCTTTGCATAGCGCTCGCCGTTCCCGCCTTTATCTGGCTCGTGCCGACGCTCTGGATGGTATCGCTCTCGTTCCAGCCGAACGAGGTTCTGGCGCGAACAACCGCTTCGACTTGGCTGGGGATGATTCCGATCCCCTTCACGTGGGACAATTACGCAAAGCTCTTTTCCTTCGGGGATACGCCGCGTTGGTTTCTCAATTCGATCGTCGTAGCGGGGGGCATGACCTTCGCGGTGCTCGCCGTCTCGACGACTGCAGGTTATGCGCTCGCACGGCTCCAATTTCGGTTCAAGACGGCCATCACCATCTTCATCCTGCTCGGTCTGATGGTGCCGGAACAGGCGATCTTCATTCCGCTCTATACGATGTTTGCCAATTTCGGTTGGCACAACAGCTATGGCGCGCTGATCCTGCCGCGGGTGGCAGTGCCGATCGGCGTCTTTCTGATGATGCAGTTCTTCAAGGCCGCGCCGAAGGATATCGAGGATGCTGCGCGCATCGACGGGGTAGGGCCGTTCCAAATCTTCTGGTTCGTGATGCTGCCCCTCGCGCGGCCCGCGATGATGACGCTCGCGATCCTGACGTTTCTCTACGCGTGGAACGACTATCTCTGGCCGCTGGTTTCGGCGAGCCACAAGGAGATGTTCACCATCACGCTGGGCCTTGCGAGCCTGCAATCGAACTTCGCGCAATCGGAAGGGCTGGGCCGCGTGATGGCCTCGGGCGTGATCGCCTCGCTTCCGGTCGTCGTCCTTTTCCTGATCTTCCCGCGCTACGTCGTGCAAGCGATGACCGTAGGCGGAAGCAAGGGATAACCGGGGCGCGCTTGCCCCATTCAAACGGGAGGAAATCATGAAACATCTTGCTCTGGGCCTGGCGCTTGCGGCGGGGCTGGCAAGCCCGGCTGCGGCCGAGCCCGTCACCGTCAATCTCGCGCGGTTCTTCGGCGCCTGCGAGGATGCGGGAACCGACACGCATACCAGCGTCGGCGAAGCCTGCATCATCCAGTCGATCATCAATGCGGCCAGCCAGGAAATTCCCGATGTGACGGTGAAGACCCTGCCGACCGATTGGGGAAATTACTACGATCACGTGAAGGCGATGTTTGCAGCGGGCGATCCGCCCGATATCTTCGTCATTCACCGCTCCTCAATCCCCGAATTCGCCTCGCTGGGCGCTCTGGCCGATATCGGGCCGGACCTCGAAGCCGCGGGCATCGACATGTCCGACTGGACCGAGGGCGCGAAAAAGGCCGTGACCTATGACGGCAAGATCGTCGCCGTGCCGATGGATTTCCACGCCAACCTCTGGCACGTGAACATGGACATCATGAAGAAGGCGGGCCTCGTGAAGGACGGCAAGCCGATCCTTCCCCACAGCCCCGAGGAACTGCTCGCCCAAGCCAAGAAGGTGAAGGAAGTGACCGGCAAGGACTATCTCGCCGCCGATTTCTCGCAATTCCCGATCGGTGTGCGGCTGGTCCTGTCTCTGATCTGGCAGCAGGGCTCGAACATTTTCGACGGCGATACTGCGACGATCGATACGCCCGAGGCCCTCAACGCGGTCAAGGCGATCACCCAGCTCTTCGATGGCGGCTATGCCAACCCCAAGCTGAACTATGCCGACAGCCAGCAGGAATTCCTCAATGGCAATGCGGCGGTGCTGGTCAACGGCACTTGGGTGGTCAACGAATATACCAAGCAGGCTGAGAACCCCGATACCGGGCTGAAGGACTACTACGTCTCCGATTTCCCGCAGCTCTTCGACCAGCCCGCCACCTGGGCTGACAACCACACCTGGGCGATCCCCTCGACGCTGAAGGATCGGAACCCCGAGAAATACAAGGCCGCGCTGCAGGTCGCAGCCTTCATCTACAATCACGACGCGGATTGGGCGCGCACGGGCCACATGGCGGTGCGTAAGTCGGTGCTCGAGAGTAAGGCCTATCGCGATCTGCCGCACCGTGCCGAATACGTGGGCACCGAGAAGATCGCGCGCGATACGCCGGCGTCGCCGGAATACAGCAAGATTCAGGACACGCTGAACCGCAACCTGCAATCGATCTGGCTGACAGGAAAGGACCCGAAGAAGGCCCTCGCAGAAGCGCAGAACGAGGTGCAGGACATCCTCGACCAGTAACCGGCTGCGTTCGCAGTCACCCCCGGAGGCGTCCGACCGGCACGCCTCCGGACCTCCCAGCCCCATGAGGATATGATGAAAGACGACAGGCTTGAGCAGGCAGACCGGTGGAGCGTTGAACGCGCCTGGGCATGGCGCCGCGAGATCGGATGGCTTTGTGGCTTCAACTACCTGCCGAGCGTCGCGGTCAACTTCGTCGAGTTCTGGCGCGGCGCGGATTTCGCCCCCGAGGTCATCGAACGCGAGCTGGGCTGGGCGCGCGAGATCGGGTTCAACGTCGTGCGCGTCAACCTGCCCTTCGTCGTCTGGCAGGCCGAGGGGACCGGGCTGCTCGACCGGGTGGACCGCTTTCTGGCCATCGCGGCTTCGCACGGTCTTGGCGTCATTCTCTGCCCGTTCGACGATTGCGAATTCTCTGGCGAGCCGGCCACGCCCGGGCCACAGCCCGACCCCGTGCCCGCCGTCCATAACAGTCGCGCCGTGGGCAGCCCCGGCAGAGCGATCGTCGAGGATCCGTCCCGTCGGCCCGAGCTGGAAACCTATCTGCGCGCGATCGTCATGCGGTTCCGCGCAGATTCCCGCGTCATCTTGTGGGATCTCTATAACGAGCCGGGAAACCGGATGATTTTTCGCTCCGGTCGCTATGAGAGCTACTCAGAAAGGCTTGAGCAAGCGAGCCTGTCGCTGATGCGTGATTGCTTCGCCTGGGCGCGGGAGTGCGCCCCGAGCCAGCCGCTTACCGTGGCCGCGTGGTCGGTGCCTGGAGAGGGCACATCCTACGCGACGGAGATTGACCGAACCGCGCTCGCGCTCTCCGATGTCGTGACCTTCCACGCCTATGTGCCGCGCGCGAGAATGGAGGCGACGATCACGGCGCTCAGCGCGCTGAATCGGCCCTTGATCTGCACTGAATGGATGGCACGCAGTCTCGACAGCACGATCGCCGAGCAGATCCCGCTGTTTCGCGAAACCGGCGTCGGAGCGCTGCAATGGGGCTTCGTGCGCGGCCGCAGTCAAACCTGGCTGCCTTGGCCCGACGGTGTGTCAGGCACGACCAAGATCGGCGAGGACGGCGCTTGGTTCCACGACCTCGTGGACCAGACTGGACAGCCCTACTCGCCTGCGGAAATTCTAGAAATCAACGCCGCCACCCGATTAGGGTAATGTCAGAGGTGCCCGGGTGGCGGCAGGGGGTGATAGCAGGCGACCCTCTGATCGGCGCCTATTTCGGTCAGGGGCGGGGGAGCGCCGAGACATTGCTCGCTCGCATAAGGGCAGCGTTTTGCGAAGGCGCAGCCCTTCGGCGGATTGAGCGGGTTCGGCAGTTCCGCTTGGCCCTGCTCCGGGTCCGATAGCGCGCGACCGACTACGGGCGCACTTTCCGCCAGCAGCTTCGTGTAGGGGTGGCGCGGATGGGCGAAAATCTCCTCGGCCCTGCCTTCCTCGACCACCGAGCCAAAATAGAGAACCGCGATCCGGTCGCTGACCGCCTCGACCACTGCCAGATCGTGGCTGATGAACAGGTAGGTTAGTCCGAATTCGCGTTTCAGATCGGCCAGCAAGTTCAGCACCTGCGCCTGCACCGAGACATCGAGCGCGGAGACGGGTTCATCGAGGATCAGGATGCGGGCCTGCGCCGCAAGCGCGCGTGCGATGCCGATGCGCTGCGCCTGACCGCCGGAGAATTCATGCGGATACCGATCGAGGAAATCGGCGCGCAGGTTCACGCTGTCGAAAATCTCGAGAATACGTTTCTCGCGCGCGGCGCGGTCCATTCCGTGCAACAGCTTCAGCGGCGCATCCATGATCTGCCGGATCGTCTTGCGCGGGTTGAGACTGCTGATCGGGTCCTGAAATACATATTGGATGCGCTTGCCGAATTCGGCCGGGTCCGCGTTGTCGAGGGCCGAGCCCTCGATTTCGATCGTGCCGGTGGTCGGCGGCAGGAGGCCCACCAACATCCGCGCCAGCGTGGACTTGCCGCAGCCGGACTCGCCCACGATGCCGAGCGTCTCGCCTGTCTGCACGCTCAGCGTCATCGGGTGGACCGCTTTCACGGCTCCTTTCGTGCCGCCGAACAGCTTCTTGCCGACGGGGAAGGTCTTCGACAGGTCGGTGATCTGCAGGGCGATGCTCATGCGGTCTCCTCCGCGAAACTGGGCTCGGGATAGAGGCAGCGCACGGTGCGCGATCCGGTCCCCTCGAGCAGTATCTCGCCTTCTTTGCAGGCTGGTTGCGCCTTCAGACAGCGATCCGCAAAGGCACAGCCTGCCGGCAGATTGTCGACCGAAGGCGGCAGGCCCGGGATCGCCTCGAGCTTGCGTTTGCCCTCGCCCAGTTCAGGCACGCAGGCGATCAGGCGCGACGTGTAGGGGTGGGCGGGCGCGCGCAGGATCTCCATCGTCGGTCCTTCCTCGACGATCCGGCCCGCATACATCACCGCCACGCGGTCGCACAGCTGGGCCACCACGCCGAAATCATGGGTAATGAAGATGATCGCGAGCCCGCGTTCCCGCCGCAGATCGTCGAGCAGCGAAAGGATCTGCGCCTGCACCGTCACGTCGAGCGCGGTGGTGGGCTCGTCCGCGATGATCACGTCCGGGTCGTTGGCCAGCGCCATCGCGATGCCGACGCGCTGACGCATGCCGCCCGACATCTCATGCGGATAGCTGTCCACGCGGCTCTCCGCATTGGGGATGCGCACGGATTTCAGGAGTTCGATCGCCTTTTCGCGCCCTTCGGATTTCGAGATCGGGTGATGGCACGAGATCGCTTCCACCAGTTGATCGCCAACTTTGTAGAGCGGGTGGAGCGTCGCCAGCGGGTCTTGGAAGATATAGGCGACGCGGCGACCGCGTAGACTTCGCAGATCGCCATAGCGCGCGCCGATCATGTCGCGGCCTTCAAGGCGTGCAGCGCCCCCGGTGATGACGCCGGGCGGTGACGCCACGAGCCCCATGATCGACAGTGCCGTCACCGATTTCCCCGAGCCGCTCTCGCCGATCACCCCGAGACATTCGCCAGGTTTGACCGAAAGCGAGACGCCCGAAACAGCCTTGTAGATGCGGTCCTTCACTTGGAACTGGGTGTGCAGGTCCTCGAGGCTCAGGATGCCGTCGGTCGGCTGTTCAGGCGCAGGACGGTCCTTGCGCTCAACGCGGGTCGCGGCCATCGGACGGCTCAGCGCGCCCGATTTCAGCCGCGGGTCGAGCGCGTCGCGCACGCCGTCGCCCAGCAGGTTGATGCTCATCACGATGATCAGGATCATGAGGCCGGGAATGACCGAGGTATGCGGGTTGGTGATCAGCGCCGAGCGCGCCTCGCCCAGCATGCTCCCGAGATCGGCTTGCGGCGGCTGCGAGCCGAGGCCGAGGAAGCTCAGGCCGGCGGTCTCGAGGATCATCCAGCCGATCGTTGTGGACATCGCGATCACGATGACGGGCACCACGTTGGGCAGAATCTCCGAGGTGATGATGCGCGCATTGGACATGCCCGCGAGCTTCGCCGCATCGACGAATTCCTTATGTGCGAGGCCCACGGTGATGCCGCGGATGTTGCGCGCAAAGAAGGGGATATTGACCACCGCCACCGCGATCAACGCATTCACGAGGCCGGGGCCGAGAGCGGCCACGATCGCCAGCGCCAGCAGGATATACGGGAACGCCATCAGCATATCGACGGCGCGCATGATGATGTTGTCGGTCCGCCCGCCATAGAAGCCCGCGATGATGCCGACCGCAGCGCCCGCGACGGCCGCGAAAAGCGCGGCGGCAAAGCCCACGGCCAGCGACAACCGCGTGCCCCAGAGAAGCCGAGAGAGCAGATCGCGCCCCAATGCATCCGTGCCCAGAAACGCGCCCTCGGAAAACGGCGGCAGGAAGCGGTTCGCGGTGTTCGTCGCATCCGGATCGGCGAGCGGCAGCAGCGGCGTGATCAGCGCCATCAGAACCACCAGTCCCATCACGATCAGCCCCCCCAGCGCCAGACGGTTGCGCGCGAGAAGTTTGAAGAACGCGCTCATGTCTTGATCCTCGGGTCTAGAAGGCTCTGGGCGACATCGACGATGATGTTGAAGATGACATAGCAGCTGGCGACGAAGACGACGCCGCCTTGGACGAGCAGGATGTCACGCTGCAAGATCGCATCGACCAGCATCCGCCCAATGCCGGGCCACTGGAAGACGATCTCGATATAGACCGCGCCCGACAGCACGAAGCCCGCCTGAATGCCCAGCACCGGAATGATCGAGACCATCGCCGCACGGAGCGCATGGCCCCAGATCACGCGGCCCTCTTTCACACCCTTGGCGCGCGCGGTGCGGATGAAATCCTGCCGCAGCACCTCCAGCATGGCCGAGCGCGACAGCCGCGCCACCACGCCGGTCGCCACTACCGCAAGTGCCAGCGCGGGCATCGTGAGATGATGGATCAGGTCGGGCAGGTCGCCGCCGCCATAGATCGCATACATCCCCGAGACCGGCAGCCATTGCAGGTCCACCGCAAAGATCAGGATCATCATCATTCCGAGGAAGAAGGACGGGATCGAGATGCCCAGAAGCACCACGAAGGTGATTGCCTTGTCGGCGAATCCATACTGACGCGCGGCCGAAATTACGCCTGCGAGAATGCCGAAAACCGTGCATAGAACGAAGGAGGTGCCCGCAAGGATCAGCGTGTTGTTGAACCGCTCCAGCACCTCGTCGATAACGGGACGGTTGAGCGAGAAGCTCTGCCCGAAATCGCCGTGAAGCATGTTCCCCAGCCAGATGAAATAGCGCGCCACCAAGGGCTGATCGAGGCCCAGATCGCGGTTCAGCCGCGCCACGTTCTCGGGGGTGGCATAGCTTCCAAGGATCGCGGTGGCCGGGTCGCCTGGGATCATCGCCATGATCAGGAAAACGATCACCGTGATCCCGAGGATCACGGGCACCGCCAGCAAGAGCCGTTTGAGGATATAGCTGCCCATTGGTCTCCCTTTGGGTGACGCGCAAAGGATGGAAAAAGGGGTGCGCGGGCCTGTCGTGGCCCGCGCACCCCGGAAAGATCAGGCCTTCGTCACGTCCTTGAGGAGCAGGAAGAACGAGGGCTGCAGCGTGAAGTCCGACACTTTGTCGTTGGTCACCGCGTTCTGCTTCCAGTTCGCCACGAAGACCCAAGGCGCGTCGTCATGCACGATCTGCTGCATCTTCTTGTAGAGCTCGGCGCGCTTGGACTGATCGGTTGCGGTGCGCGCCTCTTCGAGCAGCTTGTCGACCTCGGGGTTCGAGTAATAGCCCGAGTTGAACCCGCCCTTGTCGGGCCAGGCATCGGTGCGCAGCGCAAGATAGGGCAGGGTGTCGGGGTCGTTCGTCATCCATGCCATCTCGGCCATGTCGACATGTTGCCCGTTCGAGTCGAGCCCCGGGTTCACCTTTCCGAGGAAGGTGTTCCACTCGAAGGTTTCGATCTTTGCGTTCAGCCCCACCGCCTTCAGGTCGGCCTGGATCGCGGTGCCCATCGCCACCGGGTCGAGCATCCCCGAGCCGCCATCGGTGACGTAGAAGGTCACTTCCGTGCCCTCGGCCACGCCAGCCTCTTTCAGAAGCGCCTTGGCTTTCTCCGGATCGTAGGGATAGGGGTCGAGGCTGTCGTCATGCGCCCACGCGAAGGCCGCGGGCGTCGGGCCGTTGGCGACCGTCGCCGTGCCTTCGAGCACGTCGTTGACGATCGCTTCCTTGTTGATCGCGTAGTTCGCGGCCTGACGGGCTTTCTTGTCCTTGAACGGCCCCTTGGCGCAATCGAGGATCAGGAACCACAGATGCGGCCCCGCCTGCTCGACAAGGTGATACTTGTCGTTCTGGAACTCCTTGAGCGCCACGGGCGGCACCTCGACCATCAGGTCGATCCCGCCGGCCAGCATCTCGGCCACGCGGGTATTGGCATCCGTGATCGGGCGGAAGATGACCGCCTTGAGCGCGGTGGGCGTGTCCCAGTAGTCGGGGTTGCCCTCGACCACGACGGCCTCGTTGGGGCGCCATTCCTTGAAGGTGAAGGGTCCGGTGCCGACCGGGTTGCGGCCGAAATCCTTGTCGAATTTCTTCACCGCCGTCGGCGAGACGATCAGCCCCGTCGGATAGGCGAGGTTCGACAGGAAGGGCGCATAGGGCTCTTTCAGCGTGAACACCACGGTTTGGGGGTCTTTCGCGTCGATCGTGTCCACGCTCGAGAAGAAGAAGGCGAGCGGGAAGGGGCCGGTGTGGTAATAGGGGTGGTTCTCGTCGAGCATCCGCTCGAAGTTGAACTTCACCGCCTCGGCGTCGAAATCGGACCCGTCATGGAATTTCACGCCCTGACGCAGATGGAACGTGTAGGTTTTGCCATCGTCGGAGATGTCCCAGCTCTCGGCGAGGGCCGGTTCGACTTCGAGCGTGCCGGATTTGTAGCGCACCAGCCCATCATAGAGATTCATCAGGATGCGGAAGTCGTTCACAGCGGTGACCGCCGCCGGATCGAGCGCCTTGGGTTCCGCGATCTGGCCGACGACCAGAACGCCTGGCGGGGTCGCCGCCATCGAGGGCAGACCGGTTCCCATCAGGACGCCCGTCGCCACGCCCGAGATCAGAAGACCGCGCCGCGTAAGGGTGAGTTTCGTCATGTTACCTCTCCTGTTCAGCATGGCTGATTTTTATTGGTGATGATTGCATGAGGGCAAATTATCATGATAAATGCAAGGGCGCAGATCAACGGAGTTCCGCCGTGACGGTATCAATTCTGGCATATGACGAAAAAACAGGCACCTTTGGCGGGGCGGCCATGACGGGCAGCCTGTGCGTCGGCGGCTGGGTGCTGCGCGGCGGGGCCGAATCGGGATTGTCGGCAAGCCAAGGTACCGCGCCATCGACACTCTGGGGCGAGGATGTGCTGGAGAAGATGAAGACAGGGATGTCCGCCGGCGACGCCGTGGCCCAGGTGACGGACCCGGATACCGGACGCGCCCACCGCCAACTGGCCGCGATCGATCTGCACGGGAACACGGGCCATTTTACCGGGGAAATGTCCGTTCCGATCTGTGGCGCGCTGGAAGGGCGGGGCGTGGTGGTCTCGGGCAATATGCTCGCCGATTGGTCGGTAATCGCCGCGGTGCGCGATACCTACCTGTCAACGAAGGGCGCGATGCCCGACCGGCTGATGGCGGCCCTCGTCGCGGGCGCGCGGGCAGGGGGCGACAGTCGCGGCTTGCTCTCGGCAGCGTTGCTGGTTGCCTCGCGTGCAGCCACGCCGCTGACGCTGCGCATCGACCGCTCCGCCAAACCGCTCGAAGATCTGGCCGACCTGCTCGCCGCCGCCCGGGCCGAGCCCTATCACGGCTGGACGCGTGTCGTGCCGACCCTCGACGACCCTTATCGCGCGCCCGATCTGGTCGAGCCCGAACCCCTCCCGCTGCCCGAGACCGGGACGGAATAGGTCGGAACTTGGCGCGGGGTGACCGGCCCGGGGCCGCGCCCAACCCTCCCCCCGGAAGGGCGCATTGGCGGCCTCGGCGCAGGCATCAACGCATTTAGGGTTTGCGAAATAAGTCACTAAGCGACACGCGTTACAAAGCGGCCACCCGAGGCTCGGGCGCGGCGCTCGGCGCGAAAACCCGCGTTACTCGGCGATGAACCGTTTCATCACCTCCGCCTCCTGCGCCTCCATGAAGCGCTGGGCGGTGGCCATGTGATCGGCCATGATCTTGCGGGCGTCCTCGGCGCGGCCCTCGCGCAGGGCGTCGATCAGGGCGATCTGGTGGTTGCGCCCGCTCTCCCAAAGCTCGCGATTGGGCGGGGCGTATAGCTTTTTGTAGACCGTCAGGTCCGACAGGATCTGCGCCATGAAGCGGATCAGGAAAGACAGGAGCGGATTGTCTGAATGCCGCGCCAGCGCTGCGTGGAACTGCAGAGATTGCACATGCTGCTCGCGTTCTTCCTCGGGCGTGGATGCAGGGACGGAGTAGCGCGCGACCAGCGCTTCCAGCTCGGCCAGATCGTCGGGGGACAGCCTGCCGGCAAGACTCGCCGCCACCTCGGGCTCCAGCGCACGGCGAATCTGGTAGATATCCGCGACGGTGAGATCCTTGAAATAGAAGTAGTTGCCGAGAAGCGCTCTGGCGCGTTCTTCGCTGACTTCCCCCACGAAGGAACCGCCGCCCGGCCCGGTGCGCGTGGTCACCAGTCCCTGGGCCTCCAGCAGTCGCATCGCCTCGCGGATCGTGCCCTTGGCCATGCCGAACCGTTCGATCATCTCCGTCTCGCCAGGCAGGCGATCGCCCTTCTTCAGGCGCTGCGCGACAACCCAGTCCTTGATCTGATCGGCGACGCGGGCGGGGCGAGAGCGTCTCGGTTCGGTGGCGGGCTTGCGGGGCATCGGATCTCTGTTGGGGAAACACACTGGCGTTTCTCCTAGACCAATTCACGTCAAAAGAGTAGACAACTATTTATCATGATAAATAGAGGTGGTGCCATGCAGGATTGGGGTGCAGTAGCGCAAGAGCGGCTGGAGACGATCGCGAAAGTCTCCGAGCCCGGTCCCGGCGTGACCCGGCTGCCTTTCGGTCCCGAGCACGAGGCGGCGCTGGAGATCATCACGGATTGGATGCAGAAAGCGCGCTGCAAGGTCACGCTCGATGCGGCGGGCACGCTGATCGGGCGGAGGGAAGGGCCTGAGGGGGCACCCACGCTGCTGATCGGCTCTCATCAGGACAGCGTGCGTGCCGGTGGTGCGTTCGACGGGATCATGGGGGTGGCGCTGGGATGCCTGGCGCTCGAGGCGATTGGCGATCGCGCTCTGCCGTTTTCCGTGGAAGTGCTGGCCTTCGCTGATGAGGAAGGCGTGCGTTTCCCGACCGCGCTGATCGGACCGCGCGCCTTGGCCGGCACGCTCGATCCGTCCGTTTTCGCGATGGTGGACAAGACGGGCGTAAGCCTCGGCGCGGCGCTCGAGGCCTTTGGCGGAGACCCGGAGGGCACCGCGGCGCTGGCGCGCGATCCGGTCAGTGTCGCGGGCTATGTGGAGCTGCATATCGAACAGGGCCCGGTGCTTGAGGGCGAAGACAAGCCGCTCGGCGTCGTCACCGCGATTTCCGGGATCGAGCGGCATCGCGTCACGATCACCGGCGAAGCGGGACATGCGGGCACCGTGCCGATGGAGATGCGCCACGACGCGCTGCTGGCAGCCTCGGATCTGGTGCGCGGCGTGCACGATATGGCGCGCGATCACGGTATCCGGGCGACGGTCGGGCAGCTCGATGTCTCGCCCAACGTGGTCAACGCGATTCCCGCGCGGGTCGATCTGACCATTGAGATCCGCGCCGCCGAAGACCCGGCCCGTGCCGCAATGGGCGCGGCGCTTGGCCCGCTCTGCGCGCTGATCGCGGAGGCGACGGCGACGCAGATCGAGATCGAGAAGACCTATGCGCAGCCCGCCCAAGCCTGCGATGCAGCGCTGCGAGAGGGGCTCGCCGCAGCTGTGCGCAACGTGACCGGAGAGGCCGCGCCGGAGCTGCCCTCGGGGGCCACGCATGACGCTTCCGCCATGGCCGATCTCTGCCCGATCACGATGCTGTTTTTGCGCTGCAAGGGCGGGATCAGCCATAACCCGGCCGAATATGCGAGCGCCGGCGATATGGGGCAGGCGGTCTCCGCGCTCGCCGCTTTCCTGTCCGATTTTCGTCTCAAGGCCTGAAACGGAGTCCCGAACCACGCTAACTGCGTCGGATGAAAAGCTTTCGCGACAAGAGGCGCAGCCAATCTCCCTGCAAACACCAATATCGAACCGATCCGTCCGTCAACAGACCAGCGCAATCCGGCCCGCCCCCGGCCTTGCCCCTTTTCCCCGCTCGAGGAGGCGGGTATTGCTGGCGGCCCGACTTTCAGGAGACAGCCTTGGCCCACACCGATTCCGCCCCCGTCCAAGCCCGCATCGCGCAGACCATTGCCACGGATATCGCGGCGCAGCCCGCGCAGGTGACCGCGGCGATCGGGCTTCTCGATGGCGGGGCGACCGTGCCCTTCGTGGCGCGCTACCGCAAGGAGGTCACGGGCGGGCTCGACGATACGCAGCTGCGGACGCTCTCGGAACGGCTGGGTTACCTGCGCGAGATGGAGGCGCGGCGCGAGACGATCCTCAACTCGATCCGCGAGCAGGGCAAGCTGACCGACGATCTGGCGCGCTCGATCGCGCGGGCCGAAAGCAAGGCGGCGCTCGAGGATATCTACCTGCCCTTCAAGCCCAAGCGCCGCACCAAGGCGATGATCGCGCGCGAGAACGGGCTGGAGCCGCTGTTGCGCGCCATTCAGGAAGACCGGAACGCCGCGCCTGAAGTGCTGGCCGAGGATTACGTTACCGAGGCCGTGCCCACGCCGAAGGACGCCCTGACCGGCGCGCGCGACATCCTGACCGAGGAACTGTCGGAAAACGCCGAGCTGCTTGGCAATTTGCGCGATTTCATGCGCGCCGAGGCCTTCATCGCCGCGCGCGTCGTGCCGGGCAAGGAAGAGGCGGGCGCGAAGTTCTCGGATTATTTCGACCATCGCGAGAAATGGGCCGACATTCCCGGCCACCGGGCACTTGCCATCCTGCGCGCCGCGAAGGAAGAGATCGTGACGATGGAGATCGCGCCCGATCCGGAGACCGGTGAAGACCGCGCGATCGGCAAGATCGCAGCGACCCTCGACACGCAGGCCGGACGCCCGGGCGATCTGTGGCTGCGCGACGTGGCGCGGTGGGCCTGGCGGGTGAAATTCTCGGTTTCGCTCTATGTGGATCTGCTGGGTGAGCTGCGTCAGCGCGCCCATGACGAGGCGATCAAAGTCTTCGCGCGCAACCTGCACGATCTGCTTCTGGCTGCCCCGGCCGGTCCGCGCGCGACGCTCGGCCTCGATCCGGGCATCCGCACCGGGGTGAAGGCGGCGGTGGTCGATGCGACCGGCAAGCTTCTGGAGACCGCGACGCTCTACCCGTTCCAGCCGAAGATGGACCTGCGCGGCGCCGAGGCGAAGATCATCGACATGGTCAAGCGCCACGGGATCGAGCTGATCGCGATCGGCAACGGCACCGCCAGCCGCGAGACCGAACGGATGGTCGCGGATACCCTGAAGCTGCTGCCGCCGGGGGTGCGCGCGCCGACGAAAGTGGTGGTCTCGGAAGCCGGGGCGTCGGTCTATTCGGCTTCGGAACTGGCCGCGCGCGAATTCCCCGATCTGGATGTCAGCTTGCGCGGCGCGGTCTCGATCGCGCGGCGCCTGCAGGACCCGCTGGCGGAACTGGTGAAGATCGAACCGCAGAGCATCGGCGTCGGGCAATATCAGCACGACGTGGATCAGCGCCGCCTGTCGCAGGCGCTGGAGGCGGTCGTCGAGGATGCGGTGAACGCGGTGGGCGTGGACCTGAACATGGCCTCCGCGCCGCTTCTGGCGCAGGTGGCGGGGCTTGGTCCCGCGCTGGCTCAGGCCATCGTCGCGCATCGCGACGCGCATGGCGCCTTCCCCTCGCGCCGTGCGCTGATGGAAGTGGCGGGGCTCGGCCCCAAGGCCTTCGAGCAATGCGCGGGCTTCCTGCGTATCCGCGATGGCGAAGAGCCGCTCGATGCCTCGTCCGTCCACCCCGAAGCCTACGCGGTCGCGCGCAAGATCGTGCAAAGCTGCGGCCGCGACATCCGCGAGATCATGGGCCAGCCGACGGCGTTGAAAGGCCTGCGTGCAGAGCAGTTCGTGACCGACGAGTTCGGCCTGCCCACCATTCGCGATATCTTCGCGGAACTGGAAAAACCCGGTCGCGATCCGCGCCCCACCTTCAAGACCGCGCAATTCACCGACGGGGTCGAGGACATCAAGGATCTCAAGCCGGGGATGAGCCTCGAGGGCACCGTGACCAACGTCGCAGCCTTTGGCGCTTTCGTGGATATCGGCGTGCATCAGGACGGTCTGGTGCATGTCAGCCAGCTCGCCGATCGCTTCGTGAAGGATCCGCATGAGGTGGTGAAGGCGGGCGACGTGGTGCGCGTGCGCGTGACCGAGGTCGACATCCCGCGCAAACGGATCGGCCTGTCGATGCGCAAGCAATCCGAGGGCGGCGCTCCTGCGCGGGGCAACGGCCCGGCGCGGCAAGACAAGGGGCAGGATCGGGGTAAACCCGGCCCGCAAGGCCCCCGTGGCAAAGGGGCCGGCAAGGGGCAAGGCAAGGCGCCAGCAAAAGACAGCGGCAATGGTGCCTTCGGCGCGGCGCTGCGCGATGCGATGAACCGGCGCTGAATCCGGGCAGGCGGGGCAGGGCGTGAGGCGCGGCTGTCTCGCGGGTCTATGCTATGCTCGCGGAAGGCTCCGCGGGACGAAATGACCACGGAGCCTCCGCCTGCAGCACGCCTTTCGCAAAGTGGCGTCATCGCGAGGCTTCGCTCGCCGTCTCCACCAGGCTATGCGAACCTTTGCCATGGCTCCGCGCCCGATGCGCCACGGGGCCGGACCCAGGCCAAGGAACCTTCGGCCCCTTCCGTCGTTGCCTCCACGAGCTCAGCAGCAACGCCGGAACACGCGCCGACATGGCACACGACCACAGTCACAGCCACGACCATGGACATGGCGGACCGGGGCATTCTCATGCGCCGGCGACATTCGGCAAGGCGTTTGCCATCGGCATTGCACTGAATACGCTCTACGTCTGTCTTGAGGCCGCCTTCGGTCTGATCTCGGGCTCGCTCGCGCTGCTGGCCGATGCCGGGCATAACCTGTCGGACGTGTTCGGCCTCGCCATCGCCTGGTTCGCGACCTGGCTGGAGCGCAAGCCGCCCTCGGGACGCAAGACCTATGGCTACAAACGCGCGCCGATCCTCGCCTCCCTGGCGAATGCGGTCATCCTTCTGGTCGCGGTCGGCGCCATCGTCTGGGAGGCCGTTCGCCGCCTGCTCGACCCGCAGCCCGTGGGCAGCGACACCATCCTCTGGGTCGCCGTGGTGGGGCTGATCGTCAACACCGGCACCGCCCTTCTGTTCATGCGCGGCCGCAACAGCGACCTCAACATCAAGGGCGCCTTCCTGCACATGGCCGCCGACGCCGCCGTCACCGCAGGTGTGATCGTTGCGGCGCTGCTGATCATGTGGTTCGGCTGGCAATGGCTGGACCCGGTTTTCAGCTTGGTGATCGCTGCGGTGATCCTGGTGGGCACATGGGGCCTGCTGCGCGACAGCGTGAAGCTGGCGATGGATACCGTGCCTCCGGGGATCGATCTGGAGGACGTGCGGGCCCGGCTGGAGAACCTGCCCGGCGTCGCCAGCCTGCACGATCTGCACGTCTGGGCGCTGAGCACGACGGACACGGCCCTCACCTGCCACCTGGTGATGCCGGAGGGTCGGCCCGATGACGCTTTCCTGCTGAACGCGGCCGATGAGCTGCACGAACATCACGGGATCGGACACGCTACCTTGCAAGTCGAGACCGACCCCGCCAAGGCCTGTCGCCTTGCGCCCGAGGATGTGGTGTAGGCGGAGGCGGGGGAGGCCGAATCAAGCGATCCTTGGCCCGAACTGGTGCTGCGATTGCGGCTCAGAGCATCAGCCAGACGGCGCCGCCAGCGATCAGTAGCAATGCGTAACCGACGGCCACGATCACCCCGTCACGCGCCAGAATCCCAAGAGAAAACGCCGTGATCGGAAGCCCGACCAAGGGAACCGTTACCGGGATGGCCCCGAGGATAAGCAAGGATCCCCCGGTCACGATAAGGATCACCGCGATCGCGGAGATCGAGACGTTGCCGCGGGCGAGGGGCTCCCATCTGCGATGCATATGCCTGCGCAGCCAGTCAGCGGCCGGACGCAGTCTTTCGGCCGCCTTGCGAACGCGGTCCGCCGGGATCTCGCGTTTGGCCAAGAAGCCCGGCAACCAGATGCCGTTTCGACCGAGGAGCGTGTAGAACCCGATAAGCGCGACCAGAGTCCCGAGCGCACCGCCAATGCCGGGGATCATGCCGACCGGGAGGATCATGAAGATCGCGGCGATCATCAGCAGCGGCGCATGGCCCTGCGAGCCGATTTCCTTGGTCAGTTCGCCGAGCGTAATGGTCTCTTGCCCCTCGGTGAGCCGCTGCAGCCGCTCGATCATTGTCGGGACAGCTTCGGGCCCCGCTTGAGCGTCATTCGAGGTCGCAGCGGACCCGCCCGCGTGGCTTGCCGATGGTTCGATCTTCTTGCTCATTCAGAAACAACAGGTCCGGAGGCCGCGTGTTCCCGGAGACAGGCCTCGTGCCGGTCGGTTTCGTCGCGATCGCGTTCATATCGCTTCATGCAAAGGCCCCGGCGCGACAGTTGCGCCGGGGCCAAATCATCCAAAACGGGTCGGTCGCTCAGACCTTGTCTTGGGTCTTCGTCTCGAAGTCGCGCGCGGAATGGCGTTCGTGGAGTTGTTCCGCCGGATCGCCGTTCGTGCGGTTGACCATTCGGCCCCGCTTCACCGCAGGACGTTCGAAAATCGTGTCGGCCCAACGTAGCACGTTCTTGTATTCATGCACCGACAGGAACTCCGCCGCGTCATAGAGCCATCCCTTCACCAGCCCGCCATACCACGGGAAGACCGCGATATCGGCGATGGTGTACTCGTCGCCCGCCAGATAGGGCGTTTCGGCGAGGCGGCGGTCGAGAACGTCGAGCTGGCGTTTGACCTCCATCGCGAAGCGGTTGATCGGGTATTCCATCTTGGTCGGCGCATAGGCGTAGAAATGCCCGAAACCTCCGCCCAGATAGGGCCCGCTGCCCATCTGCCAGAACAGCCAGGACAGGCATTCGGCGCGCTTGGCCGGCTCGGTCGGCAGGAACGCCCCGAATTTCTCGGCCAGATAGGTCAGGATCGCACCGGATTCGAAGACCCGGATCGGCTCGGGGCCGGAGCGGTCCATCAGGGCCGGGATCTTGGAGTTCGGGTTGATCTCGACGAAGCCGGAGCCGAACTGGTCACCCTTGCTGATATCGATCAGCCAGGCGTCGTATTCCGCGTCCTCGTGACCAAGTTCGAGAAGCTCCTCGAACATGATCGTCACCTTCTGACCGTTGGGGGTCGCGAGGGAATAGAGCTGGAAGGGATGCTCGCCCACGGGCAGCGACTTGTCATGGGTCGGCCCCGCAATGGGGCGGTTGATGCTGGCGAAACGTCCGCCGCTTTCCTGAGACCAAGTCCATACCCGGGGAGGCACGTAATCGTCGCTATCACTCACCTTGAAATCTCCGTCTTGTTGGTGCGTCAGGCTCGGCAATGCACAGCCGGACGCCGCAATTCCATCGGCACGACGATCTTCCGACCGGCGCCCCGTTTTTGTCTCTCCGCCTTCGCATCGCCTCGAAGAGTCCTCGTAGACATAGCGGGACTTTGGCGCTGTCCAAGGAAAGAGCCGGGAAGATCCGTGTGATCCGGGCGCTATGACCTTCCTCGGGGCGGTGGCCCCGGTCTGCGGATGTCGCCCACTGGGGGGTGACGAACCTTTTGAGATGGAGGCGCGGACGCCTCAACGAAGGCTGGTATCTTCGGAACGATCGGCGAGGTCGTTTCCTGCTAGGCGGCGATTTCTTCCCAGTCGTCTTTCGAGAGAACCTTGCAGAGATCCTCAATGGCCGCTTGTGTCATCTTTTCCGGTGCGAAGCTGCCGTCGATTTCGTAGCGGCTCAGGATCTCCCGTTTTATCCCGGACGTCTGGATCAGGTGCATGCTCCATTCCGCGAAGAGGCGATGTTCCGCGTCCCCTGCACATAAGATACGGATATCGTCGTGCCGAGGATCGCCCAGCAGGCGGAGCAGACATTTTGCGACCGCGTCCCGCTCACCCTCGAGAAGTTGCATGAAACTGCGATCACTGACGATCAGGGCGCCCGTGATGCCATCACGCAAATTATTGATGCGGGATTTCTCGAGGATATCGTCGACGGTTTCAGGCTGCAGATCGCGGTGCCTGGATGAATAGACAAGTCTGGTCAACTGCAAGATGCAAACCCTCCGGCATTTTCATTTTTTTAGACCGAATGCTCGCGCGCGCCGACGCTGTCAAGCGCCATGGCTGCGCACGTCCCCGCTGAACGCACTGAATGTCGCGGGCTGCCGATCGAGGCGATCGGTGAACGTTGGGGGGGGGCACCTGACAGGCAGATACTTCAGCGCGCTACCTCTTCAGGTGCGTCCCGTCCGACAAGAGCGCCTCGTCCATCGGCACGTCCCAGGGCATCGGATAGATCGTGGGCAGTTGGCAGCCCGCAAACCCGACGCCGATGGTCCGCAGCGGCGTCTCGATCCGTGCCAGCGTCCGGTCGTAATAGCCGCCGCCGTTGCCGAGGCGGTGAAGGGTCTCGTCGACACCCACGAGCGGCGCGATCACCACGTCCGGGCGTCTGGGTTCGCCAGAAGCCGGCACGAGGATGTTCCAGATGCCGCGCGCCATCCGGCAGTCCGGGCTCCAAGTGTGGAATTCCAGCGGCGCATCTTTCGCGGTGACGACGGGCAACAGGATCTGCGTCCCTGCCTCGTGGACCCTGCACATCCACGGTCGCAGGTCCGGCTCGCCCCTGATCGGCCAGTAGACGGCGACGGTCCGGCCCGCTCGGGGGGCGACGAGCCGGTCGAGACCTTCGATCAGGCAGGCGGTCGCGCGCTCTCGATCGTCCGCGCACAGGGTGCGTAACTTGAGCAGCCGCGCGCGCTCGGCCCGTCTGAACCGCGCCACGTCGCGGGCGGTCTCGGGATCGACGGGGTGTCCGTCGACCAGCAGATGGGCGAAGCAGGCGGGGCTGCCTCCGGCGCTGTCCTCTTCCATCGTCAAGCCATCCCTGCGTGCTGCGCCCTCGATAGTCGGACCCGCGCGCCGGATTTTCAAGCACGCCTCGCGGCGACCGCGCCGGAAGGGCACCGTTCAGACCTGCTGACCACTGGCGACGGGCTTCAATTATTCGTGTTCGGCGTTTTTCCGACAGGCACCCTTTCGCGATTTCGGTCATAAGGCGTTCGCGAAGGCGATATCGGGACGTTCGGCGAAGGATCGTCGGCACCTCGTTCGCCTCAAAGTGACCCCCCTTACGAGTTCTCGGTGGCGCGATAGATCGCCGTCAACAAATCCCGACGTGTTGGATTGGCACCGGAAACAGGCGCTGTCGACGCGCGTGGGGACGTACAGGAACGCAGCTCCCATGCAGGCAAAGATGACCGGAATATCCTCTCAACGGGCTGAATTTTCAGCGAAAGGGCTTTTGATGAAAGGCGGATATTTGCTGGCGGCGACGGCTTTGACGTCGCTTGTCGTGACCGCGGCCCATGCGCGGGACCTCAGCGAGCGCATCCGGCTGGCGGGCCGTGCGACGGTCTCCTACGGGCTGGTGCAGGACCGTCCCGCGGCGCCCGGCGCGGCCGACATCTCTTCGCAGGGAATCGCCGCGAATTCCACTACGGTGACCGGCTCCAACAGCATGCTGCTTCTCTTGGGTCTCGGTGCGGTGGGGCTGGCCGCGGCTGCGGGGGCGGGCGGCGGAGGTTCCTCGGGTTCTTCGGGCGCGAGCGACACACAGCCGCCATCGCCGGGCATTGCGCCGCGTCTTGGCACCGGCGGCAGCGTCAGCAGCTTCGAGACCAAGGAATATTACGCGAGCGGCGGTCTCGCTCAGACCGAGGCGGCGTATCGTTATGCTGAAGGGGCCTACGGGTTTGGCACACTCGTGTCGGTCTACGACACCGGGACGGATGTGACCCATCCCGATCTCGCCGACAATATCGATGGTGCCCTCTCCTACAGCTATTTCGAAAACAGTTCCGATGTCACCGACACGGACGGGCACGGCACGCACGTGGCCGGGATCATCGCCGGTGTGCAGAACGGGCAGGGGATCGAGGGGATCGCTTGGGGGTCCACGCTTATGATCCTGAAAGGCGTCGGAGGCTCGGTGCCTGCGGGCAGCTATGCGGATGCGATCACGCGGTCGGTCAAGGCCGGGGCCGCCTCGATGAACAACAGCTGGTCCTATGTGGACAGCACGGACAAGACGCTTACGATCGACCAGTTTTCGAGCGCCGACCAGATCCGTCTGCAGCTCGGGTCGGCCACGATCGACGCGCTCGATGCAGCCGCGAAAGCGGGCATGGTCAGCGTGTTCGCTGCGGGTAACGACGGCGGCGCCAATCCCAGCGTGATGGCCGGCCTGCCGGAATACTTCCCGGAAATGGACGGCTCGATCCTCGGCGTCGTGGCCGTCGACAGCAACCATCAGATCGCGAGCTTTTCCAACCGCTGCGGCGAGGCGATGAATTACTGCCTCGCGGCGCCGGGCGTGAACATCCTCTCGACCTATCCGAGCGATCTCGGCGGCGATTACGCCTACATGAGCGGGACTTCCATGGCGACGCCCTATGTCACCGGCGCGGTCGCGGTGCTCAAGAGCGAATTCCCCGAGCTGACAGGTCAGCAAATCGTGCAGATCCTCGAGACCAGCGCGACCGATCTCGGCGCGGTCGGCATCGACCCGGTTTATGGCTGGGGAGAGCTCAATCTGCGGCAGGCACAGGCACCTGCCGGGACGCTGAAGGTCGAGACGACCAGCTCTCTCGACGGCCCCTCCGTGCCCGCCGCCCTAAGCGCGATCAGCGCAAGCCGCGGCGTGGCCGGGGCCCTGCGCGCGACGCTCTCCAACCAGCGAATGATCGTCACCGATGCCTTTGATCGGGGCTATCATGTGCCGACCAGCAGCTTCGTGGCGGATTACGCGGATGCCAGCGCCGCCCGAGCCGCGACGGAAGCCTTTGCGATGGGACGGACGGATGCGATCAATCTGAGCGCGGGCACCGGCACCTTGTCACTGTCGCGCGGCGACGGTTCCGCGATTGCCGGAACAGGCTGGGTCGACAGCGCCGCGATGGCCGCGCCATACCTGAAATCTTTCGATGCCACATCCGCGCTGCATTACGAAATCGGCCTCGGCGACGGGCTGTCGGCGTCGATTTCGCAGGCAGGCGGCGGGGCTGGAGATATCACCTCGCATTACATCGCCGGCTCGCTCAGTGCCCGGTTTGGCACCGGCGAGCTCTCGATGACCGTCGGCAGCCTGCATGAAGACGGCGGCTTCCTGGGAACCTCGGTGGGCGGCGCGTTCGGTGGCGGCCTGTCCAGCGATACCCGCTTCGTTCAGCTCGGCATGAACGTCGCCCTCGGTGACGGCACCTCTCTCGCGTTCACCGCGGCCAATGGCAGTTCGAACTTCTCCGGAGACGGTTTGCTTCGCTCTGGCAGCGGGCTGCACTCGAACGCCTATGCCGTGGGCCTGAGCAAGACAGGGTTTCTGTCCGGCGATGATCGTGTCTCCATCGGGATTTCGACGCCCATCTCGCTTGCCTCGGGCAAGATGACGATGAGCGTGCCGACCGCCGTCGGGGCCGCCGTCGGAAACACGCGCTCCGACAAGGTGGTGATGACGACCTCCTCGGTGAATATCGAAAGCGCAGCACCTCAGCCCGACCTTCAGTTCGGCTATTCGCGCACGGCGGGGATCGGTCGTCTCGGCGCGGGGCTTGTCTACGAACCCGGGAAGCGTTCCGCGATGGGGGTTTCGCTGGGATGGACGGCGCGCTTTTGAACCGCTGACGCCGGGCGCGCCGATCACGACCGCCGGATGCCACGCGGACGCGCCTTGCCAGGTTCGCACTTCGCTCCTACAACAGGATCACGCAGGGGAGTCCCGCTTAGGGGACTGAGAGGCTGACAGGGTGAAAACCCGGTGACGCGACCCTTTGAACCTGACCCAGTTGATACTGGCGTAGGAAGCTAGGCGCGCAGACCGGGAAGAGTCTTTCTATCGTTGCGGGCCATGACAAAAGGCCGTTCGGCCTTTGGTTTCCCAAGCGTCTCTCAATTGGTGTCCTTTGAGATCGAATGCTTGAGGAGCACCGAAACGATGAACATTCCCAACCCCAAGATCACCACCGGTCCGCTGCCGGCGTCGCGCAAGATCTACGTCGAGGGCGCTTTGCATGAAGGTCTGCGCGTGCCGATGCGCGAGATCGCCGTGCACCCCACTGCCGGGGAAGCACCGCTGCCGGTCTATGACAGTTCGGGCCCTTACACCGACCCCGAGGCCACGACCGATATCAATGCCGGTCTCGCACCGCTGCGTCGGGCATGGATCGAGGCGCGCGGCGATGTCGAGAGATATACCGGGCGCGATGTCCGACCCGAGGATAACGGCTTTGCCCAAGGGGCGCGGCTGACGCCGGAATTCCCGGTCAGGCGGCAACCGATGCGGGCCAAGGGCGACCGCGCGGTAACGCAGCTGGCCTATGCCCGCGCAGGCATCATCACGCCCGAGATGGAGTTCGTCGCGATCCGCGAGAACCAGCTGCGCGAGGCCGTAGGACCGCGCGACGGGCAGGACTGGGGCGCGAACCTGCCCGATTACGTGACGCCGGATTTCGTGCGCGACGAGATCGCCGCAGGCCGCGCGATCATCCCGGCCAATATCAACCACCCGGAAGCCGAGCCGATGATCATCGGGCGCAATTTCCTCGTGAAGATCAACGCCAACATGGGCACCTCGGCCGTCACCTCCTCGATGGAGGAAGAGGTCGACAAGTTGGTCTGGGCGATCCGCTGGGGCGCCGACACCGTGATGGACCTCTCGACCGGGCGCAACATCCACAACACCCGCGAATGGATCATCCGAAACAGCCCCGTGCCGATCGGGACCGTGCCGATCTATCAGGCGCTGGAGAAGGTGAACGGGATCGCCGAGGACCTGACATGGGAGGTCTTCCGCGACACGCTGATCGAACAGGCCGAGCAGGGCGTCGACTACTTCACGATCCATGCAGGGGTGCGTCTGCACATGGTGCCAATGACGGTGGAGCGCGTGACCGGGATCGTCAGCCGGGGCGGCTCGATCATGGCGAAATGGTGCCTGCATCACCACAAGGAGAGCTTCCTCTACGAGCATTTCGAAGAGATCTGCGACATCTGCCGCCGCTACGACGTCTCGTTCAGCCTCGGCGACGGGCTGCGGCCGGGCTCGATCGCGGATGCCAATGACGCTGCGCAATTCGCCGAGCTGGAGACGCTGGGCGAACTGACGAAGATCGCCTGGGCGAAGGACTGTCAGGTGATGATCGAAGGCCCCGGTCACGTCGCGATGCACAAGATCAAGGAGAACATGGACAAGCAGCTGGAGTGCTGCCACGAAGCGCCGTTCTACACGCTCGGTCCGCTGACCACGGATATCGCGCCGGGTTACGACCACATCACCTCGGGCATCGGGGCGGCGATGATCGGTTGGTTCGGCTGCGCGATGCTGTGCTACGTCACGCCGAAGGAACATCTGGGCCTGCCCGACCGCGACGACGTGAAGACCGGCGTGATCACCTACAAGATCGCCGCCCATGCCGCCGATCTGGCCAAGGGGCTGCCCGGCGCGCAGCGGCGCGACGATGCGCTGAGCCGCGCGCGTTTCGAGTTCCGCTGGGAAGACCAGTTCAACCTCTCGCTCGACCCCGATACGGCGCGGGAATTCCACGACGAGACGATGCCGAAAGAGGCCCACAAGGTCGCGCATTTCTGCTCCATGTGCGGGCCGAAATTCTGCTCGATGCGGATTTCGCACGACATCCGCGCCGAGGCGCAGAAAGAGGGGATGGAGAGCATGGCCGCCAAGTTCCGCGAAGGCGGGGAGCTTTATGTGCCGCTCAAGGAGCCCGGCGAATGATCACCATCGCAGGCGGCGGCCTCGCGGGGCTGTCCTCGGCGCTCGAACTGGCGCGCGCCGGGGCTGCGGTGCGGGTCTTCGAGGCGGCAGAGGAGATCGGGGCGGGCAGCGTGTCACGCTATGCGGGCGGGATGCTGGCGCCGTGGTGCGAAGCCGAAAGCGCCGAGGAGGCAGTGGTCACGCTGGGCGCGCGCGCGGCAGACTGGTGGGCCGAGATCACGCCGGTCACGCGGCGCGGCACGCTGGTCCTCGCCCCACCGCGCGACAGTGCGGAACTGACGCGCTTCGCCCGCCGCACCTCGGGCCATCGCACGCTCGATCAGGCGGCGATCACCGAGATGGAGCCGTCCCTCGCGGGGCGGTTCGCACGCGGGCTGTATTTCGCGGAGGAGGCGCATCTCGACCCGCGCCGCGCGCTGCGCGATCTGGCGCGGGCCGCGCGTGAGGCTGGGGTCGAGATCGTGTTGGGAACCACGGCCCCCGCGCAGGTGGATCTCGATTGCACCGGCTTTGCCGCCGACCTGCCTGACCTGCGCCCGGTGCGCGGCGAGATGGCCATCCTGCACTGCCCGGAGGTCGAGATCACCCGCACCCTGCGCCTGCTGCACCCGCGCATCCCGCTCTATCTCGTGCCGCGCGGGCAGGGCGTCTACATGATCGGCGCGACGATGATCGAAAGCGCCGCGACGCGCCCGATCACGCTGCGCTCGCTGACCGAAATGCTCAGCGCCGCTTTCACGCTGCATCCCGGCTTTGCCGAGGCGAGCGTGATCGAGACCGGGGCAGGGCTGCGCCCGGCCTATCCCGACAACCTGCCCCGCCTCGAGAGGCACGGCGGGACGCTTCATCTCAACGGGCTTTATCGCCACGGTTTCCTGCTTGCGCCTGCGATGGCGGCCCGTGTCACGCAACATTTCTTTCCGGAGGGCTCCGATGCAGATCATCGTCAACGCGAAACCGCATGAGATTGCCGCGCAGGACCTCGCAGCCGCGCTGGCGGAGCTGGGCTTTGCCAATCCCGCCATCGCCACCGCGCTGAACGGACAGTTCGTGCCCCGGGCCAACCGCGCGGACACGCGGCTTGCCGAGGGCGACCGGCTCGAAGTGCTCGCGCCGATGCAGGGGGGCTGAGATGAAACTCTATGACACCGAACTCACCTCGGCGCTGCTTCTGGGCACGGCGCAATATCTCTCGCCCGCGATCCTGTGCGAGGCGATCCGCGCCAGCGGCTGCGAGGTCATCACCGTAAGCCTGCGCCGCGAGGCCACGGACGGCGCGGGCACGCAGTTCTGGGACATGCTGCGCGAGACCGGGATGCGGGTGCTGCCCAACACCGCAGGTTGCCATTCCGCGCAGGAGGCCGTCACCACCGCGCGGATGGCGCGCGAGGTCTTCGGCACCGATTGGATCAAGCTGGAGGTGATCGGCCATGCCGACACGCTGCAACCCGATGTCTTCGCGCTCGTCGAGGCGGCGGGGGCCCTCGCGCGCGATGGCTTCAAGGTCTTTCCCTACACGACCGACGATCTGATCGTCGGAGAGCGGCTGCTGGAGGCCGGCTGCGAGGTGCTGATGCCATGGGGCGCGCCGATCGGCTCGGGGCAGGGGCTGCGCAACCCCGATGCGCTGCGCGCGATGCGGGCGCATTTCCCGACCGTGCCGCTGATCGTCGATGCGGGGGTCGGGCGGCCCTCGGATGCGGCGCAGGCAATGGAGCTGGGGATGGACGGGGTGCTCTTGAACACCGCCGTGGCGAAGGCTGGCGACCCGGTTGGTATGGCACGCGCGATGGCGCTCGCGGTGCAGGCGGGCCGCGCGGGGCATCTTGCCGATCCGATGGAGCGGCGCGACATGGCCGTGCCCTCGACCCCGGTTCTGGGGCTGGCGGAGTTGATGTGATGGAGCGGTTCTACCTGATCACCTCGAATGTCGCGCAGCTGGAGCGTCTGGTGCCGCAGGGCGTCCGGCTGGTGCAGCTGCGGCTCAAGGACGTCCCGCCCGCCGAGACCCGCCGCCAGATCGCGCGGGCGCGGGATGTCTGCGCCCGCCACGGCGCGCAGCTTGTTGTGAACGACTATTGGCAAGAGGCGCTCGACCTACGCTGCAGCTTCGTCCATCTCGGGCAGGAGGACATGGACATGGCGGACTTGCCCGCGCTGCGCCGCGCCGGGATACGCTTTGGCCTGTCGACCCATGACGAGGCGGAGCTGGACCGGGCGCTCGGGCAGGACCCTGCCTATGTGGCCCTCGGACCAGTCTATCCGACGAAGCTGAAGAAGATGAAATGGGCGCCGCAGGGGCTGGAGCGTGTGACCCGCTGGAAGGCCCATGCGGGGGACGTGCCGATCGTCGCGATCGGGGGGCTGACGCCAGAGCGCGCGCCCGGTGTGCTTGCGGCTGGCGCCGATAGTCTTGCCGTCGTGACCGACATCCAGCAGGCGCCCGACCCGGAGGCGCGCGTGCGCGCGTGGCTGAGGGTCTGCGCACCATGAGCCGCTATGCCCGCCAGATGATCCTGCCCGAGATCGGCGCGGCGGGGCAGGCGAAGCTAACTGCCGCGCATGTTGCCGTCATCGGGGCCGGGGGCTTGGGCTGTCCGGTGCTGCAATATCTCGTCGGGGCGGGCGTGGGACGGCTGACGATCTTCGATCCCGATCGGGTCGAGGAAAGCAACCTGCACCGCCAGCCGCTCTATCGGATGGCCGATCTCGGACGCCCCAAGGTCGAAGCCGCGCGCGACGCGCTGCGCGCCCTCAACCCGCAGATCGCGGTCGAGGCGCGCGCTACCGCGCTCGGGCCGCAAAGGGCAGAGAAGATCGCGGCGGAGGCAGATCTGGTGATCGATGCCGCCGATAGTTTCGCGGTGTCCTACATCCTTTCCGATGCTTGCCTGAGGGCGCGGACCCCGCTGATCTCCGCGAGCGTTCTGGGCCAGACCGGCTATGTCGGCGGCTTTTGCGGTGAGGCACCCTCGCTGCGCGCGGTCTTCCCGGACCTTCCCGCTTCCGGCGCGAGCTGTGCCACCGCGGGCGTGCTGGGCCCGGTGGTTGGTGTGATTGGCTCGCTGCAGGCGCAGATCGCGCTGCGCGTGCTCCTCGGGACCGACGCGCCCGCCTTGGGCCGGATGCTCACCGCCGATCTGGCGGAGCTTTGCTTCGGCGGGTTCAGCTTTCTCGGCACGCCCGAGCCGGAAAGGCCGCTGCGGTTTGTGTCGGCCGAAATGCTGTGTGCAGGCGATCTTGTGATCGACCTGCGCGGTGAAGACGAAGCGCGCTCGCCGATTTCCGCCGGGGCCGTCAGGCTGCCCGGTTCGGAACTGACGGCGCTGGAGCCCGCCTCCGGTCAGCGGGTCGTTCTGTGCTGCGCCTCGGGCCTTCGGGCGTGGCGGGCCGCGCGCGATCTTCAAGAACGCGGTTTCGAAGCGCTCGCCTTGCTTGCCGCCAAGGCGGATGGGTGATGCAGCGCCGGAGGTTTCCGCGTCGAGGCCGCGTGCGGCGCGGCCGGTTCAGTTCAGCCGCTGCAGATGGCGCGTCAGAATTGCGGCGGCGGACTTGGCGTCCTGACGCCGGATCGCGCTCATGATGCCGTGGTGATCCTTGTCGATGCGCGGGCGCCAGCGCGCGCGGTAATGGACGAGGATATAGCGGGCCGCGAGGTTCTGCATGTTCTCGACCGTTTCCAGCAGGCGCGGCATCTCGCAAGCCTCGTAGATCTTGATGTGGAACGCGCGATTCTGCTCTTCCCAGTCGTAGATGTTGGAGGCCTGATCGCAGGCCTGACGCAGCTCGTCTGCCTGTTGCACCTGTGCGGGCGTCAGGTTGGGCACCGAGTGCAGAAGCGTGAGCGGTTCGAGCGCCAGACGCATGAGTTTCAGCTCGCGCTGCGCCAGCGGATCCAGCGGCGCGACGTGAACCCCCTTGTTGGGCCGGGACACCACCAGCCCGCGCGCGGACAGCTTGAGCAGGGCTTCGCGGACCGGCACATGGCTCACGTTGAACTCTGCGGCGACATAATCCTGCCGGAGACGTTCGCCCGCGATCAATTCGCCGCGAATGATGCGGCGGGCCAGTTCGTCGGCGATCAGGTCGGGGGTGGGCGCGGCAGGAATGGTCTCGGACTTTCAAGGGGGCGTGTGGGCCGAAGGTCAGGGCATGCGGGCAATACAGCAGGACGGATGGTAGGTCAAAGTCAGAGCGCCGTCTCGGTCCATCCGCTTCATCAGGTGGCGCAGGCGCGGCGCCGACAGTTGCCCGCCCATCAGCCCGTTGACCCCGGTCGCGCGAAGATGGCCGAACAGGGCCCGCGCATCGGGGAAATCCAGACGGATGGTCTCGTCCCACGCGGCGATCACCTCCATGTGCCGGGGCATGTCGTGGCACAGTCCGTCCGCGTCACGATAGGAGGGGGCACCCGCGGCAAGCCCCAGCCGTGCGAGTTCCGGGAAATTCCCGGGACCGAAACTGGTGACGGCGAGAAGCCCGCCGGGGACGAGGGTGTCGGACGCCCTGCGAAGGAGTTCACGCGGCGCGGTCAGCCATTGCAGCATCGACGTCGAGGCGACCAGATCGAGGCGATCCGGCAAATCGATTTCGGTCGCATCCCCCCCGAGGGCGTGGACGCGGGTCCGCTCTGGCCAGTGCAGATCGGGCAGCGGCGCTGCGAGGTCGTTGAGCCAGATCTCCCGTGGCTCCAGCTGCAGAAGGTGGCGCGTCAGAAGGCCGGTGCCATGGCCAAGCTCGATAACCCGCGCCCCGCGTTGAATCATCGGGGTCAGGCGTTCGCTCAGCCGTGCCGCGATCCGGGCCTGAACCGAGGCTGCCCCGTCATAGCTTGCCAAATGGCGCGAGAAGGCTGCGGCGATACGCTCTTTCATCCGATGATCTCCTGCCAGTTCCGCCAGTGGGCGAACGGGAAATGGCCCGTGTCGACCCAGTCGATCGGCTGGCCTGGCCAGGCAGCGGTCATCGCGTCGGCGGGGAAGATGCGATCCTTGCGCGCCGCGATGATCCGGTCGAACGCGCCGACCGGCGCCGGGGGCCGAGCCCTGAGCGCGCGCAGCTCGTCGCCCAATGCGGCAAGGTCGGGCGCCTGCGGTTGCGGCAGCCCCGCGCGGCGCGCGAAGCGGGCAAGGCTCTGGCGGTCAAGGCCGGCGAGGGTGCCGTCATAAATGTCCGCGCCGATGGTGCGGCGTGGGTCGGTCGCGCCGCAGATCGCGATGGCACGCTCGGGGCGCAGACCACCCAGATGCCGCGCCGCCACTGCCACCCCCATCGAATAGGCGACGAGCGTGATCCGGTCATGCCTCTCTATCCATGCGGGATCGAAGGTTTCGTTACGGTAATCGCTCAGGATCAACAGGTCACTGTCGCCTGCCAGAAGTTCGATCTCGGCGGTCTCAGTGGCCCAGCCGGAATAGAACATCACCAGATGCGGATGCCCCCGCTGCCTGATCCAACGCGCCCGCATCAAAGCCCCTTCGCAATGGTGAGCATGGCATGGGTGACGCGGCTCAGCTCGTCGGGTTCGATGCTCAGGGGCGGCATGGCGTAGAGGAGCCGTCCCAAGGGACGCAGCCAGACACCGCTTTCCATGCAGAACCGGTGCACGCGACCGACGGGCAGCGGGGCCTCCATCTCGATGACGCCGATCGCGCCGAGCGTGCGCAGGTCGCGAACACCCGTCATGGCTCGGGCAGGGGCCAGTTCGGCGGCGAGCTGTGTCTCGATGGCGCGGGCTCGGGCCGACCAGTCGCGGCCTTTCCACAGATCCATGGCCGCCGAGGCCACGGCGCAGGCCAGCGGATTGGCCATGAAGGTCGGGCCGTGCATCAGGGCGCCGACAGTCGCGGCCAGCTCCTTGGTCGTGATCGTGGCGGCGAGGGTCATCATGCCGCCGGTGAGCGCCTTGCCGAGGCAGAGGATGTCGGGGGTGACGCCTGCCGTCTCTATCGCGAAATCGGCCCCCGTGCGGCTGAACCCTGTGGCGATCTCGTCGAAGATCAGGTGTATGCCGAAGTGGTCGCACAGGGCGCGCAATCCGCGCAGGTAGCCGGGGTGATGGAAATGCATTCCGCCGGCTCCCTGAACGACGGGTTCGATGATGAAGGTCGCGATGCGGTCGCCGTGGGTGCGGAACAGCGTCTCCACTTCTGCCAGCCCGTTGCGCACGGGGTCCTCGCTCCACTGCGCGTCGAAGGGGATCGGCGGGCGCGATACGAAGTGCTGCGCCGAGAGGGCGCGTCCGAACTGGGCGTGCATGCCGGTCTCGGGGTCGCTCAGGCTCATCGCCTTCCACGTGTCACCATGATAGCCGCCCCGCGCGGTCGCGAGATCCGTGCGCTGGGGATGGCCTCGGTTCACCTGCGACTGGGCGGCCATTTTCACCGCCACTTCGACCGCGACCGACCCGCTGTCGGAATAGAAGATCTGATCGAGCCCGGCGGGCATCACCGCGACGAGCTGTCTGGTGAGATCGATCACGGGCTGATGGGTGAGGCCTGCGAACATCACATGCGGGAGAACCTCGGCCTGATCCTTCAGCGCCTGAACGAGGGGCGCCGGCGCATGGCCAAAGGCCGCGGCCCACCACGAGGACATGGCGTCGATCATCCGTCCCCCGTCGTCGCGGGTCAGCCAGATTCCCTCCGCCGCAACGATCCTGTGCAGGCGCTGCGGGCGGGCGCGCTCGGTATAGGGGTGCCAGACATGCGCCTGTTCGAAAGCCATATCCTTCATCACAGTGCTCCCCGGATGCGATCGAGATCGAGCCGCCGGGCCGCATCGCGCAATCCTTGTGTCGTCAGATCGGACATGACGGGTAGGCGGCCCAGCGACGGCAGCTCGGCGATGCGGCAGATGGTGTCCTGACTGTCGGCCACCTCGTCGCCGACGAAGGCGATACCGACGAGCGGCACGCCCCGGGCGCGCAGGGCTTCGATTGTCAGCAGGCTGTGATTGATCGTGCCGAGCGTGGTCCGCGCGACGACGATCACGGGCGCGCCCCAGTCCGCCATCTGGTCGGCATAGAGACGGTTGCCGTTCAAGGGCACCAGCGCACCGCCTGCGCCTTCGATGACGAGCGGGCCTTTCACCTCGGGAAGCTCCAGAGAACCGATCTCAACCCGGTCCAGCCTCGCCGCGAGATGGGGGGAGGCCGGGGTCCGCAGGCGCCATGCCTCCGGCAGGGTGGGCCGCCCCGTGAGCCGCGCGACGGTTTCGCTGTCGGTTTCCTCGTCCAGCCCGGCCTGCACAGGCTTCCAATAGCTCGCCTGAAGCGTGAGTGTCAGCGCCGCGCTGAAGACGGTCTTGCCGATGCCGGTATCGGTGCCGGTGACGACGATGGGTGAGGTCATGGGGTAAGCTCCGGTGCAAGGGTGGACAGGGTGCCGAACAGGGTGTCGATGTCGCGAGGCTGCAACCCGCCCGTAAGCGAGATGCGCAGCCGTGCCGTGCCTTTGGGGACCGTCGGCGGGCGCACGGCCCGCAGGTCGAGCCCCGCCGCCTGCAGCCCCTGCGCGAGACGGATAGCGGCATGATCTTCGCCGACGATCAGCGGTATGATCTGGCTGCCGTGATGGTGCAGGCCGCAGCGCTCCGCCGCACGATGGGCGTGCTGGCGAAGCGCTGCGGCATGGTTTCCCCATTGCGGCTGGGTTTGCAGCATATGCAGCGAGTGCCGGACGGCCGCCGCCATCAGCGGCGAGGGCGCCGTGGCATAGATGAAGGGCCGCGCCCGGTTGATCAGGGTTCGGATGATCACGCTGTCGGCGCAGATCAGCGCCCCGCTCGCGCCGAGCGCCTTGCCGCAGGTGTGGATCACGATCATCGGTACGTCGCAGCCCATCGGGGCGAGCCCCCGGCCATCGGCGCCGTAGAGACCCGTCGCATGGGCTTCGTCGAGGATCAGGGTGGCGTCATGGTCCCGGGCGATCGCGACGAAATCCGCCAGCGGCGCGAAGTCGCCATCCATCGAGTAGAGCGTCTCCAGCGCCAGCCAGACCCGGCCTTTGCCGCCACGCTCACGCCAGCTCTGGATCTGGGCCGCGGCGTCCTGGGCGTCGTTGTGGCGAAAGCTGCGCAGGTCCGCCGCGCCGAGCCGCATGCCCTCGTGCATGCTGGCGTGGACCAGCGCATCGTGCAGCACCAGATCGCCGCTCATCGGCAGACAGGTGAGGATCGCCTGATTGGCCTGAAAGCCACCGCCCATGTAGAGACAGGCGTCCGCCCCGAAGAACGCGGCGGCTTCGGTTTCGAGCCGCTCGAACTCCGCGTCATTGCCCCGCAGCAGCCGCGAGCCGCCCGATCCCACCGGGATACCTCGTGCCAGCGCGTCCGTGATGCTTTGGGCGAGTTCCGCGGAGTCGCGCAGTCCCAGATAGTCGTTAGACGCGAAATCGAGACCTATGCCGGGGATCAGCTCCCGAAGCCGCCCTCTCGCCTCGAGCTGCGCGAGGCGAGAGGCGTGACGAGGATAGGCGTTCATGGCTGATCCGCAATCTCTGGTAGCGCCTCGGGCACCAGTCCGAGACGGGCGAAGAGCAACGCGTCCTTGCTGTCCTCGGGGTTGTCAGCCGTCAATAACGTGTCGCCCACGAAGATCGAGTTCGCCCCCGCGAAGAAGCACATCGCCTGCAGCTCATCGGACATCGCGCTGCGCCCCGCAGAGAGACGGACATAGGAGCTCGGCGCGAGTATCCGCGTCGTGGCGATGGCCCGCACGAGCTCGAACGGATCGAGCGGCGGCGTGTCGGCCATCGGGGTGCCGGGCATCGGGATCAGGAGGTTGATCGGGATGGATTTCGGCGGCTCCGGCAGATCGGCGAGGGTCTGGATCATGCTGATGCGATCTTCCGCCGTCTCGCCCATGCCCAGAATGCCGCCCGAGCAGACATTGATCCCGGCCTGCCGCACGCGCTCGAGCGTCTCGATCCTGTCGGCGAAGCTGCGGGTCGAGACGATGGAGGCATAGAACTCCTCGGAGGTGTCGATGTTGTGGTTGTAGTAATCGAGCCCCGCCTGCCTGAGCTGTACCACCTGTTCGTCGTCCAGCATCCCGAGGGTCATGCAGGTCTCCAGCCCCATCGCCTTGACCCCCTCGACCATGGCGATGACCGCGGGCATGTCGCGTGGCTTTGGCGAGCGCCACGCCGCCCCCATGCAGTAGCGCGTGGCGCCTGCCGCCTTGGCCTTGCGCGCTTCTGCAAGAACCCTCTCCACTTCCATCAATTTCGATGCGCTGAGCTCGGAGCCGTTGCGCGCCGACTGTGCGCAATAGGCGCAATCCTCGGGGCAGCCTCCGGTCTTGATCGAAAGCAGCTTGGCGCATTGGATCCTGTTCGGATCGAAATTCGCCCTGTGCACGCCATGGGCGCGGGACAGCAAGTCCATCAGCGGAAGATTATAGATTTTATGTGCGCGATCTTTCATGACGACCCATCTTTTGACTGTGGTCGTCAGAAGATGACGCGGCGCGGCATATCTCAATTTGCAAAGAAATCTATTGTCGGCGCGCTTTGGGGGTCGTCTAAGAGTATGAAATAAAATAAAAATCAATGAAGCCTCTGCCCGGTCGAGGTGCACGGAGGCGTAAACGCTAACTATTATCTATAATCAGGCCGGCGGTGCCGCGATGTGCGGATGGGCACCACCTCGCGGCCTCTGGTGCGCGGCGCCTTTTGCTATCGCTCGGAAAAAGTGGCCCCTCGCCGCGTGGTCGGGTGGTCAACGGAGCCCGGGCTTCAAGCGCGGGGCCGGGGAAACCGATACACGCTTCTCTCGATACCGTCGGGGAATTTCTCTCTGGCGACCTGTTCGCCACCGAGCTTATCGGTCAGGCGCTGAGCGGCTTCGTTCTCGTCTCGCATATGCGTTTCCACCGCGTCCCAGCCATTACCCAACGCCCATGTGATCACCCCTCGAGACGACCCAGTCAGGGAATGTGTCTGTTCGAGCGCGCATGAAGATAACGCTACCGCCTCCTTTTGAACGACGGAAGCGATTGCCTGCCCTCTTGCGAGCGCGCGCCAGAAGTTGATCCTGCGTGATCTCGAGGCGTCGAGACTGGGATGCGATATTCGCCCGGATTCAGGAGGAACGCCAATCGCCTCCGCATCGCTCGAAGCCAAGAAAAATTGGGGTAAAACGCCGGTTCAAATTTGCCCAGTTTGCGGGGCGCTGCCCTCTTTGTGCGCCCGGATTTCCATCTGACGGACCAACGCGCGCGCCCTTGCGTCGGAGCGGTCCTTCCTTTAGAGGCCCGCTCAACCGGTCGCAGCCTACCCGGTCATCAAAACAAGGGTTCAAAAATGAAGACTCTCGTCATCTGCTCGGGTGGCCTCGACTCCGTGTCGCTCGCCCATATCGTCGCCGCTGAGGGCAATCTCTCACGGCTCGTTTCCTTCGACTACGGCCAACGGCACCGCAAGGAGCTTGATTACGCCGCCGCCGCCGCGCGCCGCCTTGGCGTGCCGCATCACCTTATCGACATGCGCCCAATCGGGGCCGCGCTGACAGGTTCGGCGCTGACGGACGATATCGACGTGCCCGACGGGCATTACGCCGAAGAGACGATGCGCATCACCGTCGTCCCGAACCGCAACGCGATCATGCTGGCAATCGGCTTCGGCGTAGCCGCGGCGAATGGCGACGAAGCCGTGGCGACCGCGGTCCACGGGGGCGATCACTTCATCTACCCCGATTGCCGCCCTGCCTTCACCGAAGCCTTCGATGCGATGCAGCGCATGGCGCTCGACGGTTATGCCGATGTGCGGCTGGATACGCCTTTCGTGCATCGCTCCAAGGCCGACATCGTGGCGGAGGGCGCCAGACACGGCACGCCCTTTGCCGAGACCTGGTCTTGCTACAAGGGAGGCGAGGTGCATTGCGGGCGCTGCGGCACCTGTGTCGAGCGGCGAGAGGCGTTCCATCTGGCGGGCGTCGAAGATCCGACCGTCTATGCCGATCCCGGTTTCTGGGTCAAGGCCGTCGCTGACAAGGAGGCGCGCTGATGTTTCGCATCCGCAAGGAATTCCACTTCTCCGCCTCGCACCAGCTTGCCCATCTGCCCGACGATCACCAATGCGCGCGGCTGCATGGGCATAATTACATCGTCGTCGTCGAGCTGGCTGCCGCGACGCTCGATGCGAACGGGTTCGTGCGCGACTATCATGATCTGAAACCGCTCAAGACCTATATCGACGAGAGTTTCGATCATCGGCACCTCAACGATGTGATGGAGGTGCCTTCGACCGCCGAGAACATGGCCAAGCATTTCTACGACTGGTGCAAGGCGCGGTGGCCCGAGACCAGCGCGGCGCTGGTCAGCGAGACGCCCAAGACCTGGGCGGAATACCGTCCATGACGACGCTGCGCATCGCCGAGATTTTCGGCCCGACCATTCAGGGCGAAGGCGCGCTGATTGGCGCGCCCACACTCTTCGTGCGCGCGGGGGGCTGCGACTACCGCTGTTCGTGGTGCGACAGTCTCCACGCGGTCGAGAGCGCCTATCGCCATACATGGGCTCCGATGAGTTCCGAGAAAGTCTGGGCAGAGCTGCGCCGCCTGTCGGGTGACCGCCCGCTGACGATCTCGCTCAGCGGAGGCAACCCGGCCATTCAGGATTTCGGACCGCTGATCGCGCTTGGGCGAGCCGCCGGCTACCGCTTCGCCTGCGAGACGCAGGGTTCTGTCGCACGACCGTGGCTCGGCGATCTGGATACGCTGGTGCTGTCGCCGAAGCCGCCCTCGAGCGGGGAGCAGGTCGATTGGGACGTCTTCGCCGATTGCGTGTCGGCCGGACGCTCTGCCGGCAGCACCGTGATGAAGATCGTGATCTTCGACCGCGCGGATTATGATTGGGCCAAGGACGCCCATGCCCGTCACCCCGATCTGCCGCTCTATCTTCAGCCGGGCAATCCCGAGGTCGATCCGGACGTTCCGGTCGATCCGCAGGCGCTTGCCGACCGGCTGGGCTGGCTGACGGAAACCGCCATGGCGGACAACTGGTTCGCCCCCCGTATTTTGCCGCAGCTGCATGTCCTGATCTGGGGCAACAAGCGCGGCGTCTGATCCATCGGAAACCCAAATGACCAACTCGATCTACAGCGATCTCAAGCAACTCGGCGGCGCGACCCGCATCCCGGCAAGCCCCGAGGAGGCCGAGCTCGAACGGGTGAGCAACCCGCAGGCCGATATCAGCTACAACGTCCGCTTCACGGCGCCGGAGTTCACCTCGCTCTGCCCGATGACGGGGCAGCCCGACTTCGCGCATCTGGTGATCGACTACGTGCCCGGACAGTGGCTGGTGGAGTCGAAATCGCTGAAGCTCTATCTGACGTCGTTCCGAAATCACGGCGCGTTCCACGAGGATTGCACGATCTCCATCGCGCGGCGGCTGGCGGATTTCCTCGAGCCGCAATGGCTGCGCATCGGTGGCTACTGGTATCCGCGCGGCGGTATCCCGATCGACGTATTCTGGCAAACCGGGGCGATGCCCGAGGGTGTCTGGATTCCCGATCAGGGTGTTCCGCCCTATCGCGGGCGCGGCTGACCTTCGCCGCGTCCCGGCCTCGGGGTTTATTCTTAGAGCCTCGCCCCGGGGCCGTGCCTTTGCATGACGCTCGCCGGACCTGTCGAAGTTATTCTACACGGACCAGCGTCCACATCCCCATGACGTAGTGGCCGGGGATGTTGCAGTAGAGGATGTATTCGCCCGGTTTCAGCGTCACCGTGAGCGAACCGCTCTGACCGGGATCGAGCTCGGAGACCTCGCCGAGATGGCCGGCCTTCTCTTCGTCGACCCGCATTTCGTCCTTGTTATAGGGCAGTTCCTCGGTCGCGCTCTTGACCGGGGCCACGATCATCTCGTGCACGGTGCCCTTAGAGTCGTTCTTGACCTCGAAGGTGACCTTGCCCGCAGGCACGACCGCCGGTGTCGCGGTGACGCCCATCGTCGCCTTCGAGACCCGCTCGCCGGCGCCAGCCATGTTGAAGCCCATGGGCGGCAATTGTCCCAGATCGTCCATCGCGTTGTCGCCCTTGTCCCAGAGCGAGACCTGCACCGTGGCGGGATCGGCGGCCATTGCGGGCGTGATCGTCAGCGTCGGCAGAGCCGCGAGGGCGAGTGCGAGGGTGGTGCGTCTTGTGAGTTTCATCTTCTATTCCCTTCTCGGTGTTGAGGTTTCGACCTTCGAGAAGAGGGATAACGTGTTTGGCGGAGGGCCCGTTTTGACCCAGATCACGTCTCACGCCACTGTGACGGCCGGGCCGAAAACGGTGGAGCGCTGTCGAGATGGCTTCGCTCAAGCGAGGGTGCGCCGCGCGCCCTGGGCATGCCCGCGCAGGGCGACGCGGCTCAGGAGGCCAGTTTTCGCTCGGTCGCGAAGGGGCTGAGGCCCAGCCAGCTCTGCATCGAGGCCACAACGTCTCGAGACCCGTCGAGATCGAGTTTCCGGGCGGCTTTCGACACGGTGGTGAGGCCCATCCAGATCTCTGTCATCGTGCGCAGATCCGTCGTGACGAAAAGATCCACGTCGAAGCCCGGATCGACCTGACACAGATCGACATCGCCGCTCGCCTCCACGATCAGCCACCATGAGGATTTCGACGCCGCGAGCTCGGGGAACCGGAAATTGAGGACGGTGCGCCCTGGCGGAAGCGGCGCCGGATCGAGATTGCGGCGCATGTCCCACATCAACAAAGACACGTCGAGCCGATCCAAGGACGGCTCGGATTCCACCCATTTCTGGCCCCAGATCCCGAAGGCCTCGACAACCGGCAGAAGGTCCTTTCCTGCGTCGGTCAGAAGATAGTCCACAGCCTGAGAGCCTTCGACAGGATGCCGTTCGACGATCCCGGCCGCTTCCAGTTCCCGCAGGCGCTGTGCGAGCAGGGTGCGCGACATCCGCGGAACGCCGCGCCTGATATCATTGAAGCGCGTCGATCCCGCCACGAGCTCGCGCACGAGGACGATCGTCCATCGGGTGCAGAGGATTTCGGCCGCCATCGCGACGGGGCAAAACTGGAAGTAGCTGGCGTTGGACATCGGAGATCTCCTCCATGGCTGTTTCCAGCATAGCACGAATTGCGATTCCTTTATTCGGCTTCGTGCCCATGCTCTCTGCTCGGGCGGGCCGGTCCAGTTTCGCCACTGGTTTGAGACACGCCGCGCGCTCATCCTTTCAGAACCGCAAGCAATCGAAACGCGGCAGACGCGCAAGGGGTAGATCGCGTCGCCGTGCGCCATGGTCTCAGAGGGAGGAAGACATGTCGGATATCATTGAAATGAACGGGCTGGACGGCACGCGCAAGAAGATCACCGGCGCGGACCGAGAGGCCCTTGCCGCCGCCTTGCGCGGCGAAACCCTGATCGAGGGAGACGCAGGCTATGACGCCGCGCGGTCGATCTGGAACGGGATGATCGACCGCAAGCCGGGGTTGGTCGTGCATGCGATGGGGGCCAGCGACATCCAGAGCGCGGTCGCCTTTGCCAAGGAAAAGGGACTTCGGATGGCCGTGCGGTCCGGTGGCCATCAGATCGCCGGTCTCGCGGTCGAGGAGGGCTCGCTGATGCTGGACCTGTCGGGCATGCGCTCGGTTCACGTCGATCCCGAAGCTGGGACCGTCCGGGCCGAGCCGGGCGCGACGCTGGGCGACGTCGATCGCGAGTCGCAGGTGCATGGGCTTGCCGTGCCCGTCGGCGTGAATTCGACCACCGGGATCGCGGGGCTGACGCTTGGCGGTGGCTTCGGCTGGATCACCCGGAAATACGGGATGACCGTGGACAATTTGTTGTCGGCTGATGTGGTGCTCGCCGACGGGCGCTGCATCCGGGCCTCGAAGACGGAGCATCCGGACCTCTTCTGGGCGCTGTGCGGCGGGGGCGGGAATTTCGGGGTGGTGTCCTCCTTCGAATTCCAAGCTCACGCCATCGGCACCGAGGTTCTGTCGGGCCTCGTGATCCATCCCTTCGCGGAGGCCGCCACTCTGCTGCCGAAGTTCCAGGAGATATGCGACAAGGCGCCGGACGAGCTGACGGTCTGGTCGGTCCTGCGCAAGGCGCCGCCGCTGCCGTTCCTGCCGGAGGACTGGCACGGGCGCGAGGTGCTGATCTTCGCGGCCTGTTACGTGGGTGATATGGCCAAGGGCGAAGAGGCGATGCGGGACCTGCGCGCCCTCGGCACGCCCATCGTCGACGTGATCGGCCCGCATCCCTTTACCGGATGGCAGGCGGCCTTCGATCCGCTGCTGACGCCCGGCGCGCGCAATTACTGGAAGAGCCGGGACTTCCTGAAGCTCGGCCGCGGCACGATCGAGGCGATACTCGGCGCGGTTGAGGAGCTTCCCGATCCGCAATGCGAGATCTTCATCGCCCATGTCGGCGGCGCAATGGCCCGCGTCCCGTCGGACGCGACCGCCTATCCGCAGCGCGACAGCCACTTCACCATGAACGTCCACACCCGCTGGGACGACCCGGCGAAGGATGCGGACTGCATCGGCTGGGCGCGCGACCTGTTCGACGCCACGGCGGCGGATGCTGCGCCGAGCGTCTATGTGAATTTCCTGCCCGCGGATGACGCGGGTCGCCTCGCCGAGGCCTATGGCGGAAACCTGAACCGGTTGCAGGAAATCAAGGCGCGCTACGACCCGACGAACCTCTTCCGGGTGAATCACAACATCCAGCCGCAGCAGGTGCGGCAGGCCGCGCAATGAGCCGTCGCGCCCCGGACGCGAATGCGCCCCGGGGCCACGGCCTCCAGACAGCAAGGAGCTAGAACGATGGAACAGACTCTCTACGAACGGCTCGGTGGAAAGCCCGGGATCAAGGCGCTCGTCGACGATGTCCTCGAGGCGCATATGGTAAACCCCGCAATCAGCGCCCGTTTCCTGCCATACCGCGAAAGGCCGGACGACCTGAACGACGCCAAGGCGCAACTCTGTGCGTTCTTCGGCGCGGGCAGCGGCGGCCCCGAGCCATATAGCGGACGCGACATGGTGACGGCGCATCGCGGCATGAATATCAGCACGAGCGAATACATGGCCGCAATCGACGACATCATGTCGGTCCTTGCGGCGCATGAGGTCGACGAGACGACCCGCAAGGACGTGCTGATGATCGGCTATTCGCTCAAGGGCGATATTACCAACCAATGAACGTGTCGGACGGGCGGGGGAATTTCCGCCGCTCCCGCGCGATCGCGCGCTGCCTTTTCAGGCGCGCCTACGCCGCTGCGCGGTCGTCGGCCCCGTCCAGCAGCAGACGGATGATATCGGAGCGGGTGAGGATACCTGCGAGACGGCCCTCCCGCGTCACCGGCACGACCTCGGTTCCCTGCGCCGCGAGACGGTTGAGAAGGGTGCCGACGGGCAGGTCATGGGCGACCGCGCGGTCGGGCGAACGCATCACCTCCGAGACGGTGCGGGGGCGCGCCCGCTGGGGCAGGGCGCGCGGCCGAGCGGCGACTTCGTCGAGAAGATCCGCCTGAAGCACGAGGCCGCAGAGCCGGGTCTCGGCGTCGATGACAGGAAGGCTCTTGATGGCATGGGCGCGAAACAGGCGCGCGGCCTCCGGCAGCGGTGTGTCAGGGCGCACCGTGATGAGATCGGTGGTCATGATGTCGGCGCAGGTCGTGCCGTCGAAGCGGTGCTGCGCCGCCTCGGCCTCTGCGGCGGCCAGCAGCCGCCCGAGATCCGCCACCCCGAGATTGGCTGACTGATTGAACCGGTCGAGCAATTCGCCCAGCTGCGCGCTCGATAGTCCCAGCCGCGGCGGCGCATCCGCCGCCGGCTCCGTCTCGGGGTGGCGGAACGGGTAGACCCGCCCGGTGGCCCGGTTATAGACGATCGCGGCAAGGACCAGCGTGGCGGTCGTCAGCCCGACCGGCACCAGCGCGAAGAGCGGTCCGATCTCGAGCGCATGTGTCGGATCGAGCGCGGTCAGCAAGGCGACGGCGCCGCCCGGCGGGTGCAGCGCGCGCACGAACATCATAGCGGTGATCGCGGCGCCGACGGCAATCCCCGCCGACCATGAGCCGGGCAGGCTGCGGACCACGAGCAGCGCGACCAAGGCCGAGGTGACGTTGCCGACGATCGCCGACCACGGCTGCGCAAGGGGCGAGTTCGGAACGCCGAACACTAGCACCGCCGTCGCCCCGAGAGGCGCCACGAGATAGAGCGAGGAAAGCCCGAACCGTGCGCCGAGGCTCACCACGAGGGCGCAGAGGCTGATGCCGAGCAGCGCCCCGAGGCCAGCCCGGATCTGTTCGCGCCCGTGGAATGCCGGCAGCGCCGGAGCGAGATGATGCCATGCCCGCATGGGAAAGCCCTTCCAGCTGGCCGAAAATCAATCGAGTCGCGTTTGTATGCGTCAGAAATGGACGGGAAGGGAACGGGCGCGCCCGCGGAAAAGGACGCTGATCCGCGCGCCACGCAGAATTCGGGATGCCGGTTCCGCGTTGCGTCTGCGGCGGCAAACAATGTTTGCCCGGGGCCGCTCGTGCCGGCTCGCGGGTGACCGCGTCATGCGATGGGGGGGTTACCGCGCCAACTGCCCGGGAGGCGCCTTCCGGAGCAAGGTATTCTGGTCGATCATGAATTCGGTCGAAATTGCGTAAGCAGCGGCGCCCATGGCGCGGATGACCGATCCGAAATGCCCTGCGTGGATTTCGGGGTGATAGACTCCTTGCAGATCGAGGCGCGAGAAATGCCGGTCGACCTCCGCCACCAGCCTGTCGCGGATATCTTGCGGAAACGCGCCGTCGATGATGACGGCTTCGAAATCGATCACAGCCTGGGCGGAGACGATCGCATGGGCGAGGCTTCTGGCCGCGCGCGTGATCCAGAGCGAGAGCGCAGGCTCGAGAGGCGACCAGTCGGCACGGTCGTCGTGAATCCGTTCGGGGTCGGTCTGCCGTTCCGCCAGAAGGCGCTCGAGCACAGAGAGCGAGGCATGGTCGATCAGGCGATGGCCGCCGGGCTCGTCGGGAATTCGCAGCGGCCCGAAGCCGCCGGAGTTTCCCGACCGCCCGGAAAACACGCTGCCATTGAGAACGACGCCGCCCCCGATGAAGGTGCCGACGAAGAAATAGATGTAGTCCTGCTTGTCGGTGGGCGGGCCGAAAACCAGCTCTCCGCGACAGGCCGCGGTGCCGTCATTCTCGACCGAGATCGGCCCGGGAAGCAGCAATGCGAGCTCGGTGCGGGCGTCGAAACTGCGCCATTTCTCCAGCTCGTCGGTCGGCGCGTCGAAGTCCTCGGCCCAGTGCCACAGCTCGGAGGGAATCGCGATTCCGCTGGCATCCACGTCCTCACGCTTCAGTTTTGCCGAGCGCAGCAGCGGGCGGAGATTGTCCTTTATGAAGGTGACCAGCGCCGTCCGGGTCGGGAAGCCGTGGCGCGCCGAGCGGCGGGCCAAGACGGCGCCGGTAAAGTCGACCACGACCATGTCGAAGCTGCTTCGGCCGATCTTCAGGCCGAGGTAGTGTTTCGCGTCTGGGTTGAGGCGCATCGGCACGGAGGGCTGGCCCACGCGGCCCCGGACCGGATCGCCGCGCAGCAACAGGTCGTCCTGCTCGAGCGCCTTGAATATCTCCGAGACCGCGTTGGCGGACAGCCCGGTTGCGCGGGTCGCCTCGGCTTTCGTCAGCGTGCCGTGGCGGCGGATCAGATGGAGCACGAGACGCTCGTTAAGGTCTCTTACCGTGAGTTGGTTGGTGCCCATGAGCGGAACGGCATTCAGGGTTTTGTCGGGGCGTGCTGTCGTCATCTCTCACCGGCGGGGAAGGTCACGCAGCTTAGTCCTGCGTGGTTCGTGGGTGATCGGATGCTACGCGGCGGCCCGGAGGGGCGCAAGCAACATCGAAAATTTGACCTAAATAAAAATTCATCTGGAAGTTTTTATTGACAGACGGAAGCTTCGGGCGCTAGCTCTTGGTGACTTCGGGGAAGGGAGGAGGCTTCGCCGGCGGTGCCGCGGCATCGTGAATGCGGGTGCGACGCGCATCCCGATCGGGCGCGAGAAATCTTTTCCATGAAGTTTCAATGGATGCACTGAATGCATCTCAGCAAGGGAGGAGACCTGACATGAAGAAGACAACCGCGATTCTGGGAGCGACGGCGCTTGGCCTGATGGCGACCGGGGCCTGGGCGGAGACGACCGCCTGCCTGATCACGAAGACTGACACCAACCCGTTCTTCGTGAAGATGAAGGAGGGCGCGACGGCGAAAGCCGAGGAGATGGGCATCAAGCTCAACACCTATGCGGGCAAGCTCGACGGCGACGTGGAAAGCCAGGTCGCGGCGGTCGAGAGCTGCATCGCGGCGGGCGCCAAGGGCATCCTGATCACGCCGTCCGACAGCCGCGCGCTGGCGCCGGCGGTGACGAAAGCGCGCGACGCGGGGGCGCTGGTGATCGCGCTCGACACCCCGTTCGAGCCCGCCGACACCGCCGATGCGACCTTCGCCACCGACAACTTCAAGGCGGGCGAGCTGATCGGGCAATGGGCCAATGCGAAGATGGGCGACAAGGCCAAGGACGCGAAGATCGCCTTCCTCGACCTCAACCCGAGCCAGGTCTCGGTCGATTACCTGCGCGATCAGGGTTTCATGAAGGGCTTCGGCATCGACGTCAAAGACCCCAAGAAGATCGGCGACGAAGACGATCCGCGCATCGTCGGCCATGACGTGACCAACGGCAACGAAGAGGGTGGCCGCACGGCGATGGAGAACCTTCTGCAGAAGGATCCGGGCATCAACGTGGTCTACACGATCAACGAGCCCGCCGCCGCCGGCGCCTACGAGGCGTTGAAATCGGTCGGCATGCAGGATCAGGCGATCATCGTCTCGATCGATGGCGGCTGCCCGGGCGTGCAGAACGTCAAGGAAGGTATCATCGGCGCGACCTCGATGCAGTTCCCGCTGAAGATGGCCTCGATGGGCATCGAGGCGATCGCGGCTTTCGCCAAGGACGGCACCAAGCCGCAGAACTCCGAAGGTCTCGACTTCTACAATACCGGCGTGACGCTGATCACCGACCAGCCGGTCGACGGGGTCGACTCGATCTCGTCGGAGGAAGGCCTCAAGCAGTGCTGGGGCTGATCCCCGCCTGACAGATCGGAGGGGCCGCCCGCGCGGCGGCCCGTCCTCTTCGGGCCGGATCACGGCCCCTCACCCCATATTGCACAAAGAGGATGACGGACATGACCCAGACCGCTCCGCCTCGCGGCCAGTCCTTCGAGCACGAGCTCGATAAGAGCGACAAGACCGTCGCGGCCTTCAAGGGAAAGAAACGCGGGCTTCTCGGCACGATCCAGCACGGGCTGCACGGCAACCCGACGATGGTGCCGGTGATCGTGCTGCTGTTGTCCATCGCCGTGTTCGGCCTTGTGGCGGGGGGCAAGTTCTTCTCGGCCTTCAACCTGACGCTGATCATGCAGCAGGTCTCGATCATCGGCATTCTCGCCGCGGCGCAATCGCTGATCATCCTGACCGCGGGGATCGACCTGTCGGTCGCGGCGATCATGGTGCTGATGTCGGTCGTGGCGGGCAACCTCGCTGTCTATATGGGCGTGCCGGCACCGCTGGCGCTGCTGATCTCCTTCGCGGGCGGCACCGGGGCGGGGCTGATGAACGGCTTTCTGGTGACCAAGGTGAAGCTGCCGCCCTTCATCACCACGCTGGGCACCTGGTCGATCTTCTACGCGCTGAACCTGTGGCTGTCGGGCGCGCAGTCGATCCGCTCGCAGGATATCGACAAGTTCGCGCCGCTTCTGAAATTCTTCGGCAACACCATCGCGGTGGGCAATGCCCGGCTGACCTATGGCTCGATCCTGATGGTCGCGGTGTTCCTGGTGCTCTGGTATCTGCTGAACAAGACCGCCTGGGGGCGCCACGTCTACGCGGTGGGCGACGACAAGGAGGCGGCGGAGCTTGCGGGCATCCGCACCGACCGCACGCTGCTGTCGGTCTACGGCATGGCCGGGCTCGTCTGTGCGATCGCCGCCTGGGCCTCGATCGGCCGGGTCGGGTCGATCTCGCCGCAGGCCTTCTACGAGGCGAACCTGCATTCCATCACCGCCGTGGTGATCGGGGGGATCTCGCTCTTCGGCGGGCGCGGTTCGATCCTCGGGGCGCTGTTCGGCGCGCTGATCGTGGGCGTGTTCCAGTCCGGTCTGCGGCTCGCGAATGTGGACGTGCTCTGGCAGGTCTTCGCGATCGGCTGGCTCATCATCATCGCGGTCGCCATCGACCAATGGATCAGAAAGGTATCGGCATGACGCAAGAGCCCATTCTCACCGCGCGCGGTCTGGTCAAACGCTATGGCCGCGTCACCGCCCTCGACGAATGCGACTTCGATCTCTATCCGGGCGAAATCCTCGCCGTGATCGGGGATAACGGGGCCGGGAAATCCTCGCTCATCAAGGCGATCTCCGGCGCGGTTTCCGCCGACGAGGGAGAGATCCGTCTCGAAGGCAAGCCGATCAGCTTCCGCAGCCCGCTCGAGGCGCAGGATGCCGGGATCGCGACGGTCTACCAGACGCTCGCGCTGTCGCCCGCGCTCTCGATCGTCGACAACATGTTCGTCGGGCGCGAGCTGCGCAAGCCGGGCGCGATGGGCAAATGGCTGCGGATGCTCGACAAGCCCGCGATGCGCGCCTTCGCCCGCCAGAAGCTGAACGATCTGGGCCTGATGACCATTCAGGATATCGATCAGGCGGTGGAGACCCTCTCGGGCGGTCAGCGCCAGGGCGTGGCGGTCGCGCGTGCGGCGGCCTTCGGCTCGAAGGTGATCATCATGGATGAGCCCACCGCGGCGCTCGGCGTCAAGGAGAGCCGCCAGGTGCTGAACCTGATCCTCGATCTGAAGGCGAAAGGGCTGCCGATCATCCTGATCTCGCACAACATGCCCCATGTCTTCGAGGTCGCCGACCGGATCCACGTCCACCGGCTGGGCAAACGGCTCTGCGTCATCGACCCGAAGCAACACTCGATGTCGGACGCCGTCGCCTTCATGACAGGCGCCAAAACACCCGACGGCGCGACAGAGGCGGCCTGAGCGATGAGCACGACCGAGGCACAGCTGAAGGCCATTCTCGATCTGGTGGACAGGCAGCCCCGCGACCACGGGCGGGTTCTGATTGGCATCGCGGGGCCGCCCGGGTCGGGGAAATCGACGATGGCCGAAGCCGTGACCGCGGCGCTGAACGCCCGCGGGCGGGCGGCGGATGCGGCGGCGCTCGTGCCGATGGACGGGTTCCATCTCGACAATGAAGAACTCGACAGGCGGAACTTGCGCGCGGTGAAAGGCGCGCCCGAGACCTTCGACGTCGCCGGGTTCAAGGCATTGGTGCGCCGGTTGCGCGATGACGGGAGGGAGATCCGCTACCCGCTGTTCAGCCGCGCGAAGGACCGGACGCTTCCGGAGGCCGGCGTGTTGAGCCCGGACCGGCGGATCGTGATCGTCGAGGGGAATTACCTGCTGTTCGGCGGCGGCGACTGGGCCGGGCTCGCGCCGTTGTTCGACGCGACGGTGATGCTCGCGCCGCCCATGGAGGTGCTCAAGTCCCGGCTCGTCGCGCGTTGGATCGAGCACGGGCTATCCCCCGAGGACGCGCTTGCCCGGGCCAGCCGGAACGACCTCGAAAACGCGCGCCGCGTGCTTGAGCAGAGCGTCGAGGCCGACCTCATCCTCACCGGTCACTGAACCGTCCACCCGAGTTGACGACGAAAGGAAACGACATGAAGATTTTCGCTGACACCGCCGATATCGAGGCGATCCGCGCGCTTGCGGAGGCGCATCTGATCGACGGGGTGACCACCAATCCGAGCCTGATCGCCAAGAGTGGTGCGCATATCCGCGACGCGATCGCCGAGATCGCCGCAATGGTCGACGGCCCGGTTTCCGCCGAAGTCGCGGGCACCGATTACGAGACGATGATGCGCGAGGCGGAAGTACTCGGTAAGATCGCGCCCAACGTCTGCATCAAGGTGCCGCTCACAATGGCGGGGCTCCGGGCTTGCCGCACGCTGCGGGAAGAGGGCCGTGAGACCAACGTGACGCTGTGCTTCTCGGTGAACCAGGCGCTCCTCGCGGCGAAGGCAGGCGCGACCTATGTCTCGCCCTTCGTCGGGCGCCTCGACGACATCAACCTCGACGGCACCCAGCTGCTGCGCGATATCCGGCAGGTCTTCGATGCCTACCCCACGCTCGATACGCAGATACTGGCGGCGTCCCTGCGATCCGCAAACCACGTCACCGGCGCCTTGCTGGCCGGGGCGGATGCCGGCACGATGCCGCCCGGCTTGATAGGGGAGCTCGTCAAGCATCCGCTGACCGACAAGGGGCTCGAAACCTTCACCGCGGACTGGGCTGCGACGGGGCAGAGCATCCTCTGATCCGGGTCGGGGTTATCGCGACGCAAGCGCGGCTGCCACCGGACGTCGCCCGTGAGCGACGCCCGGCTTCGCACGCCGACAATGACGAAGGACCATCCCGCAAACTGCGAGCTCCGCACGTGGGCGCCTGAGTTCGCATAGCCGAGATGGCCCTTCGATCGACAGATCTCCTTGTGTCCACGGCTCGACCATCTGCGGTTTGCATCTCTCGATGCCTCTCCCGGATGGCGTTCCGTTTCCACTCCTCCCATCGATGTCTTCACTCTCTCGGATTCGCGGCGCCCCGGCATTGACGCTCGACAAGGCGCGGGGCTGTGAAGTGCTGATCGCGGTCAATGCGCGCCGCCCTGGGTGGGGCAAGCTGCGGGTCTGACTCGGTTCAGGAGGATGCCATGAAAATCAGTGACGCGATGCACGAGCCCGCCGCATGGGCCGATGCCGACACCCCGGTCAAGGAAATCGCCCTGCAGATGGAGAAGGACGATATCGGCGCCGTGCCGATCGGCAAGAACGACAAGCTCATCGGCATGATTACCGATCGGGATCTCGCGCTGCGCGTGGTGGCGAAGGGGCTCGACCCGGCGAAGACCCGCGCCGAAGAGGTGATGACGCCCGGGGTCGTCTATTGCCGCACCGACGAGACGATCGAGGACGCGGTGCACCTGATGGATCAGCGCAAGATCCGCAGGCTGCCGGTGCTGGACGACAAGAAGCGGCTGGTCGGGATGTTGAGCCTCGGAGACGTGGCGCACGGGACGTCGTTGCAGATCGTGGGCGAGATGGCCCGCGCCGTCGCCAATCACCACAAGTGAGTGCGACGGGGGCGGCCTGAACGCCGCGCCCCTTGGCCTGTCTCAGCGCGGGCAATCGGCGACGTAATAGGTGCCGTCGCCGTTCGAATAGGCGCAGCGATCGGTGATGCTGTTCTGCGCCACCAGAACGCCGGCCGCGGCTCCCGCAAGCGCCGCGATGATCCGCCAGTCCCGGTTCGCCTCCAGCGCGTCGGCGGTGATCAACCCGGCCGCGGCCCCCGCGGTCAGCCCGACCGCCGTGCGCTGCTGCGGCGTCAAGGTTTCGCAGCCCGGCAAAAGCGTCAGAACGACCAGCGTGGCGGGCAGAAATCTACGGCATGTCATCGGAGATGTCCTTTCGTTGCAAACAAGCCCCGCGAGGGTCGCGTGCCGCCGCACGCCGGTCATTGTCGAGCGTCAAGCCTTCGCGGGCGATGCGGGCCCCGTGTCGAAAAGCCGCTCCTCGGGCGTCGTCAACGCCTCCCTCCGCCAAGATGGGAAGTTGCAGCCTTCACGAGCGGTCCGCGGTGGGCCGCCCCTGGCGTTCACGGGATCGAAGATCACCTGAGCGTCTGCCGCGACCGCCCGGCGGGTCGAAAAAGCGAACGTTTTCCAAATTTTCGCCACATTCTGCAAAAAATCACAAGTTTCCGAAAACGCGACGCAAACCCCGGCCTCAACCACCGGAGATACCGGTTTACGTCGTGGCGAAGATCGGCTGCGACGTTGAACGAGGAGGAGGTTCGATGAGTCAGCAATTCTTCGCCCCCAAGGACAGCACCGGACGACCGATCAGGCTGCCTGTCGCCTATCGGAGAACCGTCAAATGGCTGCCCAAAATTGGTGACATCTTCCCGAATTTCAGGCTCCCGAGCACGCAGGGAGACATCGATTTCTGGCCCTGGGCGGAAGGCAACTGGGTGCTGCTCTTCGGCCATCCCGCTGCGAATACGGCTGTGTGCACCACGGAAATCGGCGCGCTGGCGCAGAACGAGAAAGCGTTCAGACGGCTCGGCGCGAAGGTGCTCGGGCTGACGGGATCGAGCGTGGACGAGCAACTGTCATGGCACGCCGATATCGAAAAGCTGTATGGCGCGCGGGTCTGGTTCCCGACCGCTGCCGATATCGGTGGAGATTTCGCGTCGCTCTTCGGGATGGTCCATGAAAAGGAGCACCAATCCTGGCCGGTCCGCAAATCCTTCCTGTTGGATCCGCAAATGAAGATCCGGATGATTTTCGAATATCCGATCTATGTCGGCAGAAGCGTCGAGGAGACGCTCCGCGTGATCGAAGCCGTGAAACTCCATAGCTCGACCGGGCTCGCGACGCCCTCCGACTGGTTCGAGGGCGACCCGGTGATCATACCCGACACAATGGAGGAAGCCGAGGTCCAGCGTCTCGTCGGCAACAGGTGGGGATATGTCCTGCCCTATCTCCGGGTGGCGCCGCGGCTGGAAAATCCGCGACAACAAACGCGGGGGTGCGAGCTCTGATGCCGGTGGGGTATATCTTCATCGGCAGCTTGGTGGGCCATGTCTGCCTCGTGCTCACGCTTCTGCGGGGCGGTTCGATCTGGCTCTCGCTGCTCGTCGACGTCGTCGCGGGTCTGGTGGCCGTTCTTCTTCTGTTAGTCACCCAATCGGCGCGACGATGGTGGCAAGACCGACGCAGGCGAGCGCGCAGAGCAAAAACGGCTTGTCGCGACGGTCAGACCATGCACTGACCAGAAGATCTCCCCATAAGCCCCTTCCAACCTACGGGATTGGTGGGGGAGCCCGCAGGGCTGGTGAGGTCAGTCTGGTCGCTCCTGCGAGCGGACATATCCCTTGATCGCTTCCAGCGGGGCGCTGCCACAGCTGCTGACGAAGTAGCTCGGAGACCAGAGGGCACCGCCAAGGCGTTTCAGGCTCGGGAAGTCCCTCCGGAGCCGCCGCGAGGTGGTGGTCTTCACCGCGTTTGCAAAATCGGCGACCGCCTCGGCGGGCGGCAACGAGAACAGGATGTGGATGTGATCGGCCTCCGCGCCGAACTCCTCCAGCGCGCCGCCGCGAACATCGCAGCGCTCCCGGATCGCGACCTCTGCCGCCTTCAGCATTTCGGATGTCAGCACTGCGCGGCGCTGCTTCGTCACCAGAACCATATGGTAGTGGAGACTGAAAACGCAATTGTTTGTGCGACTATAGGATTGATCCGACATGTAGGAACCAATATAATATTCAGGCCATGACCGCAACTCGATCCCTCTCCTTCAAGCTCTATCCGTCGCCCGCCCAGGCGGCGGCGCTGGCGCGCAAGCACCTGATGCTGAAAGACCTGTGGAACGCCGCGCTCGAGGAGCGGATCGGCGCCTGGCGGCATAGCCAGACCCGGGTCTCGCGCTCCGACCAGGAAAAGGCGTTGAAGGAGATCCGCCTCGGCCTCGAGGGCTGGTGCGGGCTCGTCCACACTCATGAGGCCCAGGTCGTTCTGAAGCGTCTGGATCTCGCCTTCCAGGCTTTCTTTCGCCGCTTGCGCGCGGGGGAAACGCCGGGCTTCCCGCGCTTCAAGAGCGCCGAGCGTTTCCGTGGCTGGGGCTACAAGGAGCACGGCAACGGCTTCAGGGTCGAGATGCGCGACGGCGGCCGGCATGGCCATGCCACGCTGTTTGGCATCGGGCGCATGCGGATGCGGGGCATCGCGCGCACGCCGGGCCGCGTGCTCAAGGCCGATGTGACCCGGACAGTCCATGGCTGGATGCTCAACGTGGTCGTCGAGACCGGCTGCGCCGAGCGCGCGCCGGCCGAGGGTCAGGCGGTGGGGCTCGACTGGGGTGTCTCGACTTTTGTCACGCTCGCGCATGAAGACGGCGCCTTCGAGGAACTGCCGAACCCGCGCCACTGGGATCTCGAGGCCGAGGACCTCAAGGCTGAGCAGCGCCGGCTCTCGGCCGCGGCCCGGGCGCGAAAGATCTCCCAACGGGCGCTGCGGAAGCATCGCCGCGCTCTGGCGCGTCGTCATGCGAAGATCGCTGCGCGCCGGAAGGACTTCCTGCACAAGACGAGCGCGCGGATCGTCGGGCGGCACCGCCTGATCGCGACCGAGGCGCTGGCTGTGCGCAACATGACCGGCTCGGCCCGCGGAACCGCGGAGGCGCCGGGGCGGAATGTGGCCCAGAAGGCGGGCCTGAACCGATCGATCCTGGACACGGCTCCGGCCGGTTTTTTGAACATGCTCCGATACAAAGCGGAAGAAGCTGGTGCGGAGTTCTTCGAGGCGAAGACGCGAGAGCTGAAGCCGTCACAGCGCTGCCCGGACTGCGGCGCGGTGCGCAAGAAGACGCTCGCGGAGCGCCATCATGATTGCGACTGTGGCTGTCGTCTCGGGCGAGACGAAGCCGCGGCCCGCGTCCTGCTGAACTGGGGGCTTGAGGAGAGCCGACGTCGCCAGAACGCGGAAACGAGCAACCCGGCCGGGACGGTCGGGGATCAGGCAGCCGCCTGATCCGAAACCCCTTCCAACCTACGGGATTGGTGGGGCAGGTTCATAGACATGCATGTCTCCCGTGCAAGCTCAGTCTCCAGACTGAAGAAAGGCGGGACCAAAACTCTCCAGACAAGAGCAAGAGATTGGTCATGACAGAACTGTTAACTATTACCTATCGAAGCTTTTCCTGCCTTCGGAAGCCCATCGAGGGGATAAGCGCGATCCTTTCCGAAAGCCTTGATCGAAACCAGAGACTTGGCATCACCGGTCTGCTTCTGTTCGACGGGGCCTACTTCCTGCAAACCATCGAAGGCCCTTCGGCGGAAACCCGAAGCGTTTATACGAAAATCGTCTCGGACGCGCGTCATGCCGACGTCACGCCGCTCAGAATTCGGTTGATCCGGGAGCGCGTCTTTCCCACGTGGCGGATGAAATTGATCGGTCCTGCAGCGACGGCCCGGATCGTTCCCGACATGGACGGCTTGGATTTCGCTTATAAGCGCCTCGACGAAATTCATCTGGCGGCAAAGCAGGTCGCGCGGCCGGAGCCGGAGCAGAGCTACCTGCTCCATTGAAACCCGGCGCCCGCGTCTTTCACTCTGTCCCGGGTGACGGCAAGTTGCGCACCAATGCGTCGGCAAGTTCTTCCCGCGAATAGGGTTTCATCAGAACCGAGCCCATGTCCGTCCCGCTGGCCGGGCCATCGGGGTCGTAGCCGGTCGCTATGACCACCGGCAGCGCGGGGCGCAGCCGCGCCAGCTCTCTGACCAGCGCCCGCCCCGATAGGCCCGGCATGACAAGATCGGTGAGCACGATGTCGATCCTCCGATCGCTCCGGGCATAGTCCAGCGCCTCCCGCCCGTGACGAGCCACAAGCGGCGAGAACCCGAGATTTTGCAGCATCAGCACCGTTTTCTCGCGAACGAGGAGGTTATCCTCAACGTAGAGCACGACCTCATCATTCCCCGCCGGAGCGGCCGCCTCGGCCTCCTTGCCATCGGCCCCGGTGGCAAGCGGCAGCAGGATCTGGAACTCCGCCCCGTCGTCGTCGCCGGGCCCGAGCCTTAGATCGCCGCCGATCTGGCGCACCGTATCGAGCACGGTCGGCAGGCCGAGACCCGTTCCCTCGCCGATGCCTTTCGTGGTGAAGAACGGCTCGAATATCTTTTCCCGGTGGCTGGCCGGAACGCCGGGACCGTTATCGCGCACGTTCACGGCCACGTATTCCTCCTGCGGAAGTTCGTAACCGTCATGCGAGGGATAGAAACCCGTCCCGGAAACGACGTTCGCTGTGATCGACAGCGTGCCATCTCCCGTCATCGCGTGGCGCGCATTGGTGACGAGGTTGATCAGCGCCGACGTCAAGGCCGAGGTGTCGGCCCAGCAATTCGCCACGTCCTCCCCGATGTCGATGTCCAGCCGGTTGGCGTCGCCCAAAGCCGCGATCAGGAGCGGTCTGATCTCCTGCACGAAGGCCCCGATCTGGAGCATTCTCAGCTTCGTCGGCGTCCGGCGCGAATAGGCGAGGAGCTGGCTCGTCAGGCGCCCCGCCTCCTCCGCGGCGCGCACCGCGCTCTGGACGAGATTGAGGTTGCTGTCCTGCTCGGGCAGACCTTCCTCGAGCGCATCGAGGCTGCCAAGCACGACGGTCAGCAGGTTATTGAAGTCATGCGCGACCGCGCGGGTCAAGCTGGCGAGGGCCTCCGTGCGCATGCGCTCGTCGCGCTCCCGGTCCCGTGACGTTCGATTGGCGAGATCGCGAATGATGGTGACGGACCGCCGCTCGCCCTTCGCCAGTTCGACGATATTCGACGTGACCTCCACCGGAACCGGGCTGCCGTCCTTCGCCCGGAAAGTCAGGTCGCCGACGAAGACGTCGTTCCGGTTCCTCTCCTGAAGTGCCAGAGCCAGATCCCGATCCTCCGGAAAGAAGAAAGCGTCGCGATGCATGCCGATCGCCTCTTCCGCGTCGTAGCCGAGCATTTCGCAAGCCCGGGTGTTGAGGGCGAGGACGAATTCGTCATCCTCCGGCCTCCCGCTCGTCGCCGTGTAGATCGCCCCGTCGCGGATGTTTTCGAAAAGGAATTGATACATCGCCGACTGCTCGGTCATCTGCTCGCGCGCCCGGAGCAGGTCCTGTTCCAGAAGCTCGGCCGAATGGAGTGAGGCGTGAACGCGTTGCGACAGCTGGGTCGCGAAGGGGGCGAGGCTCCGGTCGATCGGCACCAAGGCGTGCGGCACCAGCACAAGCGCCGCGATGAGCTGCGCGCGTCCATCCGCGATCGGGATCACGATCCCCCGATCCGAGAGTTCCGGCCTCCGCGCGTCGCGCGGCAGGTTGAAGATCCGCTCGCTTTTCCCCGACAGCGCGGCGGCGACGGCGGGGCGCAGGGCGCCCGTGAATTGCGGATCCGCCCGAATGGTCCATTCGGCCTCGAGCGGCATGCCGTTCTCGGGCGACAGGCGAAACAGGATTCCGGCCCGGCAGTCCATGTCGTTGTCGGACAGCACCGCATGCAGCGCGCCGGAAAAGGCAGGGATGCCGCCGCCGGCATGGGAGGTGGCGGTGATCTCCGACACCACTTGCCTCCGCCGCGCGACGACCGCGTCCGTGGTCTCGACAGCGATCGACATGACGCCGAGCACCCGCCCGCCCAGATCCTTGACCGCACTGTAGGAGAAATCGAAGTAGCATTCCTCCGGGCGGCCCGTCTTCGCCAGCGGCAACATGGTGTCCTGAAACAGAAGCGGCTCGCCGCTCCTTTGAACGTGGCCCAGATTGTCGCGGACGAATGGCCAGATTTCGGGCCAGGTGTCTCGGAGCGGTGCCCCGAATGAGGCGGGATGCTTGTCGCCGAAAATCGCGTTGTAGGCATCGTTGTAGATCTGGATCGTGTCGTCGCCCCAGCCCGTGCAGACGGGAAAATCGGACGCCATGATCGCCGCGATCACCCCGCGCATCTCCGGCGGCCAATCCTCGACCGGACCCAGCGACGTCTCGTGCCAGGGATGGGTTTCGAGCAGGGCGAGATTCGAGCGGGCCATGTCTTCCTTTCGGCATTGCGCGTGGAGTGCCCGATTTCAGATCGACGGGGGCGCCAGGTTTGGCGCGCCGAGGTGTCACAGGTGAGCCGAACGTCGGAGTCTCCGCGGCAACATGGCGCCTGCTGGAGAGCAACGCCCGAAATCAAAAATACGATGCGCGGGACGTTCCCAAGCCGGTCGATTGCCTTTTTAGCTTCATCTTCTGAAACGTCTCCCTGGCTAAGGGGTTCCGGCCACGCCGCCCGACCGGCTTCCGGGCCGCAGGTCAGGTCTCGCTGGTGAAGACGTAGCCGACGTTGCGGATGGTCTTGATCGCGCCATGCGAGACGTCGGCTTTCTCCAGCTTGGAGCGAATGCGGCTTATCACCCCGTCGACGGTGCGATCGAAGGCTGCCCAGTCCGGCCCCCTGACCCGGTCCATGATCTGATCGCGAGACAGCACGGTGTCCGGCTGGGTCGCGAGTGCGAGGAGAACATCGTATTCCAGCGTCGTAAGCGGGATCTTAAAATCCTGAAGGGTGCGCACCCATCGCGCGCGGCGGTTGAACCGCAAGCCCGAGATTTCGAAGACATCCGCCGGGCTGTCCTGCGCCGCTTTTCGCGCAAACTTACGGTCCGCCGTCCGTCGCAGCACGGCCTTGACCCGGGCGCGCAATTCCCGCGCCCGGAAGGGTTTGCAGACATAGTCGTCCGCGCCAAGCTCGAGGCCGAGAACCGTATCGATTTCGTCGGTGCGCCCGCTCAGAACGATGATGCCCGCCCCGGGATTTTTGCTGCGGATCGCCCGTAGGACGTCGAATCCGGAGCCGTCGGGGAGGGTTATGTCGACGAGAAAGCAATCGGCTCTCGTCAGGGCGTCTCCGGCGAACAACGCGCCAAGCGTGCCGAAGGATTTCGAGGGGTATCCTTCAGAGGCGATGGCCCGTTCGATGACGGTTCGGACATCGGCATCGTCTTCAAGGATCACGACGGAACTTGAGGTCAAGAGCTTGCTCTCTCCGGTGTGGCCAGCATCATCATTGCGGAAGGTCTGATACTCGAGGCCGAGGGGTCTTAATCGAGTTGAAAAAACGGCTGCGTCAGGTGGGGCGGCAACCACAGTGCCGACAGTTTTACTGCGCGTCAGGTTCCCTAAAGGGCTTTTCTGATAATTTCAATCGGATAATTGGCGGCACGTTCACGTTCGCGCGATTGGCGTTTCGGGGCGCTTCGGATGAGCCGCCCGATGGGTCGAACGCCAAGGGAGCCGCCCCGGGGGGCGGCTCCCTCTCATCGTGTATCGCAGAATCCAGATCAGATTGGATAATGCTGTTTCGGGTCTTCCACGGTGATCCAGCGCAGGTCGGTGAATTCGGCGATCGCCGCGCGTCCGCCGAAGCGCCCGTAGCCCGAGGCCTTGACCCCGCCGAAGGGCATCTGCGGCTCATCGCCGACCGTCGGGCCGTTGATGTGGCAGATCCCGGTTTCGAGCCGGTTCGCCAGCGCCATCGCGCGGGAGACATCGGCGCTAAAGATCGCGCTCGAGAGGCCGTATTCGGTGTCGTTGGCGACTTTCAGCGCCTCTTCGTCGCCCTTCACGCGGATGATCGATTTGACCGGGCCGAAGCTTTCCTCGGCATAGATGCGCATGCCTTCCGCGACGCCGTCGAGCAGCGTCGCCGCGACGATGGTCCCCTCGCGGGAGCCCCCGGCGACCAGCTTTGCGCCTTTCTCGGTGGCGTCGGCGATCAGCGCGTCCATCTTCTCTGCGGCGGCTTCAGAGACAAGCGCGCCAAGCGCCACTTCGCCGCGCGGATCGCCTGCGGGCAGAGCGTTGGCGCGGGCGGCGAGTTTCTCGACGAAGGCATCGGCCACTTTCTCGTCGACGATGATCCGCTCGGTCGACATGCAGATCTGGCCCTGGTTCATGAAGGCGCCGAAGATCGCCGCGTTCACCGCACCGTCGAGATCGGCATCGTCGAGCACGATCAGCGGCGCCTTGCCGCCCAGCTCCAGCAGCGAGGGCTTCAGATGCTCGCCCGCGAGCCGCCCGATGATCCGGCCGACGGCGGAGGAGCCGGTGAAGTTCACATGCTTGACTGCGGGATGCGCGATCAGCGCCTCGACGACATCGGCGGCGTCCTCGGGGGCATTGGTCACCACGTTGAGCGCCCCTTCGGGGAGCCCGGCCTCGGCGAAACACTCGCCGATCAGGCGGTGCGTCGCGGGGCACATCTCGGACGCCTTCAGCACCACCGTGTTGCCGCAGGCGAGCGCCATTGCGACCGCGCGGGTGCCGAGGATGACAGGCGCGTTCCACGGCGCGATGCCAAGGCAGACACCCTTGGCGCGCGCGACGCCCATCGCCATCGTGCCGGGCTTGTCGGAGGGGATGATCTCGCCGCCGATCTGTGTCGTCATCGCCGCCGCTTCGCGGATCATGCCTGCCGCGAGATGGACGTTGAACCCGGCCCAAGGCCCGGTCGCGCCGGTCTCGGCGATCACCGCCTGGATGAAGTCCTCGGCGCGGGCTTCCATCACGTCGGCGGCTTTCGACAGGATCTTGCGCCGCCCGTTCGGCCCGGTCGCGGACCAGCCGGGAAAAGCGCGCGCGGCAGACGCGACCACCGCCTCGACATCGTCGCGGCCCGCCGCGGCGGCGCGGGTGGCGACCTCTCCGGTCACGGGATCGATCCGGTCGAAAGTCGCGCCCGAGGCGGCTGGGGCGGAGACCCCGTCCAGCAGCATTCCGATCTCTTTCATAATGTCCTCCCTTTGAGACTTCGATCTTGCGTCACGCGGCGCGGCGATTGTCGGACCGGCGCCCTCTGAAACCTTTGTGCCTCACATCATCCCGGGCAGCCACAGCGATATTCCCGGCACAGCGACGAGGATTGCAAGGGTCACCAGCATCGCGAACCAGAAGGGCAGCACGCCGCGGAAGATCTCGATCAGCGGCACGTTTTGCGCGACCGATTTCACGATGAAGACGTTGATCCCCACCGGGGGCGAGATCAGCCCCATCTCGAGCGTCAGCACCACCAGCACGCCGAACCAGATCGGGTCGATCCCGAGATCGAGGATAACCGGCAGGAAGATCGGCAGGGTCAGCACCAGCATCGCGAGTCCTTCGAGGAAGCAGCCCAGAACCATGTAGATCGCGAGGATCAGGACCAGCGTCCCGACCCGGCCCAGATCGAGGGAGACCAGAAGGTCGCTCACCTCGGCGGGCAGATGGCTCAGGGCGACGAAGGGGTTGATCAGATGCGCCGCGATCAGGATCAGCATCACCGAGGCCGTGGTCACGATGCTGTCCTGCGCCGCGCGCCAGAAGCTGCGCAGGCTCAGCGTGCCGCTGAAGGCCCCGATCGCGATCACGAAGGCGGCGCCGACGCCCGCCGCTTCGGTGGGCGAGAACAGGCCCGAATAGATGCCGCCGATGGTCAGCACGATCACCAGCAGGATCGGGATCGCGCCGAGGAAGGCGCGGCCCTTCTCGGCGGCGCTGGTCGCGGGGCCTTTCGGTCCCATCTCGGCACGCAGCAGGCAGAGGATCGCGATGGTCAGGATGAAGGCGCTCAGCAACAGAAGCCCGGGCAGGATGCCCGCCATGAAGAGCCGTCCGATGCTTTGCTGCGTGAGGATCGCGTAGATCACGAAGCCGGTCGAGGGGGGGATCAGGATGCCCAGCGTGCCGCCCGCGGCCACGACGCCGGTCGAGAGGCGCGGGCTGTAGGCGTAGCGGTCCATCTCTGCCAGCGCGGTGCGGCCCATCGTCAGCGCCGACGCGACCGAGGAGCCCGACAGCGCCGCGAACCCACCGCAGCCCACGACCGTCGCCAGCGCCAGACCGCCGCGCACCTGGCCGACGGTGGCGTAGGCCGCGTCATAGAGCTTGCGGCTCATACCCGTCACGCTCGCGACATTTCCCATCAGAATGAAGAGTGGCACCACGATCAGCTCGGAATTGGAGGCCAGCGAGAAGGTTTCCGACGCCAGAAGCCCGGTCGCGGCCTGCAGCCCGTTCAGGATCCAGATGCCGACGAAGCCCACCGCGAACATCGCGAAGGCCACCGGCACACGCATCAGCAGCATGCCGAGCAACAGCGCGAGCCCGAGCGATCCGGTGAGCGCGGGGGTCATAGCACGTCCCTTTCGGAATGATGTTCATAGCCGTGGCGCGACATGAGCCGCAGCGCGCGCAGGCACATTGTCAGCGCGCCCACCAGCGACAGCGCGACCAGCGCATATTGGAACCACGCATTGGGCAGGTTCAGAAGATTGGTCGAGAGGTTGAGCATCTGGCTCAGTTGCGCGCTCTTGTAGACCGTCACCGCGATCAGCACGAAGATCGCGACGCCGAGGAGCGCCGAGAAGATATCGATCGCGCGGTTCAGGGCAGGGGGGAAGGCGCTCTCGAAGATGTCGACGACGATATGGCCGTCGCGTCGGTCGCACAGCGCCATGCCGCCGAAGACGATCAGCACCATCGTCATCGTTATCAGGTCCTGCGAGCCGTAGAGCGGCATGCCGAAATTGCGCCCGATAACGTCGATGACGATCACGGCCACGACGAAGATCAACCCCGTCGTGCCGATGATCGCGGACAGGCCGATCAGCCTGTCCACCAGTTTCTGCGCGCGTGCGAGCATCACTCGCTCCGCATCGCCGCGAGCGTGTCCTCGCCGCCGACCTTGCTCACGTAGGTGTCGGTCACGTCGGCGAGCGCGTCGTTGAAGGCTTTCGAGCCGTCGGCGTCGAGGTCGATCACCGTGGTGGCGTCGGAGGCGCGCGCGGCTTCCAGCGCCTTGTTCGCTGTGGCAATCCACGCCTCTTCGGTCATCTTCGAGATCTTCTCGCCCTTCATCGCGTCGAGCGCGGATTTCGCTTCGGGCGAGAGCCCGTCATAGGCCGCCTTGTTCATCACCGTGTAGAAGGCGAGGCGTCCGAGGTTCGGACCGGTCGTCACGCTGCCCACGACCTCGTTGAGCTTGAAATCCGACAGCACCGAGGCGCCGCTGACCACGCCGTCGATCAGCCCGGTCTGTAGCCCGTTATAGACCTGCGTCATCGGAATCTGCACCGGCGTCGCGCCGAGCGCTTCCATCGCGGCAGCCGAAATCGACCCCGCGACGCGGATCTTCAGACCCTTGAGATCGGCGGGCGTGCGCACGTCCTTGTCGTGCATCATCAGGATGTTGGGCTCCGACCCCCAGAGCGCGATCACCTCGGTCTGCGGATATTCGCCCTTGATCGTGTCGAAGGCCTGCCACAGCGCCTTGTAGCCCGGCGCGTCGAGCGGCAGCGCACCCGGCAGTTCCGCGATCAGGCTCTTGGGGAATTGCGACGAGGTATAGCCCTGCAGCCCCCAGCCCATATCGGCGGTGCCCTGCAGCACGCGCACGTATTGATCGGCCGGGCCCGCGCCCAGTTCGCCGCCGTGATAGCCGCGCAGCGTTACCGCCCCGTCGGTGCCTTCCGAGAGCGCCTTGGCCAGGGGCTCGATCTGGGCTGCGTTGATCGTATGGGTCGGCGGCGCCCAGTTCGCGTATTTCAGCTCCTGCGCGCCGGCGGCGGTCGCGATGCTGATGGTTGCCCCGACCGCGATGGCGGTGGCGACGCTAAGGGTCGTGTGTTTCATGGTCTCTCCTCCCGTTGGACCGTTTGAGCCCCTCCTCCCGGGGCCTGTTGTTCATGTGCCGCGCTAGGCGGCGATCTCCTCCAGATCCGCGCGCGTCACCGGCTCGGGCGACGCGATGAGCTTGCGTGCCCGCATATGGGCCCGCGCGTTGTCGATGGTCTCGATCGCGGCAAGCCCGCGTTCGTCGAAACGGCCCACGATCCCCGCGGCGATCTCCTCCTCCGCCGCGTCGGGTGTCGCGTAGCCCGCGATCTGCAGCTTGCACGCGCCCTGATCCGACCAGAACCACGGCAGCGCGCCATAGGGATCGGTGTCGCCCTTCGCGAGGCGTTTCGCGATCAGCCGCGCGTGATCGGTGGCGGCCTGCACGCTCTCGAGCCGGATATGCCCGCGGCCCCGCGGATCGGGGAAGCTCGCGCAGTCGCCGAGCGCCGAAATCGCGGGATCCGAGGTCTGCAGCCGGGCATCGGTTTTCACGCCATTGTCGATGGCGAGCCCCGCCGCCTCGGCCAGCTCCACGTTCGGGCGAACGCCCGCCGCGACCAGCACGAAATCCGCGGTGACCCCCGTGCCATCGGCCAGCGTCACGCCCGCGGGCTCCACCGCCACGGCAGGCTGGCCCAGATGAAGCGCAGTGCCCCAGCCGCGATGCAGGTCGGCGAAATGGTCCGACATCCGCTGCGAGACCGCGCGGGCCATCAGGCGCGGAGCGGCCTCGATGACCGCGACCTCATGGCCGAGCTTGCGCGCCACGGCCGCGAATTCCAGCCCGATGAAGCCGCCGCCGATCACCGCGATCCGGGCCGGTTGGTCCAGCTTCTCGCGCAGACGCTGCGCGTCGGTCAGCGTGCGCAGATCGCAGGCATGTGCGATCCCCTCGATCGGCGGGCGCAGATTGCGGGTGCCGGTGGCGAGGATCAGATGGTCATAGGGCAGGGATTTCTCGGCCCCGTCGCGCAGGACAGTGAGGCGCTGCGCCGCGCGGTCGATGGCCTCCACGCGCGTTCCGGGGAGGTAGTCGATGCGCTTGGCCTCGAAGAAGCTTTCGGGGCGCAGGTAGAGCGCCTCTGCCTTGCCGTCCTGCAGATAGACCTTCGAGAGCGGGGGACGCTGATAGGGCAAGCCCGGCTCGTCGCCGATCAGCGTGATCGCGCCCTCGAAGCCGTTCTGCCGCAGGCTGATCGCAGCTTGGAAGCCGCCTTGGCCCGCGCCGATTATGGTGACGGTCCCGGGGGTCAAAACTGTTCCTCGGGCAGATGGACCACGAGCCCGTCGAGCTCGGGCGTCAGCTTGATCTGGCACGACAGACGCGAACGCTCGGTCACTTCGGATGCCGCGCCTTCGAGCATGTCGTCCTCCCCCGCGCTGCGCGGTCCGACCTTCTCCGCCCATGCGTCGTCGACATAGCAATGGCAGGTCGCGCACATCATCGAGCCGCCGCATTCGCCGACGATCCCGTCGACATCGTTCGAGACCGCCGCATGCATCACGCTATCGCCCTCATCGGCGTCGATATTGGTTCGCGTGCCGTCCTGTGCGACGTAAGTCACTTTAATCATTGGAATTCCTCCTCTCTCCGGTCCGCGCAACCGCGGATCAGTTCAGCTCCACCGGCAGGTTGATCGGGCCGCGGAACCCGAAGCCGCGCCAGATCACCGCGTCGGGATCGGGCAGGCGCATGTCGGGGAAGCGGTCGAACAGCAGCGGCAGGATGATCTTGCCCACCGTGCGCCGCGCGATATGGGCGCCTGCGCAGTGATGAGGGCCGTTGCCGAAAGCCTGATGGGGGTTCTTGTCGCGAAAGACGAAATACTCCTCGCCATTCTCGTAGATGCTCTCGTCGCGATTGGCCGAGGCCTGGATCGTCATCACCGTGTCGCCCTTCGGGATCTCGAAGCCGCCAAGCTCGGTATCCTCCGTCACGAGCCGCGAACTGACCTGAATCGGGGCGACCCAGCGCACGCCTTCCTCGAAGGCCTTACTCCACGCGCCCTCGGCGCGAACCTGCTCCAGCTGGTCGGGATTGGTCAGCAACCCGTAAATGATGGTGGCCAGCGCGTCGCGCGGCTCGTTGATTCCGCCGCCGATCGCGATCTTGATATTGGCCCAGATCTGACTCATCGGGATCGGGTTTTCGGCGTTGAGCATCACCGAATAGGCCGAGCCGTCCGGCTCCGCGATCCGCTTTTCGCGCAGCTCGGTGAACAGCGCGTCCATCTCGTCATTGGCTTTGTCCGAGATGGCGAAAGGCTCGGGCTGCCAGCCGAAATTCCCCGCTCCGTCTATCAGGTGCTGCGACCAGCGCTGCATCTGCGCGTCGCTCGCCTCCGGGATGCCCAGCACATGGGCGAGGATGCGCGCGGCCAGCGGTCCGCATAGCTCGGAGAACAGATCGACCGTCTCGCCGCGCGGCAACCGACCGACATATTCCTCGGCGAATTTCTCGTAGAGCGGCCCCCAATCGGTCTGGATCCGCTTCGGCGTGAGCGCCGGGGCCATCGCCATGCGTTCGCGCAGATGCTCCTCGCCGTCCTTGCGCATCAGGGTATGTGCGCGGAATGCGGGCTTCATCGGGGTGTTGGGATCGTCGCTGCTGAACAGCTCCGGATTGTCCTTCACCTTCTTGGTCAGCTCCGCCGTCGTCAGGAACGTGCGACCCGCCGAGGCGACCCGCAGAACCGGGCTCTCGGCGCGCAATCGGCGATAGATCGGATAGGGATCCGTCGTCAGTTGCGCGAGCGTAATCTCCTCGTCCAGCGGTGCGAGCGCCATGATGTCCTCCCGAAATCTCCTCCGGGGACATGCGTAAGGCGCGGTCTTTCTTATAACAATAAGATGAATCTTGTATATACCATCAAATAATTTGATGGAACATCATGCCGCAATCGACCGCATCCCCCGGCAAGCTCGACATCGCCGCGCTCGAGACGCTGCGGCTGGTCCATGAACTGGGCTCCTTCACGGCGGCGGCCGAAAAGCTCGACGTGAACCAGTCGGCGGTGAGCTACACGATCGCCAAGCTGCGCGCCTATTTTCAGGATCCGCTTTTCGTGCGCGAAGGCGGGCGGCAGGTCTCGACGGAGCGCTGCGAACATATCCTCCAGCAAGTAATCGAGATCCTCGAGAAGCTCGACGACGTTGCGCAGCCTGAAGAGTTCGATCCCGCGCAGTCTCGCGCCAAGGTCACCATCGCCTGCAACTATTACGAGCGCATCCTGATGATCCCGAAGATCGTCTCCGAGCTGCGCAAACAGGCCCCGCATCTCGAGGTCGAGGTGGTGAATGCGTTGGGCGACGGCCATTTGCGCCTTCTGCGCCGGGAAGCCGACGTTCTTGTCGGCCCTTTCGCGCGCAGCGAATCCGGCTTTCATTCGCGCCGCCTTTATACCGAAGAGTATGCCTGTTTCATGGACCCGCGGCATCCGATGGCGGGGCGGTCGCTCGATGTCGACAGCTATCTGGCGCTCAACCATGTCTACATCAATTACGGCGGCGGCTGGAAATCGGCCTATGTCAACGAGATCGAAGCAGCGGGCCATTCTCTGCGACCCACGATCACGGTGCCGAGCCCGGCAGGGCTCGCCTCGCTTCTCGGACAGTCCGACCTCGTGGCGACGATGCCAAGTCGATTGGGGCGCACGATGGAGGGGCTGGTTCTCAACGAAAGCCCGTTCCGCGGCCCGTTCGACCTGTCGGTCGTCTGGACCGCCCGCAAGAACGACTCCGCGATGCATCGCTGGCTGCGCGAGGTGATCGTGGAGACCTGCCGCGGCTAGGCCCGAAGGGCGCGCGCCCGGATCGGTCGGCACAACCTCAATTTCCACGATGGAGTTACCGACATGAACGACACCGCAGAACCCGCTCTCTGGTCCTTGGGGGCCACGCAAATCGCGGCGCTCGTGCGGTCGCGTCAGGTGAGCGCGCGCGAGGTGGCGCAGGCGGGGCTTTCGCGGCTCGAGGCGGTGAACCCTGCGATCAACGCGGTTGTCGAGTGCCGGCCCGAGGAGACGCTGGCCGCGGCGGAGGCGGTCGATGCCCGCATCGCGCGCGGCGAGGATCCGGGGCCGCTGGCCGGGGTGCCGGTGACGATCAAAGTGATCGTGGACCAGCGCGGCTATGCGACGACGAACGGGCTGACCTCGCAGAAGGACCTGATCGCGAAGACCGACAACCCGGTGGTCGCGAACCTGCTGGGCGCGGGGGCGGTCAGCCTCGGGCGCTCCAATACGCCCGCCTTCAGCTGAGTAGCGCCCCTTGAGAGGATCGCTGCCTTGCATCCGCGCCTGATCGGGGTCGTTCGGTCCTCGATCTTCATGACCCCGGCGCCGAGCACACCAAGCTGATAGGTCGCGATCTCGGTGCCGGTGACGAAGCGCGCCTTGTCGGAGGCGAGGAAGAGCGCGGCATTAGCGGTTATATCGGTAAGGGTATCGACCAAGACCTATCATCGGGTGGGGCTGCGCGGAAACTCGGGTGCCGCCAGTCAGAGCCCGAGGTCGTTCGGTTCGGGTAAAGCTCGACCAGTTCGGCGGCGAAGGGCGCCGGATCCGCGTAAGGCGGATCAAGCTCGGAACTGCGCTCGGAGCCGGAGTCCTTCAGCCAGATATGCGCGTTCTCGCCCAGCCGGATCGCCTCTTGGAATGGACCCTGATCAATTCCCGGCATCGCGGCGTGCAAGCTTGCGCTTTCGGATAACAATTCGACTTGCTTACATCTCCCATGAATGGAGAACTGGCCGGCGGCGGATCAACATGGGCGTCGAGGAAGAACTCCCAGGTGCCGATCTTCGCAGCCTCCGTGCCGCAAAATATGCCACTGTGAACCACCGGAAGCGTTCACAGGCCAAATGAAAGAGGATGAGTTCACATGAGCGCCCCGGTTCCGGTCTTCGACGGCCATAACGATTTCCTTCTGCGCCTGCTGCGCGCCCCGGAGGCCCGCGAGACGACTTGGCTAAGCGATACCGGAGAGGGCCATCTCGACCTGCCGCGGATGCGTGCGGGTGGTTTCGCGGGCGGGTTCTTCGCGGTCTACATTCCGTCGCCAGTCGCCCATGACGATCCCGATTTGGACGCCATCATGCGAAATCCCCCCTTTTCGCTGCCTTTGCCGAAGGAGATTCCGCTCGAGGACGCACTGCCCGTTGCGATGAAGATGGTCGGCCACCTCATGTGGATGGAGCGGGAGGGGAGCCTGAAAATCTGCCGTTCTGTCGCCGATATCCGCAACGCGATGGCCGCAAAGAAGATCGTCGCGATCCTGCATTTCGAAGGCGCGGAGGCGATCGGGCCCGATCTCGATCTGCTGCATGTCTGGCACGCGATGGGGCTGCGCTCGCTTGGCCCGGTCTGGTCGCGCCCGACCGCCTTCGGCAACGGTGTGCCCTTTGCGTTTCCGTCCTCGCCCGATACCGGGGACGGGCTGACCGAGGCGGGCAAACGGCTGGTGACGGAATGCAACCGGCTGAAGATCATGATCGACCTGAGCCATCTGAACGAGAAAGGCTTCGACGATGTCGCAGCGCTTTCCGATGCGCCCCTGGTCGCGACCCATTCCAATGCGCATGCGATCTGTCCCTCGTCGCGCAACCTTACGGACCGACAGCTTGCCATGATCCGCGAGAGCGACGGCATTGTCGGCCTCAACTACGCGCTGGGGTTTCTGCGCGAAGACGGCAAGGGTGAGCCTTTCGCGGGGTTCGACCCGATGCTGCGCCATCTCGATCACCTGATCGAGACCTTGGGCGAGAGCCGCGTCGGGCTCGGTTCGGATTTCGACGGAGCGGCGATTCCGCCCGATCTGGGCGATGCGGAAGGGCTGCCGCGCTTGATCGAAGCGATGCGCGCGCATGGCTATGACGCGCCGCTGATCGAGAGGCTCGCCCATGGCAACTGGCTGGCGCTGCTCGAGAGAACCTGGGGCGGCTGAGAGCTGACTTTATCCACGCGTGGAAATTTCGGCAGACGAGAACCGACATTAGAGAACAATACGGAGAAAGCCGCTACCGGGCGGAAAGCGGGCTTTCGCTTCGCCACAGGTGAACGACTTCTCTGCAGAAAGCAGTGTTTCCCGCTAAAGGATGCTTTTCGCAAAACGATCGAATTTGCTGTTTTCTCGATAAAGCGCCCGGACGACGATTGCCGCCACGATTCCGGTGGCGGCGCCTCCCAGAACGTCGGTGACGTAGTGGGTGCCGACGTAAATGCGCGACAGACAGATGAGGAAAGCCATCGCGAAGAATGCCAGCGCCCGCCGCGGAAGCCTCTGAAGCGCAAATGCCATGGCGACTGACATCGAGGCCGTGGCGTGGTCGGACGGAAACGACCAGTCGGCGCTCTTGGCGATAAGAAGGTTGGAGACACCGGCGTCATATGGGCGCACTCGGTGGAGGAAGAGCAGGATGCCCTGATTGATCGCAAGGCCCAAAAGGAAAGCAAGCCCGGCGCAGATCGCTACGTGACGCAGGTGCTGTCGGTTTTCCCGGCTCCACCATTGCAGGACGACCACAAGCACGATGAACGGCACACCCGCTTGAGTGATTGCGATCATTGCTTGATCGACAAAGGCGTTGTGGCCCGCGAAGGAATTGATCCAGTGAGTAATCGCTGCGTCCATTGCGTGCCTTTCATCGAAAAGGTCAGGTCGCGGGTCCGCAAGTCCGTGACGCCGCGTTCATCAAGCATTCAGGCTTAGTGCCACGCTCTGAGGATTGCACGCGCTGACCGAGATGGCTGGCGAACTTGTGTTCTACCTTGTCTCGGGGACGGCCAACCTCAATTGGGTCGAAATGCTGGCCCGAGAAGAGATCAAGGAAGCGCCGTGGGTGTCAACGCACCTCCTCGGGCTGATCTTGCTGACGGTGGTTAACCTCATCACGATCGTCCTCCTCTGGCACGAAGGGCGGCGGCTGAGGACGTATGGCTGTGGACCGAACCTCCGAGGTGGGCGGGACCGCAGCAGCAACCGGCCGTCAGTTGCGGCTGAATGAAGCTCCGGCATCAGGCTGGTCTCCGTCGGGCTGCGCAGGAGTCTCGGAGGGCGAGCCCCGGACGCCAAACGGGGCCGTTTCATTGCCAAACGCGATTTTTTGATCCAGCATGGAAACCTTAATGTCTTGAAACAATTTATATCAGGCGACGTCGGCCTTGGCCGGCCCACCTGAATTGGCGTTGGATCTGCGGGTTAGGGGGTAAAGTGGTTGATCAAGACGGCAGAGTGTCCACGGGGGTTGTCGGCCTCGACGAAGTTCTGAGGGGAGGCTACCCCGCTGGGCGGATCATGCTCGTCGAGGGGGCTCCCGGCACCGGCAAGACCACCCTTGCGCTACATTTCCTTGCCCAAGGGATTGCCGACGGGAAGCGCGCGCTCTTTATCAGCGTGGCGCAATCCCGGCCTGAAATCGAGATGATCGCGAAGTCCCACGGGTTCGATCTGTCCGGCGTCAAGGTCTACACGCCCGAACTCGGCGGAGGCGAGCGGAGCATCTCGGTCGAGAGCGACGAGGTCGATCTTGTCGAATTGATGGAGGGGGTGCGCGGCGAACTTGAAAACTCCGACCCCGAAATTGTCGTGTTCGACTCCCTGCTGGAGTTGCGAATGCTTTCCTCGACCGATTCAGCTTACCGGCGCGAGCTTCTCACGCTCCGCAGCGACTTGCGCGAGCGCGGTTGCACGGCGTTGCTGATTGACCATCTCGATCATCCGGATGGGGAACGTCACGCCGAGGGCGTGGTCCACGGCGTCATCAAACTCGACAGCACGACGCCGCCCATCGGGATCACGCAGCGGCGGCTGACAATCGTCAAGCTGCGCGGCGCCCCGTTCCGGGAGGGATGGCATGATTTCCGCATTAACACTGGCGGGCTCGAGGTTTTCCCGCGTGTCATCCCGCATGAGGCGCAACCTGCCACCCTTGAGGACCGGCTTGAGCCGCCGCACGAACCGCTCGCTCAGCTTCTGGGCGGCGGGCTGGAATTCGGCACCACCACGCTGATCTCGGGCCAGTCCGGCACCGGCAAGTCGACCATCGCTACCCTGTTGGCGCGCGCGGCATCCGAGCGTGGACTGCTTGCGGCCATGTTCCTTTTCGAGGAGCGCCCCGAAGTGCTGCGCAACCGCTCCGCAGGCGTCGGGCTTGAGGTGGAGGGTTACGAGGACACCGACCACCTCAGGTTACGCCACTTCGATCCCGCCGAGGTCTCACCGGGCGAGTTCGCCAATGCGGTGCTGAGCGCTGTGGATGACGGCGCCCGCGTCGTGGTCATCGATAGTCTCAGCGGTTACCTCGAGGCACTGCCGGAGCGCAGCCATGTGATGACGCATATGCAGGCGCTGCTGCAGCATCTTACCCGCCGTGAAGTTCTGGTCATCATCACCATGACCCAGCACGGCCTCTTGGGCGAGCCGCCTAGGACGACCATCGATGCCAGTTTTCTCGCCGATTCCATTATCCTTCTGCGCCAATACGAGGCGCACTCGGAAATCCGACGGTCCATCGCCGTGCTCAAGAAACGTCACAGCGAACACCGGCGCAATATCGAACAGCTGATCATCCGGTCCGGCGCTGTGGAAATCATTCCCCTTTCCGAGGAAGCCGAGCAGCGTGCCAGAGATGCATCCGATCTCAGCGCAGAGTGAAGCGATGTCCGAGCCCTGTTCCGAGATGCCGCCGGTCCTGATCCTCGCGCCGCTCAAGGACGACGCCCGAGCCTTGGCGCGGGTTGTCGAGCGGTGCGGCTTTACCGCCCGGACCTGCATCACCGCGCGCGCCTTCGCCGCCGCCTTAAATGCGCAGGGCCCTGATGGCGTTCTTTTTGTCGTCATTAGCCAGGAGGGCGCGGGCCGTGAGACCGGTGAGGCTCTGAACGCCACTTTCGCGGCCGAACCCGCGTGGGCGCGGCTGCCGTCGGTGTTTCTTCTCAGTCAGATCAGCCGCCTTCCGCCCGCGATTCAGATCATCAACCGCAAGGAAAACGCGCCTCCGCCGATACTTCTCGAGCGCCCGGTCAAGGCCGCCGTGTTGCAAAGCGTATTCGAAGCTCAGGCCGAAGCGCGTCAGCGGCAGTTCGAGACCCGCGACCTGATCGATCGGCTTTATCAGGAAGAGGAACGGGGCCGCTTTCTGCTCAGCGAGCTACGCCACCGAACGCGTAACAGCCTGTCGGTTCTGCAGTCGCTATTCTCGATGACGGTGCGCCGCGCCGCCGATCTCGAAAGTTTCTCTAAGACCTTTTCGGGTCGGCTCCGCGCGCTCACCGATGCGCATGTCAAACTCGCGCAGGAAGGGACCACGGCCCGTCCGCTCGATGCCTTGGTCAGAGATCACGTGACGCCCTACACCAGCGCTGCCGGACAACTCGTGACCGAGGGGCCTCCGGTGCTCGTGGCTGAAAAGCCCTCCTTCGACCTTGCGCTGGTGATCCATGAACTGGCCACCAATGCGGCTAAATACGGTGCGCTCTCGATTCCCGACGGCTGGGTCGCGGTGCGCTGGCGCGTGGTTCCGGACAGCGGAGCGCTCGCGTTCTCCTGGGAGGAGCGCGATGGTCCGCCGGTCGAGCCGCCCTCGCGTCAGGGGCTCGGCACCCAGGTCATCGAAAATTTCCTGCGCGGTGAGGCAGAGACCGAACTGCGTCACGATCCCGACGGGGTCACTTGGCATGCCAAACTCAGCCCCCGCCACTTCACGCTTTTGAGCGAAACCGTTCGGGTTGACGACTAGGGAGAGCGCCCGTTGTCCTTTCGACGGCCTTGCCCCCGTTCGCACCTCGTAACGACCGCATCCGGCGATCGCACGGTCGAGACGCCAAGGTCGGGAGGGTGACGAGGTAGGCGTGTTGGACTGGGAGACCCACCATACAAACCTCTGAAGCCGTCGAAATCTGATCTACCATGCCGCTACGACGGTCAGGTCGGCGCTTGCGTGCGGTCGGAGGCCACTCGCGTCACCCCTGTGCAGCGGGGCTCACTCGATAGCGGCCGCTCCATTCCCAGTATCGCGCGCGTTTTCGAATGCGCAGAAGATTTTTTGGAGATAGGCGATCGTATCCCCGGTGGCAACCGCGAGGTCCGGGGCGGCATCCGCTGAAATCGATAGTTTCCCGCCGTCGCTCCGATGCACCCACCCCTTCCTCTGCAAGACGAGAACTTTTCGGCGCACGGTTTCTCTTGGGATGCCGCTGTAATCCGCGATAGACTGGATGTTGATTGCATATTGAGATCGCCGATCCTCAGCGCGCGTCGCGAGATCTTCCAAAGACACGAGTTGCGGATTCCAGTTCTCGGGCCGGGTCCGCTCTCCGATGACCGCCAGCACGAGGAGCAGATCGAGATCGCCATCGAAACGTGCGCGAAACTGCGTCAGAAGACGTGTGAAGGCTGAGACATGCACCGGCCAGATTTCCCCGAAATTCTCCCGAATGAAATCGCGTTCCTTGCGTGATCCGGTCTGCATCTGCGCATCCTCATCGCTGCCTCGCCCATTTTGGGCGCTGTTCCCCTTGAAGGATAACGCGATCACGGTAGCGTGAATACTGAGCGGTGTGATCTTTGTTCCGCGGGTATGAGTTGGTGCGCAATGAAGGCTGATATCCAGGTCTCTTCTGCTCGTGCTCGACGCGGAGTTGCGTCGGCCCTGACGGCGACATCTATCGCCTTGGCGTCCATCACAGCAGCCAGCGCACAGGATCGAGATCCGACGATACTCTACGAGGGTAACGGCACAACGGTGCGCACACATCTGCAAGCAGGTGTGAACGCGGTCAGCGAGCAGAACCTTTTCTGGGATTTCGCCGACAGCTTCGCGCCTGGTGCAGGTTTCAACGCGGACAAGAATTGGCTCGAGTTCTACATCAAGCCCGGTGTGAGCTTTGAAAAGACGCTCGACTCCGGACAAGTCTTCTACGGAAAGCTCTCGGCGGTCGCGTCTTACACTCTCGGCACCGACGCCTATGACTATGGAGATACCGGGCGCACGACGATCGAGGAAGCCTATCTCGGCCTGCGTATGCAGCAAACCGAGGGTATGGGCTTCGATTTTTCGCTTGGCCCGCGTGAATTGAAGCTCGGCACCGGCATGCTGATCGCCAACGGCGGCTCGAGCGGTTTCGAGCGTGGTGCACTGAAGTTCGGGCCGCGCAAGGCCTGGGAAATGGCCGCGATCGGAGAGATCACGCAAGGCGCGTTCGCGGCAACCGCGTTCTATATCGACCCGAACGAGCGCCCCGCGAGTGACGGGCATAACAGGCTCGCCGGTCTGGATATGCGCTTTGACGATCCGCGCGGGGGGTATCTCGGGCTTACCTATGTCAATGTGGTCAATTCCGACTCCGCCTATATCCAGGCGGCCCCCGGAGGTCTTGGCGCGCCGGTGATCCTGCCCGGCGCCCGCGACGGAACGAATGCTCTCAACCTGTATGCACGCACCAATCCGTTTTCCGGTGCTTTCGAGAACTGGGTCGCCTCGGCGGATTTTGCCTATGAGTGGAATGACCGGATTGATCTGGCCGCCTGGGCCGGGCGCGTCCAGCTTGGCTATACCTTCGCGGATTTGTCCTGGTCGCCGACGCTGACCTATTCCTACCAGAGTTTCTCCGGGGACGATCCGAACACGGCCCGGCTCGAACGCTTCGATCCGCTTTATTACGAGGGCTCTCCAAGCGCCTGGGCGACCGGGTCGAAATCCTCGATGGTGTTCATTAATTCCAACGTTCAGGCGCATGGGCTCTCGCTGAAGCTTCAGCCGACCCGTCAGGACAGCGTGACGCTCCGCTATGCACATATCCGGGCGAACGAGTTGAACAGCCCGATCCAGTTCGGACAGGCGACCCGGCTCGATACGACAGGTGCGACGGCGAATGTGCTCTCGGGCGTCACGAACGCGCATCTCTCCGATGACGTCTTTCTCGAATACAGCCGCATCATCAACCGAAACACCTTCCTGACCGCAGGGGTCAGCGTCTCGATCCCGGGCAAGGGGATCAAGAACGCCGTTCCGGGGAAGGTGCCCAATTGGATCGGAGGCTTCCTCAATGTCGTCGTCAATTTCTAAACGGATCGTGCAGACTGCCACCCTGGTCACGACGCTCTGTCTGGGATCTGCGGTCTTCGCCCAATCGACGCCGCTTTCCGCGCAGGATTCCGACCCGCGGGTCATGGGCTGGATGCAGGGCTTTCCGCCGCCCGCCGACAAGCTGATCACCCAGCCGGATTCCAACTTCTTCAGCTTTCCGAAACTGCGCTGGTCGGTCTGCCATCTACGGGAATTTCTTCCGACCGAGGAGATCAGCCGCGGCCTCGGGGCGCCGTCCACCCTGCGCTATCCCTCGCCGCCCCGTTTCGCCGATCTGCGCCAGGAGATCGACGCACTGAGCTTCACGCCCCTGAACTCAGACACGGCGATGACATGGGAGCAATCGCTCTATGCCAATTACACCGACGGGATTTTGATCCTTCATGAAGGGGAGGTCGTCTACGAACGGTATTTCGGCTGCCTCGACGAGACCGGGAAACACGCGGCGATGTCGATGACGAAATCCGTCACTGGGCTTCTGGGCGAAATTCTGGTGGCCGAGGGCAAGCTCGACGATACGCTGCTGGTGCGCGACATCATCCCCGAGATCGGTGACAGCGCCTTTGCCACCGCCACCGTCCGGCAGGTGATGGATATGACGACCGGGGTGAAATACTCCGAGGATTACTCCGATCCGAATGCCGATATCTGGCAATACTCCGCCGCGGCGAGCCCGCTGCCCAAACCCGAGGGCTACACCGGCCCCAACGGCTACTGGGAATATCTCCAGCAGGTGAAGCCCGACGGCGAACATGGTGCGGCGTTCCACTACAAGACGATCAATTCCGACATGCTGGGCTGGATCATCAGCCGGGTTACGAACACGTCGGTGACGGAGCTTGCCTCGGAACGACTCTGGCAGCCCATGGGTGCGGAACAGGACGCCTATCAGACGGTCGACGCCAAGGGCGTGCCTTTCGCGGGGGGCGGCATTTCGGCAAGCTTGCGCGACTTAGGCCGGCTCGGGCAGGTCATGCTCGACGCGGGCGAGTTCAACGGCAAACGGCTCTTCCCCGCTTCGGTGGTGGAGCATATTCGCATGGGCGGAGACCCCGCGAAGTTCAGCGGCTTCCCGACGATCCCGAATGGCAGCTACACGAGCCAATGGTGGGTCTTTCACAACGATCACGGCGCGTTTGCGGCGCGAGGGGTTCATGGCCAGACGATCTATGTCGATCCGACGGCCAAAATGGTCCTGGTGCGGTTTGCCTCCTATCCGCAGGCCCAGAACGGCTTCATCGACCCCACATCGCTTCCCGCCTACCAGGCCGTCGCGGAGTATCTGATGACACGGTGACGCCGCTCGTCGCGCTGACGACACAGGATCGAGCGCACTCTTCGCGCTGCGGACCTTCGCAGCTCGCGCAACGAATGACGGCTAGCCGCCCAATAAGCGGCATGTCAGCCGATTTAGCCACCAGCTCGATCAGCGGACTGCTAGTGCGCGTGACACCGCGCTGCTGGTTGAAAGTGCGCCGGTGGTGGGTCGTGCGCTCTCGGATCCCGAACAAGGATAGGCGGAACTGCACGATCCGTTGTGGCCGCGGAAGGCTACGCCCTTCCAGAGCGCTGCCAATGCACCACCGAGATTTATCGCGAGCCGCCCTCACCACTGACCGAAATCCGCGAGATCAGCGGGTCGCCTGCTGACACGCGTTCGACCGATGCGCTTGACAGTCGCGCCATGGCACCGCTTAGCATCGCGTCATGTTCGGTTTTCGCGACATCGAGATCATCCGCTCCGTGGTGCGCTACGGCGGCTTCCGCGCGGCGTCCGATGCAACGGGACTCGCGCAATCGGCGATTTCGCGGCGGATCCGGCATCTCGAGGACCGAATGGGGATCACCATCTTCGAGCGCGACGGACGCGGTGTGCGGCTCAGCGCGACGGGGCGGCGGCTTGTCGACGAGGCGGAGGTTCTGATTGCGCAGCGCGATCGGATCCTGAGTGAGCTGACCCATGGCGTGATGGCGGGGGTCGTGCGACTCGGCGTAGCGGAGACGATGACCCATACGATCCTGCCCCGGATGCTGACGTCGTTGCGGCAGGATCACCCGCTGCTGCGCTTCGAGATTTCGGTCGATACATCGGACCAGATGGGGCAGGCGCTGCGCGACGATGCGCTCGACGTGGTGATCATGCTGCGCGATCAGGCGCCCCGGGGGATCGCGCTGACGCCGCTGCCGCCGGTGACGATGGGCTGGTTCGTCTCTCCTGCGCATTTCACCCTGCCGCAGCCCGCGGAGATCGATGACCTGACCGCCTTGCCGATCGTGTCCTTCCCGAAGACGACGAGCCCGCACCGGCAGGTGATCGAGACCCTCAGCCCCGGGCGGCGCAAGCCCGCGACTGTGCATGGATCGGCCTCGCTGGCGACGGTGCTGCACTTGGTGCAACAGGGATTCGGGATTGGCACGATTCCGCACTCCATCGTCGAGGCTTGGCCGCACGCGATGCTGCGTGAGATCGACGTCACCCCCGAGGCGCGCCTGCCGTCATTGGAGTTCGTGATCTGCTATGATGCTGAACGCAATGAGGAAATCGGTCGTGCCGTGACGCAGGCGGCGGTAGCAGCTGGGCGGGAATGATCCTGTGAGAGCATCAATAATGAAGAAAATTGAACTATTGATCTAATCGGTCGTGGCGCGGGATCATCATCCAAACCGGAGGACCAGATGAACGCACCGAAATCCGTGATCGCTTCGCCAGCCGCTTTGCGTGCCGAAATTCGCGCTGGGCGGTTCACCGCGCCGACGGCGGGACAGGGGGGCGAGGCGCTGCAGGCGAACCTGGTCATGCTGCGCGGAACCGATGCGGCGGAATTCCTTCGCTACTGTCAGGCCAACCCGCGCCCCTGTCCTCTGCTGGCTGTGGGCGAGCCGGGCGATCCGTCGCTCCCCAGCCTCGGCGATATCGATCTGCGCCATGATGTGCCGCGCTACCGGGTCTGGCGCGACGGCGAATTGGTGGACGAGCCGAGCGACATTGCCGATCTGTGGACCGAGGACATGGTCTCCTTCGCGCTTGGCTGCTCGTTCAGTTTCGAGGATGCGCTGATCCGCGCGGGGCTTCCGGTGCGCCACATCACCGCCGATCGTAACGTGCCGATGTATCGCACCTCGTTGCCCACGCGCCCCGCGGGGCAGTTCTCGGGACCGCTGGTCGTGAGCATGCGGGCGATGCCTGCGGCGGACGCGATCGAGGCGATCTCGATCTGCCAGCGGTTCCCGCTCGCCCATGGCGCGCCGGTGCATCTGGGCGATCCGAGCCAAATCGGGATCGCGGATATCGACGCGCCCGATTATGGTGATCCGCCTGTTATCGAGCCCGGCGATATCCCCGTCTTCTGGGCCTGTGGCGTTACCCCGCAAGCCGCGATCGTGACCGCGAAACCGGGGCTCGCGATCACCCACGCGCCGGGCCACATGCTGGTCACGGACATCCCTGCAAGCCACGCGGAACGGCGTCTGACGGGAGTCCATCCGGTCTGACGCGCCGACCGAAAACCAAAAGAAAACCCAACAGGAGTTAAACAATGAAAAAGATCATGATGACCGCGATGACGGCCGCGCTGCTGGCCGGGCCCGCCCTCGCCGAGGAACAGCTTGCCGTGGTCGGGAGCTGGTCGAGCCTGCCGCTCTACAAGCAGTTCACCACGCCGTTCTGGACCGAGGAACTGCCGAAGCTGACCAATGGCGATTTCTCGGCCCAGCTGACCAGCTTCGACCAGATGGGGATCGCCGGCGGCGACGTCTACCGGATGCTGGGCGATGGCGTGTTCGACGTGGGCCAGACGGTCGCCGATTACACCGTGGGCGATGCGCCCGAGCTGGAAGGGCTCGACGTGCCGCTGGTCGCAACGACCGCCGACGAGGCCAAGGCGATGGTCGATGCGGCCCGCCCGATGGTCGTCGACATCATGCATGACCGCTTCAACTCCGAGCTTCTGGGCATCGCGCCCTATCCGCCGCAGGTCGTGTTCTGCAAAGGCGAGATCAATTCGCTCGCCGATCTCAAGGGCAAGAAGGTGCGCGGCTCGGGTCGGATGACCACCAAGCTTCTCGAGGCGCTTGGTGCAGAGGGCGTTAACATCGCCTTCTCCGAAGTTCCCGGTTCGTTGCAGCGTGGCGTGATCGATTGTGCCGTCACCGGAGCAGGTTCGGGCTATTCCGCCGGCTGGTGGGAAGTGTCCGACCATCTCATGACCTTGCCGCTGGGTGGTTGGGATCCGGTCGTGATCGCGATGAACAAGGATCGTTACGACGAACTGTCGCCTGAGATGCGGACCGAGCTGAAGGATGCGGTGAAAACCGGTCTGGAAGACAAGGCCTGGGCCGCGGCGGAAGGCGGTCTCGCCAATGACATCGCCTGCCTCACGGGCGACGGTGAATGCAAATCGGGCGATCCGGCGTCGATGACGCTGGTCGAGGCGACCGATGCCGACATGAAGACCGCCCGTGACGCGCTCGAGAAGCAGGTGTTGCCCGATTGGGCCGAGCGTGCCGGTCCGGAATGGGCCAAGCGCTGGAACGATACCGTCGGCAAGACCGTGGGCGTGACCGTCCCGGTCGCGAACTGAGAGCGCCCGACGTGAAATTCCTCACAACATTGGAAGGCGCGCTCAGGCGCGCCAACCGCCTCGTCGCGCTGATCCTTGGTGCGGCGCTGGTGGCGACCGTGCTCTTCGTGCTGGTCGACGTGGTCGGTCGCAAGACTGGCTGGGGCAGCCTGGGCGGCTCCGACGAGATTTCCGGCTACGTGATGGCCGCGGTCGCCAGCTGGGGGCTTGGCTGCGCGCTTCTCGACCGCGCCCATGTGCGCATCGACCTGATCCGCCAACGTCTTGCGCCGGTGGGGCAAGGACTGATGGACCTGTTCGCGATGATCGTCACCAACGGGGTCGTCCTGCTGATCGCCTGGTATTGTTGGCCGGTCCTGCAAAAGACGATCGAGCGCGGCTCGCGCGCCAATACGCCCCTCGAAACCCCGCTGTGGATTCCGCAGGGCATCTGGTTCGCGGGCTGGGCGTGGTTCGCGCTCAGCGCCACCGCCCTGAGCCTGATCGGCATTGCCTATCTCGCCTCCGGGCACCGCACGGAGCTGGCCAATGCGATCGGCCTCGGATCGGAGCTCGACCAATGATCTGGACCGTCGCTTTCTCTCTTCTGGGGCTGATGGCCCTCTCGATCCCCGTTGGTATCGTGCTGTTCATCCTCGGCATCGGCGTGGGTGAGTTCTATTCCGCATTCCCGCTCCTGCGCGGGCTGGGGCAGGTGATCTGGTCGGCCTCTTCCTCCTCGACCCTGATCGCGATTCCGCTGTTTGTCCTGCTAGGCGAAATCTTGGTGCGGGGCGGCGTGGCCGCGCGCACCTATGCCGCGCTCGACAAATGGCTGAGCTGGCTGCCCGGCGGGCTGATCCACGCCAATATCGCCACCGCGACGATGTTCTCGGCCACCTCGGGCTCATCGGTCGCAACCGCCGCCACAGTGGCGACCGTCGCCATGCCGCAGGCCGACAAGCTGGGCTATGATCCGAAGCTGTTTTCAGGCGCGATCGCCGCGGGCGGCACCTTGGGCATTCTGATCCCGCCCTCGATCAACCTGATCGTCTACGGCTTCCTTACCGAGACCTCGATCCCGCAGCTTTTTTCCGCCGGGCTTCTGCCGGGCCTCCTGATGGCGCTTGCATTCGTCGTCGTCACGGCGCTGATCTGCCGGGCGCGCCCCGCGCTTGGCGGCCCGTCGCGCAGTTTCACCTGGGGTGAGCGCCTTCGCAGCCTGATCCAGCTGATCCCGATCATCATTCTCTTCACCGTCGTCATCGGCTCGATCTACGCGGGCTGGGCGACGCCCACGGAATCCGCGGCCATCGGCGTGGTGATCGCGAGCCTCATCGCAATCACGCTGGGCAACGGGCTGGGACTCGCGACCATCGGCGAGGCCCTGCATGGCACAATCCGGATTTCGGCGATGATCATGCTGGTGATCACCGGCGCCTATTTCCTGAACTTCGCGATGACCTCGGCGGGGCTGGGGCGACAACTGACCGACCTGCTGGAAAACACCGGTCTGCCGCCGCTTGGCACGCTGTTGCTGGTTGTTCTGCTCTATCTCGTGCTGGGCTTCTTCATCGAGACGCTTTCCCTGATGGTCGCGACGATCCCGATCATCGTGCCGATCATCGCGGGTCTGGGCTATGACAAGGTCTGGTTCGGTGTGCTGATGATCGTGCTGATCGAGATGGCGCTGATCACGCCGCCGGTCGGTCTCAACCTCTTCGTGGTGCAGAGCACACGCGGCAAGGGCTCGATGAACGAGGTGATCCTCGGCGTCATTCCTTACGTGCTGGTGATGCTCGCGATGATTGCATTGCTGATTGCGGTTCCCGGGCTCGCGCTCTGGCTGCCGTCCATTCTCTGACAGGAGTTCCCATGACCCTCAATTTTCGCGCTGAAGGCGCGCCGCTTTCGCTGGACCTCTCGCATCTCATCGTCGCTGGCTGGACCGGGCGCGACGCCGATGCCATCGCCCACCACATCGAGGAACTGGCGGCGCTTGGGGTCCCCGCGCCTTCGGCCACACCGCTTTACTATCGCGTGGCGGCGCAGCTTCTGACGCAAGCCCCGGTGCTTGAGGCGGTAGGGAACGAGACTTCGGGCGAGGTCGAACCGCTGATCGTCGCTGTCGAGGGCCGCACCTATCTCGGGCTGGCCTCGGACCATACTGACCGCGCGCTTGAAGCGCATTCGGTAGCGCTGTCGAAACAGGTCTGCGCCAAGCCCTGCGCGTCCGAGCTGTGGTCGTGGAAGAGTGTCTCCGACCACCTCGAAGAGATCGTGCTGCGCAGCTGGATCGAAGAGGGGGGCGAGTGGGTGCCGTATCAGGAAGGCACGCTCGCCGCGATCCGCCCTCTGACCGATCTGATTGCGGGTGCCGGTCTTGCCGATCTGGCCGATGACGGCCCTGTCGCGATGCTCTGCGGCACGTTCGGCGCGAAGGGAGGGGTGCGTCCGGCGACCCGTTTTCGTATGCAGATGGAAGATCCGCGCAACGGGCGCGCGATCACCCATGAATACGAGACGCGCAATCTGCCGGAGGTCGCATGACATCACCATTTCTCATCAAGGTCGAAACTGCCATCTCCAAGGTCGAGGCTTTGCCAGAGTCGGAGCGACGCGCGATCTTCACTGAGTTCGCCCCGGCGCGAATCCGTGCCGAGGCGGAGGCGCTAGAGGCGCGTCACGAAGCGGGCGAGGAGATGCCGCTTTTTGGCACGCTGGTTTCGGTGAAAGATCTCTATGACGAGGCCGGGCAGGTCACGAGCGCAGGCTCGCGTCTGATGCAGGACCGCGCGCCGGCAGAGGCGGATGCGGTCTCGGTCGCGCGGCTCAAGGCGGCGGGGGCGCTGATGTTCGGGCGGTCTTCGATGTCCGAATTCGCCTATTCCGGGGTGGGTCTCAACCCGCATCACGGCACCCCCTCGGGCGCGCTGGTGGCGGGCGGGATGCCCGGAGGCTCAAGCTCGGGCGCGGCGGTCTGCGTGGGCCTCGGGATCACCGATGCTGCGATCGGCACGGATACCGGCGGCTCGCTGCGCATCCCGGCGGCGGCGAACGGTATCTGGGGCTATAAGCCCAGCCAAGGGCTCATCGACGATACCGGGGTGCATCCGCTCGCCCCGACCTATGACGTGGCGGGGCCGATGGCGCGCGATCTTGGCTTGCTGCGGCAGATGATGGATGTGATGGCAGGCGCGCCGCTTCCCGCGGCAGAAGACGGCCCGCTGCGCTTCGTGGTGCCCGAAGGCGCCTTCACCAATGGTCTGTCCGACGAGGTCGCGGCGCTGTTCGAGGCGGAGAAAGCCCGGATCGCAGGTCTCGGCCATGAGATCGTGCCGGTCGACATGACGGAAATCGCAAAGGCGGTCGTGCTCAACAAGATTATCGTCGCCGTCGAAGCGCTCGAGATTTACCGCGACGATTTGGAAAAGCTCGAAGTGGTGGGTGATCCGCGCGTGCTGTCGCGCATCCGTTTCGCGCTCACGCTTACGCCTGAGCAAATCGAGAAAGCCTATGCCGCGCGCGCTGATATCGTCACGCTTTTCGAACGGCTGATGGAGCCTTTCGATGCGCTGCTCGCGCCCACACTGATGCGCCTGCCGCCCAGCATTGCCGATGTCGAAGCCGAATTCGATCGCCTCAATGTCGAGATGCTGCGTAACACCTCGTTGATCAACCTCGTGGATGGCTGCGCGATCGCGATGCCGACGCCAGGCTTGGATCCGGCCTATTCGATGACGATGCTGGCAGCACCGAAAGGGGCGGATGCGCGTGTGCTTGCCATCGCGGAGAAGGTGGCGGGATGAGTGATGCGCTCCACGCGTCGTTTCGCGGACCGGCTGGAGGCTGACCCGCCCTCGGGGGTCGTGGAAATTGCTCCGAAGCTGGTCTCGGTGCTGCTGCGCTTCGATCCGCTGGGTGTAGACCGCGAGCAGCTGGGGGGCGTTGAAGCGGCTCGCCGATGAGATCGCGCAGGGTCCGCTGGAAATGCCAGACCCTGCGCGGCGTGGGACGATCCCGGTCGCTTTTGGTGGCGACGACTGCCGGCAACTAAGAGATGTCGCAAGGGCGACGGGCCAGAGCGAAGCTGCGACGATCCGCGAGAACTGCGACAGCGACCTGAGGGTTCTCACCATCGGTTTTGCTACCGGGCAGCCGTATATCGGGGTGCTTGTCCGGGGGGGGGCGTGGGATCTGCCGCGTATGAGCGAGTTGAACCCGCAGGTGCCCGCTGGTGCGCTTTTTGTCGCGGTGCTGGAAGATGCCGCGATGCGATGGGCGGCGCGCTATTCGAGATCCAGCGATGAGCAATCTCAAGATTATCCGCGCCGACGGCCGCGAGCGTTGATCAGGAGCTGCTGCGCTGGAGCGCAACCCACCTGATCACGCCCGGTCAGCTGCTGCGCATCGGGGGGGCTGCGTGCGGGCGTCTATGGCTATCTCACTGATCCGCCCCAAGAAACGCGAGGCTATTCACCTATAGCCCCATACATGCATCCAGTCCGATGCCCTCTACGGCGAGCTAAATCGCCAGCGTTGCGGAGCTGTTCTTGTGCGCGGGCAGGCCATCGGCATATTTTTCAGCGCGAAACTCGTCCGCCCATGCCGAAACAGCCGAACCCCGGTTTTCATACGGTTCATCTTGTGACGGGGCAAGAAGGAAGAAGGCGCAAATAATTGAAAACGATCATGATTTGATCTGCGTCAACGCTGCGAAATTTCATTGGAGTAGGGATGGCGATGCGAGGGCCTTTTCGACTTCGGGCTGTATACGCGAAGCCATAGACGGCCCTATGCGAGCAAAAAAATAAGAGAACCGATCGCCACCCGCGGTCACGCAAATGAGTAGGAAACGAGATGGAAAAGAAGCCGATAGCAAGGTCAGAATTCGCCAGAGACTTTGCCCTTCGCGCCGCGATGATCTCAATGGGGTTTGTCTTTCTGATGGGGGGATGGCGCCGCTTCATCAATGTCCCAGCCAAGCATGACATCACGAGCCCTGCATCTCTCGCTAGCAAACTGGTTGAAGCCGCCCCCGGCTCACCGCTTGAGCCTGTGATACACTGGGTATTGAACCATCCGATGATCGCGGAATGGTCGATTTACATGATGTCCACGGCAGAAGTTCTCGTTGGCCTCGGGCTAATTTTCGGCCTCTTTACCAGGGTTGCGGCGACGGGGTCGGCCCTGCTCAATATGGCCCTGATGCTCATCTTCGGGTGGATGGGGTATGAATGCCTCGACGAATGGACGATGGCAGCCCTCGGTCTCGCGATCTCTGTCAGCGTAATGATCTACGGAACGGGACTTTACTCGCTCGACAGCTTGCTGAAACGAGATGATTTCGCTCGATATTTCGGCCGTTCGCTAAATATCGGACTGACCGTCTTTTCGGTTATCTTCACGGTCGGCTTCTATAGCTACTTTTTTGGGATTTCCGAGCTCCAGAAGCGCACGAGCGACAAGGTCTATCATATCTCGGCCCTCAAGGTGCCCGGCAAGCCCGATCAAGCGCGACTATACGTTGATGCGGGCCCCTCTCCCGCTGCGGCCTACGTGACTTCTGTCGTTTTCACCAAGGCGGATGGCACGAAAGTCGTCGAAACGCCGGAGCAGATACAAGTGGCAAAGAGCCATTTTGAACCTTGGGCACATAACTCGGGAAGTATCGTTGATGGGGTTCTTAAGATGCGTCTCGGAGCGATGGTCGACATTCGCCTTCCTGATGGCGCTGAGACGGCGGTCATCAACATGATCGACAACAAACCTTCAATGGTCCGGTTCGAATAGCTTGGTGGCCCTCAAAACCTGTCTTGCCGGTCCCATGAGATTGGGACCGGCCTTCCTATTCGCGGTGTGCTCTCGCCGCATCGAACCGGGGCGAGCCGCATCACCCCCGTGTGGCGATAATGAACGAGGCACAGCAACACCGATCGGGCTCCGGGCTTTTATACGGTGCGTTGCTCCAACCTCCGATATCTCCGACATCGCGAATACGCAGCGCCGAAAGCTCAGAAACGCTGTATCCGGTAAAAGGAGTTGTCCTCCGCTGGCGTCGGTGAATGCAGACTAGGATCGGGAGGTAACCGTCGCGCGCCTGATGTGATACCCTTTCAACGGGTCACCAAAGGAGGGCGACGTGTACAGGTCTGTCGGTTTGATCGCCGGGCTTTTGGTGGCCACGGCAAGCATTGCTGGCGCGGAAAACACCCTTTGCCAGACGGCGGCTCTGACAGTCGAAGGAGGGACGCCAGTGGCTCGGGATCGCATCTGCCGGATTGCCGCGCGTGAGATCCCAAAGCTTGCCGCCTGCAACGTCATGGTGCCCGAGGGTCTGACAATCCGGTTCGATGAGACCCTACCCGAGGATTGCATCGGCCTATTCCATTGCGGCGAAGCGTTCGTCCGCTTGCTGCCGCCGGATCTCATGGCCGAGAGCCGTAAACCGGAACGCGCCTTTTCCGGTGTGCCCGATGATCTATATTTCGATAGCGTTGTAGTGCACGAATTGACGCATGCCGCCTACGATAAGGTCGAATGCCCGTTCAGCGATTGCAGTGCGACAGCCGAATATGCCGCCTACGCGATGCAGGTCAGGTCTATGCCGATCGCGGGGCGGGAGGCGTTCGAGGCGGCCGCCGTCGTCGATCACCGCATCACGCGAGAAGAGCTGAACGCAACGTATTACACCCTCTCTCCAGACCGTTTTGCGCAGAAAGCTTGGCTGCACTTCATTCAGCGCGAGGACGGATGCGATCATATGGGCCAGATCATGGGCGGCGCGGTGTTCTTCGATGAGGAGCCCTTCTAACCTGCAAACCAGCAGGTATGACGCATCTGAGGCAATGGTCGACCGAAATACCCATCCGCAGTCGGATTGATCTGACGTATTTTCACGGGCGTGGTCGTTCCCGCCCGACGATACGCCCCAATCAACACCGACCCGACGGTGGCGAGTCATCCGCCAACGACTCGTGAGCTTGCTGGGAAAAGCTTGGGCAGGGTAATCTCAGCGCGTCCGCAGCCGAGGCCTTCGCAGTTGCGGCACAGGCCGATGAAGCGCGACCGCTCCAGGCCGGATCCAACGCCAAGGTGCCGGAACGGTGCTTCCGCGTGCGCCGGCGGATGTCCTTCACCATCGACTCCGGCGTCGGCTTCGCTGTTCCGGCTTCCTGTCTCATCTTCACTCCTTGGTGGTTACGATGAGCCAGAAACCCTCCGTTACAAAATCAACTCAGATGTCCCAGGGAGGCTGACGGGGGACACTGCGGATGCGCACCCGTTAGCAGCATGTGAGCCGGGCTGGATGACAGAGCCCGTATCTGGATGCCGCGCGACGAAGCTCGAGCCGAGCCGATGAGATAAAGCGCATCATAATCGGAATTCCTCTCCGACATATCCATCTCGATTTTCAAAGAAGAATCGTAAAAAAATACAAATAAAACATTTATTTATTTTGAATTCGATTCCCCAGAGAAGGCTTTCGTGCTACACATAGTGATACACAAAGCTCTTTCCCGGAGGTGTGCGATGAATATCACCAAGCGCGGCGAAATTTGGCATCTGCGTCGGCGGGTTCCCAAAGGGTATGCCTCTGTCGATCCGCGCCGTGAAGTGGTGATCAGCCTTCGGACGGGGTCAGAGGCGGTGGCCAGGCAGAAGGCGCCGATGCTCTGGGCCGAGCAGGTCGAGGTCTGGGAGGCGATGCTCGATGGCGACACGGAAGACGCGGAAGCGCGGTTCGCTGCGGCCAAGCGGTTTGCGAAGGCGCGCGGCTACCGATTTCTCGATGCGCGCAAGGTGGCGCGTCTGCCTGTGCAAGAGCTACTCGCGCGAATCGATCTGGTTGCCAGTGACGAGATGCGTGATCCGCTCGGGGCGGATTCGCTCTTGGGTGGGGCGGAGCTGCCGTTGATCACCGTATCGCGGGCGCTTGAGCTATTCTGGGGGCTCGCGCGCGACAAGACCTTGGGCAAGAGTGCGGACCAGGTTCGGCGGTGGCGTTACCCGCATATCAAGGCGGTGCAGAATTTCGTATCGGTTGTCGGTGACAAGCCGCTTGCCGATCTCACGATCGATGATTTCCTCGATTTCCGCGATTGGTGGGTGGAGCGGCTGGAGCGCGAATGGCTCACACCCAATTCCGCGAACAAGGATCTGACGCATCTGAGTGCGGTCTTGAGGCGCGTGAACCGTGACAAGCGGCTCGGGCTCGAGTTGCCGCTTGAGGATCTCGGCTTTCGACAGGGGAAAGCTGCGCGGCGGCCCTCCTTCTCGGACGACTGGGTGCGGGATCGCTTGCTGGCCGCCGGTGCGCTCGATGGGCTGGAGCCGCAGGCGCGGGCAATCCTGCTGGTGATGGTGAATACTGGGCTCCGACCGAGCGAGATTGCAGCGCTCAGGCCTGAGGAGATCCGACTGGATGACCCGATCCCGCATCTGCTCCTGCAGCCGATCGGGCGGGTTCTCAAGACGCAGAACGCGGAGCGCGTCATGCCGCTTCACGGCGTGTCGCTCGATGCGATGTGACCTGCCCCCCTTGGGGCCCTCGTTCATAACGAGAGTCTGCAGGTTTGAGATTGGTAGTCGGATCGGTTGTTGTGGGCAAGCGCGCCGGGCGCGGAGCCCTCAAATTGCTCAAGCGTCCGGCGCGCTTCGAGCGGCGTCTGGTTTCCCAGAGACGAGTGCGGTCTGACGGCGTTGTAGTCGTAGCGCCAGAGCGCCAACTTGCGCCGGGCATCGTCCAGTGTGTCGAAGATCTCCTCGTTTAATAATTCGTCGCGCAGGCTTCCGTTGAAGGACTCGATGAACGCGTTCTGCTGCGGCTTGCCGGGGTCGATGTAGTGCCAGGGAATGGCGTTCTGGTCGGCCCATCTCAGGATGGCCCGGCTGGTGAACTCCGTCCCGTTGTCGCTGACAATGCAAGCAGGCTTTCCGTAGATCCGCACCAGCGCATCGAGTTCACGGGCAACACGCTTGCCCGATATACTGGTATCGGCGACCAGGCACAGGTTCTCTCTGCAACAATCGTCGATCACGGCCAAAATACGGAACTTGCGCGAGGCGCCGAAGCTGTCCGCCAGGAAGTCGAGCGACCAGCGCGCATTGGGATGCGCCGCCGCAGGCATCGGCGTGCGTGACCCGCGAGCCCGCTTGCGTCCACGCCGTCGCTTCACCGATAGCCCTTCCTCGCGATAGAGCCGATACAGCTTCTTGTGGTTCATGGTCATGCCCTTGCGCTCAAGCAGGATGCCGATCCGGCGATAGCCAAACCGGCGCCGCTTCCCGGCGATCTCCTTCATCTCCTCGCGGATCTCGGGGCAGTCCGGCGGGCGTGTGCGCCGGACCGTCTTGGGGTCGACACCGACAAGCTGGCAGGCCCGACGCTGCGAGATGTCATGATCCCGCATCGCCCTGAGCGCCGCCTCTCGCCGCCTGGTCAATGTCGTCAGTTCTTTCCCAGCAGATCCTTCAGAACCACGTTGTCGAGCATGGTGTCGGCCAACAGACGTTTGAGCTTGGCGTTTTCGTCTTCGAGCGCCTTCAGCCTGGCTGCCTCGGAGAGCTCCATGCCACCATACTTGGCCTTGAACTTGTAAAAGGTCGCCGGGCTGAGGCCATGCCTGCGGCACACATCAGCTGTCGGCATGCCTGCCTCCTGCTCCTTGATCATCCCAATAATCTGCGCCTCGGTGAAACGGCTTTTTCGCATTCGTCTGCTCCTTCAGAGTTGGCGCAGACTCTACACTACGTTGAGGGATCCCGCGGGGGGCAGGTCAGATGCGAGCGTTTCCGGACGGGTTTTCGCGCTATCGCGAGAGCTCTGCCACGCTGAGTGCCACGGTGAATACCTATCTGCGTGATGCGGGCCTCCTCGAGAGCGAGCGGCATTCTCTCTACAGCCTGCGACATGCGTTTGAGGATCGGATGCTTGCCGCTGGGATCGACGAGCGGATCCGGCGCGACGTGATGGGGCATGCTTTGGGGCGCGAGCGCTATGGGGAAGGCGGGCGGTTGGCGACGATTGCGGAGCTCCTCGAGCCCATCGCGTTCTGAGCCGAGTGAGCGATCAGCTCCGCAGCTTCACCTTGAGCAGATTAGCGGGGTCGATATCGAGTGCCTGAGCGAGGCGCCAGACATTGTCGATGGAGATATTCTGCTCGCTACGCTCCACGGCGCTCAAATAGGTTCTGTTGAGGCCAGATTCGAGCGCTAGACGTTCCTGCGACCATCCACGCTCTGCGCGCAGTGATCTGAGGTTGCTCGCGAGCGTGTCGCGCAGAGGGCTTTTCGGCGTCCGTTTCACCCCCTTGCAATCGCGCAATGTTGGTTTTAGCTCTACCGGTTATAAGAGACATTCGTGCGCTCGCTGATACATTCTTGCAAAGGGACCACCTCGATGACCGCAACTGAAATCGACCCGAGTTTTCTGCTCATTTCCGATCGCGAGATGTATGTTCATCGTGATCTCAGTCTTGCCGAAGCGCTCGGCGATGGGTTTGTCTATCGCCGTATCAAGAACATGCTGGCGGACCCCTTGCTGCGTCCGCTCCTTGAGCTGTTGGAGAATGGTGCGACGAGCTACGAAGGCGCGCTCAAACTTAAAGGGCGCGGTTTCCTCGAGACGCGGTCGATGATCGCGCGGCGAGGCCCATTCAAGGAAGACGAGTTTCAGTATGTTCTGCTGACGGATGAGGCTTGCAGTTATGCCCATCGCTGGCTCTTCGGAAGAGCGGAGGGGCCTGAGCCGGATCTCGATCCGGCGGAGTCCCTGCTGAAGGCTATTCGGCGCTATCTCGTTGTCGACGCCGGTTCTGGTATCGTGGTGGGGCGAGATGTGCTGGAGGTCGCGATCGATTTCGACGATATGAACGTCTTAGGCCGCCTGATCCATCTGGACTACGGGCTTCGTCAACTTTCGGATCCTGGTTTCAGTGACCCGGTTTCCGAGGCCGATTGGATGGAAGCTCGCGCGTATTGGTCCGGGGCGGATAGTGCCGATCGAGTTGGGGCTGCTATCGTATCCTTCGACACGTCCGAACTCCCGTAAGTGTTCTCGCGAGGGGGCAGCAGGGCTGCATCCACTAACAGAGTGTCAGTTTTTCTTTCCTTCTGTCGCGTCGCGATAGAAAGATATTCCAACAAAAAAGCCGCGACTATGAAGGTCGCGGCTCTTGCCTTTTTGCTCAAGAATTTCGAGGCGTTGGTGCTACCTTGTCCTCGGAAGCGGCGCCACCATTACCCCTTCGCGCCTTGTCCGCGAGCCGCCGCAAAGGAGGACGGGGTGGATAACCACGTCATTGAGCTCGGTCATTTCCTGATCTTCACAGTCGTTTCCAAATATTCGCCATAGCTGTTCTTGCCGAATTTCTTCGCGCGATCGGCGAGCGCGTCGGCACTGATCCAGCCCTTCTCGAAGGCGATCTCGTCGGGCGAACCGCTTTGCAGGCCTTGTCGCTCTTCCAGCGTTCGCACGAAGTTCCCCGCATCGAGCAGGCTGCCATGCGTTCCGGTGTCGAGCCAGGCAAAGCCCCGGCCCATCTGGGTGACCGAGAGCGCGCCGTCATGTAGGTAGGTTTCCAGAAGCGAGGTGATCTCCAACTCGCCCCGAGCGGACGGCGTGATCGTCTTGGCGCGGTCCGGAGCGGTCTCGTCGAGGAAATAGAGCCCCGTGACCGCGAATTGCGAGGGCGGCACTTCGGGCTTCTCGATGATCGCACGCACTTTGCCGCTGTCGTCGAAATCCACCACGCCGTAGCGTTCGGGATCGCGGACGCGGTAGCCGAAGACGGTGCCGCCCTCTGTGGTCGCATTCGCCGCTTTCAGGATCTTGCCGAGACCCGCGCCGAAGAAGATGTTGTCGCCCAGAACCATCGCCGAAGGGCTGCCCGCGAGAAAATCTTCAGCCAGCAGATAGGCCTGCGCCAGACCGTCGGGCGAGGGCTGGGTGATATAGGTCAGGCTCAGCCCCCATTGGCTGCCATCGCCGAGCGTGCGGATGAACTGCTCCTGATCATGCGGCGTGGTGATCACCGCGATCTCGCGAATACCGGCCAGCATCAGGGTGGTCAGCGGGTAGTAGATCATCGGCTTGTCGTAGACCGGCAGAAGCTGTTTTGAGACGCCCATCGTGATCGGATAGAGTCGCGTGCCCGAGCCGCCCGCCAGAATGATCCCCTTGCGCGTCATATCGCCCCCAATTCGGTCAAAACCTCGTCCAATCCCGAACTCCAATCGGGTCTGTTCAGGCCGAACACGGCCAGATCGCTGCAGTCGAGCCGCGAATTGAGCGGCCGTTTCGCGGGCGTCGGATAATCGGCGGTGGGGATATCCTCCACCGTCACGCCGCGCCCGGCCCGCGCGAAGATCTCCCGCGCGAAGCCTGCCCAACTTACATCGGGAGAGCCTGAGAAATGGTAAACGCCGCTCTTCTTGGGCGCGCGCTGCAGTTCCTTCGCGATGGTCAGGCAAGCCTCGGCGATGGCCTTGGCCGGTGTCGGTCCACCGATCTGGTCGGCGACGATCGTCAGGCGCTCGCGGCTTTCCGACAGGCGCAGCATCGTCTTCACAAAATTCCCGCCATGGGATGAGAAGACCCAGCTCGTGCGCAGGATGGCGAAGGGGCCGCCTGCGGCCCGGATCGCCTGTTCTCCGGCGAGCTTGGTGCGGCCATAGGCGCCCAGCGGATCGGTCGGATCGGTCGGCTCGAACGGCGCGTCGCCCGAGCCGTCGAAGACGTAATCGGTGGAGATGTGAATGAGCGGGATGTCGAGGTCGCGGCAGGCCTTGGCCATCGCCGCGGGCGCATCACCATTGACCACCTGGGCGAGCGCCTCCTCTTCTTCAGCTTTGTCCACGGCGGTATAGGCGGCGGCGTTGATCACCGCCTCGGGCTTGGCTTCCCGGATCGCCTCTGCGGCGGCACCGGGATCACGCAAATCGACCCTATTCCGGCCTAAGAACGCCGCATCGGGGGCGAGGCGTTGCAACTCCTGCGCGACTTGGCCGGTCTGTCCGAAGACGAGGATCATGCCTTGCCCAGCCTTTCACCGACGCCGTGCCGGTCCAGCAGCGGGCGCCACCAGTCCTCGTTCTCGAGATACCAGCGCACGGTGCGCTCGAGCCCCTCTTCAACGGTGACGCTCGGCCGCCAGCCCAGCTCCTCGCGGATGCGGGTGGGGTCGATCGCGTAGCGGGCATCATGGCCGGGGCGGTCTGTGACGAAGCTGATCAGATCGGCATAGGGCGCGTTGCCCGGACGCAGCTTGTCGAGAATGGTGCAGATCGTCTGGACCAGTTCGAGGTTCGACCGCTCGTTCTCGCCGCCAATATTGTAGCTGCGGCCCAAGGCGCCTTTCTCAAGCACCAGAAGCAGCGCATCGGCGTGATCTTCCACATAGAGCCAGTCGCGCACATTCGAGCCGTCGCCATAGATCGGCAGCGGCTTGCCCGCGAGCGCGTTCAGGATCACGACCGGGATCAGCTTTTCGGGGAAGTGATAGGGGCCGTAATTGTTCGAGCAATTGGTGAGCACGACCGGCAGGCCATAGGTCTCGTGCCAAGCGCGCACGAGATGGTCCGAGCCCGCTTTCGAGGCGGAATAGGGGCTGTTCGGGGCGTAGGGCGTCTCTTCGGTGAACTGGCCGGTGGGGCCGAGCGTGCCATAGACCTCGTCGGTCGAGATGTGATGGAAGCGGAAGCTTTCGGGGCGACCCTCGGCCTCCCAATAGGCGCGGGCGGCCTGCAGCATGTTGTAGGTGCCCATCACGTTGGTCTCGATGAAGGCGCCGGGGCCGTCGATCGAGCGATCCACGTGGCTTTCGGCGGCGAGATGCATCACCGCATCGGGCTTGTGGCGGGCGAAGATCGCCGTCAGCGACTCTGGATCGCGGATATCGGCCTGCTCAAACGCGTAGAGCGGGCTGCCCGCGACGGGCGCGACGTTCACGAGGCAGGCGGCATAGGTCAGCGCGTCGAGGTTAACCACCGCATGGCCGCGCGAGACGGCGAGACGGACGACCGCGGAGCCGATGAAACCTGCGCCGCCGGTGACGAGGATCTTCATGCTGCGCCCTCCCATTTGAAGGGGCTATCGACGGAAGCGAGCAGAGGTGCCTCGGCATCCTTGCCGGACAAAACAGGCTCTATTCCTGCGGAAAGCGGCCAGTCGATGGCCAGATCGGGATCGTCCCAGCGGATCGCGCCTTCGCAGTCGGGCGCGTAGTAATCCGAGCACTTATAGACAATTTCGGTCCCCGGCTCGAGCGTCACGAACCCATGCGCGAAGCCTGCCGGGATCAGCAGCTGCTTGCCGTTCTCAAAGCTCAGTTCCGTGCCGAACCACTGGCCGTAACTCGGGCTGCCCTTGCGGATATCGACCGCAACATCCCAGAGCCGCCCGCGCCCGCAGCGCACCAGCTTCGCCTGAGCGTGCGGCGGGGCCTGAAAATGCAGCCCGCGCACCGTGCCCACCGCCTCGGAAACCGAATGGTTGTCCTGCACGAAGTCGATATCGATCCCGGCCTCGGCAAATCGCTTCGCCGAATAGCTCTCGGAGAAAAACCCACGGTGATCGCCGAATCGCTTCGGGGTGATCACAAGAACGCCGCTGAGGGGTGTTGGTTCGACCTGCATCAATAAATTTCTTTCAATAAAATAAATTTGCCTTGGCGATGCGGCTAGCCTTTCGCACCCTGTCCCCGCGCGTAGACATCCTCGTAGCGGATGATGTCGTCCTCGCCGAGATAGCTGCCGGTTTGCACTTCGATCAGTGTCAACGGGACTTTCCCCGGGTTTTCCATGCGATGTACGGCACCGAGCGGGATATAGACGGACTGGTTCTCGGTCACGAGCTTCACCTCGTCATCAATCGTCACCTTCGCGGTGCCCTCGACGACAATCCAGTGCTCGGCGCGATGGTGATGGCTCTGCAAGCTCAGCGCGGCGCCAGGGTGAACGTGAATCCGCTTCACCTGAAAGCGCTGGCCGACGACGAGGCTCTCATACCAGCCCCAGGGGCGGAAGTCGCGGGGCAGGGTCTCGGCCTGGGCGGCGCCCTTGGCCTTCAGTTCGGCCACAGCCTTCTTCACGTCCTGCGCACGGTCCTTGTGGGCGACGAGGACGGCATCGGGCATGGCGACCGCAATGATGTCTTCGAGACCGATTCCGACCAGTTCCTGAGCGGTATCCGTTGAATGCAGAAGCGTGTCGCGGCAGTCGATTGCAGTGGCAGGGCCGGTCGCGACGATGCCGTGTTCGTTCGGGTTCTGCTCGCGCCAGACCGCCTGCCAGTCGCCAAGATCCGACCACGCGCCACCAAAGGGCACGACGGTCAGGTTGTCGGCGCGTTCCATCACCGCGTAGTCGATCGAGATGTCTTCGAGCTGCGCCCAAGGCTCGGGAGCAAGCCGGGTAAAGGCGAGATCGCGCTCGGCGGCATCGACAGCAGCCTTCGCTTGCGCGAGCGTCTCGGGGGCGTGTTTTGCGAAGGCGTCGAGGATCGCCGAGGTGGAGAAGAGGAAGATGCCGGCGTTCCAGAGATGCAGGCCACCCTCGAGCAGCGTCTCGGCCATGGCCAAGTCAGGCTTCTCGACGAAGGATTTCAGTGGCTGCGGGGTCGCGGAGAATTCCGCGTCCGGGGCTTCGCTCAGTTCCAGCCATCCGTAGCCGGTCTCGGGTCGATCGGGACGGATGCCGAAGGTGACCAGCTGTCCGGCCTCGGCTGCCGGGGCGGCGGCCTCGACCGCTGCACGGAAGTGCGCGGGATCGGGGATGACGTGATCCGACGGCGCTATCAGCATCAGCGCGCCGGGCTCGCGGGCCTCGAGCACCAGCGCACCCGCGCAGATCGCCGCGGCGGTGTTGCGAGCGGAGGGCTCGATGAGAATATCGGCGGGGGCGATTTCGAGCGCGGCCAGTTGTTCTATCACGACGAAGCGGAAATCTGCGCCGGTAATCACGGATGGCGCGGCAAAGCCGTCGCCCGCGAGCCGTTTGGCCGAAGCCTGGAACAGGCTCTCCTCGCCCATCAGGTTGACGAATTGCTTGGGGTAGCTCTTTCGCGAGAGCGGCCAGAGTCGCGTGCCTGCGCCGCCGCAGAGAAGGACAGGGTGAATAAGATTAGCCAACTTTACCTCGTTGAAACGGTTTGGCGCGCCGTGCGAATCAATTGCGCTCAAGAAGCTGGAAATAGGCCTCGCCGATGCGCTCCCACGTGTAGCGGCGTTTTGCGATCTCGCGCATTTTGGCGCCGATCTGGGCAGCGTCTTCCGGATTGAGGCGACGTAGACGATCTGCAAGCTCTGCCGCAGTCTTAAAGTAATACGCTTGGCCTTCTGTGCTGTTGCGGTTGAAAGCGCAACCATGCGTAATAATCGGAACGCCAAAATGCATCATCTCGACTAGGGAAGGGTTTGTTCCACCTGCAGAATGGCCGTGAAGGTAGACCGAAGCCCGCCTGCGCAGCGCATGTAGCGCGCCGGACTCATATATGGGGTCGACCAAGTGCAGGTTCGGACGCCCACTATACCGTGCCTTAAGATCGCGGCTATACGCGTTGTTGTCCCAGTTGCCCACGAAGACCAGTGGTGTGTCGAGCTCGTCGAAAGCCTCGAGAATGAGATCGACATTGTTTTCCGGTTCAATCCGGCACAGCGCTAGGGCAAAATGCGGAGGTAACCCGGCGGGGACCTCAGCCTTTCCGATATGGTCAAGCGCATGATCGCCACCGTAAGCTATAACATGGCAATTAAAGCCATAGGTTTCGCGGACATGGTCGGCGATCGCCTGATTATCGGCGATGACCTCGTGTGAAAAGTGTACCGCCGCCCATTCCGAAGCTCGCAACACCAGTCGGGCTAGTCCCTTCCATTTCTCGCGCTTCCACTCAATTCCATCGATGTTTGTGATTACGCGCGACTGGCTTATAAGCCGGAACAAGGGCAGCGCCAGTGCGCCAGAAACCCCAAGGAGTAGGATACGATCATGCCCGCTACGCACCGCTTGCCAGAGACTTATTACGTCGTAGGGAATGCTCTGGGCCCCGTTCGCGCGCAAGTCCACGTATCGCAGATCGGCGCTCTCGAAATGTACCGGGTGTTCGCAATTGTCTTTGGCTGAACACCAGACAGTAAGTGCAGAACGGTGACCGGTTCTTTTGTGGTATCGAACAAGGTTCTCGGCTAGGGTTTCAAAGCCACCATAGCGGCCCGGCACGCCAACGGTTCCAAGAATAGCAATTCTCATCTGACTGACCTTTCGCAAAGATTTTTGAGTGCCTCGCGCAGAGAGGTCGCATACGCCTCGAAGGAAAAATCTCGCGCCCGAATCCGCGCGGCCCGCGCCATGGCAGCATGGGTTTCTGGGTTGTCGGCCAGCGCTAACACCGCCGCACACAGCGCAACGCCGTCGCGCGAGTCGATGCAATAGCCCTCAACACCGTTGGTGATGATCTCCGCTGGGCCACCGACAGGTGGAACAATCACAGGAACGCCAAAGGTCATCGCCTCTACTACTGTGAGGCCGAAGGTTTCGATCCACTGGTCGGGCCGCGAGAGGTTTAGAACAAGGTCAGCAGCTGCGTAGAAACCAGCTGGGTCGCTCGTGGATGGGTGGATGGTGATGTTGGCCGAATTTGTATGGCTTCCTGAAAAGGCCGCAATCTCGCGCTCCTCGGCATTCAGAACGAGGTCAAAGGTAATATCGCCACGGTCCTTAAGAGCTCCAGCAAGCGCAATGAATTCTCTGATTCCTTTGTAGCCTCTTAGCGAGGCTAACATTAGCACCCGGAATTGCCCCTTTTGTCGTGGGGTATGTTCACAGGCGCGAGCGGCCAAAGCCGGACTAACCGGGTTGGGCAAGATAACTGCGGGAGGGCCATTGATAGGCAGGCGCGCTCGATGGTCGTTGGAGACATAAATGAGTAGGTCGGCTGAGCGTGCCGCGAAACTTGTCAGGAAACGGCGCAGCGGAACCGGCGCAACGGAGACTTCGTGAACATGCACTACAACACGCCGCCCGGTGCGGCGGCCCCAAAGCATTGCTGCGAACGGTAGCAGCGTATTCACGAAAACCGTTGCATCCCGCGGGATATTTGCTGACTGCGAGAGCGCTCGGTAAAGCGCGAATTGACTCGTGACATACGTCAACAAAGTTATCATTCGGTAGCGGCTACGGCGATACCAGTAACGTTGCGTCGGCACACCCGCTTCCTCGAGCACGCCGCGTCCTTGCGAGCCAACGAAGAGCTGCACCTGCGCGCTCGCGTTCAGCGCATCAATTGTCGAACGAAGGACAGTAGGACTGCCCGAACGATCATTTAGGAGGTGACAAAAAACGATCATCCTACATAGCCTACTGTCGTTCGGTCACCGTTACCGTTTGTCTTAGGTGGTTGGTCTGCGCCTCCTGTTAAGCGGCGCGAGAGGGCGAAAGACCTACCATTCTTGTCCCTCAGTCCAGCAGTCTTTGCCTCGGAAAAACACCACGCCCAAGATATGAAAAGAGTATAGGGTGAGGCCAAAGCAAAATTAAGCATAAGTAGCAATGCTAGCGCCAGCGGAATCCGCTGGGTTAAAATTGTCAGCAGTAAAATAAACGGCAATAATCCAAAGTCGCTAAAGATGCCAAAGATAAAAGATCCGCTATAGCCAGATATTCCAAATGGTTCAAGGAACATCGCCACTTGCGCATCAGAGGCTCCAACGCCGCGCCCGAATAGAAAACCAAAGTAATCCATATTCTTTACAGACACGATACCCAGAAATCGGATGAAGAAGCTATTCGATAGAAGGAGTTCCTGATTTATCGGCGTGAAAATGAGGTAGGCAGTGAAGGTGGAAAACAAAAGAATAAAACTTCTTCTGAACACGGTGAACCGCATGAGTAAACCAATGATTGCGAGCCCGCTCTGGGTTGCGCATATCAGAAAAATAATTCCTGCTCGTAGTTGAGACGACTTAGTGATGAACCATAGCCCCACCAAGGTCATACCCATATATGAAGCCTCTAGGGTGTATCCCTTTAGGCGTGGAAAAAAACGAGACGATGAATAGTATTCACCCACGCCCATGGAGTAGAGGACAGAAATCGAAAGCAATAAGAAAAATCCAAAGTTAGACAGCTTGGATGAATTGGAGATAAACCTATCGCTTGTTACGGCGGAAAACACGAAAAGATAGGCGGAAATGAACGCTACAGTCGAAAAAGGGGTGCCATTTAGGATAAGCAAGGTTGACATCAGGATAATCAGAGAGAATGAATTTTTCTTCATTCCCCCGGCCCTCAATGCAGGCAGGAAAATCAATATTGCAGTCAGATAAGCTAGCGGATACTGACCGCTACTATTAAAAAACGGAATCAAGAACGCGCTGCTCAGGCAGCTCGCGAAAAGAAGATAAACTATTAGAGCCTTTTTAGATAGCGACATTTTTGGCCGGAACTCCAATTACTGTACCAGAAGAGTACCGTTTATTTAAAAGTGCACAAGCTCCAACGGTCGTATGTTCATCAATGTAAGTGCCATCTAGCAGTGTTGCTTTGGCGCCTATCCAAACATTTGATCTCACAGAGATACCAAACTGGGTTGTCCCACTTGATTTACCAGGGCCTAAGTGATTCTGAGGATGAAACGACACATATTGCCCAATACTGCAATTTTTCCCTATTTCTACTAGCGCAGCGCCGCCTACGAAGCAAAATTCTGCGAGTGTGGAATGATCACCAATTAAAACCCCTTGGCCGGGTGTGTCGGGCGTTGGCGGAACACGAATAATGGAATACTTACCAATTTTACAGCGCTTTCCTATATGGACGCCTCGCGTGCCAAATCCATCGATCTCGGTAAAATCCTCAATTCTCGTGAAGGCGCCGATTTTGACTTTACTCCGGGATCTGATTTTTACGCCTCGTCCAATAAAAACAAAAGCGTAGCCCCGAAAGATGCCGCGAATGAATCCAATAAGAAAGGGAAGGAGGTAAGTTACAGCTCCCCAAAAGCCTCGCTGGCGGAAAAGGTTCGCGATTTTATCTTTATGCATGTCGTTCTCTCTAAGAAAAGCGCGTTATGCAGTCTCATCGTTGGAAAAAATAGAGTCGACATATGCTGTTGAAATAATATGTTCCACAAATAGATCTTTGCAATATGACGCGATACACCTTCTTTGCACAAATAGCAATTACGATTGTTTCAATCGGCGAACTCTCAACAATTCCCTCCAGCTTTCATCAAAAACTTCTTGGTTGAACGTCCCTTCGATCCGTTCGCCAATTGACAAGTAGTAGTTACGTGAGTCTTGCTCTAGCATTGTGTTTAACTGAGCTGAAATATCTTCAGGCGAGATCACATTCTTCGGCAGGTTTCCATCGAGATCGAAAGAATGAAGGCCAGTAACATTAGAATGAACGCATGGGATACCAAACATAGCAGCTTCAAGAACTGGGATTCCAAAGCCCTCATTCAAGCTAAAAAGGGCAGAGCCGTAAGCTCCTTTGTAAAGTTTGACTAGCTCCTCGTCAGAGACATCACTCCGCACTTCGATTGAAACGTCGTCGAGTAGTGGTAATTGCTTTTCGAATGTCCCCACCAACAAAAGCTTAACATTATTCCCGGGAAGAGCACTGCTCTTGAAGCCGAGTATTGTCGCTTCAATATTCTTTCGTGGATGCCCGTTGGATACAAGCAAGATATATCGAGTTTCATCATTGGTCTCAGAGGTTTTCTCTAACGTCTCGGATTCAATGTTGCTGTGAAGTGTCTCAATTGAGGCATACGGACTGATAACGGAAATTCGATCAGCAGAGATTCCTAGTCGTTCGTTGATATCTGATTTCACAAAGGCCGAAGGGGCAACAATTCGAATTTTGCTAAATTGCTTCAAAAGAAAAAGATTGTATCGATAGTAGACTCTTTCGAGCCGCGAATAGCACTCTGGGAAATCTAAAAATGCAAGATCATGAACGACGACAACAACACGGTCGCTGTTATACAACGGAACGCTGAATGCGGGGGAAATGTATTTCGATTGCCGTTCGAGTGTCAGGGCGAACGCTGGATAGAAAGCCTCGAATAGCACCAGAGATATCTTTCTGACGGCTGGGTTTGCCTTAAGAAAAGCCGGAAGATGTATCGAAACAAGTCCATATTGAGCTAACGCAGCAGCGATTTGCGACGCATATCTCGAAAGTCCGGAAGTGCGTCTAGTTAAATAATGCCCAGAAATATGAATCATAGCGCGTCCTCGATAGCCTTTTTCAATTCTGCCGAAGTTCTCTTTTTCGAAAAGTAAAGTGATTTTTCGACGGCATCGTTGCTGTAATACGAGTAGTTCTCGAAGGCTCGTCGTACCAAGTTAAGGATTTCATATTCCGGCCGTTCTGAGTTTCTCGAAAAAGTCAGGCTATGTTCGCTTGGTAGCAAGGCGTCAATGCCTAGGCCCGAGGGGCAAATTATCGGTGTGCCGAGTGACATGGCTTCAACTGCGACTGTTCCACCGTGTTCCGCGGCCGTTTGTAGAAGTATTCCGTTTGCGGTTTGCAATATTTCGTGAACTGTCTGGTGAGGCACCTTTCCAAGCTCTCGCGCGCGACCTGGATATTTTTCCAAAATTCTATCAACGCTTATATTTCCTCCTAACCGATCCCCAACGAAAGTTACAACAAGGTTATCAATTTCTTCAAGGCAGGCATCGACTAGATGGCAGAAAAATTCTATATTCTTGAAGTCAAGATATTTTCCGATAAAGATTAACTCAGGCGGCCCGCGCCGGGTAACACTCTCCGAAGGCTTACTGACGAACTCGGAATGTACAGGCGGAATCATGACAGTCTTTTCCGTAAAAAATTTCCATGGAGCCTTCTTAGAACTGGCTGCGATTCCGCCAATGATGATGTCGGAAGAAGCCGCGTTTTGCCACAAAAGTGGGTTAAATCGCAGAATTATTTTGACAGCGGCGCGGACCTTCGCTCGGAGAGTTTTTTTTGTCTTTAAAAAATTAGATGGCTGCGATCCAAGCGGGCCGACGATTTTGCGACAATAGGGCAAATAGTAAATTGGGGACCAGTTCCAGTCGCTAACCCAAGTAGGTTGGCTTACGAACTCGGATTTCCTCCAATCTCGGCTTGAAATAAGAATCCAAAATACTTTTCGAATCCATATAAAATAATTCAATCCCTGCCAGCGTCCAGAATATCGAATTCCTAGCGGGTTGAAATCTTTGATTGGAATAATGTTGCAGTTGTGAATTTTTAAAGCAGAAAGTTCCGATCTTATTCTAATTACTTGATCTTCGGCATCTCGAACTAGAAGGTTGACTTGGCGGAATAAGCTTGCGTAAAATAAGAGAAAGGTCCATCCAACGCCCCACTCCGAACCGGAATCGGGGCGACAAGAAAAAGCAATCATGGTGATTGAATGCTTTTTCGAAGCGCAGAGTTTTTGCAATTTGAATACTCCTAGCGGCATCATCAGTCGGTAATCGATAATTTATGGATTCGATCACAGCACCTAGCAATGAATTTTCCTTCTTCGAACTCAGTCAGGTCAATATTCAATGGTTTAGATCTCTTTAAAATTAAATCAAGATCAGCTTTCTCTGCACTTGTTGGCAACAAAACTGCTCCCATCTGAATCAATTCTTCTCGTTTCGTTGAAATCAAGTATGGAAGCTCTGCTTCTACGGCTGATAGAACCTTTGCTGTTATACCAGCAAATTCCATAATTCCAAAGTCGTCATGCGCCAAGTCGAAGAAAAAGTTGCTATTTTTCATAAATGCCAAAACTCTGGCTAGATTTTGATAGCCTTCAAAAAAAACATTATTCGGGCAGGAAGCACATCTGTAGTTTCCGAAAACAACAAAGGCATACTTTTTGTTTGCGGATGCGAGTTTGCAGAGATAACTAAGATCAAGGTTAATTTTCCCGAAAAAGACTCCAATTCCTTCATATGAGCGATTGAATTGAGAAGCTTTCCGGTTGGCCCATGGCTGTTCGTCTCTGATCAAATTTTGTTCTAGCCGCTTCATTGGGTTTCTAAGAGTTACGGACTTGTCGCCGTAACGTTCTTCGAATTCAGCTTGAATGATGACATTCGGGCACCAAATTTCGTCCGCCGCTAGCAGTAATCTTTGCTCCGCTCGGATGAGATGTTTGTTTGATGTTTTTAGGTAAAGAGGGTCGGAAGCTCTATAGATTATTTTTTTTGGTCGAGTTTTTTTGACGATCGATTTATATGAGGCGACAATGAACGGATCCGAGTCGATGATTATCGTATAGTTTTTTTGATCCTCCGCTGGAAGTGTGCGCGTAGCGCGAAGTACTGTCAGCGGAAATCTAGAATGAATGCGCATCGGAAATAGTGGGAACAATGCATAGTCAAAACTATTCTCGTCCTCGTCTGGCGTTAGACGCCACCATCGAAATATTTTTGCAAGCTCGACGCCTTCATTTTTCTTCGCATTTGCGAAGGTCGCTAGGCCGTTTTCGAGATGCTGAGCGCGAGAATATGGTGAAAAAACGATCGTTCTCATGTCTTTTTTCTCATGCGTTTAGATGGCCCTTAAGTGCGCAGGAAAATGGCGATTGCTCAGGCTCCAAGAGTTCACTTCATGTCGCAACAACGAAATCGGTCAATTCTGATGCGTAAGAGCGATGGTTTTCGTGACGCGTGGATCGGAATTTCCGATGGGAGCAGAAATTACCTGAACTTAGGCAGTAGTTTGAGAGCACCTAGGCGGCTGGTTTCATATGCAGATAGTTGAGCGAGCGACAGGTTTCGACGGGCAAACAAGGCAAAGAACTGGACGCCTTGCACATCGAATTAAAGTCGCTGTGCAGTTGTCATCTGCGCGGAGGGAAATAGCCGATGTCGACCCAGACCAATTGTCATGCACAGTGACGTTGAGCTTACTAGGACGTAGGAACTCCGCTCTCGGGATTAACACAAAAATGAGCCTTCATCTCAGGATACCAGATTTGGCTCGTCATTCTGGGTGAATTGGCAGGGTTTTCAGGGGCTTTACTTGTTTTTCGTGGGATTCGATTCATGCTCAGTGTCGCTTCCGTGAAGGTGTCCGAACGCAGGGTAGTGCTTCTGAGTGAAAAATGTATGTTCCGCTCGAGGTAGACCTCTGCTGAGACCCCAGCCGGTGCAGCAGATAGCCGAGACCGAGTGTCGTCGCCTCGTCCGGCACGCGGTTGTTACCCAAATCGATCTCAGCTGGCGGACGCATAGTCGGCCTCCATCGTTTTCGAAATTTCTTGTTTGGCTTCATCCGCTTCTTCATCGCGTCATGCAGATCGAGTGAGGAGAGTTTGGTCCTTTAAGCTAACTTGCAACCAATAAGGTTTTTCTGGTCTTTCGTTTGCTCCGTTGGGCTCTGTTGACGTTGCTATCAAAGTTCCCTTGTTGACCAAACTTTCTTAATCCGCTTGCCTTTGGAGATTAGTCATCTCGCTACCAAGGTTACGAATCTTCTTGGCAGGGTTTCCGGCCAAAACGCAATTTCCCTCTGGGACTGCTTTAGTCACGATGGCTCCTGCGGCTACTATCGTCCTAGGTCCGAGGGTCACTCCAGGCAGGATAATTGCGTTCATGCCAATCCAGCTGTCTGCGCCAATTCTCACGTCTTTTGCGCAGAGGTGTTCGTCTAGGGAACTGGGGTCATGATTTGCAGTAATTATTCCCACGTTTGGCCCAATAAAGCACCCTTTTCCGAGGTATATTTGCCCGGCAAAATTCTGAAAATAGGTTCCGGGGGATTGGAGGTTGTTAAGATCGTCCGGATGGAAGTGAATGTTCCGCGGATTTGAGACATGAGTGCGGAAGCCAGTAGGGAAAGGGAGGGGGGCGGCTAACCTAAGAATGTTTCTCGTCCAAACCGCATTCGCTGCCCAAAAATACCCGATAAGTTGCTCGTCAAAATATCGTCCCGAAAGGAATCGACGATCAAAAAAGGCAGAAAAGAAAAGCTTTAAGATGGATCGATTGCTAATTACAATTCGCTTTAAGATTTTTCTTAGACGTAGCCACATCGGGGAGTTCCGTTTAGTTTTTGTTATTCTTGCGTGAAGCATGAATAACAACTGTGCAAGTTATCGCGTAAAAAATTGCTGAGGCGACTGCAAGGGATTCTGGCGCAGGGTAGTCGAACTTGAGTGCAGCGAGGACAAAAAGACTTCTAAGTATTAGCCCGAAAGTTGTGAGCAACAACATTGCCCGTTGCCAGCCGACAGCGAGAATGACGATAGACACCGGTGATGCGACCAACTGAAGAGTTATCCATGGGACCATCCAAAGTATAATTTCGCCAGATCTGATCCATTCAGAGCCGAATACTATTTCAAAGGTATAGGGAGCGATAAGTCCAAATATGAAAAGCGGTATTCCCCCAAAGACTAGCAGCCTTCGCATGATGGAAACGGTTAAAAAATTTAGATTTCCGGCTCTTCGCTCTTCAACCAATCTGGATGAATAGACCTGCGAGATGGATTGACCAATTAAGGCCATGGGTATGGTCAGTATCTGCATGGCTAGTGCGAGGTGGCCGCCTTCTGTTCCTCCTCGGATTGCAATAATGAAAACGGGAAGTTGTAAGCTTGCTGAATTTAATAAGGATTCTGGCATTGAAAAAAGTGGGTACCGAAGGTGCGACTTGCAAGTTTTGACGACCCTATTGGCTGATAGCGCAAGAAATTGCTTTCGATCTTTCCGGGCGGCAGCAATTGCGAGACCAATGCCTCCTGCTCCAATATTAAAGATGCTTCCGAGGAGTAAGCCAATAGGGGTCAAACCAACTGCTCCGAGAGAAAGAGTTACACCCGATCCGATTGTTGCCTGCCAAACGCGAGCTTTTGCGATACTTGCAAATCGCCGCTTAGCAGTTGCCCAAGATTGCAGGATTGAAAATGTTCCTACTAAGAAAACAGAGAGAGGGACCAATACGAGATATTTTTCAAAATCTTGATTATTTAGCGCTGATGCTATGGCACTTGAAAAAATTTGTGTAACCAGGAGTGTTATCGCAGTGAAGATTATCACAGAAAACAAGGCGAGTATTGCAAGACTTGCGGCGTCTTTTTGTCTTCTTGCGAGCGGAATCGCGACTTCGAACCGTAAGCAAGCGGCAACACCAAGTGGCGATACCAAAGCAAGAAATGCGGCTAGGACAGAGAAATCTTCAGGTGTGTACAGCCTTGCGGTGAGAGGCAGCGCAGCAAATGCGATAACCCGTCCGAGTGCCGTTCCAAATGAGAGCTTTACAGCGTCTCTGGCGAACGTACCAAGAGTATAGCGGGCTCTGATATTAATGTAGCGCATTGTGAAGTAAACCACGCCTATTTTGCGTATCTTTTTTAGAAAGTCGTTAATTAATTTTGACCAGAGAAGGCGGTGAAATGACTAGGTCAGGCTCGCATGAGGCGAGTTTCCTTTCTTTTGGCCATAAATAAACCTAGTTGCGGAGCGAAACGAGCATTCGAGGTCGTGTGGAGCATTGTCAGGTAGACAAGGCCGTGCGCAAGTCATGTGATGAATGGGGGTAAGCGTATTTGGTCAGGGATCGGGCTGTTTTTTGAAGTAGTAAGCCGCCTGGATTAGCCGCAAAAATCTGCATGGCCCCGCCGTCGGATACGTGCTTCACCGACGGATAACATCCCTGAGGGTCGCTACGACTAGGTTGATCTCCTCGTTAGGCATGTAGGGATGCATCGGCAGGCTCACGACCTGACTTGCAGCTTCATTCCCATTTGGCAGTCTCGCCTTCATGTCGCCAACGGCCGGTTGGCGATTGAGTGGTATTGGATAGTGAACGGCGGTTGGAATTCCCGCATTGCGCATTTCGCGTTGTACCTCATCTCGATTTTCGACGCGGATGGTGTACTGGGCCCACGCGCTAGAATTGTGCTTGGCTACAGTTGGTGATGCCAAACCGATCATGCCGAGCGCGGTGGAGTAACGATCCGCCACGTGTTGTCGTGCTTCTAACTCATCGTCAAGAATATCGAGTTTTGGCAACAGGATCGCCGCTTGTAGCGTATCCAACCGCGAATTGATCCCAACGCGAACGTGATGGTATCTCTTATCTTGGCCGTGCCGGGCAATTTGGCGGATATTCTTGGCCAGTTCTGGATCCGAGGTGAACAGCGCGCCGCCGTCGCCATAGCAGCCCAGCGGTTTAGAAGGGAAAAAGCTGGTACACGCTATCGTCGTGAGATTACAGGATTTGCGCCCCTTGTAGGAGGCGCCGAAGCTTTGTGCAGCATCTTCGATTACGGGAATGCCGTGACTTGCGGCGATGGCATTGATCGCGTCGAAATCAGCAGGTTGACCATAGAGAGAGACCGGAATGATTGCCTTGGTGCTGGGAGTGATCGCAGCTTCGAGCAATGCGGGATCAAGGTTATAGCTAACCGGATCTATATCGACATATACCACTTTCGCACCAAGGACTGCGGCTGCTTCTGCGGTGGCGATATAGCTGAACCCCGGGGTGATTACCTCATCTCCCGCGCCCACGCCGAGCGCCATCAGCGCTATTTGCAGCGCGTCGGTGCCGTTGCCCACGGTGACGCAATAGGCCGCGCCAGTGTAGGTGGCCAGCTTTTCTTCCAACTCGGTCACTTCCGGGCCAAGGATATACTGACCATGCGCTAGAACCCCCGCGATGCCAGCTTCGATCTCCGCGCGAAGACGGTCTTGCTGAGCGGCCAGGTCAATGAAAGGGATCATGATGTGGAAGCCTCTTTGCGGGTCAACTGAGACCCGGACAGGGTATAGACATCGCCGGTGTGCGGACATGCGACGCTGGCTTTGCCGGTCAGCGGCAGGTCGAGCCGCTCTCCATAGGCGCTCATCCAACCGCGCTGGCGACCGGGGACGCCGACGATCAGCGCGTAATCCGGCACGTCCTTGTTCACTACGGCGCCCGCACCGACAAAAGCATAGGCGCCGATAGTCACGCCACAGATGATGGTGCAATTCGCGCCCAGCGTTGCGCCGCGCTTGACCTGCGTGTCGCGGTATTGATCCTTGCGCTCTATCAGGCCGCGCGGGTTGTACACGTTAGTGAACACCATGGAAGGGCCGCAAAACACACCCTCTTCCAAGGTCACGTTATCGTAGACCGATACGTTGTTCTGCACCTTGCAACGGTCGCCAATCACGACCTTGTTGCCGACGAAGACGTTCTGACCAAGCGAGACGCCCGCTCCGATGCGAGCACCGCCGCAGATGTGGACAAAGTGCCAGATCCGGCTGTTCTCGCCGATCTGGGCCCCGTCGTCGACGATAGCACTGGGGTGCTGATAGTGGGTCATGTCTATACCTTTACGAATGGGTGGGTCAGGTCACCACTCGGCGCAATCGGCGCGTTGCGGATGGTCGCGACGGTTTCAATGGCCGCGCGGTTTTCCTCGACGCCAAAGCCGCCACCCGACAGGATGTCTTCGTAGATCTTGGTATGAAGTTCGGTAAACCCATCCGAGAATTCCAGGTTCTCGCCGTCGGCGACGACCGCGCGGTAAGTGCGCTTGCCCTTGGCGCGTTCCTCTACCGGAACATCGTTGACATCGAGCGACAGGAACCAGCGTACACGGGCGCGTTCGTATTCTAGGTAGCCTGCCGCCTTCGTGGGAGTGTTCAGGTGGACAATATTTTCGCGCACCGCGCCGTAGACGAAATGCAGCATGTCGTAGAAGTGGACACCAATGTTGGTAGCGATGCCGCCGGATTTCTCGGTCAGGCCCTTCCAGCTTTTCAGGTACCAGTTCCCACGCGAGGTAATGTAGGTCAGGTCGACATCGACCTTCTCACCAGCCGGCATCTGGGCTACGCGGTCACGCAAGGCTAGGATGGCGGGGTGCAGACGTAGTTGCAGGATCGTATGAATCTTGCGGCCAGTGTCGGTCTCGATGGCCTTCAATTCGTCTATTTGTTCAGGATGCAGCACCAGCGGCTTCTCGCATATCGCGTCCGAGCCTGTCCGCAGTGCCCATTGCATATGGGCCGAGTGCAGGAAGTTGGGCGAGGCGATGGAGACATAGTCCAACCCGCGACCGGCTCGGCGTTCGGCGCTTACATGGGCGTCGAGCAGCTCGAAGTCGGTAAAGAACTGCGCTTCGGGGAAATGGCTGTCAATGATCCCGACCGAGTCATTCAAGTCCATTGCCGCGACCAGCTCGTTTCCAGTGTCGCGGATCGCTTTCATGTGCCGCGGCGCGATATATCCAGCAGCGCCAATTAGGGCAAAATTCTTCATTATATCAGGCCTTTACAATATTTTTCATCGGGGATCGATAGACCCCGCGGCTGTCGATGATGACCTGCGCGTTGTCGCGGATCATGTTGTAGTCGAATTGCGCGTGGTCAGTGGTCAGGACCACCGCGTCAAAGCTTTCGATCGTCTCTGGAGTCAGAGTGACCGATGACAGATCGAATGTGTGCTCGCGCATCTTCGGAAAAACAGGAACATGCGGGTCCGAATAAGCAATCTCGGCACCGGCGGCGCGCAGCAGTTCCATCACCTCGACAGAGGGGCTTTCTCGCATGTCATCGACGTTCTTTTTGTAAGCGATGCCCAAAACCAAAATCTTGCTGCCCATTAGCGATTTTCTGCGCTCGTTCAGCGCTTTCGCGACTTTGCCTACGACGTACTCGGGCATCGCACGATTGATCTCTCCTGAAAGCTCGATGAAGCGCGTATGCAGGCCATATTCCCGTGCCTTCCAAGTGAGGTAGAACGGATCAATTGGGATGCAGTGCCCGCCTAAACCTGGTCCGGGGTAGTAAGCGGTGAACCCAAACGGTTTGGTAGCTGCAGCATCAATCACCTCGAAAATGTCGATGCCCATACGGTCGGCGACGATCTTCATTTCGTTTACTAAGCCAATGTTCACAGCACGATGGATATTTTCGAGCAGCTTGGTCATTTCAGCTGCTTTGGTCGAAGTCATCGGCACAATGTGGTCGATGGCTTGGCCATAGAGTGCTTTGCCGACTTGGAGGCAGGGCGCGGTGTGTCCGCCCACTACCTTTGGAATGGTGTTAGTGGTGAAATCTGCATTGCCTGGATCTTCGCGCTCTGGCGAATAGACAAGGAAGAGTTCCTCACCTACTCGTAACCCACCCGATGTTAGACGGGGCAATAGCTCTTCTTCAGTAGTCCCGGGATAAGTGGTGCTTTCAAGGGATATTACCTGTCCAGCTCGCAGGTAGGGCACAATCGCATCGACGGTGCCAACTACGTAGCTGAGATCCGGCTCGCGATGTTTGTTTAGCGGCGTCGGCACGCACAGGATCAAAGCATCGGCTTCCGCCGCGCGGCTGAAGTCTGTGCTTGCCGTCATACCAGCGGCGTTTGCTGAGGCGATATCTGCATCTTTTATATGTTCGATATGCGAATGCCCTGCGTTCAGTTGGGCAACTTTTTCGGCATCAATATCGAACCCGATTACTTCGTAACCTAGTTGCGCATAGCGCAAGGCCAATGGTTGGCCCACATATCCCATACCAAGAATGCCAATAGTTGCATTTCGATTTACTAGCTTTGCGATCAACCGTTCTGCAATTGTATTGTTGGATATCGTGGACATTTTTAACCTTTCAGGAGTTCAGAGCCTCGTTTAGAGCTCATCGGGGCGCTGATTTGTGATGAATTTTGGACCGCTCACCGCAGTTGAATATCGAGGCCGATCGCGCTTTTGAAATTCGTAGAGCTCAGGCGCCCGCCTTCCACGTTGTTCACCATCAATTCGTCGAGCCCCGGCTCGTAGATCGGCACGCGGCCGCCCTCGAGCACTTCGATCTTCGCGGGGTTCTTGTCGACGCAAACGACCTCATGGTCGAAATCCGAGAAACACACCCCCGAAACAAGGCCAACATAGCCCGTGCCGATCATCGCGATTTTCATGAAAAGCTTCTATCCAATGGTTTATTCATTCTGGTTTAAATCAGACTTGAGTGCGGCAATCTCCGCCTTCAGCGCCTCAAACTCCGCCATCTTCCGCGCCAAGAACCGCTGCGTAATCGCCGCCTTCTCCGTGACGCCTTTCGGCGTCAGCAGGTAGGCGTAACGTCTCTTGTCTTCAGCCGCCTTAAAGTTCCCGAGCTTCACGAAGCCTTTCTCGACGAGCGCCTTGAGCAAGTAGTTCGCACTTCCCGTGCTAACGCCGACCGCGTCTGCCAGCTCGCGCTGCGACATTTCCGGGTTTTCTTCGAGAAGGCGCAAAACTCGAAAGCGGATATCCTCCTGGACCTTGCTGCGCTGGCCTGCCATCAGAAGCTCGCATTCTGGCAGGCTACCGCATCAGCGCTGACTCGGGTCAGCCTGAGGGGAAGGGCGTTCAGAGCTTTGGGTCGAAAATCCGACATCGTTCAAAGTTGAGCGGTAACAGATCGCTGCACCCGCTAAAAGGCTGTTTATGCAAATCCAGTCATTCGGCAAGGGAAGTCACGGGCGTGTGATGCCACTTTCTCTCAAGGCCGGAGCCTTTCTGCCTGTAAGAGATGCGAAGATGAGCAGGAAGGCGCGCGGAGCCTGAGGCGATTTCTGGGCATAGCCCGCTGCGCGTCAGTTCTTCTGCCGCTCCACGAACTGCCCGAGCTTGGAGAAGTTCTTGCTCGGAATCGTCATCACGCCGCCGACCTTATTGCGCCGGATCGCGTGCCAGTCCTCGCCCATCTTCTCACGGATCCGGGCGAGATTGCGATTGCTCACACCGCCCAGGCGCATCTTGTAAAGCACTTCGGGAATATAGACCGAGCGACCGGTCGCTTGCGAGAAATAGCGCAGGATGAAGTCGTAATCGGCCGCGATCCGGAAGCTCGTGTCGAAGGCGCCGAGGCGTTCATAGACCGAGCGCCTGAGATAGAGGGTGGGGTGGGCCGGCATCCAGCCGCGCTTGAGTTTCGCCGCGCTATAGGGACCTGTCGCCCAGTGTCGGACGACCTTTCTTGTGTCCGCTTGCGAGACATAATCGAGATTGGAGAAGACCGCCTCGACCTGCGGGTCCTCAAACGCGGCAGCGACCCGGGAAAGCACGTCTTCATGAGCGAGGAAGTCGTCGCTGTGAACGAACCCCACCACATCACCGGACGCCTTCGCCACGCCCTTGTTGAGCGCATCATAGATCCCCTTGTCGGGCTCGCTGACGAGGGTCATCCGGTCATGGGCGGCGCGTTCGATCGCGGCGAGCGAGCCGTCCTTCGATTTCCCCTCAATGATAAGGTGCTCAAGATCGGGATGGGTTTGCCGTCCGACGCTCTCGATAGCCTCGCCGACTGTGGCTTCAGAGTTGTAGACGGCGGTGACGACGGTGATCTTCATGAAAATGGTGGCCCGGGAAAAATCTGTTCGACCCTCCGATAGGCGCTCCCTGCGGAGGATGAAACCAGTCGTGCTTTCGTTGCCTCGCAGACAAGCTATCTCCCGCTCGCGGCGTAAGCCGCGATGCCAACCCATTCCTTGAGCGCGCGATCCAGCGTCTCAAGATGGCCCGCGAGATCCCAGCCGATGCCATCGAGAAACCCGTCCGCGCGATAATCGACAGGGTAGGGGACTACCTCCTCCCATCCGGCGCGCTCAAAGCTCGCCATCGCGCGTCTCATGTGGAAGGCGCTCGAGACGAGCACCCATGTCTCACCCGGCTTGGGCTGCGCGAGGTCGTGGCTGAAGCGTGCGTTCTCACTGGTGTTGCGTGAGCGGCTCTCGAGAAGAAGCCGCGTTTGCGGGAAACCTGTCTCGCGAAAGGCGGCGGCCATGACGTCGGCGCCGGGCATGCTTTCTCGGGCAAGGTCGCGCAAAGCGCCGCTGCCGCCAGAGAGCAGGATCCTGGCATCCGGAAAGCGATGCGCCAGAGCGAGCCCCGCGGTGACGCGTTCGGCGGCGGCGTTGAGCTGGACTTGATGGTGGCGGGCCGTGCCCGCGCCATCCTCCGCGCCGCCCAGGATGATGATCCCGTCGACGTGAGAAAGTCGTGGGTTGGTCGGATAGGTGCGCTCCAACGGGGCGATCAGGAGATCGCCGAGAGGAAAGATGCCCAGAGCGAGGAGGCCTGCCAGCGCTAGGGAAAGCATTCCGCGCGCTGCGTGAATGCGCCCCCTCACGAGCGCAAGGAGAGCGCCTGCGAGCAAAAGCGCTTCCCAGGTTTCTGCGCGCAGGAAGAGGGCTACGAGCTTGGAGGCGATGAAGACGAGCGTATCCATGGAGCTCTTGTCGGTGCTTCCGTGCTGGTCTGCAATCGCGCAGTTTCAAAATCGTCCGGCCAACGAACTAACGCGCGTAACTCTCTTTGCAAGCGGTTCGTTTCCCAAAGAGAGTAGTGTGAAATGCGCCTCTCCGGAAAAGTTATCCCTAGTAGGTCAGCCACTCCAAACTCTCTCCGATGCGGAGCCTGGAATTTTCTGACCGGAATTTTCAGGTCGGCGAGGGACACTGGGTCCCATGAAAGATCTTGCAAACTCTCCCGCCGATCTGGCGCGCTCCAATCCTCGGGCCGCGTCGACCCATATACAAACCTGCACCCTCTCGAAGGCGAAGAGTCAGCGCATGCATGACTGTCGGTTAGGGCGCATCCCCGCCTATGTCGACCAGACGAAACTGCGCGACAACCGCGTGCTGATCCGGTTGCGTCCGCTTACACAGGTGCGCGCCGAGAATGCGCGGCTTCGCGAACAGGCCGGTCGGCAGCGCAAGATGAAATCGAACGCGGCCGTGGTCATGATGGGAGTGATCACCTTCGGCGTGCTTGCCGCACGAGATTTCATGAAGCTTTCGCCGAAACGGCAGAACAGGGCATTTAGAAAGCTCGCCCGGAGCCTCGCCAAGAAATTCGCCACAAAGGTGGAGTCACTGGTCGTTCATCTCGATGAAACGACGATCCACGCGCATTTCATGCTGCGCGCCTACGACCATTCCGGCCACCCGCTCAGCGACAATATCAAGCGCGATGCCACCGCCTCGATCCAGGATCTCACGCACCGCGTGCTCGTGCGCTTCTGTCCCAAAATCGAACGGGGACATCGCAAGCTCGATCGCCTTGCCGCAGGAGCGAATTATGTCGAGACACTACATCGGAGTGTCCGGGCTCTCCACCAAGACCTGCCGCGGGAGATCGAAGAGCGGGAAGCAGAACTCGCGGCGTTGGAGGTTGCCAAAACAGAGTTGCTGGCCTCGATCGATGAGGGGCGCAAAAAACTCGATCGTCTGAGCGAGGAGCAACGCACCGAGCGGATTGCCTTGGCGTCACATAAAACGGAAATGGAGGCCCGCGCGCGGGATCTCGATGCGCGGGATGCGGATGTTCGGGCGCAAGAGGACAAACAGCAAAAGCGCGAAGATGGGCTTGACCGGCGGGAGGCGAGTATCGACAAAGACAAAGCAGATCTTGCCAGGGAGCGACGGACGCAACTTCTAGCCGCAGACCAACTTGTCAAGCGAGAGGAGGCGGTCAAGGCGGCGCGCACCGAGGCCGAAAAGATCCGGATCACTTACCAAGCTGCACTTGCGGCGATGGAAGACGCTCTTGCGGAAATTTCAGATGGAACCCTTCGACGCGACCCTGCCACAGGCAAACTCGTGATGAGGGACGCATCTCTTCTACGGGCGCTCCCGGAGGAGCTGCGCGTGGGGCTCTTGTGCCCCATGCGTGGGTTCGTGGATATCCGGTCTCGGGTAAATCAACGATCCAGGGAGCTTGATCGCAGAGACCGGGCGTTCGAGGAAAAGCTGGCCGCCGTTGGCGAGGTCATAACTGCGCTGGCCGAAGGCCGTGCTGAAATCTCGGATGGCGACATCGTGATGGAGGATATGCCTGCCTCGCTCAAGGCGCTCGGTGAGACTGCGGAGGACCGGATGATCCAGGCTATTCTCGATCTCATCGTGCGGGCTGGAGAGGTCGGGGTTGGTGCGCTGCAGCCGGCGCGCGATTACGAGATTGATGGGCCGGGGATGGGGTGATCTCGGCAGTGGGAAGGGGCAGCTGGCTTGAAAAGTCTCGCGATAGAGGTCTGGGGAGTAGAACATGTTGCTCTGCTAAAGTTTTTTGATCGCCGGCGTCGCAGTTTCCGGGGGGGGCAATCCACAGAGAAGCAGAGCATGGCGGAGAGTGACGATATCTCGAAAGCCTTGGGCAACCTTACGCGGTTAGTCATCGCCCCAAGGCTGATCGTTCCGGCAGCGATCGATCAGCCAGTTTTTGAAACGTTCGGCAGAGGGTGACAGAACTGCTCCTTTGGGCACTGCCATATGGTAGGAGAAGGAACTTTTGAAGCTTCTCCCGAGCGGATTGACCAATGCGCCTGAAACAAGCTCCATCTCGATCATGCGTTTGGAAAATAAAGAGACCCCGACCCCGTTGATCGTTGCATTCAATTGAAAGTGGCGGTCCTCAAGCATCATGTGCTTTTGGTCTGAGCCGATTTCGATCAAGTTGTTCTTGAGGACCTCCGACCACATCCGCTTGTCATCGACGTGTAGCAGGACACAGCGACGTAGACTGGCAAGGTCGATGATAGGGTTGGATTGGAGATAGCCGGGACTGCACACGACAACCAATTCTTCCTGCCAAAGACGAGTGACGTCAAAGTTTTCCCAGTCCCCGCGTCCCCATTGAATGCCGATATCGGCAAAGCTAGCCGCACGCTCGTGCCGCACGTAGTCATTGTTGTGATTTAAGAACGATATTTGCAGATCTGGATGCGCTTGCCACATCCCTTCAAGACGCGACGACAGCCAACGACTTGCAAACATCGGGAGGACGGCAACGCGGACCATTTCCGTCCGGTAGAGAATTTTGCTGAGCCCTGTTTCGATCAAGCTCAATGCTTGATCAGCATAGTTCGCCAGAATCTCGCCTTCATCGGTGAGGACCAGCCCACCGCCGTTGCGTTCGAACAACGTCTTGCCCGTCTGGGTTTCCAATTTCCTGATATGATAGCTTACTGTGCTCTGGCTGGTATTCAGAAAATTGGCAGCGTGCGTAATGTTCGAGAGCCGCGCCACGGTTTCAAACACTTGAATTGAATTGAGATTCTTAACCCTCACAGTGCTTATCCTGTGTCGATGATGTCGTTCATTTCACTTAGGGTATCGAAAAAATAGATGACGCGTAAGATTCTTTCTATTTTCCCGAACATCTCCGCGGCGGTTACAACCTGAGCACGTCATCACGTTGACGACAGGGAGGGGAGACATGGAAGGCATCGCGCTACGGGTGAGGAACTTGCACAAGTCCTTTGGAGGCGTGCATGCCATTCGGGATTTGTCCTTTGATGTTGCCCCGGGTCAGGTGGTCGGACTGATCGGTCCTAACGGCTCTGGAAAGTCGACGACAGTAAACTCACTCGCCGGTTTGTTCTTGGCGACCTCCGGTGAAATCATCCTGGACGGTGTTCCGATTCAGACTTTGCCGGAACACAGCCGGGTTGCGCTGGGTCTGGCCAGAACATTTCAAACAGCCAGCGTTTTTCCGGAATTCACGGTTCGGCAACAGGTGCGCCTTGCCAGCATTGTGACGCTCAAATCGAACCCGCTGGCTTCCATCTTCAAGTTGTCCGTCGGTCATGGCGATGATGCCGAAACAGAAGCCCGGATCGATGAAATTCTGCGCCTGACAGACCTTTATCAAATCGCAGACAAGTTGGTCTCGACGATTTCTTCCGGAGAGCAGAGATTCCTGATGATTGCGACCGCTCTCGCGGCCAATCCCAAAGTCGTGCTTCTGGACGAACCCGCAGCCGGATTGATTTCGCATGAGCGCAAAACGCTGAGCGAGATGATCAAGAAAATCCGTCGTCGGGGCGTGGCGGTGCTCGTAATCGAGCATCACATGGCGCTCATCATGGATGTCTGTGACCGGATCGTAGTTCTGAATTTCGGTTCGAAGATCGCGGAGGGCACTCCGGACGAAATCCGTAATAATCCAGCCGTCATCGACGCCTATCTCGGGGAGGCCATTTGATGCTCAACGTGCGCGGGCTCAAGGCCAGCTATGGTGCGATCGAAGTCATTCACGGGATCGATCTTGAGGTGAACCAAGGTGAATGTGTTGCGCTTATCGGTGCAAACGGGGCTGGAAAAACTTCGACTCTTCGCGCGATCTGTGGGCTGATCAAACCGACTGCCGGACAAATCACTTTCGAGGGCACCGATGTTACCGGCAAGAATGGCCACGACATCGTTCGTGCCGGCATCACGATGTGTCCGGAGGGACGACAAGTCTTTCCGGAGATGAGCGTCGTCCAGAACCTTCGCTTGGGTGCATATGTCCGTAAGGACTCCGAGCAAGAAAAAGACATCGAAGAGATGATGGATATGTTTCCGATCCTGCGTCAACGAGCTGAGCAGGACGCCGGGACACTATCGGGTGGGGAGCAGGAAATGCTCGCCATCGCGAGAGCCCTAATGTCGAGGCCGAAGCTTTGCATCTTCGACGAGCCGTCCTTGGGGCTAGCACCGAAAATCGTCGCCGAGGTGGGGCAGACGATCGATCGTATTAAGAAAATGGGCAAGACGATTCTTCTGGTGGAGCAGAATTCGCTTTTGGCGCTGCGACTTGCCGATAGAGCCTACCTTTTTGAAGCGGGAGAGATCGTTCTGGAGGGAACGGGAGAAGAGCTTCAATCGCATCCGGAGGTAGCGCGGGCCTATCTAGGCCACTGATCAGACGCGCCCACCAGCGCGCGAGATCCGGTATTTCACTCAGGGAGGAAGAGAGATGAAATTAGGCACACTGCTTAAGACGACTGCGGTGGTCATAACGACCCTTGCCGCGACTAGCTTGCCAGGTTCTGCAGAAGAAAAGACACTCGATATAGGTGTGAGCGACGCCCTGACTGGCGGCGCCGCAGTTTACGGACTGCCGCAGAAGAACGCTGTCCAAATGGCGGCTGACGAGATCAACGCCGAAGGAGGCGTGAAGGTCGGCGAAGACAATTACATGCTGAATGTCATTGCCTATGACGACAAGGCAAACCCGACTGAAGCTACCAACGCCGTGCGTAAGTTGATCGACCGCGACGGGGTGAAATACATTTTAGGGTTCTGCTGCTCGGGCTCGACGGCCGCCGTGGCTTCCTTCATCGGCAATGAAGACGCGGTTATGCTCGTGGGGAATGCTGCTGAGCGTTCGATCACGACCCTCGGGCTTTCCAACCTGACCCGCACCCGTCCTCCCGCCGACTATACTGGCGCGGCGGCTGGTAAGTTTGTGGCAGATAAGGGGTTCAAACGCGTCGCCGTCTTGGGCGCCTTGGATGTCAGCTTCTATGCCAGTTACGTTGATGCTTTCGAGAAATCGCTGAAAGCGGGCGGCGGTGAAGTTATCACGCGCGAGTCATTCTCTTTGAAGGATCGCGACATGACCCCGCAATTGACTAAAATTCGCGGAATGAACCCGGATGCGTTGCTCGTCGTGGGATATGTCGAACCGGCTGCGTTTATCTATCGTCAGGCGGTCGAGCTGGGCATCGATGTGCCTAGGTTCGGCTTCACAAGCGGCAGCGAAGAGCAGTTCCTGAGTGTTGCCAGCGACGAGCAAATGGAAGGCGTATGGGACCTTCGTCCGACCGAGCTAACGCTGCTTTCGACGACTGATAACGGCATTGCTTATCACAAGAATTACTCTGAGAAATTCGGCGCGGCGCCGTCGCCGAGTTCGCCGTATGCCTATGATCAGGTTTATGCGCTGAAGCACGCATTGGAAAAAGCCGGGACGGTCGACGACACCGAAGCTGTCGCGGAGGCGCTGCGCGAACTGCCGATCCCCGACGAGGCAGTGATGCAGTATTTGCCGGTCGACGGAAGGCTTTTTGACGCGAATGGCCAAGCTTATACCTCGAACGGCGCCTTCCAATGGCAAAAGGGGAACTGGGTATTCGTTCAGGATCTACCCTCTGATCCCAAAGCCTATTCCGAGTTCCTCAGCTCGCTTCACTGATCCTGATTGCAGCGCCGTCAACCTCGGCTTGATGGCGCTGCTCCACTGACCCCGCTCTGTCTGCTGGCGTGTATGCGTGCCTGCGGTAGTGGTCTCATGAGCCGGTTCTGGGAAAGCAACGGAAACATGATTGAGATAATTCAACAGATCATAAACGGGCTCGCGATCGGCGGCGTCTACGTTTTGATCGCTCTGGGCCTAACGATGGTGTTCGGCATCCTCGGAATCGCCCATTTTGCCCACGGCTCGGTTTCGATGTTTGGAGGCTATCTGACGTTTTTCCTCTCGAGCTCCCTAGGCTTGCCTCTCGCGCTGGCGATTTTGATCGCCCTGATAGTGGGCATCGTTCTCGGGATCGCGATCGAGCTCTTGGCCTATCGTCCAGTGCGCAACGCGAACCATATAAATGCCTTCATCGTTGCCTTGGGGCTGACGATGATGGTTGAGGGGATAAATCTCCAATTCTTCGGAGCCGATCAGGTCATCATCCAGACCAATTTTGATCGTGTTTTCGAAATTGGTGGCGTCACGGTTCCTGAATTGCGGCTTTATGTAATTCTGGCGGCGATTGCGCTTATCGGAGCGATGACCGTTTTCGTCGAAAAAACGAAGACTGGGCAAGCAATCCGCGCAGTCGCCCAGAACCGGGATGCCGCGATCTTGATGGGGATCAACGTCAATACGATCCCGCTCATAGTTTTCGCAATCTCCACAATGCTCGGCGTTTGCGCAGGCGTGATGGTCGGCTCACTGTTCGCAATCGCGCCAGGCGTCGGCGAGGGGCTAGTGATCAAGGGCTTCGCCGTTCTCATCCTTGGCGGCCTGGGATCCATCCCTGGCGCTGTGGTGGGTGGCCTTGTGCTGGGCGTGACCGAAGCGCTGGCAGCAGGCTTCATATCCTCCGCCTATAAAGACGTCATCGCTTTCGCTGTGATGATAATCGTCCTTTTGGTGCGCCCGCAGGGCTTGTTGGGGAAAGCGTGATGAAGGTCGTAGCAAGAACTGTTTTTTACGCCGCCGCGTTGGTCGGGCTCATTGCGATGCCGCACCTGATTTCCGTTAAATACTATCTGCACCTGAGTATTCTGGCCCTAGTCTGGGTGATCTCTGCGCAGGGGCAAAACCTGATACAGGGTTACACCGGTTATGTCTCTATTGTGCAGGCTGGATTTATGGGATCGGTGCTTACAGTTCCGCGCTCCTAGGAATTCACTTCGGACTTCCGGTCTGGCTGACGATCGTTGCAGCTCCTTTGATCACCGCGCTTTTCGCTCTCGCGACGGGCTACCCAAGTCTCAGAGTCAAAGGGCACTATTTCGCGATCGTCACGCTCGCATTCAATATGGTGATTTTCATTGTGTTGATGAACTACACGTCGTTGACCCATGGCGAAGCTGGCATTCCCGGGATTCCGAAGCCTGGTAGCAAAGGCGGCCTCTTCAACTTCCGCGATCGCGAAACCTACTATTACTTCATGGTCATCTGCGCGGTCGGCATGACCGGCCTCGCCGCTCTTATTGCACGCTCTCGCGTAGGCCAAATCTTGGTCGCCATCCGGCAAAATGAACCCATGGTCACGGCTATCGGCATTCCGGCTTGGAAATACAAACTTTTCGCCTTTGTAACTTCGGCGATGTTCGCAGGGTTCGCAGGCGCACTTTACGCTCATTATCAGAGCTTCATTAATCCCGATGTATTCGGTGTCGCTCAGTCGCTCGATGCGATTTTGGCCGTGATCATGGGAGGTTCTGGAACGATTGCTGGACCCGCCATTGGCGCATTCATCGTCGTTTTCCTGCCCGAGGTTCTGCGGTTCGCCGACAGCTTCCGATTAATCCTTTACGGCCTGATCCTGGTGCTGGCGACGATCTTCATGCCGCGCGGAATCGTGGGTCTCTCCAGTGATCTTTTCGATAGGCTTACGCGCCGGGTGCAGAAATGACCGGCGCTGAGCTAGAAGATTATCTGTCTCGGATTCGTTCCTTCGCTCGCGAAAGGGTCACCCCTGCTGCTGCGGGGTGGGCCCAAGGGCGCGTTGTTTCCATGGACATGTTCCGCAAAGCGTCGGAGCTTGGCCTGACCGGGTTAGAAGTGACCGTAAAGCTCGGCGGATCCGGACTCGGCTACGCCATGAAGGCCAAAGTATGCGAGACCTTAGCCGCTGCAGATTTCGGCTTCGCGATGTCGCTCGTGAATACTCACAACGTTGCCCTGAAACTTTCGCAGTGCGCGAGCGATGCCGTGCAGAAACGATATATTCCCGGGCTCCTCAACGGCGAGTTATCGGGCTGCACCGCGCTCACGGAACATAGCTCGGGCTCCGATTTCGGTGCGATCTCGATGCGCGCTGTGCGGTCCGAAGGCGGTTGGACGCTAAACGGTGAAAAAATCTGGATAACCAACGCCCGTCATGCGTCGGTGGCGATCGTCTATGCGCAATGTGGCGACATCGGAGCGCGTGACGGGATCGCGGCGTTTGTCGTTGATCTGAATGCCGAGGGAAGTGTTCGAAGATCCAGAGACGCGGGCTTTTCTCTAACAAGTGCTGGCATCGGCGATTTCAGCTTATCCGATGTTTTTGTGCCAGACGATCATCTCCTTCTCGCTCCGGGCACAGCATTCAAATCTATCCTGACCGAGATCAATGGTGCCCGCACCTACGTGGCCGCGATGTGCTGCGGGATGTTGGATGCCGCCCTAGATGAGGCATCTTCCTATGGGCAGGCGCGCAGAAGCTTCGGTAAGTCTTTGGCCGAGCACCAAGGCTGGCGGTTCGCACTGGCTCAGGCTGAAGTAGATTTAGCAGCCTCCTGCGCACTCGTAACGGCGGCTATTGCCCAAATCGAAGGCGGTTCGGATGCGCAACTATTGTCGGCACAAGCAAAAATCCACGCGGTGCAGACATGTCAGCGGCATCTTGCGACTGCGCTGCACGCCATGGGCGCGGAAGGTCTTCGGCAAGAGCACTGCGTAACGCGGCACATCGGCGCGGCACAGATCGCGGCGCTCGTAGATGGGACGACAGAGATGCTGTTGGAGCGCGTGGCAAAGCTTGCCCGACCAGCGTCTCAGTAAAAAAAGGAACGACTTCTATGCAAGTATTTCAGATCGAAGGCGACTGGGGGTTTGAAAACCTCAAGCTAAGCACACGCCCGGAACCGGTCGCGGGCAGAGGGCAGGTCCTCGTGGCGATGCGCATGGCCGCGCTCAACGCCCGTGATCTTATCGTTCCAGCACGCGGTTATGGACGCGCGACGGGTGAGTTGCCGCTAATTCCAGTTTCCGATGGAGTTGGGGAGGTTGTTGCGACCGGCGAAGGGGTGACGCGTGTTGCTGTAGGTGACCGGGTTTGTCCCACGTATTTTCAGAACTGGGTGAGTGGCGAACCCAGTTCCACGCGCTTCTCTTCGGCGCTTGGGGGGCCGCTTGATGGTGTCATGACAGAGTTGATGTGCCTTGATCAGAACGGGGTCGTTAAAGTTCCAAGCTACTTATCTGACGCCGAAGCGGCGACTTTGCCGTGCGCAGCCCTCACGGCGTGGAGCGCGATTGCTACTTACGGTCAAACGCGCGCCGGCGAGCAGGTGTTGATCCAAGGGACGGGTGGGGTGGCATTGTTTGCACTAGCTTTCGCCAAGCTGCATGGGGCGCATGTCACGGTGATTTCTTCAAGCGACGAAAAACTTGAAACGGTTCGCGCTATGGGGGCAGACGCCACTATCAACTACCGTGAGATACCCGATTGGGCGCGCGCCAGTCGTGAAATTACGAGAGAGAATGGAGGCTTCGACAAGATCATTGAACTGGGTGGCGAGGCGACTTTTCCACTTTCACTACGTGCCATCCGACCGGGTGGAACGATATCGATGATCGGAGTGCTTTCAGGTCTCAAGCTTGAGGCGTCGCTTGGGCCGATCGTGGCACGTCAAATCCGTTTGCAGGGAGTTACCGTCGGACATCGAGATGGCTTCGAAGCCATGCTCAGAGCTATGTCGCAGCACGAGGTGAAACCCGTTTTAGGAGATCGTTTCGCGTTCAAAGATCTGAAGGCCGCGATGGCGCATCTGCGCGAAGGTGACAGTCTCGGAAAAACTCTGATCGAGTTCGGAAAATGAACACGCAAGGCAACATCTTTCACCCCCGTTTCTTTGCAGAACGGGAACCTGAACGTCTTGCCTACGTGATGTGCGATACGGGAGAAGCGGTCACATTCGCCCAGTTGGAGGCACGCGCAAATCAGGGCGCAAATCTTTTTCGGGAGCGAGGGCTTAAAACTGGCGATCACATTGTGATTGTCATGGAAAATAGGCGTGAATTCATGGAGTTGTGCTTCGCAGCTGATCGCGCCGGATTGTATTATACAACCGCCAGTACTCACCTAACTGTCGACGAGATCACCTACATAATTACGGATTGCGGCGCAAAACTGGTCGTCACTTCAGAGAAGTTTCCCGAGCTTGTTGAGCGGTTGGAATCCGCGCTTTCTTCTGACATCGAACTCTATTCGGTCGGCGCTCAAAAGGATGCTCTTGACTGGCAAGAAGCGGTAGCGCGGCAGCCGGTAACTCCGGTTTCGGACGAGTGCCAAGGGCTTGATATGCTCTATTCCTCCGGGACAACCGGGCGTCCGAAAGGCATCAAATGGCCCTTGGTTGTTCAAGATCCCGGCGGACACACGATGCTTCTGGATCTGCTGACGTCACTTTTCGGATACGACGCGCATACGCGCTATTTGTGTCCTGCGCCCCTCTATCACGCCGCGCCGTTGCGCCACACGATGGTAACAATCAAAATGGGCGGAACTTGCTATATCATGGGCAAGTTCGATGCGGAGAGGGCGCTGAGGATCATTGAACGCGAGCAGATCACCCATAGCCAATGGGTGCCGACAATGTTCGTGCGGATGCTCAAGTTGGAACGTGAGGTGCGTGATCGTTACGATATTTCTTCGATGGTCATGGCGGTGCATGCGGCAGCCCCATGCCCTGCCAGTGTCAAACATGAGATGATCAAATGGTGGGGGCCAATAGTTCACGAATATTACGCCGGAACCGAAAACAACGGCTTCACCGCCATCACCACCTCAGAATGGCTCGAGCACGAAGGGTCAGTCGGGCAGGCGAAACTCGGTATCCTTCATATCTGCGACGAGCAGGGCGAAGAAGTTCCAGTTGGCACGGAGGGCGAAATCTTTTTCGAGAATGGGCACCAATTCGAATATCACAATGATCCAGTTAAGACCGCAGCCAGCAAGAATGCCCGAGGCTGGACCAGTCTGGGTGATATCGGTCGTGTGGATGAAGAAGGATACTTATATCTGACTGATCGCAAGTCCTTCGTGATCATCTCCGGCGGCGTCAATATTTACCCACAAGAGACGGAAAATGTATTGCTCGATCACCCGGCTGTTCTGGATGTTGCCGTGATCGGGGTTCCCAATGAAGACTTTGGTGAAGAGGTGAAGGCCGTCGTTCAGCTGACTTCTGGAGAGACCCCCTCGGCGGCGCTTTGCAAGACGCTGATGGAATATTGTTCTGCGCGGCTTTCTCCGGTGAAATGCCCTCGAAGTATTGATTTCCGGGCTGAATTGCCGAGAACTGCCACTGGGAAGTTGTTCAAGCGGAAGTTGCGTGATGAGTATTGGCCCGAAGCGACCAAAGCGTGAGGCGACAAGTGTTTAACCAAATCGGGGAGTGCTCGGTTCGGGACATCCAGAGACATTTCGATTCTTTACATTTCAATAGCTTGAGAGTGGTCCAGCGTGCTCAATCAACAGCATGCGATTTCGCGACGCAAGAACCTATAGGCCGTGAAGATGCCTGGTCGCATGTAGGAACGGGCAAGCTCGAAAAAGTAGACCGCCCCTGACGATGTTATCGCGGCGCCTTTCGACAGCCGTGCTGAGATTTAGGAAGGCACCATTGTGATAGATGATATGCCGCAATTTCTCGCAGAGCTTTTGACCTGCCCCCCGCGGGATCCCTCAACGTAGTGTAGAGTCTGCGCCAACTCTGAAGGAGCAGACGAATGCGAAAAAGCCGTTTCACCGAGGCGCAGATTATTGGGATGATCAAGGAGCAGGAGGCAGGCATGCCGACAGCTGATGTGTGCCGCAGGCATGGCCTCAGCCCGGCGACCTTTTACAAGTTCAAGGCCAAGTATGGTGGCATGGAGCTCTCCGAGGCAGCCAGGCTGAAGGCGCTCGAAGACGAAAACGCCAAGCTCAAACGTCTGTTGGCCGACACCATGCTCGACAACGTGGTTCTGAAGGATCTGCTGGGAAAGAACTGACGACATTGACCAGGCGGCGAGAGGCGGCGCTCAGGGCGATGCGGGATCATGACATCTCGCAGCGTCGGGCCTGCCAGCTTGTCGGTGTCGACCCCAAGACGGTCCGGCGCACACGCCCGCCGGACTGCCCCGAGATCCGCGAGGAGATGAAGGAGATCGCCGGGAAGCGGCGCCGGTTTGGCTATCGCCGGATCGGCATCCTGCTTGAGCGCAAGGGCATGACCATGAACCACAAGAAGCTGTATCGGCTCTATCGCGAGGAAGGGCTATCGGTGAAGCGACGGCGTGGACGCAAGCGGGCTCGCGGGTCACGCACGCCGATGCCTGCGGCGGCGCATCCCAATGCGCGCTGGTCGCTCGACTTCCTGGCGGACAGCTTCGGCGCCTCGCGCAAGTTCCGTATTTTGGCCGTGATCGACGATTGTTGCAGAGAGAACCTGTGCCTGGTCGCCGATACCAGTATATCGGGCAAGCGTGTTGCCCGTGAACTCGATGCGCTGGTGCGGATCTACGGAAAGCCTGCTTGCATTGTCAGCGACAACGGGACGGAGTTCACCAGCCGGGCCATCCTGAGATGGGCCGACCAGAACGCCATTCCCTGGCACTACATCGACCCCGGCAAGCCGCAGCAGAACGCGTTCATCGAGTCCTTCAACGGAAGCCTGCGCGACGAATTATTAAACGAGGAGATCTTCGACACACTGGACGATGCCCGGCGCAAGTTGGCGCTCTGGCGCTACGACTACAACGCCGTCAGACCGCACTCGTCTCTGGGAAACCAGACGCCGCTCGAAGCGCGCCGGACGCTTGAGCAATTTGAGGGCTCCGCGCCCGGCGCGCTTGCCCACAACAACCGATCCGACTACCAATCTCAAACCTGCAGACTCTCGTTATGAACGAGGGCCCCAAGGGGGCAGGTCACGCGCACCTTGTAAGCAGCTATAGCAATTCTCGCGAACGTGCCGATACGGCAGGTGACCTGCCCTCGGTGCTGCGGCGAAATTCGGGAAGGATCGGCCGTCCTGCGCTGCCTCCTGAAGGTGTTTCTGGTAAAGCGATAACCGTGGTCCCGTTTGACTTTGATTACCCTCCTCGGTCTAATTCAAGGTTAGGGAGCACGATATGGACTGGAATGTGACAGCCGGCATGATCCTGATGGGCGTGTTCGCTGCGGCGGCCTTCTGGGTTGTGATGCGTGAGCGCCGGTTTATCAAAGATGTGGCGAGCCTGAGCGCGGAAGACATACGTTGGTTCAATTCGCAGCCTCTGTCCGGCGATGCCTATTTCGGCGAAAAGGCGGATGAAGACGGCGACGAGGGGGATGATCCTTCGAATGGCTCGACCTGAAAACGATGCTGATCACGTCGGAGGCTTAGCATCTCGATCTCGCAGGCGGCATCTTCTCGCAGGTATGCAAGCCGCCGCGCAGTTGCGCCCCGGTTTCTTGCTTGGGCGCCTGGTGCTGACCGTTGGATATAGCAGCCTTAAAGGCTGAGGAATTTGACGGATTTCGGTTCGCGGCTCTTCACGAAGCCGACCCGGTCGGCTCGGACTTTCTTGAATACTAAATTCTGATGCTGCAACTCGCTGGGACTGACCTCGCCTCTCGCCAGCCGCTCTTCATCCTTCGCGCGGCTTCGCGCCTTTTCCTCTTGTCGTTTCCTGAAAAGATCTTCCATGCGTGGTCCTCCGTAAAACTTAATTATAGCCTGAAAGTCCGTGCTTTGTCTCGTTTGATCGGGGACACCGACTTCGCGAATTTTGAACTGTGCTTCTGCGTGCGCCTGGTGAGCGACTACCACGGCTGCTCCGAGGCCTCTACGCGCGTCAGTTTTCCGCAAACTAGGCGGGACCAACCCCGATCGAACCGCTGTGGCATTGATGCGTTTCGCCGACGCCGTGTGTCCGGCCCGATCAATTGCGAGTTTGACGATTTTGATGCTTCGTCGCTACAGTTCCGAGGAAAGGATGTGTCATGGATCTGGCCGAATACATCATTATGGGCGTGCTCAGCGTCTTGTCCGTGGGAGCGGCAGTGACGGCTTATGTCTTGCGAGCCACCCTTTCGGAGCCAGCGAAAATGACGGAAGAGGATATCAAAGCACTCGAGGCCTGTGATCTTCCCGAACCTAGATTCATCGAGACTTAAGATCAGTTCAAAGCGCGCGGTAACCCTGTCAAGCTATACTGCCTCTACCCGCAAAATGGCGCGCTCCTGGCGTGCCAGGAAGAGCCGTTCACCGCCTCTGTGGTGAATGGCTCTTCCCTCTTAGCTTCAGTGATTATGCCGCGGCACTTTCTTGGCAAGCTGACGGAACTGCTCGGCGTCGCGGATCGTCGCGCCATCCGCCATCTGCGTGACGGTCTCGCGATAGAGCTTCTGCCAGGGGGTCGCTGCCTCTGGGATCGGCGGCAAGTCGCCCGCTTTGCGCGCCGCCAGTTCGTCCTCGTCAACGAGCATGTCGCAGCGCCCGGTGTTCAGATCGATCCGGACCGTGTCGCCCGTGCGCAGCCATGCCAGCCCGCCGCCCGCCGCGCTCTCGGGCGAGGCGTTCAGGATCGAGGGGCTATCCGAGGTGCCAGACTGTCGCCCGTCACCGATCGTCGGCAGGCTGGTGATGCCGCGCTTCAGTAAATGATCGGGCGGTTGCATGTTCACCACTTCCGCAGAGCCCGGCCAACCGAGCGGACCGGCCCCCCGGATTATGAGTATCGAGAATTCGTCGATCTCGAGGGCGGGGTCGTTGATACGGGCGTGATAGTCTTCCGAGCCATCAAAGACGAAGGCCTTGCCCTCGAAAATTCCCTCGCGGCCCGGCTTGCTGAGATAACGCTCGCGGAACTCCGGCGAGATTACCGAGGTCTTCAGGATTGCGAAGTCGAAGAGATTGCCGGAGAGGACATAGAAGCCCGCGCGCTCCATCATCGGCTCCTCGAAACGGTAGATCACTTCACGGTCGGTGCTCTCGCACCCCTGGAGGTTCTCCGCCATGTTGCGACCGGTCACGGTGGGGCAATCGCCATTCAGCTGACCCGCCTGCAGAAGTTCCCAAAGGATCGCGGGCACACCGCCCGCACGGTGGAACCGTTCGCCAAGATATTTTCCGGCGGGCTGAATATTGGCCAGAAGCGGGATGTCATAGCCATGTGTCTGCCAGTCCGACGGATCGAGCGCCACTCCCGCATGTTTCGCCATCGCCATGATATGCGGCTGCGCATTGGTCGAGCCCCCGATCGCCGCGTTCAGCTTGATCGCGTTCAGGAAGGCCTCGCGCGTGAGGATGTTCGAGGGTCGGATATCCTCGTGGACTAGTTCGACCGCACGGCGCCCGGTGCGATAGGCCATCTGACCGCGGGCGCGATAGGCTGCCGGTATCGCCGCACAGCCGGTGAGCGACATCCCCAGCGCCTCGGCGATAGCATTCATCGTCGAAGCGGTGCCCATCGTGTTGCAGTGGCCAATCGAGGGCGCGCTGTCGAGCGCGGTTTCGAGAAACTCGTCGCGGGTGATTTCGCCCGCGGCGTATTTGCGGCGTGAACGCCAGATCACCGTGCCCGAGCCCACGAGTTCTCCCTCGTGCCAGCCGTCGAGCATCGGCCCGCCGGACAGAACGATCGCGGGTAGGTCGACCGTCGCCGCGGCCATCAGGGCCGACGGCGTGGTCTTGTCGCAACCCGTGGTCAGCACGACACCGTCGAACGGGTAGCCGTAAAGCAGTTCGACAAGACCGAGATAGGCGAGGTTGCGATCGAGCGCGGCGGTCGGACGCTTGCAGTTCTCAAAGAGCGTATGCGTCGGGAATTCGATCGGGATGCCGCCTGCATCGCGGATCCCGTCGCGCACGCGCTTGGCGAGATCCAGATGGTGGCGGTTGCATGGGTTCAGGTCGCTGCCCGACTGGGCGATCCCGATGATCGGCTTGCCCGCGCGCAACTCTTCAGGCGTCGTGCCATAATTCATGAAGCGTTCGAGATAAAGCGCAGTCAGGTCTGCATGATCGGGATTGTCGAACCAGTCTTGCGAGCGCAGGCGGCGTTCGGTTTTGGTCATGATCTTTCCTCGAGAAGGGACGCGCTGTTGAGCGTCTCAAGATGAAGCAGCAGCCCGGAGTGATCGACGTCGCCGTTTCCAGCGGCGACGAAGGCCTCGTAGGCCGCACGCACGGTATCGGTCAGCGGGAGCTCGAGATGGTTCGCGTTCGCAAGCGTCTCGACGCCGCGAAGGTCTTTCAGCTGCAGTCGCGACGGGCCGCCTGGGGTGAAATCGCGGGCGATCATCCGCGCGCCATGCAGTTCGAGGATGCGGCTTTCGGCAAAGCCACCGCGGATCGCGTCGCGGAATCTCGCGGGATCTGCACCGCCCGCTCTCACGAGGATCATCGCCTCGGCGACCGCGCCGATGGTGATCGCGACGATCTGCTGATTGGCCAGTTTGCAGACCTGACCGGCGCCCGCAGGGCCGACATGGGTCATTCGCCCAAGTGGTTCGAGCACGGGCGCGATCCGCGCGATCGTCTCTTTCGGCCCACCCGCCATCAAAGCGAGCGTTCCGCTCTCGGCGCCCGCAGTGCCGCCCGAGACAGGGCAGTCGATCTGCGTCACGCCAAGCTCTTCGAGCCGGGCGGCATGATCGCGCGCCACGTCCGGCGCGATCGACGAGGTGTCGATCAGCACGCTGCCCGGGCGCAGGGCTTCGGCTGTGCCTTGCGCAAACAGCACGTCGGCCACCGCTGCGCCATCAGAAAGCATGGTGAAGGCGATATCCGCCTTCGCGACGGCCTCGGCGGGGCTCCCCGCCTGCTCGGCCCCGGCGGCGACCAGCGCGCGGGCCTTTTCGGCAGCGCGGTTCCATACGGTGACGGGATAGCCCGCCCCGAGGAGGCGCCGAACCATCGGCGCCCCCATCAGACCTGTGCCCAGAAATGCAATTTTGGGGAGCGGCTGTGTCACGCGACACCTTCCAGTTCATCCTCGATATGCGCTTGGATGATCGCGTCGAAGCTGTCTTCCGAGGTGAAGCCGAGCTGGCGGGCGCGGGTCGCGTCGAAGCCTGCGGCCCAGCTCTCGCACATTTTGGTGATCATCGCGTCTGGCTCGCGCCGGATCAGGGCGACAGCCTTTTCCCCCGCAACGCGGCGTAGGGCTTCGATCTGTTCGCCGACCGTTGCGCTCACACCCGGCATCGAAAGGTTTCGGCGGGGCCCGACCTTATCCAGATCGATATCGGCTGCGTGCAGCATGAAACCCACTGCCGAGCGCGGCGATGTGTGCCAGTGCCGGATCGTCTCGGGCACCGGAAGCACGGCTTCCTGACCCACCAGGGGTTCGCGCAGGATGTTCGAGAAGAAGCCTGACGCGGCGGCATTCGGTTTGCCCGGACGGATGCAGATCGTGGGCAGGCGGATGCCGATCCCGTCGAAGAAGCCATGGCGCGAATAGTCCGACAGCAGCAATTCGCAGATCGCCTTCTGGGTGCCGTAGCTGGTCAGGGGCGTCGCGTGGAACTCGTCGGGGATCGGATAGGGCAGGGGTGCGCCCACCACCGCGATGGAAGAGGCAAAAACCACCCGCGGACGATAGCCATCGGTCAGGTTGGCGTGCCGGATCGCCTCGAAAAGCGCGCGGGTGCCGTCGAGATTGATGCGGTAGCCCTTTTCGAAATCCTTCTCGGCCTCGCCCGAGACGATCGCGGCGAGGTGGAAGATCACGTCAGGTCGCGCGGCGATCAGTTTCTCTGGAGTGCCTGCTTCGGACAGGTCGGCCTGCAGGCAATCGGTGGTGCCTGAGAACCCCTCCGGCGTATCCGGGGCGATCACGTCGACCAGCGAGAGGTGGTCGACCGCTTTGCCCTGAAGGGGCGCTCCTCCGACGATTCGATCGGTGAGTTTTCGGCCTACCATTCCCGCCGCGCCGATAATGAGTGCGTGCATAACGTGTCTCCTCCCTGAGAAATTCGCAGTCCAGCATCAAAGATGTTGTAATGTTGTCTGATAACCAGATATATGCGGGATGCAAATCATTTTTGTCGAGCTAGTCGAGATGGGGCGACGGGCGAGCACAAAGAAGAGTGGGGGAGATAGGCATGCAGAAAGGTGAAGGGACGGAGAAGCTTCTGGCGATGCTCGGCGGCGACATGGTCTCGACCGATGCCGGGCTGATCGAGCGCCATTGCCAAGACTGGCACGGCGACGTGACCAGTTCTGCCATTGCGCTTTTGCGGCCGCGGAGCACCGAAGACGTATCCCGCGCGGTGCGAGCCTGTGCGGAGCTCGGGTTCGGCGTCGTGCCGCAGGGTGGGCGCAGTGGACTTGCGCTGGGCGCGGTGCCCGATGGTCCAGCGTCTCAGGTCGTGCTGTCGCTCGAGCGAATGGATCGGGTTCGCAGCCTGAATACACGGGATTTCACGGCGGTTGTCGAAGCCGGCGTGGTGCTCGAGACGTTCAAAAAAGAAGTGGCCGAGGCCGGTCTCTACTTCCCGCTCGCGCTCGGCGCACAAGGCACCTGTCAGATTGGCGGCAACGTCTCTACCAATGCGGGCGGGGTGAACGTTCTGCGCTACGGGATGACGCGCGAATTGGTGCTCGGGCTCGAGGTCGTGCTGCCGGACGGTCTCGTGCTCGATCTCATCAGTCGGCTGCGCAAGGACAATCGCGGGATCGATCTCAAGCAGCTTTTCATCGGGGCCGAAGGGGTGCTGGGCATCGTCACTGCCGTGTCCTTCAAGTTGATGCCCGCGCCTGACCAGACCGCGACCGCATTGCTGGCGCTTGACTCGCTGGAAGACGCGATCGAGCTCTACCGTCTCGCGCGCCTTAAATGCTGTGACCTGATGTCTGCCTTCGAATTCATGCCCGCCGAGGCTTTCCAGCTCGCTCGTGAGGGCATTCCCGATCTCACGCTGCCGCTCGAGCCCGCACATCGCGCCTATGCCCTGGTGGAGATGTCGGGCTCGGGGCTCGTCGATATCGAGTCGCTTCTCGCGCAATTCCTCGAACTGGCGATGGACGAGGGGCTCGTGCGTGACGGCGTGGTCGCGCAGTCGAAAGCTCAGGCGCGGAATATCTGGCTGGTGCGTGAGGGGATGAACGAGGGGCAAGCGCGGCGCGGAAAACATCTGCGCACGGACCTCTCCGTGCCGCTCTCAGAGCTGGCTGCGTTCGTCGCCGAGGCCGAGGCGGCAGTCGCAGAAGTCTTGCCCGGGGCGGTCTGCGTCTCATACGGTCACGTGGGGGATGGCAATGTGCATCTGAACGTGCTGCCCGACCCGGAAGGCGCGGAGGAGCTCGATAGGCAGATTTATCGAGCTAAAACAGTTCTCAACGAGGTCCTGGGCCGCTATGACGGGTCGATCAGCGCAGAGCACGGGGTCGGGCGTCTCAAGAAGGCCGATTTCGCCGCGCGCGCATCTTCGGTTCAGCGCGATCTGCTGGAGCGGATCAAGCGGGCGATTGATCCGAATTTGACGATGAATCCCGGATGTCTGCTCGATCTTGAAGGTTGAAGGGCTGGGGAGGAGAAGAGGGATGAGTGATGGATAAAGAGTTCGAGCAGATTGCCCGCACGGATCATCTGCCGACGCGGATCGCGACGCAATTCGCCAAGCGGATTTATGACGGCGTGCTGAAAGCCGGTGACAAGCTGCCGACGGAACATGCAATGTCCAAAACCTTTGGCGTGAGCCGCACCGTTGTGCGCGAAGCGATTGCGCAGCTGCGTAACGAAGGGCTGGTGGAGACGCGACAGGGTGTCGGTGCCTTCGTGGTGGAGCGCACCGCGCGCCAGATCCGTCTCGAAGACGGCAAGAAGATGGACCGGCACGCTTTCAACGAGCTCTATCAGGTGCGCGTGCCGTTGGAGATGGAAGCGGCCGCGCTCGCCGCAGTGCATCACACCGAGGCTCAGATGGCGGCACTCGACGCCGCGATGATGGGCCTGTCGGATATCCCCGATTGGGGCAAGTCGGGTGTTACCGCCGACCTCGATTTCCATCGCATCATCGCCGAGGCGACAGGCAACGACTATTTCGTGCAATTCGTCACGGCGATCTCGGAGCGGATCAGCCATGTCATCACGATCGCGCGCGCCGAGGGGCAGCTCGACGATGTGATCGCATGGACGATCGAAGAGCACGGGGCGATTTGCGAGGCCATTCGGGCGCGCAATCCCGCCGCGGCAAGGGCTGCGATGCAGCGTCACTTGGTGAACTCCGCCGAGCGTGTCGGCCTGCAGTTCGAATTCATCGAGTAAGCCGAACATCACATACGCTTGAGCCGCAAACGCGACGCGAAATAGGGGTTGTATTTTAGGTTATAGTGTTGTCTGACATCATATGTCAGTGCGGTATGAGGAGATGCTGCGCCCGACAACATGGAGGGGAAGTTGGCAGCTATGCTCAATTTGGAACCGGGCCGTATTTTGCCCGAGGATGAAGCACGCGCCCTGCTGATCGGCCGGGTCTGGTCGAAGGCGGAAGGCGGGCCTTGCGTAACCGTTCTGCGCAACGGCGTCCTGCTCGATCTAACGAATATCGCAGCGACAGTTTCGGGGCTTCTGGAGCGCAACGATTTGAATGGAATTCTGCGGCGCGACGATCTGCCGGTGCTCGGGTCTCTGAAGGATTTCGTGTCCGGGGAGGCCGGGCATCTCTTGGCCCCGATCGATCTTCAGGCGGTGAAGGCCGCCGGCGTCACCTTCGCTGAAAGTATGCTGGAGCGCGTGATCGAAGAACGCGCCGGCGGCGACCTTCAGGCCGCGCAGGGCATTCGCGCCAAGCTTGCTCCGGTGATCGGTAAGAACCTGCGCGATATCTCTGCCGGATCGGAAGCCGCTGCGAAAGTGAAGGCACTGCTGCAGGAGATGGGCCTCTGGTCGCAATATCTCGAGGTCGGCATTGGTCCGGACGCAGAGATCTTCACGAAGGCCCAGCCTATGTCATCTGTCGGATGCGGTGCCGAGATCGGCATCCACCCGATTTCGGACTGGAACAATCCCGAGCCCGAGATTGTGCTGGCGATCCGCTCGGATGGCACGATCCTTGGTGCGACGTTGGGCAATGACGTGAACCTGCGCGACGTCGAAGGCCGCTCGGCGCTTCTGCTCGGCAAGGCCAAGGATAACAACGCCTCCTGCGCGATCGGGCCGTTCCTGCGGATTTTCGACGACCATTTCACGCTCGCCGATGTCGAGACCGCGGTCGTCACTCTGCGCGTGCGCGGCACCGACGGGTTCGAGATGGCGGGTGAGAGCCGCATGGAGGCGATCAGCCGGTCGCCCGCCGAGCTCGCCCGGCAGATGCTCAATCGCAGCCACCAATATCCCGACGGCGCGGTCCTGTTCCTCGGAACGCTTTTCGCGCCGGTGCAGGATCGCCGTGCGCCGGGGCAGGGCTTCACCCACGAGACCGGCGACGAGGTCGAGATTGCTTCGCCGCGGCTCGGGGCTCTGGTGAACTGCGTCGCTCGCTGTGATGCCTGTCCCGAATGGGTTTTTGGCAGCCGCGCGCTGATTGCCAACCTGGTCGCCCGCGGCCTCGGCGACAGGGTGTAAGTGGATGCAGAAACTTATCTCACTCTTCTACCGTGGCCTCGACATTCTGCTGGCGCTTTTGCTTGCCGGGATGGCTCTGATGGTCTTTCTCAATGTCATCCTGCGCTACGCGTTCGATAGCGGCATTGCCGTCTCGGAGGAAATGTCGCGCTTCTTCTTCGTCTGGCTGACCTTCATCGGCGCCGTCGTCGCACACCATCACCATATGCATATGGGCATGGAGACGGTGGTCGCCGCCTTCGGTCGTCGCGGACGCATGGTTCTGATGGGGCTGAGCGAGATCGTGATCATCGGCTGCTCGGCAGTGCTTTTTATCGGAACTTGGAAGCAGTTGCCGATCAACATGACAATGGGCGCGCCGGTGACGATGATGCCGATGGGCTTCGTCTACGGCACCGGGCTGTTCACCGGCGCCGGAATCATCCTGATCTCACTCGATCGGCTAATCCGTCTTCTGACGGGGCGGATGACCGACGCCGAATTCGCTCGCTTCGCAGGCCAGCATCACGACGCTGAAGATATCGAGGGGCGTGCATCATGACCCTCGTTGTCTTTCTTGTCGCGCTCATCGGCGCCATGGCCATCGGCGTTCCTGTTGCCTTCGCTCTGATCTTCTGCGGTATCGCTCTTATGGAATATCTGGGCATGTTCAACACCCAGATCATCGCTCAGAACATGGCGATTGGTGCGAATACCTTCACGCTCCTTGCGATCCCGTTCTTCATCCTCGCGGGTGAATTGATGAATGCCGGAGGGCTTTCGCGTCGGATCATCGACTTCGCAATCGCCTGCGTGGGGCATATCCGGGGCGGTCTGGGCATCGTCGCCATCATGGCTGCGGTGATCCTCGCCTCGATCTCCGGCTCGGCGGCGGCCGACAGTGCGGCGCTCGCTGCGATCTTGCTGCCGATGATGAGCCGTGCAGGCTACGACGTGCCGCGTTCTGCCGGCCTCATCGCCGCAGGTGGCGTGATCGCGCCGGTTATCCCGCCCTCGATGGCCTTCATTATCTTCGGCGTCGCAAGCAACCTGTCGATCTCCAAGCTATTCATGGCCGGTATCGCGCCCGGTGTCCTAATGGGGACCGTGTTGATCGTCACTTGGCTCTTCGTCGCCCGGAAGGACAAGGCCGAAACCCTGCCGCGTGCCAGCTGGGGCGAGAAGGGCCGAGCCGGGATGCGCGCAATCTGGGCGCTTGGCATGCCGGTGATCATTCTCGGCGGTATCAAGTTCGGCGTCGTCACCCCGACCGAAGCTGCGGTGATCGCGACTTTCTACGCGCTCTTTGTCGGGCTCTTCGTCTATCGCGAACTTACCTTGAAGTCTCTGCCTGGCGTGTTCATCGCGGCAGGTCGCACAACGGCGGCGATCATGTTCCTCGTCTGTGCCGCCCTGGTCTCGGCATGGCTCATCACTATGGCGAACATCCCAGCCGAACTCGGCAGCATCATCGAGCCGCTGATCGAGCATCCGAAGCTCCTCATGGCCTTCATCATGGTGCTGATCATTCTCGTCGGCACCGCGCTCGATCTGACGCCGACCATCCTGATCCTGACGCCCGTGCTTCTGCCGCTGGTCCAGAAGGCGGGGATCGATCCGATCTATTTCGGTGTGATGTTCATCATGAACTGCTGCATCGGACTTCTGACGCCGCCTGTCGGTGTCGTCCTCAACGTGGTCAGCGGGGTCGGGAGGATCCCCCTTGGCCGTGTGGTCATCGGTGTCTGGCCATTTCTGGTGGCCGAGATTCTGGTGCTCTTCGTTCTCGTGGCCTTTCCGCAGATCGTGCTGGTTCCAGCACATTGGTTCTATTGACCGGTCACGGGTCAACTTCTGCCAACGTTAATTTCCCAAGGGAGGAAACAATGAAGACCAAGGCAATTAAAGCAGCGCTTCTGCTTGGCACGATGGTGGCGGTCGCAAGCCCTGCCGCAGCCGAATTCCACGAGCGCACTATCCGGATTTCCAACGGCGTCGCCGAGAACCACCCGGTGCATAATGGCGTCGACGCCATGCAGCAGTGCCTCGACGAAAAAACCGGCGGCAAAATGAAGCTGCAGGCTTACTGGAGTGGTTCGCTCGGCGGCGACCTTCAGGCAACGCAGGCGCTGCGCTCGGGAACGCTCGACGCGGTCGTGACCTCGTCCTCGCCGCTCGTCGGGATCGAGCCGGCGCTCGGCGTGTTCGACCTGCCGTTCCTGTTCCAGACCAACGAGGAAGCTTATGCCGTCATGGATGGCGATTTCGGCAAATTCCTGGATGATAAGCTGGCCGACAAAGGCCTGGTCAATCTCGCCTATTGGGAGAACGGGTTCCGCAACGTGTCGAACTCCGTGCGTCCGATCACCAAGTGGGAAGACCTTAAAGGCATCAAGATCCGCGTGATGCAAAACAACATCTTCCTCGACACCTTCGACAATCTCGGCGCCAACGCGACGCCGATGGCCTTTGGCGAGGTGTTCTCGGCATTGGAGACCGGCGCGATCGATGCACAGGAAAACCCCTATGTCACGATCGACACATCGAAGTTCTACGAAGTGCAGAAATATATCAGCGAGACGAAGCACGCCTATACGCCTTTCCTTTTCCTGTTCTCGAAGCCGATCTTCGATACGTTCGATGCCGACGAACAGGACGCGCTGCGCACCTGTGCGGTCAAGGGTGGCTCGGTCGAGCGCAACGTGATCCAGGATCTCAACAAGCAATCGCTCGAGAAGATGGAAAAGGCCGGTATCAAGTTCAACAAAGTCTCGCCTGAAGAACTGGCTCGGATGCGTGAGAAGTCTCAGGTCGTCTATGACAAGCACCGCGACGAAATCGGTGGTGACGTCATCGATCGCGTTCAGAAGACGATCGACGGGCTGCGCTCCGACCAAAGCGCAAACAGCAACTGAGACTGCATAATGCAGCCTCAAGCTGATCCGCCTGTTCCCTCGGGCGGATCAGGAGGCGGGCCATGTCCTCCGGCCCGCCTCTCCTTTTGATCACGACACGGACACGAGGATAGGGCGATGAGCAAATTCGACCTCTCACGCAAAATCGCGTTGGTCACCGGCTCGTCTCGCGGCCTGGGGAAAACTTTCGCCGAGGAATTGGCGGGTGCAGGCGCGCATGTCGTGCTCAACGGCTTCGATACCGCGCGGCTTGAGCAGACTCGGGAAGAGATGGCGGCGCAGGGCTACGACGTTAGCGCCGCGGCCTTCGACGTCTCTGACGAAGCCGCCGTGCGCGCCGCGTTCGAGCGGTTCGATGCGGAGGGGCGCCCCCCGGACATTCTGGTGAACAATGCCGGCATCCAGCTGCGCCGCCCCATGTTGGAGCTCGGCGCAGCGGACTGGCAGCGCGTTCTCGACACGAACCTGACGTCCGCGTTCCTATGTGGCCGCGAAGCAGCCTCGCGGATGATCGCGAAAGGCGGCGGCAAGATCATCAATATCGGCTCGCTGATGAGCGACCTCGCCCGCGTCACGGTCGCGCCTTACACGGTCGCCAAGGGCGGCGTCAAAATGCTGACGCGCTCGATGGCTGCCGAGTGGGCGGCATTCAATATTCAGGCCAATGCCATCGGGCCCGGCTACATGATGACGGACATGACACGGCCGTTGCAGGAAGACACGCAGTTCGACAATTGGGTCCGCGGTCGCACTCCCGCCGGGCGCTGGGGAAAGCCCGAGGAATTGCAGGGCGCAGTGGTGTTCCTCGCCTTCTCAGCGTCTGATTTCGTGAATGGACAAATCCTCTACATCGACGGCGGCATGACGGCGGTTCTTTGAAACTGCGCGTATTGAACGAAGGGCCTCTGCGACGCCGTTCTGCGTCGGGCCTGGTGACGAATTAATAAGGAGACATCATGACCTTCACCCCGCACGGACAACACCTGATCGCTGGCGACTGGGTCGGCACCGACAAGACTTTCTCCTCCGACCCAGCCCACGGGCCGAGCCATGAGTTCTGCGTCGGCACGGTCGAGATGGTGAATGCGGCCTGCGAGGCAGCCGAGGAGGCGTTCTGGGACTACGGCTATTCGAGCCGTGAGACCCGCGCGACGTTCCTGGAGGCCATCGCTGACGAAATCGATGCACGCGGCGAGGCGATCACCGAGATCGGCACTCAGGAAAGCGGTTTGCCCGAGGCCCGCCTGAACGGCGAGCGCGGGCGCACGGTAGGCCAGCTGCGCCTCTTTGCCAGCCATATCCGCAACGGCGACTATCTCGACCGCCGCCATGACAAGGCACTCCCCGATCGCCAGCCGCTGCCGCGTCCCGATCTGCGGATGATGCAGCGTCCGATCGGTCCGGTCGCGGTCTTCGGCGCGTCGAACTTCCCGCTGGCGTTTTCGACGGCGGGCGGCGACACCGCCGCCGCGCTGGCCGCAGGCTGCCCGGTCGTGGTGAAGGGCCACTCCGCCCATCCGGGCACCGGCGAAATCGTGGCCGAGGCGATCAAGGCCGCAGTCGAGAAGACCGGCATGCCCAAAGGCGTCTTCAGTCTGATTCAGGGCGGACGCCGTGACGTGGGGCAAGGGCTCGTGCAGCATCCGCTGATCAAGGCGGTGGGCTTCACTGGTAGCTTGGGCGGTGGTCGTGCGCTCTTCGATCTCTGCGCGCAGCGCCCCGAGCCGATCCCTTTCTTCGGCGAACTTGGCTCGGTGAACCCGATGTTCCTGCTGCCTGAGGCGGCGAAGGCGCGCGGCGCCGAGATCGGCACCGGCTGGGCAGGCTCGCTGACGATGGGCGCGGGCCAGTTCTGCACCAACCCGGGCATCGCCGTGGTCGAGGACGGCCCGGCAGGCGACGCCTTCGTCGCCGCCGCGAAAGAGGCGCTGTCGGCCTCCGGCCCACAGGTCATGCTGACGGACGGCATCGCGCAGGCCTATCGCGACGGCAAAGACCGGTTCGATACGCGAAACTCCGTGACCCCGGTGCTGACGACCGAGCAGGAAGGCCGCAACGCCTCCCCGAACCTCTACGAGACGAGCGCCGAGAACTACCTGCAGGATCATGCGCTTGGCGAAGAAGTCTTCGGGCCGCTCGGTCTGGTCGTGCGGGTCTCTAACTCGGCGCAGCTGGTTGACCTCGCGAAGGGTTTCGAGGGTCAGCTGACCGCGACGATGCATCTCGATGACGGCGATGCCGAGCTGGCGCGCAAGCTGCTGCCGGTGCTCGAGCGCAAGGCGGGCCGCGTGATGGCGAACGGCTTCCCGACCGGTGTCGAGGTCAGCGATGCGATGGTCCATGGCGGGCCCTATCCGGCGTCCACGAACTTCGGCGCGACCAGTGTCGGCACGCTCTCGATCCGGCGCTTCCTGCGCCCGGTCTGCTACCAGAACATCCCCGAGGGCGTGCTGCCCGCGGACCTTGCGTGAGTGTCGTCGGCTTTCGTTTCAGGCAGAACGATGATCGGCCTGAAATGTTCGGTAACGCTTCAGGCTCCTAGCGTGCCGCCTCGCTTTTTTCTTCCGGGTTCTAACTTCGGGAAAAAGCGAGGCGTTCAGAGTCTCACTTGCCGAAGAGCTATTCTCACTCTCCTGATCAGTTCCCAACCATATCGTCTCGAACACCAGTTCCGGTATCACCACCTCCCAAGCAACGTGTGGCAGGGTATGGTGATAAGCCTCGTCAACGTCTTCCTTGAGCCAGCGCAGAATTGCGGCGATTTAGAAGTTCTCGGTGCCCATCAACATTAGTTCCTTCGCGACCTCCGATCCGGGGCACGTATGCGAAACAGTCCGCCGCCTCGAATGCGCCGCTGCGCTGATCAATAGTCCCAACACTCGACCACTTTCTTATCCTGCGCAGATGTCGCGGTAGTCGTCCGGCTCTCGGTGAAGCGCGAAGTTGAAGACGTTCTCGCGCAGCTCGCGGCAGCGGTCGAGGTCGATTTCCGCCATCGCCAGCTCATCGCCGAACCCTTGGGTCTTGGCGATGATCTCGCCGGTGGGCGCGATGATGCATGTGCCGCCGATCAGGTCGCAGCCCTCTTCGCGCCCCGCTTTCGCCGTGCCAATCACCCAGCACCCGTTCGCATAAGCGCCTGCCTGCATAGACAGGTGGTTGTGGAAGTCCTGCAGGTGGTCATGCTCGGGCGCGAGCGGATAATGCACCGGCGTATTGTAGCCCAGCATCACCAGTTCCGCCCCGCGCAAGCCCAGCACACGGAAAGTCTCGGGCCAGCGGCGGTCGTTGCACAGGCACATGCCCAGCTTGCCGCCGAAGCCGTCGAACACCCCGAAGCCGAGATTGCCATGTTCGAAATAGCGTTTCTCCAGATGCTGGAAGGGGCGCCAGTCTTCGTATTCCGGATGGCCGGGCAGGTGGATCTTGCGGTATTTGCCAATGATCTGGCCGCTCTTGTCGACCATGATCGAGGTGTTGAAGCGGCGCTTCTGGCCGTTCTCGTAGGCGATCTCCGCATAGCCGAGATAGAAGCCGACGCCGAGTTCGCGGGCGGTGTCGAACAGTGGTTGAACCTCGGCGTTCGGCATCTCGGTTTCATAGAAGCTGTCGAGCTCGGCCTCGTCTTCGATCAGCCAGCGCGGGAAGAAGGTGGTCAGCGCCAGTTCGGGGAAGACGACCAGTTCCGCGCCGCGCCGATGGGCTTCGATCAACAGCTTCTGCATTCGCGCCACGGCAGAGGCACGCGGCTCGTCACGCGCAATCGGCCCAAGCTGTGCGGCGGCGGCAATGAATTTGCGGGTCATGGCAATTGTCCTGTCTCGATCGTTTGAAATTCGGGCGCGTCCTGAAGCTCCGCCTGCTGGCAGACGACATCCATCAGCACCTGCGCCCCGCCCGCGATGTCCGAGGGGGCGGTATATTCGTGAATGTTGTGGCTGATCCCGTCCTTTGAGGGCACGAAGATCATGGCCGAGGGGCAATTGGGAGCGAACATCTGCGCATCATGGCCTGCGCCTGAAGGCATACGGCGATGGCGCAGCCCGCGTGCTTCGGCGGCAGCCGCGACACGGTCGACCAGCGCCGGGTCGAACTCCACCGGCTCGAAGCGGGCCAGCGTTCGGCGGGTGATCGCGCATCCCCCAGCGCGTGCGAACTCCTGCGCTGCGCGCCAAAGCCGGGTCTCGGCCTTTTGCAGCGTAGCCTCGTCGGTATGGCGCAGATCGACGGTCATCACCGCTTCTTGCGGCACCACGTTGACCAGATCGGGCGAGACGCGCATGCGACCCACGGTCGCGACCTGCGGCGGCCCGTGATCGGCCGCGATCTGCTGGGCCTCCACGGCGATCCGTGCCATCACGGCCCCCGCATCGTGGCGCAGCGCCATCGGCGTCGTTCCCGCATGGGCCGAGGCGCCTGTCACTGTGATCTCGGTCCAGGAAATGCCCTGCACGCCGGTCACGACGCCGATCTCCAGCTCCTCGGTTTCCAGCACCGGGCCCTGTTCGATATGCAGTTCCAGATAGCTGTGCGGTTTCAGCGCGCCGACCGGGGCGGGGCCTGCGGCATCAATGGCGGCGAGCGCATCGCGCAGGCGCACCCCGTCGATGCCTTCCACCTCCAGCATCTCGTCGAGCGGCAGCGCACCTTGCGCCACGCCCGAGCCCATCATGTCCGGGGCGAAGCGTGCGCCTTCCTCATTGGTGAAGAACGCGACCGCAACGGGGCGGCGGGTGCGCGCGCCAGCGACATTGAGCGCCTCGATCACTTCCAATCCGGCCAACACGCCAAGGCTGCCGTCATAGAGACCGCCCGTCGCGACCGTGTCGATATGCGAGCCCATCACGACTGGCGGGCCGTCCTCCTCGCCCGCGCGGATGCCCCAGCAATTGCCGATGACGTCCGTGGTGATCTCGAGACCCAACTCGCGCATCCAGCGTATTACGAGGGCGCGGCCTTCGGCGTCTTCAGGGCTGAGCGCGAGGCGCTTCACGCCGCCTCCGGACAGGGCGCCGATCTGCCCCAGCCGGTCCAGTCGCGCCATGAGGCGCGTGATGTCGATGGTGATACTCATGCCGCGCCTCGCACTTCAGCGGCGCTGCGGCCGACGAGGGTTTTGAACAGCGCGGCGTCGGTGTCGCCTTCCGTGCCGAAGCACAGGATGCGCGAATGCGCGTCGATCCCGAGGGTTGCGCGTGCTTCGTCATTCGCGGCAGCTGCGAGGAAGGCGGCGAGCCCCGCCACAGCGGATTCTCCGGCGGCCACCGGCGGATCGCTCCCGTCAGGGTTGGCCAGCGCGCGCATCACCGCGACGGCATCCGGGTCGGCCACGGACATCACCGCGAAAGCCAGCGGCTCCAGCACGTCCCAGGCCAGCAGCGAGACCTCGCCACAGGCCAGACCTGCCATCAGCGTGTCCAGATCGCCCTCGACGGCAGTGGGTTTGCTTTCGCGGATCGTCTCGAGCCAGCAGGCCGATTGGTCGGGATCGGCGAGGATTACCCGCGGGGCTTCCGGGCCATAGCGGCGCGCGAACTGCGCCGCGACCGCCGCCGCCAGCCCGCCGACGCCGGTCTGGATGAAGATATGGGTGGGCGGGAGGCCAAGCGTATCAGCCGCTTCCGCCGCCATGATCTCATAGCCCTGCATCACGTCTTTCGGGATTTCGGTATAGCCTGGATATGAGGTGTCCGAGACCACAAACCAACCTTCGCGCGTGGCGGTGTCCTGCGCCTCTCTGACGCTGTCGTCGTAATTGCCGGCGCAACGGCGGACCTCGGCGCCGTAGGCCTCGATCGCCTCCTTGCGGGCCTCGGAGACCGTGGCGTGAATGAAGATCACACAGCGGCAGCCGAAGCGCTGCGCGCCCCATGCGACCGAGCGGCCGTGATTGCCGTCGGTCGCGCAGCAGACGGTCAGTTGCGAAACGATGTCCGCATATTTGCCCGCGACGATGTCTTCGGCGCTGGGCTCGGGGATGTCCTTCGCCTTTGCGATCTCCCGGGCCAGAAGCCGCAGCACGGCGTAGGCGCCGCCAAGCGCCTTGAAGCTGCCGAGGCCGAAGCGTCCGCCCTCATCCTTGAACTGAATCTCGGCCACGCCCGCCTTCGCTGCCATCACGGGCAGCGAGACGAGGGGCGTCGGCGCGTAGCCTTTCCACGAAGAAATCGTGCGCTTGGCCAGATCGAAGGCCGCATCGTTCAAAAAGGCCTCCTGCTTGGGTCCATAGCCTTTTGCCGTGTCGTAATGCGGGTTCAGAATGAGCTCGTTGGATTGCCCCTCTCCGAGGGCATTTTCGAAAATCATGATGGGGTCCTTGTGGTTGGTCATCGCGCTCAGGCCCCCGTCTTGGAGGCGCGGCGGCGGATCAGCTCGGCCAGCGCCACGAGGGCGATGTTGCCGAAGACGATCATCACGGCGAGCGCGTTGAGTGAGGGAGAGAGCGCGAAGCGGAAGTCGGAGGCGACGAGCACCGAAAGCGGTTGCGCGCGGCCCGAGACGAAAGCGGTCAGGACGTATTCGGCCGAGGAGAGTACGAAGGCTACGACCCACGACGCCATCAGCCCGTTCGCCATGAGCGGCAGCACCACGCGGCGGAAGGCCGAGAGGCCGGAGGCGCCCAGATCGGCTGCGGCTTCCAGCAACCCGCGATCGATACGGATCAGCACCGAGGCGATCACCAGCGTCGAGAAGGGCAGCACGATCACCGTCTGCGCGGCGATCACGGTGAGTAGGCTGCGCGCCACCCCGGTCTCGTTGAACATGATCAGCTGCGCCACGGCGAGGATCAGTTTCGGGATCAGGAAGGGCGCGAGCAGCAACACCGCGAAGATGCCGCGCCCGCGCATCGGGTAGAAGCTGATCGCCAAAGCGGCGAGCCCGCCCAGAAGCGTCGCGCAGATCGCGACGGGGAAAGCGACGCTCAGCGTGGTCAGGAAGCCCCCGCCCAGGCGTCCGTCGCCCATCACCTCGGCATACCATTTCAGGGTGAAGCCCGAGAATGGCAGCGACATGATCTTGGAATCGTTGACCGAAAACAGCGCGATCATCGCGATTGGCAAATACATGAAGGCGAAGACCGCCCAGACCCAAAGCGTGGAGAGGCGCGACATGTCAGGACCCTCCCACAAGGCTGGAGCGGCGGATCAGCATCGCGCCCACGGCAAAGAATGCCATCAGGATCGCGAGCATCGTCCAGGCGATGGCCGAGCCGAGTGGCCAGTCGAAGGCAGTGCCGAAGAGGTCGTTGATCGCGGAGATCACGGTGATGCCCGAGGCCCCGCCCAGAAGTTGCGGCGTGAGGTAATCGCCGACCACCATCACGAAGACCATCAGCCCGCCCGCTACCAGGCCGGGGAAGGTCAGCGGCAGGGTCACGCGGGCGAAGCGGCTGGGGCTGCGCGCGCCCAGATCGGCGGCGGCTTCCAGCCACGCGTCATCGAGGCTCTCGAAGGCGAGCCACAGCCCGATCACCATGAAGGGCAGGTAGTTGTAGGTCAGCGCGATATGGGTCGCGAGCGGTGAAAACAGCAGCCCCTGAATGGGCGCGTCGGAGACACCTGCCCAGATCAGCGAGCGGTTAATGACCCCTTCGGCGCCAAGCAACACGCGCCACGCAAACACTCGCACCAGATCGCCGGAATAAAGCGGCACCAGCAGCAGTGTCAGCAGCGCGGATTTCATAGCGCCCGCGCGTTTGGCAAGGAACCACGCGACCGGGTAGCCGATCACGGCGGTGATCGCGACCACGAGCGCGCCCGAACCAAAGGCTTTCAGGATCAGCCCGCGATAGGTCGCAGAGCCCGCGATCTTTGCGTAATTCGCGAAGGACGGGTCGTAAGAGATCGCGACGAAATCGACGCGGAAGAAGCTGTAGGCAAAGAGGATCAGAAGCGGCGCCACGCAAAGCGCCAGCAGGAAGGCCGTCACCGGGGCGGCGAGGAGCGTGCCGACGCGCAGGCTCATGGCTTGGCCTCCGCAGTCTGCCCTGCCTTCTGTTCCGCCTCGGCTTTCGCGATCCAGACCTGCGCGGGATCGAAGCCGATGCGGATCTCCGCACCGATCTCGGGCACGTCGTCATGGCCGACGGTCAGCGCCAGTGTGGTGCCCGCGGCCTCGGCTTCGACCAGCCACTCCGCACCGCGATAGACGGCATGTGTCACGCGCGCGGAAATCCGGCCCTGCGGGTCAAGGAACAATTGCTCGGGGCGCAGGCAGAGCACGGCGGGGGAGCCGGCTTGCAGACCGCGCACGCCGGGTGTCGCGAACTGGCCCAAGGAGGTTTCGATCTCATAGGCCCCAATGGCGGTGTCGGTGATCTCGCCCGGCACGCAGGCCGCGCCCCCGATGAAATCGGCCACATACGCGGTCTCGGGACGGCGATAAATCGTATCCGGGGCGCCTTGTTGTTCGATGATCCCGTCACGCATCACGATGATCCAATCCGAGAGCGCGAAGGCCTCTTCCTGATCGTGGGTGACATGGAGAAACGTCATTTTCAGTCGCCGCTGAAGGTCTTTCAGCTCGATCTGCATGTCCTTGCGCATCCGCCGGTCGAGCGCGGAGAGCGGCTCGTCCAGCAGCAGAAGGCGCGGCTCGTTGGCGATCGCGCGGGCCAGCGCCACGCGCTGTTGCTGCCCGCCCGAGAGCTGGCGCGGGCGGCGGTCGGCCATCGCGGTCATTTGCACGGTTTCCAGCGCCGCGCGGGCCTTCTCGCGCTCTTGCTTGCGGCTCAGACCCTTGTAGCGCAGCCCAAAGCCCACGTTTTCGAGCACGCTCAGATGCGGGAAGAGGGCGTAGCTCTGGAAGACGGTGTTGATCGGGCGGGCGCTTGGGGACACGTCGTTGATCTTCTTGCCGTCAAGCTCGAGCATCCCCTCGCTCACCTCCTCGAACCCGCCGATCATGCGCAGGATCGAGGTCTTGCCGCAGCCCGAAGGCCCCAGCAGCGTAACATAGGAATTCTCGTCGAGCCGGAAATTCACACCGCGCACGGCCTGCACGGTGCCATATGTTTTGCGAAGGGCGCGCGCGCGGAGCAGGGGCATTGTCTGCCCCTGCCCACCCGTCGGCCCGGAACCTGCCTCGGTCATTCTTAGCTGGCCTTCACTTCGTTCCAGAGTGCGACCCAGTCGTTGTAGCGCGGCGGATTTTGCTTCCAGACGAAGTTGTCCATGACCGACAGATCCTTGATGAAGATCTTTTCCTGCTGGGCTTCGTCGATCTCGTCGCGCGCGGCGGAGGTCGATTGCGCATAGGGACCGCCATAGGCGAGCTTCTTGCCGTAAGTCGGGCCGAGCAGGTAGTTCACCAGTTCAAACACCGCATCACGGCGCGCGCCCTCGACGCCTTTCGGAACGGCGATCGTATCGCACCAGCCGATTACGCCTTGCTTGGGCTTGGCCATCCCCATTTCGAGACCCTTTTCCTTCAGGTCGTAATAGGGCGGCACCCAGGAGAAGGCGCAGACCACTTCGCCGGTCGCGAAGAGATTGGTCAGGTCGCCGATCGAGTTCCAGTAGGTGCGCAGCTTGCTCTTCTGGATCATCAGCACTTTCTTCACTTCGGCGAGCTGCTTGTCGTCCATCGTGAACATCTCGTCGCGCGGGATGCCCAGATACATCGCGGCGATCATGATCCCTTCGAGCGCGTAATCGCGCATCGCGAGCTTGCCGTTGTATTTGTCGCCTTCGAAGAAGACGGACCAATCGGGCTCTCCATCCATCAGGTCGGCGCGATAGACGATCGGGTTGATGCCCCAATAGAAGGGGATGCCGTAGGTCTGGCCGTCCGTCTTGCCCAGATTGGTCTTCTTGAACGTGTCGTAGAGGAGCTTCGCGTTCGGCACCTTGTCGAAGTCGATCGGCTGCAGAAGATCAGAGGCGGTGTAGTAGGACACCTTGTCGAGGCCGGGCGTGATCAGATCGACCGAGGAGGCCCCGCCCGCGCGCAGTTTCGCGAATTGCTCGTCATCGGTGCCGATGAAGGTTTTGGTCAGGTCGACGTCATGGCTGTCGAGGAAGGGCGCGAGATAGTCGTCCTTAGCGAGGTTCTCCCAGGTCATCCACAGAAGATCGGTCGCGGCCAGCGCTCGTCCCGCCGGGCCGAACGCCCCGAGAGCGGTGCCCGCAAGCGCAGATTTCAGGAATAGTCGGCGATCCATGGCATATCCTTTCGCTGCATGAGATGGCGAGGTCACCTTCGCAGGAAAGAATTATTTCACAAAACTCTAAAAATGAAAATACGCTTTCATTCGGGCCATGCGCAGTTTTTAGGCGCTATTTGTCCTGTTTTGCAGCCTTGGTGAGCGCCTCGAGGCTCTCCGGGGGCGGTCCGAGGTCGTCGAAACGCGCATGAAGGTCCTCAATCCGGGCGAGTCGCTTCCGGGCTTCGGGGCCAAGCGAGTCCACCAGGCTCGAACAGAGGAAGTTGATCAGGCTCATCGCGACGACCGTGCTGTCGAAGATGCCCTGACCGCGATTGTGACAGCGTAAAGTGATCGTCGCGTGGCGTGCGGTCTGCGCCACGGTAGGGTCGCCGATCAGGATCGTCGGGATGCCCGCCTCGCGCGCGACCGTCATCACTTCGCCGAGTGCGCGCGGCCTGCGCCGCAGCCCGATCGCAAGCAGCACATCGCCCGGCGCGAACCCCGCGACATCCTCGGCGAGCGACGCGCCCTCATAGGGCAGAAGCTGCACGTCCGATTTCAGATTGAGCAGCAGGGCGCGGGCGTAGATCGCAAGCGCCCGCGAGTTCCTATAGCCGAGAACCCAGATCCGGCGCGCCGAGGCGAGGTGCTCAACCGCGTCGCGCACCGCCTCCTCCGACAGGATCTCGGTGCTGCGGGTCAGGTTCTGCATGTCCTGTGCAAAGTGATCGGCGAGCTGTCCCGGCGCGGTGCCGTCGCTCAACTCGCTCAGCGGCGAGCCCCAGCTACCATTGCGCCGCGAATGCAGCCGCGCCTCGTTGTAATTGCGATAACCCAGCCGCTTGAAAAAGCGCGCCGCCGTGGCCGAGGAGATCCCCGCGCTTTCGGCGAGTTCCGCCGCCGTGTAGCTCGACAGGGTCGATTGCGCTTCGAGCACAACCTCGGCAAGGCGTTTCTCGCTGGGGGTCAGCTCGGGAAAGATCGCCATGATCCGCATGTCGATCGGGTCATCTCCCGACCCGGGTTGCGCCTCGGGGGACATCTCTTGCGTCACATCGGCCTCGTCTCTGCTCGAGCCCAAGTCTTGTTGCAAGCGGACGCGGTTTTCAAGCGATGCCTGTGCGCGGCGGGTTCGACGTCCTCATCTCAACTGGACGTGACGCCCGCCGAAAGTCTCGGAATTTCCGTCGTCCCTTTGTCACAAGCTCTCGGCCATCCGGTTTTCCAAGCGCCGGACTTCCTCCAGCAACTGACGACAGAATTCTGTTGTCAGCAGCGAGACCGGGCGGTGCGCTGGCGTGAGTATCGAGATGCCGCTTGCAATGCGGGGGCGAAACCTTCGGAAGACAACTTTGGGGCCCGTAGGGGGCGCATGCAGGTAGCTATCTGCGGTGATCATGTCGCAGATCATGTAGCAAAGCCCGGATGCGACAAGCGTTAGGCCTGGAAGGAAGGTCTGGAGTTCGAAGCGTCTCTTCAACGCGCAATTCTGCGAGGCAAAGGCGGCACTGGTCTGAACAAAGCTCGGATGTTCATCGAATAGGGCGGCCATGGGTAAGCCATGCAGATCTTTTGGCGTGATTTCGTCCGCTTCTGCAAGTGGGTCGTTCTCCGGGACTGCGCAGAGGTGCTCCAGTTCGAAGTCTTCTTGCCTGATGGAATTTCGCGGTTCCGGTGTTTCGGCGAAGCCCACATCGAACTGTTGCGAGGCGACGAGATCTTCGATCACTGCTGACGAGCGCATCATTACCGTCGCCTCGACATCGGGTTTTCCCCGCAAGAATTCACCGAGAATGCGCGGCACGAATATCCCGGACGCCGCCGGATGGCTGGCGATCTTGAGACGCCCATGGTTATGAGCTGAAAGGCTCCGCAGGTTCGCACGTGTGCGGTCGATCCGCAGAAGTATGGCTTCGGCTTCTTCGGCGAAGAACAAGGCTTCGGGGGTCGGTAGAAAGCGTCCCGGGCCGCGGTCGAAAAGTGAGAACCCCAGTTCGTCTTCAAGTCCCGCAATCATGGAGCTGACCGCGGGTTGCGTTCGTCCGAGATTGCGCGCGGCTTCGGAAATCGAACCCGACCGCATCACTTCTCGAAAGGTCTGTAGTTGCCGGACGGTGAGGTTCATTCCTGCCCCATAAGGTGACTTTATGAAATCAGCGATTTTTTCAATTTGCATCTATAGGAGGGTTTCCGTCAATTAGCTCGCAACAGAGAAGCCGAAAGGCTCCAGGGAGGCTCAATGGAAAAAATCGCGAAATATGTCCTGACTGCGCTGATATGTTCTGTCGCCTTGGGGCAATTCGTGCAGGTGATCACGCGCTACATCTTGCAGGTGCCCGTCATGGGTCTCGACGAGACGATGCTCTACCCCACGATTTGGCTCTACATCCTGGGCGCCGTAAACGCTTCGCGCGAAAATACCCATATTCGCGCCAATGTGCTTGAGATCTTCCTCAAAACGCCGCGCCAGCATGCTGTTCTTGCGGTGATCGGGGAGATTGCGAGTCTCGTCGTAGGGCTATGGCTGTTGATCTGGGCTTGGGATTTCACGGCCTACTCCTGGCGCGTCTGGCGCACGAGCCCAACGCTCTACATCCCGACCTTCTATGCGGATGTGGCGCTGGTGCTCGGGCTGGCTCTGATGATGGTTTTCACCGCTTTGCACCTGATCACACATATCCGGGATATCCGGAATGGGGAGTTCCACCATGGTTGAAGTCGCACTCCTCGCCGTCGCCGCGCTCGTGATCCTTCTGACACTTGGCGTTCCTCTGCCCTACTGCTTCGGCGGTGCCTTGATGGTGATGTATTTCGTCGGCGACGTGATCATGAAGGGCAATGTGCTCTGGGGCATGCAACAATTGAGCAACCCGGTTCTGTTGGCGATCCCGCTGTTTGTTCTTGCCGGAACGATCATGTCCGAGAGTGGAATTGCCGCTTCGCTCCTGCGCTTCGTCAATGCCTTCATCGGTCATGTAAGGGGCGGCTTGGGTGTCGTGGCCGCCGTTTCCTGCGCGGTGATCGGCGCGATCTCTGGGTCGGGGTTGACGGGTATCGCTGCGATCGGTCCCCTCTTGATCCCAGAGATGGAGAAGCGTGGCTATCCGCGTGAATATGCCACCGCCTTGATCGCGAATTCTTCGATCCTCGGGCTGCTCATTCCGCCCTCCGTGACCATGATCGTCTATGGCTGGGTAACGGACACGTCCATCTTGGCCTGCTTCCTTTCGACGCTTTTGCCGGGGTTGTTCATCATGTTCAACTTCTCGGTCGTGAACATCTTCATGTCGCGGAAATTTCCTCTCATCCTCGATGACAAGCCGAGCTTCTCCGAGCTCTCCGGAGAGGTCGCGCGGCGCGGTATTCACGCCTTTCCGGCGCTCCTGATGCCGGTAATCATCCTCGGAGGAATCTATGGCGGGGTGATGACCCCGACCGAGGCTGCGGCCGTTTCCGTAATCTATGCGATCCCCGTCGGTTTCCTCATCTACAAGGGTCTGCGCTGGTCGAATTTCCTCGAGGCCGGGAAGGAAGCAGCCACGGCCGTCGGCGCAATCATGATGATGATCCTCTTCTCGATGATCCTCAGCCAGATGTTCGTGCTGGAGAGTGTGCCGCAACAGCTGGTGCAAGCGATCTTCGAGATTACCCAAGACAAGACAATCCTCCTGATCCTCATCAACATCTTGCTGTTTTTCGTTGGGATGGTCGTCAATGACGTCACGGCGATCATCTTGATCGCGCCGCTTCTGCTTCCGCTCATGCAAGCGATTGGCGTCAGCCCGGTGCAATTCGCCGCAATCATGGGGGTCAACACCGCGATGGGCGGGGTCACACCGCCTTATGCCTCGATCCTCTATCTCGGTGCGCGCATTGGCAAGGTGAAGGTCACCAAGGTTATTCCGCCGGCGATGATCCTGATCGTCACGGGCTATGTGCCGGTGGTGTTCCTCACCTCTTTCTGGCCAGGGCTTTCGACCTGGCTGCCGAGTGTCTTCGGCTACTGAACCAACCAAACACAACAGGGAGACTAACGATGAAACATTATTTTCTAAGCGCCGCCACTGCCGCCATCGTGGCCGTTGCGGGACCCGCTATGGCGAAGGAGCTCAAGCTGAGCGACGTGCGCCCGGCTGACGCTACGATCAACAAAGAGCTTGCCGCCTTTGCGGATGATGTGAAAACGGGCACCAACGGCGACGTAACCATCAAGCTCTTCCCGTCTTCTGAACTGGGGAACTACACCACTGTGCAGCAGCGGGTCTCGGTCGGCGCAGTCGATATGGCTGTTCAACCTGCCGCGACCGATGCCGATCGGCGGATGCAGATCAGTTCGTTCCCCTATTTGGCCCAAAACTGGGCGCAGGCCAAAGCGATTTACGGGCCCGGTGGGATCATTCGCGACACCATGGCGGAGCTTTACCAGAAGCAAGACATCACAATGCTCGCGGCTTACCCGGTCTATTTCGGTGGGATCGCACTCAACCGAGAGGCGGTGTCGCCTGGCCAACCGGACGTCAAGAAGGGCATCAAGGTTCGCGTTCCCGGCATCAAGAGTTTTCAGCTTCTTGGTGAAGCCCTTGGCTACATCCCTGCGCCGATCCCGTTCTCGGACGCTTTCACTGCCGTTCAGACCGGGGTCGTTGACGGCGTGATTGGTTCGGGGGCCGAGGGCTACTACGCATCGTTTCGTGACGTGACGAAGACTTACATCCCGGCCAATACCCATTTCGAGGTCTGGTATATGATTATTTCGAATGAGACGCTGAACGCGCTTTCGCCCGAGGATCAGTCAGCTCTCAAAGATGCAGCGAAGCAATTCGAAGCGACCCGCTGGGGCGTGGCCCAAGAGGATCAGGGCAAAAACGAACAGAAGCTCGCGGATGCGGGTGCCTCGATTGTCAAACTCTCCGATGACCAGCTCGCCGCGATGGCCAAGAAGGTGCGCGCCGAGGTCTGGCCGGTGATCCTGAACGATATCGGTAAGGATTGGGGCAATGGGATACTGAAACAGGCGGAGTCCGCACAAGGCACCAACTGATGGCGGCGCGAGCCGGCGCGCCGAGGCGCCGGCTCGCGAAATACTGAAACCGTTCCGAAAAGAGCAAGACGATGGATGCGGATTACGCAATCATAGGCGGCGGCGTCGTCGGCCTGTCGGTGGCTTATGGCCTGACGCGACGCGGTCTGAAGGTCATTGTCATAGACGGTGAAGACGACGCTTACAGGGCGAGCCGAGGGAATTTCGGACTTGTTTGGGTCCAGTCCAAAGGTATCGGCGCGCCGCACTACGCCCGTTGGTCGCAGCGGTCCGCTGCCGCATGGGGCGATTTCGCCAAGGAGCTTGCGGCGGAGACCGGTCACGATCTCAGCTTGCAGCAAGACGGTGGCTATGACTTCCATCTGAGCGAAGAGAGCCTGGCCGCGAAGGTCGCGCAATATGAGGCGCTCAAGGCCGAGCTCGGTGGCGACTATCCATTCGAAGTCCTCGGCCACAATGCACTCAAGCGCGAAGAACCTGCGATCGGCCCGAAAGTAGCCGGCGCAATCCTTCACCATCAAGATGGTCATGTGAACCCGCTGCTGCTGTTGCGCGGTCTCGCAGATGCCGTGCGAAGGGCTGGTGCGACGGTCATCATCGGGGACCGAGTTTCACGGGTCGAAGAAGGATTTCGGCTCACGCTCGCTTCGGGTCGTCGCATTGATGCCGGCAAGGTTGTCCTGAGCGCCGGCTTGGGGGCGCAAACGCTTGGACCCGCGTTGGGTTTTCGCGCTCCGATCCGGCCGCAACGCGGACAGGTTCTGATCACTGAGAAGCTTCCGAAACTGATGAACAGACCCTCGGGTATCATCCGACAAGTGAACGAGGGCGGCATTCAGATCGGAGATAGCAAGGAAGAAGTGGGCTTCGATGATCATGTGACCGTCGAGACGATGTCGACAATCGCGCAGCGGGCGGTGACCGTCATGCCCGCGCTTTCCCGAGCGCAGCTTGTGCGCAGTTGGGGGGCGCTGCGTGTGATGACCCCCGATGGGCTTCCGATCTATCAGAAATCCGAAACGATGCCCGGAGCAGCGATGATCACATGCCATTCCGGCATCACACTCGCAGCAGCACATGCGCGCTTCCTGCCTGCTTGGCTCGAAGAGGATGCGGATGCCCCAGACTTGGAGAAGTTCAGTGAAAAACGCTTCGCTGTTTGAGCCGATTACCGAAGGCAACTGCCCGCGGGTCCGGGTGACCTTCGATGGGCAGGATTACGACCTGCCAGAGGGCGTGTCGCTTGCGGCTGGGCTGCTTTCCGTGGGTCGTCTCAGTCTCCGAAATACCCCGGTCTCCGGCGCCGCACGCGGCCCGTTCTGCATGATGGGCGCCTGTTTCGATTGTCTCGTCGAAATCGATGGCGTGATCCGTCAGGCGTGCATGATCGAGGTGTGCGATGGGCTCGTTGCCAGCCCTGCCGGGCGGAAGGAGGACGATTGATGGAGACATACGATCTAGCCGTTATCGGCGCTGGGCCAGCCGGGCTCGCTGCCGCAGCAGAGGCAAGTGCCGCAGGGTTGAGTGTCGTGCTTCTCGACGAACAGCCGCGGCCCGGCGGCCAGATTTATAGAGAGGTCGATCGTGCCGCATCCGTGCGCGGAGCAATCCTAGGCAAGGACTACACGCACGGACTCAGCCTGACAGGTGCCACGCAAGCCGAAAACGTCACGTATATGTCCCGCACGACGGTTTGGGACATGACCCCAGAGGGCGTGCTGAGCTTTACCCGCAACGGGGCGGCAGGCTCTCTACGCTTCGAGCGGTTGCTGATCGCCACCGGCGCCCTTGAGCGTCCGATGCCCGTGCCTGGCTGGACTTTGCCCGGCGTAATGGCTGCGGGCGCGGCTCAGATCCTGCTCAAGCAGTCCGGCCTCGTTTCACGTCGTGCTGTGCTCGCGGGATCGGGCCCGCTACTCTACCTAGTGGCTGCGCAGATGGTGCGCGCTGGATCTCCGCCGCTGGCTCTCCTTGAAACGCAGGGACAGCCGTATTCTGCACTTCGATATGCGCCGCGCGCACTCATGGGCTGGCGTGTCCTCGGCAAGGGAATGAGGCTTTTGGCAGAGTTGCGCCGCGCCGGCGTTCCCCGCTACCGCGGCGTGCGCGCCATCTCGATCGAAGGCGAAGGGCAGGTGAATAAGGTTCGGTTCGAGGAAAAAGGACGAACACGAGAGATTTCCTGCGATACAGTCTTCCTGCATCATGGCGTCGTTCCAAACGTCCAGGCGAGCCGGGCTTTGCGGCTCGATCATGACTGGTGCGAGGCGCAGGCTTGTTTCCAACCGCGCCTCGACGACTGGGGGCGCTCGAGCGCGCGAAACATTTTCATTGCCGGCGACGGGGCGGGGATCGGGGGCGCGATTGCCGCTGAACACGCGGGCAGGCTCACGGCGCTCGAAATTGCACGAGATCTTGGCGCGATCGAAGTCGTCGATCGGGATCGACGCGCGGCGCCGATCCGTAGGGCACTCTTGGCAGAGCGCGCGGTGCGCCCTTTCCTCGATGCTGCTTTTCCACCCTATTCCGAAGCGATTGCGGACGACACCATCATATGTCGCTGCGAAGAAGTCACAGCTGGTGCCATCCGTCGAGCGGCCTCGCTCGGATGCGCCGGCCCCAACCAGTCCAAAGCTTTCAATCGAGCGGGTATGGGCCCGTGCCAAGGGCGTTATTGCGGTCTCACCGTGAGCAAGCTTCTCGCAGAGGTGAATGGCGCTTCTGTGGAAGCGACCGGGTATTATCGACTGCGACCGCCTATCAAGCCAGTGACCCTCGGAGAAATCGCGCAGATGACACACCCCAATGAACCGGAGAAAACAGGATGATTGACCGCATTGAGACGGGGGCGCGCATGAGCAAAATCGTGCGCCACAATGGCGTTGCTTATTTGTGCGGGCAGGTGGGTGCCGGCGCCGACGTGGCAGAACAAACCCGAGATTGTCTTTCCAGAGTTGATGCCCTTCTTTCTCGCGCCGGCTCGTCGCGTGACCGGATGCTGCAAGTGATCATCTGGCTGGCCGACATGGCCGATTTCGATGCGATGAATGCAGTTTGGGACGAATGGGTGCCGGAGGGGGCGGCCCCCGCACGCGCGTGCGGTGAAGCCAAGCTGGCACGCTCGGAGCTGAAAGTGGAAATCATCGTCACGGCGGCATGCGCCAAATGAAGAAGTTGGCATTGGTTTGAACCCCCGCCCGCCTAGGCGGGTATAGGCTCAGGGCAATGAGAGCCTCCAGCACGCAGGCAAATATCTGGCTTGAGGCGTCTAGCCAAATCGGGGTGCTCGTTTCGCGACATCCAGACGCCCTTCGATTCCCTATTTCTCAATGCTTTGCAGACTGCATGGGGCGCTCGAGCAACAACATGCAGCGTCGCGTTCCGAGAACCCCTGAAGCCACCCCGATGTCGTTGGTCGAGTACCTACAGACCGGAAAGTCTGCCTGCTCGCATGAAAGGGGGGCGGCTTATTGTGTGCGTGCCTTGGGAGATGGGTTCGAGTCCGATGGACGTCACCCAGTCAAGATCTAGGCGGGCGTGTTGCCGTGTTTATGTCTGAAGCGCTCATGGAACCGCGCAGGCTACCCCCGGCATAGGGGCGGACCATTTCGATCAAGGGCATTTGGGCGCGCATCCGCACACTAAGAAGCGCGGTGCCGCTGATCTTGCGTTGCACGAACAGGGTTTGCGCGGGTGGCAGATGCCAGTTCGCCCGATCCGCCATGATCGGGGCCGCGCGTTCGCGCAACGCCTCGACGAAACTGCGGTCGGAGAAGTCGAAGAGCGCCCCCTCGGGCCGGCTTCGCGCGACATGCGCGAGTAAAATTTCGATCATCTCGTCGAAGGTGCCACCGTGCCGGGTCAGCTGTGCCTCAGACACGAAACCAATCTCCAGAAGGGCCATGCGCAGCTTTGCCGGGTCTTCGTCGAGCCCCGCGCGCAGCAAGCGCCGGTAGGCGGCTGTCGTCTCGGGCGGGATCGACCGGGCGGCACCGAAATCCAGCAGCACGATCCGGCCCTGCTCTTTCTGCCAGCGGAAATTGCCGAAATTCGGATCGGTCTGCATGTAGCCGAATTCAAACAGCTCACGCAGGACCAATGCGAGCAGCGCCGAGGTCACCTCGTCGCGCGTCGCCTGATCGGCCTCGGCCAGGGTTTCGATCGGGGCGCCTGCGACGAAATCCATTGGCAGGATCGTCGGGCGGAGTAGCTCTTCGATCGGTTCGGGGATCACGAAGCGCGGGTCTTCCTCCATCAGGGTGCGGTAGCGGCGCATCTGCTCCGCCTCGCGGAGGTAATCGGCCTCCTCATGAAGCTGCCGCTTCGCCTCGGCCAGAAGCGGCCGGATATCGAGCCCGGCCGGCAGGAGCCCCGAATAGCGCAGCAGCGCCGCGACATTGTCGATATCGGCGTCGATGCTCGTCGCGACGCCGGGATATTGCACCTTCACCGCCAGCTCGCGCCCCGAATGGAGCACTGCCCGATGCACCTGGCCTATCGAGGCTGCCGCAATCGGGCGCGTCTCGAAACGCGCGAATTTTCTGCGCCAGTCCGGCCCCCATTGTGCCGCCAGAACCCGATCCAGCTGTTTGGGCGGCATCACATTCGCCGCCTCGCGCAGCCGCGCAAGGATTTCGGTCAACTCGGGCGGTAGAACATCGCCTGCATCGAGCGAAATCATCTGCCCGAGTTTCATCGCGGCCCCGCGCAGCCGCGCCAGTTGATCGGTGACGCGGCGCGCGTTTGCGGGTGTCAGAATAAGGTCGGAAAACTGCGGCCGCTCGCCCTTGGCCAGTTTGCGCGCCCCTTCGCCCAACGCTCCCGCCGCGATCCCGCCCGCCATCTGACCGAAGGCGGCGAACCGCGTGAGGCGCGTCTTGGGAACTCGGCGCGAACGGTCGGTCATCGGGCGCGCACCGGATCAGGCGCAGACAAACCAAGTGCGAAAGTCGGGGTGGGGCGCAGGCGCATCGCGCGGAGTCTCCTGAGATCGGGCTAGCCTTTGTCTATACGCGCGCGCTCAGAAACGGGCTCACTCGCGGGGCGGAGCCGCCTCGCGCAGATCGCCGATCCGCTGTTCGATCGCCTCGAGCCGCAGCAGCACCTCGTCGCGATAAGCGTCGGTGCGCGTGGTCTCCTCTTCGGAATGGGCATCCTGCATCGAGTTCACGATCAGGCCCACCAGAAGGTTCACCACCGCGAAGGTCGTGACCATGATGAAGGGCACGAAGAATGCCCAAGCCAGAGGGTGGGTTTCCATCACCGGGCGCACAATGCCCATCGACCAGCTCTCGAGCGTCATGATCTGGAACAGCGAATAGGCCGATTGTCCGAGCGAGCCGAACCAGTCCGGAAAGCTCGTGCCGAAGAGTTTCGTCGCCATGACGCTCGCGATGTAGAAGATGATGCCCATCAGCAGGAATACGCTGCCCATGCCCGGCAGCGCATTGATCAGCCCCTCGACCACCCTGCGCAGGCGCGGCGCGACCGAAATGATGCGCAGCAGACGCAACACGCGCAGCGCCCGCAGCACACTGAAGACCTGTGCGCCGGGCAGAAGCGACACGCCGACGATGGTGAAATCAAAGAGGTTCCAGCCAGAGCGGAAGAAGCCCAGTCGCTGCACAAACAGCTTCAGCCCGATCTCGATCACGAAGACCGACAGGCATAGCATATCGAGGAGCCGGATCAGATCGCCAGCGAGGGCCATCGCGCGTTCTGAAGTCTCCAGTCCAAGAAGCAACGCGTTGAACAGGATCACGCCCGTGATCGTGTTCCTAAAAGTCGACGTGTCGAGCGTCATCGCGATCCGGTCGCGCAAAGTCATGCAGTCCCCCCGTCTTATTGGCCGGAGGGATATGGTCCCTGGGCGGAGGTTGCACAACCTTACCCTTCAGCAATGAGTGCCCTGGAGAAATCGCTGCGCGCCGTGCCGCGACCTACCTCGGCGAATGTGACCTGACCAAGCCGATGGTGCGAATGACCTGGCCGCGCTGGAGTGGACGAGGCCAAGTCGTCATGAAGTTCGCCGACGTCGGACCCACAGTCTAGGGAGGCAAGCTGCGCCCCTGCGCTTACGTTCCAGCAGGTGTTGAGCCGAGAACTTCTGCGAGATTGGCAAGGCGCTGGCCCCGCGGTGGGTGACTTGCGCCAACACGTTCCCCGGCCTAGGCGGTGTAACGCGGAAAGAGTGCAACTGGCGCAACGTTGGCTCAAGCAGATCATCCGTAGGATATCCGACTGAAACCTCTTAACAGCATTACTGCATGAGCCGACCGGAGAACTGTATCCAGAGATAGGTATCCAGCCAAATCGGGGGTCGTTTCGCGACATCCAGACACATCTGGATTCTATGTTCTTCAATGCCTTGCAGAAGGTGTTGGGTGCGCTGAAACCCCGACGTGCATCAGCATTCCGCAAACGGGGGGATTTGAAAACTCAAGCGCAGGCAGAGGAGCCTCGTTCCCTCAAATCTCTACGCCGGCACACAGCGCAGTATTGCGGATATGCTCTCGCATCGCATCCGCGGCATCGTTCGCATTCTGCCGCGTGAGGGCTTCCAGGATCGCCCTGTGTTCTTTGATCGAGGCGTTCATGCGGCCGACTTCGGTATTCGGGATTGGCACGCGCTGGGTCTCGGTGAGAAGGTCGCGCACGGATTGGTGAAGGCGGCGCAGCATGGCGTTGGGGCAGGTTTGCGCGATGATATTGTGGAAGGTGAGATCGGCTTCGACATGGGTCACGAGATCTTCCTTGCGCCATGCCTGCTCGAATTCCTCCGTCGCACGCCGCAGTTCGTCCGCAATCTCGGGCGTCACGTGGGGGGCGGCGAGGCGGCAGAGTTCCGCTTCGATCAGAAGGCGAGACTGGAAGACGTCGAGGATGGAATACTGCTCCTCGAAACGCCACTGATCCATCGCGGCGGGCTTGCCTGTCTGAGCGCCGGTCACGAAAGTGCCGCGAGCGGGGTAGGTGCGCACAAGACCGATCGTTTCCAGCGTCAGCAGGGCTTCGCGAAGGGATGCGCGCGACACGCCCAGCTGTTCTGACAGCACGCGCTGCGAGGGCAAGCGCTCGTCTTTTTTCAGCGCTCCGGTGCGGATCATTTCTTGCAGCTGGCGCGCGACCGTCTGGGTGACGGGGCTTTTGTCGTTCGTGAAATCCATGCGGCGCCTCTTAAGCTGGCAGTTATTAAATCTATAGCCCCCCGCGCCCGCCAACATCAAAGAAGTTCCTTGTCAGATCGGGGAAAGCATGTTTCAAAAGGTCAGACCGGTCTGACCGGTCATGCCAGTTAAGCAAAATAAAACGACGATCAACAGGGAAAACGAACATGTCTGGAAAATTTGGAAAGATCGCCGCGATGGCCTTCGTTGCAGTGACTGCCCTCGGGACGAGCGCCTGGGCGGAGACGCTCACCGTCGGCGCCAATATCGGGAACGTGCCGTGGGAGTTTCAGGACGAGACGGGCAAGAACGTCGGCTTCGAGGTCGATCTGGTCGATGCGGTCGCCGCAAAACTCGGGCGCGACGTCGAAATCGTGAACATCCCCTTCAACGGTCTCTTCTCGGCCGTGCAGTCGGGCCGGATCGATGCGGCGATCTCGTCGATCACCATCACCGACGAGCGCCTGAAATCGGTCTCCTTCGCGCAGCCCTATTACGATAGCGACCAGTCGCTGACCGCGCTCGCGAGCGGGCCGCAATCGCTCGACGAGATGAAGGGCAAGATCGTCGGTGTCGACACTGGCTCTACCGGCGACATGTGGGCGACCGAGCATAACGCAGAATACGGCTTCTCCGAGATCAAGCGCTATGAGGGTCTGGCGCCTGCGATGCTCGACCTCACGGCGGGGCGGATCGACGGCTACATCTCCGATATTCCGGCGCTTCTCTACTACGTGAAGGACAAGCCGCAGCTGAAGGTCGTCCAGCGGATCGCGACGGGCGAGAAATACTCGATGATGTTCGCCAAGGACGCGCCGCTGGCCAGCGAAGTGAACGACATCATCACCGAGCTCAAGAAGGATGGCACGATCGCCAAGCTGCATGAGAAGTGGTTCGGCGTCGCCCCTGAGGCGGACACCTCCACCGTCACGGTCATGGACATGCCCTCGCTGAAGTAACGACCTCGGGCGCGTCTCCGTTCAGCGGGGGCGCGCTTCTCACCGAAAGAGTCTCATGACGTTTTTTGACACATTCCTGAACTTCGAGGTCTTGCAGCGAAGCGTGCCTATGCTTCTGAGCGGCCTCTGGCTGACGCTTCAGCTGGGCGTGGCGAGCATCGTGGCGGGTCTGGTCCTCGGCCTGATCCTCTCCATGCTTCGACTCTACGGCGTGGCGCCGGTGCGTCTGCTGACGAAGATCTATATCGACGTGTTCCGCTCGATCCCCCTTCTGGTGTTGCTGATCGTTGTCTATTACGCGTTGCCCTTCCTCGGCGTGCGCCTGTCGTCCTTTGCTTCGGCGATGACCGCGCTGACGCTTGTCTCCGGCGCCTATACGGCGGAGATTTTTCGTGCCGGTATCGAGGCGATCCCGAACGGCCAGTTCGAGGCCTCCGAGGCGCTGGGGCTGAGCCACCGCCAGACGATGGTCGACGTGATCCTGCCGCAGGCGATCCGGATCGTGATCCCGCCGCTGACCAACAACTCGATCAACGTGATGAAGGACACAGCGCTCGCCTCCGTGGTCGCGATGCCGGACCTTCTGAAACAGGCGACACAGGCGCAGGCGCTCGCGGCGAACCCCTCGCCGCTGATCGGAGCCGCGCTGATCTACATCGTTTTCCTCTGGCCGGCGGTGCTGCTGGTGTCACGTCTGGAGAACCGTTTCAATTCCGGGAGGCGCGTATGACTGGCTATGTGAGCATCCGAGATCTGCGCAAATATTACGGCAGCTACGAAGCGCTGCGCGGGATCAATCTGGAGATCGAAAAAGGCGAAGTAGTTTGCGTGATCGGTCCCTCGGGGTCGGGCAAGTCAACGCTGATCCGCTGCATCAACCGCCTGGAGGATTTCGACCGCGCGAGCGAAATCCGCGTCGACGGCATCCCGGTCCTTCCGGGGCGGGCCTTGGCGAAGGTGCGCGCCGAAGTCGGCATGGTGTTCCAGAGCTTCAATCTCTTCCCGCATCTCACCGTCCGCGAGAACGTCATGCTGGCCCCACGCCGCGTGCGTCGCACCTCCCGGGCCGATGCCGCGACGCAGGCCGAGACACTTCTGCGCCGGGTCGGCATCGTAGAGCAGGCCGACAAGTATCCGGGCCAGCTTTCGGGCGGGCAGCAACAGCGGGTGGCGATTGCCCGGGCGCTCGCGATGGAGCCGCAGGTGTTGCTGTTCGACGAGCCGACCTCCGCGCTCGATCCCGAGATGGTGGGCGAGGTGCTCGATGTGATGAAGTCGCTCGCCGGCACCGGTGTCACGATGATCGTTGTCACGCACGAGATGGGCTTCGCCCGTCAGGTCGCCGATCGGGTGATCTTCATGGATGGGGGTGAGGTCATCGAGACCGGCACGCCCGAGCAAGTGCTTGGTGCGCCGCGTGAAGCCCGCACGCAGAATTTTCTCAGCGCTGTGCTGAGCCATTGATCAAAGAGTAGGATATCAAGATGAACACAGCGCAGGACGCGATCGATCTCGACTTCATTCGGGGACATTTTCCGGGGCTCGCCGCCGATTGGGTGTTTTTCGACAACGCGGGCGGCAGCCAGATCGTTCAGGGCGCGGTCGACAAGATCAGCGAGTTCCTGATCCATCGCAACGTGCAGACCGGTGGTAGCTACGCCGTGTCGAAAGCGGCTGCCGAAGGGCTGATGACGGGGCGCGAAGCCGCGAAGACCCTCGTCAATGCCGCGCGCCCCGAAGAGATTGTTTTTGGCCCCTCGACCACGCAACTCGTGCGCACGCTCGCCTCGGCCATGCGCGGCCAGTTGCAGCCCGGCGACGAGATTATCGTCAGCCACGCGGATCACGAGTCCAATATCGGGCCGTGGGATGCGCTGCGCGAATTCGGCATCGTCATCAAGAACTGGCCGCTAGATCAGGCCTCGATGTCAATGCGTCTCGAGGATCTCGAGCCGTTGATGACCCCGCGCACGAAGCTGGTCTGCATCCATCATGTCTCGAACATCCTCGGCTCGATCAACCCGGTGAAGGAGTTTGCGAATTTCGTGCATGAGCGCGGCGCACGCATCTGCGTCGACGGGGTCGCTTATGCGCCGCATCGCGCGATCGACGTGCAGGACTGGGATGTCGATTACTACATCTTCAGCATCTACAAGTGCTACGGGCCGCATATGGCGATCATGTATGGCAAATATGATCTGCTGGGCGAGCTCGATGGCCAGTATCACTATTTCTACGGCAAAGACAAAATCCCGGGAAAGCTTGAGCCCGGCAATCCGAATTACGAGCTGGCGTTTAGCACTGTGGGCGTCGTCGATTACCTGATCGCGCTTGGCACGCATCTGGGTGGCGAGGGAAGCGATCGCGCACGCCTCGAGGCCGCCTATGCAGGCATAGCCCGGCAGGAGGATGTCTTGACCGGACGGCTGATTTCCTGGCTTGAGGCGCGAAACGACTGCCGCATCATCGGGCGCGGGATGGAGAAGGGGCGGGTTCCCACGATCGCCTTCAAGTTCGACGATCTCAACTCGGAGACGGTGGCTCGCGAGATGGACAAGTTTGGCATCGCTATCCGCTTTGGCGACTTCCATTCGCGCCGTCTGGTCGAGGATCTGAAGGAAACCGGGCAGAGCGGCTGCCTTCGCGTCTCGATGGTTCATTACAATTCGGTGGCGCAGGTCGACGCGCTGACCGAGGCGCTTGCGAGTATCACCTCCCAGATGCGGATGGCGTCGTGAGGGCGGGGTGCGATCTCGCGATCCGGGGCGGCACGCTGGTGACCGCCTCGGATCAGTTCCGCGCCGATCTGGGCATTCGCGACGGCAAGATCGTTGAAATCGCGGCAGAGATCGCGGATGCGCGCGAAGAGATCGACGCCACTGGTCTGATGGTGCTGCCGGGCGGGATCGACGCCCATGTCCATCTCGCGCAGCCCACCTCGGACGGCACGGTGATGGCCGATGACTTCCTGACCGGCACCCGGTCGGCGGCGGCAGGCGGCAATACCACGGTTTTGCCTTTCGCGCTGCAGGTCAAAGGCAGCTCTCTGCGGGAATGTCTGACGGCCTATCACGAGAAGGCCGAAGGCGCGTGCTATACGGATGTCTCTTTCCATCTGATCGTATCCGACCCGACGCCGCAGGTTCTGGGACAGGAACTCCCGGCCCTCGTGCGCGACGGTTACAGCTCGTTCAAGGTCTTCATGACCTATGACGATCTGGTGCTGAACGACGCGGAGCTTCTCGATGTCTTTGACGTTGCCCGTCGCGAGCGCGCGCTGGTGATGGTCCATGCCGAAGGCCACGACGCGATCAAGCACATGACACGCAGGCTCGAGGAAGAGGGCAAGACAGCACCCTATTACCACGCTGTGGCGCATCACCAGATCGCCGAGCGAGAGGCGACCCATCGCGCGATCAGCCACGCGCAGTTGATCGACGTGCCGGTGATGATCGTGCATGTCTCGGGGCGCGACCCGATGGAGCAGATCCAATGGGCGAAGAAGCGTGGCATGAAGGTCTTCGCCGAAACCTGCCCGCAATACATCGTCCTGACACGAGACGATCTCAAAGGGCTGAACATGGATTTCGAGGGCGCGAAATATGTCTGCTCGCCGCCGCCACGCGACACAGACAGCCAAGACGCGATCTGGGAGGGGCTGCGCGACGGCACCTTCGACGTCTTTTCGTCTGATCACTGCCCGTTCTATTTCGAAGGCGCCAACGAAACCGGCAAGGATAATCCCCGCGCACGCACCTCGTTCAAATGGGTGCCGAACGGCATCCCCGGCGTGGAGACGCGGCTGCCCATCCTGTTCTCGGAAGGGGTGCGCAAGGGTCGGATCAGTATCGAGCGTTTTGTGGCGCTCACCTCGACCAACCCTGCCAAGCTCTACGGCCTCTACCCGCAAAAAGGTGCGCTGGTGATCGGTGCCGATGCCGATATCACGCTCTGGGATCCCGAACGCAAAGCGGTGATCACCCAAGCGAGCCTGAACCACGGCGCCGATTACACGCCCTTTGAGGGCATGGAGATCGAGGGTTGGCCCGTCCGCACGATCCTTCGCGGCCAGACAATCGCCGCCGACGGAGAGGTTCTAGAGCAGGGCCGGGCCGGGCGGTATCTGTCGCGGGCGACCAGTTCGGCCTGGTAGGTGGGTGTCTGGCCAAATCAGGGCGCGCGTTTCGCAGCATCCAGACATTCCTCGATTCCGGAATTTTCAATGCTTTGCTGGCGGCATGGGGTGCTCGACCGACAACATGCAATGTCGCGATCCGAGAACCCTGAAGGCACGCCCATGTCGTTGGTCGAGCAACCAGGGGTGGTCAGGATCGCCTGAGCGTGACCGGGCCGAACCTCTACGAAATGAGCGCGAAGAATTATCTGCAGGCGGCGCTTTATCCCGGCAGGCACAAGCGGATAAGAAGCGCGAGGATCAGCGCCGGTGGCATGACCTTGAGCCCGACGCCCAAAAACTGGGCTGCGGAGACGTGAAGCCCGGACCGGCGCAGGGTCGCGAGCCATAGGAGTGTTGCAAGCGACCCGGTCACCGAAAGGTTCGGTCCGAGATCCACACCAATCATCAGGCAGTCGCGCATGAGATCTCCGAGCTCTCCTGCTGCCGCAGCCGCAGCGGCAGCCAGCCCGACAGGCAAGTTGTTGGCGAGGTTGCTCGCGATGCCGACTGCGGTCCCGCTCAGCCCCGCGGTTGCCCGCGGCGAGGTTGCTGACATCTGCCCGAGCCATTGGCCCAGGGTCGACAGGGCCCCAGCGCGGTCCAGCATGGCGACCAGCACGAAAAGCCCGGCGACGAGTGGCAGCACGCCCCAAGTCAGGTGCCGCAACAGGGGCAAGGGAGACCGCCGGGTGCTCAGCGCGACCGCCAGCGCCACGGCGACCCCGGCGCTGAGTGTCGCAAGGCCAAGGCCGCCGCCCCAGGATGAGACCGTCACCAGTGCCACCGCCGAAAGGCTCAGCCCTGTCGCCGCGATCCAGCCGCCCCGCGAAAGCGTGGGGACGTCGGTTGTCGTGGGCTCTGTGTCCAGATCATGGCGCATCGCCCAGCGCAGGGAGAGGTAGCTGACCACGATCGCGGCAAGAGCGGGGAGGGCGAGCCGCGCGAGCCAATCGCCAAGTGGCGGCATGGCACCATGGAAGATTACGAGATTTGCCGGGTTCGAGATCGGCAGGACGAAACTCGCCGCATTTGCCACGATGGCGCAGGTGAAGAGATAGGGTAGGGGCGGAACGCGCGCATGGCGTGTCACCGCGAGAACGGCAGGCGTCAGCACAACGACCGTGGTGTCGTTCGACAGGAAAACCGTCACGCCCGCGCCGACCAGGTAGAGGATGAAAAACAGGCGCCGTGCGGACCCAGCGGCTGCCTGCACCGCGCGGGCGGCAAGATGGTCGAAAAGGCCCTCACGACCGGCGACTTCGGCGAGAAGCATCATGCCGAGCAGGAAGAAATAGACCTCTCGGCCTTCGCCGATGGCATGCAAGGCATCGGAGAGTGGCAGTGCCCCCAGAAGAACCACCGCTGCGGCGCCGCTCACGGCAAAGATCCAGTCAGCCCAGCCAAAGGGGCGCAGGATCACGCCAGCCGTCGCGAGAGCCGCGATACAAAGACCGATAAACTCGACCATCACCAACGTGTCCGACGCATCAAGCCGTTCCCATTCGCTCCTAGCCCAATGCCATGGCCGATCTGGCGATAGCTGTCGATGGCTCCGCATAAAGATGACGCAAAGATGTCTCAATGGCCAAATTTCGCCTTAAAGTTGTCTTAAATGTTGAACTCGAAGCACGTGGATGCTTCCGAAAATTTCTGAAGATTTTTTGGATTTGATATGGCTCGGAAATTTGGCAGAGGTGCAACTGCGAAAGCGCAATCTCCAAGCGCATTCGTCCGGGATCAAATGGATCGCGTTTCGACCGGCGATCAGTTGCATTTCGCCACCCCCCTCCTTCTTCCGAAGCGCTGCATTATTTACTGTGGCGCAGGAGGTCTGATCGGCGCTGAGCTCTCTGAACTTTGTGAGCGTGAGGACGCAAGATTACTCGTGTGGCCGGAAGGGGTGTTGCCCGAAATTTGGCTGGCGCTTCATACCGACGAGATCGACGTCCTGATGGTCGACGGCGATCATCTGGGAGACATCGAAGACACGATTGATTTTTGCATGCGCGTAAGGCGCGCTTGCCCCTCGCTCCCCTTGATATTGGTCTCCAGCGAAATGCGCGCGGACGACCTTACCTGCGAACGTATGCAAGCCTGCGATGTGACCCTCAAAGTTCCGGTTTCGCAAGTTCGCTTGGAAGGCGCGATTCAAGCGGCTCGTCAGAACAACGCGTGTTTTCTGTCACGCCGGCATTGGGAGAACTAGTAGCAACTTATTATCGAGCGCGCTGGAGAGGTTGGGGGTTGGGCGATGCGGCCTTCACAGGATCGTGGTAATGATCGGCCGGGATGGGCTGATGTTAGGCGGCGAGGCCCAGCGGGAAGGCGCAAGCGGCCTGAACAGTCGCGGCCAAGCTGAGCACCTTGGCTGCGCACGAGCCATCTCTGTCACGACCTCATTCTAGAGTTTCGGCGCTCGGAGAAGGCCACCTTTCCTGCATCGCACTGTAATATGTTCCTGTCTTGAGTTTCAGCGAGTCCTGCGAGCCATCGCAATAGACCGGGGCGCCGTCGTTACAAAGCCATATTGCTCATAGAGCCGATCCGCAGGAACGTCCGCGATCAAACTCACGAGTGCCGGCTCGCATAGGTTGAGACAAATCAATGACGCTGCCGCCATCTCGGCCGAGTGTAAAAGCATGTTCTGAAGAAACCGCTTTGAGAAGCCTCGCTGGGGAGTGCCGGATTAATGCCGCCCAAGAAAAAAGACGTCGAGGACGATAAGCCCCTGACGACTGGCATGCTTGCGAAGTCTCGCGAAACGCTCCGCGCGGCCTGCGAGCGGCTCAACATCCATCCCGACGTCTACGAAGAGCTGAAATGGCCCCGGGAGACTTTGGCCGCAACGCTTCTGATCCGGATGGATGACGGGAGCCGCAGGGCGTTCCAGTCATGGCGGTGTCGCTATAACGATCGACGGGGGCCGACCAAGGGTGGCGTTCGTTTCCATCCAAACGTCTCGCTCGACGAAATCGAGACCCTTTCCTTCTGGATGACGTTCAAATGCGCGGTGGCAAACCTGCCGTTCGGCGGCGGGAAGGGAGGGGTCTGCGTGGACACGAAGACGCTCTCGGCCAACGAGTTGGAGCATTTGAGCCGCGCCTATGTCGAAGCCTTCGCTCCGTTCATCGGCCCCGATCGCGATATTCTGGCGCCGGATATGTATACGAACGGGATCGTCATCGCGTGGATGGCGGACCAATACAGCTGGATTTCCGGGCAAGCCTCTCCGAGCGCGATTACCGGCAAACCTCTCGCTTTCGGGGGCACGAACGGGCGGGTCGATGCGACGGCACGCGGCGGATATTATGCCCTGCGCTATCTGGAATCCGCGCTCGCTCTCGACCCGAATACGGCCACAGTGGCGATCCAGGGGTTTGGGAATGTCGGCTTCCACTGCGCCAAGCTGCTGCACGCGGATGGGTATAAAATCGTCGCCATTTCGGACTCCGGCGGCGGCGTATATGACCCGGGCGGTTTGGACCCGCTGGCCGTCATGCAGCACAAGCATCAGACAGGCGGCGTGAAAGGCGCAAAGGGTCAAGGCAAGACCAAAGAAATCTCAAACGCCGAACTCCTGGAGCTTGATTGCGAGGTGCTGGTGCCTGCCGCATTGGAAAGGCAGATCACGCTTGAGAATTGCGACAGGATCAAAGCCCGCATTATTTTGGAAATGGCGAACGGACCGGTGTCTCCCGAGGCGGACAAGAAGCTGACGGAAGCGGGGCATATCGTCGTGCCCGATATCCTCGCGAATTCCGGCGGCGTTACGGTTTCGCATTTGGAATGGGTTCAGAACAGATCGGGTTTTTATTGGGACAGCTCGCGTGTCCGGGATCACCTTAAAACGACGATGGAAACCGAGACGCAATCGATCTGGACGTTGCACAACGAGATGGAACTCTCGATGCGCGATGCCGCCTACATCCATGGCCTGCGTCGGATCGCGGAATCCGTGGAAGCCCGGGGCACTCCCGCTTATTTCGAGGGATCTTAGCAGGCGCTGTCGACCGGCTGGGTTGGGGGTTAACCACGAGGCCGCGTTGGCGCGCAACGAAGCCCAGCTTTTGCGCTGGGCTCGGCGCTCGGGTTCTGCCAGGCCCGACCCTGACCGCTAGTCCGCACAGAGCGGTTTAGCCGCAGCCCCCGTCGCTGTGATGGCCGCGTCCACGTCGATCACCACCATCATCCCCCGCTTGCCGCCGTTGATGACCACCTCGCCAAGCCCCGCGGTGTCTGCCTCGAAGACCACCGGCACGCGCTTTTTCTGGCCAAAGGGGCTGATCCCACCGGTATGGAACCCGGTCAACCGCTCGGCCCTGTCGGGCGGCATCATCGCCGCCGACTTGCCGCCAAAGGCCGCCGCTACCCGCTTCATCGACAAGGTCCGGTCGGACGGCACCACGCAGGCCGCTGGCTTGCCATCCACCTCGACCATCAGCGTTTTCAGCACCAGCCCCGGCGCGACCCCGAGCGCCTCGGCCGCCGCGATGCCAATGCGGTCGGCTGAGGGGTCGTAATGGTATTCGCGCACCTTGTAGGCCGTTTTGGCCTTGTCGAGCCCGCGGGTGGCGGGTGTAGCGGTGGACATCGTCTGGCCTCGTCTTGGGACGTGCCAGAAAGGCACGTCCCATCGGGAGGTTCAAGCACCTGCAATCGCGCCGGAAGGGCCATTTTCGCCGTTAACCGCAGACCGCCTGAGTTGCAGTGTCGGAGGAAAAGGCGTCTTTCGGACGGTCCGAGGGCGGATCGTCTTTCTTCTGTGGCTTTGCCGTCGCGGTGGAATGGCGGGTGAGGAAGGGATGTCTGCGCCGAGTGGTGGAGCAGGAGGCTCGGCAAAAGCACTGAAGTTGCAGATTACGCCTCCAGTGTCCAAGGAGTGTGTCGTCATCGATCCCCTGAGACTTCGTTTGACATCGATGTCATTTCTCGCTATGACATCGATGTCTTTTGGGGCTCGCGGAGCTGATTTCTGCGGGGGAGGAGGCCGTCTTGTCGACGATTTATGATGTAGCAAAGCTGGCCGGCGTTTCGCCGAAGACGGTCTCGCGCGTCGTGAACGGGGATGCTCCGGTCGGGAGGAAGACCCGTGACAAGGTGGAAGCCGCCATTCGCGAGCTGAAATATGTCCCTTCGAGTGCAGCGCGCATGATGCGCTCGAACAGGTCAGGTCTGATCGGCGTCGTGACGGGAGCGATTTCGCGCACCGCGGAGCTGGTCGATCCGAAGGGGTTGCCCGACCTCTTCATCCTGCAGGGCATCCAACAGATCGTGGCCGAGCGCGACCTGACGCTGATGATCGCCGATACGGCGGGGCAGGTCGAGAAGGTGCCCTCCTTGCTGCGGACCTTTCAGCAGCACCGGGTCGAAGGGCTGATCTATGTCGCGGACTACCACAAGAAAGTGGCTTTCGAGCCGACGCCGCCCAACTGCCCGCTCGTTCTCGCCAATTGTTATGACGCCGAAGCGACGCCCGCGATCCTGCCTGATGATGAGGCCTGCCAGCGCAGCCTGGTCGAACGACTGATCGCACATGGCCACAGGCGGATCGGTTTCCTGACGCTGGATCCGGCGATGGATGCGGTGCCCCTGCGCGTTGCGGGTTACCGTGCCGCGCTCGAGGCTGCGGGCATCGGCTATCAGCCGGAGCTGGTCGAAATCGGCTATCACAACGGCGACGCCTTCGCGCACCAGCGTTTGAGCGAAGCACTCGATCGGTTTCTCGCGCTCCCTCGGCGCCCGACCGTCATCTGCTGCGGCAATGACGAGATGGCGATGCGGCTCTACGGGCTGCTGCGCACGCGCGGCATCCTTGTCCCCGAGGAAATCTCGGTCGCCGGCTTCGATAATTACCGCGCGATCGCCGAAACGCTCTATCCGCCGCTGAGCACTGTCGAACTGCCCTATGCAGAGATGGGGCGGCGCGCGGCGAAGCTCCTGCTTTCCATGATCTCGGAGAAGGTCTCCCCCCCGCACGAGCCCGTGCGCGTGGAGGGAGGCGTTTTCTGGCGCTCCTCCGTGATCGACCTCGAACCAGATCGCCAGACATCCAAGGGAGGATGACATGAAACTATTGAACGTGACGGCCGGGGCGGTCATTGCCGCCACCGGGTTCTGCAGTGCTGCCTTCGCGACCACCGATCTGACGATGTGGTATCACGGCGCGGGCAACAAGGTGGAAGGCAAAATCGTCAACCAGATCATCGACGACTTCAACAGCAGCCAGTCCGACTACAAGGTGAACCTGCAGAGCTTCCCGCAAAACAGCTACAATGACTCGGTGACGGCTGCCGCGCTGGCGGGCAATCTGCCCGACATTCTCGACATGGACGGACCGATCATGCCGAACTGGGCGTGGTCAGGCTATCTCCAGCCGCTGCCGATCCCGGAGGATCATTTCAAGGACTTCCTGCCCGGCACAAAGGGCGTCTATGACGGCAAGCTCTACTCGATCGGGCTGTGGGACGCGGCGGTCGCGCTCTATGCACGCAAATCCACGATGAAAGAGCTGGGCCTGCGCCCCCCCACGCTCGACAAGCCCTGGACCAAGGACGAGTTCATGAACGCGCTCGAGGCCGCGAAGAAGAGCGGCAAGTTCGACTACGCGATCGATCTCGGTATGTCGGACAAGAGCGAATGGTATCCCTATGCCTTCCTTCCCTTCCTGCAGAGCTTCGGCGGCGGTCTCGTGAACCGTGAAAACTACGACACTGCCGAGGGCGTGCTCAACGGCGACGCCGCGATCGCTTGGGGCAACTGGTGGCAATCGCTGTTCACCGACAAGCTGGCGCCGGGCACCAGTCAGGATCCGGCCGCTCATGAGACCGGCTTCATCGATGGCAAATACGCCTTCTCTTGGAATGGCAACTGGAACGCGGTCAAGACGATGGACAAGGTCGACGATGTGGAGTTTCTGCCCGCGCCGGACTTCGGCCACGGCCCCAAGATCGGCGCCGCATCCTGGCAATTTGGCATCTCGGCCACCTCCAAGCACCCGGAGGGTGCGGCGGAGTTCATCAAATTCGCGACGCAGGACAAGTATCTGGCGGAATTCTCGGATGCCATTGGCCTGATCCCGGCGACCAAGTCGGCGGCGGAAATGACCAAAAACTATAAGTCCGGTGGTCCGCTCGCCGTGTTCTACGGCCTGTCCGAGGCGCAAGCCGAGAAGCGCCCGGTCACGCCCGGCTATGTCGTCGAGTCAAAGGTGTTCCAGAAGGCTGCCGCGGATATCGCGGACGGGGCTGACGTGATCGATACGCTCGATTCCGCCACCGACCAGATCAACGCCGATATCAAGCGCAACGACGGCTACAAGAAGAACTGAGCCGCTGTGTCGCGGGGGCGCGCGACTGCCGCGCCCCCACCTCCACCTTCAGATCGGGAGACCGCGCCATGCGCTCGTCACTGACTTCCGCCAATCGGGCAGGATGGGCCTTTGCCCTGCCGGGCATCGTGCTGATCCTTGCCTTCATCATCACGCCGTTCTTCCTGGGCGTCGGCTTTTCGCTGACCAACCAGCGGCTGATCTCGCCCAATGCGACACGCTTCGTCGGTCTCGAGAACTACCGACAGATGCTCGATATCGCAGTGGTCGATCTGCAGGCCAAGACCGATGCCGCCGGAAAGACCGTTAAGGATGCCGAGGGTCAGGCCGAATTCCCTCGCTTGCGCTCGATCACGCGCAATTTGGACACGCCGCAATATCACGGCATGCAGGAGTGGTTCCGCTGGGTCTCGGGCAATACGGCGCATGTAGTGATCGCGAGCGACGTCGTCTTCTGGAAGGCGCTGCTCAATACCTGCATCTTCGTGTTGGTAGTCGCACCGGTCCAGGCCGCGATCGCACTCGGTCTCGCGCTCCTTACCAACCAGAAACTGCGCGGGATCACGATCTTCCGCACGATCTATTTCATGCCCGTCGTGGTCTCCATTGTCGTCGTCTCGCTGCTCTGGCGCTTCATCTATTCGGGGCAGAACGGGCTTTTGAACAACATGCTTTCCCTCCTGAGCTTCGGGCATTTCCAACCCGTCGACTGGCTGGGCAATCCACATACCGCGCTTGGCGCGATCATCACCATGTCGATCTGGCAGGCGGTGGGCTTTCATATGGTGATCTGGCTCTCCGGACTGCAGACGATCCCGCCCACGCTTTACGAGGCCGCCGCGATCGAAGGGGCTTCGAAATGGCAGACCTTCCGTTATGTCACCTGGCCGGGTCTACGCCACACCGCTGTGCTGGTGCTGATCGTCATCACCATGCAGGCCTTCGCGATCTTCGCGCAGATAGACGTCATGACGAAGGGCGGGCCGCTCGACTCCACCCAGACGCTCGTCTTCCAGGCCGTGCAACGCGGCTACGGCATGCAGAACATCGCAGGCGGCTCGGCGATCTCGGTGATCCTGTTCCTGATCGTTCTTGTGATCTCGATGATCCAACGCTGGCTGACGAGGGAGCGCTGAAATGAGTGTTATTGGTTCCGACAACCGCAATCTGCGGCTGGGCGTGCGCTATCTCGTGCTGATCCTGATCGCGCTGATCTTCGTTCTGCCGCTGCTGTTCATGATGATGTCCAGCTTCAAGCCCAGCGACGAGCTGCTGCGCGACACGTCGAGCTTGCGGGCTTTCCTGCCGGTGGGCCAACTCAGCCTCGACAATTATTCCGGCGCCTTCGAGCGCGCCCCGGTGGGGCTATTCGTCTTCAACTCGATCTTCGTGACCGGGACGACCGTGCTGCTGTCGCTGGTGATCTGTTCGCTCGCCGGGTTCTCCTTCGTCTTCCTGCAATGGCGTGGGCGCGACCTGATGCTCTCGATCATTCTCGCCACCTTCATCGTGCCTTTCGAGACCATCGCGATCCCGCTTCTGCTGGAAGTGTCGAAACTGCCCTGGCTGGGGCTGGACGGGCTCAGCTGGGGCTGGCTCGACAGCTACCGCGTGCAGATCATCCCATGGATCGCGGACGGGCTGACGATCTTCCTCTTCGTGCAGTATTTCAAAGGTCTGCCCGGAGAGTTGATCGAAGCGGCCCGCGTCGAGGGCGCGAGCTGGTTCCAGATCTATCGCCGCGTGGTGATCCCGCTCTCGGGGCCTGTCATCGCGACCGCCGCGATCCTGAAATTCCTGATCATGTATAACCAGTATCTCTGGCCGCTGATCGTGGTCCAGCAGGAGCAGTATCGCCCGGTGATGGTCGGCCTGCAGTATTTCTTCCAACTCAACCCCGCCTGGGGAGAGATCATGGCTTACCTGACGCTGATCACGGTGCCGGTTCTCGCCTTCTATCTCGTGCTTCAAAAGGCGTTCATCGCCTCTATCGCCTCCACCGGCGTGAAAGGATAATCCGACATGGTTCTCGCACTCGACAAGCAATGGGTCTGGGACAGCTGGTATGCCCATGACGGCGAACGCTGGCATGCCTGGTTTCTCAAGGCCGACAAGTCGCTCGGCGATCCGGAACTGCGCCATTTCAATGTCAGCCAGGGCCACGCGATTTCCGAAGACCTGATAAGCTGGCAGCATCTGGGAACGTCGCTCGCGCCCGCACCGGCCCCGGCCTGGGACGATCTGGTCACCTGGACCGGGTCGGTGGTTCGCGACAGTGACGGGCTGTGGCACCTGTTCTACACGGGCGGTCGGCAGTTCGAAAAAGGGCTCTATCAGCGCATCGGTCATGCGACCTCGCACGATATGCACAACTGGGACCGCGTGGGTGACGGGCTCTGCCTCGACCTGACCGGCCCCAACGCCGCGCGTTACGAGGCCGAACACATGGTCGGTCACTGGCACGACCGGGCGATGCGCGATCCTTGGGTAATGCGCGATCCCACAGGCGACGGCTGGCTGATGTATTTCACCGCCCGCGCCCCCGGGATCGAAGAGGCGAATGCGGCGGGGGCCATCGGTTTTGCGACCTCGCCCGACCTGATCCACTGGGACCTGCAGCCGCCGGTCTTCGTGGGTGGATTCGGCCAGCTGGAAGTGCCACAGGTCTTCGAGGTGAACGGGCGCTGGTATTGCCTGTTCTGCACGGCTGCGCAGCATTGGAGTCGGGCACGCATCGCTGATACGGGCATGACCCCGGTGACCGGCAACCACTACCTGATTGCAGACGACCCGCGTGGGCCGTGGCGGATCGCGCCGGGCTTTCTCGATGGCGCGAACCCGTGCCGACGTTATGCCGCACGCATCCTCAAGACCGCTGAGGGTCTGGTGATCATGGGGTTCGACGACAACGGTCGCGACCATTTCGTCGGCCAGATCCGGGATCCGGAACCCGTTCTCGTGGACGCGGAGGGTTATCTGCACATCGATGCGGATGCCGAGCAGGGAGGGAAGTGACATGGCAGACATCAAGCTGCGCGGCCTGCGCAAGAGCTATGGCGCCCATGAGGTCATCCGCGGCGTCGATATCGATATCGCCGATGGCGAGTTCTGCGTCTTCGTCGGGCCCTCGGGCTGTGGGAAATCCACGCTGCTGCGGATGATTGCAGGGCTCGAGGACATCTCGGGTGGCACGCTGGAGATCGGTGGCAAGCGCGTCAACGATGTGCAGCCCCGCGAACGTGGCGTAGCTATGGTGTTCCAGAGCTACGCGATCTTCCCGCATATGAGCGTGCGCGACAACATGGCCTTCGGCCTCACCATCTCGGGCGCGTCGAAAGCCGAGAAAGCGGAGAAAGTGCAGCGCGCCGCCGAAATCCTGCAGATGGAGCATCTGCTGGACCGTCGCCCCAGCCAGCTCTCGGGCGGCCAGCGCCAGCGTGTCGCGATCGGGCGCGCGATCACTCGGAACCCCTCGGTCTTCCTCTTCGACGAACCGCTCTCGAACCTCGACGCGGCGCTCCGGATGGACATGCGCATGGAGATCGGCAAGCTGCACAAGCAGCTCGGCGCGACGATGATCTACGTCACTCACGATCAGGTCGAGGCGATGACGCTGGCCGACAAGATCGTGGTGCTGCGCGACGGGCTGGTGATGCAGGCGGGCTCGCCGATGGAGCTCTATCACAACCCGGCCAACCGCTTCGTCGCAGGTTTCCTCGGTGCGCCGTCGATGAATTTCCTCGAGGTCGAAGTCGTGGAGGCCGACAGCGAAAACGCCAAGGTCGCGCGGCACTCCATGGACCCGATCGTCGTGCCCGTCCGCGGTCGCACCTTCGCCCCCGGCGACACGGCCCTGCTGGGCCTACGACCGCAATACGTCACCGCCTGCGCCCCTGATCAGGGCATCCTGCACGGTCAGGTTTCTCTGGTCGAACGGCTGGGAAGTGAAACGGTCGTCGATTTGTCGATGCAGGACGGCAAGAGCCTGATCGCTGCCTTCAGTGAGGACAAGCAATTCGAACGGGGCGAGCGGATCGATCTGGCTTTCGACCCCACCCAGGCGCATCTGTTCCACCCTGACGAATAAAGGGCGTAGTAGTGCGCGGGTCTCGACCGATATGACCGTTTCGGTGCATGCGGCATCGATAAGAGCGCACGCTTTAGCGCGATCAAGAGGACTCGGTCGCGGAGTGCCTCTGCTCGCGACGGTCAAGCTTTCCAACTTGGTCGACTGCTTGATCTCCGGTTCGACGAACCGGGCAAGGTTCTCCAGTGATTGTTGCCTGCCGAGGTAGCAAGCCTCGACCGGGATGGCGTCTGGCACCCCGGCCCATATTTCCCATTGGGTGGCCGAACATCCGCGCGAAGATCGGCGTCACAGTGAGGATGCCGATGATTTCGAAACACACGGCTCGGCGAATACGATCTGTGGTGCAGCGCATGGGAAGGCTGCAGTCCCTCCCGCGGCTTTGTCTTCCATCGTCACGCGATCCGTTCGCGTCCTTGCGGCGGAAAGATCGTATCGTATCCCCAAGTGAAGACGAAGGCGTAGCCGAGATAGAAGCCTGCAAAAGACGCTTCCATCATGAGAATGGTCAGCAGGGAGGTCTCGAGCCACCATGCGAATATCGGAAGAAGCAGCGCGAGCAGCGTCGCCTCGAAAAGCACCGCGTGAACGATCCGGAGCGGTATCGTCTTGCGGACATCGCCGCGACGCCAGAGCAGGATGTGATCGAAAGCCAGGTTGAAAAGGTAGTTCCAGGCGGTGGCCGCGGTCGCCCCTAGAACGACCAGCACGCCCATATCTCCCATGGGGTGATCGAAGACCCAGGCGAAGAGCGGCGTCACGATGAGGATCCCGATGATTTCGAAACTCACGGCCTGGCGGATACGGTCTGGGGTGCTGCGCATGAAAAGTCTTCGTTAGGTCAGGCGGTCAAGCGTGCAGACCGTGTGCTCGGGCAGGGGGCGGGTTTCCCTATGGTGGGTCCCGCGTGCTGGCTTTTCAAGCCGGACCCGACGCTGGTCGCGCCGGCCCGCAATTCAGCCGTTCAAGAAAGCGAGCAATGGTCTGTCTTATAGCTAGCTTTTCGCCTCAGAATTTGGCGTCAGTTCTCGCAGATGCGTTCCTGCTCGTTTTCTGGTCTGCCGAGCATCCTCTCAAATACCAGCTTTCAAATAGGGTGACATGCTCCCCTGAAACGTCCTCGTTTTGAGACGAGCCTGTTTCCCTAACGAGGAGAGGCGAGCTGGGCTTACGGCTGCTTCATTGACGCAATGACACGCGTTTGCAATTCTGAGGGCAGGGTGTCTATCGCGCGTGCAATGGCAACGAGGTCCTGTCGTGCGGCATGCAGCTGGTCAAGGAGCGACATCACGATCGCCAACGCCGTTTCGTCGAGGTCAAGATCATGGGAAAGATCGCACAGTAACTCCAACCGCGCGATGTCGACGCGGCGAAAAATAAAACCAGTTTCGCCCTTTGCCGGCCGAACGAGTTCGCCTTCGATAAAGTTCAAAAGCTGACTTCTTGTGAGCCGGGTGACGTTGGAAATCACGTCCTCTTCGGAAAACCTGTCCGTCATGCGCTGGCCCTCTTCATCAAATCAACACGCGGATCGAAGCGATGTGTCTTGCGCCACTCGGTGAGGAAATTGCGCAGATTCTCGTCAATGCTGGGTGGTGTCACGATCTTCAGCTCAACCCGCTGATCACCCTTGGTTTTGCGCTTCGCGTTGGCGATGCCACGTCCACGCAAACGTAAGACCTGGCCCGAATTCGCGCCTGCTGGGATCGTGAGCCCGACGGGGCCGTCAATGGTCGGCGTGGTGACTTTGCCGCCGAGAACGGCCTCTTCGATGGTGATGGGGAGCGTTACCAGGATATCATCGCCGTCTCGGTCGAACACCGGATGAGACCCCACCAGGACGGTGATCAACGCATCCCCCGCAGGAGCACCGCCATAGCCAGGCGCCCCCTTGCCGCGCAACCGAAGTGTCTGGCCGTCTTCAGTGCCCCGTGGGATCTTGACTGTCAGGCTTTGTCCATCGGGCAGCGTGATGTGGGTTTCCGCTCCGCGCGCAGCATCCAGAAACGGCACGTTGAGCGAATAGCGCGCGTCGGCGCCGCGCGCGGAAAAACCACGGTCGCCGAAGTCGCCAGCGCCAGACCGTCTGCGATTGCGCAATATGTCAGCGAAGATATCTGCCGGATCGACATCCGGTCCAAACCCGCGCTGTCGATGATAGCCGTTGTCGGATGAGCCCGAGAAATCACGGTAATACTGGCGCTGCGGACGTTCTGCACCGAGGCCATCGATTTCTCCGGCGTCATAGCGCGCACGGGTTTCGGGATCTTTCAGGATGTCGTAAGCGGCTGATATCGCCTTGAACCGCGCTTCGGCGCCTGCGTCATCCGGGTGCAAATCAGGATGGCTTGTCCGCACAAGTTTGCGATACGCCTTCTTGATTTCGTCAGCTGTGGCGGCCTTGGTCAGGCCAAGGACTTTGTATGGATCATCGGGCATCCAGGTTTCCTGTTCGGCGAGCGATGCATCGTAAGTACAGAGCGCGTGCGGAAATGGGTTCACTTGTCGTTGGATGCCACGAGAAGAGGTCTTAGGTCCGTGATCCACGTCAATGTGGAAATGCCGTGTGCTGAGCGATGTGGGGTCAAACGGCGGCGAACCCACGGCAAACGCGGCGAGCGAGGAGGCTGCCACCCATGAGGGAGTATTGACCCAAAGCCGGGATCTAGACGTCTCAGTAAGCATTCAGGAAAGTGGATCGCGCTGAACGCCGACTGATCAGCCCCGTCTCTCGGGGAGCGGGGAAATCAGTTAACTCGGCGCAGCCGTTTATTTCGTCACAGCCTGTTTTGCGCCGGCTTTGACAGGGGTCGGATTTGTCGGCGCACGACGAAAACCGACGCCTTTCCGGAAGCCTTTCTTGGCGGGCTGGCTCAGGAAATCCTTGAGGTCGAGTTGTTTCTTTTGAGGGGAATAGCCCATGATCTTTCTCCACGTAGACAGGTGAATTTTGAACCCGCCCGCACATCCTGATCCGCAATGCCGGATGGGTGGTTCTACAGATGTTTCGAACCTGGACTGCGCAAAGGTGTTCGAGCAGAGAAGACTCTCGCCACACGGGCGCGTTCGCGGACCGGAAGACACCGGTCCGCGAACGGTTTTATCAGGCGAGTTCGAGATCCTTGGCGGATTCCCGACCATCGCGGCCGGTTTCGATCTCGAAGGTCACTTTCTGACCGTCGTCGATCTGGGAAAGGCCCGCCCGTTCGAGCGCGCTGATGTGCAGGAATACGTCCTTGCGACCGTTCTCGGGTTGGATAAAGCCGAAGCCTTTGCCGGGGTTGAACCATTTCACGGTGCCATTGGCCATCGTGTTGTCTCCTCGTTTGGAAATCTGCCCGCAGGATGCGGCAGGTCGGCCGGTCAGATCGAAAAGCAAACTGAGGCCGATGAAGGAGACAGGGTGCGGTCGGAATAACGAAGCTCCCTATAGATGGGGCGGGCGGGTGGCGATACAAGGTGCAACCGAGAAATGAAATGAGAAATGCGTCTCTCAACCCAGATGCGCATTCGGGGGGGAGGGCGGGCGGCCTTGCTCGAAATCGAGAAACGCCTCGACCTGCGCGCTTACTTCGGCGGCGGGAGGCCCGCACGGTATCACCAGGAAGTAGGCGCCCGTGCCCTTGCTCCAGACTTTGTCCCCAGTATCCACGATCGGCAGGGTCAGCTTGCGGTGAAGGGAATAGGCCGTCGAAAAGTTTCGATCGCAGAGTCTGCAGCCTTGGCGCTTAGCGCGGCGGGCCCCGTTACGGACGGGGTGCCGCAGGGGCGAACCGGTCAGGCTGCAAGAAGGGCACGAGCCGCTGGTTCAAATGGCACGAAACCGGCGGTGCCTGCGGCGCCGAGGAAGGCGCTGCGGGCATCGCCCACGGAACCCAGGCAGTCCATCGCGGCCTCGATGCATTCGATCGCATGGTCTTGCGCGGTGTCGGCGACGGGCCACTTCTTGCGAAGCCAGTAATGCACCTGTTCGATGGTGCTGAAGTTCTTGACGTCGCCTTCGGGCGACACGACGAGAGAGATGGGTTTGCCCCAGTAAATTTCGATCATGTTTCGTATCTTTCCAAGAGTGCGTGAAGGGACCGGTCTGACTGGTCGCGCGATCACGGAGGCACGGTGCGGGCGAGGCCTGCGCCATGCGGTGAATTGGGTCGACGCGCGGTATTGCGCGCCAGATGTCTTTCCGTTCGGATCGTGACGCTTCAGCGTCAACGCGCGCGGATCACGATCCGGCACTTTCGATGTGCGAAGCTCGCGGCGAACCCGCAAGGGGTGGAATATGTGCTATCGACCAGAGCCCGCGAGGCATGGTTGCTGAGAGGCTGGTCTGCTCGAACGGCGTCACGGCGCTATGGGCCGGGTGAGGCTCCTTTTCCTTATGCCGCCTTCGAAAACGCGCGGCCCGACAAAGCTCAAGATCGTCGCTGAGCCGGAAGGAACAGGGTCCGAGAATTAAGATATGCAAGTTCACAGATAAGCGATCGGCGCCGCGATTGCGAGGAAATTGCAGTGCGCGCCCGCGTTTTCGCACAACAGATTGATTGTGCTCGATATTAATCGGCTTTCGTCAGGGGGAGGCCGGGTAGCGCGATGGAGTGCCGCTCATTTCCTTTGCTTAATGGGTCAAACTGGCGTAGACAAATCGAGCTACGTTATTCCCTTCTGCAACCTGTCTCCCTACTTGGCTTCAGTCTGCCTTATTGAATTGACTGAGCCGGGCTGTCGCATTCCGCGGACCGCAATATTTGAGGAGACATCACGATGGCCAATGGCACCGTGAAGTGGTTCAACCAGACCAAAGGCTTCGGCTTTATCGAAGCGAAGACCGGTGGACGTGACATTTTCGTCCACATTTCGGCCCTCGAGCGCGCGGGCCTCTCGCAGCTCGATGACGGACAGGCCGTCACCTACGAGATCGAAACCGGACGCGACGGGCGTGAGTCCGCCTGCGATCTGGCGCTCGGCTGAACGCAAAGGTTCCATATCCGGCCCGGTGGGCCGGATTTCGCAACCAAGGAGGGCATATGCCCCGCAATTACAATGTGGACGGCTTTTTCCGTGATCTGCCCAAGAAAGCCACGACGGCTCAGGACAAGACGGATGCTGCAGTGCGCCTCATCCGTGACGATGACGCCGAGAAAAGAGCGGAGCTGACCGCGACCTTGCGCGCGGCGCGCATGGAGCGGGATGCGGACGAAAGTGCCGCGGCAGAGGCTCCGCGCGGGAAGAAGCCGCGACGCTGACCGGATATTTCGGTCATCCACAGGAATTTCCCGAGTATCTCTCGGGGATTAAAGGGAGGGCCGAAATATGGCTGTCGAAAAAATGCCTGCGGGCAAGAAGTCCCAGACGAAGGACCACGCGCATTCCAAGGGCCATGCAGCCCTTGCTTGGCACCACTTCTTCCGGAGTTTGTCCGAAGAAAAGATATCGGACGAGCGCAGCGCCCTGTCGGGCGGTGTTCAGGAATAGTCTTCCTTGAAAATAGGGACCGGAGTTCCTGGCAAGAGGGCTGAGCGATGTGAGGTTTCACAAGAACTTAACGATGCTCGCCACACGACTTGTCGGGAGGCAAAGCGGCGGGAGGAAACTCCTGCCGCTTCGCTTTCTTAGCGAATAGGTCATTCGGCCGGAACGGGTTCGACAACCAGCGCCGAACGACCGTTCCGCTCGAGAGCGATATCGACCTGCCAAATCCGATCGTCGCGGATCCGCAGCGCCTCGGGCAATTGCTGTCGAACCTGTTGGGCAATGCAGTGACGCATGGCGACCGAAGCCAACCGATCCAGGTGCGGGGCTTTGAAAGAAGCGGCGAATTGTTCCTCTCGGTCAATAACCGAGGCGCGCCGATCCCAGATGCGGTTCGGGCTTCGCTGTCCGAGCCCTTTTCGCGACCCGGAAAGCAGAGCAGCTTGCAGGGATTGGGGCTCGGCCTTTACATCGCGGCCGAAATCGGGCGCGCCTACGATGGAGAGTTGACCGTCGAGTCCACCGCTTCAGACGGCACGACCTTCACGCTGAGGATGCCGGCTCAGACGCACTAGATGATATTGAGAGTTTTTCGTCAGGTGAAGGCCGCGGCGAGTTCGCCGGGGCTGATCGGTTTTGATACAAAAGCACTGCGCTTGGGCAGGTCTAATGTTTCGGGCGCTGCGTGCCCCGACATGATGATGATCTGGCACGCGGAAAACCTGCGCCGCACCTCATGCGCGAGTCCCACTCCGTCCATTTTGCCTGGCATATCGATATCGGTAATTAGCAGGTCAATTTCATGCCGTGCTTCTAGCAGGTTGAGTGCAGCATCAGCGGAGTTCGCCTCGATCACATCGTAGCCCAGTTCTTCGAGCCCGAGAACGAGATCCATCCTTATGATGGCCTCGTCCTCGACGACGAGCACCTTGATTGCGTCATTGCGCATCGCTTCACCTTGGTGCCTGAGGAAGAGGTGCGCTTTGCCAAGACACAAGGACAACACGCCATAGCGGTAGAGCATCTGGCATACAGAATACGTTAGCTAACGCTGTCGCACATGAGAGGTTCCCTTGCGAATTTAATATTTATCTATTCTCGGTGCGTGTCGCGTCAGTCACGGTCAAAACGGCGGGGTCGGTATGGGACGTCACGGGGCGCTCGGCAACAAATGCGGCAGTCGTGTCGAGATCGGCGCTAATCCGCGAGATGATCCGCGATCAGAGCCCGGTCCGTGTGGCTTGGAACTTGGCTGCGGCCATTGGGGATGGCTTTGAAGACTTGCCGCGAAGTAGGGGCTCGCTTTCTAGTATCCAATAAACGGCTGCTGGTCAGCACGTGCCCTCGCGAGCGTCTAAAGTGGCCAGACGATCAGTAGCAGCGGCAAGCTTACGGCCACGACGATCATCTCGAGCGGCAGTCCAAGCTTCCAGTAGTCGCCGAAGCGAAAGCCGCCCGACCCGAGGATGAGAGTGTTGTTCTGATGCCCGATCGGCGTGAGGAAAGCACAAGATGCCCCGATCGCCACCGCCATCAGGAAACTGTCGGGGTTCACGTCGAGCGAAGCGGCGATGCCCAGGGCAACTGGGCTCAGCACCGCTGCCGTGGCCGCATTGTTCATCAAGTCGGATAAAAACATCGTGGTGACCAGAATTGCCGCCAGAGCCGCGATGGCGTTACCGCGCGCGATCGTCTCGACCAGAAAACGCGCCAGAACATCTGCCGCGCCAGTGGTCTGCATCGCGCCGGCCACCGGGATAAGCGATCCCAGCAGGACGATGACTGGCCAGTCGATGGCTTTGTAGACCTGCCCGGGCGGCACGGTTCGCAGGAGCATCGAGCCCAGAACCCCCAACGTAAAGGCCACCGATGCCGGCAGCAGGCCGAAGGTGGCAATGCCGATAGAACCAAGCAAGAGCGCGCTGGCGATGATCGCCATTCGCGCGTTGGGAAGATGCAATTCCCGCTCTCCCAGAGGCGCGCAGCCGGTCTCGTTCATGAAATCGGCCATGATCTCGGCGGGCCCCTGCATCATCAGCAGATCGCCGGGCTTCAGCTTCAGCGTCCGCAGCCGCGTCCGCGGGGGGCGTCCTTCCCGTGAGACGGCCAGAAGATTGAGGCCGTAGCGCGTCCGCAGCCGCAGGTCTGTCGCGGACTGCCCGACGATCGTAGAGCCCGGAAGCACCGCGAATTCGCGCAACACGATATCCTCGTCGCGGTCCGAAGGCTTCGTCGCTGCAGCGGTGTCCTCGGCGAAAGTGTTGCTCTCGGCTTCGTCGTTTTCGGTCTGTGACGTCGTCTCTCCGGCTTTCCTTTCCGCTCGCGCCGACCCGCTCTCCTCCTCTTCAAGCGTGATGCCGAAGGCCGACAATACTTCGCCCAGCTCTTGAGCTTCGGCCTCCAGGATCAGAACGTCGTCCGCCTGTATGCGCCGTCCGCCATGTGGCGCGGTCATCCGCACGTCGTTGCGGATTAGCCCGATGATCTGCGCGCCGCTTTTTTCAATCCCGCGTTCGAACTTGCGCAGGGTCAGTCCCACGGCCTTACTTTTTTCGGGCACCCGAACCTCGGTCAGATAGCTGCCAGTGTCGAAACCTGCCGTGCTCATCGGTTTGCGCGCAGGCACGATGCGCCATCCGAGAAGCGCGATGAACGCCACGCCGACGACGGCGACCGCCACACCTACGCGGGCATAGTCGAACATACCGAACTGCCCCAATCCGGCTTCGGCGCGAAAACCCGAGACGATCAGGTTGGGCGGTGTGCCGACCAGCGTGGTCATGCCGCCAAGGATCGTGCCAAAGGCCAGGGGCATCAGCATCTGCCCGGGTGTCAGGTCCAGCCGCCCGGCGAGCCGGATCGCGACCGGCATGAGAAGCGCCAGCGCTCCGACGTTGTTCATGAAGCCAGAAAGAACAGCCGAAAGGGCTATGAGCGCCGTCATGCTGGTCAGACGCTTTGCCTCGGAAGGTAGAATTGCCCCCGCAAGCCAGTCTACCGCCCCGGTATTTTGTAACCCCTGACTTAGTATCAGAACGCAGGCCACCGTGATCACGGCAGGATGACCAAATCCTGCAAACGCCGCATCGGCCGGAACCAACCCGGTCAAGACGCAGGCCATCAGCGAAGCCAAGGCAACCAGGTCGTGGCGAAGCCTCCCCACAGAAACAGCGAGAGGGTTCCGGCCAGAATCGCAAACAAGGTGATTTGTGGCGCTGTCATCATGCGATCCTTGGTCGTGAGGTCCGCTGCCATGATGGCAGGAACCACATACCTTCGATACGCACCAGATGGAATTTCGCACGCATTTATCTTGCCTTGCCAGAGCGAAGATCGGAGTTCTTTGCTCTTTTTTCGCTGATCGCCAGACGACCTGGTCCCCGGTCCATCCGCTCTGATGAACCTCTAAAGCCAACTCATGGCACGTGTCAGTTCGCACCGCGGATGCCAACTAAGATACCGACTTTCGTTTTTTCGCATCAGCCAGATCTGGCTTTTTTCGCACCGTGCGGATGCGTGGCCCGGCTGAAATTGTTGATGGGTTCCTCGGGTGCCGTGTTCTTCAGGTTAATCTCGAAAAGATCGCGCGCGACGCTGGGGCAAATTCCGCTCAGAACCGGAAGATCACCGTCGGAAACAAGCGCTACCTATGCGGCACTCTGTGGAGCGATTTCGCGCGTGCAGCTGGCGGCGCTCTTCGATGGCGCGACGGTGGTCGTCACTCATCGTGCCCCGCATCCGGCCGCGCTCCCCCAGAAGCTCCGCTCCCTTGGTGCTACGCGAGCGATCTCACCGATATCATTCGCCAATATCAGCCGGCCGAGTGGTATTTCGGGCATACGCATTACCCGACGGAAATCATGGTCGGGAAAACGCGTATCGTGAACGTGTCAGCCGGATATCCGTCGTAGAACGTAGGCGGCGCAGTGGATGGCCAAGCCTGTGCGCGCTGCCTACGCCTGTCTCAGTCGAGTGGCGAGAATGCTGCGGGCTGCAGGAAGATGCTTTCCTGATGCACGAGATAGGGGAGGATCTTGGGCACGAAACCTTGCCATTCCGGGTCCGCGCCCAGCTTGGCCCGTTGTGCGCTGCGGTGGCCGTAATCCTCATAGGCCCAGAGGAAAGTGACAGCGTTCAGCACGCCGCTGTCGCTAATCCAGCATCCAGCCAGCTTCGCGTATTGGGTGATGATGTGCAGGCCCTCGGCCTCATAAAGCTTCAGGAACTCGGGCGCTTTCCCGGGCGTGATGCGATAGGTGCGTTGTTCGTAGATCATGTTGGGCTCCGGCATGAAGGGCAGAAAATCGCAGGCGCTGGCGCGACCTGACGGGCCGAAGCTACGACCAAATCCTGGGCTTTCGCAACATATAAGTCGTCAAGTGACGAAAACAGACTTTGCCTTCCTGCGGAATGGGCTAATGTAAGGGGCTCAAGTCATTGCGTCCGGCGCCAGAATGAACAACAAGGGGTGCCAAGGGGAGAACGTGCAGACCAAGCCGAAAATGACTGAAGGTTCGTCCAAAACGAACGGCGCCGGAAGCAAGCCCGGTTCGCCGCAGGGGACTGTGCGGATGCCGTTCAACGAGCGCCGTGCTCAGATTCTGGACGTCGCTACTGAATTCTTCGCCGAGAATGGGTTGGCGGGGCAAACGCGTCAGCTGGCGGAGAAATGCGGTATCTCCCAGCGCCTTCTCTATCGCTTCTTTCCGACCAAGGAAGACCTGCTCAAAGAGGTCTATAACCGAGAGATTCTTGGCGCCTTCAAGGCCGTCTGGTTCGTGGAGCTTCAAGATCGATCGCAGCCCGTTTCCAAGCGCCTCGATGCGTTCTATCGCGACTATCTTCAGTCCACATTGACGCGCAAGTGGTTGCGATTGTTCCTTTATGCCTCCCTGGCTGAGGCGAATATGGCGCCTGACTACATCGCAGCGATCGTCATGCAGTTGCTGGAGACGGTGATGCGTGAGGTGGCCCATGAGCGCGGCGTGGAACTGCCGGAAGATCCCGCATTGCTCCGCGAAATGGCGTGGACGCTGCATGGTGCGATCTCTCACTATGCGATTCGGCGTCATATCTATCAAAGCAGCCTGTCACTCACCGAAGATCAGGTGGTTTCGATGCATGTTCGTGTGTTCCTCGCGGGATTCGAGGACATGGTCGAGGTGTGCAGCGGCCGCTGAGCGCTGCAATCAGCTCCATTTTTGTCGCATTTTCGTCTGCGGAGGGCTCCGCAGGTGCTGAAAACTTGTGCGATTTCCGTTGCGGAAAGGAAATCTTCAACTTTTCGTTTGTCGTCAGTTGACGAATAAATAAATCGCCAATAGCGTCATTCCTCACAAACAAGACCAACAGGGACGGCTTGCTGTGGATCGGGCTTTGATCGGGCTCGGCTGAGGCGGCCACGCATAAGGAATCGAATGATGCTCAAGGATAAGACGCGCCGTCTCGGGCGCCGGGATTTCCTCCGTTACTCGGCAGCTGGCGCCGGCGCGCTCATGGCGCCGGGTCTGGTTCGTCCGGCAAAAGCCGAAACGGCCGCGCTGACGATGCATACGTGGTCGGCCGCAGTTGACACCGTGCAGAGCCACCTCAGCGCCTTCACCAAGGAAACCGGGATTCCCGTCAATTACGGCAATTCGCCTTGGGCCCAATACCGCGAGGGCATGGTCGCGAAATTCGTCGGCGGCGCTCCTCTCGACGCCATGTGGGTCTCGGATTCCTGGCTCCCCGAATGGGCCGAAGCCGGCTGGATCGCCCCGGTCGACGAGTTCGACAGCCTGATGAAATACAATGCCGAGGCCGAGGACTTCTGCACCGACTCGATGACCTACGGCGGTCGCCAATATGGCCTGACCTATTACACCGACTACATGGCGTTTCTCTATGACGAGGCGAAGCTCAAGGAAGCTGGGTTCGACGCCCCGCCGTCGAGCTGGGATGAGCTGGTCGAGCAGTCGCTCGTGATGAAAGAGAAGGGCATTGCCGACTACCCGATGATGCTGGCAATGGCGCAGGAAAGCTGGCTGATCGAGTTCATCTCGACGCTGGTCTATTCGCATGGCGGGCGTCTGGTCGACGACAACGGTATGGCCGTGATGCAAGACCCGAAAGAAGGGGCCGTCGAGGCGCTGAGCTGGGTCGTCGATGCGGTCAACAAGCACAAGATCGTCTCGCCCGCCTGTGTCGAGACCGGCGAGCTGGCTGGTCTGAAAGCCTTCGCAGCGGGCAACCATGCTTTCGCGATGGTTGCGAAATACCGTCTGCGGATGCTCAACGACCCCGAACAGTCGCAGATCGCCGGCCACGTGAAGCAGGCGATGATGCCGCAGGGCGCCAACGGCTCTCACGCGACGGTCGGTTGGATGCGTTTCCACGGCATGTCGGCGCAGGCTGCGCAGGACAAGGCCCGCGCCGAGAATGCAGCGAAGCTGATCGAATGGTTCGGCGGCAAGGCAGACGGCGCCTACACGTTCCAGAAGCTCCTGTTCCTCGATATCGGGGCCGGGTTCGGCGTCAAGCCGCTGTTCGAGGATCCCGAGATCCGCGCGGCCTACGACTCCTACGGCGATGTCGACATGATCCAGGCTCAGCAGGCGCTCGCGCGCAAGAAGGACACGGTCACCCCGTGGTTCGGCGAATGGAACGATACCAATGGTTCGGCCTGGCAATCGGCGATCCTCGGCAATGTCGACGCCGCCGGCGCGGTCCAGAAATCCGCCGATCTCTGGAACGAGCTGAAGGACAGCTACTGAACAAGCGCGGCGGGCCTTTTTGAAAGGCCCGCCGACGAGCGGGCAGGGCAACGGGAGAGCATGACGTGGCGAATGCAATGACACGGGCGACACGCCCGAGATGGCGGGTGGGATACGAGGAGCGCAGCGCGATGCTGTTTCTTGCTCCGGTTATGGCCGTGCTGGGCGCGGTCGCGGTCTTCCCGATCGCCTATTCGCTTTACATCAGCTTCTTCAGCATGAAGCTGACCCGTCCGAACCGGACCCCCTTCGTCGGGCTGAAGAACTATACCGATCTCTTGGGCGACGAAGCTTTCTGGGGTGCGGTCTGGCGCACGGTGAGTTTCTCGCTCGTTTCGGTCACCGCGATTGCCCTCATCGCGCTGCTTGTCTCGCTGCTGCTGAACCAGGAATTCCGCGGTCGCCGTATCCTCTCCACGATCCTGCTGGTGCCGTGGGCGATCCCCTACGTCGCGAATGCGCTGATGTGGAAATGGATCTACGATTCCAGCTATGGCGCGCTGAACGGCCTGCTCTACCAGCTGGATTTCATCGACAAATACATGGTCTGGCTGGGGGATCAGGACAAAACGCTGTTTCTGATCGCCAATGCCTTCGTCTGGAAGGAAGTGCCGCTGGCGACGATCCTTCTGCTGGTCTCGCTCAAGTCGATCCCGTCCGATCTCTACGCGGCGGCACGCGTCGACGGCGCGACGGTCTGGCAGCGCTTCGTGCATGTCACCCTGCCGGCGATGAAGCCCGGCTTCATGCTGGTAATGATCTACGAGACGATGATGGCCATCCGCCATTTCGATCTGTTCTTCATCCTGACCGAGGGCGGGCCCGGCAGCGCCTCGCATGTGCTCTCCTGGCACATCTATGTCGAGACCTTCCGCAACCTGTCCTTCGGGAGCGGTGCTGCGATGTCCTACCTCCTCGCAATCGCGACTTTCGCACTCTCCTACCTCTTCATCCGAACGCTGGGGCGCAAGATCTGACATGAGCGATATGCCTATCACCCCGCCTGTCGACACGATCGACTACCGCCGCCGCCAGAAAATCGGGCGCATCGTCCAGCGCCTGGTGATTTTTGCCTCCGCGATCGTCGTGGCGGCCTACGTGCTCGCGCCCGTGTCCTGGCTTGTCTCTTCGGCCTTCCAGACCGAGACGGAGATCGTCTCGATACCGCCGCACTGGATTCCCGAAGAGCCCACCTTGCGCAATTTCGAGGCGATCTTCACCGCCGGAAACGATGAGCCCGTCACCTACGACACGCGCTCGGGCACCGATCCGGCCGCGGGCGATTTCATCCCCTCGACCGCCGAGAACCTTTTGCCGTCGATGGCCAACAGCTTGATCGTCGCGACCCTGGTGGTGATCTTGAACCTGCTTGTCGGGGTCCCGGCCGCCTATGCCATCGCGAAGATCCGGTTCTGGGGGCGCAACGCTTCGGTCTATTTCATCCTGATCACGCGGGTGATCCCTGATATCGCGCTGGTCGTGCCGTTCTTCCTGGTGATCCGGAAGCTCGGGATGCTCGATACGCTTGGATCGCTGGTGATCACCTATCTCGCGATCACGGTGCCCTTCACGGTCTTCATCCTCATCCAATATTTCGAGGGCCTCCCAGACGAGCTGGACAAAGCCGCGCGGGTCGATGGCTGTTCGCGGTTCCAGGCGCTGATCAAGGTGTTCCTGCCGCTTTCGATGCCCTCGCTCGTCGCCGTGGTGCTCTTTACCTTCCTCACCAGCTGGAACGAGTTCCTGCTCGCGCTGATGTTCACGCAGACCTCTGCGTCGCAAACGCTACCGATCCTGCTGGCCTCGTTCACCTCCGATTTCACGGTGAGCTTCTCCTTCCTCAACGCCGCGGGCGTCCTGGCGGTCGTGCCGCCGGTCATCGTGGCCATCGTCTTCGAACGCTACATCGTTTCCGGTCTGACCGCCGGGGCTGTCAAAGGTTAGAAAGGACAAAGTCTTGGCCCGGATCCGCTTCACCAACGTCAACAAGAAATACGCCAACGGCTTCCATGCCGTGCGCGATCTCAACCTCGATATCGAGGATCGCGAGTTCATCGTCCTTCTCGGCCCGTCGGGCTGCGGCAAATCCACGACCCTCAACATGATTGCAGGGCTCGAGGAAGTCTCGGACGGCGATCTGATCTTCGACGAGCAGGTCGTGAACTACGTGCCCCCGCACAAGCGCGACGTCGCGATGGTGTTCCAGAGCTACGCGCTCTACCCGCACAAGACCGTCTACGACAATATCGGCTTCGGGCTGAAGATGCGCAACGCGTCCAAGGAAGAGATCGACGAGCGCGTTCGCGATGCGGCGAAGAAGCTCGAGATTTCGCACCTGCTCGACCGGCGTCCGTCGCAGCTTTCGGGCGGCCAGCGCCAGCGTGTGGCGCTGGGCCGCGCGATGGTCCGTGATCCGTCGGTCTTCCTGATGGATGAACCGCTCTCGAACCTCGATGCGGCGCTGCGCATCTCGATGCGGGCGGAGATCAAGGAACTTCACCGCGCGATGGAGACGACCTTCGTCTACGTGACCCACGATCAGGCCGAGGCGCTCACGCTCGCGGATCGTATCGTGGTGATGAATGACGGGGTCGTGCAGCAGATCGGCACGCCTGACGACATTTACGAGCGCCCGGCGAACACCTTCGTGGCGTCGTTCCTCGGCAGCCCGCCTATCAACTACTTCGACGGCGTGCTCGAGGCAGGTCCGGATGGCGAGATGGCCTTCGTCCGCGATGGGCTGCGTCTTGTTTTGCCGGTCGATCAGGCGGCGCGCCTGAAAGGGCAGGAGGGTCGCGCGGTGCGGCTGGGTATCCGGGCCGAGGATGTCGCGGAAGGCACCGCCGAGCCGGGATACAATGCCCTCAGCGGCACAGTGACTTCAGTGCTTCCGGTTGGCTCGGATCAGTATTTGGGTATGGATTTCGGCGGCGAGGAGCTGTTCTTCCGCGTCGGCAAGGATCTGCGCCATGCGTTCGGCGAGGACATCACCCTCGCAGTGGATCTCAACCGCCTGCATGTCTTCGATCGCGAAACCGGTCAGTCGCTGGTCTGGAACGCAGTTTGAAGCGATGAAACCGGCCCCTTTCACCTACCATCGGCCCGCGAACCTCGCTGAGGCGTTGGCACTATTGCGCGCGCATGGACCCGCAGCGAAACCGATTGCCGGAGGACAAAGCCTCGGGCCGATGCTGAACATGCGACTGGCGCGTCCGAGCCATCTCGTCGATCTCAACGATCTGATCGAGCTGGACCGCGTCCGGGTGAAGGAGAACATGCTGGAGATCGGTGCGCTGACGCGCCATCACCGGCTTGCCAATGCGCCGGAAGTGCAGCGGAGCCTGCCGCTTCTCGGTGCCGCTGCCGCCTCGATCGGGCATTATGCGATCCGCCAGCGCGGCACGATCGGCGGCAGCCTCGCCCATGCGGACCCCGCCGCCCAGTTGCCGTTGATCGCGGTGACGCTGGGGGCGACGCTGGTGATTTCGGGAACTGCAGGCGCGCGCGAAGTTCCCGCTTCCGCTTTCCTGCAATCGATCATGACGGTCGATCTGCGCGATGGCGAACTGATCACCGCGCTGCGCTTTCCGCTTCCCGTCGGCGATCTGTGGGCCTTCGAGGCCTTTTCCCGACGTCACGGCGATTTCGCGTTGGTCAGCGTCGCGCTCAGTTTTGCGCGCGACGCGGAGGGGAAGATCATTGCTTTGCGGCTCGGGCTTGGGGGCGTCGATACCGTTCCGTTGCGCCTGCCCGAGATCGAGGCGCGCGCTCAGGGTAGGCCTGCCGACGAGAACACCATCCGTGACCTCGCAGCCGCGAGTGCCGCGGCGATTGCGCCCGAAGACAGCGAGCAGGTGCCCGTGGTCTATCGCCGGGAGCTTGCCGAAACGCTCGTCATTCGCGCGTTCCAGTCCGCGTTGAACCGGGAGAAGGGTGCATGACCGCTCCGACACACGACCCTCTGACGCTTTCGCTGAGCGTGAATGGCGAGACCCACGAAATTCGGGTGCCTGCGCGCAAGCTCCTGTCGGATGTGCTGCGCGAGGATCTTGCTCTGACCGGCACCCATGTTGGCTGCGAGCACGGCGTCTGCGGTGCCTGCACGATCCTGATCGACGGGCGCCCGGCCCGTGCCTGCCTGACTTTCGCCGCCCAGATGGAGGGCCACGAGGTCACGACGGTCGAGGCCATGGGGCGGCCGGATGCCCTCTCGGTGCTTCAGCAGGCGCTGCACGAGGAACACGGACTGCAATGCGGTTTCTGCACGCCCGGCATCGTGGTGACCTTCGAGCATTACCTGCGCGAGAACCCGGACCCGACCGCAGAGGAGGTGCGCGACGTCCTGTCAGGCAATCTGTGCCGCTGCACAGGCTATCAGAATATCGTCGCCGCCGTGCTGAAGGCTGCGGCCCGGATGCGTGGAGAGGCGGCATGACCGGTGATTTCACAGAGATCGGTCGCGCCCTGCCGCGTAAGGAGGATCGGCGCCTCGTCTCCGGTCGCGGGCGCTATCTCGACGATCTCGCCTTTCCCGGCGCGCTGCATGTGAGCTTCGTGCGCTCGCCCCACGCTCATGCGCGCATTCTGGGGATCGACAGCGCAGAAGCCTCCGAGATGCCCGGGGTCGTAGGTGTCTTCACCGGGCGCGATCTCGATCAGATGACGACCCGGCTGCGTCTCGCGCCGCCGATCGAAGGGTTGCAGCCAACCGAAATGACGACGCTGCCGATCGACAAGGTCCGTTTCCACGGCGATCCGGTGGTCTGCGTGGTCGCGACGGATCGCTACCTCGCCGAGGATGCGGCCGAGTGCGTTACTGTCGACTATGAACAGCTTCCGGCCGTAACCTCGATCGCGGAAGCCCTCGCGCCCGACGCGGCGCTGGTCGATGACAGCCTTTCGAGCAATCTGGTCTCGCATCAAAGCCTGAATGTCGGCGATCCCGCCGCGCGCCGGGCCGAGGCGCATCGCGTGGTCGAGGCCCGTTTCGCGCTTCATCGCCATACCCATGTTCCGCTGGAGACGCGCGGCTGCGTCGCCGATTGGGATGAAGGGCGCGCGCATCTGAACATGCATATCGGCAATCAGGTTCCGCACCCGTTGCGCAGCCAGCTTGCTGCGCGGCTGGGCCTGTCGGAAAGCCAGGTCACGGTCATTAGCCCCGATGTGGGCGGCGCGTTCGGTCAGAAGATCGCGCTCTATCGCGAGGAACTCACGGTCGCGGCTCTGTCTCGTCACCTGCGACGCCCGGTTCGGTGGCGCGAGGACCGGATGGAGAACCTGATGGCCGCCGCGCATGCGCGGGAATACGAGTGCCGCACCCGCGCTTCGGTCAGCGAAACCGGACGGATCCTCGGGCTCGAGCTCGAGATCGACGAGGATTTCGGCGGCTACTGCTTCTACCCGGCCAATTACATGGCCCGAGTCATCGCGCTTATCATGACCGGGCCTTACCGGATTCAGGACTACGCCTATGAGGTCCGCGTCGCACTGACGAACAAATGCGGTGCTGGCCCGATGCGCGCGCCCATGGCCATCACGAGCTGGGTGATGGAAGGCACGATCGACGCCATCGCCCGCGAACTCGAACTCGACCCGGTCGAGCTGCGCCGCATCAACGCGCTCGGCCCGGAGGATTTGCCCTACAAGATGCCCACGGGCGAAATCCTCGAGGATGTCAGCCCGCGGGAAACGCTCGAGATCGCCGTGGAAGCGATCGATGTCGCCGCGTTCCGCGAGCGGCAAGAGAAGGCGCTCGCCGAGGGGCGGTTTCTCGGGCTCGGGCTTTGCACGGTAATCGAAAGCACAACTTACGGATCGGAATTCTACAAAGCCGCCGGCATCCCCGGATCGGGGCATGAATCGGCCTGGGTGCGGATCGAGCCGAGCGGGGCGGTCAATGCCTCCGTCGGGCTGATGGGCACGGGGCAGGGTTACGAGAGCCCGCTTTCGCAGGCGGTTGCCGAAGGGCTCGGCGTGCGCTCGGAAGATGTCACGGTCCATATGGGCAATACCGATATCGCGCCCTATGGCATGGGCAGCCGCGGTGGACGCGGCGCGACGGCCGGGGGCGGAACGCTCTATCTCTGTGCTCTCAAGGCGCGCGAGCGGGTGCTCGCGATTGCGGCTTCGATGCTCGATCTCAACGATGCTGGCGGGCTGCGCATGCGGGCGGGCCAGATCGAACGGATGATTGGCGACGACTGGCAGGAGACGGGGCTTGCGTTGCCGGATGTCGCGCGACGCGCCTATCTCGACCCGCTGGCGCTGCCCGAGGGGATCGCGCCGGGGCTCGACTTCTCGCACAGCTACGACCCGCCCGCGATGACCTATTCCAATTCGACCCATGCCTGCGAGGTCGAGGTCGATCCGCAGACCGGGGCGATTTCGATCGACCGCTATCTCGTCGCGGAGGACGCCGGCACCGTCCTCAACCCGATCGTCGTGCGCGGCCAGCAGCAAGGGGCGATCGCGATGGGGCTGAGCGGCGCGCTGCTGGAACAGGTCGTTTATGACGGCACGGGGCAGAACCTTTCCGCGACGCTCGCCGATTACCTCGTGGCCTCCCCGAACGAACTGCCGGAGTTCGAAATCCTGCATCACCATACGCCGAACCGCCGCACGCCCGCCGGGATCAAGGGCATGGCCGAAGGCGGCGTGATGGGTGCGATCGGCGTGATCGCCAATGCCGTGAGCGACGCGCTCGCGCCGCGCGGCGTGACGATCGAGCGTCTTCCGCTGACCCCCCAATCCATTCGCGCGCTCCTGCGGGAGACCGCGCCCAGCTCAACGAAAAGGACCCAGCCGTGACAGAAGAGAAACTCAGCGTCGGCTTCATCGGACTCGGAATCATGGGCCAGCACATGGCGGGGCATATCCTCGCCGCGGGGCATCCGCTCAACATCTACAACCGCACCCGCGCCAAGGGCGATGCCCTCGTCGCGAAGGGGGCGACATGGTGTGACAGTCCCGGCGCCGTGGCCGAGGCCAGCGACATCACGATCACCATCGTGGGCTACCCCGCCGATGTCGAACAGGTCTACCTCGGTGAGGGTGGGATCATCGCCAAGGCGCGCCCGGGCTCGGTGCTGATCGATATGACCACCTCGAGCCCGGCTCTGGCCGCGAAGATCGCGCAGGCGGCTCTTGCACGCAATATCTCCGCGCTCGATGCACCGGTGTCCGGCGGCGATGTCGGCGCGAAAGCGGGCAAGCTCGCGATCATGCTGGGCGGCGACCAGCGGGCGTTCGAGCGGGTTCTGCCGGTGCTGGAGTTGATGGGCGGAAATATCGCGCTGATGGGTAAGGCGGGGGCTGGGCAGCACACCAAGATGGCCAACCAGATCGCTATCGCCTCGACCATGCTCGCGGTCGCGGAAAGCATCAGCTATGCGCGCGCCGCCGGTCTGGAACCGATGCAGGTTCTCAAGGTCATCGGAACCGGGGCCGCGTCGAGCTTCCTGCTCAACGGGCTCGGACCGAAAATGGTCGATGAGGATTTCGCGCCCGGCTTCTTCGTCCATCATTTCGTCAAGGACATGTCGATCGCGCTGAGCGAGGCCGAAAGACTGGGTCTCGATCTGCCGGGCCTGTCTCTGGCGCACAGCCTGTATGGCAAACTGGTGGATGACGGTTTCGGCGAAGAGGGCACGCAGGCGCTCTACCGCGCCTATAACGCGATCCATGCGGAGGCCGGGTGATGCGGTTCGAAGGCGATCACCTGATCCCGGCCGATCCCGAAACCGTCTGGCGTGGGCTCAACGATCCCGAGGTGCTGCGCCGCGCGATCCCGGGCTGCGAGGCGATGGAGCAGACGGGTGAGTCCGAATTCACCGCTACGGTCGTGGCGCGGGTCGGCCCGGTCTCGGCCAGTTTTCGCGGCAAGGTGGAGCTGAGCGATCTTGTCCCGCCCGTCTCCTACCGGATCACCGGGCGCGGGCAGGGTGGCCCTGCGGGCTTCGCCAAGGGCGGCGCGGAAATCAAGCTCGCGCCCGAAGGCGAGGGCACGCGCTTGTCCTATGTCGCCGATGTCGAGGTTGGCGGCAAACTGGCCGCGGTCGGCGGGCGATTGATCCAGGGCGTCGCGCGCAAGAATGCCGAGGATTTCTTCAATGCCTTCTCGCGGGTCGTGACCGGCGAGGCGGAGGATATAAGTTCGGATAGCGCAGGCGCCGCCCCGACGGGTGCGGTGGCTACTGCGGCGGTGGGGCATATTCCGCTGATCGACCGCGCGGCATGGCTTCTGGTCGGTCTTGGCCTCGGGTTTGGAATCTGCTGGCTCTTTGGTTGAAAGGACGCGCGATGAACATCACCCCGGCGATCAAGGCGATGGAAGACCAGTTGGTCGAATGGCGGCACGCGCTGCATCGCCGCCCAGAACTGGCCTTCGAAGAACACGAGACCGCTGCCTTCATCGCAGCTGAGTTGCGCAGGTTCGGGCTCGAGGTCCACGAGGGGCTCGCCGGGACCGGAGTGATCGGCGTTCTGCGTAATGGCGAAGGGCCGACGGTCGGCCTGCGCGCCGATATCGATGCGCTGCCGATCTCCGAACTGACCGGGGCGGACTATGCCTCCGAGATCCCCGGCAAGATGCATGCCTGTGGCCATGACGGTCACACCACGATGCTGCTCGGGGCGGCGCAGGCGATGGCGGCCGATCCGCCGGGTCCGGGCACGGTGGTGTTCATCTTCCAGCCCGCCGAGGAAAACGAAGGCGGCGCGCGGGTGATGATCGAGGATGGGTTGCTCGACCAGTTCCCGCTCGACAGCACCTTTGCGCTGCATAACTGGCCGGGGCTGGAGGCAGGCAAGATCGCGATGCGCGCTGGCCCAGTGATGGCCGCGTTCGACACGTTCGAACTGAAGGTGATGGGCAAGGGGTCGCATGGCGCGATGCCGCATGAGGGGATCGACCCGATCACGCTGGCCGCGCAGTTGCAGTTGGCGTGGCAGACGATTGTGAGCCGCGCGGTGGATCCGACCGACGCGACGGTGATTTCCGTGACGCAAATCCATGCGGGCCACACGCTCAATGTGATCCCCGACGAAGTGATCTTGCGCGGCACCGTGCGCACCCTGCGCCCCGCGACGCGTGACTTTGTGCAGGTCGAGATGACGCGCCGCGCCGAGATGATCGCCGAGGCGTTTCACGCCAAGGCCGAGTTGACCTATCAGCGTCGCTACCCGGCCACGATCAACGACGCGGGGGCCGCCGAAACGGCGCGCCGCGCGGCCGAGGCCATCGTGGGCCGCGATGCGGTGCAGGTCGATTACGCACCCAGCATGGCGAGCGAGGATTTCGCGTTCCTTCTGGATAAGGTGCCCGGCGCCTATGGCTGGATCGGCAACGGATCGGCAGAGGGCGGGCGCAATCTGCACAGCCCGCATTACGATTTCAACGATGCGATCCTTCCGCTCGGCGTGCAGTTCTTCGTCGAGGTCGCGCATCGCGCGCTGGCCGGGTCGAACGATTGAGGGTCCAGCCGTGACCCATCCCGCCGCGCAAGATCCCTGGTTCGAACTGGCAAGGTCTGACAAACCCGGTGCGATCGCGGTTATCTCCGGCATCGAAGGCCCGGCCTATCGCAATCTCGGCACCGCGATGGCGATCTTGCCGGACGGTCGGCGCTTCGGGGCGCTCAGCTCCGGCTGTATCGAAGAAGATGTGGTCGATCATGCGCTCGCGGCGCTGGCCGACGGGAAGGTGCGCAAGCTGCGCTATGGCGCGGGCTCGCCCTTTTTCGATCTGAAACTGCCCTGCGGCGGCGCGCTCGAGGTCACGGTGATCCCCGCGCCGGACCGCGCCTTGTTGACCGAGTTGGCAGACCGGCGCACGCGGCGCGAGGAGACGGCCTTAGGGTTGAGCGCGTCGGGTGGCTTGCGTTTCACGCCCGAGGACGAGGCTCCCGCCGAGACGATTGATCTGCGTATCGCTTTCCTCCCGGAGCCTCGCTTCGTGATTTTTGGGGCTGGCGCCGAGGCGGTCTTCTTCGCCGATCTGGTGCGCGCCACCGGCGCGCCGCATCTTCTTTTGACGCCCGAAGACGACACGTTTGCCAATGCTGAAGGCGCGGGTTGCACGGTGCGAAAATTGGACCGAAGCGCGATCCCTCCAGATGTTGTCATCGACGCCCATACCGCCGTGATCCTTCTGTTTCACGATCACGATTGGGAACTGGATATGCTTCAAGAGGCGCTCGCAACTCCCGCGTTCTATATCGGAGCGCAGGGAAGCATGCGCACGCAAAATCGCCGACAGAAAGGCTTGCAGGCCCGTGGTGTCGAGGCGGCGTCCCGCGCGCGGGTTCGCGGGCCGATCGGGGTGATCCAATCCGCGCGCGACCCAAGGCTGCTGGCCGTTTCTGTGCTGGCCGAAGTGTTTGCAGAAGTGCAGCGCGGCCTATGAAATTCGAGGGTGCCGGCCCGAACAAGTCCCTGCGAACCTTATCAAAGCCCAAATGCTCTGAGCGACAAAAGCTCGACCGATGCCTTGAGCGGCGCTTTTCTTTCGGCAGGCGTCACGGCAGAGGCCACCATCGATATCTTTGGTGGTCGAGCCTTCTAGGCTGCCCGGCTTTCGCCCGCAGTTAGGCCTTCCGACTTTTCAAGAAGCGCCGGACGTAGAAGCCGAGGCCTACCAGGATCGCAACCAGCACCACACCGTTGAGGGCGTGCATCGTGTTGCGCAGGGCCGGGCTTTTGTCCCACTCTTCGCCGAGCTTGAGGCCGACATAGGCAAGGACGAGGCACCAGGGCCACGAGCCCATGAAGGTGTAGATCTGGAACTTCCAGAACGGCATCCGTGCGATGCCGGCCGGGAGGGAGATGAAGGTTCGCACCAGCGGCAAGAGCCTCGAGATAAAGACGGCGGCGCTGCCGAAACGGGAGAACCATCGATCGGCCCGGTCCAGATCCGAGGGGCTGAGCAAGATGTATCGCCCCCAGCGTTCCACGGCCTTGCGACCGCCATAGGCACCGGCGAGATAGGCGATCGTCGAGCCGATATTGCAGCCGATCGCACCGACGGTGGCGACAAGTAGCAGCGAGAACTGACCAGTGGACGCGAGATAGCCCGAGAAGGGCATGATCACTTCAGATGGGAGTGGGATGCAGGCGGATTCAATCGCCATCAAAGCAGCAATCCCGGCATAGCCCATGGAGCTGATTGCATGGGTTATAAAGCCCGCGATGGCTGCCATCAGTCCTGAAAACATGTCCTGTTCTTTCCACTGCTAAACGAGGTCGGATCGCCGAGCTGCGCGTTATCGAAGCGACTCTCCAAGACGCTCTGCACGGAGCCTGTCCTGCGGCTAGGCGCGTTAGAGGAAGGTGTGGCGGCGACGAGGCCGGGAAAGAAATCTCGCGAAAGCGTGTCCAAGGCACACCCGTTTGGCTTCCGTTTTTCGGATGAGCTGCGAGGGCAGGCTTTTTCGCAGGGTGCGGCCGTGCCTTTCGAGCGGGTGATCGACCCGACAACGTCGATACGCGGCCGGGCGGCTTCGATATTTGCACCCCGCGTCGCGCCAAATCTCTCCGCACTTTTCGTCGCTTGTGGGCGATGGCTTGCGGCTGTCGAACGCTCGCATTCTTTTCAGGGTCGCCGGAATCATTGTGTCGAGAGCTTCGCCAAATTGCCTTCGCAAGCCTTTTTGGCACGCATTCGCGGATTTCCTTCCAGCGTGGGGAATCTTCCTGATGTTCTGCATGCTTGCCGCCGCTGCGGCGTGATCAGGCGATGGCTGCTCGGGATTTTTGCGTTTTTGAGCATTTTGGCTTCATGTTTTCAAGCTAGAGAGCTTTTTGGGGATTTCTGCTTTTTCGATTTTCGCATGACCTTGCCCTCCCGAGGCGTGCGTTACCCTTGCGTAATCCAGGGGCGAGCCAGCCCAAACTACCAGGGGTTTCTTCTGAGGCGCGCAGGTCACGACAGGAGCGGCGAGGCGCAGGACGAAACGTGTTCGATTAATTTGAGATGTTTCACACGCCAAAGCGCAAGCACGCGAAGAACGGGAGGCCGTTGCCGGTCGAGTTCGAATGATTGCGGAAACCGAGACAGGAAAGCGTCCCAAAAACGGGGGGCTGTTATATGCATGCACAAAAAAATTGTTGATACCCCCATCGTCCAAACGGCGAGATTGCAGCGCCATTCGTTCGGAATTGCGCTCAATCAATGTGGCGATACGCCATCGCTGTGATGCTGAAGAGCGAACACCGAGGGGGTATGTCATGGTCAAGAAAATTCTCATCGCAACCGACGGTTCGGACGCGTCAAATCGCGCGGTGGAGCTCGGAGCAGATATTGCCGCACGCTTCAGGGTGCCGGCCGTGCTGCTCCATGTTCTTTTGCGCGATCATCTCTCGGAAGGGCTGCGGCACATGGCCGAGGTGGAATACGAACCCGCGGAGGGTGGTCGGAACCTTGTCGAAGCGGTTTCGGCGCTGCCCCATGCCCGTTTCCCCCTCGCGGATCTCATGCCGAGGAGCGCCCAGACCGAGGACGAGTTGCTGCGCGCCGTGGCAAAGCGCATCCTCGACATCGCCGAACGCACGCTGCATGATCATGGCGCGGAGCGCGTGGAATGTCTGACCGCGGATGGCGATGCAGCCCGCCGGATCGTCGAAGCTGCCGAGGACACCGACGCAGACATGATCGTGATGGGCGCGCGGGGGCTATCGGACCTCAAGGCGCTGATCGTTGGAAGCGTTTCTCAAAAAGTCCAGCATCTCTCTCCAGTGACGGTCGTAAGCGTCCGCTGATCTCGAGATATGGCCTGAGCGGAGGAGCCGGCCGTGCTGGGTAGCCCATGGTTATCGTTCGTCTAGGTCCCAAAAGTTCAGAGACACTTCTGATTGGGTGCCGATCTGAGCTTCCAAGTCAGAAGACGATATGCATCGACGCTCTTACTTGTCGGTTATCTGCGGAGGCGAGGTCCGAGTTGAACTGATAACCGACCGGCAAGAACGGCTGCTCTGAGGCCTCGACGCGCGTCAGTATTCCGCAAAGGGGGCGGGACTGGCCCTGATAGATCCGCTATGACATTGAAGCGTTCCGCCGATACCGTGTGTTCAACCATCCCTATTGACGAACCCGGTCCACTTACAGGGATCGCTGCGGTTCAGGGTAATAGGTCCAAGCAACAAACCGGCTTGTCTTCTGCCCTTGTCCCATTTCGACGACCTTGAATTCGGCAACCTTCGCATTCCTCAGCAGTCTGGAGAGTGGCCGCAGGTTGTCTTTCTTGGAGACCAGGGAGGTAAACCATAGACATTGATCGGCGAAATCGAGGCTCTGCTCGATCATTCTGGCGATGAAGCCAATCTCGCCACCGGGGCACCAAAGTTCTGCGTTCTGGCCACCGAAATTAAGTTTTTTCGAGTGCCCTTTGTCAAGGTTCCGCCACTTGCGCCGGGTGCCCTTGTTTGCCTGTTCAAGGGACGCGTGAAACGGCGGATTGCACAGGGTGACGTGGAAGATGTCATCGGGCTCTATGACCCCTTTGAAGATATCTTCCGGATTGTTCTGGCGCCTGAGCCTTATGTTCAGGCCGTTTCGCTTGCAGATCTGGCGCGCCGATTTGATTGAGACAGGATCGATGTCGACCCCGGTGAAATCCCAGCCATATTCATGCTGACCAATCAGCGGATATACGAGGCTGGCACCTGTCCCTATGTCCAGAGCCTTGATGTCAGGCCCGTGCGGGATCTTTCGGCCATTACTCTCAGCAAGAAGATCCGCCAGATAATGGATGTAATCGACCCGCCCGGGGATCGGGGGGCAGAGGTAAGTGGCGGGAATCTCCCAGAACTCAATATCGTAGTGCGTCAGCAAAAGCGCCTGGTTGAGCATGCGGACCGCGTCCACGTCCGAAAAATCGATCGTCATCCGGCCGCGGGGATTTCTTGTCGTGAAGGCCTCCAGTTCGGGTGATCGCGCGATCAGCCGTTCGAAGTCATACCCCTCCCGGTGTTGATTGCGTGGGTGCAACATCGGTTTGATGGCCATCGAAAAACCTTCATGCATATTGGTGGGGAAACGCGTCCAACTGGATGCGATCATAGGTTTTCATGGCGGCGTGAGGAATGCCCGAACGGCTATACCAGAACTTTACAAAGGCACCAACCACCGCGGGGGCGCTCCTCGGGGCCTGCTACAGGACATCAACCGCCCCGAAAGACGTCGTCCTTGGTAAAGTTCGGGTCGCAAACTGGACTGACAATTGGCCAAGATCTTCTAGAAATTCTTTGCCGAGGGAGACGGATGCCGAATTTCCCTTTCGACCCCCGAGAAGGAAAGTGACGACACGGTGAAGAAGCTGGGCCTCGACGCCACCGATATCCGTATCCTGAGCGCCGTTCAGCGCCATGGGCAGTTGAGCAAGACGCGACTGTCCGAAATCGTGAATATCTCGGCGACGCCTTGCTGGGCACGGCTCGATCGGCTGAAGGCGGCGGGGTATATCAGGGGCTATCACGCCGATATCGCGCTTGAGCGGGTCGTCGACTTTACGCAAGTGGTCGTCACGGTCTCCCTGACCCATCATCGCAAGGCCGATTTCGAAAGGTTCGAAGCGTGGTTGTATCGCCACGACGAGATTACCGAATGCATCGCGACGGGCGGCGGAATGGACTACGTGATGAAAGCTGTTTGCAGGAGCCTCACGGCATTCCAGGTGCTGATGCAGGACATGATGGATGCCGAACTCGGCGTCGATCGTTACATGACCTACATCGCCACTCGCGTGGTCAAAGCCTCCCACCCGAACATCGCAAAAATGGCGGGGCCGGTTCCGGCCGACCGAACGGACTGAAGCGGGCTGCAATTTCAGTCCGAACGGTCCTGAAAACGCCCGTCATTTGGACCGCTGCGCGCCGATTTCGTCGCTTAAATCCGAGTCATCTACCACCGCGTCCCGGATCGACAGATCGGGCTTCAGCAAAGGCGCAAAACGATGAAGGCAGACGAGTTCGGCTTCGGCACCCAGATCCGCAAATCCCCCTATTTCGACGCCACCGTCCGGTGGGGCGCGAAGGGGTTTTCCGTCTACAATCATATGTATATCCCGCGCGACTTCGGCGACCCCGAGCAGAACTTCTGGAACCTGGTCAACGATGCCATCCTGTGCGACGTGGCCGTCGAGCGGCAGGTCGAGATCACGGGTCCCGATGCGGCGCGCTTCGTTCAGATGCTCACGCCGCGCGACCTGTCCAAGATGGCTGTCGGACAGTGCAAATACATCCTGATTACCAATGCACAGGGCGGTATCCTGAACGACCCGATCTTGCTGCGGCTGGCCGAAAACCACTTCTGGATCTCGCTTGCCGATAGCGACATCCTGCTCTGGGCGCAGGGCGTTGCCGTGCATTCCGGCCTCGACGTGCGGATCTGCGAACCCGACGTGTCGCCGCTGCAGCTTCAGGGACCGAAGTCCGGCCAGATCATGCAGGCGCTCTTCGGCGACGAAATCCTGAGCCTCAAATACTACTGGCTGCGTGAGTTGGAGCTCGATGGAATCCCGTTGGTGGTCTCCCGGACCGGATGGTCTAGCGAGCTGGGCTATGAGCTTTATCTCCGCGACGGTTCCAAGGGGGATGCTCTTTGGGAACGGATCATGGCGACGGGCGTGAAGTTCGGGCTGAAGCCGGGTCACACCTCGTCCATTCGGCGCATCGAGGGAGGCATGCTCTCCTACCATGCTGATGCTGACATCAACACCAATCCTTACGAGCTCGGTCTCGACCGACTTGTGAATCTCGATATGGAGGCCGAATTCATCGGCAAGGCAGCGTTGCGAGCCATCCGCGACGAGGGTGTGACGCGGATGCAAGTGGGCCTTGTCATCGACGCGGAGCCTCTGGCGGGGCCGAACACGACCTTCTGGCAGATCAACCAGAATAACGAGGAGATCGGCAAGGTGACGTCCGCCATCTACTCGCCTCGCTTGGAGCGCAATATCGCGCTGGCGATGGTCGGAGTGAGCCACGCGCAGATCGGCATGAAGGTCGAAGTAGTTCTGCCATCCGGTCCGACCCTCGCCACCGTGGTTGAGCGACCCTTCTTCGACCCGAAAAAAGCGCTCGCGGCAGCCTGACCCCAAAGCCCTCGCCACAAGCTCCTTCCAACCTACCGGATTGGTGGGGGAGTTTCATAAATGTGCGCCGGGCCATCAGGCCCAGGTCGTGGGGTCAAGACGAAAGTATGTCGTCAGCTGGTCGTAGAGCGCGGGTTCGGCGTGTTTGAGCTCCACCGGTCGCTCGAAGAATACCTCGACCAGAACGGCGAAAAACTCTTCCGGTCCCTCGGCGCCATAAGCGTCGATCACGGTCCGGCGCCCATGGCTCACTTGCTGAACATGGTGCTTGTATGCCTCTGCGAATACCGTCACCCAGCCAGAAAAGCTTTGGTCTTTTTCGAGCGCCGGAATTCCATCAGTGCGTCCCGAAAGATCGTCGAGCTGGTGGGCAAATTCATGAAACACGACGTTATGGCCATCGTGATCGTTGAAGGCCCCCCTCTGGGCGTGCGTCCAAGACAGAACGACCGGACCGCGCGCCCAGCTCTCCCCGGTTCGGATCGTCTCGCGCTCTGTCAAAACATAACCGTTGCGCTGAGCCTGCCGGGACTTGAAGGCTCCGGGATAGATCAGAATAGTGCGAAGGTGGTCATACCAGCTCGGTGAATTGACGATGAGCAGACAGGCCTGGGCGGCGATGGAAAGCCGCATTTCATCGGTCACGTCCAAGCCATCGCAGCCGATGAAGTCGACCTGGTCCAACAACAGACTGATCTTGCCTTCGAGGCGATCTCGCAGGTCGGGCGGTAGTTTCCGGATCAAAGGGACCTGCTGCTGCACGATGACACGCTGAGGCTCCGGAAGCGCGGTATTCAGTAGATGGGCGCGCTTCTGTCGCTTGAACCAGAAGAGATATCCAATGCAGCCTGTGGCAATGATCACGAGGATAAGCAAAGCTGTCATTATGAATGGCCCAGTGTATCGTGGATGCTCTCTTTGCTAATCTTGAGACAAACAGGCCGTGATGTGCAGCACCGAGTTCAACGACGATTTCGACCGAGATGCGGTCGTGCAGAACACGGAAAAGGGGTTGCCCGTTCAGAGAGGTGGGCGAACGGTTGGGTGTAGCCAATATTCGCTCTATTCTTGGAAGAAGAAGTTCGCGAATACGTCCTCAGGTGACGCTGAAAGGACGCGGAGATCCGGCGGCTGAAGAAGCAGTTGGCGCGGGATTCTGAGGAACGGGACATCCCCAATAAGGGTCTGGATTGGGAGCGTCATTGGTCTGAACGACAATGACGACGCGTATTTCGCCAAGGATGCCAAGTGAGATACGCGTTCGTAACCGAGCATCGCGGGCAGTCCTCTATTCGGGCGATTCGTCGCTGCTTACGTATTCAGCCGAATGGCTCTCCTACGCGTGGCTGAAGGCCCCACTGAGCAAGCGAGCTCAAGAAGACGAGCGGCAGATTGCGCGGCTGAAGGAGGCATGGGGGAAAGTGGCAAGGTCTACGGTCGCCGCAAACTGCATGACGACCTTCTCGAGCAAGGCGAACGCATCCGCCTGAACGGGGTCGTCCGTTTGACCACGCGGGCGGGCATCAAGGCGCAGATCGGTTTCAAGCGTCGACCGGGGAAGTATGGCGGCAAGCCCTCGGTGGTCGTCGACAAGACACTGGACCGGCGGTTTGACGTAGCGACACCGGACAGGACCCGGATGATCGCCTTCCCCTGCGTCCGCACGCAGGAAGGATTAGCCCAGAGCCCCGACTAGCGGGTCACATGGCAGGATTAGGGCCGAGACCAAAGAGGCTGCCGGGGCGACGCCAAGTGCGGCGCAAACACGCGTGGAAAGGCCAAGGGGCGGTATCGGTTTTTGGAGCGAGCATTGAGGGCGGAACGGGCCTCTGTCAATTTCATTGCTACAAGTGTATCTACTGGGAACACTCGAACTTCGTTCGTCGACGAGCCTCAAGAACACAGGTGTATGGCATTGAGCACGGGAAGTGACGTGTATCGTGACTGGGGCGGCCGGTGGAGTAGTCTGCCGGCGGAACCTAAGCCCGGTCAGCGCGTAATTGCACATCGACGCATCCACGGTGAATTAGACCAGGTCGCTTGCTGTTCACTTTCGGAGGAAATTGATCTGCTGGATAAAGGGCGGGGCGAGGCTCCACTGTTTGTGTCCTATTTTACCAAGGACACACCGTATGAGGCCTTGGCGAACCAACTTCGTGACTCACTCGATCGGTTTGATCTGCCGCATCGCATCGAGCCGATCGAATCTCTTGGAAGCTGGGTTGCGAATACTGGCTTGAAATCGAGATTCATAGAGAAAGCTTGGAATGAAAGTGACGGGCCGATCTGTTGGGTGGATGCGGATGCGGAAATTCTGAGGACTCCGAGTTTCGTATTCGGAAATCCTTTTGATATTGCGATGGTTCGCCGGCATGGTTGGTATGACCTCGCAGGGTTCGTGTACCTCAATAAATCGGATGCGGCGGGCTGTCTTGTGAGAGAATGGTCGCGACTATGTGAGGAGAACCCAACTGTATGGGATCAGGTTCTTTTGACGCTCGCATGGTATCGGACCGCGCGCGATGGAGATTTATCGAGCCTCTTTCTGAATGATGGGATATTCCGTTTTCCTAGGCCCAGGATGCGCGACGCGAGGGACAAATTATTATATTATCCAACCAAGAAAAAAATCCGGCCGTTCATAGATCAGAAGCAGGCATCCAGACAGTTGAAAGCCTTTGTCAACGCTTCGCAGGATAAGGTAAATGAGCGGGGATCGGACGATATAGGTGAAAAATTCAAGAACGCTCTTTCGAAATTCGATTTCGAACACGACATGGACGTTGACGCGATTTTCAAATCTATCTGAGCGCCAGTTGAATAAAATACCTACGGTTCCCCGCTGACTTTGAGCAAACGACATGTCTCCAAAGTCTCACTTGCTTTGCCGAATTTCATATAGCTGATGAAATAACTGAAGAAGAGGAGTTGAATTTCAGTTTTGCATAGGTATGAATTTCTGTTCATCTATATTTCTAAGCTTGCGGGCACCTAGGCTCAGGCCTCATAGCCAATAGATGACCATGGCGGCGAGCATGATGGCGGACAGGAACACCTTCGGGCACCTGTCGTATCGGGTTGCCACGCGCCGCCAGTCCTTCAACCTGCCGAACATGATCTCGACGCGGTTGCGACGCCTGGATCGCCGCTTGTCGTATTTGACGGGCGTCTTTCGCTGCCTTTGACCGGGGATGCAGGCGCGTATCCCTTTGTCTTTCGGCGCATCTCGGAACCAGTTCGCGTCATAGCCGCGATCCCCGAGCAGCCAGTCGACCTTTGGCAGGCTGCTCAACATGGCCGCCGCGCCGATGTAGTCGATGACCTGTTCGGCGATGACGAAGAAGCTGAGAGGACGACCTTGGCTGTCACAAATGGCGTGCAGCTTCGTGTTCAGCCCGCCCTTGGTGCGGCCGGTCAGACGCCCGCGCCCCCCTTTTTGACGCCCAAACTGGACGCCGTACGATGTGCCTTCAGGTAGGTCGCATCGACCATGACCGTCTTCTCCTCGCCGTGATCCGCCGCCAAGCCGGCCATCATCTGAGCAAAGATGCCCTTGTCACTCCACCGCTTCCAACGGTTGTAGAGTGTCTTGTGCGGGCCGTACTCCCTGGGTGCATCCCGCCACCGCAAGCCATTGCGATTGATGAAGATAATCCCACTCAGAACTCGCTGGTCATCGACGCGAGGCTTGCCATTGAACTTTGGAAAGTAGGGCTCCATTCGCGCATCGCTCAGCCAGAAGAGATTAGACATGTCACCGCTCGTCTTTCGAACGCTGAATCACGCTGCCACGCGAAAATCAATGGGTCCTGACCCTAGGCTCATCCCCAACAATCGTTTCCTGGATGACCGATGTCTATTCTCCCCTGTCTGTGGTTGCTGCATCACGAAAAGTCCGATACCGAAGGAGTAAATTTATACCATAAGGAAAACTCCATGGCTTTCGGATTGAAGAGCGCACTCAACAGGAAGCTTTTGAACACGGCCCTTTCGGTCATCAAACGCCACGTCGAAAAGCAAGACGGAATCTCATTGTTGAGATATGATAGACACTCCGACGAACTCTCGCCCCTTGCTTGGCGGGCCAGGAGCATCACCCGGAATGATATTGGCGGCGCTTCACAAGCAACGAACACATGGCCGGGACTGCAAGTCCTGAGCGACTACCGAGGAAAAATCGTGGTGGATGTAGGAGCCAACTGTGGCGCTGTGGCGAAGATGTTCGCGATGGAAGCCGATGAGGTCTACGCGTTCGAGCCGCACCCAAGGAATTTCGCTAATCTACTAGATCAGATCAAGATCCGTGATTTGAGAAACATCCAAGCGTTTCAAATAGCACTCTCAAACTTCAACGGGGAAACCGAACTCATTGAACGTGAGGCACATGGGATTCATAGTTTGGGCCCGCACAATCGGGGCAAAATCGTTTCGAAAATTCCGATCCAGGTCAGGACACTGGACGACTTTTGGAAGGACAAGGGAGACGCAATTATCGGTTTATTGAAAATTGACGTAGAAGGATTCGAGAGCGAGGTTCTACAAGGAGCCAAAAACTTGCTTCGCGAGAAAGCCATTGATGCTATTGTTTTTGAGTTTAGTCCCAAAATACACAAGATGCGGGGGGTGGATATTGACGCTCCAATTTCCTTTCTAAAATCAATGGATTACAAAGTTTTCGATATTGATGGGGAGCCATTTAATATTTCTCCAGCGGAATACCCGAGCATTTGCGATCTGATTGCGGTTCCGAATAGAGGTTGACCGACACGCGTGGTCGCCCGATCAGGTTCTTCATGTCTGCGGGTCAGATCAGCGACTACATCGGCGCGGCCGATAGATACGTCGCGACCGGATCGAGATCATGTCCGGGCGGCTCAAGTGCTGGGTTCGATCGCTCTCCCAAACCAGTGGCGAGCGCGATCTCACCGTGGCGCTCCGCCTCGATAGATTTCCGAAGGTCTTTCTCTCTGCGAGCGCGTTGGCCGCTGTTCTGACTATGTGTCCTGAGCCTAGCAAAGATGGCATCCACGAGACACCGGGCTATTCGAGTTGCTAGAGCGGTTTGGGAGAGCATCTCCTATCTCGTGTAGAAAATGAATGGCATCTTTTGCACTTTCCCGCTCGTATCAACCATGAGGTATTTGTTGGGCTCCAAATCTTTGTCGGGATCTACGTGTCGGATATACTTCGCCGGGTTTCCAGCCCATACTTGTCCTTCGGGAACATCAGTGGTCACCACTGACTGAAAACCGATGATTGCATTGCTGCCAATTTTTACTGGTCCCAAGATCATACTGTTTGGGTAAATCGTGATGTGATCCCCTAGAGTGGGGAAGCCATCTTTATACCCGACGGTAACATTCTGCGCAAATGAACAATATTTGCCGATGTTTTTCGTTCCGATAACTATGCTGTGTGGATGCATAAAGTAAGTTTTTTTTCGTGTAACGGCAACTCGAAGTTTCAAGGCAAGATCAGTGTTGCTCCTTAACTTCCGATAGCGCACCCATTCTTCGAACGAATAGCCTCTAAATAGCTGGCCAATGATGGTAAAAACATCCAAAATGGGCTGAAAGAGAAAATAATCGACTATCTTGATCGCTAACTTTAGTATGCGGTGTGCGAACTTTAGAGCATTCATGCTTTTAAACCTCGGGGAGCTGGTATCATGTACCGATCCTCCTACCGTATAGGGTCTGGCTGTGTGCGCTCAATAGTGGTCTTTCGACGGCTCTGTTGCACGAATCCTGTGAAGGGTTTCATGTCGTGAATCCGACGTGGTAGCTGCGTATCATGAGCAGACCGACGCGCCCGACCTACAAGACCAGTAACTGGCCAGCCTACAATGAAGCGCTCAAGCGCGGTGGCTCGCTGATGATCTGGGTTAGACCCCGAGATGACTTGGGATGCGGCGCAATCAGGTAGGCGGGTTCGCGATTCGGACCTGTCTTTCAATGAAGGTTTTTTCGGCATGGCGTTGCGACAGACGACCGGGTTTGTCGAGAGCCTGTTGCGCTTGGTCGGCCTTGAATGGGCGGTGCCCGACTTCAGCACACTGTCTCGTCGCTAGAAGACCCTTGCCGTGAACATTCCCTATCGCGGCTCCAAGGGGCCGTTGCGCCTTCTTGTCGGCAGCACAGGGATCAAGGTCGAGAGTGTGGGCGAATGGCACGCGCGCAAACATGGCCGCCCAAAGCGGCCTGTCTGGCATAAGCCCCATCTCGGGATCGACGAGCAAACATTGGAGTTTCGCACCGTCGAGATTTCGGGAAGCAACATGGCCGATGCTCCGGTTCTGCCTGACCTGCTCGACCAGATCCCCGAGGGTGAAGAGATCTGCAGGTTCACGGCAGACGGTGCCCACGACACTCGCAAATGCTATGACGCCATCGCCGAGCGCGGCGCTCATGTTTTCTTCCCGCCTCGCCGACCCTGCGGGCATCGAAGTATCTGGGCTGCGCCCTGTAGCGAAGATGGAGCGGATACCCCCGCCGGAGCCGCGTCGAAACCAAGATGCACTGCGTGAAACTTCTGGGGCAGCGCCTCATGGCGCGGGATTTCGATCGCCAGATCGCGGAACTTCCGGGTCCGCATCGCCGTCATAAACGGCTACATAGCGCTCGGCATACCCCTCACAGAGGCTGTGGGATAAGTCTATCCGGGGTAGGGGAACCTCGGCTATCAGCCAATTTGTGCAACAGAGCGGCTCTGATGCCAAAATGTTCATATATAGGTTTGATTTGCTAAATCAGTCGCATATGGTGAAAGTCGCTCATTTGATGGGTCGAGAGAGCCGTCAGCAAGACTTCGAAAAGGAGCGAGTGCTTATGCAGAAACCCAGCCGCCTGCGTCGCTTGCTCTCACTTAACCAGCACCGCAAACGCTGGGGGGCGTTCCATCATGCGTCGAGAGATACCGATCTAAATCGCCTCAAAGAGACGATCATCGATGTTGGCGATGCTGAGCAGACGCGAGGATCCACGAAGTCGTTGGATCAGCATTTGGAAAATCTGCGCCGTGAATTCTCGGGGCAATCTGAATTGCTTTGGCATCATGCGAAGCTGATCGTCCTGATCCGCCGTGAATTTCAGACCTCTCAGCAATACTCCGAATTCCGCACCCTTTGGGACCAAGAGGGTGCATTTTTGCGCGAAAACTTGAACATCAGGTGGCTCGTTTCGGCGACCGATACATTCGCAGAGCATGACGAAGACCCTGCCGTTCGCGCGGTTGCGATGATGGCGTCGGTGCTGGTGAATACGGTTAAGATGCAGGAAAGCGAACGATTCATCACGCATGCGAACGATTTCTCGGCGGATCCGGAGCGGGTTGCCACACTTCAGGAGGAGCTTGTGCCACTCTTCGAAGGGATGTCTTGCTTTACCGTTGGGACAGACGACACATTGCGCAACATGGTGTGGCGACTGCATCCGTTCTTGGGGGTCGAACCTGCGGGGCCAATTCTCAATGAAATCTGGCGTAGGTTTCAAGTTGAGGACACGGTTTTCAACCGGATGCGCCGCCTGCACCGGCGCGAAAAAACCCGGTGGTGGGAGGACTGACGAAGTCAGGCCTCGAGGAGGCCCGCGGGATCCAGGCGGATTTCATGTCGTTCAGCCGTTCCAACGTGCGCTAGGCCCAGGACCCGTTAATGGACTTTGTGCCGCCGCTGGTGTGGCGCGTTTCACGCTCTCCAGCTATCGGAGGGCACGAGTGGTAATATTTTCTTGCTGGGTGATGAACGGATGGCGCGGTTCCGGCCCTTCTTTCTGAGGAGCCACGGTCGACCGCGCGTCGATGAACAGCGAGTTCTCAATTGCACGATTTCTATCAATCGCAATGGGTTGCGTTGGCCGAAAGACCCTGATGCTACCAGAGAAAGAGTCTTGAAAGCGCTGTGGCCCCGTCTCCCGAAAAACCGCGTAGGTTGCCAAGCTGGTCCCGATCCCCGAAGATTCCGGCCGAATGCGAAGCGGCTCGAAGCAGGGCCCACGCGGCAGCGAAAAGAGGATGCGATGAAACTGAATGTCTATCTGGCGGGCGAAATTCATACCGATTGGCGCGAGGCGGTGAAGTCGGCCTGCGAGGGGTTGGATATCGAATGGTCGGGGCCTGTCACCGATCACGGCGCTTCGGATGATTGCGGGGTCGAAATCTTCGGCGCGGAAGAGGACAAGTTCTGGCATGACCGCAAGGGCGCGTCGCTCAACGCGATCCGGATTCGCACCGGGATAGCGCGCTGCGACGTGCTCGTCGTCTGTTTCGGCGAGAAATACAAGCAGTGGAATGCGGCCTTCGACGCGGGCTATGCGGCGGCGCTCGGCAAACCGATTATCGTGCTTCAGCCGCCCGAGCATGACCATGCGCTCAAGGAGGTCGATGCTGCGGCCAATGCGGTCGCGCGCACGCCCGAACAGGTGGCCCGCGCCCTGCGCTATGTGACGACGGCGGCGCTGTAAGGCGCAACGGTGCCCCGCCCGGATCAGCCGCGTGAGCGGCCCGGGCAGCGCGAGCGAATTTGTGATGAGGGCGGCGCCCGACCTCGGGTGGGCGCTAGCACTAGATGGGTGGTCTGCGCTTTATTGGGCCACATCCGACCAACTGTTGAGCGCGCGGTGTCGCTGCAGAAGCGCCCTCCCGAGGTCGGGCGCTGCCCGGGGCTGGTCGCCCCGGGCGTCGGTCTGAGCTGGGACCGGAGTCTCGCTGATCGTCCAAACAAAAACGCCCCCCGCAGGCAGTGCTGCGAGGGGCGCGACTTTTTCAAGCCAGACGATCAGGCGAGATCGAAGCGATCGGCGTTCATCACCTTCGTCCAGGCGGCTACGAAGTCTTCCACGAACTTCTCGCTCGCGTCGTCCTGAGCGTAGACCTCGGCATAGGCGCGCAGGATCGCGTTCGAGCCGAAGACCAGATCGACGCGGCTCGCGGTCCATTTCACCGCGCCGGTCTTGCGGTCGCGGATCTCGTAGGCCCCGTCGCCCACCGGATGCCAGCTATAGCCCATATCGGTCAGGTTGACGAAGAAGTCGGTCGTCAGCTGGCCTTCGCGGTCGGTGAAGACACCGTGCTTGGTGCCGCCATGGTTGGCGCCGATCGCCCGCATGCCGCCGATCAGGACGGTCATTTCAGGCGCGGTCAGCCCCATCAGCTGGGCACGATCCAGAAGCATCTCCTCGGGCGAGACGACGTAGTCCTGCTTGAGCCAGTTGCGGAAGCCGTCGGCGAGCGGTTCGAGCACGTCGAAGCTGTCGGCATCGGTCATCTCGTCGGTCGCGTCGCCGCGACCCGGTGCGAAGGGCACCGCGATGTCGTGACCTGCCGCTTTGATCGCCTTCTCGACGCCGACATTGCCCGCGAGCACGATCACGTCCGCCACCGAGGCACCTGCTTCCGCCGCGATCGGTTCGAGCACCGAGAGCACCTTCTGCAGACGCGCAGGCTCGTTGGCTTTCCAGTCTTTCTGCGGAGCCAGACGGATGCGCGCGCCATTGGCGCCGCCCCGCATGTCCGAGCCGCGATAGGTGCGTGCGCTGTCCCATGCGGTCGAGACCAGCTCGGCCACCGACAGGTCCGAGGCCGCGATCTTCGCCTTCACAGCCTCGACGTCCCAATCGGTCGAACCGGCGGGGACCGGGTCCTGCCAGATCAGATCTTCCGACGGCACCCACGGACCCTTGTAGCGAACCTTCGGGCCCATGTCGCGGTGGGTCAGCTTGAACCAGGCGCGGGCGAAGGTGTCCTTGAAATACTCCGGGTCGGCCATGAATTTCTGGCAGATCTCGTTGTAGATCGGGTCGACCTTCATCGCCATGTCGGCGTCGGTCATCATCGGCATCCGGCGCTTGGTCGGGTCCGACGGGTCCCGCGGCATGTCTTCTTCGGCGATGTCCACCGGCTTCCACTGTTTCGCGCCAGCGGGGCTCTGGGTGACTTCCCATTCGTGACCGAAGAGCATCTCGAAATAGCCCATGTCGAATTCGAGCGGGTTCGTCGTCCACGCGCCTTCCGGCCCGCCGGTGATCGCGTTGCTCGCTTGCCCTTTGAGGTTCGGGTTGAACCAGCCGAGGCCCTGCTGATCGACATCGGCCGCCTCCGGCTCCGCGCCGAGGGCCGACGCGTCACCATTGCCGTGGCATTTGCCGACGGTGTGGCCGCCCGCCGTCAGCGCGGCGGTTTCCTCGTCATTCATCGCCATGCGCGCGAAGGTCTCACGGACTTGTGCCGCGGTCTTCATCGGGTCGGGCTGGCCGTTGACGCCTTCGGGATTCACGTAGATCAGGCCCATTTGCACGGCGGCGAGCGGGTTTTCCATCGTGTCGGGCTTGTCGACATTGGCGTAGCGTTCGTCCGACGGCGCGAGCCATTCCTTCTCGGCGCCCCAGTAGGTGTCCTTCTCGGGATGCCAGATGTCCTCGCGACCAAAGCCGAAGCCGAAAGTCTTGAGCCCCATGCTTTCATAAGCGACGGTGCCAGCGAGGATGATCAGGTCCGCCCAGCTGAGCCGGTTGCCGTATTTCTTCTTGAGCGGCCAGAGCAGGCGGCGGGCCTTGTCGAGGCTCGCATTGTCGGGCCAGGAGTTGAGGGGTGCGAAGCGGATATTGCCGGTGCCTGCGCCGCCGCGGCCATCGGCGAGACGATAGGAGCCCGCCGAGTGCCAGGCGAGACGGATCATCAGCCCGCCGTAATGGCCCCAGTCAGCCGGCCACCACTCCTGGCTTTCGGTCAGCAGCGCATGCAGATCGGCTTTCAGCGCCTCATAGTCGAGCTTCTCGACCTCTTCGGCATAGTCGAAGCTGCGCCCCAGCGGGTCCGACTTGGTGTCATGCTGGTGCAGGATGTCGAGGTTGAGCGCCTGCGGCCACCAATTCATCACGTTCGAGCCAAGCTCGGTATTTCCGCCATGCATCACCGGGCACTTGCCGCCGGTGTTCACTTCGTTTCCATCCATCTGTGCTTCCTCCTGCTGAGCACGGGGTTGATCGAACAGACCGGTCGAGGTCTGACGTGCCGCAGCTTACTCGAATGGAGCCCGGGCACGTGAATTCACATCTTAGATGATGGTGATAGCAGGCGTTGTGATAAATAAAAATTTGTAAATTATAATTATGGGCATAAGCTAAAGTTATGGCTTCGTGGTGTAGTGGCGAAACCGAAGTTCTCAGGGCGTTTTTCGCTCGTCGCGGTAAGGCTCTCGGTCTTTCCTGGTTTGGAGAGGGTTGCCAAGGAAGGCCGCCCTGCGGAAAGCTTCTATGCGAGGGAACTGCCTCGGTGATCTCTCCCGACGAACCTGTTGACTCCTCTTTTCGGATGACAGTCGTGGCGAGAGGGAAGCTCGAGGCAGAGCGCAGCCGTCACGACGCGGATGGCCCTGTCCCGGGCTTGCTTCAGAGCGCGGTCCAGACTCCTCCCGCCTGGGATGATCGCAAGGCTGCCGAGATGAAGCGCATTCCCGCCAAGCCATCAGCCACGCCAGGCAGCAATCCAAGCGGTCTGGGTTCGCCGCGCTCGTGTGCCAGGATTGCGTCAGCTGCGGCGCTATAGATATTGCCGAAAGCCTCGAGGAACCCTTCCGGATGCCCAGCCGGAACACGGCCCATCTCGGCCACCTCGGGCGTGAGCCCCGGCCCGCCCCGGGACAGCAGATACGGGGGCTCTCCGAAGGGGGAGACGCGTAGACTATCGGGTGCGGTTTGCAGCCATTCAAGCCCCGCCGTCTCGCCATAGACGCGCAGTTTCAGCCCATTCTCGTTGCCCGGAGAAACCTGGCTGGCCCAGAGCATGCCCTTCGCCCCGCTCTCATAACGGATCAACATCTGCACGTCGTCATCGACCGCGCGTCCGGCCACGAAACTGGTGAGCTCGGCGCAGACTTCGCGCGGCTCGAGACACGACACGAAGCTCGCGAGGTTCATTGCGTGGGTGCCGATATCACCGAGCGAACCCGCTGCACCGGCGCGCGCGGGATCGGTGCGCCAGACCGCCTGTTTCGTGCCATCCGTTTCCACCGGTTCAGTTAGCCAGTCCTGTGGATACTCGACCTGAACGACCCGGATGCGCCCGAGTTTTCCGGCTTCCACCATAGCGCGGGCCTGTCGCACCATCGCGTAGCCGGTGTAGTTATGTGTGAGCACGAAGAGCGCGTTTGAGGCGCGCACCTCTTCCGCCAGCGCCTCCGCTTCCTCGAGCTTGCGCGTCATTGGCTTGTCGCAGATCACGTGGATGCCCGCGCGCAGGAAGGCGGTCGCGACGGGCGCATGCATATGGTTGGGGGTTACGATCGACACCGCCTCGATCCCGTCGGGCCGCGCCGCCTCTTCGCGCGCCATCACTTCGAAATCCGCGTAGCTGCGCTTGGGGTCCAACCCCAGTGCCGCCGCGGAGCGATGCGCGCGCGCGGCCTCGGAAGCAAGCGCCCCCGCGACCAGCTCGAACCGGTCGTCGAGCCGCGCCGCGATGCGGTGAACGCCCCCTATGAAGGCTCCCTCGCCGCCGCCGACCATGCCGAGGCGCAGTTTGCGATGTCCGTTCGTCTCGCTCATGTCTTGCCCTCCAGCCCGAGAATACGCCGATTGGCACCTTCGTCGGTGCCCGCCCCTGCGAAATCGTCGAATGCGTGATCGGTCACGCGGATGATGTGGCGGGCGATGAATTCCGCCCCCTCGCGCGCGCCGTCCTCAGGATGCTTGAGTGCGCATTCCCATTCAAGCACGGCCCAGCCGTCGAAGTCATGCGCCGCCATCTGCGAGAAGATCCGCCCGAAATCCACCTGCCCGTCGCCAAGCGACCGGAACCGCCCCGCGCGGTCCACCCAAGACTGGTAGCCGCCGTAGACGCCCTGGCGCCCCGAGGATACGAATTCCGCATCCCTGACATGGAAGGCCCGGATACGGTTGTGGCGGCGCGCTTGCCCCTTACCGACTTTCTCAGCAAATACCTCCTCCGTGGGCTCGACGGGCAGATGTTACGTGAAAAAAAGCCGGGAAGCTTTCGTCGATTTTGCTTTAGCGGATTGCGGGTCGGCGTGGTTGGCGCGCCGGAAAAGGTTGACCGGGCGAGGCCCCGGCAATACCAACGATCGAAGGGCGAGATGGCGTCTCGCCCCGATCCCGTTTTTGTCCTGAACGCCCGGACCTGTCGCGCGCGCCTACCGATACCTCGGACGGCGCCGAGGAGGCATCATGGCATTATCCGCAACTCCCAGCACCGCCACCTTCGAGCACAAGCGTATCGGAATGGCGTCTATGGCGCTCGCAATGGCGCTCCTGCCGGTGGGGGACGCGATCTCGAAATCGCTCACCACGGTCATTGCGCCTTTCGAGGTCACCTTGCTGCGCTCATTGGCACAGGCCGCGTTCTTCCTGCCGGTTGCGTGGGTCATGCGTCGTCACCTCGCGGGTCCGATCCTCTCGGGGGCGTCCCTCATCTCGGCCGGGCTGATCGTGACCGTGCTCTATTCGCTCATCACCGCTTTCGAGGTCATGCCCATCGCCACGGCGATCGCGATCTTCTTCGTCGAGCCGCTGCTTCTCACCTTGCTTGCCGGGCCGTTCCTTGGGGAGGTTCCGGGCCCGCGTCGCTTCGCTGCCGTCGGGGTCGGGCTCGTCGGCGCGCTGATCGTGATCCGGCCGAACTTTGCCGTGTTCGGTCCGGTCGCGTTGCTGCCGCTGCTGGCCGCCCTGTGCTATGCGCTCAACATGATCGTCCTTCGCAAGGCGCGTGGCGGGCAATCCCCCGTGAGCTTCCAATTGGGCGCCTCGCTCTGCGCCGCGGGCCTCCTGCTGTTTATCGAGATACTCCGCCAACTCAGCGGGCTCGCTCCGGACCTGCCTCTCTTGCCCGGTTGGACGGGCTATGCGGTGCTCGCCGCCGGGGCGCTGTCGACAGTGACGTTCCTGATGATCACTTTTGCGTTCTCTCGCGTCGAGGCGAGCCTGCTGGCCCCGTTCCAGTATCTCGAGATCGTTGGTGCGACAGTCCTCGGGTTTCTGGTCTTCGGCGACATTCCCGACGGGCTCACGTTCCTCGGCACCGGGATCATCCTGGCATCCGGAATCTATGTCTTCCATCGCGAAAGGGTGCAGGACGGGCCTGACGAAAAGGAGTTTCGTGCGCGCTCCTGAGGCGGCGGCGTCGTTCTCCGTCGTAATGCCAATCTGTCGCGTTGCGGCGGATAGAGCGTGTCATACCAGCAAGTGCGCCAAGAATTGGGAGACGGCTATCTCCTCCTTGCTGGCGCATCACGTTCGTCAAGTGGCTCGCCATTATCTCACGGAAGTGGCTTCCATCAGGGGGAGATGGTCTTGCCCGAAGGCTTGCATTCGGGGGTGGTATGGCGTTTTGCTGCCGTTATCCGCAACAGCCGAAAGGCAGAACCGTTGAAAACCCGTAGCTTCGCCGTAATCGGCCTTGGGACGTTTGGAAGCACTGTGGCGAGCGAACTCGCCCGCTTCGGCAATCCTGTCCTGGGGATCGACATCGAAGGGCGAAATGTTACGAGGCTCGCAGAAACCCTGACAGAGGCCATAATCGCCGATGGCAAGGACGAGGCGGCGTTGCGTGAGGCGGGAGTCGGTAATTACGACGTCGCTGTCGTTGCGATTGGTGAAGACCTCGAGGCCAATGTGCTTTGCACGATGAACGTCAAGATGCTCGGTGTCGAGACGATCTGGGTCAAAGCACTCAATCGCACGCATCACCGCATTCTTACCAAGTTGGGTGCGGATCGTGTGATCCTGCCAGAGCAGGAAGTCGGTCAGCACATCGCGCAGATGCTCCACAATCCCTTGGTGCGGGACTATGTTAGCCTCGGGAACGGTTATCACGTGGTCGACCTGAACGTTCCGGCGAAGCTCGATGGCAAAGTCGTCGGCAGCGCCGCAATTCTCGAGAAATACAACCTCAGGGCCCTCGGTGCCATGCGCGAGAACCAGTATCTGTCTTGCGATAGTGACGAGCTCACGCTGCGTGAAGGTGACAAGCTTCTGCTGCTCGGCAAGCGGTCCGATCTGCGGCATTTCGGAGACGACTTGCGTGACGGTAAATGACCGATGGCGCGCATTTATTCCAAGCGTCAGGCTCCGCATCTCGCACCACCTCTTGTCCTGATCCTCATTTATGCTGGACTCATCGTGCTTGGCTGCGCTGCGCTGAAGCTGCCCTTTGCGACGACCACGCCGATCACGTGGTCTGATGCGGCCTTCACTGCCACGTCCGCCGTAACCGTGACCGGTCTGGCGGTTGTCGATACTGGAAGCGCCTTCACTCTGTTTGGTCAGGCCGTGGTGATGCTGCTGATCCAGCTCGGCGGTCTCGGGCTGATGACTTTTGCCGTGCTGATCCTGTCGATGTTCGGGCTGCCAGTGGGGTTCACCCATCGGCTCTATCTGAGAGAGGACCTGAATCAGACGTCCGCGACGGATTTGCTGGCACTGACCCGGATGATCCTCAAGGTCGTTTTCATTTGCGAATTCGTTGGCGCCGCGCTCCTCGCATCGGTTTTCGTGCCTGAGGCAGGGTGGGGCGAGGGTCTCTGGCAAGCGCTCTTCCACTCGGTCTCCGCTTTTAACAACGCTGGATTCGCGCTTTTCCCGGACAGTTTGAGCAAATGGGTTGGAAACCCGATCATCAATCTTACCATTCCAGCGCTCTACATACTTGGCGGCCTCGGCTTCACGGTCGCCTCCGATATCTGGCGGGTAAGACGTTGGCATCGCTTTTCGTTGCACACCAAGCTGATGCTTGTCGGCACGATAGCGTTGCTCATTTGGTCCGCACTGGCATTCGGGATTATGGAATGGACAAATCCGGGCACGCTGGGGAGCCTCTCGTGGTCCGATCGGCTCTGGGCCAGTTGGTTCCAGGGAGCCACAACGAGAACGGCGGGCTTCAACACTGTCGAGATCGGCAATCTCACAGACGGCACTTCGCTCATGTTCATGACGCTGATGGTCATCGGCGCGGGAAGCACGTCGACCGGCGGCGGCATAAAAGTCACGACCTTCATCGTCCTGCTGCTCGCCACGGTCGCCTTCTTCCGGCAGCGTTCGAGTATCCAGGTCTTCGGGCGCGAGCTCGGTCTCGATCAGGTCATGAAAGTTCTCGCCCTCTCGATTATCAGCGTTCTGCTGATCCTTTGCGCGCTCTTCGCACTGCTGCTCTGCCATGAAGGCGATTTTCTCGATCTTGCCTTCGAGACCACCTCTGCCTTCGGCACCGTCGGCTTGTCGCGCGGCATCACTGGCGATTTTGATGGCGCCGGACGCGCTATCATCATGGCGGTGATGTTCGTGGGCCGCGTAGGTCCTCTCACCCTCGGTTTCCTGCTTGCCACACGGCGGCCCCGACGGATCGGCTATCCGGCCGGAACGGTGTATCTCGGCTAGGACCAGTCATGAATTTCGTATCTTTCATCAACGGTCTTACACTGGTTTTCTTCGCCGCCTTGATGGGCCTCGATGCGCTTCTTTTTTCGGATACAGCCAAGGTTTTTGCGCTCTCCGGCGCACTGGTGGGCGCTTTGGGTGCGACGATCAGCGTCGCCTCCCGCTCGTCCTTTCTCGGTTTGGGGCGGCTTCACGCTTTCCTGCTCACGTCGTCGGTTTGGCTTACCGCCGCAATTGCCGGCGCCGTTCCGCTCGCAATGTGGTCGCTCACTCCCGTGGATGCTCTGTTCGAGGCGATGTCGGGGATTACGACGACGGGCTCTACGGTGATGAGCGGTCTCGATACCACACCGCGCGGCATCATCATGTGGCGAGCGCTGCTTCAGGCTGTCGGTGGCGTCGGGTTCATCGTCACCGGCATCGCCTTGTTGCCGATCCTGAAGGTCGGCGGCATGCAGCTCTTCCGCACCGAGAGCTCGGACAAAGGGGACAAAGAACTGAGCAACACTGCGAAGTTCGCCTCGGTGACGCTGCAGATTTACGTAGCTCTCATCGGGCTTTGTACACTTGCCTACCTTGCTGGTGGCATGAACTTCTTCGACGCGGTGACCCACGCCATGACCACGTTGTCGACCGGTGGATATTCGGGCTATGACGCGTCCTTCGGCCATTTCGACAGCCCATTCCTGCAATGGACCGCGACGCTCTTCATGCTGCTTGGGGCCTTTCCGTTCGCATGGTATATCCGCGGCATCTATCGGCGGACGGTTCGAAGCGAGCAGGTCGAAGCCATGCTGCTCACCTTGGGGGTCGTCATTATCGGGCTGACGGTTTGGCTCGTCTGGACAAGTGGAACGCCGCCGCTGACCGCTCTTCGCATGGTCGCCTTCAACGTCGTCTCTGTCGTGACGACCACAGGCTACGCCACGACCGACTACACTGTCTGGGGGCCGTTCGCGGTTGTTGCCTTTTTCATTCTCTCTGCAGTAGGGGGCTGCACCGGATCGACCGCGGGTGGCGCCAAGGCGATGCGTTGGATCGTATTTTCCAAGGCGGCGCGCGCACAGATGAAAGTGATTAGATTACCGCGTCGGGTTGTTTCCATAAAATACGAAGGGCGCGTGATCGAGAATGACGTCCTCGCGGGCGTTATCGCCTTTTTCGTTATCTATATGGCGACGTTCCTAGGGCTCACCACGCTTCTGGGCTTTTTCGGTCTCGACTTTGCGACGGCAACCAGCGGAGCTTTGACGGCTTTGGCAAATGTCGGACCAGGGGTCGGACCAATCATCGGTCCGGCTGGGAATTTCTCCTCCCTCAGCGATCCCGTGAAGATAATTTTGACCTTCGGGATGTATCTCGGACGTCTGGAAATTCTCACGGTATTGGTGCTCTTCAAGCCCGAATTTTGGCGTGAGATCGCGGTTTTGGGGGAACGGGCGTGATCTCCAAGGGGGGCCATCCGTCACTCTGAACAAAGCTGAGAAGCTCGCCGCACTTGTTCAAGGAGCCGGGCGTTCGGGCGATCGAGGTGTGCCCGCGACGTCGCCAGCCAAGCACGCGGGGGGGGGGCGCTGGCGGCTTCCGAAAGTTAGATGAACGTCACGTAGGTGCTGAAACAGGGCACCGCCCCTCCCGCGGCGTCAGGCCGCGGGGGGCGCCGGTCGCGCGGCGGCGAAGGCCGGAAGCGTCTCGAGATGCGCGGCGATCCGCGTGATATTCGGCATCGGCGCAAGGTCGATCCCCCAGCGCCGCGCATTGTAGATCTGTGGCACGAGGCACAGATCCGCGAGCGTCAGCTGGTCACGCCAGCAGAAACTCTCGCCCGATATCATTTCCTCGACCGCGGCGAGGCCGGGGGCGATGAAAGTCTGCATCCAGCTTTCCATCGTGATCGCACCGTTCGAGGCCGCCACGGCGTGTTTCGCGACGCGCAGATTGCAAACCGGATGGATATCGACCGCGATAGCCTGGGCGAGAGCGCGGACATGGGCGCGGTCGGCCGGAGCTTCGGGCAGCAGGCCGAGCGCGCGGGTCTCGTTGAGATATTCGACGATCGCAAGGGATTGGGTAAACCGATCGCCATCGATCTCAAGCGTCGGCACGAGCCCCTGCGGATTGACGGCGAGATAGTCGGGATCGCGCTGTGCGCCGGTCGTCAGATCGACCGGAGCGGCCTGCCATTCAATCCCGGCGAGTGCGAGGGCGATACGGACACGGTAGCTTGCCGAAGACCGCCAATAATCATGAAGTCGTGTCATTCGATCGGCGTCCCCAGCAGTTTGTCCATTGCGCGCTGCAAGCCGGCGAGATCGGATCCGAGCACCGCCTCCAGCTGCCGCTGATAGGCGATCGCGCGCGGCAACAGCTCCGCCATCAGACGTCGCCCCTCGCGGGTCAGACTCAGCGCGACCAGCCGGGCGTCCACGTCGTCGGGCCGTTTCTCGACCAGACCTTTCGCCTCGAGGTGGCTCGCCGCGCGGCTGACCTTTGGGCGCTCCAGCGAGGTGCGTCGTTCTATATCGCGCACCGAGACCCGGCCCGCATGGGAAAGATGCACCATCACCCGCCATTGCGGCATCGTCAGCCCGGCGTCGCGATAGCCCGCCGCCAGTTCCTGGCTCAGCTTCACCGAGAGCTCCGCGACCAAATAGGGCAGGAAACGCTCGAGATCGAACCCCGGGAGGGGAATCTCTTCATCAGCGGTTTCACGAACTTTTTGTTCAACGGTCATGGGATTCGATGTGGCTTCAAGTTGTTGCGGCTGCAACGAATGAGCACGAAATACGTTGCGATTGCAACGAAAATCGTGCGCCGTCCGGAAATCTGGATGTGTAACCATCAGTAAATAATTGATTTTTTACCAAGTCTCCCTCGCTCTTCGTTGCGAATGCAATAAAATCCTTGACTTCGTTGCGAATGAAACGAAACTTGGGCGGAGTTCGACGTCGGCATTTTTGCAAGAGGCCGGCGAACAGGGAGTGGAGGATCTCATGACCGAGCAAGCTCTGCCGAGCGGCATGGTGCGGGCAACCGGCACGTCGGGGCCGCATGAAGGCTACATGCCGGGTTTCGGCAATGATTTCGAAACCGAGGCGCTGCCGGGTGCGCTGCCGCAGGGCCAGAACAGCCCGCAGAAATGCGAATACGGCCTTTATGCCGAGCAGCTTTCCGGAACCGCCTTCACCGCGCCGCGCGGCCAGAACGAGCGGACCTGGTGCTATCGGATCCGGCCATCGGTCAAGCATGTCGGTCGCTTCACCAAGATCGACGTGCCCTATTGGAAATCCGCGCCGAATGTCGATCCGGACGTGATCTCGCTTGGCCAGTATCGTTGGAACCCGGTGCCCCATTCCGATGAGCCGCTGACCTGGGTCACCGGCATGCGCACGATGACCACCGCGGGCGACGTGAACACGCAGGTCGGCATGGCGAGCCATATCTATCTCGTGACGCAGTCGATGGAGGACGAGTATTTCTTCTCGGCCGACAGCGAGTTGCTCGTCGTGCCGCAAGAGGGGCGGCTGCGCTTCTGCACGGAGCTCGGGATTATCGACCTCGAGCCCAAGGAGATCGCCATCCTGCCGCGCGGTCTGGTCTATCGGGTCGAAGTGCTCGAAGGGCCGGCGCGGGGCTTCGTCTGCGAAAACTATGGCCAGAAATTCGACCTGCCGGGCCGCGGTCCGATCGGCGCAAATTGCCTTGCCAACCCGCGCGACTTCAAATGCCCCGTTGCGGCCTTCGAGGATCGCGACGCGAAAAGCCGGGTCGTCATCAAGTGGTGCGGGCAGTTCCACGAGACCTTCATCGGCCACAGCCCGCTCGATGTGGTGGCATGGCACGGCAACTACTGCGCCTATAAATACGACCTGCGCACTTACAGCCCGGTCGGCGCGATCCTGTTCGATCACCCCGATCCGTCGATCTTCACCGTGCTCACCGCGCCTTCGGGTCAGGAAGGCACCGCGAATATCGATTTCGTGCTGTTCCGCGAGCGCTGGATGGTGGCCGAGCACACGTTCCGCCCGCCGTGGTATCACAAGAACATCATGTCCGAACTGATGGGCAACATCTACGGCATCTACGACGCCAAGCCGCAGGGCTTCATGCCGGGCGGGACCAGCCTGCACAACATGATGCTGCCGCACGGCCCTGACCGTAACGCCTTCGAACACGCCTCTAACGAACCGATGGAGCCCGCGTTCCAAGGCAACACGATGCAGTTCATGTTCGAGACGCGCTTCCCGCAGCACCTCACCGAATTCGCCGCGAAGGAGGCGCCGTTGCAGGACGATTACATCGATTGCTGGGACAGCATCGAGAAGAAATTCGACGGAAAACCGGGGACCAAATGACCGACCAGACCAGCTGGGTGGCGTCCGCTCAGGGCGACACCGACTTTCCAATCCAGAACCTGCCCTACGGCGTCTTCGACGACGGCAATGGGGCGCGGATGGGCGTCGCCATCGGGGATATGATCCTCGACGTCGCCAAGGTGGATCACGGGCTTCCGGCGGATCTGTTCGCCGAGCCCGCGTGGAACCGCGTCATGGAGGCCGGCCCGGAGATCTGGGCCAAGCTGCGCGCGCGTCTGACCGAGCTTCTCTCCGACGAAGGGCACAAGTCCGCGGTCGAGCCGCATCTGGTGCCGCAATCCGGCGCGAAGATGCTGATGCCGTTCCGCGTGACCGAATACACTGATTTCTACGCCGGCAAGAACCACGCGACCAATGTCGGCACGATCTTCCGTGGCCCCGAAAACGCGTTGCCCGCGAACTGGCTGTCGATCCCGATCGGCTATAACGGCCGGGCCTCGTCGGTGGTCGTTTCCGGCACGCCGGTCATCCGTCCCAACGGGCAGGTCAAAGGCCCGAACGAGGAGCTGCCGCGTTTCGCCCCTTCGGCGCGTTTTGACATCGAACTGGAATTCGGCGCCATCGTCGGCCAGCCCTCCGAGGGTATGATCTCGGTCAGTCAGGCCGATGAGATGATCTTCGGCTACGTGCTGCTCAATGACTGGTCGGCGCGCGACATCCAGGCGTGGGAATACGTGCCTCTCGGACCGTTCCAGTCCAAGGCGACCGCGACCACGATCAGCCCCTGGATCGTGACGAAAGCGGCGCTGGAACCGTTCCGCGTCAACACGCCCGAGCGTGAGCGCGAATTGCTGCCCTATCTGCGCGAGCCGGGGCCGATGAATTACGATATCAAGCTGGAAGTCGCGCTGCGCCCGGAGGGCGGCGAGGAGGCGGTGATTTCGCGCACCAATACCTCGATGCTCTACTACTCCGCCGCGCAGCAGCTCGCCCATCACACGACCTCGGGCTGTCCGATGCGCGCGGGCGATCTGTTGGGCTCGGGCACGATCTCGGGCACCGAAAAAGACAGCCGGGGCTCGCTGCTCGAACTGAGCTGGTCGGGCAAGGAGCCGCTGGAGCTTCCCGATGGCACGACCCGCAGCTTCATCGAGGATGGCGACACGCTGACCCTGCGCGGTGCTGCGCAGGGCAAAGGATACCGCATCGGGTTCGGAGATTGCACGGGGCAGGTGCTCCCTGCGCGCGCTCTGCCCGACTGGGCTAAGGAATAAGGAGGCATCTGATGGCCAAGGCATTCGCGTCGCAAGGCGACATGGAAGAGAAGAAGATCAGCTTCACGGAAGTGGGCGAGGGCCTCTACGCCTTCACCGCGGAGGGCGACCCGAACACCGGCGTCATCATCGGCGACGACAGCGTGATGATCGTCGAGGCGCAGGCCACCCCGCGTCTTGCGCGCAAGGTGATCGAATGCGTCCGCTCGGTGACCGACAAGCCGATCAGCCACCTCGTGCTGACGCACTACCACGCGGTTCGCGTGCTGGGCGCCAGCGCCTATGGCGTGCGCGAGATCATCATGTCCGACACCACACGCGCGCAGGTCGCAGAACGTGGGCAGGAGGACTGGGACAGCGAATTCGGCCGCTTCCCGCGCCTGTTCCAGGGCCATGAGGAAATCCCCGGTCTGACCTGGCCGACCACCACCTTCAGCGACCAGATGACGGTTTACCTCGGCAATCGCCGCGTCGACATCATGCATCTGGGCCGCGCCCATACCGCAGGCGATGCAGTGATCTGGGTGCCCGATCAGGAGGTGATGTTCACCGGCGATATCGTGGAATACCACTCGGCCTGCTATTGCGGCGACGGTCATTTCGGCGATTGGCCCGAGACGCTGGCCAATATCGCAGCCTTCGAGCCGCGCGCGATCGCGCCGGGTCGTGGCGATGCGCTGGTGGGCGAGAAGATGGTCACCGAAGCGCTGGAGAACACCGCCGATTTCGTCCGCTCCACCTTCAAGCCGGTGGAACGCGTCGTTGCCCGTGGCGGCACCCTGAAAGAGGCGTGGGACGCGGTGCGCGAAGCCTGCGATCCGAAATTCGCCGATTACGCGATCTACGAACATTGCCTGCCGTTCAACGTGGCGCGCGCCTATGACGAGGCCCGCGGCATCGACACCCCGCGTGTCTGGACGGCAGAGCGCGACCGCGAGATGTGGGACGCGCTTCAGGGCTGACGCGCGCCGGCAGGGGAGGAGGAACCGATGCCATATGATTACAAGCCGTTCGACTATGTTGCGCCGAAGGGGCTGAGCGCCCCGGAGCCGCGTCACAAGGTCATCGTCGTTGGGGCCGGGCCGATCGGTCTCGCCGCCGCGCTGGAGCTTGCGAATTACGGCGTGGCGTCGGTCGTGCTCGACGACAACAACGTGGTGTCGGTGGGCAGCCGCGCGATCTGCTGGTCGAAACGCTCGCTCGAGATACTCGACCGGCTGGGCGTGGGCGATGCCTGCGTGCAGAAGGGTGTGACCTGGAAGGTCGGGCGCACCCACCATGGCGCGCGCGAAGTGTTCAACTTCGACCTGCTGCCCGAGGACGGCCACAAGATGCCCGCCTTCGTGAATCTGCAGCAATATTACGTCGAGGAGTATCTCGTCGCCGCTGCGCAGGCGAACCCGCTTGTCGACCTGCGCTTCAAGAACAAGGTCACCTCGCTCGAGCAGGCGGCGGATCACGCGACGGTCTCGATCGAGACGCCGGATGGGGAATATACGCTCGAAGGTGAGTATGTGCTGGCCTGCGACGGAGCGCGCTCGCCGATCCGGCAGATGATGGGGCTCGAATTCGAGGGCGTTCTGTTCGAGGAACGCTTCCTGATCGCCGATATCGAGATGCAGGCCGATTTCCCGTCGGAGCGCTGGTTCTGGTTCGAGCCGGATTTCCACGAGGGCCAGTCGGCACTGCTGCACAAACAGCCTGACAATATCTACCGCATCGATCTGCAACTGGGCTGGGACACCGATCCGGAGGAAGAGCGCAAGCCCGAGCGCATCATCCCGCGGATCGAGAAGGCGCTGGGCCATTCGAATTTCAAGCTCGACTGGACCTCGATCTACACGTTCCAGTGCCGTCGGCTGAAGAACTTCGTCCATGACCGGGTGATCTTCGTGGGCGATAGCGCGCATGTGGTCTCGCCCTTCGGCGCGCGTGGCGGCAATGGCGGGCTGCAAGATGTGGACGCGTTGGGCTGGCGTCTGGCGCGGGTCGTGAAGGGAGAGAGCACGCCCGCGCTGCTCGCCCGCTACGACGCCGAGCGGACCTTCGGCTCTGACGAGAATATTGCCAATTCCAGCCGCACCACGCGGTTCATGTCGCCGCGCCCGGGGGCGGAGCGGTGGTTCCGCGATGCGGTTCTGGCGCTGTCTGAGCATGCGAATTTCGCGCGCCCGATGGTGAACTCGGGGCGCTTGAGCCTGCCGTGCCGCTACCCGCTGGACCAAGCGCCCGATGATGCGGCCTTGCCGAGTGGCACCCGTCCCGGCGCGGTCGCCCCCGATGCTCCGCTTGGCAACGAATGGCTGCTCGATCGGCTTGCGGGCGGCTTCACGCTTCTGGGCCTCGGTGCCGAGGCGCCCGAGGTCGCGGGGCTGCGCAGAATGACGCTCGAGCCGACGCCGGAGCTGCGCGCCCGCTATCTCGGCGATGCGCCCTCGGCGCTCTACCTGATCCGGCCCGATCAAGTCGTCGCGGCGCGTTGGCAAAAAGCGGGGGCCGAGCAGATCGCCGCGCAACTGGCTGCAATCGAGGAGGGCAGCGCATGAGCCTGATCACCGACCTGAACCTTGCCGATCACGACGCGCTCTACGAGCGGCTTATCGCCGCCCATGAGGGGCTGAACGAGGCGGAAAGCGCCGCGTTCAACGCGCGGCTGATCCTGATCCTGATGAACCATATCGGCGACCGCCGCGTGCTCGAGGAGGCGTTCGAGCTCGCCGCGCGTGCCGGGCGTCCCGATGCCAGCCCGAAAACCGGGCAGATGCGCGCCGATAGCTGATGCCTTTACCGAACGCGGGAGCTCCGCGTTCGTCGTCATTCTTGGGAGGAAACAATGACGCATAAACTGACGAAACGTGCTTTCCTGGGCTCCGCCGCCGCGGTGGGGGCGACCCTTGCGATGCCTGCGATCCCGGCACGGGCCGAGGGCGTGGACCTCGTCCTGTCGAGCTGGTTGCCGCCGCGCCACCCGATCGTGGTGGACGCGATCAAGCCCTGGGCGAAGGACATCGAGAAAGCGACCGAGGGCCGCGTGCGCATCCGCGTGCTCGCCAAGCCGCTGGGCTCGCCGCCAGCGCATTTCGACATGGCGCGCGATGGCGTGGCCGACATCACCTACGGTCTGCACAGCTTCACGCAGGATGACCGCTTCAAGAATTCGCGCGTTGGCCAGTTCAGCTTCCTCGGCAATGATGCCGTGTCGATGTCGGAAGCCTTCTGGACCGTCTATACCGAGAAGCTCGGCGCCGAGAAGGAACATGCCGGCACCCATCTGCTGGGCCTGTTCAACCATGGCCCCGGGATGGTCCACAACAACAAGCGTCCGATCAACAAGATCGAAGACCTGCAGGGTCTGAAGATGCGTGTGCCGGGCGGCTACATCGCCGATCTGATGAGCCATTTCGGCGTCGAGACGATCTTCACCCCCTCGGGCGAAGTCTATGAAAAGCTCTCGCGCGGCGTCGTCGATGGCGTGACCTTCCCCTATGACGCGATCGCCTCGTTCAACCTCGCGGATTACCTGAAATACACCACCACGATCCCGGGCGGCATCTACAACACCACTTGGTTCCTGGTGATGAATTCCGGCAAGTGGGACGCGATTTCCCCGGCCGATCAGGAGGCGATCAACAAGCTCTCCGGGCTCGCCTTCGCAACCCGCGTCGGCAAAGCGTGGAACGGCGCGGACGAGCGCGGCAAGAAGGCAGCGAAAGAGGGTGGCATGGTCGCCGAGACCGCGCCGCAGGGCGTGCTCGACGCGATCAAGCAAGAGGCCAGCGTGCTAGAAGGGCAGTGGGCCGACAGCCTGGGCGGCGACTATGACGGTCGCGCCGCGCTTGCCGAGTTCCGCAAGATGACGGGCGTGGACGTATGATCGCACGCGGCCGCTTCGTTCTCGAGGCAATCGCCGCGGGCCTGGTGACGGGGTTGATCCTCGTCACCTGTTTCGACGTGGTCGGCAGGTATCTGTTCAACAACCCGCTGACCGGCGCCTACGAGATCACCCAGGTGCTTCTCGGCGCGCTCGTCTTCGTCGCGATGCCTCTCACCACGGGCAAGGGAGGCCATGTCGAGGTCGACCTGCTGATGCCGATCCTGCCGCCGGTGCTGCGGCGTATGCTCGGGCGGATCGGGAGCGCGATCGCGGCGCTCGTCATGCTCTATTTCGCATGGCGGCTGGTGATCCTGACACAGGATCAGTTCCACACGCAGCTCGCGACCTCGGGTCTCGGCATCAAACTCTGGTATTTCGGTGTGATCGGCGTACTCAGCTTCGCCGTCTCCGCCCTTGTCGCGGTGCTTCGGAGGCCGGAATGACGATATCTCTCGTGGCATTCGCCATACTTCTGGCGCTGGTCTTCCTGCGCGTGCCGATCGCCTTCGCGATGGCGCTTGTCGGCGGGGCCGGGTTCGCATGGATGCGCGGCGCCGAGGCGGCCGGCTCGATGGTCGGCAGCGCCGTCTTCGAGACCGGGATGAACTATTCGCTTTCGGTCGTGCCGCTCTTCATCTTCATGGGCAATGTGCTGGCCGGTTCGGGGATCGCCAGCGGTCTCTTCACGGGCGCCGACCGGGTCTTCGGGCGGATGCGTGGCGGGCTCGCGATGGCCACGATCCTCAGCTGCGGCGGCTTCTCCGCGGTCTGCGGTTCGTCGCTCGCGACCGCGGCCACGATGTCGAAGGTGGCGATGCCCTCGATGCGCCGCTTCGGCTATCACGACTCGCTCGCCACCGGCGCCATCGCCGCGGGCGGCACGCTGGGCATTCTGATCCCGCCCTCGGTCATCATGATCATCTTCGGTCTTCTGACCGAGAGCGACATCGGCAAGCTGTTCATCGCGGGGATCGTTCCCGGTGTTCTCGGCATAGGTCTGTATCTCGTGTCGGTCATGGTCGCAGTGCGGCTGAACCCGAAACTCGCCCCGGAAGTGCGCGAGCCCCTTGCCATGAAGCGGCAGGACATCGTCGGCGTGCTCGCGACGCTCGGGCTGTTCGTCTTCATCATGGTGGGCATCTATGGCGGGTTCTTCACCCCGATCGAGGCCGCCGGCATGGGCGCGGCTGCGGCCGTCTTGATCGCGGCTGCGGTCGGCGGTCTGAGGCTCGGCGCGCTCTGGCGGGCGCTCACCGATGCGGCAATCGCCTCCGCGATGATCTTCGCGATCGTCATCGGAGCCGAGATCTTCGGCAATTTCGTCACCTTCGCGGGCCTGCCCGACGCGCTGGCCGAACTGGTCTACAATCTCGGGCTGGGCGGCTACGAGGTGATCATCATCATCGTACTGATCTACATGCTGCTGGGCATGGTGCTCGAGAGCCTGTCGATGATCCTGCTGACGGTGCCGATCTTCTACCCGGTGATCTACCAGCTCGATTTCGGTTCAGGGCTTTTGGCCAATCCCGACAATGCGTTGATCTGGTTCGCCGTGATCGTCGTGGTCGCGACGGAGATCTCGCTGATCACGCCGCCTGTGGGCATGAATGTCTTCGTGCTGCGTTCGGTTCTGCCGGACGTGACGCTGGGCACGATGTTCCGCGGCATCCTGTGGTTCTGGGTGGCAGATATCGTGCGGATCTCGCTGATCGTGGCCTTCCCGGTGATCTCTCTCTGGCTGGTCGGCTAGTCCCGCTCGGGCTCGGTGCGGATATCAAGCTCGAGCGTGTCGATCAGCGCATTCACCCCGGCTTCGAGCCCGGCGCGCGCTTCCTCGGGCAGGGCGGAGAGCATCGTCTGGGCCCGGGCGTTCACCTTGGGCCGGGCCTCGCCATAAAGCGCACGGCCCGCCTCGGTGCATTCATACTCACGCAGCCGCCGATCGCTGTCGGGCACGAAGCGCCGGATCAGCCCGCGCGCTTCGAGACGCGCCGCTGCCCGGCTTACCTGAACCTTGTCGAGCGTGGTGCGGCGCGCGATGTCGAGCGATGAAATCCGGCCGACCCCGTCGAGGATCGACATCAGCCTCCATTCCTCTCGCGTAAGCCCGTATTCGCGCGCATAGACATCCTGGAGATTGCGCGAGAAGGCCTCGGCGGCGATCGCGAGACGGTAGGGAAAGAATTCCTCGAGCTTCATGCGGTGCAAATCCTCCTCGGGGCAGGATGGCAGTGTTTCATGTGCAATGAAATGACTTTCATGAGACCGCTCCCGGCGCGCTCTGCGCTCAGATCGGCAGCGGCGCGTCCTGTTTGAACTGGTGCATGACGATCTGGCTCTGCACCCGGGCGACGGTGGGATGGGCAAGCAGCACGTCGTGGATCAGCCGATGCAGTGCTGCCAGATCCGCGCAGTAGACGCGCAGCAGATAATCCGCCTCCCCCGTCAGGGTCCAAGCGGAGGTGATCTCGGGCTGCAAGGAGACGAGGCGCGAGAATTGCTGCGCCGGTTCCGCCCCGTGTCGCTGCATCTGCACCTGCACGAAGGCTTGCACGGCAAGCCCAAGCCGCGCCGCATCGAGCCGCGCGCCGTAGCCGCGGATCAGCCCCTCGGCCTCGAGCCGCTGCCGCCTCCGCCCCACTTGGCTTGGCGACAGGTTCAGCCGCTCGCTCAAGTCCTGCGAGGTTAGCTGGGCATTCTGCTGCAGTTCCGCGAGCAGGCGTTTGTCGATATGGTCGATCATGCGGAGATTTAGCGCCGAATTCCACCTGGATGCAATATTTGCGCAAAAATTGGCGCTCCCATGCGCTACTTCGCGCGGAACGAGCATTCGTCCCAGGTTACCCTCTTCTTAGCGCAAACAGGAGGAGAAACCCATGGGACCGTTCCCCCACGACGCCCCGCAATCCACCATCACCGAGGAGAATCCCGCTGGCACGGACGGGTTCGAATTCGTCGAATTCGCACATCCCGATCCGCAGGAACTGCGCGACCTCTTCGCGAAGATGGGCTATGAGCATGTAGCGAACCACAAATCGAAGCCGGTCGAGCTTTGGCAGCAGGGCGACATCACCTATGTCATCAACGCTGTCCCCGACAGCTTCGCGGCCCGTTTCGTGGAAGAGCACGGGCCCTGCGCCCCCTCGATGGCATGGCGCGTCGTCGATGCGCAGCACGCCTTCGATCACGCGGTGAAGAACGGCGCGGAGCCCTACGAGGGCACGGACAAGACCGTCGACTGGCCCGCGATCAAGGGAATCGGCGGCAGCCTGATCTATTTCACCGACCAATATTACGACACCTCGCCCTATAACGAGGAATTCGACTGGCTGAAGACGTCGAAGCCGAAGGGCGTGGGCTTCTATTATCTCGACCACCTGACCCACAATGTCTTCAAGGGCAACATGGACAAGTGGTTCAACTTCTACGGCGATCTTTTCAATTTCCGCGAGATCCGGTTCTTCGACATCGAGGGAAAATATACCGGCCTCTATTCCCGGGCGCTGACCTCGCCCTGCGGGCGCATCCGCATCCCGATCAACGAGGATCGCGGCGAAACCGGCCAGATCGTCTCCTATCTCAAGAAGTACAAGGGCGAGGGCATCCAGCACATCGCCGTGGGCGCGCGCGACATCTACGAGGCGACCGACGCGATCGCCGATCGCGGGATCCGCTTCATGCCTGCCCCTCCCGAAACCTATTACGAGCTCAGCCATGACCGCGTGACCGGGCATGAGGAGCCGGTCGATCGGATGAAGAAGCACGGCATCCTGATCGACGGCGAGGGCGTCCTCGGCGGCGGCGAGACCAAGATTCTGTTGCAGATATTCTCGAAGACGGTAATCGGGCCGATTTTCTTCGAATTCATCCAGCGCAAGGGCGACGATGGGTTCGGCGAAGGCAACTTTAAGGCGCTCTTCGAGTCGATCGAGCGCGAGCAGATCGAAAGCGGCGAACTCGTCGCCGAATGATCGCGCCACAAATCCAAGTTGCGACGGGCAGGCTGGAGCCTGCCCCGTATGCATTTCGGCGGCGCTGCGGACGGAACCTTGCCGCTCAGCGAAATCCAAAAGCACGCACCACGCCGAGCAGAGCCTGGCGAGCTCGACGATCGGTCGGAGCCGGTTGGGTTGTTTGGGCCCGGGAACCGGCGGCGCCATGCAGAAAGTTCGATCAACTCTCCGTTATCGAAGCTGAAGGTCCGGAATTCCTCAGGTGAATGCTGCCGTCTTCCTTTGATAGCAAATAGGTATTCGAGAGAATTTATTTTTCAAAAAGACTTTCCTGTGCGCCCGGGGCCGGATCGCAAGCCCTCCGGCCCCTGACCTGCCCCCCGCGGGATCCCTCAACGTAGTGTAGAGTCTGCGCCAACTCTGAAGGAGCAGACGAATGCGAAAAAGCCGTTTCACCGAGGCGCAGATTATTGGGATGATCAAGGAGCAGGAGGCAGGCATGCCGACAGCTGATGTGTGCCGCAGGCATGGCCTCAGCCCGGCGACCTTTTACAAGTTCAAGGCCAAGTATGGTGGCATGGAGCTCTCCGAGGCAGCCAGGCTGAAGGCGCTCGAAGACGAAAACGCCAAGCTCAAACGTCTGTTGGCCGACACCATGCTCGACAACGTGGTTCTGAAGGATCTGCTGGGAAAGAACTGACGACATTGACCAGGCGGCGAGAGGCGGCGCTCAGGGCGATGCGGGATCATGACATCTCGCAGCGTCGGGCCTGCCAGCTTGTCGGTGTCGACCCCAAGACGGTCCGGCGCACACGCCCGCCGGACTGCCCCGAGATCCGCGAGGAGATGAAGGAGATCGCCGGGAAGCGGCGCCGGTTTGGCTATCGCCGGATCGGCATCCTGCTTGAGCGCAAGGGCATGACCATGAACCACAAGAAGCTGTATCGGCTCTATCGCGAGGAAGGGCTATCGGTGAAGCGACGGCGTGGACGCAAGCGGGCTCGCGGGTCACGCACGCCGATGCCTGCGGCGGCGCATCCCAATGCGCGCTGGTCGCTCGACTTCCTGGCGGACAGCTTCGGCGCCTCGCGCAAGTTCCGTATTTTGGCCGTGATCGACGATTGTTGCAGAGAGAACCTGTGCCTGGTCGCCGATACCAGTATATCGGGCAAGCGTGTTGCCCGTGAACTCGATGCGCTGGTGCGGATCTACGGAAAGCCTGCTTGCATTGTCAGCGACAACGGGACGGAGTTCACCAGCCGGGCCATCCTGAGATGGGCCGACCAGAACGCCATTCCCTGGCACTACATCGACCCCGGCAAGCCGCAGCAGAACGCGTTCATCGAGTCCTTCAACGGAAGCCTGCGCGACGAATTATTAAACGAGGAGATCTTCGACACACTGGACGATGCCCGGCGCAAGTTGGCGCTCTGGCGCTACGACTACAACGCCGTCAGACCGCACTCGTCTCTGGGAAACCAGACGCCGCTCGAAGCGCGCCGGACGCTTGAGCAATTTGAGGGCTCCGCGCCCGGCGCGCTTGCCCACAACAACCGATCCGACTACCAATCTCAAACCTGCAGACTCTCGTTATGAACGAGGGCCCCAAGGGGGGCAGGTCACCCCAATTACAAACAGGCGGAGATTTTCATGACGGAGCCTTCTATCGAAATCGAATACTTGGATGACGGGGCGATCCGACTGCGCAAAGGCGCGTGGTCGGACAAGGTGCCGCGATCGCAGATTGAGCGCTGGGCGGACCATTATGAGTTGATGCATCGAAATAACAGCAATGCCGGGTATCTCGAAATGGCCCGCGCGCTGCGGGAAGCCAGGGCGAAGTTTCTGCTTTGATTGGCTGAGCGGACAGAGAAAAATCCGCTGAGAAAAACCTGAAAGAGTGCGCCGAGGCAGATCAGTTGGGCCTTGTCGGCGTCCGCTCTTTCCTTCCGAATCCACAAATCGTAAGCTTCGGCAAAACGGCTCAGAATACGCCATCGGGATCGGCGCAAAATAAACTGAACTTGTCAGGAGGCGAAGATTGGATCAGCTGCGTGTAATCGAAGACCGCTTGCAGCGCCTTAATCGGATCACCGATTGGAAATTCGCCTTGGGTTTGCACATTCGCTTTGCCAATCCGACCCTGAGCTATGTGACCTACCCGAAAGAATGGGTGGATTACTACACCGAAAAACAGCTCGTTTTCGTGGACCCGACCGTCCGATGGGCGATTTCCAATCAGGGTATTTGCGATTGGGCGGACCTCTCCGACGGCGATGAGAATGACGTGTTCGGCGCCGCTTCGCGTTTTGGATTGCGTTACGGGAAGGTCATTGCACTTGGGGAACTGGACCGTTCCATTGGCTTCTTTGCCCATCCTTCTCGTCCGATCACACAGGAGGAGATCGAGCAGGCTCAATCGCTAATGCAGGAGCTTCACGACGTCACCCGCGATGCGTTGGACATGTCCGAGAAGGAGCTCGAGGAGCTTCGCCAGATCCCGGTGCTGCCCTAAGCCGGAGTTCTTGGGCCAGACCCCAGAGACCCCAACACCAATGCCAATCTAGCAGAGCCGCAGAGTCTTCTGGGCTGCCCGCGCCCCAGCAGTTGCGGTGCGGGCAGCCCCCGATGTTGCGAGCGGCGTTTACCGTCAGGCGGCGCGGATCTGGGGCGGTTGGTCCCGCTCCACCCACGAACCGTTTTGATAGCGCGCCGTGATCCGGCCCGCATCGTCCATCGCCTGCAGCGACAACCAGCCATTGTCGAACAGCGCCTTGAGCTGCGGATGCCGCTCCAGCACGTCGGTGATCGCCTCGGTCGGTGCCGCGACGACCACCGAGAGCCGCAGCGGATCATGCCGCAGCCGCTCGCCGTCATGCATCGATTGCATCGGCAACCCGACCCGCAGATCGCCGCCATTGCCCTCGAACACACCGATGCCGCCGACCACGTTGTGCAACAGCTTGTTGCCCGCCCCGAATACCTCGGGCGCGGTGGCGGAGCCGTTATATTGCAGCGCGATCCAGCTGGTGACGACGGCAGGGGCGGTCAGGATCAGCTCGAGCGTGGAAAAGCCCGCATCCTGCCGCCAGTCGTAATCGTGCAGGAAGGCTCGCCCACCCAGATCGCAGCCCCTGCTCCGCGCCCTGGGGGCCACGATGAAGGTGCGGCAACCGGCCAGCCCCCATTCGGGCCGCAACTCGGACCAGTCCTTGCCCCGCCGGGGCAGATCTGCCCCCGACCCGGCGCGGGGGAGGGCCTGCGCCCGCGCCGTCCGGGCGATCTGGCCCGCCTTCGCGAGCGCTGTTTGCAACTGCGCCAGATGCGCCCGCGGCACCGCAGCCGTCCCGTCCTCGAACAGCCGTAGCTCGTCGCTGACTGTATCATGCAGCCCGGCAAGGAACCGCGTCTCCGGCGGGATCGCGATGCCGCTCCGGGACAGTCCCTTGCGTACCACCGGATCGTTGAGCAGTTCCGCGAGCAACCGCGCGTTCACATCGCCCGCATGGCCGCCACAGGCCCCGCATTGCAGCGCGCTCGCATGCGGTGCGTTGGTGACATGCGCGCCGTGACCCGCGATCAGGACCAGCGGCGCGAAATCGGAGGTGAGCGACATCGCCTGCAGCACCCGGCCCGCCAGCGCGATCCGCTCATCGGAGGGCAGGTCGAGCGCGGGCACGGGCTCGGGGGTCGGTGCCGTTTCCTGCGCCATCGCCGACCCGAAAAGCTTGCCCAGATACAGCGGCCCGGCCGCTTCCACGAAGGCGAAGGACGACACCGCGGCCAGCTTGAACCGGCCCCAAGCGCGGGTGGCGCGCCGGGCGATCCGCGCGGCCTGATCGGCCTTGTCGCTCACCGCGACTTGCGACTCGACCCCTGTTTCCAACAGCACCGGCGCCCGCGCGTCGCGCTGGTCCGAGGCCAGCCCGCGATGGGCGATCGGCAGACCGAAGAAGCCCGCGAAGCCGCGCGTCTGCACGCCGGGATCGGCGGCTTCCAAGGCCCGCCGGAAGGGTTCGGACCGCACGTCAATGCAAAAGACCGCCTGGATGTCGGGTGCCTGTGCGCCGGTCCGTTCGTCCGCCGCTGCGAGCGTTTCCGCCAAGGCCCGTTCTTCGGCCCGGTCCGCGGCCTCTTGCAGTGCAAGATCGATGCGCAGATCGAGGCTCGGATTCAGCGGCGCGGCATGGTCTTTCAGCGCCCGCGTCCACGGGGCGGAGAGCCGGTCGCGGAAACACTCCAGCAGCGCCACCTCCCACGCGAGCCGGATCACCAGCATCTCGAACGCCAGCGCATTGCGCTCTCCCTTCAGCCCGTCCGCCCAGCCAAGCCCGCGCGCATATTGCGCCCAGCCTCCGAGGCTCATCGCGAGCCGATGCAGGTAGAGTGGCGCGGCCTCGGTGCTCAGACCAAGCCGGCCCGTCAGTTCCGCGAAGGTGGCGCGCGCATCCGTGGGCAGGCTCGCCGCGAAGGCGCAGAAGCCGCGCAGCCCGTGCAGACCCGGCGTCAGGTCGCGCAGCGCGAACGCCCGCCACGCCTTGAAGGCCGCGCCTTCGGGCGCAGGCCAGAGCGCTTGCCCCTTGTCGAAATGCCCGCCGGCCCAGAGACCGACCCGGTCCGCGATCAGCGCGGGCCAGTCCTGTCCGGTCTCCTTCGCGGCCAGATCGGCCAGCGTCGGATCGGGTCGATACGCGGGCGAGGGGGCGTGAAGCGCCTTTCGCACCTGATCGGGGTCGAGCCCGGCCTCGATCGCGGCGGTGGAAATATCCTGCTGCGTGAGCCGCCCGGCCTCTAGCCACTGGGCTATTGCCTCGCGCGGGGCGGTCGTCCGGGCGCCCGCCACCCGCGCCAGCCGGGTCGCGGCCTGAAGGCGGCTCTCTCCGGCCTGACCGAGATAGGGGTTCACCGCCACCGTCGCCTCCAGCCCGAAGGCGGGCGGGATCTGAGCCAGCGTCTTTTCGGCTGCGGCAAAGAGTTGCAAGGTCGCGCCGGGGAATTGATAGCTGTGGAAACTCATAGCCTTAACCTTTCTTGAGGGACGTCTGCCCGATCAGCCGATCGGTGAGCGCATTAAGATAGAGACCGTTCATGAGGTGGACCCGCAGCCCCGCCGCAGCCGGATGGCTGCCCCAGAGCGGGAAGGTCGCCTGCGCCCAGGCCGCGAGGCCGAAGCCTGCGATCGTCAGGAGCATCACCAGCCAGATCAGCGGATCGGCCGGGGGCGGGGGCGGCAGGGTGCCCGCCGAGAGCGCATTTGCCCCCCAATGCAGCGCGAAATAACCAAGGGTCGCGCCCAGAGACATCAGCGTCGTGCGCCAGAACAGTGGCCACGGCGCGGCCTCCGCCAGCCCCTGAGCGATCAGGTAGGCGACGCCGAAGACGAGGATCGCCCCCAACGCGATCGCCTGTGGCGGCTCGTGCCAGAGCCCGGAGAGCGCGAGCGCCCCGCCGTAGATTGCGAGCGAAAGAAGGAAGGCGCGCAGCACCGCTCCGGCGCCCGGCACCGCGACCGGGCCGGGCCGGCGCTGCTGCGCCACCGCGGCGACCGCGCTGCCCGAGGACAGGAAGGCATGCGCCTTGTAAAGCGAATGCGCCACGATATGCAGCAGCGCCAGCGGAAACAGCGCCAGTCCGCATTGCAGCACCATGAAGCTCATCTGTGCGCAGGTGGACCATGCAAGCGAGGTCTTCACCGCCGATTGCGTCGTCGCCACTGCCGCCGCGATGAGTGCGCTGAGCCCGCCGACCAGCGCCAGCACCGCGAGGACGCCGGGCGCGGCGAGCATCACGTCGGCAAAGCGGATCAGCAGGAAGCCCCCTGCATTGACCACGCCCGCATGCATCAGTGCCGAGACCGGGGTTGGGGCCTCCATCACCTCGGTCAACCAGCCATGGGTCGGGATCAGCGCCGATTTGAACACCGCAGCGACGCCCAGAAGCCCCGCCACGACCCAAAGCGTCTGCGGCCCTTGCCCGTCGCGCGCAGCCTCGAGGATGCGCGCGATGTCGGTGGTCCCGAAGCCATAGGCGAGGAGGCTCACCGCGACCAGCAGGGCACCGCTCGCGACCAACCCGCTGAGCGATTTCTTCCGCGCGGCGCGTTGCGCGCCGGGGCGCTCTGGATAGAACAGCAGCAACCGGTGCAGACCGGTGCCGACCGCGATCCATGCGATCACCAGCTGGAACAGGTTGCCCGCCACCACGAGCGCAAGCACACAGGCGAGTGTCAGGCTCATCCAGCCCATGAACCAGCTTTGCCGCGCTTCGCCATCGAGCGCGACCCGCGAAAAGCGCAGCACCACCCAGCCGACGAAGCCGACGGTCAGTGCCAGCGAGATGCTGACGATGTCGATGCGCGCAGAGAGACCGATGCCCGCCATGCCTATGAGCGGGCTCGTCGTCGGCCCCGACAGCGCAAGCATCACCGCCGCGCTCACCGTCGCGAGCAGCCCCAGAAGTGAGGCCAACTCCGGCCCACGCAGTCGCGCTCCGGCCCGCTCCGCAGGCCTCAGAAGCAAATCAGTGCCGACCGCGATCAAAAGCGCAGCGGGCAGCAGCAAGAGATAAGACATGGCAACCTCCAGTTCGTTCCCGGGAGAGGTAGCGGCGGCTTGGTGTGAAGAAAAATTCATTGTTTGTGGGTTTTCGTTCTGTTTAATAGAACGATGTCAGAGTTGAACTACCATCATCTGCGCTATTTCCACGAAGTCGCGAAGGACGGGAACCTGACGCGCACGGCGGAGCGTCTGAACGTTTCGCAATCGGCACTCTCGACGCAGATCCGCACATTTGAGGCACGGATCGGTCACCAATTGTTCGAGCGGCGCGGGCGGCAGTTGGTGCTGACCGAGGTCGGGCATATCACGCTCGACTATTCGGAGCGGATTTTCGAGGCGGGCGAAGAGCTTGCGGCCACGTTGCGACAGGCCTCGGCGGGACGTCAGGCGGTGAGGATCGGCGCGCTCTCCACGCTTTCGCGCAATTTCCAGATCGGATTTCTCGCGCCGCTCATCGGGCGCACGGATGTGGAGATCGTGCTGCGTTCGGGCAACGGGGGCGTCCTGTTCGAGGCGCTGCAGGCGATGGCGCTTGACGTGGTGCTGACGACGGAGCCGCCGGCGCGCGACGTGTTCTCGAGCTTCGTCGCGCATCGCGTCGCCGAACAGAAGGTCTTGCTGCACGGCACGCCGCACCGGCTGCGGCATGCCACGCTCGAGGAGATGCTGAGCGAGGAACCCGTGATCCTGCCGACCGACAGTTCGATCCGGACCGGCTTCGACAGCCTGATCACCCGGCTCGGGCTGCGTCCGCAAGTGGCGGCGGAGGTTGACGACATGGCGATGATCCGCCTTCTGGCCCGCGAGGATGCGGGGCTTGCGATCACGCCCGCCGTCGTTCTGGCCGACGAGCTTCGCGACGGGTTGCTGGTGACCGCACCGTTCGATCTCGATATCGGCGAGGATTTCTACGCGGTGACGCTGCAGCGCCGCTTTCCGAACCCGGTGGTCACGGACCTGATCGAGAAGGCGCGGGAGGCAGAGGCGTCCGCTCGCGGTTGATCTAGGGAACTGCGGGACAATGGCGCGCGCGACCTTGCTGGACAAGAACGCGAAAAGGCGGCTCGAAAGCCGCCTTTTCTTTTGGTCTCGATCCCAGTCGGTCTCAGTAGACGCCGTAGGTCGTCTCGTCGAGCTTGTCGTAGATCTCTGAGCGCGCAAGCGCGGCCAGCGCGTCCACATCGGTCGTGTCCACATTGGCGAGCAGCCCGTCCCACTTGTCGACGAGCGCCTTGAACTCGGTGAGGATCGCTTCGGGATCCTTCACGCCGCGATCCTTGGCATTGGCGATCAGCGTGGCTTCATCGGCGACCACGAATTCGGCCAGCGCATCTTTCAGGGCCTGATCCGGCTCGGCCACGGCCATGCCGTTCTCTTTCGCCGAGTTCACGGCCTTCTCGACATCCTTGTCGAAGGCGATGCGGTGCTCTGCGAGGTAATAGGCCATCTCATTGAACAGCACGCGGCGGTTCTCGGGCGAGATCGACTGCCAGAAGGCGACGTTGTAGCCCCATTCGAACCCGGCGTAGTAGTTGCCGATCGCGAGCGTGTTCATGTCGGTGACGACATCCTTCAGGCTGAAGCTGTCGAGCGCATCCGCCGCCGCGACCGCACAATCGAGCGAGCCGGCGTCAAGCCCGGTATACATCTCGCTCGACGGCATCGAGACCGGTACGGCGCCTACGAATTCCGCGAAGCGCGACCACGCGCCGCCCGCCATGCGCAGGCGCTTGCCCTTGATATCGGCCAGCGTGCGGACCGGGGTGTTGCACTGCATGAAGTACTGCGAGGTCGAATAGCCCCCGCCATAGACCACACCATTGGCTTTCCACTCCGCCAGTTGGGCGGGGTTCGTCAGGCCGAACTCGGTCGAGGCGAAAGCCATGACCAGCGGGTCGGTGTTGTAGAAAGCCATGTTGCCGATGAGATTGTCGATCGGCAGCTCGGAGGGGGTGTAGGTCCCGGCGTGATAGGTGACCTGCGCGATCCCGTCGCGCACGCCCTGCAGCGAGGAGGCCGGCGGCAGCAGCGAGCCTGCGGAGAACACGGTGAAATTGATCTCGCCATCGGTCTCTTCCGCGACCTTCTTGGCGAATTCCACGTAGGGGCCGCGCACCATCGAGTGGCGCTCGGCGAAGAAATGGTTGGCGTTGTAGTCTGCCGCGCTCGCCACGGTCGCGGTGGTCATCATCGCGAAGGCGATCGCCGCGGTCTTCATCGTCGACGTCATGTTCACAGGTTTCCTCCCTTTGGAACGGTAAATGAGTTGTCGTTTCACCCGGCCATCAGCGCGGGCAGGTAGAGGCTGAGCGCCGGAAACGCGATCAGCAGGATGAGCGTCAGCAGGTCCATCGCGATGAACCAGGTCGTGCCGGAGATGATGTTGCCGAGCTTCACCTTCCCCGACAGCGCACTGTGCAGGACATAGAGGTTGAGCCCCACAGGCGGCGTCACGAGGCCGATCTCCAGGAGTTTGATCGTGATGATGCCGAACCAGATCAGGTTGATGTCGGCGGCTTCCAGCACCGGCAGCAGGATCGGCAGAGTCAGCAGCATCAAGCCGATCGAGTCGATCACCATGCCGAGGATCACGAACAGCCCCGCCACCATCAGGATGATCACCACCTTGTCGTCGGAGACGGCGAGCATCGCGTTGGTCAGCGAGCGCGGCACGCCGGACAGCCCCATGAAGCGGGTGAACATGATCGCCCCGATTGACAGGAAAAAGATCGAGGAGGTGGCGACGACGGTCTGGCGGATCGCGGCGCGCATCGCCTCCCATGTCAGGCTCCGGCGCAGCAGCGCGATCAGAACGGCGAGAGTCGCTCCCATTCCGCCCGCCTCGGTCGGTGTGAAGAAGCCCCCGAATATGCCGCCAAGGACGCCCATGATCAGGACCGGGAACGGCCAGACCGACCACAGCAGGCTCAGGAAGCGGCGCATGTCGAACGGCTCGGCGGTGCGCGGGGCGAGTTTCGGGTTCACCGCGCAGCGCACGGTGATCATTCCCATGTAGATCAGCGCGGATATCAGGCCCGGCACGACGCCCGCGATGAACAGCTGGCCGATCGACTGCTCGGTGAAGATCCCGTAGAGCACCATCAGGATCGACGGCGGGATCAGCGAGCCGAGCGTGCCCGAAGCGGCCACGACGCCGGTCGCGAGCGACGGGTGATACTTCGCGCGCAGCATTTCGGGCACGGCGATGCGCGACATCGCGGCGGTGGTCGCGATGCTCGAGCCCGACGCCGCCGCGAACAGTCCGCAGGCGCCGACGCTGGCCGAGGCGAGACCGCCCGGTACCCGCGCCAGCAGCATCTTAAGCAGGTCGAAGGCGCCACTCGTCAGCCCGGTATTGGCGGCGACGAAGCCCATCAGCAGGAACATCGGGATCGCGGTCAGCGACCAATCCCCGATGAAGCTGAAGGGCAGGGCGCTCACGATGCCGAAAGCGGCGGTCAGGTTCAGCATCGATGCGATGCCGATGAAGGAGACGATCATCAAGGCGATGCCGATCGACATCCGCAGCGCGAGAAGTCCGAACAGGCTCGCCACGCCGAGCCACCCAATGGTCAACATGGTCATGCCGCGGACTCCGTATCATGCAGTTTGGTGACGGGTTTGCCTTGCACAAGCAGCACGGCGCGCAAGAGTGCCGCCACGGCCGCAAGCCCGAAACCCAACGGCAACATGCAACGGGCGGGCCAGACGATGATCTCGCGGCTGCCCATCACGACTTCGCCGACCTTGAAGGCGCGGACCGCGTCGAGACCCGTGCGCCACGTCATCACCGACAGGATCGCCGCGGTCGCGAAGAAGGTGATCAGCAGGCTGATCCGCTGGAGCCAGTCGGGAAAATGGTTGAACAGCAGATCGACGCTGATCTGCTCGTCGTCATATTCGACCAGCGCCATCGGCAGCATGACGATCGCGACCATGTAATAATAGGACGAGATCTCGACCGTTCCCTGGATCGGGGCGTTCCAGAATACCTTCAGCACCACGTCGAGCGTGATGTTGCCCATCATCACGATGATGCCCAGCCCGCCCACGAGCATCAGCCCGTGAGTCAGTCGCCGAAACGCTCGATCAATGAATCCTCTCTGCACCGGTCACCTCCCCGCGATCTTGTGCGCCGGCCAGAGCATTCCTGACGGGGACTACCTATTCAAATAGCAAAGCTTGATCGGGTGATCGCGGTTCGTTATCGCTCCGGGGAGGACGGCAGGGAGAGATACTCATGAGCCCAACGCGCATCGGCATTCGCCACCTGCGCTACACGATCGCGGTCGCGGATGCGGGTGGTTTCCGCGCCGCCGCCGAGGCGCTCAACATCGCGCAGCCGGCGATCAGCAAGACGATTCAGGACACCGAGACCGATCTGGGTTTCGCGATCTTCCGGCGCAGCGCGACCGTGTTCGAGATCACCGAGGCAGGACGGATCTTTCTGGAGGATGCGCGCCTGACCCTCGCCACGTTCGAGCGCACGATCCGCGCCTCGCGGCAGAACGCGCTCGGCGCGCGCGGGCATATCATCGTGGGCTATTCCGCACTGGCCTCGTCGTCGCAGATTTCCGCCGGGCTGGATCGGTTCCACCAGAGCTATCCGGGCTGTCAGGTCGAGATGCACGTGATGTCGACGGACACGATGATGCGGAAGCTGAAATCGGGCGAGATCGATATCGGCTTCCTGCTGGCGCATGACAGCGTGCAAGACCCGGCCGTCGCGCAGGAGCCGATCTGGTCCACCCGGATCGGCGTCGTCGTGCCGCGCGATGTCGAGGCGCTGTCGCTCGAGGCGCTGCGCGAGCGGTCCTTCGTGATGGGCCTGCGGGAGAACTGGCGCTCGTTCCGGGCCCTGCTCGACACGGCCTTCGCACAGGGCGGTCTCGATCCGGTGGTCGTTGACGAAGCGTGGGACGTGCAGGTGATCTTCCAGCGCGTCGCGGAGGGGCGGGGCCTGACCTTCTACCCGATCAGCGCCGCCGACAGTCTGCCGGCCGCGCTGAAGATCCTCCCGGTGCCGGGCTGGAGCCCGGAACTGACGATCGCGATGGCCTGGAGCAAGGTGGTCGACACGAAATTGCTGCAGGATTTCCGTACGATCTTCCTAGGCTGACACCGCGGCGGGGGTGATCCAATTTCGCGATCACCCGATCACACAAGCCTATTTGAACCTCGCGGAACACCTGACGTCTTATGGCGCCGCAAATGCCGACTGCCAGTGTGAGACCCGATGGATTACGATACCGACCCTGCGCCCTTTGACCTCAAGGGCTCCCGCACGGGTGTGCTGTTGCTGCACGGGTTCACGAGCACGCCCCAAAGCGTGGCTCATGTCGCACATGGCCTGCATCGGCGCAGCGGGGCGAGCGTCCGCGTGCCGCTGCTGGCCGGTCACGGCACGACACCGGAGGAACTGGCGCAGACCGGATATCGGGACTGGCTGGCCTCGGCGGAGGCGGCGCTCGCGGCGCTGCGGCAGGAGTGCGACCGGATCGTTGTGGCGGGGCTGTCTCTCGGCGGGACCATCGCCCTCAACCTCGCGATCCGCTTTCCTGATCGGGTCGATCGCGTCGTGACGATCAACGGCTCGACCGGGCTCTATCGCCCCGATCAGGTTGCGAGCCTCTTCAGCGATCGACCCGAGCCGTTCCAGCGCGGCATCGGCTCGGATATCCGCCATCCCGACCGGCGCGAAATCTGTTACGACCGGATTCCGTCCACCACGATGCGCGAACGCTTCGTGCTGACCTGTGCCACGGGCGCGATGCTGCCGGAGTTGCGCCAGCCGATCTTGGTCTTCCAGTCCCGCATCGATCATGTCGTCGCCCCCGAGAATGGGCTGCGGATCCTGCGCGATGTCGGATCTTCGGATGTCGGACTGGTCTGGCTGGAGAACTCGTTCCACGTCGCGACCCTCGACCACGACCGCGATTTGCTGGTCGAGAAGATCGGGGAATTCATCCTCGCGAACAGGCGATAAAGCGCGCGCAGCAGGGAAGTATTTGGCAGAGAGTGTTTCTCCATCGACCTGAAGTCGCCGCAGCGTTGCCTGTATTGCAATGGGCAAGGGCTGCAGCTCGGCCCTGAGCCGCCCCCGTTGGAATTTTAGGGACATATCACGAACGCACGCAAATTCGTGAATACTTGCGAAAAAACAAAACCCGTGCAAACCTCGCCTATACAGGGGGAGGAGAGTGGGTTTCCGCTTTTGAGGAGAAGCTGGAAGCTTGGTGATCACGCCGTCTCACGAAGTCGCGATGTGCTTGGAGGAGTGCCATCGCGTGTTTTCGACCTCCCTCTCATTCGGCCCCGCGTCCGTCGGGGTCGCAACCAAAACGGGGAGGAACCATGAAACATCTGACCACTCGCAGACATGCGTTGCGCACTCTTGCGGCGGCGGGCGCCGCCGGCCTTGCCGCGCCGCATATCGCCTCGGCCCAAGCCAACGGCACGACCTGGAAGATCCAGACCTCGTGGCCGGGCGGCGTCGGCCTTCAGACCTTCAAGGACTGGTGCGCCACCATTCAGGAAAAGACCGGCGGCGAGCTGGCCTTCCAGCCTTTCGGCGCCAATGACGTCGTGGGCGACTTCCAGCTTTACGACGCGGTGAAGAACGGCGTGCTCGACGCGGTCAACCCGTTCACAATCTACGTGCAGGGCATCATCCCGGCGGGCGTCTTCCTGACGTCCTATCCGCTCGGCCTGCGCAATCCGCACGAATTCGACGTGTTCTATTACGGCCTCGGCGGGCTGGAAATGGCGCGCGAGCTTTATGCGGCGCAAGGCATGTATTTCGTGGGCCCCGTCCACCACGGCCCGAACATCATCCACTCGAAGGTGCCGATCCGGTCGATCGACGACTTCCGCGGTCGCAAGATGCGCCTTCCCGGCGGCATGGTCGCCGATGTCTTCGGCGAAATCGGGGCGGAGACCACCGTGCTTCCGGGCTCGGAAATCTTCCCCGCGCTGGAGAAGGGCACGATCGACGTGGCGGACTATGTGGGCCCTGCGGTGAACTACGCGCTCGGCTTCAGTCAGGTGACCAGCTATATCTCGATGGGCCCGCCCGGCATGATGTCGCTCTACCAGCCGGTCGACATCATGGACATCACCGTGGGCATGGATGCCTGGAACAAGCTCAGCCCGCAGATGAAGCAGTTCGTCGAAATGGAAACCCACGTCTATTCCGACATGCATCACGCGGCGATCCAGAAGGCCGACCAGGAAGCCTGGGCAAAGTTCGAGGCCGACGGGACCGAGGTCACGCGCCTCAGCCAGGACGATGTGGAGCTGATGACCGAAGTCGCCGTCCCGATCTGGTTCAAGTACGCGAACCGCGACAAGGACAGCGCGCGGATATTCAAGACGCAGCTCGATTACATGATGTCCGGCTCGCTCGGCTATGTGACGCCCGATCTGGTCGACGGGCTGGAACTGAAGCTCTGATTTGATCTCGAAGACAGTCTGACGGGCCCGCCCTCTGGCGCGGGCCCGGTTCAACTGATGGCCGGGCATGTCCCGACAACAGGGGGTGGGCAATGCCCAATATCGACTTCACTCTACCGCATTGGGCCTATTGGGCAGGGTTGATCCTGTTTCCGATCATTGCGGCGTCTCTGGCCAACCGGCCACGCAAGACGGAGCGGCGCTATTCGCTCTCCTTGGGCTATTTCATTCTCGTGACCGGGGGGATGCTGGGACTGCATCGCTTCTATGTGAAAAGCCTGCTGGGCTTTCTCTTCATTCCGGTCTTCATCGCCATTCTTTACGCGAATGCACAGGGCCATAACGCGCGCGGCACGGTTTCGGACATGTCGAACGTGGTGCGCATGGCCGAGCGTTCTCTGAGCCGCGAGCAGGAGCGGGTCGACACCGCGCAGGCCGATCTTCCGAAGCTGCGCGAGGAGCTGGCCGCCGCCGAAGAGGGCAGCTTTGCGCAGAAGCGGGCGCAGCGAAATGTCGATCGCGCCGAGAAGCGGGTCGCGGATGGCGAGTCGCTGATCGAACAGGCTCAGGCCGATCTCACAGAGGCGCGCCCGAAGAGGGACGCCGCCGCCGCCGTGCTCGCAAAATGGCGCAGCATCTCGAAATACGCTTTCTGGGTGCTGCTTGCGGGGATCGTCATTGACGCGCTCCTGCTGCCGATGCTGGTGCGGCGCGCCAACGCCTCGCTGCCCGAGCATGACGAGGAAAGCGAGGTCGAGCGGCGTCTCGAAGCGCTCGAGGAAGAGGAGATGAAAGACGATTCCCGCCATGTCTCGAAAGGTTGGACAGGCTGGATCGATCGGATTTCGCTCAAGGCGGGCGAGTTCGTCAGCTATTGGGCGATCATCGCGGTCTTCGTCTATTACTTCGAGGTCATCAGCCGCTACGTCTTCAACAGCCCGACGAACTGGGCGCATGAGGCGATGTATCTGATGTTCGGGATGCAGTACCTGATCTCGGGTGCCTACGCGATGCTGACCGAGAGCCATGTGCGCGTCGACATCTTCTACGCGCCGCTGTCGAAACCCCGCAAGGCGTGGGTCGATCTGCTGACCTCGGTCTTCTTCTTCATCTTCGCGGGCACGCTTCTGGTGACGTCGTGGATCTTTGCGATGGATGCGATCGCCGTGCCCACGGGCAACGGGCTCATCTCGCAATGGGCGCGCGGCGAAATTCCGGCCGGCGAGATGCTGGCGAACTGGAATCTCGGACAATGGACCGATGCGAATGTCCGCTGGGGCGAGATCAGCTTCAACGAATGGGAGGTGCCTCTGTGGCCGATGAAATGGGTCATGGTGATCGGCGCTCTGCTGCTTGTTCTGCAGGGCATTTCAAAATTCGCGCAGGATCTGCGGGTCGTGATGGGCAGGGGCTGATACATGGGACTTGAGATTGGAATTGAGTGGCTGACACTCATCATGTTCGGCTCGCTGGTCGTCCTGCTGATGGCAGGGCTTCCACTGGCCTTCGTCACGGGCGGTCTGGCCTGTGTCTTCCTGTTCGTGCTGGGCGACGAACGCGCGCTCAACATCGTGCCGAGCCGCATCTTCCCGCTGATGACGAACTACCAGCTCTCGGCGATCCCCTTGTTCATCTTCATGGCGTCAATGCTGGAGAGAGCAGGGATCATCAACGAGATGTTCGACGTCATCTACAAGGTGCTGGGCGGTGTGCGCGGCGGTCTGGCCGCGGCCACCATCATTGCCTCGACGGTGCTTGCCGCGATGGTGGGCGTGATCGGGGCTGCGGTGGTGACGATGGGGATCATCGCGCTGCCGGCGATGCTCGATCGCGGATACAATGCCAAGATCGCGATGGGGTCTATCATGGCGGGCGGCACGCTCGGGATCCTGATCCCGCCGTCGATCCTTGCGATCATCTACGCGGTCGTGGCCGAGCAATCGGTGGGCGAACTGTTCATCGGCGCGGTAATCCCCGGCCTTCTCCTGTCGGGCATGTATGTGGCTTACGTGCTGATCCGCTGTGCGATCAACCCCGAGATGGGCCCGCCGATCCCGCCGGAAGAACGTATCACGGGCCGCGAGAAGATCCGCCTGATGAGCAACATGTCGGCGCCGATCTCGCTGATCGTGATCGTGCTGGGCGTGATCTTCACGGGTGTCGCGACCCCGGTGGAAGCCGCGGGCATCGGCACTTTCGGTGCGATCATCGTGGCCGCCATCCACCGCAAGCTCGACTGGCAGACGATCCGCGAGGCCGCGATCACGACGCTCAAGGCCTCGGCGATGGTCATCTGGATCATGTTCGGGGCGACGATCTTCGTCGGGCTTTACGTGCTCGAGGGCGGACAGCAATTCGTGCAGAACGCGCTGGAGGCGACCGGGCTCGGGCCGTGGGGCATCCTGATCATCATGCAGCTCGTGCTGATTATTCTCGGGATGTTCCTCGACTGGGTCGGCATCCTGCTGCTCTGCGTGCCGATCTTCGTGCCGATCGTGAAGGCGCTTGGGGCCGAGGCCTTCGGGCTGAGCGATCCCGACGATCTCGTGCTGTGGTTCGGGGTGCTCTACCTCGTGAACATGCAGATGAGCTTCCTCTCGCCGCCCTTCGGCTACGCGCTGTTCTATCTGCGCGGGGTGGCGCCGCCGGAAATTCCGATGGGCGACATCTTCCGCTCGGCGCTGCCGTTTCTCGCGCTTCAGGTGGTGGGGCTGCTGCTGTGCATGTTCTTCCCGGAGATCATCATCTGGCTGCCGAAACTGGTCTACGGTTGATCACTCGCATCTAGTCTAGGAGACACGAGAAGCCCCGCGCCGTGTCGCGGGGCTTTTCATTCTGGCTGATCTGCCGCGATTTCCGGATCGCATGAGCACTCACGGCTCTGCCAGCTCGGCGCGACGGGCCTCGAGGGCTTCGATGAGCGTATCGGCCACCGCCCGAACCCTGCGCGATGCCGCGAGATCGGCGTGGATTGCCATGTAGATGGGATGCTCCATCGCAGATCCGTCGGGGAGCCGATCCGCCAGGAGCCTGAGCCCTGCCGCGCGGGCCAGAAGGTGCGGCAGCACGCCCACGCCCACGCCGCGCGCCATCGCCTCGACCTGTCCCGCCAAGGTGTTGACCGCCAGGCGCGGCGCTTGGTCCGCCCCGAAGGCGCGGGCCCACTCGACCTGCAGCTTCACCCCGCTCTCCTCGGGAAAGGGGAAGGTCACGAAGCGCTCGGGTCGGGCCCCGCTCGGCGGTCCATAAAAGCCCACCCCCAGAACGCCCACTTGACGCACCAGAAGGTGACCATGTTCTGGGCGCAACAACCGCAGCGCCAAGTCGGCGTCGCGACGATGGAGATTGACGACTGCGGCACTGAAAAGGATTTCCACATCGAGCCCGGAATGTCTTCCCAGCAACGGCGCGAGCGCCGGCACGATGATGGGCGCGACGATGGTCTCGAAGCTTGCCAGACGCACGAGGCCCGCCACTTCGGCCTCCGCCCCCGCGCCTTGAGAAAAGCCCTGTATCGCCTGCTCCGCTTCTTCTGCACGCGGCAAGAGCGCCTCGCCCTGATCGGTCAGACGGTAGCCGCTCTGGTGGCGCAGAAAGAGAGGCACGCCGAGCGCTTGCTCCAGCCGATCGACGCGGCGCGATACCGTCGCGACCCCAAGGCCAAGGGTCTGGGCGACCCCGGAGAGGGTGCCCGTCCGCGCCAGAGCGAGGAAAATCCGCGTGTCGTCCCAATTCAGTCGCAAAGTTTTCTTCCATTTTTGGAAAACAGATTGCCAGTATTATCTCTACGCCTCCCAAAATGAAAAGCGTAAACAGCCGGCGTCTTCCCATCGGATGAGGCCATCATGTCCGCAATCGACTTCCCTCCAGCGAAACGCTCCATGTCAGACGGCAGTGCGCTCTCCCTAAGCGCGCTGGCGGCAATCTTCTGGGGCACCAATTTCGAGGCGACCCGCGTCGCTCTCGAACATCTCTCTCCCTGGACCGCTGCCGCGAGCCGCTTCGCGATCGCAGCGGTTGCGATCGTGATCTGGCTCGGGGTTTCGCGCGGGATCAATTTTCAGGTGCTCAAGCGTAACTGGCCCGCCTTCGCGGTTCTCGGCGTCGCCGGGGTCACGGGCTTCAACGCCGCCCTGTTTCTGGGGATGCAAAGTTCGAGCCCGGTCACCGCTGCCCTGATCATGGGCACGACGCCGCTGACGACCAATCTGCTCGATGCGCTGGCTCAAAGACGCCTGCCGAAAGGGACCGCGATCGTCGGAATGATCGTGAGCTTCGTCGGCGTCGCGATGACGGTCGGAGCGTTCTCGGGAACGCGGTTCTCCGGCGGCGACATTCTCATCCTGATCGGTAGCATCGGCTGGTCGCTCTACTCCATCGGATGCCGCAGTTGGGTGCGCGAGGCATCTGCGGTGGAAACCGCGACCTGGACAATGGTCTTCGGAGCGTTCGGGCTCGTGGTGATCTCCCTGTTCGTCGGAAATCCTGTGCAAGAACTGGTGCAGTCTGGGTCGGTCACCCAGTTGCTGGTTCTCTACATGGCACTGGGCGGCTCGGTCCTGGCCTATCTGTTCTGGCAGGTCGGCATTTCGGTGCGGGGGCCGGCCGCGACCTCGGTCCTCTTCAACCTCGTCCCTGTCGCCGCGCTTCTCGTCGCGATCGCCTTCGGGCGGATGCCCGGCTGGCAACAGATTCTGGGTGTGTTCGTCGCCATCCTTGGCGTGTTGCTCGCAAGCGGCCGGCTTCGTCTGCCCGGTCGCAACTGAGGGCGCCCTCAGGCGAACTTGAAGCTTCCGTGATGCCTTCGGCCGGAACATGGCTCTGGCTGAGGGGCGTCAGATCGCCCCCAAGAGAGCATCTGTCCCATGAAGAACCTGCTCTCGCGTCTCGCGTGTCGTCTCCGAAAACGACGCCGCTTCACCGACCCGCGAGATCTCCCGCCTGCACTTCTGCGCGACATCGGTCTCGAGGCGCATCTTTCTCGGTCGGATATTCGAATGAGCGGGCCGAGGCCGAACCGATCAATGCCGCCGGAAGCCGATCGCTGCAGATGAAGCGCGATTATCCCGGTTGATCGTCCCGATGAGCTGGCTCAGCCCGACCATATCCGGCCGGGCTGAGCCGTCGCTTCCGGGAGGTGCGTGGGCTCAGTCGAGCCCGTTCGCGCGTGCAACGAAATCCGCGAGATGCGGCACGTAATCTTCAGGGCCGTCGCCGCCGGTGGCCATTGCCATCGCGAAGGCGTTCTTGGCCGTGCTGGCGAGCGGCGTTGCGACAGTGGCGGCATTCGCCATCGACTCGACGTAGCGCAAATCCTTGTAGGCGTTGGCGAGGGTGAACTTGTGCGCCTCGCGGTTGCCCTCGAGCGCGTAGCCCATGAAGGTCTGGTAGAAGCCGCAATCCATCCGGCCGCCCCGGATCACCTTGTCGAACTGCTCGATCGGAATGCCCACCTTGCGCGACAGTGCGAGGGCTTCGGAATAAAGCGCGGCATAGCCCAGCGAGATGAAGTTGTTGAGCAGCTTCATGCGGTGGCCGTCGCCAAGGCTGCCGACGCGTACGATCTTGCCCGCCCAGGTGTCGATCACGGGCTCGATGCGCGTGAACAGCTCTTCATCCGCGCCGACCATGCAATCGAGCGTGCCTTCCCAGGCCTCTTTCGGGGTGCGGCTGAGCGGCGCGTCGGCATAGGCGACGCCGATCTCTTCCATGTCCTCTGCGAGCTTCATCGTCACGGTCGGCTCGCCGGTCGAGCAGTCCACGATGACGCTGCCCTCTTTCAGGCCCGGAGTCAGCTTTGCGACCGCCTCGGCGGCTTCCGGCGCGCCGGTGAGGCACAGGAAGATGATCGAGGAGCGCGACGCGAGGTCTTCATAGGAGGTCGCCTCGGTCGCCCCGCGCGAGACCAGGTCCTCGATCGGCTTGCGGTTGCGGTGGGCGATCACGGTCAGCGGATAGCCTTTCTCGACGATGTTCTTGGCCATGCCGTGGCCCATCAGGCCGGTGCCGATGAAGCCGATGGTTTCCTGGGTCTTAGTCATTGGATACTCCGCTTGGGTCGATAGGTCGTGAAATTCGGATCAGAGATTGAAGCGCTCCCGCAGGTCGGCGACCTGCGCCGGGGTCAGCGGGCGGATCGCGTGGCCCTGCAGGGCGAGGAACAGTTTGGAGGTCTCCTCCAGCTCTTCGGCGGCATATTGCGCGTTCGACAGGCTGGTGCCCGCGACGACAGGGCCGTGATTGGCGAGCAGCACCGAATGATGCGCGCTGGCGAGCGAGCGTACGGCCTCGGCCAGTTCGGGATCGCCCGGCGCGTAGTAGGGCACGAGCGGCAGCTTGCCCACGCGCATCACGTGATAGGCCGTGAGCGGCGGCAGCACGTCCTCGGGATCGATGTCGCGCAGGATCGAGACGGCCGTCGAGTGGGTCGAGTGCAGATGGATCACCGCGCCCGCTTCCTGACGCTCGTCATACATCGCGAAATGCAGGAAGGATTCTTTGGTCGGCTTGTCGCCCGAGACGAAGTTGCCGTCCTGGTCGAAAAGGGAGATCCGGGCCGGATCGAGCGTGCCGAGCGAGGCATTGGTGGGCGTCATCAACCAACCGCCATCGGGCAGCCGCGCCGAGATATTGCCGGAAGACCCGGCGGTAAGGCCGCGATCGAAGAGCGAGCGCCCGATGGTGCAGATCTGGTCGCGCAGGCGCGTTTCGTCAGACATGTTCGGCCTCCGGCTCCAGAAGGTCCCACGCCTTGAGGAAGAAATCCTCGGCGCCGAAATTGCCTGATTTGAGCGCGAGCGCGAGGCGCGGGCCGGAGAGGCTCATCGTCCACGGCACGCCGGGGTCGATCTCGGGGCCGATGTCGAGCAGGCGCACACCGAGCGCCGTCGTCACCGCGCCTGACGTTTCGCCGCCCGCGATCAGCATGCGGGTAAACCCGGCGTCGCGCAGGCGTTCGGCGATTGCGGCCAGCGTGTCTTCGACCAGTGCGCCGGAGGCGTCTCGGCCCAGACGGGACTGGATCTTGCCGAGCTGCGCCGGATCTGCGCTGGAATAGATCAGGGGGGTGCTGTCGGCGGGTTGTGCGATGGCCCAATCGGCGATCTCATCCGCGCTCTGTCGGCCTTCGGTCAGCGCCTCCACGTCGAGCGCAAGACTCGGCAGCCCTGCCGCCTGAGCGGCCGCGATCTGGCCGCGGGTCGCGACCGAGCAGGAGCCCGCGAGGATCGCGCTGCGACCCTCCGGGGCTGGCATTCGATCCGGGGCGCTATGCGCGTCGCTCTGGTCGCGAAGCGCTGCGGCGAGGCCCAGACCGATGCCCGAGCCGCCGGTGATCAGCGGCATCTCCGCGCAGGCCGCGCCGAGCGTCATCAAGTCCGATTCGTCGATCGTGTCGGTGACGACGACACGGGTGCCAGCGCTGCGGGCGGTCTCAAAGGCCTTGCGCAGCGCGGCCTCTCCCTGCCTGATCGTCGTGACGTCGATCAGGCCGACTTTCAGCGTCGTCTGCCGCCCCAGAACCCGCACCAGATCGGGGTCGCGCATCGGGGTGAGCGGGTGGTCCTTGAGCGGGCTTTCCGACAGCAGACGGTCGCCCACGAAAAGGTGGCCCTTGTAGACCGTGCGCCCGGTCGCCGGGAAGGCGGGGCAGGCGATGGTCAGGGGCGTGCCGGTGAACTCCATCAGGGCCTCGGTGACCGGCCCGATATTGCCGTGGTCGGTGGAGTCGAAGGTCGAGCAATATTTGAACATCAGGCGTTGCGCCCCGGCCGCGCGCAGGGCTTTCGCCGCTTTCAGCGACAGCTCTACCGCGTCGCCTGCCGGAATGGTACGCGACTTCAGCGCGACCACCACCGCATCGGCGCCCGACAGGTCCATTTGCGGCCCCGGCAGGCCGATAACCTGCCGCGTCTTCAACCCGCTGCGTGACAGCATCAGGCACAGGTCAGTGGCGCCGGTAATATCGTCGGCGACCGCTCCGATCAGCATGGAAATTCCTCCCTCGGTCCACAGATCGCCGATCGCCCCGACGGCGCGGGGCGGCGATTTCACATAGCCCTTGCAAAGCCGTCGCGGCTCAGGCTAACGATGTAATGACAACGCTATCATTCCAGCAATGCAAGCGCAAGACGGACGCTGGAAGGGGGCAGGTTGAGACTAGAAATCGGCGATTGAGAGGTATTCCGCATGAAGTCACCCCAAGAGACGAAGGTCTGTGTCATCGGTTTGGGATCGATGGGCTTCGGCATGGCCGAGAGCTTGCTGCGAGACGGGTTCGCGGTGACGGGCGTCGATGTGAATGCCGATGCGATGGAGCGCTTTGCGGCGCTTGGCGGCGCGGTTGCAGCCGACCCTGCGACGGGGGCGCAAGATGCGGAACTGGTGATCGCCGTGGTCGTCAATGCCGACCAGACAGAGCAGGTGCTTTTCGGACCGGGCGGCGCCGTCGCGACCATGTCCGAGGGCGGCGTGGTGATGTCCTGCGCCACGATGGCCCCCGATTTGGCGCGTGTCTTCGCCAAGCGCTGCGCCGCGGCGGGCGTGACCTATCTCGATACACCGATCAGCGGTGGTGCTCAGCGTGCCGCCAGCGGTGAGTTGACGATCATGGGCTCGGGCCCGGCGGCGGCTTTTGCCCGCATTCGCCCGGCGCTCGATAGTGTCGCCGCCAAGGTCTACGAGCTTGGCGAGGAGGCAGGCACGGGCGCGGCCTTCAAGGTGGTCAATCAACTTCTCGCCGGTGTGCATATCGCGGCGGCCTGTGAGGCGATCACCTTCGCCAAGGCGATGGATCTGGACCTGGAGAAAGTCTACGAGGTGATCACCGCGTCAGCGGGCAATTCGTGGATGTTCGAGAACCGCGTGCCGCACGTGCTCGAGGGCGATTACAGCCCGCGCAGCGCGGTGGATATCTTCACCAAGGATCTCGGGATCGTGGCGGATATCGGGCGGGACCTGAAATTCCCGACACCGATCGCCGGGACGGCTCTGCAGATGTTCGTGATGACGGCGGCGGCCGGGATGGGGCGCGACGACGATGCCTCTGTCGCGCGGATGCTGGCGAATATCGCGGGGCTCGATCTGCCTGATGCAGCGCCCGCAAGCGAGGGCTGAGCGATGCCCAGATTTGCCGCCAACCTGACGATGATGTTCACCGAGCACGAGTTTCTCGACCGCTTCGCCGCGGCGAAAAAGGCCGGGTTCGATGCGGTCGAATATCTCTTTCCCTACGACCAACCGCCCGAGGCGATCGCGGAGCGGCTGCGGGCGCAAGGCCTGACGCAGGCGCTCTTCAATCTGCCGCCCGGCAACTGGGAGGCGGGTGATCGCGGGCTGGCCGCATTGCCGGATCGCGCCGAGGAATTCCGCGCCTCGATCGACACTGCTTTGCGCTATGCCGAGGCGACCGGGGTCGGGCGCGTGCATGTGATGAGTGGGCTCGCCTCGCGCCAAGATGTGACCGCGCTGACCGCCTATCGCGACTCGTTGCGGAGGGTCTGTGATGCGGCCGGGGCACAGGGGCTCGATGTAGTGATCGAGCCGATCAACACGCGCGACATGCCGGGCTATTTTCTGGATGATTTCAGCTTCGCTGCCGATCTGATCGCGGAGCTTGGGCTGCCCAATCTCAAGCTGCAATTCGACATCTATCACCGCCAGATTCTGCACGGGGACGTGCTGATGGGGCTGCGGGAGATGGCGCCGATCATCGGGCATGTTCAGATCGCCGCGGTGCCGGATCGGCACGAGCCAGGAACCGGCGAGCTCGACGACGCGCGCATTCTGCGCGAACTGGACGCACTGGGCTATGAAGGGTTCGTGGGCTGCGAATACCGCCCGGCAGGCCGGACAGAGGATGGTCTGGACTGGATGCGCGCCTTCGCCTGAGACGAAGGCGCGCCCCTTATCAGCTTTCGATGTAATCGCGATGAAGCGCCCAGTCGCCCGGGCTGAACCGGTCCGAGGCGAATTGCTGCTGGTGCCAATAGGGATAGATCACGGGCAGCTTGCTGACCTCGTGCAGGCGCTTCAGCTCGTCCTCGCTCAGCTCCAGATCCACGGCGCGGAAATTGTCGCGGAACTGCTGTTCATTGCGTCCGCCTATGACGAGCGAGCTGATCGCGGGACGCGTCAGCAGCCACGCCAGCGCGACCTGCGCCGCCGAGACCCCATGCGCGTCACCGATCTCGACCAGCGCATCGACGATGTTCCACAGCTTCTCCTCGTCGCGGATCGGCGGCTCGGTCCAGCCCGCGAATTGCCGCGAGCCTTCCGGCGTGTCCTTGCCTCGGCGATGCTTGCCCGACAGCAGACCGGCGGCGAGCGGGCTCCAGACCAGTACGCCCAGCCCCTGATCGACCGAGATCGGCAGCAATTCGTATTCCGCCTCGCGGGCCTCGAGTGTGTAGTGAATCTGCTGCGCCACGAAGCGCTCGCGCAGGCTCCGGTCGCTGACGCCGAGGGCCTTCATGATGTGCCAACCCGAGAAGTTCGAGCAGGCGATGTAGCGGACCTTGCCCTGTTGCACGAGCGTGTCGAGCGCCGAGACCATCTCCTCCATCGGGGTCACGCCGTCCCATTCGTGCATGTGGTAGATGTCGATGTGGTCGGTCCGCAGCCGCTTGAGCGAGCGTTCGCATTCGCGGATCAGGTGATAGCGCGAAAAGCCCTCGTCATTCGGCCCATCGGCGATCCGCATCCGCGCCTTGGAGGAGATCAGCACGTCATCGCGCCGACCGTCGAGCACTTCGCCAAGGATATCTTCCGAGAGGCCGGTCGAGTACATGTTCGCGGTGTCGTAGAGGTTGATGCCGGCGTCGATGCAGGTGTCGACCAGCTTGCGCGCTTCGCTGACGCCTTGGGCGCCGACGGCCTTGAAAGCGCCTGCGCCCCCGAACGTGAACGTGCCCATCGTGAGCACCGAAACCTTGAGTCCAGATCGTCCTAAGGTTCTGTATTTCATGTATATCTCCTCCTCTTGAGTATCGTTTGTCCAGGCGCGATCAGCGCGCCAGAAGTCTTGCGACATGCGCGATGCCCAAGGTCGGGCTGGTCAGAACCGGCGGATCATCCGCACTCGTTTCGAGCCGTTGGAGCGCGCGCGCCATTGAGGCCTGTGCCAGAACCACCACGTCGTTTTCGCGGGCGAGCCGGGCGATGCCTTCGGCAACCCGCGCATCGTGCCCCTCGCGGTCGCCCGATTGCAGCGTCTCGAAGGCGCCCTCGACGACCTGGCTCGTGATGGCGCTGTCCGCCCCGGCCTCGCGGCTGACGCGCTCGATCAGCTCGGCGGTGGGCGTCAGCGTCGATTGCAGGGTCGCGAGCACACCGATGCGGCGGCCTTTTGCGACCGCTTCCTGTGCCATCCCCTCGTCGATGCGCATCAGCGGCACGGGGCAGAGCGGTGCGATGCGTTCGACCGCGCCGCCGAGGCTGGAGCAGGTCACGAGAACCGCCTCGGCCCCTGCATCGACCGCCGACCAGATCATGCCCGTCAGGCGGCGCGCCGTCATCGAACTGACCGATCCGTCGCGGATCGTCAGGCGCAGAAGGCTCTCGTCGAGCATGTTGAAAACTTTCCAGTCGGGCAGGTGGGCCTGCGCCAGGCCTTCAAGCTCCGGGATCAACCCGGCGACGGTATGGATCATCGCAAGGGAGCGAGGTGATTCGTGTCTTTCGTGATGCATTCGCGGGCTCCTTTGTTGCGGTTGACGCGCTCTGGTCTCACTTGGCATGACAGCGCTGTCATATTCGTGAGTATCATCATGGACCTGCTTCGATGACAAGCCGGAATGTCTCAAGCGCCTTGTTTGAAACGCTTTGACCGGGTTCGGAACTACGTTCCGCAGGGGAGGGCGCGTCCTTCCGGCACCTGTCCTGACACAAGTTTTTGTTATTTGCCGATTGACAAGACGGCTTTGCGGTTCGCAATATGACAGCGCTGTCACAGGAGGAATGGCAGCGCTAGCATTTCGGGCGAACCCCCGTCCGACCCGCCAGCCCCCGCCGAAGCGTTCGGCGCCGGATGTGCGTGCGGAAGGTCGGGGACGCGGAGAAGGGAGGGGCGTTTTGGCACTGTCGGAAAATTCGGTCACGCCATCGGAAAGGAAATCCATGCGAGTCCTGCATCAATTGCTTCAACTGCGTCACATGCGTGAATTCAACGTTCTGATCGCGTTGATCCTGATGGGGCTGCTGATCAGCTTGTTCACACCGTATTTCCTGACCGTGTCGAACCTGATGGGGGTGTCGCGGGCGTTCTCGCTGACCGCCATCATGAGCATCGGCATGGTGATGGTCATCATCACCGGCGGGATTGATCTGTCGGTGGGCTCTGCGATGGGGCTCGCCGGTCTGATCACGGCGCTCTGCTTCGATGCGGGCTACTCGCAATATGCGGCGGTGGCCGCGGGGCTCGGTGTCGGGCTTGCCTTCGGGTTGACCAACGGGCTGCTGATCACCGCGATCGGCCTGCCGCCCTTCATCGCCACGCTCGGCACGCTGAGCATCGGGCGCGGCTTGATGTATATGATTACCCACGGCGTGCCGTTGACCCCAGAGACTCCCGAGAGCTTCAGCTTTCTGGGACAGGGCTATGTCGGCCCGGTGCCGGTGCCGGTGGTCATCCTGCTCGTGCTGACACTCATCTTCACCGTCATCATGACCCGGACCCGCTTCGGTCGGCACGTCTATGCCACGGGCGGCAACGAGAACGCGGCACGTCTGAGCGGGGTGAAGGTCCAGCGCGTCAAGCTCGCGGTCTACGTCCTGTCCTCGACAATCTCTGCGCTGGCCGGCGTTATCGCCTTTTCGCGCTACCTGTCGGCAGAACCGGCGTCCGGCTTCGGTTCGGAGCTTGAGGTGATCGCCGCCGCCGCAATCGGCGGGGCCAGCCTTGCGGGCGGTATTGGCTCGGTGCTGGGCGCGGTCATCGGTGCTGCCCTGATCGGCGAGATCGCCAACGGCGTCGTGCTGCTCAACATCAATACCTATGCCCAGCAGGCCATTACCGGCGGCGTGATCCTGATCGCGGTCAGTCTGGACGTGCTGCGCAATCGGATGGGCGGCCGCGGCTGAGCCGCGTCGTCCGGAAAGCAACAAGATCAAGAAGCCGGACCGCGTCTCGAAGAGGAGAGAGCGGCGCGAGATCCGGACGAAGAAGGCCCCGGTGCGGGGCGCAAAACCGAAACTGCATCAACAATAGAGGCCTGCCGTGCGTGGTCGGGTCTGGAGGAGGAGAGAAGATGCGTATTGCAATGAAAGCCGCCGCGGCGGTTCTGGCCCTGGCAACCGGTATGGGGGCGGCTGCGTCCTATGCTCAGGACATCACCGTGGCGCTCGTGCCGAAGGTGGCCGTTCCGTTCTTCGACGACTGCAACACCGGCGGGGCCGAGGCAGCGAAAGAGCTGGGCGTGAACTACCAGTGGGTGGTGCCGGCGAACACGCAGGGTTCGACGCAGGTCAAGATCATCGAGGATCTGATGGCGCGTCACGTCGACGGGATCGGGATCTCGGTCAACGAACCGAAATCGGTCGAGGGCATCATCAAGCAGGCCACCGATGCGGGTATCAAGGTCGTCACCTTCGACAGCGACAGCGCCAATAGCGCGCGCAGCATGTATATCGGCACGATCAACAAGCAGGCGGGCGTCACCATGGGCAAGTCCATGGCCGAAGCGCTCGGCGGCAAGGGTGAGGTGGCGATCGTCACCGGTCAGCTTGGTGCGTCCAACCTGAACGAGCGGATCGACGGCGTGAAGGAAGCGCTGGCCGACTATCCCGACATCAAGCTGGTCGCGACCGAAGGCACCGAGGACGACCTCGCCCGCGCCGTTTCGGTGACCGAGGCGCTCCTGCGCGCAAACCCGAACCTCGCCGGTATCTTCGGCATCAGCCAGGTCGGCGGCCCGGCCGTCGCGAAGGTTCTCGCGCAGCAGGAATTCGCGGACAAGAAAGGCAAGCTGAAGGTCTTTGCGTTCGACGATCTGCCCGACACGATCAAGGGCGTGAAGGAGGGCTTCATCGACGGCATCATGGTCCAGCGCCCGATCACGATGGGCAAGCTGGCGGTCGAGCATCTCGTGGCCCAGATCAAGGGTGAAGAGACCGATCCGCAGAACATCGACACCGGTGTGACCGTCGTGACTGCCGACAACCTCGACAGCTACACCAAGTAATCTCCGACGACACCTGGGCGGGGCCAAGTGTGGCCCCGCCCGACATTCTTCAGCCTGAGGCCGCGATGAAACCGTTTCTCGAAATGATCAGCATTTCCAAGACCTTTCCCGGGGTGAAGGCGCTGGACCACGTCGACCTGCATCTCAACTCCGGCGAGGTGCATGTGCTGGCAGGGGAAAACGGCGCCGGCAAGAGCACCCTGATGAAGATCATGACAGGCGTGCTGCGCGCCGGTCCGGGAGGGGAGATCCGCGTCGAGGGCGAACCCGTCGTGATCAAGAACCCGGTCCATGCGCGGTCGCTCGGCATCTCGATCATTTACCAGGAACTCGCAGTGGTGAATAACCTCACCGTCGCCGAGAACGTCTTTCTCGCGCGTGAGCCGCTATTGCCGACCGGCCTGATCGACCGCACCAAGATGAATGCGGACACCCGCGCGGTGCTGCACGAGCTTGGCGTGGAAATCGACCCGGAAGCTATGGTCGGCACGCTTTCGATCGGCCAGAGACAGCTGATCGAGATCGCCCGCGCCATCTCCTACAATTCCAAACTCATCATCATGGACGAGCCGACCGCGTCGCTCAGCCACCACGAGGCCTCGACGCTGTTGCGCATGTCGCGCAAACTGGCCGAGCAGGGTGTCGGTATCGTCTTCATCTCGCACAAGCTCGAGGAAATCTTCGAAATCGCCGACCGCGTCACCGTGCTGCGCGACGGTCGCACCGTCGATACACGGCCCGTCTCCGAGATGACGAGCGACCTGCTGGTGCGCCTGATGGTGGATCGCGAGCTCGACCAGCTTTTCGGCCATCACACCTCCCACGCGACCGACGAGGTTCTGATGTCGGTGCGCAATCTCACCGAAAAGCGCGTGAAGGACGAAGGTGTGTTCGTGCGCGATGTCGATTTCGACCTGCATCGCGGCGAAGTTCTGGGCTTCTTCGGTCTGGTCGGTGCCGGACGGACCGAAGTGATGGAGATGATTTTCGGCAGCCGCCCCCATAGCGGCGAGATTTCGATCAACGGCAAACCGGCGCTGATTTCCTCGCCCTCGGACGCGATAGAGCATGGGCTCGGATTTGTGACCGAGGATCGGCAATCGCGAGGGCTTGTCCTCGGCATGTCGGTGCGCGAGAACTTTTCCCTGACGCATCTGAGTGACTATTGCAGCTTCGACTTCGTGAACCGTCGCAAGGAAACGGCGGCCTGTGCGGATTATATCCGCGCGCTGGGCATCAAGACGCCGTCGCCCGAGCAGAAGGTGCTCAACCTGTCGGGCGGCAACCAGCAGAAGGTCGTCTTGGCGAAATGGGCCGCGCGCCGTCCGCAGATCCTGATCGTCGACGAGCCGACGCGCGGGATCGACATCGGCGCCAAGGCCGAGGTGCACACGTTGTTGGGCAAGATGGCCGAGGAGGGCATGTCGATCATCGTCGTCTCGTCGGACCTGCCGGAGATTCTGGCGATCAGCGACCGTGTGATCGTGCTGAAGGAGGGGAAGATCAGCGGCGAACTGACCCGAGAGAACGCCACGCAGGAAAGCGTGATGCTGGCGGCGACCGGCTGAGGCCGTCCCGCCGAACCAAAAAGCGAATGAACGAAACGGAGATTGAAATGACCAAGCGCGTAGTATTCACAGGCGGCACCGGCAAGGCAGGGCGTCATGCGGTGCCGCATCTGCTGAGCAAGGGCTACGATGTGCTCAACGTCGACCTCAAGCCGCTCGACGTCCCGGGCGTGAACACGCTGATCACCGACGTGACCGACAGCGGCGCCGTGTTCAACGCGCTGACCACCCACCACGACTTCGGCGGGTTCGAGAAGGGCGCGCCGCCGTCGCCGCCCGATGCGGTCGTGCATTTCGCCGCGATCCCGCGCGTGCTGATCGAGCCCGACAACGTGACCTATCAGGCCAACGTCATGAGCACCTACAACGTGATCGAGGCGGCGATGAAGCTCGGCGTGCGCAAGGTGATCATCGCCTCGTCCGAGACGACCTATGGCGTGTGCTTCGCCGAGGGCGACAAGGATTTTCACTCCTTCCCGCTCGAGGAAGATTACGACAGCGATCCGATGGACAGCTACGGGCTCTCCAAGGTCTGCAACGAGAAGACCGCCCGCGCCTTCGCCGCCCGCTACGGCGCCGATATTTACGCACTGCGCATCGGCAACGTGATCGAGCCCCATGAATACGGCATGTTCAAGGGGTTCCTCGAGAACCCGATGAGCCGCAAACGCAACGCCTGGAGCTATATTGACGCGCGCGATCTGGGTGAGATCGTGCATCTGTGCATCGAGAAGGACGGTCTGGGCTATCAGGTGTTCAACGCGGTCAACGACACGATCACCGCCGACATGCCGACCACCGAGTTCTTGAAGAAATACTGCCCGAACACGCCGATCACCCGTGAGATGGGCGCCGACGAGGCACCGATCTCGAACCGCAAGGCGCGCGAGGTTCTGGGCTTCAAGGAAGCGCATCCGTGGCGCAAATACGTGGAGGTATGATCGCCACGGTCCCCGCGATGTTTTCGCGCCATGCATGTATGGCCTTTGAAAACGCTGCCGCTAGGTGCATTTCTGGGTAATTGACTCGGGCTTGCCCGAAAGGAATTGGAGGAAAGCGTCATGGGGACCAAGCAGCGATTGCCCGACCGCAAAAGCAAGATCACGGTGCGCGAGGTCGCGCGCCGTGCCAATGTCAGCGAGTCGACGGTCTCTCGCATCATGCGCAACAAGGGACTCGTCGCCGAAGCTACCCGCGAGAAGGTCATGGAGACGGTCCGCGCGATGGGCTACGTCCCCAACCGCATCGCTGGCTCGCTGGCCTCGCTCGACTCCTTCCTCGTCGGCGTCGTCATCCCGTCGCTCTCCAACATCGTCTTCCCGGAAGTCCTGCAGGGCGTCCATGCCGGGCTCGAGGGAAGTGACCTGCAGCCGGTGATCTCGACCACGGATTATAATGTGGATCGCGAAGAGGCTGTGGTGCGCGGCATCCTCAGCTGGAAGCCGGCCGCGATCCTGCTGGCCGGGTTCGACCACACCGACGCGACCCGCAAGATGCTAGAACAGAGTGATATCCGCGTCGTCGAGATGATGGATATCGACAGCACGCCGATCGACATCGCGGTGGGCACCTCGCATCGCCGTGCAGGCCACGCCATCGGTCGCCACCTGATTTCACGCGGCTACCGCCATTTCGGCTATGTCGGCCATGACTGGGAGGCCGACCGCCGCGCGCGGCTGCGCTATGACGGGCTGTGCGAGGCGCTGTCCGAAGCGGGGCTCTCCATCGAGGCGCATGCGATCGATGACGGGCCCAGCTCGGTCGGTACGGGTCGAGAACAGACAGCGCGCCTGCGTGCTTCGGCCCCGCAGGTCGACGTCGCGGTCTATTCCAACGACGACATGGCGGTGGGCGGCGTCTTCCACTGCCTTGCCGAAAGCATCAGCCTGCCCGACCAATTCGCCATCTTCGGCTTCAACGGTCTCGATATCGGCAAGGAGCTGCCCCAGCCGCTCTCGACCGTCCGCTCGAACCGTTTCCTGATCGGCAAGAAGGCGATCGAGGAGGTTCTGGCCTCGCCAGAACGCCCGTCTGCGCCGACCATCATCGACACTGATTTCGAGGTCTTCGCCGGCGCGACTGCCTGAAGCGCGCACCGATCTCGGACACCGAACTGAAAGGAGAAATGCCATGCATCCCGCTCTCGCCAAAGGCAATGTCGCAGTCGTCACCGGAGGGGCCTCGGGTATCGGCCTCGCTGCCGCCCGCCACCTCGCCGGGCTTGGGATGCGCGTTTGCATCGCCGATCTGCCGGGGGCTGCGCTCGACGCCGCCTCCGACGCTCTGATCGCCGCGGGTGCCGCGGAGGCGGACGTGATGACGCTGGCGACCGACGTCTCGGACCGCGCGCAGCTCATGGCGCTCGCCGACGAGGTCTGGGCGCGCTTCGGTCCGGTCAACCTGCTGATGAACAACGCGGGGATGCAGCCCGGCAGTTCGATCTTCGATGAGGAAGGCAACTGGGACCGCATCCTCGAGGTGAACCTGGGCGGGATCATTCGTGGCAGCCAGATTTTCGCGCCGCGCATGATCGCGTCGGGCACGCCGGGCCTGATCGTCAATACCGGCTCCAAGCAGGGGATCACCACGCCCCCGGGCGATCCGGCCTATAACGTGTCGAAAGCCGGCGTGAAGGCCTTCACCGAGGCGCTGCAGCACGAGTTGCGCAACCGCGAGGACTGCAAGGTCGAGGCGCGGCTGTTCATTCCGGGCTTCGTCTACACGCCGCTGACCGCGGGCGGGCGCACCGAAAAACCCGCTGGCGCCTGGATGCCCGAACAGGTCGTGGAATTCCTCTTCGACTCGATCGAGCGCGGCGATTTCTACATCCTGTGCCCGGACAACGACGTGGACCGCGCGACCGATGTGAAGCGCATCCTCTGGGCGGCGGGCGACATCACCGAGAACCGCCCGCCGCTGTCGCGCTGGCATCCCGACTACGATGACGCCTTCAAGGCGTGGCTGAAGGCGTGATGCGGCCATGACGACCCGGGTGCATCGTATCGCGGCCATCCCCGGCGACGGGATCGGGCCGGAGGTGGTCGACGCCGCGCTGACGGCGCTCGATCACCTGAGCCGCCAGACCAACGCATTCCGGCTGGAGATCGACCGCTTCGACTGGGGCTCGAAACGCTATCAGCGCGAAGGCACGTTCATGCCCGCGGGCGGGGTCGACGCGCTGCGGGCCTATGACGCGATCCTCTTCGGCGCGGTCGGCGCGCCGGACGTGCCCGATCACCTGACGCTCTGGGGGCTGCGCCTCGCGATCTGTCAGGGGCTCGATCAATACTCGAACCTGCGGCCCACCCGGATCCTGCCCGGCCTGTCGAGCCCGCTTGCGGGTGTCAGCCCGGACGACCTGGACTGGCTTATCGTGCGCGAGAATTCCGAGGGCGAATATGCGGGGCAGGGCGGGCGCAGCCATCGCGGCCAGCCGCATGAGGTCGCCACCGAGACCGCCATCTTCACCCGCACGGGCGTCGAACGCATCATGCGCGTGGCTTTCTCGCAGGCCCAGGCACGTCCGCGCAAACGGCTGACGGTCGTCACGAAATCCAACGCGCAGCGCTACGGGCTCGTGCTCTGGGACGAAATCGCCGCCGAGATCGCGGCCGAGTTTCCCGACGTGACGTGGGACCGGATGCTGGTCGACGCGATGACCGTGCGCATGACGCTCGATCCGCATTCGCTCGACACGATCGTCGCCACGAACCTGCACGCCGACATCCTCTCGGATCTGGCTGCGGCGCTCGCCGGCTCTATCGGCATCGCGCCCACGGCCAACCTCAACCCCGAGCGCGCTGCGCCCTCGATGTTCGAGCCGATCCATGGCTCCGCCTTCGACATCACCGGCAAGGGCGTCGCAAATCCCATCGGCACCTTCTGGAGCGCGGCGATGATGTTGGAGCACCTCGGAGAGACCGAGGCAGGGGCGCAAATGATGCGCGCGATCGAACTCGTGACGGCGGATCCCGAAAGCCGCCCCCGCGACCTCGGCGGCACGTCCGGCACTGCACAGGTGACGGAACGGCTCTGCCGTGCGCTCGACGAGATAGTGGGGGGCAGCTGAAAGTTACGTCGCAGCTTCAGAAGCTCTCGCGTTTCAGCGCCGTGGTTTGAAATCCGCCACGCTATCGCGCACAACCAGTTCCCCCGTCATCAGGACCTTCACCGGAGATTGATCTCGCTCGTCCGTCGCGATGAGGTCGTCGAGCAGGCGGATCGCCATCGCGCCGATGCGCGCTTTCGGAACGTCGACCGAAGTCAGGGGCGGATCGAAGACGCTCGAGGTGGGAAGGTTGTCGAAGCCCACGACCGAAACATCTTCCGGCACTCTGTGGCCCAATTCGCGCAAGGCTCTGACGAAGCCGAAGGCGATGATGTCATTCGCACAGAAATAAGCATCCGCGAGAGGCCGGTCGCCCAACTGGGTCAAGGCTTCTTCATAGGCGCCGTCCAGTGTCGACTTCACCGAAAGTTCCTGCGCGTCCTCGCTCTGCAATCCGAACGCTGCGGCCGCGTTCCGGAACGCCGTTTGACGCAGCCGGAAGTTCATCACCTCGCTGTAACTTCCGACATAGCCGATCTTGCGGAAGCCGCGCGAAACCAGATGCGAGAGCGCATCGTAGACGAGTTGATCGTTGTCCATATCGACGAAATTCGCCTTCAGGAACGGGTGGTAGGTGTCGATGAGCACGGTCGGTAGCGGCGCGCGCTCGATGATCGTCTCGATATCTTCGCGTGAAAGTTCGGTGCCGAGCACGACGATGCCGCGCGGTTCCGAGCCGTCCAGGCTCGACAACAGTTGATGCAGCGATTCCTGTTCGTAGCTCACGACCTGCAGCGCGTAGTCGCGGCGAAGCGCCTCGAAAGACATCCCGTCGATATAGTCCGAGATGAAGTGGTTGTGGTCGCGATTCACCGTCTGGCCGTGGCGCGCGATCTTGAGAAAGCGGATCGTGTTGGTGACTTCGGTCCGCGCCCGATTCGAGCGCGGGGTGTAGTTCAACGCCTCCACCGCTTCCAAAACGCGGGCGCGGGTGGCCTCCGAGATGTCGCCCTTGTCGTTCAGGACCAGCGAAACGGTGGCAGCGGAAACCCCCGCGTGCCCGGCAACTTCGCGCAGGGTGACCGGCTTTTTTGGCTCAATTTCCATCGTGTCGCTCATGTGGCCTTCAATCTATGGGCGAACCTCCCGCACTGCACAACGGGCCTTCGGAAAGTTCGGTCTTTTTATTCGCTCGCGCTCGAAGCAGCTAGTGAACAAACGGGGTTGACTTTAGTAAACATAATAGTACGAATTTAGTAAATAAGATAATTCTTCAGTAAACGGCGCGGGGGAGGAGATGTCGAAACTGGATGGGAACCTGTTTGTGTTGTCCGTACTCATCGTGCTGCTTCTAGCAGTCGGCGGGGCGGCATCCGGCGGCAATTACCTTTCGATCTACAATCTGCAATCGATGGCGAACCAGGTGCCCGAGATCGGGCTGCTCGCGATCGGCGTGATGCTGGCGATGTGCTCCGGCAACGGTGGGATCGACCTGTCGGGGATCGCGCTTGCGAACCTCTCGGGCGTGGCCTCGGGGCTTGTAGCGCTGTCGATCTTCCCGGTCGACGAAGCGCCCGTGCTGTTCACTATCACCTTCGCCGGGGGATGTCTGATCATCGGCGTGCTGGGCGGTGCGCTGAACGGATTTCTGATCTCGCGTTTCGAGATCACGCCGATCCTGTGCACCTTGGGCACGCAGATGGCCTTCACCGGCGCGGCGGTCGTGTTCTCGGAAGGACGCTCGGTGACGATCGGATCGCCGCCCGCGCTCTACGATCTGGGCAATGGCCTGATCTTCGGAGTGCCGGCGAGCTTCCTGATCTTCCTCGGCGCTGCTTTGATCCTGGGCGGGGTGCTGCGCTTCACGCCCTACGGGATGAAGCTGATGCTGACCGGAGCCAACCCGAAGGCGGCGCTGTTCAGCGGCTTCAACCGCGACCGCATCCTGATCACGACCTACGCGCTCTCGGGGCTGATGGCCGGTCTGGCGGGGGTCATCATCGCAGCGCGGAACATCAACGTGAAATGGGACTACGGCACCTCTTATCTGCTGATCGCGATCCTTGTCGCGGTGATGGCGGGGGTGCGGCCCGAGGGCGGCTATGGGCGCATCGTGAATGTCGTGCTTTCGGCGATCACGCTGCAGCTTCTGTCGAGCCTGCTGAACTTCGTCGGGTTCTCGAATTTCGTGCGGGATTTCGCCTGGGGCGCGCTGCTGCTGTGCTTCCTCGCGGTCAACCGCTTCGAGTTGGTCGACCAGGTCATCACACGCTTTTCGCTGGGGCGCGCGGCGCGCGCTCCGAAACACTGAGCCGAAGAATGTAATCCAGGGAGGAGATCATCATGGCATTCAAAGGACTGAAAATCGGCCTGTTGGCCGCGACCACGGCGGCAATGCTGGCTGGCGCACAAGGGGTCGCAGCGCAGGAAGGCAAGTCGATCACCACGGTCGTCAAGATCAGCGGTATCCCGTGGTTCGACCGGATGAAAACCGGTGTCGAGAAGTACGCGCAGGAACATCCCGACATGAAGATCGAGCAGGTCGGCCCCGCCACGGCGGATTCCGCCCAGCAGCTGCAGATCGTGCAGGATCTCGTCGCGCGCGGCGTCGATGCGCTGGCCGTCGTGCCGATGGATCCGGCGATCCTCGAAGGCGTGCTCAAGCGCGCGATGGATCGCGGCATCGTCGTCGTGACCCACGAGGCTGACAACCAGAAGAACACCATGGCCGATGTCGAAGCCTTCGATAACGCGGAATATGGTGCGGCGCTGAACGAGCGTCTGGCCAAGTGCATGGGCGGCAAGGGCAAGTGGACGACCTTCGTCGGCTCGCTGGGCAGCCGCACCCACATGCAGTGGGTCGGCGCGGGCGAGGAGAACGCGAAGAAATACCCGGATATGGAACTCGTCGATCCGAACAACGAAAGCTTCGACGACGCCCAGGGCACCTACGAGAAAGCCAAGGAAATCCTGCGCAAGCACCCGGATATCAAGGGCTTCCAGACTTCGGCGGGCAATGATGTGCTCGGCGTCGGTCGCGCGATCGAAGAAGCCGGTCTGGCCGGCAAGGTCTGTCTTGTGGGCACCGGTCTGCCGAACCCCTCGGCGGCCTATCTCGACAGCGGGGCGATCACCGCGATCGGTTTCTGGGATCCGCAGAAGGCCGGTATGGCGATGAACTCGCTGGCCACCAAGATCCTCGCGGGTGAAGAGATCACCGACGGCATGGATCTGGGTGTCGACGGCTACCACAGTGTCAGCGTGCGCCCCGGTGCCGGTGACGGCGTGCTCGTCGTGGGTAACGGCATGGTTCTCGTCGACAAGGATACCTACAAAGAGACCCTTTTCTAAGACGTGAAAAAATCGGTCGGCCGGGGGTCAGCCCCGGCCGGCTTTCGAACCGCCCGTGCCTAGGCTGGAGGAGCTGCGGCGCATGGGACGGAAAAGACCGGTGTTCAGGGGGAGCAATCAGATGTCAGACGGACATTTTCTGGAGCTGCGCGGCATCCACAAACGCTTTGGCGGTGTTCACGCGCTGCGCGGCGTCGACGTAACGATCGACACTGGTGTCGCCTATCACCTGCTGGGCGAGAATGGCTGCGGCAAGAGCACCTTCATCAAGATTATTTCGGGCGCCCATGCGCCCAGCGAGGGAGAGATCGTGCTCGATGGGCAGGCGCATAGCGAGCTGTCGCCGATCCAGTCGCTCGAAGCGGGGATCGAGACGGTCTATCAGGACCTCTCCCTGCTGCCGAACCTCTCCGTCGTGGAAAATGTCGCGCTTGGCGACCAACTGGTGAGCGGCAACGGGCGCCTGATGCGGCTGCTGAACCGCCGCCGTCTGCGCGAAACGGCCCGCGAGGCAATCCGTAATGTCGGGCTGGAGCCGACGGCGAAACTCCTTAACACAATGGTCGGGGATCTGCCGCTTGCGATCCGGCAGCGCGTCGCCATCGCGCGGGCCATCGCCGCCGACGCGCGGCTGGTTATCATGGACGAGCCGACCACTTCGCTCACCCGGCACGAGGTCGACGCGCTGATCGAACTGGTCGGCAAATTGCTCGAACGCGACGTGGCGGTGCTGTTCGTGACCCACAAACTGGAGGAGTGCTACCGCATCGGCGGGCAAGCGATCATCTTCCGCGATGGCGAGTGTATCTCGCAGGGCCCAATCGCGGACTATTCCCGCGCCGAGCTTTCGCATCTGATGACCGGGCGCGAACTGGACACGATGCGCTACCGCAATGGCACGCCGCGGGCCGAAGAGGTGCTGCGCGTCGAGGGGGCGAGCTCCGGCGCGGACTTCGAGGATGTCGCCTTCTCGCTGAAGGCGGGCGAGGTGCTTGGCATCACCGGTCTCTCGGATTCCGGTCGCAACGAGGTCGCGCTCGCGCTGGCCGGCCATCAATCGCTGAGCTCCGGTCATATCGAGATTTCCGGCGCGCAGGTGCATCTCGACTCCCCCGCGGACGCGATTGCACGCGGCATCGGCTATGTCCCCGAGGACCGCCTCTCCGAAGGGCTGTTCCTGCAGAAGTCGATCTACCAGAACGAGGTGACGCTGATCCTCGACCGGCTGCGTGGGCGCGGGGGCATCGTCGACAAGCGCAAGGGGCGCGAGGCGGCGAGCAAGATTTCCGAGGCGATGAACCTCAATACCGGCAATATCGACCTGCCGGTCTCGGCGCTCTCGGGCGGCAACCAGCAGCGCGTGCTGATCGGCCGGTGGCTCAGCATCGAGCCGAAATTGCTGGTGCTTCATGGCCCGACCGTCGGCGTCGATGTCGGGTCGAAGGACACGATCTACCGCGCGATCCAGGCGATGGCGGAGCGCGGGATCGGGCTGATCATCGTCTCCGACGACCTGCCGGAACTGCTGCAGAACTGCGACCGGATCCTCGTGATGAATCGCGGTCGCCTCGTCGATGAACTCGACGCCGCGACCACCGACGAGAACCGTATTTACCAATCGATGCTTGGCTCGGCGAACGAGGCTGCCTGATGACCATGGTGCAAGAGATGAATGACCGATCAACGCCCAAACGTCCCGAGGACAAACTGACGATTTGGGAGACCCTGCGACGTCGCCCCGAGATGGTGACGCTGACCATCCTCGTCGTGATCTGCGTGGCGGTGTCGATCATCAACCCCAACTTTCTGCAGCCGGGCTCGCTCATCGATATGGGCCGCGCGAGCGTGGTGACCGGGCTCTTCGCGCTCGGTGTCTTCGCCATTCTCGCGGCAGGGGGCATCGACGTCTCCTTCACCGCGATCGCGGCGCTGACAATGTATTCGCTTACGAAATTCGTGATCACCGTGGCGCCCGATCTGCCGATGGCGGCGATCATCGCGATTGCAGTTGTGGCCGGTGCGCTTCTGGGCGCGGTGAACGGCCTTCTGGTTCACGGGCTGCGCGTGCCTTCGCTGATCGTCACGATCGGCACGCAATACCTGTTCCGCGGTATCCTGCTGGCCTTCGTGGGTACGGTTTGGCTGATGGAGCTTCCGCCGCAGATGACCGCCTTCGGGAAGGCCGCGCTCTACCAGTTTCAGGGCGCCAATGGCGTGACCGTCGATCTGCCCGCCTATTTCCTGATCTTCCCGGTCGTCGTCGGGCTGGCCTGGTTCCTGTTTGACCGCACGCTGATGGGGCGGGCGATCTTTGCTACCGGCGGCAACCCGGAGGTCGCGGCGCGGCTCGGCTATGGCCAGCGCGTGGTGCATGTCTTCGTCTTCGCCTTCGCGGGGGCGCTCGCAGGTCTCGCAGGCATCATCCATGTCAGCGCGACCCGCATGGCCAACCCGTTCGATCTGGTCGGCACCGAGATCGAGGTGATCGCCGCCGTCGTTCTCGGCGGGGCGCGGATCACCGGCGGCACGGGCTCGGTGCTGGGCACGGTGGCCGGTGTTCTCCTGATCACCGTGGTCAGCAACACGCTGGTTCTGGTGGGTATCCCCAGCACCTGGCAGCGCCTTGTCGTGGGCGCGTTCATCCTTCTCGCAGCGGCCTTCTTCGTGCGCCGCAAGCAAAAACCCAAGCAACGCAAAGCAGAGTGATCCGATGAAGAAGTTTCTCAACAAACCCGAAGATTTCGTCGAAGAGATGCTGGAGGGGATTTACGCCGCCCATCCGGAAGTGACCCATGTCGCGGACGATCTGCATTGCTTCGTGACGGCGAACCCGGTCCCGGGCAAGGTTGGGATCGTGACGGGGGGCGGCTCCGGCCACCTGCCGCTGTTCCTCGGCTATGTCGGCGACGGGATGCTCGACGGTGCGGGTGTCGGCGGCGTGTTCCAGTCGCCCAGCTCGGACCAGATCCTCGAAGTGACAAAGCATGTCGATCAGGGGGCAGGGGTTCTCTATCTCTACGGCAATTACAGCGGCGACATCATGAACTTCGACCTCGCCGGGGAACTGGCCGAGGTCGACGATATCGAAACCGCCACCGTGGTCGGCAATGACGATGTGGCCTCCTCCAAGCCGGGCGAGGAACACAAGCGCCGCGGCGTCGCCGGGATCGTCTTCCTCTACAAGGTCGCGGGAGCCGCCGCCGCCGAGATGAAGCCGCTCTCCGAGGTCGTCCGTCTGACCGAGAAGGCGAAGGCGCGCACCCGCACAATGGGCGTGGCGCTGACGCCCTGTATCGTTCCCGAGGTCGGCAAGCCCAGCTTCACGCTCGGCGAAGACGAGATGGAAATCGGCATGGGCATCCATGGCGAGCCGGGGATCACCCGCAAGACGCTCGAGCCCGCAGATGCCGTCGTGGACGAAATGATGGAGCGCATCTTCGCCGAGCAGGACTACGCGGCAGGCGATGAGGTTGCGATCATCGTCAACGGGCTGGGCGCGACGCCGATGGAAGAGCTCTACATCTTCTACCGCCGCATCTCGCAGCTGTTCGCAGAGCGCAACGTGACCATCGCGCAGGTCTGGATCGGTGAATTCGCGACCTCGATGGAGATGGCGGGCGCCTCGATCTCGGTCCTGCATCTCGATGACGAGCTGAAGCCGCTCATCGAACGCAGCGCGACGACGCCGTTCTTCAAACATATCGCGAAGTGAGGGCTGCCATGACGATGAATGCAAGTGCGCTGCCCGGTCTGTTTAACCGCTATCGGGATCGGTTCGCCGCCGAGAAACAGGCCCTGATCGAGCTCGACGGCAAGGTCGGCGACAGCGATCTGGGTCTGACCATGGCGAAGGGTTTCGCCGCCGCAGCGGCCGCCCTTGAGGAAAAGGCGCCCGAGACGCTGGCAGACGGGATGAAGACCGCGGGCGCCGCGATCGCGAAAGCCGCGCCCTCGACCATGGGCACGCTGATGGCAACGGGTTTCCTGCGCGGAGCGAAGGCACTCGACGGTGCGGAAGTGATGGACACCGCCGCGCTGGCCGATTTCTGGGCTGCCTTCCGCGACGGGATCGCGCAGCGCGGCAAGGCGCAGCTGGGTGACAAGACCGTACTCGACGTGCTGCACCCGGTCGCCGAGACCATCGCCGCGCAGGCGCAGGCGGGCGCATCGCCCGCCGAGGCATCACACGCAGCAGCCCAAGCTGCGAAAGAGGCGCTGGAGGCGACCAAGGAGATGGAAGCCCAGCACGGCAAGGCTGCCGCGTTCGGCGAGAAATCCAAGGGAATTCAGGACGCGGGCGGCACCGTCGCGTGCATCCTCATCGAAGAGACAAGCGCTGCCTTGGGCGCGTAGGAGAGGGACATGCACTACAATACGCTGGGACGGAGCGGGCTGAAGGTTTCGGCCCTCGCGATGGGCACTTTCACCTTCGGCGGCGAAGGTCCCTTCGCGATGGTCGGCAGTCAGGGCGTGGCCGAGGCCCGCGACCTGTTCGATTGCGTGATCGACCACGGTGTGAACCTGATCGACACGGCGAACATGTATTCCACCGGCACCGCCGAAGAGATCGTGGGCGAGGCGCTGGAAGGCCGCCGTGACAAGGTGCTGATCTCGTCGAAAGCTCGCATGCCGATCGATGACGGCCCCAATGGCGAGGGCGCGAGCCGCTGGCACCTGATCCGCGAATGTGAGCGCAGCCTGAAACGTCTGCGCACCGATCACATCGACATCTATCATATCCACGAATGGGACGGCCAAACCCCCGTCGAGGAAACGCTCGAAGCCCTGCAAACGCTGATCGACCAGGGTAAGATCCGCTATGCGGGCTGCTCGAACTATACCGGCTGGCAGGTCATGAAATCGCTGATGGCCTCGGAGAAGCCGGGTCGGGCGCGGTTCGTCACCCAGCAGATCCACTACACGCTCGAGGCGCGCGAGGCGGAATACGAGCTTTTGCCGATCGCGGTCGATCAGGGCGTCGGCGCGACCGTCTGGAGCCCGCTTGCGGCGGGGCTGCTGTCGGGCAAACACACCCGCGACAATCCGGTGGCCGAGGGGAGCCGTCAGGCGAAGGGTTGGACCGAACCGCCGATCCGCGATCAGGAGCGGCTCTGGAAGATCGTCGATGTGCTCAGCGAATTGGGCGAGGCGCATGGCGTCGAGGCGGCGCAGATCGCGCTGGCATGGCTGCTCACCCGTCCCGGCGTTGCCTCGCTGGTGGTCGGCGGTAGCACGGTGGCGCAGTTCGAGCGCAACTTCCGCGCGCTCGACGTCAAGCTCTCCACCGAAGATCTCGCCCGCCTCGACGAGGTCAGCCGCCCGCCGCTGATCTACCCGCTGTGGCATCAGGAACAATTCGCCAAGCCGCGCTTCGGCCCGGCGGACGGGATCGTGACGGGCTAATCGAGCCCGGCGGGATCAACTTAAGCTATCGCGCGGCACGGGCGAACTCGTTTCGTGCCGCGCGAAGACCTCAGGGGTGCAGTTCGGCCCGGAGGCGCTTCAACTCTTCCGCAGGCATAAGTTCCACGCCCTTCGTCATGTCGCGCAATTGCTTGAGGAGTGCGTGCGCTTCCTCGACTTCGGCCTGTTCGATCCTTCGCGAAGGATGGGCGAAGAAACCGGCGGACCGGGTCTCGTCGCCGACAGCGACGGCCTTCCCATAGCGCAGTCCGAACTCGGCCGCCTGACCGAACACGTTGCTCTCGTCCTGCTCCGCGAGTTCGGACCAATCGCAAATGCCTGTATGCGTCATGGCCCATCTGACCGTCGGATCCCGGAACACGAGACCGTTCGCAGTATAGAAATCGATCCATTCCTGTGGATATGTCTGGTATAGGAGTGTAGGGTTTGCAAAGCGCACATGCAGCCCTAAGGCGAATTTCCAGTCTGATATTGCACTCATAAGTTGCAATTTCCGGCGCAATGTACGCACATCGATCATGCAGCTACCCTTGTAGTATGTTCAGTGAATCCCTCGACCAACGCATTGCGGAACTATCTTGGTCCAACCGAGCCGCACTTCCGTAGTGACTATTGAGCACTCGGACAGAATGGAAGTTCGAAACGGCATGATTCTTCGTGATCACCAGAGCCTTTTCGCCGATCTCGCTCCAGCAGGCTGCTACGTCGCCTTGCGGGCTGGCTTTTTCGCGCCTGAAGCCGAGTTGAACCTGTTTCCGCCTGAATGGATCAATCATTACACGTTTTCCGGGTTGGCGCTGGCCGATCCGCTGCTGCGCTGGTGCCAGGAAAATTCGGGCTATGCGCGGTGGGGTGAAATAGACAGCTTCGTCGGCACGAGCTTCATGCGCGACTATCGGTCTTTCGGCTTCGAATTCGGAGGTGTCGTGTCGATCCACGGGACGCAGGAGATGCCGAAGCGGAGCCTTGGCATCTTTGCGCGCTCAGACCGGGAGCTTCGGGTTTCCGAAATGAAAGAGATCGAGAGGGTTCTCTCGCGCATCCATTCGGACGAGCCCGAGATGCCGACCGAGGCGCAAATGGAAGCGCTCCAACTCTATTCCAAAGGCTATCTCCACAAGCAGGTCGCCCACGAATTGCAGCTCTCCGTCGGGGGCGTCAAGGCGCGGCTCAGGGGCGCTGCGGACCGGCTCGGGGCGAAGACCTTGCGAGAGGCAGCGAGTATCGCCGCGAGCCGAGGCCTCCTGTAAGCGTCCCGACCGCCTCGTTGATGCAAACGGACTCGGCGCGCAGGGCCTTGGATATAATTCACCCCGTCCCGGACTCAGCTCTGTGGTGCGACCTCGAAAAGCTCGGTGTGATCGTCCTGGATGCGGTCGATCTGATCGAGAATCCGCGACAGGTGATCGCGCATCGCCTGCGTCGCGCGGTCAATCTTCATCGATAGTCTGCGATGGAGAGGGCGCGAGCGATACGCTCCTGCGCCCTTGCCAATCACAGCGCCGCAATTTCCACCGACTCGATTTTGTCACGAAGCCGCGCGGTCACCCTGATCTTGCCGCGCTCACCCGTCAGGCGGAGCCAGCAGCCGGTCGCGCCATCCGCGAGCGCCACGCAATCGGGGCCGATCAGCTTCGCCGGACCTTCGACGTCTAGGAACACCGGCTCGTTTAGGAAATGCAGCTTGTTGCCTGCCTGATCGCGAGCGCGGATCATCACCCGGATCTCGTCGCTCGGATCGGCCTCGGCTTCGGTGACATCGGGCGCCACTTCCAGCCGTTCGAACATCGCGTCGGCGGGGAAGTCGCGCTCGATTACCAACTCCCCGTTCAGGTAGCCGCGCAGGCGGCCCGCATGCCAGCTCTCCCCCCAGGCGGTCACCTCGTCGGGGGTGAAATGGTCGTAATCGATGACGACTGGCGCATGGGGCAGATGCGGGAAGCGGCTGCGGTCGGGCCCGACGCGCTTGACCACGTCGGCGTAGGACAACTCCACCTCGTCGCAATTGGTCAGCACGATCAGCGGGATCACCCCGCCGATATTTCGCTCGCCGCGCGACCAGATGGTGACCGGCTCCATCACGATCGCCTCGTCGGGATCGCGCTGGCTGGCATAGGCGTAGGCTGCGAATTTCGGCTCGCGGAAGATCGACATCACACCGTGATGGCAGATCCGGTCGCCCGCGCCGAAATCCTTGTGGGTGTTGTAGTCGAACATGCACCAGCCGATGCAGCCTGCAAGTCCGGCATCGGGATCGTGGGCGGCGTTGAGCACGTCGAGATGGCGCAGCACATGCTCGTGCTGGCGATGCTCGGGGTCGCCCGCCTTGGTGGGATACATGTGCCCGTTATACTCGGTCACCAGATAAGGCACGCGCTTGGGCAGCCCCGTCACCTCCTGCTGGTCGCGCAAGCTCGTGCGCGGGCGGTTCGAGAAGGGCAGTTCGAAATCGCCGAGGATGAAATCGTTCATCGTGTAGACGTCTTCGAGCAGTTGGCTGTCGGTGATGCAGCGCACGCCGCCGGTGGGGCGCGTTGCATCCAGCTCATGCGCGAGGGCATTGGTGCGCTTGTAGAACGCCTCCGCATCGGGGCTCTCGTTGATCCGAACGCCCCAGATGATGATCGAGGGGTGGTTCCAGTCGCGCCGGATCATCCGCTCGACATTGCTCACCGATTCATCCTGCCAGACATCGCCGCCGATATGCTGCCAGCCGGGGATTTCCTCGAAGACCATGAGGCCGATCTCGTCGCAGCGGTCGAGGAAATAGGGGCTTTGCGGGTAATGCGAGGTGCGCGCGATGTTGCAGGCCAGATCGTAGCGCAGGATTTCCGCGTCGCGCTCCTGGCTGCGCTTGCCCTGAGCGTAGCCCGAATAGGGGAAGCTCTGATGCCGGTTGAGGCCGCGCAGAACCACGCGCTCGCCGTTGAGGAAAAAGCCCTCGGGCGTGAATTCCGCGTGACGGAAGCCGAAGCGCTGGGTGAGGCGGTCGCCGCTCTCGATCAAGGTCAGCGTCAGCGTGTAGAGCGCGGGCGTCTCGACCGACCAGAGCGTGATATCGGCGAGGCTATCGAAGCTGATTTCGCCCGTGCCTTGGCCGCGTGCGATCTCGTGGTCCTCGGCGTCCGACAGAACCGCCTCCACCGGGCCCGGCGCGTCGAGCTTGACCAGAACGCGCTTGGTCTCGGCCAGCACGTCGGGCGTCTCGATCTTCACGCTTGCGATATGGGCCTCGGGCAGCACCTCCAACCAGGCGTCGCGATAAATCCCGGCATAGGTGAGGTAGTCGATGCGGCCACCGAAGGGTGGGATCTCGGGGTTTTCCGAACCGTCGATATGCACCGTCACCAACGCCTTGCCGCCTACAAAGCGGTCCGTCAGATCTACGGTGAAGGGCGTATAGCCGTCGCGGTGACGCAGCACTTCGGCGCCGTTCACATAGACCACCGCATCGGCCATCGCCGCATCGAACCGCAGCCGCACCAGCTTTCCCGCCCAGGCATCGTTCCATGCGATCTCACGCTGATAGGTGAAGGGGCGCTGGAAGTCGCGCTCGTCGAAATAGCTCATCGGCAGGTCGGCGGCGTTATGGGGCAGGGTGACCGTCTCGCCCTGCAGCAGTTCTGCGACCTTGGCCGCGTCGAAGCCTTCCGCGAAGGTCCAGCCTCCGTTCAGTTTGCTGATCTCTCTCATCATTACCACTCCGCGAAGCTGCCATCGGCATGGCGCCAGATCGGGTTGCGCCAGCGGTGACCTTCCGCAGCCGCCTGACGGACTTTCTCCTCGTTGACCTCGACGCCTAGGCCGGGCCCCTGCGGGATCGCGACGAAGCCGTCGTCATATTCGAAGACCGACGGGTTGCTCAGATAGTCGAGCAGGTCGGAACCCTTGTTGTAATGGATGCCCAGCGACTGCTCCTGAATGAAGGCGTTGTAGCAGACCGCATCGAGCTGCAGGTTCGCCGCCAGTGCGATCGGCCCCAGCGGGCAGTGCAGCGCCAAGGCCACGTCATGGGCCTCGGCCATCGCCGCGATGCGGTAAGTCTCGGTGATGCCGCCGGAATGACTGGGATCCGGCTGGACGATATCGACGTAACCGCCCTGCAGGATCGATTTGAAATCCCAGCGGGTATAGAGCCGCTCACCCAGTGCGATCGGGGTCGAGCAATGGTTCGCGATCTCGCGCAGCGCCTCGGCGTTTTCGCTCAGCACCGGTTCCTCGATGAACATCAGGTTGAAGGGCTCGAGTTCTTTCGCGAGCTGCTTGGCCATCGGGCGATGGACGCGACCGTGGAAGTCGACGCCGATGCCGAAATCGGGGCCCATTTCCTCGCGGATCGCCTGCACGCGTTCCAGCACGGCGTCGATCTTGTCGTGGGAATCGATGAATTGCAGTTCCTCGGTGCCGTTCATCTTCACCGCAGTGAAACCCCGGTCGCCGCATTCGCGCGCCATCCGCGCCGTGTCGCCCGGACGGTCGCCGCCGATCCAGCTATAGACCCGGATGCGGTCGCGCTGCTGGCCGCCCAGAAGCGAATGGACAGGCACGCCTAGCGCCTTGCCCTTGATGTCCCACAGCGCCTGATCGAGCCCGGCGATGGCCGACATGTGGATGCCGCCGCCGCGATAGAAGCCGCCGCGATACATGACCGTCCAGTGGTCCTGAATATGGCCGGGGTCTTTCCCGATCAGGTAGTCCGAGAGTTCCTCGACGCAGGCAGCGACAGAGGCCGCGCGGCCCTCCAGCACCGGCTCGCCCCAGCCGGAGATGCCCTCGTCGGTGGAAATTTTCACGAAACACCAGCGCGGCGGCACGATGAAGGTTTCGATGGCGGTAATTTTCATATCGGTCCTCGGGGTTGGTCGGCGCGATCAGGCGTCGAAAGGTTCGGTGATCGCGAAACGTGCGTTGATGAAGGCGTCCGCGACAAGGCGCATCGGCGCGAGGTCGAGATCACTCTGCCCGGCGCGCACCAGATCGCGCATCCGGGCGTATAGGTTGGCGTATTCGCGGTTCTCGCCCGTGGCGATTACCTCGCCATCGGTGCTGAACTCCGCGCCGCCCTTGTCGAGCGTTGCTGCGCCTCGGTCGGTCTGAAGGGTGATGCGCCACAGCTCGTCACCCGTTTCCCGCCAGTCGAACGCGGCGCTGATCGGGGTCTCTCCCGCGCACATTTCCAGATCGGCGGCGATCGGGGTCTGGCGGCCCTGCGGGATGCTCAGCGCTGCCGCCGTCAGCCGCACCGGCTGGCGCAGGACCCGAGTCAGGATCGAGAGTGCGTTGATGCCGGGATCGAAGACGCCGAGCCCGCCGGGTTGCCAGATCCACTCCTGCCCGGGATGCCATTTGCGCACGTCTTCGCGCCAGTCGATATGGATGGCGGAAATCTCCAGCCCCGCGAGCCATTGGCGTGCCGCCTCCACGGCTGCCGCCTCGCGCGAATGCCATGTGGCGAAGATCGTCAGCCCCGCCTTGGCGGCGGTCTCGCGCAGCGCCTCGACCTCGCTCAGCGTCATGCCCGGCGGCTTTTCGAGCATCAGGTGACGGCCCGCGCGCAGCACCGCCATCGCCTGATCGAACCGCCCCTGCGGCGGGGTGCAGAGCGAGACGGCGCCGATCTCGGGCTCGGCGTCGAGCATCGTGCGCAGGTCGGGATAGCTCGGTAGGTCGGGCAGGGTGGCATTGCGGCTCGCGATGGCGGCGAGATGCACGCCTTCGGTCTCCGCAATCGCGGGAAGGTGCTGGGCGCGGGCGATCGCTCCCAGCCCCACAAGGCCGACGGCAAGGCTCATCCGCGCACCCGTGCGCCTGTGCTGGTGTCGAACACATAGACCGAGACCGGATCGAAGCTGATCCCGGTCTTGCCACCGACCGCGCCGTGGAGACGCTGATCGGTCTCGACCACGACGCGCTCGCCTGTCACGCCGTCCAAGTGCGCGTAGCTCACGCCGCCAAGGTTCTCGGCCATCTCGATGGTGAAATTGCCATCCGTGCCGCTCAGGCGGAGCGCGTTGGGGCGGATGCCGATCTCCAGCTTCGTGCCATCCGCGGGCAAGGCGACGGGACTGTCGATGCGCTGCCCCAGAGCGGGCACGTCGAGCTGACCGTCTACCACGGTCGCGGCGAGGAAGTTCATCGAAGGCGAACCCATGAAGCCCGCGACGAAGCGATTGTCGGGGTCGTCGTAAAGCTCCATCGGGCTTCCGACCTGTTCGATATTGCCGGCCCGCAGCACGACGATCTTGTCGGCCATCGTCATCGCCTCGACCTGATCGTGGGTGACGTAGATCATCGTCGCCCCGATCTCGCGGTGCAGACGCGCGATCTCAGCGCGCATCTCGACGCGCAACTCGGCGTCGAGGTTCGACAGCGGCTCGTCGAAGAGAAAAACGTCCGGGCCGCGGGTGATCGCGCGGCCGATGGCCACGCGCTGGCGCTGACCGCCAGAAAGCGCAGCGGGCTTGCGGTCCAGAAGCGGCTCCAGTTTCAGGATACGCGCGGCTTCCTGCACTTTCTCGGAGATTTCAGACTTGGGATGGCCGTTCATCTTCAGCCCGAAGCCCATGTTCTCGCCCACCGTCATATGCGGGTAGAGCGCGTAGGTCTGAAACACCATCGCGATGCCGCGTTCGGCGGGTTCGGCTTTCGTGACTTCGCGGCCGCCAATGCTGATCGCACCGTCCGAGGTCTCCTCCAACCCCGCGATCATCCGCAAAAGCGTTGACTTGCCACAACCGGACGGCCCGACGAAGACACAGAATTCCCCCGGTTCGACCGTCAGGTCGACGCCGTGGATCACCTCCGCATCGCCAAACCGTTTGACGATCTTCTCCAATGCGACTCCGCTCACGGGGTCTCCTCCCTGTTTTTGCGCACCGGGGTTCAGTCGGCGCGTTTCTGTTCCGGAAAGCGCCAGTGGCTGGCCGCTTTCGCGATCTTCTCCGCCGTCTCGAGGATCAGCGGGGCGTAGGTTTCGAGTTGTCTTTGACCGTCGGGCTGGGCCGAGGTGATCGAGAGCGCGCCCAGGACGCGGCCCTGAGGCGACAGGATCGGGGCGGCGATGCAGCGGATGCCGGGTTCATGCTCCTCGTCATCCCAGGCAAAACCGCGTTTGCGGATGGTCTCCAGCTCCGCGCGCAGGCTGGTCACGTCGGTCAGGGTATGTTCCGTGAAGCGATGGAAGCTCTGCCGCGTCAGCGCATTCTGCAGCGCGTCCTCGGGGAGATAGGCGAGCATCGCCTTGCCCACTCCGGTGCAATAGGCGGGGCCGACCTTGCCCGATTGCGAGAACATCTCGACCGGGCGCGAGGCGTTTCGCTTGTCGACATAGAGTACCATGCCCTGATCGAGCTGAGCGAGGTGGAGCGTCTGGCCGGTCTCCTTCGACAGTTGGTCGAGATAGGGTGCCGCGATCGGCGCGAGCGAGCTTTGCGCCCAGGCGGCATGGGCGAGGCGCACGAGACGCAAGCCCGGCGTATAGGTCTGACGGTCCTCGTCGAGCGACAGCATCCCCTGGTTCGTGAGCGTTTGCAGGAAGCGATACAGCGTCGCCTTGGGCAGATCGCAGACCGGTAGCAGCTCGGCGAAGCGCACGGGACGGCCGAATTCCGCGACGCGGTCGAGCACGGCCAGCGTGCGTCCGACCGTGCCGTCCGATTTCTCCGGCTTTGGCGTGGCGTCGTTCATGGGCTCCTCCTCAGGACTGTTGACAGGATGAGAGATTCGCGGCAGCATTTCAATATGTAAAACACGGTTCCATTATTTGAAACTAAAATCGTTGGGCCGTGGGCTACTGAAACGGGAGGAGAACCGAATGAATATCCTGAAAACCACTGCGCTCGTGGCGCTGATGGGGTCGATCGCCATTCCGGCAATGGCCGAACAGCGCGTGCTCAAGCTTTTCACCGATGCGTCCGATCCGGCGCCGAAGGCCGCCTTCGAGCAGCTCGTGAAAGGCTTCGAGGCCGAAAACCCTGATGTGAAGGTCGAGGTGAACACCTTCGATCACGAAGGCTACAAGACCGCGATCCGCAACTTCCTGACCGCCGACAGTCCCGATCTGGCGAACTGGTATGCGGGCAATCGCATGGCGCCCTTTGTCAATGCCGGCCAATTCACCGATGTGTCCGATGTCTGGGAGGAGAACGGGCTCAAGGACAGCCTCGGCTCGGCGCTCAAGTCGATGACCATTGACGGCAAGCAATGGGGCGTGCCCTACACCTACTACCAGTGGGGCATCTACTATAACAAAGACCTGTACAAGAAGGCCGGGGTGGACGTGCCCAAGACCTGGGACGAGTTCATCTCGAACTGCAAGAAGTTCAAGGAGATGGGCGTCGACTGCCTGACCACGGGCACCAAGGCGCTGTGGCCGGCGGCAGGGATCTTCGACTATCTCGACCTGCGCACCAATGGCTACGACTTCCACATGAAGCTCACCGGCGGCGAAATCCCGTGGACCGACGACCGCGTGAGAGCTGTCTTCGCAGAGTGGAAGAAGGTTCTGCCCTACACCACCAAGAACGTCGCCGCGATCGATTGGCAGGATGCTGTGTCGAACATCGTTCAGGGCAAGGCTGCGAATTACGTCATGGGCAACTTCGCCGTCGCCACCTTCAAGGATGGCGGGATGACCAATGACACGCTTGGCTTCATGGACTTCCCGACGATCAACCCGGATATTCCGCGTGCCGAAGAAGCGCCGACCGATACGATCCATATCCCGGCAGGCGCGAAGAACAAGGAAGACGCCAAGAAGTTCCTCGCCTATGTCGCGAAGGCCGACGTGCAGACCAAGATGAACGAGACCCTCGGTCAGTTGCCGATCAACAAGAACTCCTCGGTTGGCGACGATCCCTTCCTGCAAGCGGGCTTCAAGATCCTGTCCACGGCCGACGGCGGTATCGCGCAGTTCTTCGATCGTGACGCACCGGCACAGATGGCGAAGGCGGGCATGGAAGGCTTCCAGGAATTCATGGCCTATCCCGATCATCTCGACGCGATCCTCGACCGGCTCGAGAAGGTGCGTCAGCGCGTCTACAAGAACTGATCCTCCCCGAGGGCGGCGTCTGTAACAGGGCGCCGCCCCTTCCTGTTTTTCCAGATCCGAGGAGTGCGACGATGACCGTCTCACCCGCAATGTCCGAGCCGCACGCGGAGACGGGTACGCCCGCACCGCGCCGCCGCCGGTTGAACCGCAAGCTCGCGCCCTGGCTGTTTCTCGCCCCCGGCGCGCTGATGTTCCTGATCTACGTGTTGATCCCGATCGTGGAATCGATGTGGATTTCTTTCTTTCAATGGGACGGGCTGAGCGCGAAGACGTGGGTCGGTCTGTCGAACTATCTCGAACTGCTCGATGACGACGCCTTCTATACCAGCCTCAAGAACAACGTGATCTGGCTGGTGCTCTATATGCTGGCGATCCCGTTCGGGCTGTTCATCGCGCTTTTCCTGAACCAGACCGTGCGCGGCATCCGGATCTACAAATCGCTGTTCTTCTTTCCCTTCGTGATCTCTCAGGTTGTGGTCGGCCTGATCTTCTCGTGGTTCTACGCACCGGGCTTCGGACTGTTCTTCGAACTGACGAAATGGCTCGACGGGACCGGGATCGCGATCCTCGCCAATCCCAACACGGTGACCTACGGGATCATCGCCGCCGGTCTGTGGCCACAGATCGCCTACTGCATGATCCTCTACCTGACCGGTTTGAACGCGGTCGCGCCCGACCAGATCGAAGCGGCGCGTCTCGACGGGGCTAAGGGCATCAAGATGCTCTGGTATGTCGTGCTGCCGCAACTGCGCCCGGCTACCTTCATCGCGGTCGTCGTCACCGTGATCGGTGCGCTGCGCAGCTTCGATCTCGTGTCGATCATGACCGATGGCGGGCCCTTCGGATCCTCGCGGGTGCTGTCTTACTACATGTACGAGCAGGCGCTGTCGGAATACGGCTATCGCATGGGCTATGGCGCGGCGATCGCGGTGGTGCTGTTCGCGATCATGATGATCTTCATTTCGGGCTTCATCTGGAAGATGTGGCGCGACGAAAGGGGGCTGTGAGATGTTTCCCAAACCCATTCAATCCATGAGCCCCGCCGCGCGACTGACCTATCAGGTCTTGCTGCCGGTGATGCTGGTGCTCTGGCTGTTGCCGCTTCTGGGCGTCGCCGTCACCTCGATCCGTCCGTCGAGCGATCTCGCGCAGGGCAACTACTTCGGGGTGCCGTCCTATCTGGCCTTCTCGAACTATCTCGACGTGTTCAAGAATTCGCCCTTCGCCAGCTACATGCTGAACTCTTTCAAGGTGACGATCCCGACGGTGATCGGGGCGGTGGCGCTGTCCTGCCTGACGGGCTTTGCGCTCGCCGTCTACAAGTTCAAGGGCAACCTGCTGATCTTCTTCATCTTCGTGGCAGGGAACTTCGTGCCCTTCCAGATCCTGATGGTGCCGGTGCGCGACCTGACAGTGAAGATGGGGCTCTATGACACGATCACCGGGCTCGCACTGTTCCATGTCGCCTTCCAGACCGGGTTCTGCACGCTCTTCATGCGCAACTTCATCAAGGCGCTCCCGAAAGAGCTGATCGAAGCCGCCCGGGTAGAGGGCGTGGGCGAATGGCAGATCTTTTGGCATATCGTGCTGCCACTGGTGCGACCCGCGATCGCGGCGCTGTCGGTGCTGATCTTCACCTTCATCTGGAACGACTATTTCTGGGCGACGGTGCTTACCACGGGGGCGGATACCCAGCCGATCACCGCGGGGCTGCAATCGCTCAACGGTCAATGGGTTGCGGCGTGGCAACTGGTGTCGGCAGGCTCGATCCTCGCCGCTCTGCCCCCCGTGGCGATGTTCTTCCTGATGCAGAAACACTTCATCGCAGGGCTGACGCTCGGGGCGGTGAAATGATCCGCGCATGGCATTTGCAGGACACCCGCCAAAGCCTCGTTCTGGCGAGTCACGACGAGAGGCTTCCCGAGATCGTCTATTGGGGCGCGGCGCTGCCCGAGGGGGAAGACCTCGCGGGCTTGGCCGTCGCGAGCGTGCCGGATGTCACCGGCGGGATGCTCGATCGCGCACCAGAGGTCTCGATCTGCCCCGAGGCCAGCGAGAGCTTCCCCGGAGAGCCCGGCCTGATCGCGCGCGACGGGGCGGGGCAGCCGTTGCGCCCCGCCTTCCGGTTCGAGAGCGAGACACAGACTGGCCGCGAACTGAGGCTTACCTATCGCGATGCGGCGCTTGGGCTGCGCTATAGCGCGCAATTCACGCTCGACCCCGACACCGGTCTGATCGCGGCGCGCGCAGAGCTGGAGAGCGATGAGCCGATTACGCTTCATTGGCTCGCCGCCCCGGTGTTTCCCGGCCCGCAGCTGGCCGACGAGATGCTTGAAGTCTCGGGGCGCTGGATCGGTGAATTCCAGATCGAGGCGACGCCGTGGCGCCCCGGTCAGCGCGTGCGCGACAACCATACGGGCCGTACCGGGCACGAGCATTTCCCCGGGTTGATCCTGCCTGCGCGCGGCGCCACCAAGACGCAAGGCGAAACCCGCGGCTTCCATTACGGCTGGTCGGGCGGGCATCGGATGGTGGCCGAAGAGCTTCCTGACGGACGCAGGCAAATCCAGTTCGGTCATGCGAGCGGCTCCGAGCCGGAACCGGCGACGCGGTTCGAGACCGCGACGCTTTATGCCGCTTTCTCGGAGGCGGGCTCGAATGGCTGCGCGGTGGCCTTCCAGCGCCATCTGCGCAAACACGCCCCTTGGGCCAAGGCGCGCCCGGTGCATTACAACTGCTGGGAAGCGGTCTATTTCAAGCACGATCTGGCCGAGCTGAAATCTATCGCAGAGCGCGCCGCCGCACTTGGTGCGGAACGCTTCGTGCTGGATGACGGCTGGTTCGGCAAGCGCGACGACGACACCAGTTCACTGGGCGACTGGGCGGTCGATCCGCGCAAATATCCCGACGGGCTGACGCCGCTGGTCGATCATGTCCAAAGCCTCGGGATGGAATTCGGCCTCTGGTTCGAGCCCGAGATGGTCAATCGCGACAGCGATCTGGCGCGGGCCCATCCCGACTGGCTGCTGGGCCCGGACGATCAGATCGAGGGTCGTCAGCAGCGCGTACTCGACATGGCGAACCCGGCGGTGCGCGACCACCTCTTTGCCGCGATCGACGCGGTGCTCTCGGCCTATGAAATCGCTTACGTCAAATGGGACCATAACCGCGTGCTGCCGTATCCCGACGCAGCGCAGGCGCGGGGCCTCTACAATCTGCTCGACCGGCTGCGCGCGGCCCATCCAGATGTGGAGTTCGAAAGCTGCGCCTCGGGCGGCGGGCGGATCGATTTCGGCATTCTCGAACGCACCGGCCGCGTGTGGCTCTCCGACAGCAACGATGCGCTGGAGCGGCTGCGGATCCAGCATGATGCCGCGCTGTTCCTGCCTGCTTGCGTCACCGGCTCTCACGTCGGCCCGCGCCATTGCCACACCTCGGGCCGGGTGATCGATATTCGCACACGCGCCTGGGTCGCGGCGCAACGTCATATGGGATTCGAGATGGACCCGCGCGAGCTGACCGCGGAGGAGGCCGAGGTGCTGACCTCCGTCACGCGCTGGTGGAAGGACAACCGCGACTGGCGGATGCGGGCGGATATCCTGCGGCTCGACAGCGCCGACCCGGCCGTGATCGCCGAGTTGCAGCTGGCCGAGGATGGTAGCCGTTTCGTGGCCTTCGCAGGTCAGGCGGCGACTTCCTCGCAGATCCTGCCGCGCCCCTTGCGACTGACGGGGCTGGACCCCGCAGCGCGCTATCGGTTGCGGCTGATTACGGCAGAAAACCTGCCCCGGTTGTCGCGTGGGATCCCCGCGCTTAAGACCGGACCGGTTACGCTCAGTGGGCAAGCGCTGATGGGGCAGGGGCTCACACTGCCCTGGACCTTCCCCGAGCGCATCCATGTGATTGAAGGAGAAAGACTATGAGTGACGCGGCTCCCGACTGGATCGCCGCCGATTGGGGCACGACGCATCTGCGTGTCTGGGCGATGCGCGGGCGCGAAGTGCTCGACCGACGGAGTTCCGAGCAGGGGATGGGCAAGCTCGCCCCCGCCGAGTTCGGACCGGTGCTGGAAGAGGCCGTTGCAGGCTGGGGCGCGGCTCCGGTCGTGACCTGTGGCATGGTCGGCTCGCGTCAGGGCTGGGCCGAGGCGCCCTATGCGCCGGTGCCCTGCGCCGCCCAGCCGCGTCTCGTGCGGGTGCCCGATCATGCGGCGCGCCCGGTCTATATCGCCTGCGGCCTGCGGCAAGACAGCCCGCCCGACGTGATGCGCGGCGAGGAGACCCAGATCGCTGGCTTCCTGCTGCGCAATCCCGGCTTCGAGGGCACTATCTGCCTGCCGGGCACCCATACGAAATGGGTGGCCCTGCGCGCGGGTCGGATCGAGCGGTTCCGCAGCTGTATGACCGGTGAGATCTACGACCTGCTCGCCCATCGCTCCGTGCTGCGCCACACGATCGGTAAGGGCTGTCAGGACATGGCAGCGTTCGACGCGGCGGTATCCGAGGCGCAGGCCGATCCTGCGGGCGCCTATGGGGCGCTGTTCGCGCTGCGGGCCGGGGCGCTTCTGGGCGCGCAATCGCCCGAAACCGCCGCCTGCCGCCTCTCGGGGCTGTTGATCGGTTGGGAACTGGCCGCCGCGCGCGATCTCTGGCAGGGTCAGCCCGTCGCATTGATCGGAAGCCCCGTTCTCAGCCCGCTCTATACCCGGGCGCTGGCAGGTCGCGGCATTGATGCGACCAGCCAAGACGCCGAAGACGTGACCCTCGCGGGGCTCTATGCCGCGCGCCAGACCATCGGAGCCGAAACATGAGCCGACCCATCATCGCCATCCTGCGCGGGATCACTCCCGCCGAAGCCATCCCCGTCTGCGAGGCGTTGATCGCCGAGGGCGTCACCCGGATCGAGGTGCCGTTGAACTCCCCCGACCCGCTCGACAGCATCGCCGCGATGGTGGAGCGCTTCGGCTCGGACGCGCTGATCGGGGCGGGGACGGTGCTGACCACGGATCAGGTCGGAGCTGTCGCCGCGACCGGCGCGAAGCTGATCGTCTCGCCCAATTGCAACACCGACGTGATTGCCGCTTCCAAAGCCGCCGGTCTGCAGAGCTTTCCCGGCGTGATGACCCCGACCGAGGCCTTCGCGGCGCTCGCCGCAGGAGCGGACGGGCTCAAGCTGTTCCCGGGCGAGCTGATCGGCCCCGTGGGCTTGCGCGCAATGCGCGCGGTGCTGCCGCCCGAAGTGCCGCTCTTCGCGGTGGGCGGCGTCTCCGCCGAGAACATGGGCGAGTGGCATAAGGCCGGCGCTGCGGGCTTCGGCATCGGCTCGTCGCTCTACAAACCCGGCGACAGCGTGGATACCGTAGCCGGAAAGGCCCGCGCGCTGGTCGCCCGCTATGACGAGGTCTGCACGGCATGAGCTACGAGATTTACGACGACCGCAACTGCTTTCTCGGCGAGGGCGCGCTCTGGCATCCCGAACGCGGCCAGCTGTTCTGGTTCGACATCCTCGCAGGGCGGCTGCTCAGCCGCGACGCGAGCGGGCCCCGCGAATGGAACATTGGGCAGATGGCCTCTGCAGCGGGTTGGGTCGATGCCGACACGCTGGTGATCTCCACCGAAACCGGGCTGCGCCGTTTCGACATTGCCTCGGGTGCGCATGAGCCGCTCGTCGCGATCGAGGCCGACCGCGACGTCACCCGCTGCAACGATGGCCGCGCGGATCCGATGGGGGGATTCTGGGCCTCCACCATGGGCAGAAACGCGGAGACCGGCGCAGGTGCGATCTATCGCTATTTCGAGGGCACGGTGGAGCGGCTTTTCCCCGAAATCTCGATCCCCAATTCGATCTGTTTCGCCCCCGATGGAAGGCGCGCCTATTTCTCCGACACGCCGAAAGGCAAAATCATGACGGTCGCGCTGGATGCGCAAGGCTGGCCAGAGGGCGCGCCGGAGATTTTCGTCGATCTGAGCGCGGATGGGCTGAACCCCGACGGCGGGCTGACGGATGCCGAGGGCGCGCTCTGGAGTGCGCAATGGGGTTCGGGGCGGGTCGCGCGCTACCTGCCCGACGGGCGGTTCGACCGGGCGATCGAAGTCGGCGGGCGGCACAGTTCCTGTCCGGCTTTCGGCGGGCCGGAGTTCAAGACGCTTTTTGTCACCACGGCGAAGGAAGGGATCGAGGAACCCGATGCCGCGCAGGGCCGGGTCTATTGCGCCCCCGCCGGAGTCGCTGGGCGGCCCGAGCCCGCGGTGCGCCTGCCCGGGTGATCGCGACGCTCCTGCCGCGCGAATCTCGTCGGCCGCGGGAGACGAGATAGCCGTTCAGGCGCCGGAAACTTTCTCTGCATAAAGGGCCGCGACGGATGCGTCGCGGCCCTGAATTTGAGGTTGAACGTGTTTTCGTGGCGGATCAGTCGAGCTTGAAGATCGCCACGACATCGCCGCGCGGGAAGCCGAGCTGGAAGTTGCCGCCGGCTGCGACCGCGACATATTGCTCGCCGTCGACCTGATAGGTGATCGGCGGTGCGTTGACGCCGGCACCAAGATTGAAGCTCCAGAGCTTCTCACCCGATTTCGCATTGAAGGCGTCGAACATGCCGTTGCCCTCGCCGGTGAAGACCAAGTTCCCGGCCGTCGCTAGCACGCCGCCGATCATCGGCTGCGGCGCGTCGTAGCTCCACTCGACCTTGCCGGTGTTGACGTTCACCGCGTCGAGCACGCCGGTCTGCATCGCCTCGTCGCCCTTGACGTTCTTGAACGTACTGCCCAGCCGAAGCGTACCCGGCAGCGTCGTCGTTTCGCCATCGGTCGTGAAGTTCATCAACTGGTTCATTTCCATGACGTAGAACAGGTTGGTCTCCGGCGAGTAGGCCGGCGGCGACCATTCCGCGCCGCCATTGGCGCCCGGCAGAATCTTAACCCCGTCCTTGGTCGGCGGCGTGAACATGTTGTCCGACATCTTCACGAGCGGGTCCGACTTGCGGATCAGATCGCCGGTTTCGCGGTTCACCACATAGAGCCAGCCGACCTTGCCGGCCTCGCCCGCAGCGGGAACGACGTTGCCGTTGGAGTCCTTGGCGTCGAAGAGCACGACATTGCTGACGGCGTCGTAATCCCAGACGTCGTGCTTGACCTCCTGATAGTGCCATTTGCGCTTGCCGGTATCGGAATCGAGCGCGACGATCGAGTCGGTATAGAGGTTGTCGCCTTTGCGGCTAGAGCCGTCGAGGTCGGGGTTCGGATTGCCGGTGCTGAAGATCACCATGTTTCGCTCCGGATCGATTGCGGGGGTCGTCCAGACCATGCCGCCACCGGACTTCCACGAGTCGCCCTCGAACGTGTCGGGATCCGTCGCGTGCCAGCGCCACACTTCCTCGCCCGACTTCGCATCGATCGCGGCGACGAAGCCGCGGATCGGCCATTCGCCGCCGGAACTGCCGACGATCACCTTGCCGTCATAGATTTGCGGCGCCATCGTTTCCGAGAACCCCGCTTGCGGGTCTGCGAGATTGGTCTTCCACACCTTTTTGCCTGTCTTGGCGTCGAGCGCGAGAAGATTGGCGTCGAGCGTCGCAATGTAGACCTTACCGTAACCCACGGCCACGCCCCGGTTTACCGGGCCGCAGCAGGTCTTGACCTGCGAGACGTCATAGGTCGTGCTCCAATACGTCTCGCCGGTTGCGGCATCGACGGCCATGACCGTCATCTCGTTATCGACCATCGGTGTCGAGATATACATCACGCCATCGACGACGATCGGCGTGGTCTCGAAGCTGGCGACCTTTCCGGTCTGCACCAAGGCAACCGGGTGCAGTTTGTCGATATTGTCCGTCGTGATCTGGTCGAGTGGCGAATAGCGCTGGTTGCTGTAGCTCCGGCCATGCAGCAACCAATCGGACTTGTTGTCCTTGGCGGATCGCATCGCGTTGTCGTCGACAGCGACATTCGCCGAAGCGGGAAGCTCCTTCATCTGGGCGCGGTTCGTGTCGCTCGTGCCCTGGATCTCGTCACTCTGCTTCGCGTGCGCAAGTGCCGGCAGGGCCGCCACGCATACGGACAGGATCAGAGGTCGGACGGCGCCTCGCGAGGTCGCGGTGAATGGTGGCAAATGTGCCATGTTCGGTCCTCCTCTCTTGAAATGATCAGCCGCGGCGGTCGGGTCAGTCGCAGGATGACTGCGACGAGTCCGGCAACGGCTGCAGGTCCATCGCATCGATCGCTTTCTGGTCGATCGCGCTGTCCCCGGGTTTGAAACCGTTCTTGCAAAGCAGATAGGCGAATGTCTGGAGATACTGCTTGTCGGTCAGCTCGCCCGGGTCATCCTTGGGCATGTGCTTCGCGATGAAGTCGTATAGTTGCTTGCCGGTCATGCCGCTGTAATCGAGGCTGTCGGCGAATTTCTTGCCCGCCAGTGCCGGGCCTGCATCCCCCATCAGATCGCTGCCATGACAATCGGCGCAGTGCTTCTTGTACACGTCGTGGCCTGACGATGCCTGCTTGGATGTGAAAAGGGCCTGCTGGTCCGAAGAGCCCGGGTAGGCTGCGCTCGCGCAGAGGACAAGGGCGGTAACGAGGCCGGTCAGGGCCGTTCCGGAATGCGTGTCTAGACGTCTCATGCTAAAAAACCTCGCTCAATAATGCTGGGACGGAGCGGTGGGGGATATGGTTCCCCAACGGATGCAAGGTGCCTTTGTTCCATTCTGCTTTGCGGGCATCAGGCAGACGGGGCTGCACCGAGCATGTTTCGGATGGGAAAGCGGATCCGAAAACGACGCCGGTATCTTCGCTCTTTTCCGGCCTGACATATGACGGCGACCAGAATGGTTCCGCCGTTCAAGGATATGCGCTGGATGCTGATCGCGGCGAAGCTGTGGGCGCCTCGTCTGACCCGGCTTGACGGGCGGCGCGAAGGCTGTCACCTCTCGGAGCGAAGCGACAGGGGCGCTCGGGCAACCGGGCTGAGACGAACCCTTAGAACCTGAACCGGATAATGCCGGCGGAGGGAGGCGCGTGAGACGGTCAGGCGCGTTCCCGCCTTTGCCCCCTCGCACTTCTCCTGATGCCCGCAGCCAAGGAGAGAGCGATGGAAGATCCCGGACAATATCTCGCGGCGATGCGGCAGACCGCGCCGCTCGTTCACAACATCACCAATTACGTCGCGATGAACGTGATGGCGAATGTTCTGCTCGCCTCCGGCGCCTCGCCCGCGATGGTGCATGCGCGCGAGGAGGCGGCCGAGTTCGCCGGACTCGCGCAGGCGCTCAGCATCAATATCGGCACGGTGTCGCCGCCCTGGGCGGAGGCGATGGCGGCGGCGGCCAAGGTCGCGAGCGCGCAGGGAACCCCGTGGGTGCTAGACCCTGTCGCGGTCGGCGCGACGGATTATCGGCGTGCGCTCGGTGCGCGGCTCGTGGAACTGCGCCCGACGGCAATCCGCGGCAACGCGTCGGAGATCCTTGCGCTTGCGGGCGAGGCTGGCGCGGGGAAAGGGGCGGATTCCACTGAGAGTGTCGAGACCGCGGAAGGCGCCGCGCGGGCCTTGGCCCGGATGAGCGGGGCCGTAATTGCGGTGACCGGCGCGGTCGATTTTGTGACGGATGGGGAGCGCGCTGCGCGGGTCGCCAATGGCCATGCGATGATGCCGCGCGTGACCGCTCTGGGCTGTTCGCTGACTGGTCTGGTGGCTGCGTTTCTCGCAGGACAGCCTCGCTTCGAGGCGGTCGTCGCGGCGCTGGCTTATTTTGGGCTCGCCGGGGAGAGCGCCGGGGCGAGTGCCTCAGGCCCGGGAAGTTTTCAGGTCGCGTTCCTCGATGCGCTCTATGCGATCGACGCCGAGGCGCTGAGCGCCGGAGCTCGGATCGAATCCGCATGATGATCCCGTCCATCTGTTTCGTCACCGACCCGGCCGCCCCGCAGCCGGTGCTCGCGCAAGCCGTGGCCGCGGCACGGGGCGGTGCAGGCTGGGTGCAGCTGCGCGACAAGGTGCTCCCCGATGCAGAATTCGCCGCGCTGGCCCGGACGCTGGTCGAAGCGCTTGCCCCCTATGACGTGCCGCTGATCGTGAACGATAGGGTCGCGGTGGCCATCGAGATTGGGGCCGCCGGGCTGCATATCGGCCAGAGCGATGGCGACCCCGCCGCGATCCGCCGCCGGATCGGGCCCGACATGCTCCTAGGCCTCTCGATCGAGACCGAGGCGCAGATCGCCGCCGTTCCTCCCGGCATCGATTATCTCGGCGTCGGTCCGATCCATGCGACCGGCTCGAAGCCCGACCATGCCGCCCCGATCGGCCATTCAGGCTTTGCCCGGATCGTCTCGCGCACCGATCTTCCCTGCCTCGCGATCGGCGGGATCACTGCCACTGACGCGCCCGCAATCCGCGCGGCGGGCGGTGCCGGTCTCGCGGTGATTTCTGCCATCTCGCGTGCCCCTGACATGGCGCGCGCCACCCGAACCCTGCGCAACGCATGGAGCGACACATGATTCCCAATATTCTCACCATCGCGGGTTCCGACCCATCGGGCGGGGCGGGCATTCAGGCCGATATCAAGGCCATCTCCGCCAATGGTGGCTACGCGATGAGCGTGATTACCGCGCTGACCGCCCAGAACACGCGCGGCGTGCAGGCGGTGAGCCTGTGCGACACGGCGCTGATCGCAACTCAGTTGGCATCGCTGCGCGAAGACGTTCGTATCGACGCGATCAAGATCGGAATGCTGGGCGATGCCGCGATCATCGAGACTGTGGCCGAGAGGCTGACCGGGCTCGACTGTCCGGTAGTGCTCGATCCGGTGATGGTCGCGAAAGGCGGCGATCGGCTGCTGGCAGAGGCGGCGGTGACCGCGCTGCACAGCCTGCTGCCCCGGGCCGATCTGATCACGCCGAACCTGCCCGAGGCCGCCGATCTGCTGGGCTGCGCCGAGGCGACGAGCTTCGACCAGATGCGTGATCAGGCCCATGCGCTGCGCGAGATCGGGCCGCGCGCGGTGCTGCTGAAGGGCGGTCATCTGCAAGGCGACCAAAGCCCGGATCTGCTGGTCACGGCGCAGGAAGAGCTCTGGCTTGACGCACCGCGCATCGCGACGCGCAACACGCACGGGACGGGCTGTACCCTGTCATCGGCGCTGGCGACATGGCTCGGGGCAGGGGTGCCGCTCGCGGAGGCCACCCAGCGGGCGAAGGCGTATCTGAGCGCGGCGATTGCGGCAGCTGATCGGCTGACTGTCGGGTCGGGGCACGGGCCGGTGCACCATTTCCACGCATTCCAGGAGAAGAAGAAATGAGCTTCGCCCAAGACCTAGCGCAGGCGACCGCGCCGCTGCGCCGCCAGATTCATGACATGCCTTTCAATCGCGAACTGGCAGAGGGAAGCCTCGATCGGGAAACCTTTCAGGGCTACATCATTCAGGACGCACATTACCTTGAAGGCTTCGCCCGCGCGCTCGCGCTGGCCGCCGCCAAAGCCCCAGATGCGCCGACCGTGGCCCAGCTTGCGGGATCGGCGGCTGGAGCGATCGCCGTCGAGCGGGAATTGCACGCGCATTACATGGGGCTGTTCGGCGTCTCGGCGGAAGATTTCGCGCGGATCGAGCCTTCGGCGGCCTGCGATCATTATGTCTCTTTTCTGCTGCGCAGCGCTGCGATCGGCGATTTTTCCGAAGCGGTGGCGGCCTTGCTGCCATGTTTCTGGATCTATCGCGATATCGGTCGGGAGATCGCGCAGGTCAGCGGCGCTGAAAATCCCTATGCGGCCTGGATCGCGACCTATTCCGGAGAGGCGTTCGATCAGAGCGTGACGCGGATGCTCGAGTTGACGGACAGGCTGGGCGCGATTGCAGACGCGCCCGTGCGAGCCCTGATGCACCGCGCCTTCGCGCGGAGTTGCTGGCATGAATGGCGGTTCTGGGACAGCGCCTATCGCGGCGAAAGCTGGCAGCAGCCTGCCGCTTGAGGCGCGAACCGAAAGGGGGCGCCTTCGTCGGCTTCCGGTCCTTGCCGCTCGCCGGTGTCGCGCGCCTCGATCGCCTGTCGGGCGTCGATGGCGGGGCCGGATTTCCGAGGCTCAGGATTTGTGCTCGTCGTTTTCCTCGCTGGTTTCCCCGTCGGTTTCCTCGACGGCTACGGTCTCGTTGTAGTCATTGGGATCGAAATCTTCGGGGTCGAAGGCCTCCTCCTCCTCGGAGATGCCGGTCACGTAGGAGGTTCCGGTCTCCTCATCGAAGATCAGGCCGTAATTCGCACGTCCCTTCGATTTGTAACGCAGGAACTCGTGCACGCCTGCGTAAATGGCGATGAACACGAACGGCAGAAGGATCAGGGCAGCAAGTAACTGGGCGTTGATAGCGGACCTCGTTCAGGCTGTTTGGCAAAGGCGGATTGTCTGCGGCGCCTTGGGTCAATCTAGCAGCATGTTGGCCTAATCCGGATGTGGATCCGACAATTTGGCCACTCGATGCGAACGTCATTTCGAAAATAATCTGGTCTATCGCGGGACGACGTCAAGAGTTGGCGCGGGTTGGGCGCCGGCACGAAGTCTCTTAGCCGGGGCGTTCGACCGGCTGCGACCTGCCCATGCTCGACATGGTATCTGGCATGCGTTCGGCCTGTCGCCCCGGAGTTTTCAGCAGCGCGCGCCCGGATTCTCCGGCTGGACTGCAATGCGCAGGCCGCCTCCCGGCAGCGGGGGGAACTGGTTGTCGGAAAGTGTCAGATCCTGCTCGGGGACCGTCCAATCGAGCTTGCGCAGCTGCATGACGGCTTCGGTCAGCAGCTCCATCGTGAGCCATTCGCCCGGGCAGCGATGATTTTGCAGATAGTCGCCGCCGCCCTGCGGCACGAGCCCCTCGGGTTGGATGTCACGGCCCAGATGGCGTTCGGCGCGGAAGCGTTCCGCGTCCTCCCAAATGTCAGGGTCGTGGTTGGTGCCGTAGAGATCGAGGACCAGCCAATCGCCGGGTTCGAACCGGGCGCCGTGCCAGTCGAACGCCTCGCGCACGCGCCCGCCGATCGCCGGGAAGAACGGGTAGAGCCTGCGCACCTCCTCGGCGATCGCGCGGCAGGTCGGCTCGTCGTCTTCCGCAACGGCCGGGATGGCTGCGCGGTGGGAGTGCAGAGCGTGGGCGGCGAACACGAAATAGCGCCCGACCGCCACGATCGGACGCAGTATGTTCAGGAGTTCCTTCACGGCCACGTCTTCGCTCATCCGGCTGCCGTCCAGATCGGTGTGGAAGGCGAGCTTGGCCAAGGTGCTTCCGGCAGGTCCGTCCGCTTCGCGGGTCTGCGAAATCAGGCTGCGCGCCCAACGCTCGCACCGCGCCCGGAGCCAGCGTGCCTGTAGATAGGCAGGCCCGAGCGTGCCGGCCGCGGCGAACATCGTGCTGAGTTCGCGCGCGCGGCTGGCAACGTCGTGCTGTGACGGGTCGATGCCGCACCAGCGCAGCGCCGTTCGCGTCATGATGCCGTCGACGGCATCAGAGAAGTCGATCTCGCAGCCTTGCCAACTGCGGGCCGCAGCCTGCCATTCCTCTGCGAAAATCCGGCGGGCCGCGCGCAGTCGGTCGCGGTCCATGAGGTCCAGAAACATCTGCTTGCGGATGTGATGGGCTTCGTCGTCGAGGCTTTGCACGCTGCCCTTGCCTTGAAGAAGCGGCACCACGGTGGGCGGCATCGCACCGCGACGCGTCATCCGTCCCGGCTCATAGAAGCTGCGTACCGCGTCGCGTCCGCGCAGGAAGGTCACGGGGCGCAGCATCAGCCGGGTTCGGAACGCATCGCTCCCAAGTTGATCGCAACGGCGGGAAATGAACGAATAGCCCTCGCTGAGGAAGGCCCGGGTGCTGTCGATCCCCGAGAGATGTGGAATGGATTGGGAATTCTGCATTTGCCTTGCCTCGCTATGGGCCTGATTGGTTGCTGGTGCTAGGGGCACGACGCCGATGCGGGCTGCGCCAAGCCCGCCGCAGGTGGCATCACGGGCGTCTGCCTTCGTCGTCTGCGCTTCGGCCGGACGGATCACCCATTGCCGCGGCGGTGGCGCCGCGCGAGCGTCGCGATCTGCTGGAACTCCTCGGCAATGCTTAGCGGAAGCGCGTCGGTCGCGTCCGGGTCCGCGCCGGGATCTTCCTGACCGTCATGCATGACTTCGCGTTCGCCGATCCACGCCATGACGGTCTCGCGCGACTCTGCGGGCAGTTCCGACACCAGCCGTGCCAGAACGCGGCGTTGCGCGATCAAACGAGCCTCCAGCGTGACCAATGTTTCTTCGAGATAGGTATTTGGCATCTGGTCGCTCTCTTCGCGGGGTCCCGGCGGGTTGGCGCCGGGACCCCGATTTTAGGTGAATTGAAGTCAATAATTCGCGGGCGGATCGCTTGCCGGGAAACTTTCATCCATTTCCTCGTCGACCCGGTCCCAGTTCCGAGGTGGGTTTCGCATCTGCGAGGGACCTGCGGGACGGACGCCCTGTGCCGAGGTGCCGCGCCGTTGGTTGATGAGATACCCCAAGGCACCGAGGGCTGAGGCTGCAAAGAGCAGTCTGGTCAACATGGTAGGCCTCCTTTGGTCAAAGTGAGACCCCCGCGTGGGACCCGTGCAGTGCTCCGCGCGAGGGTCGTCATGCTTACCCGAAAAACGAACCCCGCCAGCCTTTGTTCCATGGCGCGAACCATCGTGAATCTGGCGGAACAAACCGTGCGCGGCTGGCGTGCGCGCAGGAACAAGCGGGATGCTCACTCGTTGATCCGTTCCATAGCCATGGAGGAGATCATGACCGAGAATGGCGATGACAAAGACGTCAGAGACGTCCATGTGGTGCGCTCTGACCTTGCGGCGCCGAGCCGACCGGACGGGTATCACGGCGTCGAGCAACCGATCATGCCCGACCTGCCGGAGCAACCCGCGGAGATCGTCCCCGACGACGAACTGGCGTCCGCCGTGCGGAGCGCGCTCGAAGGCGACGGACGAGTCGACATGAGCCATGTCCTGATCGTCGCGGAAGAAGGGGTGGTGACGCTCGAAGGCACGATCAGGCTGGAATTCCAGCGCACGCTCGCAGAAGCGCTTGCACAGGAAGTGCGTGGTGTTCTGCTGGTCCGCAATCAGCTCGGCGTAGGGCCCGCGTGATGTGCTCGGACGCCTGACCGCCGAAAAGTCGAGCGAACGAAAATTCGCGCGGGCCGCAGCTTCTGCTGGCGGCCCGCGTCTTTAAATCAGATCATCGGCATGCCGCCGGTGACGGCCACCGTCGCGCCTGACGTGTAGCTCGAGCGCGGATCGGCAAGCATCACGTAGGCGGAGGCCAGCTCCGCCGGTTGCGCGGGGCGGCCCATCGGCTTGTCCTCGCCGAAATGCGCGACCGAGTCCTCCGGCAGCGTCGAGGGGATCAGCGGTGTCCAGACCGGCCCCGGTGCGACGCAATTCACGCGGATCCCGCGCTCTGCCACCATCTGTGCCAGCCCGGTGGTGAAGTTCTGGATCGCACCCTTGGTCGCCGCGTAAGCCAGCAGACCGGGATTGGGTTTGTCCGAGTTGATCGAGGCCGTGTTGATGATCGCGCCGTTCTTCTCCATCACCGGGAGCGCCGCCTTGCACAGGTAGAACATCGAATGAATGTTGGTGCGGAAGGTCGTTTCCCATTCTTCATCGGAGATGTCCTCGATCTCGTCGAAATGCATCTGGTGCGCCGCGTTGTTGACGAGAATGTCGAGACGCCCGAAGGCTTCATGCGTATCGCGCACCAATGCGCGACAGTGATCGGCGTCCTGAATGTCGCCGGGCATCACATACGCGCGGCGGCCTGCCTCTTCGACAAGCCGGCGCGTTTCCTCGGCCTCGTCATGCTCTTCGAGATAGGAAATCATCACGTCGGCCCCTTCGCGGGCATAGGCCAGGGCCACGGCGCGACCGATGCCGCTGTCTGCGCCCGTCACAAGGGCGGCCATCCCGTCGAGCCTGCCCGACCCGACATAGCTCTGCTCGCCATGATCGGGGCGCGGGTCCATCTTCTCCGTCGAACCGGGAACGGATTGCGGTTGCTTGGGGAAGGGAGGTTTGGGGTAATTCATTGCCGGGCTCCTTTCTGGATGGGTCTGAACGCACCAACCGGATGCGCGCTGCTATGTTCCTGTGTTTCTTCATGGGGCGCCGCGGCCCTCTCCTCACAGGCTCTTGTGGGAACATCGGCAAGACGCATCCGTTTCCCTAATCCATTCATCACATCTGACAGTGGAGGCAGACATGTCCGACACCGTTGCCGATTTCATTCTTTCTCGCCTCAAGCAGTGGGGCATTACCCGTATCTATGGCTTCCCGGGAGACGGGATCAGCGGGCTCGTCGCAGCGCTTGGACGCGATGACGAGATCGAATTCGTTCAGGCACGCCACGAGGAAAGCGCCGCGTTCATGGCGGCGGCGCATGCGAAATGGACCGGCGAGGTGGGCTGTTGTCTCGCGACCTCCGGCCCCGGCGCGATCCACCTGCTCAACGGTCTCTACGACGCCAAGCTGGACCACCAGCCGGTGCTTGCGATCGTCGGCCAGCAGGGGCGCAACGCGCTTGGCGGCAATTACCAGCAGGAGGTCGACCTGCAGTCGCTCTTCAAGGATGTGGCGAGCGAATATGTCCACACGATGATGGCACCGGGACAGGCGCGCCACCTGATCGACAGGGCGCTCCGGATCGCGCAGGCGCGGCGCAGCGTGACCTGCGTGATCGCCCCCAATGACGTGCAGGAGGCTCAGGCGGTCGAAGCGCCGCCCCACGCCCATGGCACCGTCCACAGCGGCGTCGGCTATCAGGCGCCGCGCCTGCTGCCGGCAGACAAGGACCTCGCCGCCGCGGCGGATATCCTGAACGCGGGCGAGAAGGTCGGCATCCTCGTCGGCGCGGGTGCGATCGGCGCAGAGACGCAGATCACGCAGCTTGCCGAAACCCTTGGCGCAGGCGTCGCCAAGGCGCTTCTGGGCAAGGCCGCGCTACCGGACGATCTGCCCTTCGTGACCGGCTCGATCGGGCTTCTGGGCACGCAGGCCTCCGACTGGATGATGCGCGAATGCGACACGCTTCTGATGATCGGCTCGCGCTTCCCCTACTCGGAATTCCTGCCCGAGGAAGGGCAGGCCAAGGCGGTGCAGATCGACCTCGACCCGACGATGGTGTCGATGCGCTACCCGATGGACGTGAACCTCGTTGGCGATGCAGCCGACACGGTGGAGGCCCTGTTGCCGCGCCTCAAGCCCAAGACCGACCGGTCGTGGCGGGAGAAGATCGAGAAGAAGACCGCCGAATGGTGGGACGGTGTCGAAAAGCGCGCCAAGGAGAGCGCCGATCCCGTCAATCCCGAACGGCTGTTCTGGGAGGCGTCGTCGCGGCTGCCCGACAACGCGATCCTGTCGGCGGACTCCGGCAGCTCGGCCAACTGGCTGGCGCGTGCGATCAAGATCCGCCGCGGCATGAAGGCCTCGCTTTCGGGGACGCTGGCGACGATGTGCCCGGGCGTGCCCTACGCTGTGGCGGCGAAGTTCTGCTATCCGGACCGCGCGGCTGTGGCCTTCGTGGGTGACGGCGCGATGCAGATGCTGGGCATCACCGACCTGATCACCGTCTCGAAATACTGGCGCGACTGGGCAGACCCGCGGCTGGTGATCTGTGTGCTGGCCAACCAGGACCTCAACCAAGTGACCTGGGAGCTGCGCGCGATGGCCGACAGCCCGCGTGTCGACAAGACGCAGGACGTGCCCGATATCGACATGGCCGCATATGCGGAGCTGTTGGGCCTCAAGGGGCTGCGGATCGACCGCACCGAGGAGATCGGTCCGGCCTGGGAAGCCGCCTTCGCCGCGGATCGCCCGACCGTGATCCACGCCACCGTCGATCCCGACGTGCCGACGCTGCCGCCCCATATCACGATGGAGCAGGCGAAATCCTTCATGAGCGCGCTCGTCCATGGAGACTCCGAGGCCGGTGGCATCGTGAAGCAGGCGTTCAAGCGCGTCACGGACCGCTGAGATGACCCTCGGCTCCGATCCGCTGATCGAGGCGGTCGACGTCTCCGTCCTGACGATCCCGACCGATGCGCCGGAATCCGACGGGACGCTGGAATGGAGCGAGACCTCGATGGTTCTCGTCTCCATCTCCGCTGGGGGCGAGACCGGCCTTGGCTACAGTTACACGACCCCCGCGACGGCGGGGATCGTGCGCGATACTCTCTTTCCACAAGTGAAAGGGCGCAATGCGCTCGACATCGCGAAGCTCTGGCTGGCGATGGTGCATGCCACGCGCAACATCGGGCGCGATGGTCCCGTCGCGATGGCAATTGCGGCGGTGGACACGGCGCTTTGGGACCTAAAAGGGAAGCTGCTGGGCCAGCCCGTCGCCGCCCTTCTCGGCCGCGCGCGCGACGCGATTCCGGCCTATGGCTCGGGCGGTTTCACCTCCTATGACGACCGGCAGCTGCGCGACCAACTCGAGGGTTGGGCCGCCGAAGGCTTCTCTATGGTGAAGATCAAGGTCGGGCGCGACCCCGATCGCGATCCGCACCGGCTGAAACAGGCGCGCAACGCCATCGGTTCCGACTGTCGGCTGTTCATGGATGCGAATGGTGCCCAGAACCGCAAGGAGGCGCTGGCGTTGGCCGAGCGTGCCCGCGAATTCGGCGTCGAATGGCACGAGGAGCCGGTCTCCTCGGACGATCTCGAAGGGCTGCGCCTGTGCCGCGACCGGGCCCCGGCGGGGATGAATGTCACGGCGGGGGAGTACGGTTTCAATATCGGCTATTTCCGCCACATGCTCGAAGCGGGCGCGGTGGATGTGCTGCAGGCGGATGCCACGCGCTGCGCGGGTATCACCGGCTTCATGGGCGTGGCCGCGCTGAGCGCCGCGCATCAGGTGCCGCTCTCTGCCCATTGCGCTCCCGCGCTGCATCTGCACGCCTGCCTCGCCGCGCTGCCCGCGATCCATCTCGAATGGTTTCACGACCATGTCCGGATCGAGGGGATGCTGTTCGACGGCGCGCCCGAGCCGGAGAAGGGCCAGCTTCGCGACAATGGCGAACCGGGGCTGGGGCTGCGGCTGCGTCCGCGTGAAGCCGAGCGGTTCCGACAGGCCTGAGCGCAGTTCCCGGCGCATCGTCTGACGCCGGGACGAAAGGTTTCGGCAGTAGCAAAGGGAATTCGCAATGACCCATGACAGGATATACGAAGCATTCCGACGCCGCACCCGTCGGCCCGTCGGCGGCATCGGGCTGGGCGCCATCGTCGCAGGCGTGGGCCTCGGTTTCGTCGCCGCCGGGCTGGCCGCGCGCCGCCCGCGTTCCGGCAACCCGGTGAAGCGGTCGCGCAACAAGCGCGAGGCGCTGCGGCTCGGTCGGGACGGGGCCGCGATCATGGGCGCAAGCGTCCTTTTCGACAGCGCGCTGGAACATCTGCGCGGCGATTTCCGCCGCGACGAGATGTATGTCGCCCCGCTGACTGGAGCGACCGCGATGGCAGCCGCCCTGGCGGAGCCGCGGCGCAGCAAGCGCGGCCGGGCGCTCGAGGCGACGCATCTCACCTCCGTCGGGATCGGGATGGCCGGGATGGGGTTCCACCTGCGCAACATCAGTCGCCGGCCCGGCGGGATTTCGTGGAACAATCTGTTCTACGCCGCGCCGCTCGGTGCACCGGGGGCGCTGATCATGAGCGGTCTGTTCGGCATGGTCACTCACCGGATGGCCCAGACTCGCGGCTACGAGCATCTGCACGGGCGCGAACTGGCCTGCCTCACCGCGCTCGCGCTGGTGGCGGAGTCGGGCGAAGTTGCGCTGCTGCATTTCCGCGGCGCGTTCCATGACAAGGCGATGTATCTGCCGGTCACGCTGCCGCCGCTCGCCGCCGCCGGGCTGATGGCGCAGGCGATCTATCCGCATCGGCGCTTCCGGCGCCCGCTTACCCTGCTGCTGCGCGCGGTCGAGGGGCTTGGCTATGTCGGCACAGGCTTTCACGCCTACGGCGTCGCGCGCAACTCGGCGGGCTGGCGCAACTGGCGACAGACGACGCTGGCGGGCCCGCCGATGCCCGCGCCAATCAGCTTCGCGGGGCTCGGCAAGACCGGGCGTGCCGCACTCGATCTGCTCGCGGTGGAACAGGATCAGCCGCACCAGACAAAGGAAAGGGCAGCGATATGAGCGAACCGTTTCGTACCCCGTATCCGGGCTATGACGTGCTCGATAAATGGGACAGCCCGTCCTTCGACGATCAGACCCGCGAGGTTCTGCGCGCGCGACGTGATCCGCCGCCGCGCCGCTTCCTCGACCCGGACCAGTTCGCGCTTCTGGAGGCGCTCTGCGCGGTCGTGATCCCGCAGCGCCGCCCCGAGCCCGTGCCCATCGCGCCCTTCATCGACGCGGCGCTGCACGAGGATCGCGGCACCGGCACCCGGTTCGCCACGATGCCGCCCGAGCGCGAGGCATGGCCCCGCGGCCTGAAGGCGATTGATGCCGAGGCACGCGCGACGTTCGACGGGCGCGGATTTCGCGAACTCGACCGGCCCGAGCAGGAGCGCCTGCTGCGCGCCATCGATCGCAGCGACTGTCGCGCGCCCGAGACATGGCAGGACATGCCACCGCAGAAATTCTTCCGCGCGCTTTTGCTCAAGCAGATCGTGGAAATCTATTACAGCGCCCCCGCCGGGATGAGCGAGATCGGCTATGGCGGCCCCGCCGCGCCACGCGGCTATGTGCGCCTCAAGGCCGGCCAGATCGACCCGTGGGAGGCGCCCTTCGGAAAATGGGAGGACCAGGCATGACCCAAGACTCGTCTCGCAGCGATCGCCCCCGCGCGGTGAATGGCCACGCCCCGGACGTATTCAAGCGCGAAGGGCAGGTGCCGATGCGCGAATACCCTAAGAACGCGCCGGTCGATTTCGTGATCGTCGGTGCGGGCTGCGGCGGTTCGGTTCTCGCAGCCAAGCTCGCCGAAGCCGGAATGTCGGTGGTGCTGTTCGATGCCGGTCCCTTCTTCCAGCCAAAGCGCGACTTCGCATCCGATGAGCGCGAGCAGGACAAGCTCTATTGGCTCGATCCGCGTATCTCCGACGGCGACGATCCGATCGAACTCGGGGCGAACAACTCCGGCCGCGCGGTGGGTGGCTCCTCGGTGCATTTCCAGATGGTGTCGCTCCGCTTCCGTCCGGAATGGTTCAAGTCCCGCTCGAAACTTGGTTACGGCCGCGACTGGCCCGTCGATTGGCGCGAGATGTGGCGCTACTACGACGAGGTGGAGGACGCGCTGAAGATTTCGGGGCCGATCCGCTACCCGTGGGGGCCCGATCGCGGGCGCTACCCTTATCGCGAGCATGAGGTGAACGAGGCCGGTCTGGTTCTGGCGCGCGGGGCCGAGGCGCTTGGCGTCGATTGGGCGCCGACGCCGCTCTGCACCGTCTCCGCGCCACGCGGGAAGTCTCCGCCCTGCGCCTATCGCGGCATGTGCAAGATCGGCTGTTCGGTGAATGCCAAGCAGAGCATGCTGATTACCTATGTCCCCCGCGCGATCAAGGCGGGGGCGGAGGTGCGCGACCTCGCCATGGTTGGCCGCATCGAAACGGGCCCGGACGGGCGCGCCAGTGGCGTCTCCTACCATCGCGACGGGGAATGGCATTTCCAGAAGGCCGCGAATGTGGTGGTGGCCGGCTACTCCATCGAGACGCCACGGCTGTTGCTGAACTCGGCCAACGCGCATCATCCGCAGGGCTTGGGCAATTCCAACGGCATGGTCGGGCGCAACCTCATGGTGCATGCGAACGACGCCGTCTGGGGCGAGTTCGACGAGGAGATCCGCTGGTACAAGGGCCCGCCCTCGATGACGACCTGCGAGCACTGGAACTATGCCGATGACGACCCGAGCAAGGATTTCGACGGTGGCTATTCCTTCATGAGCCAAGGCCCGCTGCCCGGCGATTTTGCGGGCACGCTCGTCTCCTCGTCGGGGCTGTTCGGCGACGATCTGCTGAGCAAGATGGGCCGCTACAACCGGATGGCGGGGCTGAAGATGGTGGGAGAGTCGATGCCGTCACCGGACAACCGCGTGACGCTGGCCGACGAGACCGATGCGCTTGGCCTTCCCCGGGCCAAGGTGACCCATTCCTTCTGCGACAATGACAAGCGGCTGCAGGAACATGCGCGGGGGTTCATGTCCCGGATGATGCGCGCTGCGGGCGGTCACAACCTGTTCGAAACCCAGAGCACGGCGCATCTGATGGGCGGTTGCCCGATGGGCGACGATCCCGAGACCTCGGTCACCAACGACATGGGCCGCAGCTGGGATGTCGACAATCTGTGGATCTGTGACGGCTCGCTGATGCCCACCGGCGGCGGCGTGAACCCGGCGATGACGATCCTCGCCAATGCCGCGCGGATCGCCGACCGGATCATCGATGCGCGCTTCCATTGAAGACGAAGGGTGGCGCCCCGCACGCGGGCGGGGCGCTGCGAGTTCATAGAAATTACCCGATTTGAGAGGACGCCATGAAGATCAAGGTCGAATATGCGGACGGTCTGAGGGCCGACAAGAACGTCGACCGGTTGCCGGAGGTCGATGACCGCTTCGAGGGCGACCTCGTGGAGAACGTCACGGAGTACACCCCCTTGCGAGAAGGCTATGCGGCTTACGTCCGGCTCAAGAAACCTCCCGGAGAACGCTCCGAATAGGTGCGTGTTCGGCGGCTGATCCGCTGCAGGGTCACTCGCCGGATTTCACCGCCGTATCTTCGAACACCCGCCCTTCGTCATCGGTGACGCGCAGGTGAACGGTGAGGTCCGCATTCGCTTCCAACGAGATCTTCGCTGTGGAAAGCGGGCCGGTCGCGTCTCCATCGGATACAGGAACAGAGCCGGCTTGCCGGTTGACGGATCGCCCGTTCGGGCCGCTTTTCCTCACCTCGAGGATATATTTACCCGAATGGCCGGGCTCCAGCCGGGAGAAGGTCTCAATCGTGACAAGTCCCTTGTCTTTCGAGAGTGAAATCCATGCGCGCCCGGCCCCGTCGGCCAGAGCCTGAAACGGTGCGACAAGTAGAAAGGCGAGGAGATAGGCCTTCAGTTTCATGATGAGCTCCTGTGATCACGGGGCGCGCCGGCCGGTTGAGGTCTCCAGAGTAAAAACGAACGTGGTGCCGGCTAAGAACAGCAGCTGGGACCGCACGTCTCTGGCGATCACGTCGCTGGTGCCTTTCTCAGATGATGCAAGACCCTGACATATCGAGAATATCACGTCTGATCGGAGCTGGCTTTACCCCGGACGGTTTATTTCCGTCCCCGCTCGGCCATTCGAATGATCGCGCTCGCTGACGGGAGAGGGCGACGCGCCCAGTTCCTCGGCTACCTTCAAGATGCCGCCCAGCCGGGCGACGGCCACGAAGCGTTTCATCGCGTTGAGGTTGATGTCTTTCAGCGTTTCTTGCGCCTTCGCTAAACGACGATGCCATGCGGCGGTCGTTTGCCCATCCCTGCGGCGTGTGACCGTCACGACGGCTTAACCTCCGTCCCATTCAGAGGGAGCTGCACCCTGACCTCGAGACCCGCGTCGCGACCGCTCGGCGGCGAGGTCAGAGTGAGGGGGCTTTCGATGCGCTCCGCGATCACTGAGACGATGGCGAGGCCCAACCCGCTGCCGTCATTCGTGCTGCCCGCTCGCTCGAACCGCGCAGTCAGGCGCGCCAGCGTCTCCTTGGGGATGACGGGCCCGCCATTCGTCACTGTGAACACGCCCTCCTTGGTCAGCCGTACCGTGACGGGGTCGTCCTGCGCACCGTGCTTCAGGGCGTTCTCGATGAGGTTCCGGCACAGGATGCCGAAGGCGTCGGGATCGAGATCCGAGAGCACGGGCGTCTCCGGTAACTCCAGCGCAATACGCCCGGGATCGAGGCTGCGCGCGAGGTCTTCGACAATCAGGCGGGCGGTCATGCGCAGGTCCGAACTGCGCTCCAGCCGCAACGGCCCGCCTTCCGCCCGGGCGAGCTGCAGCAGTCGTTCCGAGAGCCGCGTTAGACGTTTGAGCGTCGCTTCGATATCGGCGGCGCGTGCCTTGGCGGCTGGATCGGTGGTTTCCGCGCTCAGCCGTTGGGTCTGCGCGATGGCACCGGCAAGCGGTGTGCGCAGTTCATGGGCCGCATTGGAGGCGAAGCTTCGCTCGGCCTCGATCCCCTCGCGCAGCCGCCCCAGAAGATTGTTGAGCGTGGCTGCGACCGGGGCGATCTCGGCCTGCAGGTCGTCAGTCGGAATGGGCGTAAGGTCGCGGGCGTTGCGCGCCTCGAGGCTGGTCCGGAACCGCCGCAACGGCCCCAGATTGGTCCGCACCGCGAGAACGACAGCCGCGAAAGCGAGCGGGATCACGATCAGCAAAGGCAGGCCGAGGCCGAGCTCGATCTCGCGGGCGACCTGCGCGCGATGCGCGAGCGGCTCCGCGACGGTGATCCGTACCGTGTCCTGAAGCGCGGCATCGCTGTACAGCCGGTGGGTGGCCGTCTGGCTGAAGCCCCGTCCCTCATACGCAGGGAACACGGAAGGATCGGCGGCGTGGGATTGGAGCAGGATACGCCCCTCCGCGTCCCGCACGATATAGGTGAAGAATTCCTCGTGATTGCGAAGCTGCGCAAGGCGCTGTGTCACATTCGTGCTGTCACGGTTCACGATATCCATGACCGCGAGGGGCAGAATCCGCTGCGCCGTTTCCTGAAGCGTGGAATCGAAGACCTCGCTCATCTCCTTGCGCACGATCAGCGCGGTGACCGTCGCTGCGGCGATCCACATCAACGCCAGCACGACCCCGAGCGAAAGTCCCAGACGGGCCTGAAGGCTTCGGGGCAGCCTCATGCCTTGCCCAGCCTGTAGCCGAGGCCGCGTTCTGTCTCGATCACATGGGCGCCGAGTTTCTTGCGCAGGCGGCTGACATGGACCTCGATCGTGTTGCTCTCCACTTCCGCATCGAAGGCGTAGAGCTTCTCTTCTAGCTGGGCTTTCGACAGCAACTGGCCGGGTCGCGAGAGGAACGCTTCGAACAGGGCCCATTCGCGCGCGGTCAGCTGCACGGGCTTGCCGTCGCGCCTGATGCTGCGCGCGGCGAGGTCGATCTCGAGCCCGGCATGGCTCACGATGGGGTTCGGATTGCCGCTGTAGCGCCGCGCCACCGACCCGATGCGCGCCGAGAGCTCCGCGAGATCGAAGGGCTTCACGAGATAGTCGTCGGCGCCCGCGTTAAGCCCCTCGATCCGGTCCGAGACCTGATCGAGCGCGGTCATGATGATAACCGGCGTCACATCGCCCCGGCTGCGCAGCGCCTTCAGAAAGCCGATGCCCCGACCGTCGGGAAGCATGAGGTCCAGCAGGACGAGATCGTAGCCGGTGCTGCGGACCGACGCGCCCGCTTCGTCGAGTCGCGTGACCCAGTCCACGGAGTGACCGTCGCTTGCGATCTGGTCGCGCACCGCGTTGCCCAGAATAGTGTCGTCCTCGATCAGCAGGATGCGCATCTTCGTTCCATCTCTTGTCCGTTGACCCCTCTTCACCCGCCCGGCTGACACCAAGCTGACGCTGCGCGGGATGCGGCTTCAGGTTCCCGTCAGATTGATTGCCCATGAAAGGTGCGGAATTGGCCGTGAACAGGAGTTTGGCCCATGAAGAAGACCATGACAATTCTTGCCTTTCTCGCGACGTTCCCGGCCGGGGCGGCCCTGGCCGATGACGATTGTTTCGCGCCGATGGCGGATTGGCAGCCCCGCGACGCCGTGGTCCAGCTCGCCGAGCAGAACGGCTGGACAGTGCGCCGCATTAAGATCGACGACGGCTGCTACGAGATCGACGGCACTGACGTGCAGGGCCGCCGGGTCGAAGTGAAGCTTCATCCGGCGACGCTCCAGGTTCTCGAGATCGAATATGAAAACGGCGAAGAAGGTCGGTCCCGCCAAGATCGTGAAGGAGACAACCATGAGTGACGCAGCATTTCGCGACGCAACGCGTCCGAACGGCGAGGCCGGGGGACGCGTGCGGGTCTGGGATCCGCTGGTGCGGATATTCCACTGGGCTCTTGTCGCCACCTTCGTGATTGCTTGGTTCACCGCCGACGAAGTGCAGCCGGTGCATGAGGTTGCAGGCTACACTGTCGCCGGGCTGGTCGCGCTCCGACTGATCTGGGGGATCGTGGGCGGGCGCTATGCCCGGTTCACTCAGTTCCTCAGAGGGCCGGGGCAGACGCTCTCCTATCTTGGCGATATGCTGCGCGGCAAGGAGCGTCGCTATCTCGGTCACAACCCTGCGGGGGCGTTGATGATCGTGGCGTTACTGATCTCGCTGTCGGGAACCGCCTTCACCGGCTGGCTGATGGCGGAGCCCACACGCATTGCGATGCTGCCCGCGCTGCCGCAGATCGTGACCCCGGCGCTGGCCGACGAGGAGGGCGAATACGGCGAGGGCGCGGAGGGCGGCGGTAACGAGGCGCTCGAGGAGCTGCACGAGGTTCTCGCCAATCTGGTCCTGCTGCTCGTGGCGTTGCATGTCGCCGGTGTCGTTCTTGCGTCTTTCCGGCATCGCGAGAACCTCGCGCGGTCGATGCTCACCGGTGACAAGCGTGCGCCTGGCCCCGGCGATATCGCCTGACCGCTTCCGATTTCGTCGCCAAGGCCGTTTCGTTCCGCGGCCTGACTCGGCCCCGCCCTCACACGGCGGGGCCTTTTTCCTGACGCCAAGCTGAAGCGGAAACCGTCCGCCTGTCAGGATGCCCTCAGGTCCGCTGCCCAGATTGTCGGTAGCAGATGAAAAAGGAGACCCTGCCATGCGAAAGACCCTGACCGCACTTCCCCTCATCGCCCTGCTGCCCGCAGGGATGGCCTTGGCCGACGACGACTACAGAAAGTCTTCGCGCGGCGAAGGAATGTCCCGTGATGCGGTGATGCAGATGGCGCGCGAGAACGGCTGGGCCGTCGAGGAAATCGAGATGGAAGACGGCCAATACAAGATCGAGGGCCGCGACCGCGACGGGCGCAAAATCGACACCAAGCTCGATCCGGCGACGCTGCGCCTCATCAGGTCGGAACATGACGACGATGACGAAGAAGACGACGACGATGACGATTACGGCGCATCGGCGCGCAACCCGGCCCCCGCGGGCACGGTCGCCCCGCCGAAAAACGGTCTCTTCGGCAACGGCGCGCCGCCCAAGGTTCAGGTGAACTGAGCCGACATCGCATTCCTCCCCCAAAAAAAGGATTCCCGTAATGAAGTCTCTTCTAGCAACTTTGGCGCTGAGCACGGCGCTGACCGTTCCCGCCCTCGCGTCGGCGCAGCCCGTCACGCTCAAGACCACGCTGAACAATTACGGCGGCGACGGCGCTTATCTCGCGCTCTATGTCACCGACCCGTCGGGCGCCTATGCGGGCAGCCTCTGGATGGCGGGTGGCAAGTCCAAATATTACGAGCATCTCCGCGACTGGTATCGCGCGACCGCGGGCGACCCGGCGCAGATCAACGGCATCACCGGCGCCAGCGTCGGCGCGGGCCGGACGCTCGAGATAACGCTCGATCTCGCGGATGCGCTCTTCGACGCCGGCTACACGCTCCATGTCGATGCCGCCGTCGAGGACATGCGCGACAGCCCCAACGAGATCGCCGTGCCGCTGACCACGGACGGCGCGGGCAAGCCGGTCTCGGGCCGTCGCTACGTGGCCGATTTCACCTACGACATGTGAGGTGACAGGCCATGATCCGCGCGTTTCATCGCTGGCCGGGGCTGATTGCCCTGGCGCTTGTCACGGTGCTGGCGCTTAGCGGCGCGGTGCTCGCGGTCTTTTCGGTTACGGAGCGGATCGCGGCGCCGCAGGCCGGCGCAGAGCTAAGCGTTGCGACCCTCGCCGAGCGCATCCAGACTGTCTATCCGGGGCTCGAGCAGATCCGGCGTGCACCGTCGGGGCGGATCACCGCCTATTGGTTCGAGTCCGGACAGCCCGGTGCCGCCGTAATCGATCCCATGACGGGTCGCGGCGTCGCCTCGGCTGATCCGTATGGCTTTCAGCGTTGGCTGACCAACCTGCACCGCTCCCTCTTTCTCGGCGATCCCGGCCGTGTCGCGAGCGCGCTGGGCGCAGTCGCGATGCTTGTGCTCTCGGTCTCCGGAGCGATGCTCGTCGCGCGGCGTGTCGGCGGTTGGCGGAACTGGTTCTCCCGTTTGCGCGGGCCGCTCGCCGGGCGGCTCCATGTGGAGATCGCCCGCGTCGCGGTGATAGGTCTGATCTTCTCCTCCGTCACCTCTTTGTGGATGACGGCCTCGACCTTCGCGCTGATCCCGGATGGCGGGCCGTCGCTGGGCGTGCCCACCGAGGTGAGCGGCCAAACGGGCGCGTCGATTCCCGATCTCGGCTTGCTCGGCACCACGCCCGTCTCGGAACTGCGCAGCCTGAGCTTCCCCTATGACGGCGATGCCACCGATGTGTTCACGCTCAAGACCGATCGCGGCACCGGCTATCTCGATCAGGGCACCGGCACCGTGCTCGCCTGGGCGGATCTGACCGCATGGCAACGCGTCTCGGAAACCATCTACACCCTGCATACGGGGCAGGGCGCTGCGCTGCTTGGTGCGGTGCTGGGTCTCATGGCGCTCGGCGTGCCGGCGATGGGTCTGACCGGCGTGTCGATCTGGCTCGTGGGGCGTCGCGGACGCCCGCGTGTCCGGGCCAACCAGTCGGCCGGGCGCGCGGAGACGATCCTTCTCGTCGGTAGCGAAAGCGGCAGCACATGGGGGTTTGCGACGACCCTGCACGCGGCGCTTCGCGCAGCGGGCCAGAGTGTTCACATCGCGCCGATGTCGTCCTTCGCCCCCGAGCGTTACGCCCGGGCCGATCGGATCATCGTGCTCGCGGCAACCTATGGCGACGGGGCGGAGCCCAGTTCCGCGAAAGGGTTCCTGACGAAACTCGAAGCCCATTCCGATGCGCTGGATATCCCGATTGCCGTGCTCGGCTTCGGGGACCGGAGTTTCCCTGCCTATTGCGCCTATGCCCAGACGGTTGCCGACACCGTGGACGCGAAGAGGTGGCCGGTTCTTCTGCCCTATGACACGATCGACCGTCAGTCGCCGCAGGCCTTCGCGCGCTGGGGGCAGGCGCTGGGCGCGGTGCTCGGGATCGCGCTCGATCTGCAACACCAACCGACGCCGCCCGTCACGACCGAACTCACGCTCCAGTCGCGGCGCGATTACGGGGCGGACGTGCAGGCGCCGACGTCGATCCTGCGCTTCTCGCTGCCGCGCGCTACGTTCTGGCAGAGGCTGACAGGTACGGGTTTCACGCGGTTCGCCGCGGGAGACCTGATCGGGATCCTGCCCGAAGGGGCGCCGACACCGCGCTTTTATTCGCTCGCGTCGTCGCGTCGCGACGGGTTTCTGGAGATCGTGGTCAGGAAGCATCCCGGCGGCCTGTGTTCGAGCCAACTGACGGCGCTCGAGCCGGGGGAGCGCGTTCGCGCATTCATCCGGCGCAATCCTGCCTTCCGGCCGGACCGCTCGCATACGCCGCTGATTCTGATCGGCGCGGGCACGGGAATCGGCCCCCTTGTGGGCTTCGTGCGTGAGAACGAGCAACGTCGCCCGATCCACCTGTTCTTCGGCATACGCGATCCGCAAAGCGATTTCCTCTATGCGCAGGAGATCGGGGGTTGGAAGGACGAGGGCCGTCTGTCGCGGCTCGTGACCTCGGTCTCGCGCGGCCAGCGCCCGCGCTATGTGCAGGATGCGATGCGCGCCGATGGCCCCGAATTGGTTCGGCTCGTGCAGAGCGGCGCGCGGATCATGGTGTGCGGCGGGAGAGACATGGCGGCGGGGGTCGCCGATGCCCTTCACGATATCCTCGCGGCCTCTGGTCTGAGTGCGGCCAAACTGAAAACGGAGGGACGCTATGTCGAAGACATCTTCTGATCTCGTGCGCCACGCCCTGCACGGCCCGACCATGGGCACCCGCTGGACCGCCCTGTTTTTCGCACCGCCCGGGCGCGATCCCGCGCCGATCCGGGCCGCGCTTCAGGCGGCGGTTGCGGAGGTGGACACCCAGATGTCCACGTGGAAACCCGACAGCGAGCTGATGCGGCTCAATGCGGCTCCGGAAGGCGAATGGGTGAAGGTGCCCGGTCGCTTGGCCGAAGTGCTCCACCTCGGGCTGGAGATCGGCAAAGCCTCTGGGGGCGCGTTCGATGTCGGGCTCGGCGATGCGGTCACGGCGTGGGGCTTCGGGCCCGACGAAGCGTCGCCCGACGCGATCCGCGCCGCGATGAGCGTGCCGCGGCAGCCTGCATATGAATGGCTCGAGATCGACCATGACAGGGTGCGCAAGCACGGCCCCGCGGCGCTGGACCTGAACGGGATCGCGAAAGGTTACGGCGTGGATCGCCTCGCCGAGACGCTGGCCGCGCAGGGGATCGAGGCTGGTCTTGTCGGGATCGACGGCGAAATGCGGGCCGAGGGGCTCAGGCCAGATGGCAGCGCGTGGACGATCGCGGTCGAGAGCCCCGATCCGCTTCGCCGCATGCCGCATTCGATCCTCGCGCTCGAGAATGCATCGGTCGCAACGTCGGGCGATTACCGTCACTGGATCGATCTCGGCGTGCGCAGGCTCTCGCATACGATGGATCGTTCGCGTGGCGCACCGTTGCTGGCATCGCCTGCCTCCGTGACGGTGGTCGCGCGCAGTTGCGCCGAAGCTGATGGCTGGGCCACCGCGCTGATGGTGCTCGGTCCGGGCAAGGGGCTGGAGGTTGCGAAGGCGCGCGGTCTCGACGCCCTGTTCCTTATGCATGTGGACGACGGCAGCGTGCAAAGCCGTGGCACAGGCGATCTCTTTCCCCAGAGTCTGGCGGCCACGGTATAGGCTACGTCGGTTCGCCGCGGATCCGACCGACGGCGCCGGGAGATGCCGCTGCAGGCGCGCTCCGACATGTCCTCGCCCCTTATCGGGATGGGCGTAACGGTGGAGGAAAACGACATCCCGACCTGATCGTTGATGCATCGCGCGATCCCTGTGCCGCGAGTAATCCGATCCGCCTTGACGCGGAAAGGGGCGCGCAGTTTGCAGGTCGCGCTCTGATTGCCGGGCTGCCGCGCAAGCGATAACCCTTGTCTGTCGAGAATGGAGACGAACATGAAAATCGCGCTTGTCCAACCGCGGCCGCTTTCCTCTGATCAGAGGCAAATATTTGCGATCATCGAGGAATGGGTGAGCGGTGTGGCGTCGCTCGGAGCCGATCTTGTCGTGCTGCCCGAGCTGATACTGCCCGGCTACAACCGCCCCGAAGAACACCGCGAGCAGGCGCAACCGCTCGACGGAAAGTGGTGCGCAGCGATGCGCGACATCGCGCGGAAACACGGGTGCGCGATCTGTTATGGCTGGGCCGAACGGCTGGGCGATCAGGTGTTCAACGCGGCGTCCGTGCTCGACAAGACAGGCGCAAGGGTCGGGCATTATCGCAAGATTCAGCTCTTCGGCGAGATGGAGCGTGCGAGCTTCGACTTCGGTACGGAGGCGCCACCCGTATTCGAGCTGAATGGCGTCCGGACCGGTCTGCTGATTTGCTATGACATCGAGTTCCCGGAACATGCGCGTGCTCTGGCGCGAGCCAAGGCCGAATTGATCCTCGTGCCCACGGCGAATCCGGTTGGCTACGATCACGTTCCCGATCTGCTCGTGCGGGCGCGGGCGAACGAAAACGCGGCCGTGGTCGTCTACGCGAATTACGCGGGACCTGATCGAGAGATCGACTTTGGCGGCAAGTCGGTGATCGCGGGCCCCGACGGGCAGGCCGTGGCGCAGGCCGGAAGAGGGCCGACGACGTTGATTGCGGACCTGCCGAAAACTGCCGATTATCCGGCCGAGGCGATCTCGGTTCAGTTCGACGATTTGCGCCGCGTGGAGTAGTCGGCGGCCTTCGCGCCTTCGCGATTTGAAATTCGGCCATCCGAGCATAGCTCCCGATTACGCACCGCTTAGGGGCGGTGCGACAGTCCACCTCGGGTTGGGGCAAATATTTCGGAGGACATATGGAAATCAACGCGGAGTTTTCGGAGCGCGTGCTCGTTCATTCCGACACGCTCGATTGGCATGGCTCGCCGTCGGCTGGCGTGGAGCGGCGGATGCTCGACCGGATTGGCGACGAGGTGGCAAGGGCGACGAGCATCGTGCGCTTCGCCCCGGGGCATAGTTTCTCGGCGCATAAGCATGGCGGGGGCGAGGAATACCTCGTGCTGGAAGGGGTGTTCCAGGACGAGAGCGGCGATTATCCGGCGGGAACTTACGTGCGCAATCCGCCGCAGACCCGGCATCGTCCGGGCTCGGAGGGCGGCTGCACGATCTTCGTGAAGCTCTGGCAATTCGACCCCGACGACCGCGACCAGTTCCACAAGGACATGCGGACCGATTTGGTCCACACCGAAGAGGGTATTGAGTGCTCCGAGCTTCACCGCGATGCACGTGAGATCGTTCGCTATTTCCGGCTGGCGCCGAATGCGGGCCTGTCGCTCGATGATCCGGGCGGGATGGAACTGCTCGTGCTTGGCGGGACGTTGACCGAGAGCGGCGACGAGCTGCGCGAGGGGTCGTGGTTGCGCCTGCCTATCGGACACACGCTGCAGGTTCAGGCGGGGCAGGACGGCGCGGAGTTCTGGATCAAGACAGGGCATCTGCGCTTTGTCGCGGCACCGGACCAGTGACGGAAAACCATTTCTCCAAATGACGGGATTTCAATGAAGACGCAGGTCGCGATCGTCGGCGGTGGGCTGGCAGGCTTGGCGCTTGCGCGGCGTCTGCACGCACGCGGGATTTCTTTCGAGCTGTTCGAGGCACGGCCCCGCTTCGGCGGGCGGATCAAGGCGCTTGAGATCGGCGCCGGGAAGGTCGATCTCGGCCCGTCGTGGTTCTGGCCCGGCCAGCCACGTATCGCTGCGCTCACCGAGGCGCTGAAGCTGCGAAAGTTCGAGCAGTACGCGCGCGGCGCGGTGTCCCTGGAAGATGCGAACGGCCTTGTTCACCGCAACATGGGGTTTGCCAGCATGGCCGGGTCGTGGCGCCTCGAAGGCGGAATGGTCGCGCTGACGAACGCGTTGGCCGCTGAGCTTCCGGCCGCGCGGCTTCATCCCGGTGCGCGGGTCGTGGCGCTTGGGACTGGGCCCTCGGTCACGCTTGCGGATGGCCGCGTCTGCTGGGCCGAGCATGTCGTGCTTGCCGTGCCGCCGCGCGTCGCGGCGCAAATCTCTTTTGCGCCGCCGCTGAGCGACATGCAGATGCAGGCGCTCCGCGCGACCCCGACGTGGATGGCGGGACACGCAAAGTTCGTCGCGGTGTACGAGCGTCCGTTCTGGCGCGAAGCCGGGCTCTCAGGCGATGCGATGAGCCAGCGCGGGCCGCTGGCGGAAATCCACGATGCCTCCGGGGCGGAAGGATCTCCGGCTGCGCTCTTCGGATTTCTGGGCGTCCCCGCGCGGGCGCGGATCGGGCAGGGAGAGACGATCGAAGCGATGGCGCTCGCGCAATTGGCGCGTATCTTCGGTCCCGAAGCCGCCAACCCGCTGACCTATGCGCTGGAGGACTGGGCCATGGCCCCCGAAACCGCGACGGAAGCCGATTTCGAGCCGCTCCGGTTTCACCCCGATTACGGCCTGCCGCCGGTCCTTCGGGGCCTCCATGACGGACATGTGCATCTCTCCTCATCCGAGACCGCGCCCGAGATGGGCGGCTACATGGAAGGCGCATTGGCTGCGGCCGAACGCGTGGCGCGCGAACTGGGTATTTGAGCCGAACCCGCTGTCGGAAAAGCCGATCCTAGACGACATTGCCGGTCGGGATACGCACCCCGACCGGCAAGCCGCTTTCAGTCCTTCCGCAAGCGGTCTCAGGTCTGGTCGATGGTCACCACGATTTTGCCTACGGCGTGCCCGTCCTTGAGCCGCTCATAAGCCTCACGAGTCTCGCTCATCGGGTAGACGCGGTCGATCACGGGACGAATGGCCCCGTCTTCCAGCAGCTTGGCCAGATCGGACAGCATCGCGCCATCGGGCTCCATCAGGAACCATTCGAACTCGACGCCGTGTTTGGAGGCCAGATCGTCCGTGTCCTGCCCCTTGATCGAGACGAGCTTGCCGCCCTTCTTGAGAACCTTGAACGAGCGGTTCAGCGTCTCGCCGCCCAGCAGGTCAAAGACGATGTCGTAATCCGAAAGCTCTTCGTCGAAGGCCTGACTGTGATAGTCGATCACGATATCCGCCCCGAGCTCGCGGACCAGATCAGCGTTGCGCGGGCTACAGGTGGTGGCGACATGGGCCCCGAAATGCTTCGCGATCTGGATCGCCAAGGTGCCGACCCCGCCCGATCCGGCATGGATAAGAACCTTGTCGCCCGGCTTCAGCTTGGCTTTCGACATCAGCGCCTGCCACGCGGTCAGTCCGGCGAGCGGAACGGAAGCCGCTTCCTCGTGGCTCAGCTTCGCGGGCTTGAGCGCGATCTCATCGGTCTTGAGGCGAGCGACCTGCGCGATCGCGCCGGCGTCCTCCTGGTTGGGGCGCGCGAACACCGCGTCTCCCACTTTGAAATCCGTAACACCCGGGCCGACCTCGACGATCTCACCCGAAACGTCGTAGCCCATGACATGCGGGAATTCGAGCGGGACGTTTTCCTTCATCGCGCCCGATTGCAGAATGTAGTCGATGGGGTTCACGCTGGCCGCGTGGACGGCGATCAGGACGGAGCCTTCCTTCAGCTGGGGCGGGGCGATGTCGTCGATTTCGATCGCCGTGTCGTAGTCCCGGATGATGGCGGCTTTCATGGGCGTATCTCCTGTTTGAATGGGGTGGGAAACCGGCTTGCGCGTGGGTCGCGGTTCAAGAGGTCTTTAGGTCAATCTGACGGTAGAACTCGAACGCGGCGCTGAAGGTCCATGGACACCGAAGATGTGAAGCGCCGACGGTTGGCGGCGCGCCGATGCGCCATCCACAGCTCCGGACTTGCAGCCGTTTTCCGGAGCGGTGAAACTGGCGCAGAAAAATTTCGTAGAGCGAGAGCAGGGCAGCGATGAGTGACAAGGCGCAAGACGGGCTGGGCGTGGCGCTCTGGCAGGGACAGACGGTCGCGGGGGATCGCGACGCCGCGCTCGGTCAGATCGCCCGCGCCTCGCGCGCGGCGGGGCAGGCGGGGGCGGCGGTGATCGTCTTTCCCGAACTGTTCCTGACCGGGTATGAGCGCGACGACCTCAACGAGCTTGCGCTGAGTGTCGAGGATATGGCGGACCGGCTCGCGCCGCTTGCACGCGAGGCTGGCTGCGCGATCTGCGTCGGATACCCCGAGCGCGCCGCGGACGGGCTTCGCAATTCGGCGATCTGCGTCTCGTCGACGGGCGAGGTGCTGGGCAATCATCGCAAGATCCAGCTTTACGGCCCCGCAGAGGCCGAGCGCTTCGTGCCGGGATCGCGCTACACGCTGTTCGACCTGGCGGGCAAGCGCACGGCGATCCTGATCTGCTACGATGTCGAATTCGCCCCGCATGTCGCGGCGCTGCGTGACAAAGGGGTCGAGTTGATCCTCGCGCCGACCGCCGCGATGCGCCCGTTCGAGCATGTGGGCGATCATGTCGTGCCCGCGATGGCGGCCAATCACGGGCTGGCCATCGCCTATGCCAATCTCTGCGGCAGCGAGGCCGATCTGGAGTATTTCGGCCTTTCGGTCATCATGGGCCCCGACGGCAAGACGCTCGCCCGCGCCGGGAGCGATCCTGCGATGCTCCTTGCCACCCTGAAGCGGCAGTACGATCCCGCGCTCGTCTCGACGCAGGCGCAGGACTTCCGCCACGTCGACGAGACGGCCTGATGCAGCTTGCGGGAACAGACCTGCGTCTTCTGCGCGTCTTCGACGCGGTCGTCCGCCATCGCGGTTTCGCCGCCGCCCAGGCCGAGCTCAATGTCAGCCAGTCGACGATCTCGACGCAGATCACGGCGCTGGAAGAACGGCTTGGCGTGACGCTTTGCCGGCGGGGACGAGCGGGGTTCCGGCTTACCCAGAAGGGCGAGATCGTGCATGCGGCGGTGGTCAAGCTGATCGCCGCGACGGAAGAGTTCGTCACCGAAACCGCCGCCCTGCGTGGCACGCTCTCGGGCACGCTACGGATCGGGCTCGTGGACCATGTCGTGACCGATCCGAACTTCCGGCTGCCCGAAGCGATCGCTGCGTTGGAGCGTCGCGCGCGTTCGGTCCGGTTCGAGCTTGCGCAAGGCTCGCCACAGGAGTTTCAGACCCGGGTGCTCGACGGATCGCTGCATCTCGCGATCGGGTCCTTCCCGCACAAGGTGGCCGGGCTCAATTACCGAAAGCTCTATGACGAGGAGAACTTCCTCTATTGTGCGCCGGGTCACCCGCTCTGGTCAGTGCCCGATGCGGCGCTGACCCCTGAATTCGTCAGTTCGATGCGCGCGGTCGGGCGCAGCTACTGGCGGGATGATCACTGGAACAATCGCGATTTTCCGCAGACGACCGCGATGGCGCAGGGGCTCGAGCAGCAACTGGTGATGATCCTCTCGGGCGCCTTCATCGGCTACATGCCGGACCACTCCGCGCGGCGCTGGGTCGAGGCGGGCCGCCTGCGGGCCATCCTGCCGCAACGTTTCCTTTACCGCTGTCCCTTCGAGGCGATCACGCGCCCCGATGCGGAGGCCTCGCCGCTTGCTCAGGCCATGCGCTCGGAGCTTGAAGCGGTCTACGCAGGAGATGCTGAAAAAAGCGTCACCGTCTGATCTATGCTTCGAATTTCGTCGAAGTGAATTTCGACACAACTATATTTTTCAGTCCATCGTCGCGACGCATGCTTCCGCGAATTACGGAGATTGCGATGACCGAACACCGATACAATCAGCCTCTGAGCGGAAACGCGATGCCGCGCACCGGCGGGCCCGCGACGATGATGCGACTGCCCTCAGCACCGACGGCGGAAGGGCTCGACGCGTGTTTCATTGGCATTCCGATGGATATCGGTACGTCGAACCGCCCGGGCACACGTCTCGGCCCGCGCCAGATCCGCGACGAAAGCCGGATGATCCGGCCTTACAACATGGCCACGGGCGCGGCCCCGTTCGAGCATCTGCAGGTGGCCGATATCGGCGACGTGCCAATCAACCTGTATGATCTGAAGAAGTCGGTGGAGATCATCGCGGAGCATTATCGCGGCATCCTCGCGCAGGATGCGATCCCGCTCACGCTGGGCGGCGACCACACGCTCACCTGGCCGATTCTGCGCGCGATCAAGGAGAAACACGGGCCGGTCGCGCTGATCCATGTCGATGCGCATTCCGACACCAACGCGGATATGTTCGGCGAGACAGCCGCCCATGGCTGCCCGTTTCGCCGCGCCTGGGAAGAGGACTGCCTGATCAACGACAAGGTCTTCCAGATCGGTCTGCGCGGTACCGGTTACGGCGCCGACGATTTCGACTGGGGCCGCGAGCGCGGCTGGACCTGCATCCAGGCCGAAGAGTGCTGGCACAAATCGCTCGCGCCGCTGATGGCGGATATCCGTGCGCAAATCGGTGACGCGCCGGTCTATCTGTCCTACGATATCGACAGCCTCGATCCGGCCTTCGCGCCCGGCACGGGCACGGTCGAGGTTGGCGGGCTGACGACGATGCAGGGACTCGAGATCATTCGCGGGACGGCGGGGCTCAACCTCGTGGGCTGCGATCTGGTCGAGGTCTCGCCGCCCTACGACATGGCAGGCAACACGGCGGTGATCGCCGCGAACTTCCTCTACGAAATGCTCTGCGCGCTGCCCGGCGTGCCGCAAGGGCGTTAAGACAAGCCGGACAACAGGGAGAATATCCAATGAAAAGACGTGAGTTTCTGGTAAGTGCCGCGCTTGGAACGGCCGCGCTTGCGGCTCCGACCGTGCTGCGCGCGGCCTCTTCGACGCTGAAGGTCGGCACCTATGGCGGCTACTTCAAGGACAGCTTCGACAAGTTCATCTACCCCGATTTCACGGCCGCCACGGGTATCGAGGTCGAAAGCATCGCGGAGCCCACGGGCGAGGCGTGGCTGGTGCAGCTGTCGCAGGCGGCGCGCGCAAATCAGGCCCCGGCGGACGTGTCGATGATCGCGCAACTGCCGCGTATCAAAGGCGAGCGCTCGGGCCTTTGGGCCAAGCTCGACGCGGACAAGATGAGCAACATCTCCGTGCTCCCCGATCACTTCGTGCATCGCTATGAGGATGGCAGCGTCTACGGAACCGGCGCGGTCAGCTGGTATATCACGCTGGTGACCAATACCGACGCCTATGCCGATGCGCCCGCCTCGTGGAAGGCGCTGTGGGATCCGGCGAACAAGGACAAGCTCGGTCTGATGTCGCTTGCGACGAACTCGTTCCTGCTCGAGATTACCGCGACCACCTATTTCGGCGGCACCGACATCCTCAAGACCGAGGAAGGCATCCTCAAGGTCATGGACAAGCTCGCCGAGGTGAAGCCGAATGTGCGCCTGTGGTATCGCGACGAGGGCCAGTTCCAGCAGGCGCTGGAGACCGGCGAAATCCCGATGGGCGAGTATTACCACGACGTGACCTCGCTGGCCGCGTCGCAGGGCAAGCCCGTGCGTTCGACCTTCCCGGATGAGGGCGCGGTGCTCGATTCCGGCTCGTGGGTGGTGTCGAAGGCGTCGAGCGCGCTCGATCAGTCGCAGATCTTCATCGACTACATGGCCCAGCCGGAAATTCAGGCGAAGCTGTCGCGCAATGTCGGCACCGCGCCGACCGTGCCGCGCGAGAAGACCGACCTGACCGACGAGGAATTCGCGGCCGTGTCCTCGGACAAGCAGCCGATCCTGCCGCTCTACGATATCTATGTGGACCGCGGTGACTGGATCAATCAGAAGTGGTCGGAAATGATCACCGGCTGATTTGGCTACCAACTTGCGCCGTGGCGTCTGCATGTCGCCACGGCGTCTATTTGCTTTGAGGAAACAGGACAGCGATGACCAATCTGCGCATCGAGCGGCTAAGCAAGAAATTCGGGTCGTTCACCGCCCTCGATGATGTTTCGCTCGAGATACCGACGGGGAAATTCGTCTGCCTTCTGGGGCCCTCGGGCTGCGGCAAGACCACGCTTCTGCGGGTGGTCGCCGGGCTCGAGACGCCGACCAAGGGCCGAGTGGTCGTCGATGGCGATGACCAGACGAAGGTCCCCACCCACCGCCGCGACATGGGCATGGTGTTCCAGTCGCTGGCGCTTTTCCCGCATCTCGACGTGGCGGGAAACATCACCTATCCGCTCGCGATCCGCGGCGCAGACCGCGCCAAGCGAGACGCGAAGGCCGATGAACTGCTGAAACTGGTGCGCCTGCCCGGCATGGGCGCGCGGCGGATCGACCAGCTCTCGGGCGGCCAGCGTCAGCGTGTCGCGATTGCGCGCGGTCTCGCCATCGACCCGAAGGTCTTCCTGCTCGACGAGCCGCTGTCGGCGCTCGACGCGGGCCTGCGCGAGCATATGCAGATCGAGCTGCGCCAGATCCAGCAAAGCCTCGGCGTGACTACGATCGTCGTCACCCACGACCAGAAAGAGGCGCTCACCATGGCCGATCTGGTCATCGTGATGAAGGACGGCGTGATCCAGCAGGCGGGCGCGCCGATGGAGATCTACCGCAACCCGGCGAATGCTTTCGTGGCGGGCTTCATCGGCACGACGAACCTGCTGCCCTGCACCGTCCGCGACGGCGCGATCGAGGTGCTGGGCGCGCGGTTGCCGATTGCCGAGGGCGACAGGATCGCTCTCGAGCAAGGCGAGGCGCAGCTTTCGATCCGGCCCGAGCATGTCGCCATCGAGCCCGCGGGCGCTGGCGGCATCGAGGCGGAAGTGACCTTCCTGCGCGATCTCGGCGAAAGCCGCCATGTGCTGCTGGATGCGCAAGGCCAAGAGATCACTGCACAGCTCTCCCCCGAGACGCAGGCGAGCTATCGCCCCGGCGACCGGGTCAGCCTCAGCTTCCGCCCGGGCGAGCGTGTGGTGGTGACATGAGCCAGAATACCGAGATGCGTGCGACACCGGGTTGGGTCGGTCTTTGGCCGGCGCTGATGCTGGCGGTCTTCTTCCTTGTGCCTTTCGGGATTATGGTCGCCGTGTCGGTCTCGCAACGCGATCCGGCCGGCGCCTTCATCCCGGGCTTCGAGCTTACCCATTACGCGCGGTTCATGACCGCCTTCTTCGCCAAGGTGATGGGCGTCTCGGTTGGCGTGTCGCTGGCGGCGGCCGCGATCTGCGTCGTGCTGGCCTTTCCGTTCACCGTGTTCCTCGCTTCGATGAGCCATCGCGCGCAGACCGTCGCGCTCGTGGTGCTGCTCTCGGTGCTGTCGCTCTCGGAGGTCATCATCGGCTTCTCGCTCTCGACACTGCTGTCGAAGACGGCGGGGATTTCGAACCTGTTCTACTGGCTCGGGATGATCGATGCGCCGCGCGCCTATACGCCGTCGCTCTTCGCGCTGATCGCCGGGCTTTGCTATATCGGCTTTCCCTTCGCGGTGCTGGTGCTCTACCCGCCGGTCTCCCGGCTCGATCCCGAGATCGTCGAGGCCGCCCGCGTCATGGGGGCCTCCGCCTCGCGCGCCTTCTTCGGGGTGATCGTGCCCAACCTGCGCGGAGCGATCGTGGGCGCCTTCATCCTCGTCTTCGTCTTCACGCTGGGCTCCTATCTTCTGCCGCAGCTTCTGGGCCGGTCCGAGGACTGGACGCTCTCGGTCCACATCACCGATCAGGCGATCTACCAGACCAACCTGCCGTTCGCCGCGGCGATGTCGATCTTCCTGATGCTGGTGGCGCTGGCCCTCGTGGGCCTCGCCTCGCTCGCCGGACGGCAAAGGAGCGCATCATGACAAGCTGGTTGAAACGCGCCTATGTGATCGTGATCCTGCTTTTACTGCTGGCGCCGCTGGTCGTCGTGACCGGAGTGTCGCTGAACGGGCCGCAGACCCTGCGCTTCCCCCCGGTGGAGCCGTCGCTGCGCTGGTATGGCACGCTGTTTCAGGACAGCGCGTGGCTGGTGCCGCTGGGCCATTCGCTGCTGATCGCGGCTTGCGCCTCTGCGCTCTCGGTCTCAGTCGCGCTGCCGCTCGCGCTGTTCGCGTGGGAGCGCAACGGCATCGCGGCGCGGCTGCTGACCGGGCTGGGGCTCGCGCCCTTCACGCTGCCGCCGGTGATCTCCGCTCTGGGCTTCATGGTGTTCTGGATGACGGTCGGCGGGTACGGGCAGATCTGGGCCACGATCGTCTCGCATGCCGTCTTTCTCGTGACGCTGCCGCTGGTGACGATCTCGCTCGGGTTGAAGGGCATCGACCGCGCGCTGCTGGAGGCCGCCCGCGTGATGGGGGCAGGGCGCTGGACGGTGCTGCGCACGGTGATCGGTCCGCTGGTGCTGCCCTTCATCGTGTCGGGCTATGCCTTCGCTTTCGTGCTCAGCCTCAACGAATACATCATCGCCTACATGGTCGCAGGCTTCACCGTCGAGACGATCCCGATCAAGATCTTCAACGCCCTGCGCTACGGCTACACGCCGATCCTCGGGGTGGTGTCGGTGCTTTTCGTTCTGCTTGCAGCGGTCGTCTTCGGGCTGATCGGCAAGTTCGGCGATCTGCCGCGTTTGATGGGCTCTGAGCGGGGATCGAGCGAATAGGCGGGCCTCTCCGTCCGCTCTCACAACACGATTGACCCGCTCCGGATTGACCATATTCTTGAGTCTCGGGTGAATCTTGGTTCGCCCCGGCAATCGGATCCGAGGGAGGAGAGACGATATGTGCCATGTATTCGCCGGTCAGGATCCGGAGCGTTATTCCAGCGAGACACGCAGGCTTCGGCTCAACGGGCAAAGCACGAGCATCCGGCTCGAGAACGCCTTCTGGGATATTCTCGACGAGATCGCGGCGCGGGACGGGGTATCCACGCCGACCTTCATCTCGACGCTGCATGCCGAAGTGCTCGAACTGCGCGGGGAGCCGTCGAACTTCACGTCGCTCCTGCGCTGTGCCTGCCTGAAATTCATGGAGATCTCGGCCGATCGCGCACCGCTCGCCGTCGCTGCAGAGTAGCGCAAGCCTGACGTCAAACATTCTTGAGGGGTAGTATAGACCTACTACCCGCCCCACCTTCGCCCGCTGCTACGCTCTCAGGACAACTGACAGCACTACAGCGGGAGCAACCGGTGGCAAAATCCATTCATTCCATGATCCGTGTCCTCGACGAGGACCGCTCGGTCGCGTTTTACGACAAGGCTTTCGGCCTCAAGGTCGCCGACCGTCTCGACTTTCCGGAATTCACGCTCGTCTATCTGAGCAATCCCGAAAGCGATTTCGAATTGGAACTCACCGTCAACAAGGGCCGGACCGAGCCCTATGACCTCGGCGATGGCTACGGCCACTTCGCGGTCGCGGTCGATGATCTCGAAGCCGAGCACAAGCGCTTCGAGGCGGAGGGCCTCGCGCCCCGCAAACTCGTGGAATTCGCGCCGGCAGGGGAGGTCGTCGCGAAGTTCTTTTTCGTGGCCGATCCGGACGGATACCAGATCGAGGTGCTCGCGCGCGAAGGCCGCTTCAAGTGAGATTTTCCTAAGGGAGACATCAGGGAGGAGACGACAATGACGACCAAGGCAAGCTCGAAAGGGCTGACCAGACGGCAGCTGCTGGCGCGGGCGACCGCGGCAGGGGCGAGCTTCGTCGTGGGGTCGGGGTTCATGGCGGCCCGCAATGCCGCCTGGGCCACCGAGCTCTCGGCGCTCAAGCCCACGACCTTCGCGACGCTGGTGCAGATGGCGCGCGATATCTATCCGCACGACAGGGTCGACGACCAGTATTATGTCATCGCGGTGAAAGGCTATGACAGCCCAGATGCGGCCGACGAGATCGAAGCCGGCATCGCCGCGCTCGATGCGGCGGCGCGCGGCAAAGGCTTCGCGAATTACCTTGAAACCGGCTGGGAGAAGGATCGCGTCATGATCCTGCGGGGCATGGAGGAGAGCCCCTTCTTCCAGAAGATTCGGGGTGGTCTGGTGACCGGCCTCTACAATCAGAAAGCGGTCTGGCCGATCTTCGGCTACGAGGGCGAGTCCTATTCCAAGGGCGGCTACATCAACCGCGGTTTTGACGACATCGACTGGCTGTAAGGGAGGCAGACATGGTTGCGAAATTTGATCTGAGCGACGACAGCGTCGTTGTCATCATCGGCACTGGCGCTGGCGGCGGTGTGCTGGCCAACGAGTTGGCGCAGAAGGGCGTCAAGGTCGTGGCGCTCGAGGCGGGCGGTCGCTATCTGCCCGAAGATTACATCAATGACGAATGGGAAAGCTTCGGCCAGCTCGCCTGGACCGAGCCGCGCACCACGAGCGGCGACTGGCGCGTGGCCAAGGATTTCTCGGGTCTGCCCGCATGGATCGTGAAAGCGGTCGGCGGCACCTCGATCCACTGGGCCGGGGCGAGCCTTCGCTTTCAGGACCATGAGTTCAAGACGAAGACCCATTACGGCAATGTCGACGGGGCGAACCTGCTCGACTGGCCGATCGATCCGGCTGAACTTGCGCCCTATTACGACAAGGCCGAGGCGAAGCTGGGTGTGACCCGCACTGGCGATCGTCCGGGCTTGCCGGGCAACAACAACTTCAAGGTGCTGGAGAAAGGCGCGAAGTCGCTTGGCTACCAAGAGGTGAATACAGGCCATATGGCGATCAACTCGATCGAATATGACGACCGGATTTCGTGCCAGCAGACGGGCTTCTGTTTCCAGGGATGCAAATGGGGCGCCAAGTGGTCCTCTGCCTATACGGATATTCCGCGCGGCGAGGCGACCGGCAATCTGGAGGTCCGCGACCACTGTCATGTCGCGCGTATCCTGCATGACGACAAGGGTCGCGCGTCGGGCGTCGAGTATTTCGACAAGGACGGCAACCTGCAGATGCAGAAGGCCAAGATCGTCTGCGTCGCGGGTAACTCGATCGAGAGCCCGCGCGTGCTGCTGAACTCGCATTCGACGATGTTCCCCGACGGGCTTGCGAACTCCTCGGGGCAGGTGGGGCGCAACTACATGCGGCACACCACGGGCTCGGTCTATGGCACCTTCGACAAGCCGGTGAAGATGTGGCGCGGCACGACGATGGCGGGCATCGTCCGCGACGAGGCGCGTCACGATCCCTCGCGCGGTTTCGTCGGCGGGTACGAGCTGGAGACGCTCAGCCTCGGTCTGCCCTTCATGGCGGCCTTCCTCGATCCGGGCGGCTGGGGGCGCGAGTTCACGACTGCGCTCGACAGCTACGAGAACATGGCGGGGATGTGGATCGTGGGCGAAGACATGCCGCAGGAGACCAACCGCATCACGCTCAACCACTCGGTCGAGGACGCCTACGGGCTGCCGGTCGCGAATGTGAATTACACCGATCACCCGAACGATCGGGCGATGCGCGATCACGCCTATGCCCGTGGCAAGGCGATCTACGAAGCGGTTGGGGCGACCCGGACGCTGCCGACGCCGCCCTATCCCTCGACACATAACCTCGGCACCAACCGGATGTCCGAGAACCCGCGCGACGGTGTGGTGAACAAACACGGCCAGACCCATGACGTGCCCAACCTGTTCATCTCGGACGGCTCCCAATTCACGACCGGCGCCGCCGAAAACCCCACGCTGACCATCGTGGCGCTCGCGATCCGGCAGGCTGACTTCATCGCCGGGGAGATGTCGAAGGGAAACATCTGATCCCGAGCGGATCAGCTAAGGCAAAAGACGACCGGGCTGCTCAAGGGTGGCCCGGTTCTCTTTGCGGAACCTTTGCAGGTCTGCGCGCTTGCGCACAGGACATGCGGGACCTTCGCTAATTTCATTTTCCTGGAGAAGCCCCAAACTCTGATCAACGACATTTGGAGGCTTCCATGACCTTTCGACCCGTCTCGGCCACCAGTCAGGCGCAACCCGCGCTCGAAGGCGCCGGTGTTCATCTGCACCGCGTATTCGGCTTCGGGGATCCGTCGCTGACCGACCCGTTCCTGATGATGGACGATTTCCGCAACGACGATCCGCGGCTCTATTCCAAGGGCTTCCCGTGGCACCCGCATCGCGGCATCGAGACCATCACCTATGTGCTCGACGGCCAGGTGGAGCATGCGGATTCGCTCGGCAATCGCGGGCTTCTCGGCGCAGGCAGCGTGCAATGGATGACGGCTGGCTCCGGCATCGTCCATCAGGAAATGCCTTCGGGCAATGCCAAGGGGCAGATGCACGGCTTCCAGCTTTGGGCCAACCTTCCCTCGGCGCTCAAGATGACGGCGCCGCGCTATCAGGATATCACGGCCATCGATATCCCGATCGAAGGCGATGACGACGGCACGACTGTGAAGGTCATCATCGGTTCGTTCTGGGGCAAGACCGGTCCCGTCGACGGGATCGCGGCCAATCCGATGCTGCTTGACGTGTCGATTCCCGCGGGACGCCGCAAGGTACTGCCGGTCGATACGCGCTCCAATGCGCTCGCCTATGTCTTCGCGGGCTCCGGCACCTTCCGCGACGCCAGTGACCCCGTCGGCATCAAGGTCGAGAAGGAATATCGCGGGCAGGAGCTGAATATCCGCGACATGACCGGCAACCGCACGCTTGTCCGTTTCGGAGCAGGCGACGAAATCACGGTGCAGGCCGGGAACGAAGGCCTCCGTTTCCTGTTGATGACGGGGCGTCCGATTCAGGAGCCCGTCGCATGGCACGGCCCGATCGTCATGAACACGCAGGATGAACTGCGCCAGGCGCTCACCGAACTCAACAACGGCACCTTCATAAAACACGTCTGAGGGCGCCGTTGCCCCTCAGACCCTTCCCAACACAGGAGATAGAAATGGCACAACCGAAGATCGCAATCGTCTTTTATTCCACCTATGGCACCAACCACGCCGTCGCGCTGGCCGCAGCAGAAGCCGCCGAGGCCGCCGGGGCCGAGGTGCGCCTGCGCCGCATTCCCGAAACGGCCCCGAAAGCCGTCGTGGAAGGTCAGGACGCCTGGAAAAACCAGCTGGAGAAGATGAGCGACATTCCGGAAGTGACCCCTGACGATATGGAATGGGCCGATGGCTATTTCTTCTCCGGGCCGACCCGCTACGGCGTCTCCGCAAGCCAGATGCGCGCCTTCATCGACACGCTGGGCGGCCTCTGGGGCGCGGGCAAGCTCGCCAACAAGACCTTCACCGCGACCACCAGCGCGCAGAACGCCCATGGCGGGCAAGAGGCGACGATCCTTGGTCTCTACACCACGGCCATGCACTGGGGCTGCATCATCGTCGCGCCCGGCTATACCGACGAAGCGATCTTCAACGCGGGCGGCAACCCCTACGGCTTCTCGACTAACGCCGGCGGTGTCGACGAGGCCGGTAAGGCCGCGATTGCCCATCAGGCCAAGCGCCTGGTCGAGATGACGGCGAAGCTCGTCGGCTGATCTTTCCCGAGATTGAGAAAGCGCCTCCGCCCTTTCTGGGCGGGGGCGCACCTGTTTTTACAGCGGTCCGGTGCCGGTTCCTTCCTCGAGCCGGACGAAGCCCCTTTCGGTCGTCTGCTGAGCGGCAGCAAGTCGCTACAGGCCCATATGAGCGAACGCGCGAGCGGCGCGAGCGCGCCCGATGTTCTCTTTGCCGGCAATGATGCGCCGCGTCAGTGGCGGGCCGGCTCCCGCCTCGCTCTCGGCTCTTATTCAAGCTTGTTCAAGAGAGGGAGCGAGGCATGGGCGCGGCGAAAAAGCCGCCGCGAGCTCACATCGGGTTTTCGATATTCGCCTTCATGTTCGGAACGTCGGGATAGGTCGCCGTGCCCTGAGTCTGGTTGCAGGCAGCCAGGATTCCCAGGGCGCAGCTTGCGACCAGAGCGAGCACGGCTTTTTTCTTCATCGGGCTTTGCATGTCGGGTTCCTCTCGAAAATTTCAAATGAACTAGGTCGCTCGGGTGAACGACCCGGTTCAACTATTTGGGGCGCACCGTGGGGCGCGGCAATGTTTTTGTTGTGGCCGATGTGCTTAGCGGCACTGGCGAGACGACCCGCAAGGCAGCTCTGCCGCTCCTTATGCGCGGGCGATGGCCGCAGCGATATTTCGCAAGCGGCCGATCCCGCCGATGGACTCGCCGCCGCTGTCCCGATAGGTGACGTAACGTGAAAACTAACTTTGACATAGTTGCCCAAATCAAGTCACAACATCGCCGCGCTTGCATGTGATCCAGCCCCCGTCGGCGAGCCGCAACGGCCCATTCGGGGCTACTCGCGACCAACGGAGGTAATGATTATGAATGTTGAACACGTGTCGCTCGAATTGCTTGTTAAGGTTGGCGAGCGCGGTGTTGCGGAAATCGGAAAATTCTCTCTTCGGTTCCTCGGCGGTGCTCCCGATTATGCGTCGACCGACTCGATCGACCTGACAGGGCTGGCGACACTGGCGCAGCCGGAAAAAGTATTCACCTCGACCCTGCGCGCCGAGTTGCTCGATCAGCACGCGACCTTCGACCCCCAGAAATTCTCGGTGTCGGTCAACGTGAGCTCGTTCGCCACTTCCGATCCCTATATCGAGATCGAACGCCGCTGGCGCATCGCCCTCGTCACCTTCCTCGAGGGCTACATCATGCAGTCCCAGCCGATGCTGTCGTCGCTCAAGGTCCGCGGCGGCTATGCAGAGCAGCTCGCTCTGTCCGACGCGCGGCTGCACTGACCGGCCCGCTCTTCAAATTGCTTGCCCCGCGCGGATGTCCCGAGACCACTCGGGCGCGCGGGCGATCGCGAATCTTAGACCTTTTCCTGCAACCCGCGGTCTCGGCCGAAGCCGTTTTCCGCCGTGGCGATGCTTGCGCGGTGGGTTTGACGACGTTTCAGCTCAGCTGGACGTGACCCCGGCCGAAAGTTCCAGAATCTCTGTCGTTACCGCTTCTTGCCGCGAAATCCGTGCGGTCTGTTCCAGCGCGTCGAGCTTGCGCTCGGTCGTCCCCTGGGCGGAGGCCATTGCGAGCATCCGGGCGGTGTTCTCCGCCGCCGTGGCGTGCAGCGCGACGCGGCACAGTTCCGCATGCAGCATCTCGGCGAAAAGTGCGGCGCAAAGCTGCTCCGGCGGCAGCGTCAACAGGGGCGGCTGGCTCGGCGGTGCGCTCGGCTGGGCCGGACGGGGGAAGATGCGGCGACGGCAGGCCTTCCAGCTGCCGTCTTCCGTCTGGGCGTGAAACGCGTCGATCGGCGCCCGGCCCGCAAGCTGAAGCAATGTCTCGGCCAGCCGGTCCGCGAAGGGCGGGATTGCCGGGCCGTGGGAGGGCAAGGGGAACTGCGCAAGCGCGCTCAGCCCTTGTTCCGCCGCCAGCGCTGCGCCGCGCGTCCCGATCACGACGAGGCCGCCGGGCGGCGTTCCCAACGCGCTCAGTAGCCGGGCGTTGAACGAGCCCGCGAAACCCTGCTCCGCCAGAAACAGAACGGTGAGCGGCGGCCCTTCGGGTTTGGGCGGCTCGGGGGCGAGCGAGAGCACCCGGTCCAGCGCGCGGCTCACCGTCGCCGCGTGCAGGTCGACCGAGGCAAGCTGTCCCTGCGTCTGGCGCACGCGCGCGCCCGCGATGGCGCGCATCGCCCGGATCACCGAGGCCAGCGTGCGGACACTGCCGATACGCGCTTCGATTTCGGCAAGCTGCTCGCTCATTTCGAAGGCTCCGGCAGAAGCCCCTTCACGCATTGCAGGATCTGGTCATGCAGACCTTCGCTAAGCTTGGCGGAGAAATCGGCCCCAGACAGACTCGACGCATCGAGCGCGCCGGGAAGCGCGTCGCGCAACGCGTCGATCTGCGCGGGCTCCAATCCGTCGAGAAGCCCCGCCTGCACCGCCAGAACCAGCGCTACCTCATCGGCGAGGCGCAGCGGCGCGTGCTGGACCTGAGCCAGCACCGCGCGCACCGCCCGGCCGCGCGCAAGCTGCGCCTTCACCCGCGTGTCCGGCATGCCCCCGAAACGCGTGAAGATTTCCAGTTCGAGAAACTGGGCGTAATCGAGCCGCATCGACTCCGCCGCGTCGCGCAGGCTGTGCGCCTGCGTCTTGCCGCCGACCCGGCTGACCGAGGTGCCGACATCCACCGCGGGTTTCTGTCCGCGGTTGAACAGCTTCGTATCCAGCACGATCTGCCCGTCGGTGATAGAGATCAGGTTGGTCGGGATGAAGGCTGCGAGGTTGCCGGCATCGGTTTCGGCCACAGGCAAGGCAGTCAGCGTGCCGCTGCCCAGTTTGTCCGAGAGTCGCGCGGCACGTTCCAGAAGGCGGGCGTGCAGGTAGAAGACATCGCCCGGATAGGCCTCACGCCCCGGCGTCTGGCGGGTCAGCAGCGCAAGCTCGCGATGCGAGGCGGCGTGGCGCGTGAGGTCGTCGAGCACGATCAGCGCGTGGCCGCCGGTGTCACGCAGCTCTTCTGCCATCGTCATGCCCGCGAAGGGGGCGAGCCATTGCATCCCCGGCGGCGTCGACGGTCCGGCGACCACGACAATGGTGCGCGCCAGCGCCCCGTTGCGCCGAAGCGTCTCAATCACGCGCTCCACCGAGGAGGTCTTCTGACCGATCGCGACATAGACCGAGGTCACGTCGCCGTCCTTCTGGTTCAGGATCGTGTCGAGCGCGAGCGTCGTCTTGCCGGTCGCGCGGTCGCCCACGATCAGCTCGCGTTGCCCCCGGCCAAGCGCGAAGAGGGCATCCACGACCAGCGTGCCGGTCTGCATCGGCTCGACCACTGCCGCGCGGTCGATGATCGCGGGGGCGGGGCGTTCGACCGGGTGCTTTGCACTGGCCGCGATCGGGCCGAGCCCGTCGAGGGGCCGCCCGAGCGGGTCGACGATCCGGCCCAACAGTTCCGGCCCCACCGGAACCCGCATCACGTCGCCCGTGCCGGTCACCGCATCGCCTTGTGCGACCCCCGCGATGTCGTCCAGCAGCACCGCCGCGAGGGTGTCTTCGTCGAGCACATGCACGAAGCCCGATTGTCCGCCCTCGAAGACCAGCCGCTCGCCGGCGCGGGCTTCGGGCAGGCCCGACACCATCGCGACGCCATCGGACACGCGCTCCACCCGGCCACTGCGGCGCACGACGGGGCCCAGAGGCGCGCGCTCGATGGCTTTGACGCTGCGGTCCAACCACTCGTCCGGATCATTGGGTGTCATTGGCCACCTCCTTGCGCATCCGGGCGAGATCGGCGGCCCATGAACTTTCAAGGTGCAGATGTTCAGTCTCCAGCGCGAGGCCGCAGATCAACGCCGCATCCGTCTTGATCGCGGGGCCAATCTCTTTGCCAAGGGTCTGGCCAACGCGGCGGGCGAACGCTTCGCCGTAACCCGCTTCCACCGCCTCGCTGATACGTAGCATGAGCTTTTCCGAGCCGAGCGCGGCGCGATCCTCGGTGTCGAGGGCGGCGACCTGCGCCAGAAGGTCCGTCGCGTAGGCTTCGAGCAGCGCGGGCCGCGACAGGCGCGCGCCGATCCGCTCGGCCATGCGCTGCGCCAGATCGGCTGCGCGCGCTGCATATCGCTTCTCGGCTTCCTCCGCGCGGGCAGCGCGCTCGGCCTCGGCGGTGCGGGCCATGTCGGCAGCCTCTGCGCGGGCGTGATCCAGAAGCGCCTTGCGCGCGGCTTCGGCCTCGGTCTGGGCCTGCGCCAGCATCTCGGACTTGCGCGTGCCGACCTGATCAAGCGCCGCCTCGGCCCGTGCCTTCGCCTCGTCGGCCTTGCGCGCGGCCTCGCTCGCGTCGCTCAATTGCTTGTCGGCCTCGGCCTGACGCGCCTGGATGGCACTCACGATCGGGCGCCAAAGCACCCGGCTCAGAAGCCAGATCAGTACCGCCGCATTGAGCGTCTGCAGCCCGAGCGTCCACCAGTCCAGTGTCATGGTCAGCCGATGAACGGGTTGGCGAACAGCAGGAGAAGCGCAATCACGAGGCAGTAGATCGCCGTCGTCTCGATCATCGCGAGCCCGACGAAGAGCGTGCGCGAGATCGCGTTCGCGGCCTCGGGCTGGCGGGCGATCGCATCCATTGCAGCCGCGACCGAGCGCCCTTCGCCAAGCGCGGGGCCGAGCGCCCCGAAGGCCACCGCCGCCGCGGCCGAGATGATGCTCGCCACTTCAACATATTCCATGATTAGTCCTTTCCGGAGTCTCGGGAGGGTTGGGATTCCGCCACTGCCGCCGCGATGAACACCATGGCGAGGACGGTAAAGATGTAGGCCTGGACGAGCCCGGTCAGCAGGTCGAGCGCCATGAACGGGATCGGCACGAACAACCCCGCGAGCGAGAGCACGATGCCGATGATGAAGACCCCGCTCATGATATTCCCGAACAGGCGGATCAGCAGCGAGAAGCTGCGCGTCAGCGTCTCGACGAGATTTAGGGGGATCATCAGCGGCGTCGGCATTGCGAAACTGCGCAGGTAGCCCCCGACGCCGCCCGCGCGAATGCCGTAGACAATCACCGCCACGAAAACGAGCAGCGCCAGCGCCGCATCGGTTTCCAGATTGGCGGTCGGGGGTTCCACGCCGGGGACCAGCGAGGACCAGTTCGCGATCAGGATGAACAGGAACAGCCCGCCGAGGAAGGTGCGGTAGCGGTCGGGGGAGACGCTCATCGTCTCGCGGATCTGGGTGTCGAGCACGGTCACCAGCAGCTCCAGCGCCGCTTGCCGGCGTCCGGGGTGCAGGCTCAGGTTTCGGGTCAGCGCGTAGCAGCCGGCCACGATCATCGCCATCATCACCCATGTCGTGACGACGGGTTGCGTGATCGGCACGGGGCCGATCCAGAACAGCACGGCGGTCTCAAGCGGCGAGTTCATGCGGACCTCGCGCGTCGCAGGGTGAGCGCCCGCCCAATGCCGATCCCGAGCGCCGCCGTAAGCAGTGGCACGGCGCCCAAGAGCGCGCAGCCCACGAGAACCGTGATCGTCAGCCCGAAGCGCAATACGGTCAGCGCGATCGACTTAAGCGCCTTGCTTTCGAGCAGCATCGCATCAGTTCCCGCCCGCAGCAGCGCGAAATGCACGAGCCCCACGCCGATGCCGAGGATCAGGGCGCCTGCGCCAAGAAGAAGCTCCACCCCGCTCATTGCTGTTGCACCCAGCGCCAGCCGAGCCAGCACCCCACGACAAGCCCCACCATCATCAGCGCGGCGGTCCAGAAGATGCCCGACTGGGCGCTGCGGTCGATCCATCGTCCCCCGGCGGCTCCGGCGAGCATCGGTAGCACGACGATCCATCCGAGCACACCGATCTGGCCCAAGCGGCGGCCCAGCGGGATTTCTCCCTCCCGTCGCGCCTTCTCGGTCCGGGCGGCGTGGCGGCGCGCGGCGCTTTCCATCGGCTCCTCCGTCTTGTCCGGGTCTTCCGGCGGGTGGGTCATGTCCAGTGCTCCCGCGTTCGCGCGCCGTCGAGGCTCGCCACCAGCTGTCGGATTGCGAGCAGATGCAGCCGGGTGGCGTCGGCCTGCTCGGTCTTCGCCGCATCATCCTCGGCCTGAAAGCGTTTCAGGATCGTGTCGCCCAGCTCCGGCAGGTCGCCGGTCACTGCGGCGCGGGTCGAGACCGAGACGTCGCTGCCATTCTCGACCATAAGTACGCCGCCCTTCACCGCGCAATAGTGTCGCTTGCCCTCGGCCTCCCAGGAGATGACCGAGATGCTGAGGCTGGTGAGAAACTCGGCATGGCCGGGCAGGATTCCGAAGCCGCCGCTCGCATCCTCGGCGCGGATCGCGGTGACGTCCTTGGCATCGACGACGATCTCGAGCGGTGTGGCGATGGTGAGCCTCATGCCGCGGCCTCCTCTCGTTGGCGGGCCTCGTCGATCCCGCCGATCATGTAGAGCGACTGATCGGACCACTCGTCCGCCTCGCCCGAAAGGATCGCGCGGCATCCCTCCAGCGTGTCGGCCAGCGGCACCGAGCGCCCGGTCTGGCCGGTAAACGCCTCGGTCACGACGAAGGGCTGGGTGAGGAAGCGTTGCAGCTTGCGCGCGCGGCGCACGGCCAGCCGGTCCGACGCGCCCAGCTCCTCGACGCCGAGAAGCGCGATGATGTCCTGCAATTCGCGGAACCGCGCCAGCAGCGCCCGCGCTTCGCCCGCCAGCTGGAAATGCTCCGCCCCGACGATCTCGGGGTCGAGCAGTTGCGACGACGAGGCGAGCGGGTCGATCGCGGGGTAGATTCCCTCCGAGGCCAGCTGACGCGACAGCACGATGGAGCTGTCCATATGCCCCGAAATCGCGGTCACGGCCGGGTCGGTGAAATCATCCGCCGGCACGTAGACCGCCTGAATGGCGGTGACCGAGGCTCCGGCGGCGGAGGCGATGCGCTCCTCTAGTTCGGCGACCTCGGAGGCGAGGGTAGGCTGGTAGCCCACGCGCGAGGGCAGGCGACCCAGAAGGCCGGAAACCTCGCTGCCCGCCTGCACGAAGCGGAAGACGTTATCCATCATCAGAAGGACATTGCGGTGATCGCGGTCGCGGAAATCCTCGGCGATTGAGACAGCGGTCAGCGGCACCCGCCAGCGCGCGCCGGGCGGCTCGTTCATCTGGCCATAGACCAGCGCTGTGCGGGCCAGTACGCCGGAGTCGGTCATGTCGGCGAGCATCTCGTGGCCCTCGCGCGAGCGTTCGCCGACGCCCGCGAAGATCGCGATGCCCTGATATTTTTCGACCATCGTGTTGATGAGCTCCATCACCAGCACCGTCTTGCCCACGCCAGCGCCGCCGAACATCGCGGCCTTGCCGCCGCGTGCCAGCGGTAGCATCAGGTCGATCACCTTGATGCCGGTCTCGAAGGCGGTGACGGCGCCGCTGCCCGACAGGCGCGGCGGCGTGCCGTGGATCGGGCGGCGGGGCGTTTCCTTGGGCAGGGGATCGCCGCCGTCGCGCATCGCCCCCGTCACATCCATCAGCCGCCCCAGAACCGCCTCGCCCACCGGCACTTCGAGCGGCTTGCCCGTGGCGTGCAGCTTTCGCCCGCGCGACAGGCCGAGCGTCGATTGCAGCGCGATGGCGCGCACCCGATGTGCGTCGAGATGGCCATGGACCTCGAAGCTGCCCTCCGGATCGCCATCGCTCGTCGTGAGGATCGAATAGATCGGCGGCAGCGGGCCATCGAAGCTCGCATCGATGACCGGCCCGCGCACCGCGATGATCCGTCCCTCGGCCACGCTCATCGCGAGGTATATCCCCCATCGACGAGGTGGTAGCTGCCATTCACGAAGCTCGCGGCGTCCGATAGCAGAAAACAGGTCAGCGCCGAGACCTCTTCGGGCGTGCCGAGCCGACCCGCCGGATGCAGGGCGACCAGAGAGTCCTTTACCTCAGGTGCCAGACCCGACAGAAGCGGCGTCTCGATGAAGGCGGGGCCGACCGCATTGACGCGGATGCCCTGCGCCGCGTGATCGAGCGCCGCCGCCCGTGTCAGGCCGAGCAGAGCATGTTTCGCCGCGACATAGGCGCAGGCGCTGGGGAACGCGACCGAGCCGAGGATCGAGGACATGTTCACGATGGTCCCGCCGCCCGATTTCAGCATCGCCGCGATCTCGTTGCGCATCCCGTAGAACACCCCGTTGAGATTGACGTCGATCACGTGTTTCCAGCTGTCGAGCGGATATTCCCCGAGCGGCGCCTGCACGCCCCCGATGCCGGCGTTGTTCACCGCGAGATCCAGCTTGCCGAACGCCTTGACGGCTTTGGCGACCATCGCTTCGACAGCATCGGCAGAGGTGACGTCGACCGCCATCGGCTCGGCCGTGCCGCTCGCCTTGCGGATCTCCTCGGTCACGGACTTGGCCGCATCCGCATTCTGATCGGCAAGCAAGACCGAAGCGCCGCGCGCCGCCAACTCCTTGGCGATCGCCGCGCCGATCCCAGATCCCGCGCCCGTAACGATAGCTGATTTACCTTCGAAATCCCGTGTCATGGCAGTCCCGGCCTCCGTTGTGAATGCGACGAGGGTAACGGGCTCGAGGCTTCGGGACTTTGATGGGGATCAACTGCCGTGGGCGCAGTCTGGATGCGCACGTCTTCGTGAATGCGGCGCGGGTCGCGGCGTCCGGAGGTTCGCCGAATAAAAACCGCCCGCGGCTCTCATCGAGGCGCGGGCGGACTTCTTCAAGCCTTCAGTCTGCGCTTACATGGCCCAGGGGCCGTGGAAGTCGCCACCCTCGCGATCGGTGCGCTCGAACCCGTGCGCACCGAAGAAATCGCGCTGGCCCTGAATCATGTTCGCGGTGCCGCGTGCGGTACGCATCGTGTCGAAATAGCTCAGCGCCATCGACAGGGCCGGAACTGCGAGCCCGTGGGCTGCGGCGATGCTGACGACCTTGCGCAGCGCGCTGTGATGGGTCTTCAGCAGGTCCGCGAAATAGGGCGCGTACATCAGGTTGCGATCGGGCGACTCGCTGAGCGCGCTCGCCATGTCGTCGAGCATCGCCGAGCGGATGATGCAGCCGTCACGCCAGACCAAGGCGATATCGGGCAGCGGCAGATCCCAGTCGAAGGGCGCATTGGCCGATCGCAGCAGCTCGAACCCCTGCGCGTAGCACAGGATTTTGCCCGCGATCAGGGCGTTCTCCAGATCGTCGGCACTCAGCGCGCCTTCAGGCAGCGCCTCGGGGGCGGCGCCGAACATCTCCTCGCCCTGCTGGCGCGCCACGAGGCGCGACGACAGGTTGCGCGCCATCACTGCCGCTTCGATCACCGGCACCGGGGCGGCAAGATGCTGCGCCTCGATTACGGTCCAGCGGCCAGTGCCCTTCTGGCCCGCGCGGTCGAGGATGATGTCGAGCATCGGCTTGCCGCTCTCGGGATCGGTGGCGCGTGCGACCTTTCCGGAAATCTCGATCAGGTAGGATTTGAGCGCGCCTTCGTCCCACTTCGCGAAGATCTCGCCGCAGGCCTGCGAGTCGAGGCCCATCCCGTCGCGCATCACGCCGTAGGTCTCGGCGATCATCTGCATGTCGGCATATTCGATGCCGTTATGCACGGCTTTCACGAAATGGCCCGAACCGCCCTTGCCCATGAAACCGGCGCAGGGCGTGCCGTCGAACTTGGCCGCGATCGCATTGAGGATCGGGGCGACGCGGTCCCAGTCCTGCTGCTCGCCGCCGCCCATGATCGCAGGCCCGTGGCGCGCGCCTTCTTCACCGCCCGAGACCCCGATGCCGAGGAATCGCGGGCCGGCCTTCGCGGCTTCGGCGGCGCGGCGCTCGGTGTCGTGGAAATTCGCGTTGCCCGCGTCGATGATCAGGTCGTCCGCGTCGAGATAGGCGCGCAGCGCCTCGATCTGCTGGTCGACCGGTTCGCCCGCGGGCACCATCAGGATGATCGCGCGGGGTTTCGCGATCGATTTCACCAGCTCTTCGAGGCTCTCGCAGGGCGTGATTTTCGACGCCAGCTCGCCCGCGTTTTCATGGAAAGTCTTGGTGACGCTGGTCGTGCGGTTGAACACCGCGATGTCGAACCCTTTTTCCGCGATGTTGAGGGCGAGCATTCCACCCATGGTGCCAAGGCCGATCAGCCCGATTTGCGATTGTGCCAAAATACGGCCTCCGAATTTGTTGCATGCGGGCCGCCGTCGGCCCGGGGTGTCGCCTCGCTCGCTACGCCGTATCGCCAAATTGCGCGGCGCTGCGAGGGCGACCTGCACGAATTGCCCCAAGATGACGGAAGTTGCAAATCGCCTGATCGCTGCGAGCGCGAAGAAACGCCGTGCCGGGTACCCGATAAAATTACTCGGGTTAGGGGGTTGCGCCCGTCAGTCGACGCCGCTAACGAATACCCAAGCAAATTACTCGGGAATCGACGAGGAGCGTCTCCATGCTCGCAACATTCATCATCGGCCTGCGCGAAGGGCTCGAGGCGGCGCTGATCGTCGGCATCATCGCGGCCTTTTTGCGCGCCCGGGGCGAGCGTCTGCACGAGATGTGGCTGGGCGTTGCTGCCGCGGTGGCGCTGTCGGTCGGCGTGGGGGGCGGTCTGGCGCTGATCGAGGCCGCGCTGCCGCAAAGCGCGCAGGAAAAGCTGGAATGCGTGATCGCCGCCGTTGCGGTCGTCTTCGTGACGCTGATGGTGCTGTGGATGACGCGCCACGCGGCGGGGCTGAAGGGCCAGATCGAGCGGGACGCCGACGCGGCGTTGGGGCAAGGGAGCCGGATCGCCCTGGCCGCGATGGCCTTCCTCGCCGTTTTGCGCGAAGGCTTTGAGACCGCGGTGTTCCTGCTCGCCACGATCTCGGGCGCGCAGACCGGACATTGGGCGGGCCTCGGCGCGGCGCTTGGCCTCGCAGCCTCGGTCGCGCTCGGCTGGGCGATCGCGCAGGGCGGGATGCGGCTCAATCTGGGGCGTTTCTTCCGCTGGACCGGCGTGTTCCTGATCCTCGTTGCGGCGGGGCTGGTGCTGCAGACGCTGCGCTCGGCCCATGAGGCGGGCTGGTTGCTTGCGGGGCAGCAGCGCATTGCCGATCTGAACTGGCTCGTGGCCCCCGGCACAGTGCGCTCGGCGCTGATCACGGGTGTGCTCGGCATTCCCGCCGATCCGCGCCTGATCGAACTGCTGGGCTGGATCGCCTATCTGGTCCCGGTCGCGGCGCTGACCTATTGGCCGCGTGCGCTGCGCCCCGATCCCCGCACGGCGCAATGGCTGCGCGGCTCTCTCGCGGTCGCCTTCGCGGCATTGGCCGTCGGCATCGCGGCGCTTTGGCCGCAGCCGCAGGTGACGCTGCCCGATCATGCGCCGCGTGGGCTTGAAGGAGATGTCGACACCTCCGCCGGACCCGATCTGCGTCTGCAGGGACACATGCTCGAAATGGGTGCGACCCGCGTCGATCTGACGGGCGCCGAAGCGACGCCGGAACGGCATCTGGGTCTCCCGTCCCTGCATCGCCAAGTGCAGAGCCAGACCGAGATCGCGGGCGCCCCCGGCGAGATCGATCTCGCCACGCTTGCGCAGCTCGCGGGTGGGCGGCTGCCGGTGGGCGTCAGCCCCGCGCGCAACCCCGGGCCCTTCGTGGCCGAATGGACGCGGCTGGAGCAAGTGACCGTCTGGACAGCGGGCGATGCGCTTCTCGATGCGCAGGGCCATAGCGCGGTGACGCTACGCCTGTCGGGCGGCGGATTGACTACGCCGCGCACGCTGCGCGTCGATTCAGCGCCCAGCGGTTCGGCCACCGGCGCCTGGGTCATGGCCCCTGCCGCCACGCAAGAGGCCGCGGATGCGCTGCGTGCGCTGCGCCGCGCCCGCATCGAGCATCAGTTCTGGGCCCGAGAGTTGCCCGTGATCCTCTTCCTCATCGCGCTTGCGCTGGCAGCCTCCGCGCTCGCCCGTGCGCGCCCCGCACCGTTTTTCCCCGCCAGGTCCCTCTGACCAAGCCAATTCCGCAGAGCAAATACAGGAGCCTGACAATGAACATGTCGCCCCGCGCGCGCCGCCGCGCTATTCCACTTCTCGCCGCAACCGCGCTCTTCGCGCAGCCCGCACTGGCCGATGCGCCCACGAATAACGGGGCCGCGCAGGTCGCGATCACGCTGACTGGCGAGAACGGCGGTGCCTGCGTTCTCGATCACGACAGCGCGGCGGCCGGGCCGATCACCTTTACGGTGACCAATGAATCCGCCCCCGCGATCTCCGAGCTGGAGCTGCTGTCGGACAGCCGTATCCTCGGCGAGAAAGAGAACCTCGCTCCCGGTCTGCCCGCATCGAGCTTCACCGTCACGCTCGACGGTGGCGACTATCGCATCTATTGCCCGGGCGCTGCCGAAGACACCGTGGCCTTCACCGTGACCGGCGAGAGCAAGCAGCGCGCGCAAAGCGCGATCGGCGATCTGCTGGACGAAGGCACCGCAGGCTACGCCAACTACGTCGAAGGCATGGTCGGCGCGATGGTGACCGCAAGCGAACGGCTCGCCGCGAAAGTGGACGAAGGCGACGTGGAGGGCGCGAAGGCGGCCTATGCGCAGGCCCGTCCGTTCTACGAGCGGATCGAGCCCGACGTCGAAGGCTTCGTCCTTCCCGGCACCGACCCGACCGACAACTCGGGCAACCTCGATTACCTGATCGACATGCGCGCCTCGAACCTCGACCCGGCGGTCGGCTGGCACGGCTTCCACGCGGTGGAGCGCGACCTGTTCGAGAAAGGCGAAATCACCGACGAGACCAAGGCCTATGCGGCGGAGCTGGTGAAGAACGTCAAGATGCTCGCCGATCTGTCCGGCGGGATCGAGTATCGTCCGGAAGATCTGGCGAACGGCGCGGCGGCCCTTCTGGAAGAGGTGCAAAGCGGCAAGATCAGCGGCGAGGAAGAGGCCTACAGCCATATCGACCTCGTGGACTTCGCGGCGAATATCGAAGGCGCGCATCAGGCGTTCGCCTTCCTCGAGCCGGGGCTGAAGCGGATCGACCCGGACGTGGCCGAGACCATCGCACAGCGCTTCGCGGATGTGCAGACGATGCTCGAAGACTACCGCGATCCCGACGCTCTGGGCGGCTACAAGATCTACGATGCCGAGCTGCGCAAATCGGACGCGGTGAAGCTGAGCCGCGCGATCCAGATGCTGCAGGAGCCGCTGTCGCGGATCGCCGAAAAAGTCGCCACGGCAAGCTGAAGACGAAGGAGGCCATGATGCGCGGGCAAGACGATAAACCGGCAGGACTGTCACGGCGTGGGCTGTTTCTGGGCGCGGCAGCGCTTGGCGGCACCTTCGCCACGGCGGGGCAGGCGGCGGAGACCGGCAAGGTCGCGCCCGACGCCATGCCCGACCCGGACCAGAGGCGCTACGCCTTTTACGGGACCGGGCCGCAGGCCGGGATCTCCACGCCGCCGCAGCAGCATCTGATGGCCATGGCCTTCGACCTGACCGGGACCGATCCGCGCGCGCTGCAAGTGCTGCTCGCGCGCTGGTCGGCCTCGATCGGGCTGATGATGGAAGGGCAGCCGGTCGGCCCGGTCGAGCCCGACCGCGCCGCGGCGACCGCGCTCGAGACCGGCGAGGCGCTCGGTCTTGGCCCGGCGGGGCTGACGGTGACGGTGGGTCTTGGTCCGCGCGTCTTCTCCACGGAGATGGGGCTGGCGGCGAAGGCCCCGCCGCATCTGCGGCCGCTCGCCGATCTGCCCTCGGACGCGCTGCGTCCCGAGATCAGCGGCGGCGATCTCTCGCTGCAGGCATGCGCCGACGATCCGCAGGTCGCCTATCACGCGGTGCGCATTCTCGCGCGGATCGCGAAACGCACTGGCGCCGCGACGGTGCGCTGGACACAACTCGGCTTCGGGCGCGCCTCGGCCGGGGCAGGGCAGGAGACGCCGCGCAATCTCTTTGGCTATCGCGACGGCACCCGCAACATCACCACGCCCGAGCAACTCGCGCAGCATGTCTGGGCCAATGACGGGCCCGAATGGCAGCATGGCGGCACCTATCAGGTGATGCGCCGGATCGAGATGCATATCGAGAACTGGGACAACGCGCAGGTCAGCCACCAGAACGATGTCTTCGGGCGGCACAAGCTCACAGGCGCGCCGCTGACTGGCACGGATGAATTCGACACGCCTGACTTCAAGGCGAAGAACGCGCAAGGCGAGCCGGTAATCCCGAGGCATGCGCATATCCGGCTCGCGGCGCATGAGACCAATGAAGGCATCCGCATCCTGCGGCGCGGCTACAACTTCACCGGCGGTCTGAACGCGGTCGGGCGGCTCGATGCGGGGCTGTTCTTCATCAGCTACCAGAACGATCCTGCGCATTTCGAGGCGTTGCAACGGCGGCTCGGCGCGTCGGATCTGCTGAACGAATACATTTCCCACACCGGATCAGGGCTGTTCTGGGTGCCGCCCGCAGCGCAGAAAGGCTCCTATATCGGCGCGCCGCTTTTCGCTGGGGTCTAAGCCCCGGAGGCGATCCGGCGGTGACTCCTTTGCGCGCCGTCGTCGCGGCGGTGTGCAGTTGGGTCTGTATCGGGGTCTCCGCCCAACCCGGATTGCCCGAGCAGATCGCGTCGGCCCATTCCGAAGATCCGTTTGGTCGCTATCAGCTCTCAGTGTAGCCGCGCGATCGAGCGGTCGACCATTGCCTGCGTGATCAGGTTGGTGTCGCCGCTGCGTCGGAACCAGCGCATGTTGCTGCGTCCGATCCCTTCCACGATCGTTCCCGCCGGCAGCGAGACATCGGGCGCCAGCAGCGTATCGGTCAAGTGGCAGTCAGGCGACACCGATCCTTTCGCCGTCAGCGCAGAGCGCCGACCGACCCCGATGACGCCCGGAGGCACATCGAGATGCAGGCAGCTCAGCGGCGGACTGCCGCGCGTCGTGGTTCCCTGCGGTGCCGCGAAATCGAGAAGCGCGGAGCGATAATCGTCGAGCGTGTCGATATCTCGCCAATAGGCTTCGCGGCCGTTGTCGCCGCGTGGCAGGCGGTAGGCTTGCAGGGCCTTCTCGCGCAGTGCGATTTCCAGCAGATCGGCCCCGATCGAAATGTCGAAACGTCCCAGCGCCAGTTTCGGCAATTCCTCGCGGAGCCACGCGGTCTTGAACAGGTAAATGCCGGTGGCGACCAGGCTTCGCCCTGAACTGCCGTCGATCTCGGCAGGCGAACTCGGGCGGTGGGTGAGCGCGCTGACATGGCCATCTTGCGCGACCTCAAGCACCGAGTGATGCTCCGCGTCCGAAGACGCGAGGGTCGCGGCGACCAGTGTCGCGGGCGCATCGCTCAGGCGGTGGCGCTGGATGAACGGACGCAGATCGATGTCGCAAATCTGATCGGCAGGCATCACCAGAATGTCGTTAACGCCTTCGCGCTCCAGTAGGTTCAGATTGGCGAGAAGCGCATGGGCCGTGCCGCGATAGCCGCCGCGCGAAAGCCGCGTCGCGTCGCGGATCAGCAGCCCGTCGGGGAAGCTGTCCGCCCATCGGGCGTGCAGGTGCCGGATCAACGGCGCGGGCCGGTACTGGGTGGCGATGATGGCGCGCGTGAACCCTGCGGCGTGCAACGAGGCAAGGGTGAAATCCACCAGTCGCAGGCCGCCAGCGCCAAAGGGCAGGGCAGGCTTGCACATGTTCTCGGTCAGCTCGTAGAGACGCTTCCCGCGCCCGCCGGCCAAGACCACTGGAAGACAACCGTTCAATAAATTGGGCCGTTTTTGAGTCAGCATCAGAGCTCCTCCCCGTGACGCTGCGACATTCAAAAGTTTAACGCTTTTCATGAATAAAAGCCACAAATCGGGGCCGCGGTTCCCGGTTTTCCGCCGCTTCGCGGTAAGATTTTCGCGCAAGTTTTTTTACTATTTCGAGCGGTGCCCGATAACCCTTTGAGTCTAGGGGGAGGTCTCGCGCGATGTGTCAAAAGCCGGTCGGATCGATCCCGCCGGTCGGTCAGCCGGGTGGCGGAAAGCGGAGGGTCCCAGAGGCGTCCGCAGCGCTCGAATCGGAAATCTCGAACAGCACGCCGTCACGAAGGTCGGTGAGGTCGCGGCAGAATCGGAGCGTGATCTCGCGCCCGTCCGAGCGACGGGTGAGCGTGAAGACCCCATTGCGCTCCGAGGCTTCGGCTGCGCCCGAGCGGAACACCTCCGCCGCCGCTCTGCGTAAACTCAGCAGCTGGCGGGTGGCCTCTGACTTGCTCCGCTCGAAAGGCGTCAGCGTCTCCGGCAGGGCGAAGGGACGGCGGTTGTCGGGGTCGGTCAATTCGTAGAGCGCCCGCTCCCCGCGCTGATAGATGTCGGGCATGCCCGGAAGCATCATCTTGAGCGCCAGTTGCAGCAGCGACAAGCGTTTCCCCGTCGCGATCAGACGCGCGAGTTCTGCTGGGGGCTGCGCCTCCCACGCCGCGCAAATCCGGCGGGCGGCGTCCAAGGCGGTTTCTTCGGCCTCGATGTCGGGGAAGGACCAGCGCGTGATCTCTCCGCCTTCGCGCAGTGCCTTTCGGAGGTGCTCTGTAAGGCGTTCGGACAGCTCCGGTCCGGGGGCGGGGTCGTCCCAGATTCCCGAGAGGCTCTGCGTGGCGTACCAGACGAAGCCGGGGGCTGCAGGTGCGGCCGCCTGCATCGCGACATCGAACAAAGCGGCGAAAGTCTCGGGACGATGCGAGATCGCCGCGACGCGCATCCGCGTATCCTCGCCCCGTTTCGTGTCATGGCTGGAGGTGAGTGTCAGGCCGCCGAAGCGTTGTCCCTGCGCACTCGCAAACCAGTCATTGAGCCCTTCGGCGTCCAGAACCGGCATATCCGGCTCCGCGCCCACTTCGTTCGCGGCGAGGTAGCGCGTGTGCCGGAAAAAGGCGGTGTCCTCCTGCGCCTTCGCCACCACCGCACCCGTGACCTGCTGGAAGCGTATGCGAAACTTGCGGCTCGCCTTATCCGTGCCGCCCAACAGAAGCCCCGCGAGCAGATCGAGCGCCTCGCGCTGCGGCAGAGTCTCCGCGGCCGCTGCCACGGTCCTTTCGATCACCGCGCGATCCTCGGACGAGGCGGGCGGCGCGGTGATATAGGTCCGATAGCGCGGGAAGTGGATCAGCAACGCCAGCATCGCGTCGCGCAGCGTCTCGGCGTCGGGCGGGTCGAGGAGGTCCACCGCGAGCGCCGCCTGCGCGAGGTCGATCAGTTGGTGCAGTTCGGCGGCGAGGTCCTCGGGGATCACCTGCGCGCGGGCTTCCCGGCACAGCGTCTCGTAATCGTCGCAGCCACCGGTGCGATCGCGCCAAAGCGTGTCGAGCCGTTCGAACCCATCGGGCGCGGTGAGCACGCGGCAAATCTGGCGCCCCGCCTCGTAACCCGTGGTGCCATCGGTCTGCCATTCGGCGGGCATCGCCTCGTCGCCGGTCAGGATTTTCTCCACCCAGATCGGCACTGCGTCGCCCACAGTCCGGCGCAGCCGTTCGAGATAGGTGAAGGGATCGGCGAGCCCGTCGATATGGTCGATCCGCAGCCCGTGGGCGAGCCCCTCGCGCACCAGCCGCGCCGGCAATTCGGTCATCGCGTCGAAGACGGCGGGGTCTTCGACGCGCATCCCGATCAGACCGGTGACATTGAAGAAGCGCCTATGCGAGAGCGCGCCGCGTTCGCGCGTCCAGTCGCGCAGCTGCCAATGCTGGTGCGTCAGCACGGAGGCCACGTCGCCCAGCGTTGCCGTCCCGGGGGCGAGCGGGAGCCATCCGCCCTCCCATTCCACCGCGCCGCCGTGATCCTCGGTAAGCCGCAGCTTGCCTGCCGCCAGCATGTCGTCGAGCGGCTCGGGCAGGAAGGGCAGGATCAGCTTCTGGGACCAGTCGATCGCGAAGTATTCAGCATATGCGCTGTCGGGGCCGTGGCGCATCGCATCGCGTATCCACGGATTGTCGAGCGAGAGTGCCGTGTGGTTCGGCACCAGGTCGAGCACGACGCCCAGCCCCCGCGCCTGCGCAGCCTCCGACAGGTCGCGAAACCCTGCCTCGCCGCCGAGGACCGGGTCGATCTCCTGCGGGTTGGCGACGTCGTAGCCGTGGGTGGAGCCTTCCGTCGCGGTGAAGATCGGCGAGAGGTAGAGGTGGCTCACGCCCAGGTCTGCGAGATAGGGCAGAAAGGATTTCGCCGTCGCGAAATCTATGCCGTTTCGCAGTTGCAGCCGGTAGGTGGCGATCATCGGATGAGTGGCGGCGGGCTCCTCGGACGGCATCAATCAATCCTCACATCAATGGCGAAGGCGTCCCGACGCGGGTCGCCCATGGAAAACAGCGCGGTGTCCCGGCGCGCGGCGTTGGATGCGGGCGCGCCGAGGCTAACCAGAATGTCGAGCGTCCCGGCGCCGAATGGCCAGCGCGCATGGAAGGCTTTCAGTCCGTGGCGCGTGACCTCGCCGGGCCCGCGCTTGCCACTGCGCAGAAGCGGCAGCAGATGCCTCCGGCGCAGGCTCAGAAGTTCGCGCGTCAGCCGCAACCACTCCCGCGTGCGCCGCCTGGTGTCACCGTAAGGATAGCACAGGCGCGGCGTGTCAGGAGAGGCGGGGTCGATCATCGCGCTCGTGTCATAGCCGAGGCCTTGCAGCTCTTTCGTTCGGCCTTCGCGCAGCGCGGCGACGGCGTGTTTCGGCGGGTCTGCGAAGAAGGGGAAGGGCGCTGTGGAGCCGACCTCCTCGCCCATGAACAGCATCGGCGTGAAGGGCATCAGCAGTATCAGCGCATGGCTCACCGCACCCGCCTTGTCGCCGATCAGGCTCAGGAGGCGTTCGCCCTTGGGGCGGTTGCCTGCCTGGTCATGGGTGAGGTTGGCATTCACGAATGCGGACCAAGGCAGATGAGCAGCGGGCGCGCCACGAGCTTTCGTCCCGTCGGCCCGCGTCTGACCTTCCTCGACCTGGCCCAGCGTCATTGCGCGTGCCAGATCACCGAACGGGTCAGCGGCATGGGCCTTGTAGTAGCCCTGCGTCTCGCCGGTCAGCGCGACATGCAGCGCATTATGCCAATCGTCGTTCCATTGCGCATCGTAACCGGCCTCGCGCAGATCGGGGAGGTTGCGCTCGTCCTCGAGGATCAGGTGGATCGGGCGTTCGCGCTCCTTCGCGCGGATCGTTTGCAGAAGCTCAAACAGGAAATGCGGCTCGGACGGATCCCGGATCGCATGGACTGCATCGAGCCGCAGCCCGTCGAGGCGGTATTCGTCGATCCATCCCGTCGCCATGTCGCGCAGCAGCGCGCGCAGTTCGGGCCGGGTGAAGTCGATCGCATCTCCCCAAGGCGTAGCTTCCCCTCCGAAGGCTTCGGGCGCGTAAGAATGGAGGTAATTTCCGAACGGGCCGAAGTGGTTCAGCACCAAGTCGAGGATTACCACGATCCCGTTGCTTTGGGCTGCGCGTATGAACGCCCGCATCTCATCGGGCGAGCCATAGGCGGGATGCGGGGCGCGCAGGAGCACCCCGTCATAGCCCCAGCCATACGCGCCGTGGAAGTGCGACACCGGCATGATCTCGATGCCCGTGATGCCGAGGTCGGCCAGTTCGGGCAGGCGTTCCGCAGCGGCGGCAAAGGTGCCTTCGGGGGTGAAGGTGCCGATATGAATTTCGAGGATCACCGCCTCGTCCCATGGGCGCCCGTGCCACGGGGCGCCCCAGTCGAAGGCCTCCGGGTCGTGGGTCAGCGAGGGCCCGTGAACATCGCCTTGCTGGAGTCGCGCGGCGGGGTCGGGGTAGTCGGTGCCGTCGAGGCGGAACGTGTAGGATAGGCCGTCGCGCGCCGGGATCGAGGCCTGCCAGCCGCCGTTTCCGACCGGTGCCATGTCATGCGCGGTCCCGTCCAGCATCAGTTCTGCGCGCTCTGCCGCAGGGGCCCCGATGGCGAAGTCCCACGACCCGCCTGTTCCGGGATGCGCGCCCCAGCGCAGGTGCAGGGGATCGCTCGCCTCTCTCACGAAGTCGCCTCGTCGGGCGATGCCTCCTCGGCGCGACAGAACGCGTGCAGCGATTGCCAAGGCAGATTCATTTTCTCCTCCCCAGCTTCGTCGCAGCGCGGATTGTCCCGCGTCGTGTCGAGGATATGGTGCCAGCCTTTGCCGGGCAGCGTGAACTCGCAGGCGTCGCCCGCATTGGCGACGATCAGCAACTCCGGATAGCCCTCCAGCCGGTGCCGCAGCCCCACGCAGCACAGACCGCCATCCTGCCAGTCGTCGTCCTTCATCTGACGCCCGGAGGGATGCCACCAGTCGCTGACCGGGGTCGCGACGTTGGGAGCGAAGGCGGGCGGGGCGAGGTGATAGCGCCAGTCCTGCCGGAACGCGATCATCGCGCTGACGCTGTCGCGCAGATCGACCCGCGCGCCCTCCCAGTCGATCCAGGTCGTCTCGTTATCCTGACAATAGGCGTTGTTATTGCCGTTCTGGCTCTGGCCCATCTCGTCGCCCGCGAGGATCATCGGTACGCCGTGGCTGGCCATCAGCGTACCCAGCATCGCGCGTGCTCGGCGCAGGCGGGCGGCGTCGATCTCGGGGTCGTCGGTCGGGCCTTCGACGCCCATATTGTCGGACAGGTTGTGGTCGTGGCCGTCGCGATTGTCCTCGCCATTGGCTTCGTTGTGCTTGTGGTTGTAGCTCAGCGTATCCCAGAGCGTGAACCCGTCATGGGCGGCGAGGAAATTGATCGACGAGGTGGCGGGCCGGTGTGTGTGGTCGAACTGCACGGGCGAGCCCATCAGCCGGTCGGCAAGCTTCGGCACCATGCCGGGGTCGCGCCGCCAGAAGGCGCGGGTGTCGTCTCGGAACTTGTCGTTCCATTCGCGGAAGGGCCAGGGGAAGCCGCCCACCTGATAGCCGCCTTCGCCCACGTCCCATGGCTCGGCGATCAGCTTCACGCCAGAGAGTACCGGGTCCTGTCGGATCGCGTTGAAGAACGCTCCTTCACGTTCGAAGCCGTCCGGCTCGCGCCCCAAGGTGGACGCAAGATCGAAGCGGAAGCCGTCGACATGCACCGCCTCAACCCAGTAGCGCAGGCTGTCCATGACGAGGCGAAGCACCATCGGATGGGCCACGTTGAGCGTGTTGCCGGTGCCGGTGGTGTCGAAGCCGTGGCGGCGGTTTTCCGGCGAGAGGAGGTAGTAGCTGCGGTTGTCGATGCCCTTGAAGCTGAGCATCGGGCCAAGCTCGTTGCCCTCGGCGGTGTGGTTATAGACGACGTCAAGGATCACCTCGATCCCGGCCTCGTGGAAGCGCTTTACCGCGGCGCGTACCTCGTGCACGTCCTCGCCCGGCAGATAGCTGCGATTGGGGGCGAAGAAACCGATGGAATTGTAGCCCCAGTAATTCGACAGGCCGTTCTCGACCAGATGTCGGTCCTGCACGATGGCGTGGATCGGCAGCAGCTCGATCGTCGTCACGCCGAGCTTCAGCAGGTGGTCGATGATCGGCGGCGAGGCCAACGCCCGGAACGTCCCGCGATCGGCCTGCACCACACCCGGATGGCGCATCGTCATGCCTTTGACATGAGCCTCGTAGATCACGGTCTCCGACCACGGGCGATGGAGCACCTGATCCTGATCCCAGTCGAATTGCGGATCGGCCACGATCGCCTTCGGCATGAAGGGCGCGGAATCGCGTGTGTCCTGTTCGAGGTCAGAGCCTCCGACGGGATAGCCAAAGAGCGCGTCGTCCCATTTCAGATAGCCGCGCATCGCCATCGCGTAGGGATCGAGCAGCAGCTTGTTGGGATTGAAGCGCAGGCCGTCCTCGGGGGCAAACGGCCCATGCACGCGGTAGCCATAGGCGAGGCCTTCCTGCGCGCCGGGCAGATGCCCGAACCAGATCCCGCCCTCCTGCTGCGGCATTTCCAGCCGCGTCAATTCCTCTTTGCCCTCGTCGTCGAAAAGGCAGAGCTCCACCTTCTCGGCCTCTCCGGAAAAAATCGCGAAATTCACGCCGTCTCCCGTGACGCGCGCGCCAAGAGTATCGGGTCGCCCCGCAAACGGATCGAAACGCAGCGAACTCGGGGTCATTGAGGGCTCCATATGCGGAAGAAATATGCGGAAGAAACGGCGACGCGCCAACGGGACCAATGCGCCGCAATGTAATCGGTTCCTGAGCGTGACACGCAAAAACCGGAGGCGATCGAGCTGGCGATCGTGCCCAGCCGGGCTGCGTCATATGCCGTAGCCGTGAATTCTGTCGGGGAAACTTCAAGGAACTCCGCCATACCCCCCGCGTTTCGGAACCATTATTCTCCAATATCAGAGGTTCCGACATGACGAACGACAAGCGCGGACGCCCCGCCACCACAGACGGGGGCGCCCCCGTCCAAAGTCTCGAACATTCGCTCACGGTCGGTTCCGACGGTCCGATCGTTCTGAACGATCACTACCTCATCGAACAGATGGCGAATTTTAACCGCGAACGTATTCCGGAGCGTCAGCCGCACGCCAAGGGCTCGGGCGCGTTCGGTTATTTCGAGGTCACGGGCGACGTCTCGAAATACACCAAGGCGAAAGTGTTTCAGCCGGGTGCGAAGACCGACATCGTCGCGCGCTTTTCCACAGTGGCTGGCGAGCGCGGCAGCCCCGACACATGGCGCGACCCGCGCGGCTTCTCGGTGAAGATGTATACCGAGGACGGCAATTTCGACATGGTGGGCAACAACACCCCGATCTTCTTCGTGCGCGACCCGCTGAAGTTCCAGAGCTTCATCCGAAGCCAGAAGCGCCGCGCAGATAACGGGTTGCGCGATCACGACATGCAGTGGGATTTCTGGACCCTCTCGCCCGAAAGCGCGCATCAGGTGACCTATCTGATGGGCGATCGCGGCATCCCGCGCACCTGGCGCGAGATGAACGGCTATTCGAGCCACACCTATTCGCTCGTCAACGAAGCCGGCAAGATGTTCTGGGTGAAGTTCCACTTCAAGACCGACCAAGGCGACGGCAACGCCCATTTCACGCAGGACGAAGCCGATCAGATGGCTGGCGCCGATAGCGACTTTCACCGCCGCGACCTGTTCAACGCGATCGCCGAAGGCAACCATCCGAGCTGGACGCTGTATTTCCAGATCATGCCCTTCGAGGATGCCAAGACCTATCGCATCAACCCCTTCGACCTGACCAAGATCTGGCCGCACGAAGACTACCCGCTGATCGAGGTCGGCAAGATGGTTCTCGACCGCAATCCCACCGATTTCCACACCGAGATCGAGCAGGCGGCCTTCGAGCCCAACAACATGGTGCCCGGCGTCGGTCTCTCGCCCGACAAGATGCTTCTGGCGCGGGGCTTCTCCTATGCCGATGCGCATCGCGCGCGGCTCGGGGTGAACTACAAGCAGATCCCGGTGAACAAGCCGCAAAGCGAGGTCAACGCCTATACCAAGGACGGCGAGATGCGGGTGAACAAGTCGGAAGACCCGGTCTATTTCCCGAATTCCTACGGCGGTCCGGAGGCGCATCCGCAGCAGGCCGAGGCCGGCCTCTGGTATGCCGATGGCGAGATGGTGCGCGAGGCCTACAGACAGCGCGAGGATGACGACGACTGGAGCCAGGCGGGCGCGTTGGTGCGCGAGGTGATGGATGATGCGGCGCGCGAGCGTTTCGTGACCAACGTCACCGGACACCTCTGCGATGGCGTCAGCGAGAAGGTGCTGCAGCGGGCGTTTGAGTACTGGCGTAACGTCGATGGTGACATTGGCGCTCGGATCGAGAAAGCGGTCCGCGACAAGCTGGGCGGTGAATCGAAAGCGCCGGGCATGGCCTCGGCCAAGAGCATCAGCGGCTGAGCCGGTCGTCTACGAGAACGGGAAAAGGCGGGGGGTCGGCCCCGCCTTTTTGCTGTCACGCTCACTGTCTGCAGGAGGCATCATTCCTCGCCGTCGGCATAGAGCGCGACGACGTCTTCTTCCAGCACGCCGCCGATCGCCTCGAAAGCCCCGCCCGCAGTGCGGAATTCCGACAGTGTCAGGTCGGGGAAGACGAAATATTTTTCGGCGACGTTTTCCTTCTGCGCGCCGAAAATGATCCGCGTGATCCCGGCGAAGCGCGCTGCCGAGAGGCACATTTCGCAGGGCTGCAGGGTGGTGAGCAACACGCAGCCATCGAGCGACGGGTCGTTCTGCGCGCGTGTCGCCTTCGCAATCGCGACGATCTCGGCATGGCGGGTCGGATCGCAGTCGAGATGCACCTCGTTCTCGCCTTCGGCGATGATCTCCCCGTCGCGCAGGATCGCGGCGGCGATCCCCGCCTTGCCCGGTTCTTGTGCGGCTTCTTTGGCCTTGGCGATCAAACGGGCCATCGCCTCGCGTTCGGTCGGGGTCGGTTGCTCGGGCATGGGTCGGTCCTTTCGGCGGTCTGAGAATGAGAGGCGGGCAGGGATGGCGCGCAGGGACGAACGCCCGCAGCTGCGCGCTGTTCCCCGCGCGCGAGTGCGACCAATCCCACACGCATGCCGATTTTTTCCGGAACCCATGTCGACATTCGGCGTTAGGCAGGACTTACAGGTGACCGAAAGGCGCACCGCGAAGCTGCTGCGTGTTCGTGGGGTCCAAGCCTCCACGGGGCGAATCGGGTGGAGCTTTCAGGTGCGGTGACGTGTCCGGAAGCGGAAATCCGGCCTCTCCCCCGTGTGAGGCTGCCCTCGCGCTCCCTCTTGCCATCGTGACCTGCAAGGGCTGAGCGGGTTTCAAGAGATCACAACCGTTCAGATGACCTTGAGGCAAAGGCATCTGTCGGCAAGTCGTCGCTGACAACTCGGCATTTGGCTGCCGGTTCCATCGATGGAACCCGGGCCCGCCCTTTTGTTCCGTCCCGAAATTTCGAATTTGCGCCCTTCGATACGAATTTGAAGGGACATCTATCATGGCAAAGGCAACGGGTCTGGCTCGACGCGAGTTTCTCCTGGGCGCGGCGGGCGTACTTGCAACCCCCTACATCGTCACCCCGGCACAGGCAGCAGGTCAGACGGACGAGCGTCGCCTGAGCTTCCACAACCCCCATACCAACGAGAATTTCGACGCGGTCTATTTCTCGAAGGGGCAATATGACGAGCAGGCGATGCGCGAGTTTTATCGGATCGCCCGCGACTGGCGTCAGGAGAAGGAGGTGAAGATCGACAACCGCACGATCAACATCGCCTACAACATGCAGAAGCTCCTCGAGCAGAGCACGCCGCTGATGCTGGTGTCGGGCTATCGCACGCCCAAGACGAACCGGCTGGTGCATGGCGCGACGCACAGCTTCCATATGCGCGGCGAGGCGCTCGACATCACGCACCCGCATGTCTCGACCAGCATGCTGCACAAGGTGGCCCTGCGTATCCGTGGCGGCGGTGTCGGCTACTATCCGAGCGAGCATTTCGTGCATGTCGATTGCGGACCCGTCCGCACCTGGCGCGGCTGAGCGCAAGCGCCACGCGCGTCTCGAACGGCATCGGCGCGGTGCGCTGTGTCCCTGCCTTCACTAAACCGGAACGAGGGCAGGGCGTCGCGCCGCGCTGACGCCTCGACACCCGAGACGGTTCCCTCTGCTCGCGAAGTTTTCACGAAAATTTAGTGCCTCGCGCCGTGTGCGCCCTACGTGAAGGTCGGCCAACAAGCGCCGCGCGGGCGCTCACCGATAAAACGGCGAGGAGGAACTCATGAAATTGAAGATCAACGGCAAGTCCGTCGACGTGCAGTCCGGCCCGGATACCCCGCTCCTATGGGTGATCCGCGATGAGCTGGGCATGACCGGCACGAAATTCGGCTGCGGGATCGCGCAATGCGGCGCCTGTTCGGTGCTGCTCGACGGGACCGTGCAGCGCAGCTGCGTGCTGCCGGTCAGCGCGGTGGGCGACAGTGAAGTCACCACCATCGAAGAGATCGAGAACGACCCCGTCGGCAAGCGTGTCGTTGAGGCGTGGGTCGACAAGGAAGTGCCGCAATGCGGCTATTGCCAATCGGGTCAGGTGATGGCGGCGACCTCGCTGCTGAAGTCGAACGACAAGCCCACCGAAGATGACATCACGGCAGCTATGACCAACCTGTGCCGCTGCGGCACCTACAACGCGATCAACGATACGATCGCCTCGATTGCCGGTACCGATGCAGCGAAAGCGGGGGATGCGCAATGAACGACCACGATCCCAAGATTTCCGATCCCGGCTACCCGACCGGCGCGCCCGAGAACGTCTCGCGTCGCCGTTTCCTGCTGGCTTCGGCCGGTATCACCGCGGGCTCGCTCGTGCTGGGCTTCGGCCTGAGCGTCGTGCCCAACAAGGCTGCGGCTGCCGCGCAGGAGATGCCGCCCGGCGCCAACGTCCCGGCCTTCCTCGAGCTGCGCAAGGACGGCAAGGTCCGTCTGTTGAGCCCCTTCAACGAAGGCGGGCAGGGCGTCTTCACCGCGATGGCACAGATCGTGGGCGAGGAAATGGACGTCGCCCCCGACAGCTTCATCGTCGAGAACGCACCCGCAGGCAGCGATTACCTCGTGGTCTACGGCAAGATGCGGATCACCGGCGGCTCGATGTCGGTGCGCACCAGCTACGACACGATGCGCAAGCTGGGCGCGGCTGCCCGGCAGATGATGCTGGAAGCGGCGGCGAAGAAGCTCGACGCGCCGGTGTCCGAACTGTCGACCGAGCCAGGCAAGGTGGTCCACAAGGGCTCCGGCAAGTCGGTGGGCTACGGCGAGCTGGCGGGCGATGCGCTCGACCAGGAAGTGCCCAGCCCGGATTCCGTGACCCTGAAAGACCCGAAAGACTTCAAGTGGATCGGCGAGCCTGTGAAGCGCGTCGACGTCTACGAGAAATCGACCGGCAAGGCGATGTATGCGATGGATGCCAAGGTCGACGGCATGCTCCACGCAGCCGTCCAGCACGCACCGCGTCTGGGGCTGAAACCCGGCGATATCAGCAACCTCGACGAGGTGAAGGGCATGGCCGGCGTCATGTCGGTGCATAAGCTCGACGGCGCGGTGGCTGTCGTGGCCGAGCGCTTCTGGGACGCGAAAACGGCGGTCGAAGCCGCCAAGGTCGACTGGCAGGAGCCGAGCGAGGAGGAGAAGTCCAAAATCCGCTACATGCCCGCCGATTTCTCGACCGAGGAGTTCGCCAAGCAACTGGCCAACACCAAGGGCGACGGCACCGAGGCCGAGAGCGAAGGCGACATCAAGTCGGGCTTCGACGGGGCAGCGAAGACGGTCGATGCGACCTACCAGAGCCAGTATCTGCACCACGCCCAGATCGAACCAGCCTCGACGCTGGCGCGGTTCAACGAGGATGGCACGCTCGACATCTGGCTGCCCAACCAGGCGCCCGAGCAGTTCCAGACCCAGATCGCCGATGCGGCGGGGATCAAGCCCGAGCAGGTGAAGGTCAACTCGCCGATGCTGGGTGGTTTCTTCGGGCGGCACTTCCTGTACCCGTCGGCCAACCCCTTCCCGCAGGCGGTCCAGCTTGCGAAGGAGGTCGGCAAGCCGATCAAGGTGATCTGGACGCGCGAGCAGGAATTCCTGCGCGACCCGCTACGCCCGATGGCGGCGGTGCGTTTCCGTGGCGCGCTGGATAAGAACGGCATGCCGGTGGCGCTGGAGGCGATCTCCGCCTGCGAAGGCCCGACCGAGGCGCTGAACGGCCATAACCCCGACAAGGTCGATGCGATGGCCGTCGAAGGGCTGACCGGCAAGAGCTACGCGATCCCGAACCGCCGCATTGCGCAGAACTATGTCGAGAACCCGACCTCGCTCGCCTATTGGCGCTCGGTCGGCCATTCGATGAACGACTTCTTCTACGAGGCTTTCCTCGACGAGATGGCCGATGCGGGCGGGCAGGACCCCTATGAGCTGCGCATGAAGCTGCTCGAAGGGAACGAGCGTCTGACAAATCTGCTGAAAGCGGTCGGCGATCTGTCGGGCGGCTGGAAGCGTGGTCCCTTCGATGCCGACGACGGCACCCGCCGCGCCCGCGGTGTCGCGATGGCCTCGCCCTTCGGCAGCGAGGCTGCGGCGATTGCCGAAGTCTCGATCCAGGACGGCAAGATCGTGGTGCATGACGTCTGGGACGTGCTCGACCCGGGCAGCATCGTGAATCCATCGATCATCAAGGCGCAGATCATGGGTGCTGCGACCCTCGGCACCTCGGAGGCGTTGATCGAAGAGGTCGTCTACAAGGATGGCAAGCCGACGGCGCGCAACTTCGACTACTACCCGATCCTCGGGGGCGCGCGGGCGCCGCGCATCCATGCGAAGGTGATCGAGAGTGGCGCGAAGATGGGGGGCGTGGGCGAGCCGCCGCTGCCCGCCGTGCCGCCGGCGATCGCGAACGCGGTCTCGGTGCTGATCGGGCAGCGCGTGCGTTCGATGCCGATGGACAAGCTCGACCTGAAGAAGGGCTGAGCCCGTCCGGACGGAAAGATTTGGGGGAGGCGGCGCGATCCGCCTCCCTTTTCAGTCCTGCGGGGCGACCGCCTTGCGGGCGAGCACGATGAACTGCGCGGCCTCTTCCTCGCTCAACCCTTCCAGAATCTCCGCCTGCAGCCGCGTCACTACGGGCCGCGCGCCGTCCAGTGCAGTTGTGCCCTCGGGCGTCAGATGCAAGCTGCGCGCGCGCCGATCCGTCTCGCTGACGGTTCGCTCGACGAGCCCCTTTTGCACCAGCCGTTTCACCACGTCCCCGATCGTCGCGCGGTCATAGGCAATGCGCGCCGCCAGCTGCGCCTGATCCATCCCCGGTTCGCGCGACAGGGCATCGAGCGCCGCGAATTGCACAGAGGTCAGCTCCAGCGGGGCGTCCTTGATCCGTTTCTGAAACACCGCCGTCGAGCGTTGGTTCAGCCGCCGGATAAGGTGGCCGGGCATGGTCTCGAATTCGTTCGGCATAAGCTGCGCTCCGGTTCTTCCGCGATTTATGTAAGTGTACTTACTATATTGACGCGGCGCCAGTCCTTCCGCTAATGGTAAGTATGCATATCAATTGGAAGGGCGAGCTATGCAGTTTCATCTGAACGGGTTCAACCCCGGCGATCCGGCCATCGCGCCGCGTCATCCGCAGGCGGGTGAGAAGCTCGACACGGTCGACGTTCTGATTGTCGGCTGCGGCCCGGCAGGGCTGACGCTTGCGGCGCAGCTTGCAGCCTTCCCCGAGATTTCCGTGCGCATCACCGAGCGCAAACCCGGCCCGCTCGAAGTCGGGCAGGCGGATGGCATCGCCTGCCGCTCGGTCGAGATGTTCGAGGCTTTCGGCTTCGCCGAAAAGGTGATGAAAGAGGGCTATTGGGTGAACGAGGTCGCCTTCTGGCGGCCCGGCGCGCAAGGCGACGGGCTGCAACGGGCCGACCGGATTCAGGACGTGGCCGACGATCTCTCCGAGATGCCGCATGTCATCCTCAATCAGGCGCGGGTCCATGATTTCTACCTCGAGACGATGCGCAACGGCGCACGCCGTCTGACCCCGGATTACGACCGCGCGCTGACCATGCTCACCCGCACCGACGATCCCGATTATCCGCTCGTCGCTACATTCGACTGCCTTGATGCGCCGGGCGGGACCGAGACGATCCGCGCGCGCTATGTCGTCGGCTGCGACGGCGCGCACAGCACGGTGCGCAAATCCATCGGGCGCGAATTGCACGGCGAATCCGCGCGCCAGCTTTGGGGCGTGATGGATGTGCTGCCGGTCACCGATTTCCCCGATATCCGGCTCAAGGCGGCGATCCAGTCATCCACCGAGGGCAGCATCCTGATCATCCCCCGCGAGGGCGGCTATCTGGTGCGGCTCTATATCGAGCTCGACGCGCTGCATGGCGACGAGCGTGCCGCAGATCGCAATGTCAGTGCCGAGATGCTGATCGAAAAGGCGCAGGCCATCCTCGCTCCCTATACGTTGGAGGTGAAGGAGGTCGCATGGTGGTCGGCCTATGAGATCGGCCAGCGTGTCTGCGACGGGTTCGACGATAGCGACAGCGACAGAGACGGCGACGGCGCGACCGAGCCGCGCATCTTCATCGCGGGCGACGCCTGTCACACCCACAGCCCGAAGGCCGGGCAGGGGATGAATGTCTCGATGGCCGATACGTTCAACCTCGGCTGGAAACTGGCGGCCGTGCTGCGCGGCCAGGCGCGGCCAGGCCTTCTCCGGACCTATTCGGAGGAGCGGCAGGCCAAGGCGCAGGAGCTCATCGATTTCGACCGAGACATGGCGCGGCTGTTCAGCGCGAAGCCGCAGACCAAGGACGATGAGGCGCAGTTTCAGGCCTATTTCCAGAAGCACGGGCGCTATACCGCAGGGGTCGAGACGCAATACGCGTCGGGGCTTCTGATCGGCGACACAGCGCATCAGGCACTCGCTGCCGGGCAGGTCGTGGGCAAGCGGTTCCACTCTGCGCCGGTGGTGCGCTTGGCGGATGCGAAGCCGATGCAGCTGGGCCATGCATTCAAGGCGGATGGACGCTGGCGGCTTCTGGCCTTCGCGCCGGAAGGCGACAGTGGCGAGACAGGCGGGGCGATCGCGCAGCTATGCGACTGGCTCGACGGGCCGGAGGGACTGCTTCACCGCTTCACGCCGGAGGGCGCGGATATCGACAGCGTCATCGACGTTCGCGCAGTCTTCCAGACGCCCCACCGCGAGATGCTGATCGAGGCGCTGCCCGCGCTCCTGCGGCCCAAGAAGGGGCGCTACGGGCTGGTCGATTACGAGAAGGTCTTCTGCCCCGCCGTCACCGGCCCCGACATCTTCGATCTGCGCGGCATCGACCGGGTGCAGGGCGCCTTGCTGGTGCTGCGCCCCGATCAATATGTCGCGCAGGTTCTGCCGCTCGATGCGGTGGACGCGGTCGCGGATTTCTTCGACCGCATCCTGATCCCGCAATCGGCTGGCTGAGGGCGCGTCAGTCGCGGTTCACCTGCACGACGCCGGTCATGTTCTCATCGCCATGGCCGGCCTCGCTCGCCCGCGCGAAGAGACGTTTGGCGGCTTCGGTCATCGGCATCCGCGCTTCTCCGCCCTCGGCGATGGCATAGCGGAAATCCTTCGAGATCAGGTCGACCGGGAATTGCGGGGTGAAATCCGAGCGCTGCATCGTGCCGGTGATATAGGGCGCGTTCGGCGTCCAGATCGGGGTGGAGGAGAGCGCCTCCAGCGCAAGATCGATATCCATGCCGCCGCGCTCCAGCATCGGAATGATCTCGGCCCAGGCCGCGACCTGAACGCCCAGCATGGCGTTCGTCGCGAGCTTCATTCGCGCGCCCATGCCCCACGTGCCGACATGATGCTGTGCCTTGGCGAGCGGCTCGAGCACGTCATGCACGCGTTTGGCGGTCTCGGCCTCACCGCCGAGGAAATAGACCAGCGCGCCGTTCTCGGCCTGCGGTAGCGTGCCCGATACCGGCGCTTCCAGAAAGGTCAGCCCGCGCTCGCGGGCGAATTCGCCCAGCTCTGCCGCACCTTCGGGCGTAATGGTCGAGCTTTCGATTGCGACGGAACTTTCCGGAAGACCTGCGAAAGCGCCCGTGTCCGGGTCGCACCAGACCTCGCGCGAGACATCGGTGTCGCGCAGCATCGAGATCGTGAACTCGGCGGCTGCGGCGGCATCGCGCGGGGTTTCCGCGCCGGTGGCTCCGGCCTCGATCAGCGGGTCGCAGCGCTCCGGCGTCCGGTTCCAGACGACAAGATCGTGGCCCGCATCCAGAAGGGTTCGCGCCATCCGCGAGCCCATCGCTCCCATGCCAAGAAATGCGATTTTCGCCATGCTCTGCTCCTGTTCGTGATGCTGTTGCTGACCGAATGCGAGGCGCCTTCGCAAGGTTCCGAGAGCGGCAGGCACATGCTGGTGACCGCAAGGGGGCCAAAGGCGCTTCCATCGGTATGGAGATAAATCCGACAGGGGGGCGAACGCTCGTTCTCCGGCCTGTGTTCCATGACCGATTGCTCCGGCGGCCACCGTGCCGCTCGCCGGTTCTCCGATTTCTCGTGTGTCGGCTTTGATAAGGGTAAAAATGGAGGCGACGCTCGACATTGCGCGGGTCTATGCGGAAGATGCATCAAGCGCCCGAGCCCGGCGCGGAACCCCGCGCGGCAGCGGGCGTTCTCCCAAGGTCAAGCCAAAGGAGCCGCTCATGGCCTCACGCGCGATCTGGAAAGGCCAGCTCAGACTGTCGCTGGTCAGCATCCCCGTCGAAATCCACTCCGCGACCAAATCCGGCGCGCGACTGTCGTTCCGGCAAATCCATGGGCCTTCGGGCAAGCGTGTCCATTATGAGAAGACCGTCCCCGGCATCGGGCCCATCGACGCCGACGAGATTCTCAAGGGCTACGAGCTCGGCGACGATGAATATCTGCTGCTGGAGCCCGAAGAGATCGACGCGATCAAGCTGGAAACAAAGAAGACGCTTGAGCTTGTGCAATTCGTCGACGCGTCCGAAATCCCACCGCTTTATTACGACCGGCCCTATTACGTCGTGCCGACCGACGATCTGGCGCAGGATGCCTACCGGGTGGTGCGCGATGCGCTGCGGCAATCGAAGAAGGTGGGGCTTGGCCAACTGGTGATGCGCGGCAAGGAATATCTCTGCGCGCTGCGGCCCTGCGGCGACGGCATCCTGCTGGAGACTCTGCATTATGCCGACGAGATCCGCGAAGCCGACCCGCTGTTCTCCGACATCGAGGACGAACCTGCGGACAAAGAGCTTCTGGAGGTCGCCACTCAGTTGATCGACCGCAAGACCGACAGCTTCGACGCCTCCGCCTTCACCGATCACTACGACGCGGCTTTGCGCGATCTGATCGACCGCAAACGCAAGTCGAAGAAGACGCCCCGCGCCAAGGCGGGCGAGGATGACAGCAGCAGAGGCGGCGATAACGTGGTCGACCTGATGTCGGCGCTGCAGGACAGCCTCAAGGCCGATGGCAGCGACAAATCCGGGGGCAAATCGACGGGTCGCAAATCGTCATCGAAAACCTCCGGCGCGAAGTCATCCGGGTCGAAATCCAGCAAATCCTCCGGCGCGAAGTCCTCAACCAAGAAGTCGGCGTGATGGGAAGCCTCGATCGTTATCTCGAGATGCGCGACTTCGCGCAGACGCCAGAGCCCGATGGCGGCACCGCCTCGGGCCATCTCGCGCCGCGCTATTCGATCCAGAAACACGACGCGACGCGCACCCATTTCGATCTGCGCCTCGAATGGGAGGGCGTGCTGCTGTCCTGGGCGATCACCAAGGGACCGTCTTTCGATCCGGGTGAAAAGCGGCTCGCGGTGCGGACCGAGGATCACCCGCTCGACTATCTCACCTTCGAGGGGACGATCCCGAAGGACAACTATGGCGCGGGCACGGTGATGCTGTGGGATCTGGGGCATTGGCAGCCGCTGATCCCGGTCGGCAAGGCGCTCAAGAAAGGGCATCTGCACCTGCGCCTGCATGGCGCGCGACTGACAGGCGAGTGGCACCTGATCCGCATGAAAACCGAAGGCAAGCGCGAGAACTGGCTGCTGACGAAGGCGGAGGACGCGGCCAGCGGCGCGCGCGATCCAGTGGCGCGCTATCGCCGCTCCGTTATCAGCCAGCGCACGATGCGCGAGATCGCCGCCGACAAGCCGCCCGTCGAGACGCAAGGCGGCAAACGCCCTGGCTTCGCCAAGCCGCAGCTGGCGACCCTGTCGGACAAGATGGTCGCGGGCGAGGGGTGGTGGCACGAGCTGAAATTCGACGGCTACCGGGCACTGATCGCGCTTGGAGACGGCGGCCCGCGTGTCTTCACACGCAACGGCAACGATTGGACGGATCGCTTCGAAGGCCTGCTGCCCGCCTTGGCTGAGACCGATTGCGACAGCGCCCTGATCGACGGCGAGATCGTCGCAGGCGCAGGTCTCGACGGGTTCTCGGAATTGCAAAAGGCGATCACGGCAGGCGGGCCGTTCCGCTTCTACGGATTCGATATCCTGTCGCGCGACGGCGAGGACCTGCGCAAGGCGCCGCTCTCCGAACGCCGCGAAGTGCTGGAGGAGGTGATGAAGCCGCTCCCCGCGCTGGGGCCTGCGCAGCTCTCCCCGGTGATCTCCAAAGACCCCGAGGGTGCCTTCGAGACGATCTGCAAAGCGGGCGGCGAGGGACTGATCGCAAAGCGCATCGACGCACCATATCGCGGGACCCGCTCCAAATCGTGGATGAAGGTCAAATGCGAGCGCCGCGACGAGTTCGTCATTCTCGGCTGGCAGGAAAGCGACAAGCGTGGCCGGCCCTTCGCCTCGCTCGCGCTGGGGACCGCCGAGGGCGACGGCTGGCGCTATATCGGCAAGGTCGGCACCGGCTTCGACGAGGATCAGGCGGAGGCGTTGGCCAAGGCGATGAAACCGCTCGCCCGCAAGACCGCGCCCGCTGATGTCGAGGCATCGGAGGCCAAGGGCATGCACTGGATCACTCCCGAACTGGTAGCCGAGATTCGCTATGCCGAGCGCACCGGGGGCGACCGGTTGCGGCATGCGGTCTTCCTCGGGCTGCGCGAGGACAAGCCCGCGCGCACGGTACGGCTGGATAACGACGCGCCTTCCGAGGAGCGCCCGAACGGCGCGGGGATCGGGATTTCCTCGCCCGAGCGGGTGGTATTCGAGGGCGCCGGCTATACCAAGCTCGATGTCGCGCGTTATTACGAGGCGATGGCCGATCGCATCCTGCCGCATCTTGCCGAGCATCCGGTGTCGCTGCTCCGGCTGCCCGAAGGTCTGGGCGGCGAGCGCTTCTTCCAGAAACACGCGGGCCGGGGCTTTCCCGACGGGATCGCGAATGTCGAGATCACCGAGAGTGACGGCAAGACCGCGCAGTACATGATGATCCGCACAGCGGAGGGGCTGGTCGCGGCCGCGCAGATGGGCACGATAGAGTTCCACATCTGGGGCAGCCGCGTCGATCGGCTGGAGCGGCCCGACCGGCTGGTCTTCGACCTCGACCCCGACGAGGGATTGGATTTCGCCGGGGTCAAAGATGCGGCCTTCGAGATCCGCGATCTGCTGGCCGAGTTGGACATGCCGAGCTGGCCGCTCTTGTCCGGCGGCAAGGGTATCCACGTGACGGTGCCGCTCCGGCGCAGTGCCGGATGGGACACGGTCAGGCTTTTTGCGCGGGTCTTCTCGCATCTTCTCGTCGCGCGGTCGCCCAAACGCTATACCGCCGAAATGTCGAAGTCGAAGCGGAAGGGGCGAATTTTCGTCGACTGGCTGCGCAACGGCGAGGGAGCGACAGCGATCGCGCCCTATTCGCTGCGCGCACGGCCCGGTGCGCCGGTCGCGATGCCGGTCTCGTGGGACGAGCTGAAGAAAGTCCGCAAGGCCAACGCCTTCGATCTGGGCGCGGCGCTGGAGCGTGATGCAGAGATCGCGTTTCCCGATGCCGTCTCGATTAGCCAGGGTCGGGTCGACAAGCTCAAAGATATGCTCGACGCCTCGGAGTGACTGCCTCCCTCACGCGGTGGGCAGGTCGAGCAGCGTGTGATGCCCGTCGTCGCGCATCTCGTAGCGCAGCGTGGCCCCCAGACGCGCCAACGCATCGCGCGCGATCGCGAGGCCTAGGCCAGAGCCATTCGCATCGGCACCCTTGCCCTTGACGAATTTCTGTCCCGCCTGCTGCGCGATCTCCGGCGGCAGGCCGGGCCCGCCATCATGGATGTCGATCAAAAGCGCGTCGTCGGACCCGGTCACACGCGCCTTGATCGCTGCTCCGTCCGGGCTCGCCTGCACCGCGTTCTCGATCAGGTTGCGCAGGGCGAGGGACAGGAGCAGCGGATCGCTGCCGACGCTCGGGGCGTCCAGAGCGCTGTCGAGTTCCAGTGTCACCCCCCGCCGCGTCGCAAGCCCCGCCAGATCGCCCAGCACCTGCCGCAGCAGCCCGGTCAGTTCGACCGGGGTCGCCCGCGTCTCGCGGCTATCCACCTGCGCCAGGTCGAGAAGTTGCCGCACCATCCGGTCGGTCCGGTCGACGGAGGTCGAGATTGCGGCAAGGGCGTGTTCCCGGGTGTCGGTATCGGGCGCATGGCGCGCGATATGGGCCTGCGTCTTCAGCCCGGCGAGCGGCGTTTTCATCTCATGCGCGGCGTAGGCGATGAACTCGCGCTCGCGCCCGCGCGCGGCGGCCAGACGTGCCAGAAGGTCGTCGAGCGCTCCGGCGAGCGGGCGGATCTCGCGCGGTTGCTGGGCAGTGCCGGGCAACGCGCGCAGATCCTCGCTGGGCCGCGCGTCCAGATCGCTGGCGAAGCGGTCTAGCGGTGCCAACCCGCGCGAGATCGCAAGCCAGATCAATCCCCACATCACCGGCAGGATCACCAGTGCGGGCCACAGGAACCCTTCGATCACGTCGCGCACCAGCCGGTTGCGCATCGCGAGACTGTCGCCCACCGTGACCTGCCCGCCCAGATCGGGGTCGATGATCGTGTAGACCCGCAGCGCCTTGCCGTCGCGCGTCACATCGCGAAAGCCCGTTGCATCGGCGGGCACCAGCTGCGCGCTCGGCGCCCCGTTCGAGCGTCCGACGAGCCCTTGGGTGAAAGACCAGATCTGGCAAAATTGCTGATGCTCGTAGCTCTCGTCATGCGAGAGGGTGATCTGCGCCGGATCGTCACGGTTCAGCGCGATCTGGTTTTTCGAGACCAGAGACGAGACCATGCGCGCTGCCTCCACCAGACGCGCGTCGAGCACGCGCGTCACCTCGGCGCGGGTGGAATTCTCGATCCAGAGCACCGCCGAAAGCCAGACGGCCAGCGTCGCGCCGGTGAGGATCAGGAAGAGGCGGAGGCGGAGCGAGATGGCGAGGTCTCCTCTGGGCGCAGCCGGTAGCCGATGCCGCGCAGGGTTTCGATGAAATCGCGCCCGAGCTTCGCGCGCAGATGGTGGATATGAACTTCGACGGCGTTGCTCTCGACCTCTTCGTCCCAGCCGTAGAGCCGGTCTTCGAGATCCGATTTCGCAAGCACCCGTCCGGGGCGTTCGGCCAGCGCCTGCAACACTGCGAATTCGCGGCGCGAGAGTTTCAGCGGTTGGCCGTTGAAGGCCGCGCTACGGGTGCCGGGGTCGAGCTCCAGCCCGGCATGGGCGATCTGCGCTGCCGCTCGCCCGTCCGACCGGCGCGACAGGGCGCGCAGCCTCGCAGCCAGCTCGTCCAGGTCGAAAGGCTTGCCGAGATAGTCATCAGCGCCTGCGTCCAACCCCGCGACCCGGTCCTCGACCTGATCGCGCGCGGTCAGAAGCAACACCGGCAGCCCGGCGCGGCCTGCGCGCAATTCGCGCAGCAGTTCGAGCCCGGAGCCATCGGGCAGCATCAGGTCCAGCACGAGCGCGCGGTACTCCGCCCCTGCGAGTGCTGCGCGCGCGTCCTCGAGGCAGGAGACGACATCGGCTGTGAACCCGGCCATGCCGAGCCCCACCCGCAGGCCATCCGCCAATATGCTGTCATCTTCGACGACGAGTATGCGCATCTTTTCTCCTTCGCGGCGGATACAGCGCACGAATCTTAAGACTGACTTAAGCTTCGCCCGCGATCCGGCCAACATGAACGCAAAGGCTCTTTCCCGTCTATCGCTGCGCACCCTCTGGGGCGTGTTTCTGATCTCGCTGCTGTTGCCCGGCCTCGCTGCGGCGCAAAGCTTCGATCTTCTGAAGCCCAAGGGAGGCAGCGGTCCGCTGTCGCCCGAAGCGGCGTTTCAGGTCGAGACCGAGTGGCAGGATGACGGGACGCTCGCCGTCTCGTTTGACATCGCGCCGGGCTATTACCTCTATCGCGATCACCTGACGGTCAGCGCCGAGGGCGGCGATGCGCCGGTGATCGAGACGCAGCCGGGCGAAATGAAGGATGATCCGAATTTCGGCACGGTCGAGGTCTGGCATGATCACACCGAGGCCGTGGTGAGCGACATCACCGGCCCCTTCACGCTGCACTGGCAGGGCTGCGAAGAAAAGGGGCTTTGCTACCCGCCGCAAAGCCGCGAGATCGTGCCGCCGGATGGGGCCGCGACTGCGTCTGCATCCGGCGCGGCGCAGTCGAACCAAGCCGCCGGGGTGCCCGATTATGCGCGGAGCGACGCGCCTGCCTCGTCTTCCGCGTCTGCGGCGTCCTCCGAGGCCGAAAGCCCTTCGCCGGCTGCATCCAATTCCGAAGAAAGCGGGAGCGAACTGAGCCTCTCTTCCGATGACGGGCTCGTCGCAGGGATAGCGGCGAAAGGCGGCTGGGCGCTGGTGGTGGCCTCGTTCTTCGGCTTCGGTCTGCTTCTGGCCTTCACCCCTTGCGTTCTGCCAATGGTGCCGATCGTGGCCGGGATGCTCGGCGCGCAAGGAAAAGACCTGACGCCTGCGCGCGGGCTCGCACTGACCGGAACCTATGTGTTGGCGATGGCGGTGGCCTTCGGGCTTCTGGGCATCGTGGCAGCGTGGTCTGGGCAGAACCTGCAATTCCTGATGCAGGCCCCTCCGACGGTGATCGCGCTCGCCCTGCTGTTTGCCGTCCTCGCGCTGTCCTCCTTCGGGTTGTTCGAGCTGCGCCTGCCGCAGGCGCTGACCAACAAGGTGAGCTCCGTGCAGGGGCGGCGCGGCACGCTTGCGGGGGCGGCGATCCTCGGCTTCACGTCGACGCTGATCGTCGGACCTTGCGTGACGGCCCCGCTGGCCGGGGCCTTCCTCTATATCGCGCAGACGGGTGACGCCGGGCTCGGGGCCTCGGCGCTGTTTGCGCTGGGGTTGGGACAGGGCGTGTTGCTGATGGCAGTGGGGCTCTTCGGTTCGGCGATCCTGCCGCGCATGGGCGAATGGATGGTCGGCGTGAACCGCGCCTTCGGCTTCGTCTTCCTGGGCGTGGCGATCTGGCTGCTGAGCCGCGTCATCGCCGGTCCTGCGATCCTCGCGCTCTGGGCGCTGCTGCTGATCGGCGCAGGCGTGGCCCTGGGCGGTCGCGACCGGTTCGGACCGGAAAGCTCGGGCTTGCGCCGCACCGGGGGCGCGCTTGGCGTCGCGGCACTGCTGGCCGGTGCCATCGAGGGTATCGGTGCGGCAAGCGGGGCCAGCGATCCACTGCGGCCGCTTGCTCCCTTCGCAGCGAGCCAGACCGTCGCGGCTGCCTCGTCGGACGTGCTGACGGAGGATGACTTCACCCATGTCGAGACGCCCGAAGCGCTCGACGCCGCACTGGCCGCTGCGAAGGGCGCGCCGGTGATGCTGATCACGACCGCCGAATGGTGCACCGAATGCGCGACCATCGCGCGCGAGGTGATCCCCGACCCGCGGGTGCAGGCCGCACTGCGCGACGTCACGCCCATCGCGGTCGATGTAACCAAAACCGGCGCGCCGCAGCAGGCGCTTCTGAAACGGTTGGGCGTGATCGGCCCGCCGACGCTGATCTTCCTCAACCCAGATCACACGGAGGCGCAGGGCACCCGCCTGATCGGGGATGTCACCGCGCCGAAACTCACGACCTCGCTTTCGGAGATCGCTCAATGACCCTCACCCGCCTCGTCCCCTTTGCCCTGATCGCACTCGCGGCCTGTGCACCCGAGCCGCCTGCCTCTAACCCACAGCCCGCGCCGCAAGCGCCGCAGCTCAGCGCACGCGTAAAAGCGATCTACAGCGCGATGGAGGACGACGGGCGCACGATCCCCGCGGTGAAGCCCGAGTATCTGAGCGAGGAGAAAGCGCGGCAGGAAGTCGATTACTGGACCGACGAGCCGCCCGGCACCATCGTGGTCGACCCTTGGGCGCGCAAGCTCTACCTCGTGCAGAAGAATAACCGCGCGCTACGCTACACCGTCGCGGTGGGCGAGGACGGGCGCGGCTTTTCCGGCAAGGGACGCATCCCGTATCAGCGGGACTGGCCAAGCTGGACGCCGACGCAGAGCATGATCAAGGAGGATCCCGAGCTTTACGGACCGGTCAAGGATGGGCTCGAAGGCGGGTTGGATAATCCCTTGGGCGCGCGGGCGCTTTATATCCACCGCGGGAACAAGGATACGCTCTACCGCATTCATGGAACGATGGATGACAGTTCCATCGGCAAGGCGACCTCGGCGGGCTGCATACGGCTGTTCAATCAGGACATCATCGACCTCGCCGACCGCGTCCGCTCTGGCACGCATGTCGTCGTGCTGACCCGTGCCGAGAGCGGCAAGGGCACGGTGCCGCCGGGCCAGCCGCTGCCGCCCGTTCCCTACTCACCCGAAGATTTCCCCCAGACCACAGGAGACAATACATGATCGATCGCCGGAATTTTCTCACCCTTGCCGGCGTCGCCGCAGGCTCCACGCTGATCCTGCCGACGGCGAGCCTTGCCGAGGTCGACATCTCGCCGGACGCGGTGTTCCACGATCCGGTCGCGCCCGCGATTGGCAACCCGGATGGCGATATCACGCTGGTCGAGTATTTCGACTACCAGTGTCCCTACTGCAAATCGAACCACCCGGTGGTCGAGAAGGTGACCCGCGAAGACGGCAATTTGCGCGTCGTGATGAAGGACTGGCCGATCTTCGGCGCGCCCTCCGTCTATGCCTCGCAGCTGGTGCTCGGCGCGCAGAGCATGGGCAAATACAAGGAAGGGCTCGAGGCACTGATGGCGACGGAAGGAAAGCTGTCGAACGATCTGATCGACAAGACACTCTCCGACGCCGGTGTCGATCCGGACAAGGCGATGGCGGGCTACAAGGCCAACCGCAAGGAGATCGACGCGCTGCTGTCGCGTAACGATGCGCAGGCAGTCGCGATCGGGCTGCGCGGCACGCCCGCCTATATCGTCGGGCGCGACGTCTATCCCGGCGCGGTCGATGCCGACACGCTGCGCAAGGCGATCAGCGACGTGCGCAAGGCCTGAGCGGCGCGCTCTACTATGGCAAAAAGGCCCCGGGGAGGATCATTCCCCGGGGCCTTTCTCATCGCGGGCCTTCCCTCGGCGGGAAGGGCACCGGCGATTAGCTGTTGTCGCCGTCTTTCCAGATGCGCAGGGTGCTGATCTTCGCGCCGCCGTTCAGACCCGAGCTGTCGAAGACATAGACGCGCGGATTGCCGGAGGACGCGTTCGCGGTGGCATTGGCGTTTACCACGGTGATGCCTGCGCCGGCGCCGACATGCCATTCGCCGCCGCTCTGCACTTGCTTGACGGACTTTTTGGTCGGGAAGACGTAGATCTGGCTGGCCTGCTTGGCGCCGATCTGGAGACCGACCGAGGCTTTGCCGATGTCATAATAGCCTTGGATCTTGCCGTTCTGGACCATGGCACCCGAGCCACCCGAGCCGCCGACGCCGAGGTCGATCGTGGTCACTTCGGGGAAGACGAGGACGGCAGCGGAGTCGGTGGCGACTTTCTTGCAGGAATCCTCGAGGCTGGCGCATTGCTTAAGCGCTGCGGCGACCTGCTGGTCCAGGTCGGGGCGCGGCTGGACGCCCTTCGCGTGGTCGATCGTGGATGCGGGCGTGGCGGCCATCGCCATAGTGCCCATGAGCGATGCGGCAATACCAGCGGTCAGGGTGCGAATCTTGGATTGCATGAGATGCCTCCTTTTCAAATTACGGGAATGAAACGAGCCCGCACGGCCCACGTTCCTTTTCGGATCACTCACGTAATTCAGAAAAACGTGTCGGAACCGGAAGCGGACACGCTGAATTCGCGCGCGCGCGGGGAGGCGGCGCGGGAGGCTGAGTGCGGTCACGCCATGAGGCTGTCCAGCACGGCCCCCATGATCGCCGACGTGTCGCGCCAGTCGGGCAGAGCCGTCCCCGCGGTTGCCGATGCCGCACCCATCCGGGCGCGCAGTTCGGCATCTCCGAGAAGCTGTCTTAGCGCCTCGGCGACGTCGAGGTGGGCATCCACCGGAACGAGAAAACCTGCGTCTGGCGGCACCGTGTCGGGCACGGCGCCGGTGCGACAGGTCACGATGGGCAGCCCGTGCAGCATGGCCTCGCCGAAGACCATCCCGTAGCCCTCGTAGCGGGTCGCCAGCGCGAAGATCGCGGCGTCGCGATAGGCCGCTTCGAGCGCGTCGCGTTCCATCCGTCCGGCAAGCTGTACCCGCGCAGCCAGTCCGAGCCGATCGATCTGCTGGGCGAGCGCGTCCGCCACGTCGGGATCGTGCACGCCGCCCACGATCTGTGCGCGCCAGTCCAGGTCTCCGATCTCCGCCAAGGCGTCGATCAGGACGTCATGGCCCTTGCGCGCGGCCAACAGCCCGACCGACAGGATCAAGGGCGGGGTCGGTTTCGCGCTCTCCAGCGACGGAGGACGGTCGAAGCCGGGCAGGGCGATGGAAATCTTCTCCGGAGCGACACCGAACTCCTTTTGCAGGATCGTGCTGGTATGCGGGCTCGGCACCACGACATGCGCGGCGCGGCGCAGGTTCTCTCTCTCGCGCCTCAGCAGATGACGCGCGCGGTCTTCGGCGAGGCCGGTCTCGAGGCCCAGCGGATGGTGCAGCATCGCCACCACGGGCGCCGCCATGTCATCGAGTACCTGCGTATCGATCGAGCCGAATACCAGCCCGTCTAGGATCACCGGAACACTCCCGGGGATGGCGGTCAGCTGCGCGCGCGCGGCCTTGGTTTCCTCGGGTGTCGGATCGGGAAAACCGGGCGGCAGTTCGAGATGCTCGACGTTGCGGCCCTCCGCCCGCAGCGCCTCGAGCAACTTACGCTCGTAGATGAACCCGCCGGATAGCTGGGCGATGTCTCCCGGAATGGCGAAAACGGCTGGCGTCATTTGATCTCTCTCCCGATTCTGTTTGGCGCGCCGCTCGGCCCCGTCGCGGCGCGGCGCGTTCGGTCCCCTCGTCAGCCAGATAGGCCGCGACCCGCGCGAGGGCGAGGAGAACGGCCGAATGCCACAACAGTGCGTCATCCGGTGGCGAGCCAGTCAGCGCGAGCAGCCTGCCGATCCCGCACCCCGTTGCACCTCGCGTCTCGCGGCGGACTTACGCTCAGTGCCCCCGCGTGGAGCGACGCTGCACGATCTGGTAGCCGAGGTCGACGATCTTCTCCTGTGCCGCGGTACCAGACAGGGAGTCGAGGATCAGTTGCACGGCCCCTTCGCCCATTTCGCGCCGGAACGTGCGCACGGAGGAAATCGACGGCTCGGCGGCTGCCATCATCTCCATGTCGTTGAAGCCGCAGATGCCGAGATCGTCGGGGATGCGCAGGTTGCGGCGCTGCGCTTCGAACATCGCGCCGAGGGCGAGGTCGTCGTTGATGCAGAAAATCGCGTCGGTCTCGGGAGCAATATCCATAAGCTGTGCGAGCAGGTGGCTGCCCAGCGTCACCGAGGAGGCGCGGGTGGTCGTCTGGATACGCTTGCCTTCCTCGACGCCCTGCGCGCGCAACTCGTCGCGGAAGCCGTGGAGACGGCGCTGCGTGCGCGGGTCCATCCGCGCGCCGAGGAAACCGGGACGGCGATAGCCCTGCGCGAACAGGTGCGCGGTGGCGGCGCGGGCGGCGTCGTAATGCGAAAAGCCGATCATCCGGTCATAGGGGGCGTCGCCGGTCTCCATGATCTGCACCACCGGGCAGCCCGCCTCGCGCAACAGCGCCTGCGCGGCCTCGGTCTGGTCGATCCCGGTCACGATCAGTCCCGCCGGGCGCTGCCGCAGGAAGACCCGGATCAGGTTCTCTTCCGACAGCGGCGCATAGCGCGAATAGCCGAGCTGGACTGAGTGGTGCGTGCCTTCGACCGCGGAATAGATACCGTCCATCACATCGGCAAAGACGTTGTTCGACACCGAGGGCAGGATCACCCCGATGATGTCCGAGCGGGTCGAGGCGAGGGCGCGGGCCGCGGGGTCGGGAAGGTATCCGAGCGATTCGATGGCGGCGGCGATCTTGTCGCGCACTGCCTGCGAAACGACCTCGGGATTGCGCAGGGTACGCGAAACCGTGGCAACGCTTACACCGACATGATCGGCGACGTCGCGCATCGTAACTGATTTTGTTTCCTTGTTTTTATTCATTGATCCTCCCTGCGAGCGCGCCCCTGCTCAAAAGTGCGATTGACGAATGTAACCGCTTACATTACCCCTCAGTGCCCAAGAAACACCTGTGAACCCGGTAAGGCAAGATGGCAAACAGCAGCAGCGCGAACGCGACACCGGTCCTAGTGATGGGCGTCTGCGGCACCGGCAAGACGACGGTGGCGCGGCTCGTGGCGCAGGCCGTGGGCGGCGTGTTCCTCGATGCTGACGATTTCCATCCGCCCGAGAATGTCGCGCATATGGCCGCCGGTCTGCCGCTCAACGACGAGATGCGCTGGGACTGGCTGGACCTCGTGGCGAAGGGCGTGATCGAGGCGGGGCGCGACGGCAAGACGGTCGCCTTCGCCTGTTCGGCGCTCAAGCGGTCCTATCGGGATCGCCTGCGCCAGAGTCTCGGCGTGATTCATCTCGCGCATCTCACCGGGCCGCACGACCTGATCGCAGCGCGAATGGCCGCGCGCGAAAATCACTACATGCCGATTGCGCTGCTCGACAGCCAATTGGCCGATCTGGAATTGCCGGGGCCCGACGAGGCCCCGCAGACCTGCGATATCCGCGAAGCGCCCGAGGCGCTTTGTTCGCAGATATTGAACGCCTGGGGCCTCACGGCCTCGCAAGTTTGATTTCGTCTATTAAGGGAGGACACCATGACGAAACCGATCCGTAAAATCGCCCTCGCGAGCGTCGCCGTTCTGGCGCTGGCCAGCGCTGCGAATGCCGAAACCCACAAGTACAAGTTCCAGAGCTCGGACCCGGCAGGCAATCCGAACTTCGAACTCCAGCAGAACTGGGCGAAGAACCTCGCCGAGCGCACCGACAACCAGATCCAGGTCGAGATGATGCCCGTGGGCTCCGTCGTCGAGCATAACGAGACGCTGGACGCGACCGGCGCCGGCATCATCGACGGCATCGTGACCGACATCTCCTACTTCGCGGGCAAGGACCCGGCCTTCTCGCTGCTGGGCAACCCGGTCGGCGCATGGTCGAGCACCGATCAGCTGCTGGACTTCATGAACAATGGCGGTGGCCAGAAGCTCGCGAACGATCTGTTCGAGCCCTATGACGTTCATTACATCGGCTCGACCACCACCGGTCTTGAAGCGCTCGTGTCGAAAGTGCCGCTCGACGGCGTGGCTGACCTGAAGGGCCTGAAGATGCGCGCGCCGGAAGGTCTCGTGCAGGACGTTTTCGCGGCGGCGGGTGCTGCTCCGGTGAACCTGCCGGGGTCCGAAGTCTACACCGCGCTCGACAAGGGCGTGATCGACGCGGCTGACTACACCGTGTTCTCGACCAACCAGGCGCAGGGCCTCAACGACATCGCGCCGAACCCGGTCTATCCGGGCTTCCACTCGATGCCGCTCGTCGGCGTCGCGATGAACAAGAAAGAGTGGGATGCGCTCTCGCCCGATCTGCAGAAAGCCTTCGAAGAGTCGGTTAAGGAATTCGCGGACAAGGAAGTTAGCGATCTCGCGGCTGCCGACAAGAAGGCCGTGGCCAAGGCCGAAGCAGGCGGCAAGATCCACGTCCACGACTGGTCGGATGAAGAGCGCGCCAAGTTCCGCCGCATCGCGATCACCCAGTGGGAAAAGGTCGCCAAGAAGTCGGAGAAGGCGCAGCACGTCTATGACGTCCTGACCGACTATCTGAAGAAGAACAACCTTCTCTGATCTGATACACTAACGGTGCGGGGCTGCCATTGCGGCCCCGCATTTTTCCAGTTTCCTGACAGCAGCGGTTTTTGCAATGTCACAACCCGACAAGACCGGGGTGGATCACCCCGCACATGATCCGCACACGCCGGAACCGGTGCAGAGCGAGGACGAAGCGGCGACCATCGCCGAAGCGGGCATCCTCGGCCGCGCGATCAACGCCGTGGGGATCGTTTTCGCGATCGGCATCATCGCCTCTGCGCTGATCCTGCTAAACGAGGTCGTGCTGCGCTACGGCTTCAACAGCCCGACGATCTGGGCGCATGAGACCACGATCTTCCTCTGCGCGATGGCTTTCGTCTATGGCGGGCTCTACTGCGTTGTGCGCAACAGCCATATCCGCGTCGTGCTGATCTACGATCTGGTGACCGGCCGGGCGAAGCGCATCCTCGACGCGATCATCTCGCTGATCTGTCTCTTCGCGGCGGGCTTCTTCGCCTGGGCCGCCTACGGCATGGTCATCAAGGCGACGATGCGCCCCGGCGGCGGCGTCCACTTCGAGACCTCCGGCAGCGCCTGGGATCCGCCGTTCCCGGCTTACCTGAAGATTTTCCTCCTCGTGGTGCTCGGCCTGATGGTGGTGCAATTCGTGATCATGGCGGTGAACTACCTGCGGGCTGCCTTCGCATCGGAGGCGGGTAAATGATCGAGCATCTGCTGAGTTTCGACCTCTCCGCTCTGGGGATCGGCTACGGGACGGTCCTGCTGTTCGCGCTGCTGATCGGCCTGCTGCTGACCGGCATGCCGCTGGCTTTCGTGACCCTGCTGGTGGCGCTGATCTTCGCGCTCGGCTGGTTCGGCCCGATGGCGGTGCCGCTGATCACCAGCCGCGTCTATTCCTTCGTATCGAGTTTCGTCTTCGTCTCGGTGCCGATGTTCGTGATGATGGCGGCGCTTCTGGACCGATCGGGCATCGCGCGCGATCTGTTCGAGGCGATGAAGCTCGTCGGTGGCCGGATGCGCGGCGCGGTGGCGATCCAGACAATCTTCGTCTCGGTCATTCTCGCGGCGATGTCTGGCATCATCGGCGGCGAGATCGTGTTGCTGGGTCTGCTGGCCCTGCCGCAGATGATCCGCCAGGGCTATGACCGCAAGCTCGCCATCGGCGTGATCTGTGCGGGCGGCTCGCTGGGCACCATGGTGCCGCCGTCGATCGTGCTGATCATCTACGGTCTCACCGCGAACGTCTCCATCGGCGATCTGTTCACCTCTGCCTTCATCCCGGGCTTCATGCTCGCGGCCTTCTACGTGATCTTCGTGATCATCCGGGTGAAGCTGAACCCCGATCTGGCGCCTGCGCCGGAGCCCGACGACCGTCCGTGGTCGGAAAAGATCAAACTGCTGAAGGGCCTGATCCTGCCGGTCCTGGTTATCGGTTTCGTGCTGGGCTCGATCTATGGTGGCATCGCCTCCGTGACCGAGGCCTCGGCGCTTGGTGTGGCGGGCGTGATGCTCTCGACCATCATCCGGGGCGAGCTGACGCTCTCGATGCTCAAAGGGGCCGCGCTGCAGACGCTCGCGACCTGCGGGATGATCGTCTGGATCGGTATCGGTGCTTCGGCTTTGGTCGGCGTGTTCAACCTGATGGGCGGGATCGACTTCGTCTCGGCGCTGCTGAAGGGCGTGTCGGATACCCCGATCATCGTGATCCTCACGATGATGGCGATCCTGTTCTTCCTCGGCATGTTCCTCGACTGGGTCGGGATCGCGCTGCTGACGATGCCGATCTTCGTGCCGATCGTGAAAGACCTTGGCTACGACCCGGTCTGGTTCGGCGTCGTGTTCGCGATGAACATGCAGGTGAGCTTCCTGTCGCCGCCCTTCGGGCCAGCTGCTTTCTACCTGAAGTCGGTCGCGCCGAAGGACATTTCTCTGGGCGAGATCTTCCGCTCGCTGCTCCCCTTCATCGCGATCCAGATCTTCGCGGTGGGGCTGCTGGTGGCCTTCCCGGCGATCACCGGGCACTGAGGCCAACCGGATTGAAACGAAAAGAGGCGGGCTTCCGGGCCCGCCTCTTCGCATGTCTGAGTGTCGCGCCGTGCCTCAGGCCGCGGCAGGTTGCTCGCGAAACTCGCTCAGCACCTCGGCGGCGATCTTGAAGGACTTCTGACGCGCCTCCGCGTCGTGGATCATCCCGGTCACCATCAGTTCGTCGGGCTCGTATTGCGCGATCAGACGCGCCAGATCGTCCCGTACCTTGTCCTTGGAACCCGTGGCCGAGCAGGACAGCGCGCGCTGCACCTGAACCATCATCTGCGGCGGCACCTCGGACAGATCCTCGGTCGGGCGCGGCAGCTTGCCCGGCATACCCGAGCGCAGCCGCGCGAAGGCCAGCACCTGAGACGAGCGCAGATATTGCGCCTCCTCATCGGTGTCGGCGGCGAAGACCCCGGCGGCCATCATCGCGTAAGGCTTGTCGAGATGGACCGAGGGACGGAAGCTCCTGCGATAGATGTCGAGCGCATCGCCCAGCATATCGGGCGCGAAATGCGACGCGAAGGCGTAGGGCAGGCCGAGATAGGCGGCAAGCTGCGCGCCGTAGAGGCTCGATCCGAGGATCCAGATCGGCACATGCGTGCCTGCGCCCGGAATGGCGCGCACCCGGAAATTCTCTGCCTCGTCGCTGAAATAGGCGAGCAGCTCCTGTACGTCTGCGGGGAACGTGTCCTCGGGCGACATGTTGCGGCGCAGGGCGCGGGCGGTGCCGCCATCGGTGCCGGGTGCGCGGCCCAGCCCGAGGTCGATCCGGTCGGGATAGAGCGTGGCGAGCGTGCCGAACTGCTCGGCGATCACCAGCGGTGCGTGGTTGGGCAGCATGATGCCGCCAGCGCCGACGCGCATCCTCTTGGTCACCGAGGCGACATGGCCGATCAGCACCGAGGTCGCGGCGCTGGCGATGCCGGGCATGTTGTGATGCTCGGCCAGCCAGAAGCGGTGATAGCCCGCGTCTTCGGCCATCCGGGCCAGGTCGGCTGTTCCCGCCAGCGCATCGGCTGCGGTCTTGCCTTCGGGCACGGGCGACAGATCGAGAAGTGAGAATTGCTGCATGGGGAACCTCCGTCGGGGCAGAGCTAGCGCGCCGCGCAGGGCTGTCCAACGCCGCGCGCGCCTGTTGATCTCCTACCTATGACCCCGCGTTCCGCTTTGCGAGGGGGCGGCGGGTCTGCATAGTGCGCAGACCCAAGCGAGGAGGATGGACATGGCCGACCCGGTGCAGATTTCGGTGAGCGCGGAGGGTGTCGCGGAGGTGACCCTCAATCGCCCGGAAAAGAAGAACGCCTGGACCTTGGAGATGTTCGACGTGCTGGCCGGGGCGGCGCAGAGCCTGTCGCAGCAAAAGGGCCTGCGCGCGGTCATCCTGAGCGGCGCGGGCGGCTGTTTCTCGGCCGGGCTCGACCTGAGTGTGATGCAAAGCTTCGCGGCCGATCTGGCGGGGGTGAAGGCGCAGATGGCCGAACGCGACGCGCAGGGCGCGAACCGCTTCCAGCGCCCGGTGACGCGATGGGCAGAGCTGTCCGTGCCGGTGATCGCCGCGATCGAGGGCGTGGCCTTCGGGGCGGGGATGCAGCTCGCGCTCGGTGCGGATTTCCGGATCGCGGCGCCGGATGCGCGGCTGTCGATCATGGAGGCGAAATGGGGGCTGATCCCCGATATGGGCATCTCGCAGAGCCTGCCGAAACTGACCCGCGCGGATATCGCGAAAGAGCTGATGATGACGGGCCGGGTGCTGGAGGCCGGTGAGGCGCAGAAGCTCGGTTTGATCACGCGCGTGGTCGAGAGCCCGCTGGAGGCGGCGCGCGACATGGCCGCCGAATTCACCCTGCGCTCCCCCGAGGCGCTGGCGGCAAGCAAGGCGCTGGTGGAGCAGGCATGGACGATGCCGCCCGGCGACGGGTTGGCGCTGGAGGCCGAGTTGCAGGCCGAGATCATCGGCGGTCCCGCGCAGATGGAAATGGTGATGGCGAACCTGCAAAAGCGCGCGCCAAATTTCTCTCAAGGATAGAATGTCAGCGAAATGTCTATAAGGTGAGGGCGTAAACGCACGAAAGGAGAGTGCCGCTCATGCCCGCAGGAGAACGCCGCATAGTCTCATCCCGCCATCTGGCCGAAGGGCCGGGCTGGGAAGCCTCGGAATTCGAATACGGGATGATCATCGCCTACAACTCCTTCGCGCGATGGATGCAGCGCTGCATGGCGGCCTCGGGGATGGAGCTTTCGCCGCTCGAAATCCTCGTGCTGCACAACACCAATCACCGCGACCGCGAAAAGCGGCTCAACGACATCACGTTCCTGCTCAATATCGAGGACACGCATACGGTCAATTATGCGCTGCGCAAGCTGTTGAAGCTGGGGCTGCTGGATTCCGAGAAGCGCGGCAAGGAAGTGTTCTACCGCACCTCGGAAAGCGGGCGCGAGCTGTGCGAACGCTATCGCAAAGTGCGCGAGGAATGCTTGCTCGAGCCGATCCAGAAAGGCGGTATGGCGGGCGAAGACCTGCGTGAGATCGCCTCGGCCCTGCGTGTGCTCTCGGGCTATTACGATCAGGCGAGCCGCGCGGCCTCTTCGCTCTGAGGTCGCGCGGGTCGTTGGCTCAGTTGCCCATCAGCGAGGGCAGGTAGGTCACGATCCCCGGGACCAGCGTAATCAGCAGAACCGCCAGCAACAGCAGCCCGAAGAAAGGCAGCGCCGCGCGGGCGACCTTGAGGATGTTGTAGCCGGTCAGCCCCTGGATCACGAAGAGGTTGAAGCCCACGGGCGGGGTGATCTGGCTCATCTCGACGACCAGCACGAGGTAGATGCCGAACCACAGCGGGTCGATCCCGGCGGCTTCCACCATCGGCAGGATGATCGAGGTGGTCAGCACCACGACCGAGATCCCGTCGAGGAAGCAACCCAGCAGGATGAAGAACACTGTCAGCACTGCAAGCAGCGCGGTGGGCGACAGCCCGAAGGTGCCGATCCACGCGGCGAGGTTGCGCGGGATGCCGGTGAAGCCCATCGAAACCGACAGCACCGAGGCGCCGAGCAGGATGAAAGCGATCATCGCGCTGGTGCGGGTGGCCGAGAACAGCGCGTCCTTGAAGTCGCGCCAGCGGAAGCTGCCCGTCGCGACCGCGAGGATCACCGAAAAGACTACGCCCACGGCCGCCGCATCGGTGGGCGAGGCGACGCCGGTATAGATCGAGCCGATCACGCCGCCGATCAGGATCACGATCGGGATCAGGCGGCGCGACGCCCGCAGCTTCTCGCGCAGGTTCAGGGTGATGTCTTCACGCGGGATCGACGCGGGATTCATCCACGCCCGGAGCGCGACATAGCCGCCGAACAGGCTGACCAGCATCAGCCCCGGCAGGATGCCCGCGATGAAGAGGCGCGCGATGGATTGCTCGGTCGCGACGCCGTAGACGATCAGGATCACCGAGGGCGGGATCAGAAAGCCAAGCGTGGCCGAGCCCGCCAGCGTGCCGAGGATCAGGCTCTCGGGATAGCCGCGGCGGGTGAGTTCGGGCACCGACATCCGCCCGATCGTGGCCGCCGTCGCCGCGGACGACCCCGAAACGGCCGCGAAGATCGCACAGCCCAGCACGTTCACATGCAGCAAGCGGCCCGGTGCGCGGCCCAGCCACGGGGCGAGGCCGGAGAACATGTCCTCGGACAGCCGCGAGCGGAGCAGGATCTCCCCCATCAGAATGAAAAGCGGCAGCGCGGCGAGCGGCCAGCTATGGCTGTTGCCCCAAAGCGTGGTCGCCATGACGAGCCCGGTCGGCGCGCCGGAGAAGAAGCTGAGCCCCGCCAGCGCCACGATCAGCAGAGACAGCGCCACCCAGACGCCGCCTGCGAGCAGCACGAGAAGCAGGCCCAGAAGAATTGCGAAGGTCATCGGATCGGACATGGTTTACTCCGAAACATCATCGACGAGCACCGGGCGCTTGGCGCGGACGCTCTCGATCAGCGTATCGATGAAGGCGAGCGCCAGAAGGCCCAGCCCGACGACCATCGCACATTGCGGAATCCAGATCGGGATCGCGACGATGCCGGTGGACATATCGCCGTAATGCAGGCTCTCGAGCATCAGCGAGGTCGCGAACCACACAGCGTAGGCGCTGGCCGCGAAGCCAAGCGCGAGCGCTACGAGCTCGGCGACCCATTGGCCACGGGCGGGCAGGCGGGTCAGCACGAGATTGACGCGAATATGGCTGCCGTGGCGCAGTGTGTGGGCCAGCGCCATGAAGCTTGCCGTCGCGAGGAAATAGCCCGCGAAATCGGCATAGGAGGGGATCGTGTAGGAGAGAGCGGGCCCGCCCAGACGGGCGAGCACATTCAGCCCGACCTGTGCCGTGACCAGCAGGCAGATCGCGAGGATCGAGACGGCGGCGATCCCTCCGGACAGAAGATAGACCTGATCGAGCAGGCGACGCATGGTGGATACTCCGAGGGCTTGTGTGAGGAAGAGCATCGAAAAAGGCCCTCCCGCAGTGGCGGAAGGGCCCCGGATCGAGCGGGCTCAGTTGCCCTGATAGGCCTGGAGCACCTCAAGCGCGTCGGGGCTGGCCTTTTCTTTCCAGTTCGCGAGCATCTCGTCGCCGATCTTCTTCAGACCCTGCTCCAATTCGGGGCTCGGATCGACGATCGCCATGCCGTTATCCTTCATCTCGGCGGTCTTTTCGGCGGCCTCTTTCTTCGACATCTCCCAACCGCGGGTCTGCGCGGTGGCGGCGGCATCCATCACGGCCTTCTGTTCGTCTTCGCTCAGACGGTCGAAGGCGCGCTTGTTCACCACGACGATGTTCTTGGGCAGCCAGGCGTCGATCTTGGTGTAGGTGTCGACGAAGTCCCACGCCTTGGAATTCGCGCCGGTCGAGGGCGAGGTGATCATCGCCTGCAGCTGACCCGTCGAGAAGGCCTGCGGAATGTCGACCGCTTCGACCTGCACGGGCGCGGCCTTGGCGAGCGCCGCAAATTCTTCCAGCGCCGGGTTATAGGCGCGGAAGCGCAGCCCTGCGAGGTCGTCCACGGATTTGATCTCGCCATTGGTATAGAGCCCCTGCGCCGGCCACGGCACCGAGAACAGCGGCATCAGCCCTTGCTTGTCGAGAAGCTTGGTGATGACGGGCTTCTGCGCCTCCCAAAGCTTTTCGGCCTGATCGTAGCTGGTGGCGAGGAAAGGCTGGCTGTCGACGCCGAAAGCCAGATCTTCGTTCGAGAGCGTCGAGAGGAAGAACTCTCCGATCGGCACCTGACCCGAGCGCACTGCGTTCTTGATCTCGGAATGCGGGAAGAGCGAGCCCGCCGAATGCACCTTGATCTCCAGCTTGCCGTCGGTCGCTTTCGACACGTCCTCGGCGAAGTCGCGGATATTCACGGTGTGGAAGGTGGTGTCGCCATAGGGCGTCGGCATGTCCCAGGTCTGCGCCTGAACGGCTGTGCCCAGTCCCAGCGCAACCGCGAAGCTTGCAGCAAATCTGATCATATCTCTCTCCTGTCGGGTCGCGGCGGAATTCGTGTCCGCCTCTTTTTCATAACGTTGACAAATTGTCTGTAAAATGAAATCAAAGTCAACGATAAGTTTCAAAATCGCGACCTGACCCAGTGGAGTTGCCCTGACATGATGCTCGAAGAAGCATTGCGGCCCGGAACGGCCCAAGCGCATAGCCCGCAGATTTTGCCGGCTGGCGGAGACGGGCTGCTCGTGCGGTTCGCGCTGGTCGCGGAGCCGCGCGCGATAGCGGCGGCGCAGAGCTTTCATCAGCGCGTGACGGAGAGCGATCTGGCCGGTTTGCGCGAGGTCGTCCCCAGCCTCGTGTCGGTTCTGCTGCGTTTCGATCCGGAGGCGGTAACGCGGGCCGAGATGGCCGAGCGGCTGGAGACCCTGCTGTCCGAGGCCGATTGGCTGAGTGCGGCGCCGCATCCCGCGCAGCGCGTCTGGCATTTGCCCGTGGCGTTCGGCGGCGAACACGGTCCCGATCTGGAAGAGGCGGCGAAGCTTGCGGGGCTTTCTCCGCAGGCGGCCATCGACGAAATTACCGCGACTCCGCTGAGTGTCCTCGCCATCGGCTTCGCGCCCGGTCAACCCTATCTCGGTCTGCTGCCCGAGCATTGGAATCTCGCGCGCCGCTCCGAGCTGAACCCGCGCGTGCCAAAAGGCGCGCTCTGCGTGGCGGTGCGCCAATTGGTGCTGTTCGCGAATGCCTCGCCCACTGGCTGGCATCAGATCGCGCGGACGGCCTTCGATGTGTTCCGCCCCGACCAAACCGACCCCGTGCCGCTGCATGCGGGCGACGAGGTTCGCCTCGCGCCGGTCTCCGGCACCGAGATGGACGCGCTTTTGAAAGCGGGCGATCCGATGGGCGGCGCGCGTTGCGAGGTGCGGTCATGAGCGGCGGATCGCTGATCCTGCGGAGCGTCGGGCCAAGCGTGAGCGTGCAGGACATGGGCCGCCCCGGTCGTATGGCGCAAGGCATCTCGCGCGGTGGCGCGGTCGATCCGCTCGCATTGGTCGAGGCGGCGGCGCTTCTGGGGTCGCGCAAACCGCTTCCCGCGTTGGAAATGGCGGTGAGCGGCGGGCGGTTCGAGGTCACGGCTCCGACGCGGATCGCCCTGACGGGTGCGCCGATGCAGGCGGAGCTTGACGGACGCCCCCTGCGCTGGGGCGCGAGCCACAGAATGGAACCAGGCGAGGTGCTGTCGATCGGTGCCGCACGTGCAGGCATGTTCGGCTACCTCACCTTCGCGGGCGGGATCGAGACGGCCGAAGTGCTGGGCAGCCGCTCGGCGCATCTGGCCGCCGGGATCGGATCGGCGCTGGAAGCGGGCGCGCGCCTGCCGCTCGGTGCGGACCCCGAGCCCGACGCGCCCGCGATGGTTCTCACGCAGGACGACCGTTTCTCGGGGGGCACGTTGCGGATCATCCCGGGACCGCAGACGGGCCTGTTCGACGAGGCCACTTTCGCGCGGCTCAGCACGACCGAATTCACGCGCGCCCGGCAGGGCAACCGTCAGGGCGTGGCGCTCGAGAGCGATGCGCCTGCGCTGACCTCGGACAAGGCCAAAGGGCTCGCCTCGGACGTGATCTTCGAGGGCGATATTCAGATGACGGGCGCAGGCACGCCCTATGTGCTGCTCGCCGAATGCCAGACCATCGGCGGCTACCCTCGGATCGGCACCGTGCTGCCCTGCGATCTGCCGCGCATCGCCCAAGCCGCGCCGGGGACGAAACTGCGGTTCAAAGCGGTGACACTGGACGAGGCCGACGCCTTGGCCCTGCGCTGGGAGGCGCAGCTTCAGGCACAGCGGGCCAAGCTGCGCCCGTTGATCCGCGATCCGCACGACATTCATGACCTGCTCAGCTACCAATTGATCAGCGGCGTGACGGCAGGGCGCGAATTGGAGGAAGAAAATGGCTAAGATCGACCTGAACGCCGATATCGGAGAAAGCTTCGGCCCGTGGATCATGGGCAACGACGCCGCGCTGATGGAGGTCATTACCTCCGCCAATGTCGCCTGCGGTTTCCACGCGGGCGATCCGGATGTGATGGCGCAGACGATGCGCGCAGCTGTGGCCAACGATGTCGGTATCGGCGCGCATCCGGGCTTTGCGGATCTGCAGGGCTTCGGCCGTCGGCGGATCAAGCTCAGCGCCGAGGAGCTGACGAATCTGGTCACTTATCAACTGGGCGCCGCGCAGGCGATGGCCCGCGCGGCGGGTGGCGCGGTGCGGCATTTCAAGCTGCACGGGGCGCTGTCGAACATGGCCTCGGAGGATATCGAGATCGCGCGGGCCTGCTATTCCGCCGCCCTGAAAGTGCAGCCCGACATCATCCTCGTCGTTCTGCCGCAGACCCCGATGGAGCAGGTTGCGCGCGAGTTGGAGGCCAATTGGGCGGGCGAGATTTTCGCCGATCGCGCCTACGAGGACGACGCTTCGCTGATGGCGCGATCGAAGCCCGGTGCGGTGCTGCATGACGCCGGAGAGGTCGGCGCGCGGATCGAGGAGATGCTGCGCAAAGGCGCGATCGTGACCGCCTCGGGCAAGGAAATCCCCTGCAAGATCGACACGGTCTGCCTGCACGGCGACGGGGCAGAGGCGCTGGCGATGGCGCGGGCACTGCGCGGGCACCTGACCGAGGCTGGCTTCGAGATCGGCCGCTTCGGGGCCTGATCGGCTCAGATCATCCGCGCGTGCAGGTTCCACAGCAGCCACAGCGTCCCGCCGCCCATCAGCAGCAAGATCAGAGTGGTGAACAGGATCAGATGCAAGTCTTCCTGCTTCTGCCCCTTCAGGCGAATATGCAGGAAGAAGCGGAAATGGACCACGATCTGCACGATCGCGGCCACGGCGGTTGTCCACCAGATCGCAACTTTCGGCAGTAGATCCCACGCCACCAGTGCGAAGATCGGCAGGGTCAGCGCCAGCGCGAGCGCATAGCCGATCAGGTAGCTGCGGGCCTCTTGGCGTCTTTCGTCATGTTCGCTCATGCCAGCCCCCCGATATAGACGATGGAGAAAATTCCGATCCAGACGATGTCGAGGAAGTGCCAGAGCACGGCGAGGCGCACCATCGACAGCTTTACCCGGTCGTCCAGACCGTAAACGAGCATCTGCCCCAGGATCGCGACGGCCCAGAGGCAGGAGAACGTGACGTGCAGCCCATGCAGCGGCACCAGCGCGAAGAAGGACGACAGGAATCCGCTGCGCTGAGGTGTGCCGCCTTCCGAGAACATCTTCAGGAAGTCGTGGATTTCGAAGCCCACGAAGGTCAGCGCGAGCGCCATCGCGATCAGCAACCACAGCACCATCTTCACCGGGCGCGGCTCGTGCTTGAGTGCGAGATGAGAAAAGCCAATCGCGACCGATGACGTCAGCAGCAGCATCGTCTCGATGAAGATCGACTTCAGCTCGAACAGTTCCTGCGGGCCGGGGCCGCCATTCGTGTTGGGCCGCATCACCACATAGGTCGCCATCAGCAGGCCGAACAGGATCGCATCGGACATCATGAAGACCCAGAAGCCGAAGACTTCGGTTTCGGCTTGGTCGTCGGCGCTCTGGTGCTTGGAACCGAGGTTGAGGCCGGGATGACGGGTGGTCTGGCTCATCGCGTGGCCTCCTGCGACATCGGTATGGCGTGGCCGCGGTTGTCGCGGGTGTATTCGGACGTGCGGGGCACGCGCGGCGTGCGGGCGGCCAGTTCGCGGAAGGCGCGCCATTCCTTGCGGACTTCCTCGGCAGGGACGCGCTTCTCGGTGTCGCGCCGGAAGCCCTGAGCGATGATCACCAGCGGCACCAGTGCCGCAAGCGGCAGAACCGCCCACCACATGTACCATGTCAGCGTGAAGGCCAGCGCCGTGCCGAGCGCCCCGATCACTGGGCCGAACGCGGCGTTCTTCGGCAGCCAGATATCCTCGAACCCGTCCTCGGGCGGGCCGAGATCATGACCCGAGGCTTTCAGCGTCGCAAAGGCGTCGCGGCCCTCGACACGGGGCAGGGAGGGGAAGTTCCATTCCGGCGCGGGGGCGGGGATGCCCCATTCGAGCGAGCGCCCGTCCCAGGGATCGCCTACCGGCACGGCCAGCCGCTTGCGATCGCGCACCGAAACCCAGAGTTGCACGATCAGCGCGAGGAAACCGGCGAGGATCAGGACCGCGCCGCCCAACGCGATGATCGTCCATGGCAGCCACTGCCCGGAGAAATAGCCCGACATCCGCCGCGGCATTCCCATCAGCCCCAGTACGTAGAGCGGGAAGAACGCCCCCATGAAGCCGAGTATCCAGCACCACGCGGCGCGGTAGCCCCATTTCTCGTCGAGCCGGAACCCGAAGGCCTTGGGAAACCACATCGTGTAGCCCGCGATCATCCCGTAAAGCAGTCCGGGGATCAGCATGTTGTGGAAATGCGCCACGAGGAACAGCGTGTTGTGAACCTGGTAGTCGACCGACGGGTTCGCCAGAATGATGCCCGACAGCCCGCCGATGGTGAACAGGAACAGGAAGGCGATGGCGTAGAGCATCGGCACCGAGATGCGCACCCGCCCGCGAAACATCGTCAGCATCCAGTCGTAGATCTTGACCCCTGTGGGCACCCCGATCGTCATCGTGGCAATGCCGAAGGCGGCATTCAGATTGGCGCTCTGGCCCATCGTGAAGAAATGGTGGACCCAAACGGTGAAGCTCAGCACCGCGATTGCCATCGTCGCGATTACCAGTGCGGTGTAGCCGTAGAGCGTCTTGCCCGAGAAGGTCGAGAATACCTCCGACCAGACGCCGAACGCGGGCAGGATGAGGATATAGACCTCCGGATGGCCGAACAGCCAGAACAGGTTGGCGTAGTTCATCATGTTGCCGCCACCCCCATTGGTGAAGAAGTGGAAGCCCATGTAGCGATCCAGCGCGAGCAGCGCCGTCGCGATGGTCAGCGGCGGCATCGCGAAGATCATCAGGATCGAGGTGCAGAGCGACGTCCAGGTGAACAGCGGCATCCGCATAAGCTTCATTCCGGGGCAGCGCTTCTTGTAGATCGTCACGGCGAAATTCAGCCCCGTGAAAGTCGACCCGATCGACGACAGCGTCACCGCCCAGATCCAGTAATCCGGCCCCGCGCCGGGGTTGTAGGCGGCTTCCGTATAGGGCGGGTAACCGGACCAGCCGCCGGTCGAGAAGGGCTCCAGCACCAGCGAGATCATCAGGATCAGGCCGCCCGCGATCGTCAGCATCAGCGAGACCGAGTTCAGCACCGGGAAGGCCACATCGCGCGCGCCGATCTGCAACGGCATCACGAAATTGATCATGCCGGTCAGGAAGGGCATCGCCATGAAGAAGATCATGATCGTGCCATGGGTGGTGAAGAGCTGCGCGAAATGGTCGGGCATCACGATCCCACCGCCGTCATGGCCCACCACCTGCTGGCTTCGCATCACGAAGGCTTCGGCCAGCGCCCGCGCCAGCATCACGAAGGAGAAGACGATATACATGATGCCGATCTTCTTGTGATCGACCGAAGTCAGCCACTCGCTCCAGAGCGGTCGCCACCATCCTTTCACCGTGATCAAGATAACCACGACGACGAAGCCCAGCACCGCCATGCCCGCAGCGGCAGTGCCAGTGATGCCGGAGAGCAACTCGGTCCTGCCATCGGCGCGCACGATATCGGTGACCGGCAGCGCGTCCAGCGTCAGGCGTCCGAAGGGGAAACCCCAGATGCTGCTCCATGTGTTCATTGTTGCGTCTCCTTCAGGCCGGCGATCTCGTCGAACATTCCGCTCGGCGCGGTCGAGAACAGGATCGGCTGCTCGGTAGGCTGGTCGAGCGCGCGGGCCAGTTCGACCTTGTTGCTTTTTTCCTCCAGCGCTGCGCGTGCCTTGTCGTCGAGAGGCAGGCCGCGCGCCTTCGCCGCCTTCACCCAGCGCGCGAATACCTCATCGTTCATGGCGCTCGCCTTGAAATTCTGCGTGTAGAACCCTTCGCCGTTAAACTGCGTGTTGCGGCCCTCGAAGGTGCCGGGGCCGTCGGCGGCCAGATGCAGCTTCGTCTGCATCCCCTTCATCGCGTAGATCTGGCTGCCCAGCCGCGGGATCATGAAGCTCTGCATCACCGTGTCGGAGGTCAGATGCAGCTCGAGCGGGCGCGAGGCAGGGAAGGCCAGCTCGCCCACGCTCGCCACGCCTTCTTCGGGATAGAGGAACAGCCATTTCCAGTCGTAGGCGACCACATCGACGACCAGCGGCTTGCCTGCCTTGCCCGCAACCGGGTTGTAAGGATCGAGCGTGTGGGTCCGCTGCCACAGATAAACGGCAAGCATCAGCACGACCAGGATCGGCACGCCCCAGGCCAGAATTTCGAACACCGTGGCGAACGACCAGTCGGGGCGGTATTCGCCCTTCGAGCGTCCGTAGCGGTAGCGCCGGATCAACCACGGGGTCGCCGCGAAAACCGGGATCACGACGATCGCCATGAGGATCAGGATGATCTTCAGATGAGTAACCTGAGCGGAGGCGATCGGCCCGGCCGGGTCGAGAAAACTCTCTGCTCGCGCCTCTCCCGCGCCGGTCCAGCCCCAGCCCATCCAGACGGCCAAGACCGCTCCGGAAAGGAGGGGGGCTCTGCGGATCGATGCGGCAAGGGACATGGCAAACTCGCGTGCACAAGGGGGTGTGCGGAAACGGTAGACCGACCTCCTCGTCGGACAAGTTCGGCTGCCCAACACGTTTTTTTCACGGAACCATGCGGGCCGCTCCACGTTATGCGCGTTTCTTGGTCCTGCGAGGCAGTGTGTCATTGGCTGCGCCTCATCTCGTTCGGGCACAGGTCGTGGCGCATCGCCCAGTCGAGAAGCGCGCCGTCGAACCGCTCGGGTGCGACCTCCTCCAGCCCGGGGATTTCATGCAGGATGATCCGGAGCGCGCGGCGCTGTGTCTCTGTCAGGCGTGCGTCTCTCCAGAGGCGGTAGATCCCGCGCGGCAGTCTCCTCTGCGGCCGCGCGGTGCTGTAGAAAAGAGCGAAGGGAATGGATTTCACCTGTGCGACGTAGCTGGAAAATTGCGGCAGGAACTGTCCGGTGAACTCGTCGGAGCCCGGGGGAAATACCTCAGCCAGCGCCATCACCGCGCGGCCCTGCGCTGCCGCCTGCGTGGTGGAGAAGACAAAGCTCACCGCCAGCGTAAGCACCAGCATTCCCGTCACCCCGGTGATGACAGAGATCAGCGACCAGCCGGTGCCCGCGGGGTTGGCGTAGCCGCCGCCCAGCGTCGAAAGAAGGTGCCCGGCGTAGGAGAGGCTGTCGGCGAAGCTCGCCGCAGGCAGGCCCTTTGTCGTTTCGAGCGATCGGCTCGCTGCGAAGAAGATCAGGCTCCAGCCAAAGGCGACCGCAGCGATCCAGACCGCGCCCAGCCACGCCATCGTCACCGGTCCGCAAATCCGATGCGCGATCCGCGTGTGACCAATCGTGCGCATCCGCGCGAAGCCGAACCGCGCGACGGCACGCGAGAGCGCCCCGGACTGTCCTGCGCCCAACGCGCACAGAAGGATATCCCAAAGTGAAATCGCGACGAGGGCGGCGCCGAGGAGGATCAGGAAAGTGGTCAACGAAAGCTCCGGAAGGATGGAAAGGAAAGGTGGTCAGGCGGTCTCGGGCCTGACGAGCGGCAGGTAATGGCGCCGCGTCATCAGCATCAGGACCGCGAGCAGAGGCGTCGCGAGCGCGAGCCCGAGAATGCCGAAGAAGCTGCCCATCAGCAGTTGGAACGCGATCACCAGCGCCGGCGGCAGCGACATCGCCCTCTCCTGGATCTGCGGTGTGACGACATTGCTCTCGAGCGCCTGAACGCCGAGATAGAGCAGCACGACCCAAAGCATCGTGATCGGACTCACCGTCAGACCCATCGCCATGGCGGGGATCGCTGACAGGACCGGGCCGATATTGGGAATGAAGGTCAGAAGCCCTGCGAGGATCGCGAGGATCGCGGCCAGCGGCACGTTCAGCGCCCAGAGGCCGATGAAGGTCAGCACGCCGATCACCGTCATCGAAATCATCTGCGCGAAGAGCCAGCCAGACAGCGCCGCCCAGCCGGTCGCGAAACTCGCGACGATCCAGTCGCGGTCAGAGGCCGGAAAGAGCGCGGCGATCCCGCGCCGATACAACTGCGGCTCCACCGCGCCGTAGACACCGATGAAGGTTATCAGCAACGCGTTCCCGAGCATGCCAATCGACACCATCACGGTCGTCGCGGCTCCTTCGCCGGACGGCGCCATCGCGCCCAGATCGATCGAGCGCGTGAAGGAATGCAGCCAGCCATGCGAGTCGATGAATTGCTGTGCCTGCTTTCGTGCCTCGGGCAGGGCGCTCAGCAACTGGTCGAGCTGGTCTGACAGCCCCTGCGCCGCATATACGAAGAACAGCACCCCAAGCCCGATCAGCAGCAGCGCGTAGATCAGGAGCCCCCAGCCTTCGCCAATACGGAGCCTGCGCGCGATCGCGTTCCCGCCCATGCGCAGAAAAACCGCGATGAGCAGCCCGGCGAAGATCAGCAGCAGGATATGGGGAGCGATCAGGACCAGCAGAAGGAAAATCGCGATCGGCAGCCAGAAGGCGATCCGCTCGCGCGTGACCCATGCGCGCAGCCCCCGCGGCGCCGGACGCGCGTCTTCGGTGCAGGGTTGAGCCGGGTGTGACATGTCGCTCTCCGTGGCAGGTTTCGCTTGCTGAAAAGCCAACCAGTCGCCTCCGTCGAGGTTCCGTGCGCGCGACACTGCGGAAGTGAATTGTCATCCCGCTTTGGCGTCCCCTCGTACGCGCGCGAGGCAGGCTGTTTTTCCCGGACTTCTCGGAACAAGATGAAAAGATATGAAAAAATGTACCCGAACAAAAAGTTCGGAATGTCTTATGTTAATCGCCTAAACTTTTTTGCCGACGCTCCGCCATCGGGCGGAACTGCGCGCTTCAAGGGGGCGTTGAGCGGACGAATATTTCAGACGTGACAGCCGTCACCATTCGTTCAATCCGGAGGTTTTTTCAGTCATGCCCGCCCGTCTCATCGTCGTGTCCAACCGCATTCCCTCCGAGGCGACGCCCTCGGGTGGGCTCGTGGTGGCGCTCCACGAGGCGCTGCGCGAAAAGGGCGGCATCTGGATCGGCGCGCATCCCGAGGTCGGGTCCGAAGAGCCCGCCCTCATCGATATGGGGGGCACCCAATACGACAAGCTCGCCTTCCGTCTGACCGAGGAAGACCGCGAGGCCTATTACCTCGGCTTCGCCAATTCCGTGCTCTGGCCGATCGCGCATCACCGCACCGATCTGGTCGAGATCAATCGCAGCTTCGACGAGGGCTACCTGCGGGTGAACCGCCGCATCGCGCAGCAGATGGCCGAGGTGATCTCGCCCGAAGATCACATCTGGATTCACGACTACCATTTCTTCCCGTTGGCCGAGGAGCTGCGCAGCCTCGGCGTAACCAATCGCATCGGCTTTTTCCTTCACATCCCTTTCCCCAACATCACCGATCTCGACGTGTTGCCCGATCCGCCCGCCTTCGCGCGCTGGCTGGCGCATTACGATCTCGTCGGGTTGCAGACGCGGGCCGACGTGGCGCGCTGTCTCGAGATGTTCCGCGCCGATCCGAGGGCAGAAATGTTGCCTGACGGCGCGATCAAATTCGGCGCGCAGGAGGTATCCGTCCGGTCCTTTCCGATCGGTATCTCGGCTGAGAGTTTCGCCCGGGCGGCGCAGGACTGCGCGCCGCCGCCCGCGCACGAATTGTTCGGAGACGCCTATGTCATCGGCGTCGACCGGCTCGACTACTCCAAGGGGTTGCCGCAACGCTTCCGCGCGTTCGAACGCTACCTCGAGAGCTACGACACGGGGCCGCGCGCCTCGCTGGTGCAGATCGCCCCGCCGTCGCGCGAAAGCGTGCGGGCCTATCAGGAGATCACCGCCGATCTGCAGCAGATCGCGGGGCAGGTGAACGGACGCTTCGGCGAGGTCCATTGGGCGCCGATCCGTTTCCTGCACCGCCCCGTGCCGCGCGACGAGATCGCGGGGTTGCTGCGCGGCGCACGAGCCGCGCTCGTCACGCCGCTTGCGGACGGGATGAACCTCGTGGCGAAGGAATATGTCGCGGCACAGGACCCGGAAGATCCGGGCGTGTTGGTGCTGTCGCGCTTCGCGGGCGCCGCAGAGGACATGACCGAGGCCCTGCTGGTCAACCCGCATGACGTCGACGAGACGGCGGCCGCGATCCGCCGGGCGCTCACGATGCCGCTCGAGGAGCGTCAGGCGCGCCATACCGCCTGCCTGAAGGTAGTCGAGGCGACCGATACGCGGATCTGGGCGCGCAGCTTCCTCAATCGGCTCGCCGCCTGCACACCCGCGTTGCGCATTACCGGGCGCGCCGCCGAATGGCTTCGGGACGAAGAAGAGGGCCGGGAATTCGACCCGGGCGCGCACCGCTCTATTTCAAAGGAGGAGGTCTGATATGACCATGATGTCACGAAATCTGGAGACGACCGCGTCGGAGGAGGGCGCGCTCGTCCTGATGCTTCATCCCGGGAATTGCGATCTCGAGTGCCACGGCGCGTTCATCGAGGCACTGAAGGATGACCGCTCTCACATCGTTTGCCTGTCGCAAGAAGGCGGTGGGCGCGGGGCGCTGATCGCCCAGCTCGGCGCTTGTGGCGCGACGCCGATCTGCGCATCCTTCCTGACCTATAAAGACGAGGCGCTCTCCGATCCGGAAGAGCATGGCTCGATCGCGCATGTGCTGTCCTACATCATGCAGGCGCATGGTTTGACGCGCATCTTCGTGCCCAAGCACGATGGCGATCACGCGTGCCATGCCGCAATCGAAGCAATCGCGCAGAACCTGTCGCGTATCACCGGAGCGCCGGTCATTCACGCCGACGATCTGCCCGCGGAAAGCGACCTGGTCGCCGGTGGCGGCGATCCTGGCGGGAGCGGCTCGATCCTGAGCGCACATGCCTGAACGGGTTCTCTCCGGGGCCGAGCGCTCGGCCAAAGAACAAGCCGCTCGCACATGAAGCTGCGCGAACGGCCCGGGATCGGCTTGTCGAAAAGCGGACCCTCGACAGGCCTCCCTAATGCTCGGGGCTTTGCCTGAAGCCCGTCACTTGGGCATGATCACCTTGTCGATCACGTGGATCACGCCGTTGCTGGCTTCGACATCCGCCTGCGTGACGCTGGCGTCGTCGACCATGACCGCGGGGTCGGTCTTGATCGTGACTTCCGAGCCCTGCACCGTCGCGGCCATCATCCCGTCGCTCAGATCGCCGGACATTACCTTTCCGGGCACGACGTGATAAGTCAGGATCGAGGTCAGCTTGTCCTTGTTCTCGGGCTTGAGCAGGTCATCGACGGTGCCTTCGGGCAACGCGGCGAAGGCCTCATCCGTGGGCGCGAAGACGGTGAAGGGGCCATCGCCCTTGAGCGTGTCGACGAGACCCGCAGCCTGCACGGCGGCCACGAGCGTCTCGAAGCTGCCTGCGTTCACGGCGGTGTCGACGATATCCATTCCGCCATGATTGTCGGCATGGGCGGGGGCGGAAACGAGCGCCGTTCCGGCGAGGACAGCGGCCATGAAGGTTCTTCTCAGCATTCTCTTTCTCCCTTGGTTGGATCGTTGGCAGATCCGATGTTGGATCATGTGAGAGATACGGGAGATGCGCGGTATCGGATCACGCTCGGCTCGCAATTTTGCGCGTATTCGTGATGTTGCGTGATCGCGGGCGTTCGAAGCGGTCAGCCGTCGAGAAGATGGAGCAACTGCGCCTCGGCGCGGCGCAGCCCGTCCACCGCCGGAGCGTCCTGAGCGAGGCTGGTGAGCGCCTCCGGCTCGGCCTCGCTCAGTGCAATTACCTCGGGGTGGATATAGGAATTGCGCGCGATCGCCGGCGTGTTGTGAAGGCGCGCGGCGGCAGCCTCCGCCATCACCCTGATCGTCACGCGCCCGTCATCCGCCTGCCGCATCGCTGCCTCGAGCGCCGCGGCCGATCCGTTCCAGGTCCGGAAGGTCTTCGCCGTCAGCCCTTCGGCCCCGGTGCGATCAGCGAGGAAGGCGTTCACCTCCTCGGAGCGCACCGAGTGGGGCTCCCCCGCCTCGTCCAGCCACGTGATCAGCTCGGCGCCCGGCAAATCGTCGAGCCGCGTCAGTGCGCGCTCCAGCGTCTTGTCGCGGAGCTCGCTTTCGACCTGCGCGCCACCCTTGCCGTTGAAGGAGAAATGCAGCGTGTCCCCGTCGAGCGTCATATGTGCGCCACGCAATGTCGTCGCGCCGAAACTGCGGTTCTCGCGGGCGTAATCGGCATTGCCGACGCGGATCGCGGTCCGGTCGAGCAGCGCCAGAACCGCGGCCAGCGCGAAGGCCCGGTCGCCCGGATCATGGCCGCGCAGATCGTTCAGGATCGCGCGACGCAGGCGTGGCAGCACGGTGCCGAATTCCGCGAGCCGGTCGAATTTGCGCTGCGCGCGAAACTCGGTCCAGTCAGGGTGATAGCGGTATTGCTTGCGCGCCCGCGCGTCGCGCCCCGTCGCCTGCAGATGCCCGTTCGGACGTGGTGAAATCCAGACGTCCTCGTAGGCGGGCGGCACCGCCAGTGCCTCGATCCGCCTACGCTCGGCACCGCGCGCGATGGTCGTGCCATCCGGGGCGGTATAGGTGAACCCGCGCCCGCAGCGCCGGCGCGTGATGCCTGGTCGGTCATCGGGATAATAGACGAGATCGGGCAGATCTTTCATGGGGCGAGAACGCCGGAGGTCTCGGCGCAGTTCCCCGCGTGTTGCGCCTATCGCGGGGCTTCTCGCAAGTCATCGGGGCGGTCGATATCGTGCAGCGTTCCGGGCGGCAGCGAAATCCGTCGCAAGTCGGGGGCGCGGCGCAGCAACGCCCCGGCGCCGCGGTCGCCTGTCAGCCGCAAAGCCGCGCCGAACAGCCTGCGCGGGATCAGCGCGGGCGGTGCGAGGCGGCCCTCGGAGGTGGCCATCCCCGGATGCGGTCCGGGTGTCGCGAGAAGCTGGCGCAGATGCGCCCGCGAGACATTGGGCATGTCGCCAAGGACGATCAGGAGATGGCTGGCCCCGCTGGCGTGCGCGGCGCGGATCGCGCGATGCAAGCTCGCGCTCTGGGCGCGGCCCGGTCCGATGCAGAGAAGGTCGAGGCCCGCGCCGCGGATCTCCTTCGGAAGCCGGGGGCCGCGGGTGATCGCGGCACGTCGGGGGAGGCCAAGGCCCCGCAGCGTTTCCGCGGCACGCAGCACGAGCGCGGCCTCTCCGCCGGAACGCGCGGCCAGCTTGTCACGGGCACCGAAGCGCCGCGACGCGCCCGCCGCAAGAACCACGCCCATGATCTTGCGCGCCAAGCTTCAGACCCGCGCGAGTTGCAGCACTTCGGCCAGCACGGAGACCGCCAACAGCCGCGGCTCGCGCGCCTGTTCGATGAGGCCGACGGGACCGCGCAGCCGAGAGATCGCGGCTTCCGAGAGCCCTTTGCGGCGCAGCGCCACCGCGCGCTGACGTGCCGTTCGGCGGCTTCCCTGCGCGCCGATGAAGAACGCGTCGCTTTCCAGAAGCTGCGCGAGGATAGGGATTTCCCGGTCGTGATCGTGGAAGAACAACAGCGCCGCCATGCGTGGATCGGGCGCGATCTCGCCAAGCGGGTTGCTGCGCCGGAATTCGTGGCTCGTCACGCCGGGCAGGGTCACCGGTTCGGGCATGACGAGATCGGCCTGATAGCCCGCGCCCGCCGCGAGCTGGGCAAAAGTCTCGGCTTCGATCCCGGTGCCGAAGACCACGAAACGCGGCTCGGGCACGAGATGCAGGCTCAGATCGGTCTCGGGCTGCGGCGCGAGCGTCAGAACGCCCTGCGCGCCCGACAGGTGTAGCGAAAACGGCATGCGGGCAGCGACCGCCTTGGCCATCCGCTCTTGAGCGGAGACCGGCGGGGCAGGGATCACGGCGATGTCGAGCGCGCCGCCGCAGGGCAGCACGAGGTCGATGAAGGGCGAGCCTTCGCCGTAGCGCAAGTGCCGCGGGCAGCCGTCCTGTGCGACCTTTTTCAGATGCAGCTCAATATCGGCATCGATGCAGCCCGCCGAGAGATGGCCCCGGATGTCGCCGCGATCGTCGAGGCTCATAGCCGCACCGAGGGGGCGGTAACCCGCCCCCTCGATCCGCGTCAGAATGGCCAGCGCCGCCAACCGTCCCGGCGCGGGCAGCGGTATCTCCGCCATGCCGAGCCGGGTTTCAGTATGTGCGCGCGCGCGGAGCGGACTACCGTCCATCAGCAAACCCCTCGAGAACCTTGTCCGGCGTGGCCGGATAGTGATGCAGCCGAATGCCCGTCGCGTTGTGGATCGCGTTGATCACCGCGGCGCCGGAGCCCGAGATCCCGAGCTCGCCGACGCCCTTCGACTGGATCGGGTTGGCCTCGTCGTCGCGTTCGGGCAGGAAGACCACTTCGATGTCGCGCGGAATATCCGCATGCGAGGCGACATGGTAATTGGCCAGATCCCGGGTGACAATATGGCCGGTGCGCGGATCGTGACCAAGCTCTTCGAGCAATGCCGCGCCCACTCCCCAGACCATGCCACCGACGGCCTGGCTGCGCGCGGTCTTCTCGTTCAGCACGCGACCGATCCCGAGAACGCCGAGCATCCGACGCACCCGCACCTCGCCCGACACCTCGTTCACGGCGACTTCAACGAAATGCGCGCCATACCCTGCCGAGAAGTGGGTCTCGGCGGTTTTGCCGCCCTCGATCCTGCCTTCGGCGCTGATCGGATCGCTGAGCAGATCCACCAGCTTCGCGCTCTTGCCGTCGCCGGAGACCTCGCCGTTGCCGAGCTTCAGATCCTCGATCCGGCAGCCGAGCTTGTCGGCAAGCTGTTCGCGGATCTTGCGCGCGGCGAGGAAGACTGAAGACCCAGACGACGACGCCCCGAAGGAGCCGCCAGAGCCCGACGCGCCCGGCAGGTCGCTATCGGCCAGATGCACGGAGACCTTATCGATCGGCAGGCCCAGCATCTCGCCCGCGATCTGGCCGAGGATGGCGTAGCTACCGGTACCGATATCGGTCATGTCGGTCTCGACCAACGCACCGTCCGCGCTGAGCGTGACGCGCGCCGCAGAAGGCACGAGGAAGTTCGACCGCCCGGCGCCCGCAACGCCCATGCCGATCAGCCATTCGCCTTCGCGGCGCGTCCCTGTCTTGGGGCGCTGGTCCCAGCCGAAGCGCTTCGCGCCTTCGCGCAGGCTTTCCTCCAGCGCGCGGGCCGAATAGGCCTGACCGGTTTCGGGATGCTTTTCGGGTATGTTGCGCAGCCGCAGTTCCACCGGGCAGATACCCAGCTTCTCCGCGAGTTCGTCCATCGCAGTCTCCATTGCGAAGGTGCCGACCGCTTCACCGGGTGCGCGGACCGAGCCCGAGGGCGTGCGGTGATTGCGAGAGATATGCTGACGCATCACCCGGTTGGGCGCGGCATACATGAAGCGGCTCGCGGCATTCACCGGTTCGGAGAAGGCTTCCTCTTCGAGATTGGAGACTCGATCCTCGTGACCGATCCCGGTCAGCTTGCCGCTCTCCTCGGCGGCGAGACGAAGACGCTGCCACGTCTCGGTGCGGCGCAGCACGGCGTCGAAAACGGTCTGACGGCTCAGCACGATCCGCACCGGGCGTTCGAGCTCGCGCGAGGCCAGCGCCGCCGCGATATGTTCCGAAGAAATACCCAGCTTGGAGCCGAACCCGCCGCCCACATAGGGCGCGAGGATATGCACCTTGTCCGACTCGACGCCAATCGCATCGGCCAGCTCCTCCTTGTTGAACCGCACCATCTGCAGCGACCCATGTAGAACAAGGCGACCGTCCTTCCACTCGGCGATACCGGCATGCGGCTCCATCGCCGCCGAGACGTGACCAGCGGTGGTGTATTCGATATCCACCGACTGCGCGGCCTTCTCCATCGCGGCGTCGAGGTCGCCCTGGATGCTTTCGCGGCCCTCGTTCAGTTCGAGATCCACCCCGGCCGGGTCGACCGGTGCGCCGGGGTTCTGTTCGTAGCTGATCTTGATCCGGGTGGCGGCATCGCGCGCGGTCTCGAAGCTTTCCGCGACTACGAGGCCGATCGGCTGGCCGTGATAATCGATGCGGTCTCCGGGCTGCACGGGCGACGCACCGGCCATGCCCTGCGCAGGGTTGCGCACGAATTTCGGCCCGTGGAACAGCCCGACATATCCGGGCAGTTTCTTCGCTTCGCTCTCGTCGAAGCCGGTGACCTTGCCGCGCGTGATTGTCGCGCGCAGCATCACGCCGTGGACCATGCCTTCAAGCGCGAATTCGGCGGCATAGGGCGCGGTGCCGGTGACTTTCAGCTTGCCCTCGGGACGATCGAGCGGGGCGCCGACCAGACCCTGATTGGTTTCGTCCAGCAGCCGCGGCTGCGCTTCATCCATCGTGAACGTGTCGCTCATGTCAGCGCCTCCACCTTGTCCGTTCCGGTCGAGGCCGGGGCCATGCCCGTCGCCTCGCGCATCACCGCGACCAATGCGCGGCGGGTCATCTCGCGTTTGAAATCGTTGCCCTCGTCGGTGACAGCGTCGGCCAGCAGCACGTCGGCGGCCCTGCCGAACAGCTCCTCCGAGGGGGGCTCGCCTTCGAGCATCGCGTTGACTTGCGCATCCGCCCAGGGGCGCGCGCCGATGCCGCCGAAAGCGAGCGAGGCGGTCTTGATCGTCTCGCCGTCCATTTCGACCAGGGCGGCGACCGAGACGAGCGCGAATGCATAAGAGGCGCGGTCGCGGATCTTGCGATAGCTCTGCGTCGCGTTCGGCTGCGGGGCAGGGAGGATCACTGCGGTGATGATCTCACCCGGCTCGAGGCAGGTCTCGATCTCCGGGGTTTCGCCGGGCAGCTGATAAAGCTCGTCCAGCGCCACGGTGCGGGTCGCTCCATCGGTGCCAAGGATTTCCACCCGCGCATCGAGCGCGCGCATCGCCACCGCCATATCGGAGGGGTGGGCTGCGCGACAGGCGGCCGAAGTGCCCAGGATCGCGAGCATACGGCTTACGCCGCCCTTCGCGGCGCAGCCCGCACTGGGGTCGCGCTTGTTGCAGGCCATTGCGGGATCATAGAAATAGGGGCAACGGGTGCGTTGCAGCAGGTTGCCGCCCGTGGTCGCCTTATTGCGAATCTGGCTCGAAGCGCCGGCGAGCAGCGCGCGCGACAGCACCGGATAGGCGCGGCGCACCTGCGGATCGGCCGCAAGGTCGGCATTGCGCACCAACGTGCCGATCTTCAGCCCGCCCTCATGCGGCTCGATCTTGTCCAGCCCGTCGATATTGTTGATGTCGATAACCGTCTCGGGGGTCATCACCTGCAGCTTCATCAGGTCCAGCAGGTTAGTGCCTCCGGCGATGAACTGCGCGCCGTCACCCGCCTTGGAGGCCGCGTCATCGAGTGCGTTGGCGCGGAGATAATCGAAAGGTCTCATTATTTCTCCTCCGCTTCGGCGACACGCGAGATGGCCTCGCGGATGAAGGGATAGGCCGAGCAGCGGCAGAGGTTGCCGCTCATGCGTTCTGCGATCTCGGCATCGGTCAGCTCCGACGTGCCGGTGAGGCTGTCGCTGACATGGCTGGGCGCGCCTTCCCTGGCCTCGGCCAGCATGCCCGTCGCCGACATGATCTGCCCCGGCGTGCAATAGCCGCACTGGTAGCCATCGCAGGAAACGAATTCCTGCTGCAGCGGGTTGAGGTTCTCGGGCGTGCCAAGCCCTTCGATCGTCGTGATCTCGGAGCCTTCATGCATCACTGCGAGGCTCAGGCAGGAATTCACCCGGCGGCCATCGACGAGCACCGTACAGGCGCCGCACTGGCCATGATCGCAGCCCTTCTTCGAGCCGGTGAGTTGTAGATGATCGCGCAGCGCGTCGAGCAGCGTCACGCGCGGATCGAGGTCGAGCGCGCGCGCCTCGCCATTGACGTGAAATGAAACCTTCATGGGGTCCCCCTTGTCCGGAATTCGGGCTTGGCGCAGCCATCTGGGGAGGCAGGCGCTCAAACCGGCTGAATGTGGAACACCGCGCGCGCGGCACAGGTTCCTGAGATAAAGCCCTCACGTTGCGGTGAGGGCTTTGCGGACGCGGTTCGCGTCTTGGGCGGGGGCGAGGTCCGTGCCGCGCCGACCGCCCTGTGTTTTGCGCCGCGATCAGTTCTGCGGCAGCGCGTAGACGGCCACCAGATCACCCACGGCGGGCTTCAGGATCGAGTTGCCGCCCGAGATGAAGGCCACGTATTCGCGCCCCTTGTACTCGTAGATTGCCGGGTTCGCGACGACCGGGGCCGACAACTGCGAGGACCACAGTTCCTTGCCGGTCTGGATGTCGTAGGCGCGCGCCTTGGCATCCATCGTCGCGCCGATGAAAATCAGCCCCGACTTGGTCACCGCCGGACCGCCGATCGTGGGCGAGCCCATGCTCTCGGGCATGAAGAACCCGTATTTCTGCGAGCTGCCCAGCGGCTTGCGCCACTTGACGTCGCCGGTGTGCATGTCGATCGCGACCAGCTCGCCAAAGGGCGGTTTCCAGCACGGCATCCCGAGCCAGTTCAGCGCGTTGCCGAGGCTCATGCCGTAGGGCGCGCCTTTCTGCGGGTAGAAGCCCGCTTCGTTGCCCGAGCCGCTGGCGTTCTTCTCGTAGTTCTGGCGCTCCCACAGTTTGATGTACTGCACGATATGCGAGGTGTTCACGACCGCGATCTGAGCGTTAGGATCGAAGGCCACGCCGCCCCACTGCACGCCGCCCGCACTGTCGGGATAGGCCAGCGTGCCTTCGCCGGTGGTGGTCGGGGGTGTGTACATCCCCTTGTAGGTGAGGTTGTCGAACAGCTTCGAGCAGGCGCCGCCGGAAACTAGATCGGCAATCCCCCAGACCTCCGGCTTTTTCGACTGGTCGAGAAGCGGCGCCGGTTTGGTCGGGAAGGGCTGGGTCTTGGCATAGACCTCACCTTTCACCGTGCCGTCGCCTTGCGGGACGGGACGTTCCTCGATCGGCCAGACATCTTCGCCGGTCTCGCGGTTCACGACGAACAGGAAGCCCATCTTCGTGCCCTGCATCAGCGCCGGGATTTCCTTGCCGTCGACGGTGATGTCCATCAGCGTCGGCGCGGAGTTGATGTCATAGTCCCAGATGTCGTGGTGGACCCATTGGCGCGACCAGACGACCTTGCCGGTATCGAGATCGAGCGCGGTGGTCGAGGTTGCGTAGGGGATTTGCTGCGTTCGGTTGCCGCCCCAATAGTTCGGCGAGGGCGAGGCCACCGGGAGGTAGACCATGTTCAGACCCGGATCGACGGACATCGCGGTCCAGACATTCGCGGTGCCGGTCTTGCGGCGGATGTTCTCGGGCAGGGTCTCGAAGGACCATTGCAGTTTGCCGGTCTGCGCATCGACCGAGAAGACCGCACCGGGAGGAGCTTCGGCCCATTCCCAGTCCTGACCGGCCCAGCCGAGGATCAGGTGATTGCCCGCAACCGTCGGCGGCTGCAGAACCGAAAGCGGGAAGCGGTCATTGACCGTGTTCCACTGGTTCACGTCCAGCACGCCGTCCTTGCCGAAATCGGGGCAGGGCTTGCCGGTATCGGCGTCGAGCGCGAAGAGCCGCGCGTCCATCGTGCCGATATAGACGATTTTCTGACAGACCTTGCCCGCGACCGGGTTCTCGGCCTGCCAATAGGCGACGCCGCGGTTCTTCAGCGCGGGCTGGGTCAGCGCCTCGAGCTTGGATTTCGTGTCGAAGGCCCATTTCTGCTCGCCCGTGGCCGGGTCGAGCGCCAGCACGCGGTAGAAGGGCGTGCCGATATAGAGCGTATCATTGGCGAAGATCGGCGTGGCCGACCAAACGGTCGCGGGCTTGTCGCCCGAGCCATCTGAGACGTCGCCGGTATGGACCTGCCAGACCTTCTCCAGATCGCCCACGTTGTCGGGATTGATCTGGGTCAGCGGCGAATATTTCTGTGCGGAGAGCTGGCCGTGGAAGCTGTTCCAGACGGGCTTCTCGGGCACCAGCGGTTTGCCGTTGCGCTCGCGCGTGCCGTTGGCGAGCATCGGCTGGGCGACGCTATCCGCCACCGGTTTGGCCTGATCCGCGCTGGCCTCGGGGCCGGAAGGCGTGGACTCGTTGGCGGCAGGGTCGTTGGTCTGCTGGTTCTGATTGGTTTGGGTGTCGGATTGGGTGCCCGTGGAACCCGTCTCCGTGGAACCGCTGTCTGCGGTAGCGCCCGTATCGGTGTTCGTGCCGGCGTCGGTGCTCGAGTTCGTACCGGCGCCCGTGCCGGACGTGTCCGATTGCGTGGCTGCATCCGTGGTTGCCGTATCCGTGCCCGACGTGGTGCCGGTATCGGTCGTGCCGCTGTCGGCTGCGGGTTGGGTCGTCGTATCTGTTGCGGTGCTGTCGGTCGCGGTCGTGTCCTGCGCGTACCCGGCGGCCGCAAAGAAGGCGAGGGCGAAGGCGAGCGAGACGGTCTTGCGGTTCATGCGTAAGCTCCTTTCGAACGCGCGCCCCGGCTCGAGGCGATGTCGTAAATGAGGCCGATCAGCACGACGCCCATCGCCGCGATCAGCCACCATTCATGCAGGAAATAGCCAGCTGCAGCGGTGCCGATCAGGCCGAGCGCCACGAGGACGCGCAATGTCGTGCGGATTCCGCCCGGCTCTGTCATCTGGATCGCGATCCCTGCGAGAGCGATCAAAACGGAGGAGGCGATCACCAGCCCTGCGCCGAACGTGCCGGTCACGCCGGTCATGGGGGTGACGTAATTCCAGATCGCGATGGCGGCGCCGACGAGCGCCCCCAAAACAGTCAGGATGCTGCGTGGCCGTGACGCTGAGCGGGAATGTGCCAACGGAACTCTCCTTGGTAGGTGCTTTATCGCCCAACGCGCGGTGTGTCTTTTGAGGTCCATGAAAATTGAACTGATTTGAGCCCCGGGCGCAGGAACGCGCTTGGCACGGGGGCCTCTGCCGCTTTGGTGGCCAGCATGCGAGAGGATGCAGCAGCACGAAAAAGCGGGCGGAGCGATTTCGTCGCCCCGCCCGCCGCGGTGTCGTGAGAGATGTGCGCCCCTATTTCAGCGCTGACGGTATTCGCCCTGACGCTCCAGCATCCAGCCGGGATATTCCGCGGGCAGGGCGCTGAGCTTGTCGAGGTTCTCCAACTCGTCCGCGTCGAGCCTGATCTTCGTCGCGGCGATGTTGTCGGTCAGTTGGTCCTCGCGCTTCGCACCGACGATGACGCTGGTGACTACTTCCTGGTGCAGAAGCCATGCCAGCGCGATCTGCGCCACGCTCGCATCGCGCTTCTCCGCCATCGGGCGCATCGCGTCGATCAGGTCGAATGCGCGGTCCTTTTCGACCGGCGGGAAGTCGAAATTGGCGCGGCGCCCGTCGGAGCCCTTGCCGTCGCGGTCGTATTTGCCCGACAGCAGACCGCCTGCGAGCGGGCTCCAGACCATCAGGCCCATGCCGGTGTCGCGCAGCATCGGCACCACTTCGCGTTCCAGATCGCGCCCGGCGATCGTGTAATAGGCTTGCAGCGACAGGATCGGGGCGAGCTTGCGGGCCTCGGCGATGCCGATCGCCTTCATCACCTGCCACGCGGCCCAGTTCGACAGGCCGATATAGCGGATATGGCCGTGCTGAACGAGCGTGGTCAGCGCCTCCAGCGTTTCCGAGATCGGCGTCATCGGGTCGAAGCCGTGGATCTGATAGAGGTCGATATGGTCGAGCTGCAGCCGCTCCAGGCTCTGCTTGCACTGCTCCATGATGTGATAGCGCGACGCACCGCGCTGGTTGATGCCTTCGCCCATCGGGCCGAGCACCTTGGTCGCGATGACGACCTCGTCGCGGGCGATACCGAGATTGCGCAGGCTCTGGCCGAGGATGCGCTCGCTCTCGCCACCGGCATAGACATTCGCGGTGTCGATGAAGTTGATGCCCGCGTCGATCGCGGTCTTCACCAGCCCGTCGGCGTCATCCTGCCGCAGCTGGCCGATCTGGCCCCACATGCCCTCCGACCCGCCGAAGGTCATCGTGCCGAGGCAAAGTTCCGAGACGAGGAGGCCGCTGGGGCCGAGAGGTCTGTAACGCATGGATCGCTCCTTTCGCATCTGTAGGGGCCCGGTTCGGACGGCCCCTCTGGTCCGGGTAGATGGGGCGCGCCGCGCTCGCGGCGAGCGTCGCAGGGTAGGGCTGGCGCGCACGATCGTGTCATCGCGCGAGGGGGCGGAGGCGTCAGTCCTTGGCGCGCTCCAGCTTCATCGGCGTGAACCACGGTGTGAGGATCACCCCCGTCGCTACAACGAGCGCGTAGCCGATCGCCGACATCATCGCGCTGCGATAGGCCTCGTGATCGCCCTGATCCGCGCCGCCCAACATGCCGAAAAAAATCCCGCCCATGATCGCGATCCCGAAGGAGATTCCGACCTGACGGAGCGCCTGCACCGCACCCGAGGCCGAGCCGCTGTCATTGCTGTCCGCCGACGAGAGCGCGACCTGGAACAGCGGCGACACCGTGTTGCCCATGCCGAAGCCGCCAAGGAAGAACCAAGGTGCCATTCGCCACCAGCTGATCGCGTCGCCCATCGACCAGATCGCCCATAGCTGGCCCGCAAAGCCCGTCGCGAGCAGCATGCCGCCTCCGGTCACGCGCCAGCGTATCCAGCGGTCGCCGAACCAGCCGGTCGTGGCCGAAGCAAGCAGGACGCCGACCGGGAAGGGCGTCGTCGTCAGGCCCGATTGCAGCGGGGTGAGCCCGTAGCCCGCCTGCAGGTAGAGGGCGATGGTGAAGAAATAGCTCGGTACCGCAGTGAATAGCGCCGCGTTCAGAAGGCTGCCCGACAGGAACGAGCCGGAACGCAGCAGGCGCATCGGCAGAAGCTGCGGGGCTTTGCGCTCTTCCTGATGACGTTGCCAGCGGATGAAGATCCAGCCAAGGACCGGGGCCGCGAGCATCATTGGATACATCCATCCCTGCCAGCCGATCGACGGCGCCTCGACCAGCGGGAACAGCAGCGCCAGCATCGCCACGGCGGCGATCGCGATGCCCACCTTGTCGATGCCCAGCTTGCGGTTGCCCTGTCCCTTGGGCACCAGCATCAGCGCGGCGATGAAGGTGGCGATGCCGAGGGGAATGTTCACGAGGAAGATCGGACGCCAGCCGAGCCCGTAGATATCGGCGGTGAGCAGGAACCCACCCATGATCGGCCCTGCCACCGAGGCCAGCCCGGCGGTCAGCGCGAACAGGCCGAAGGCAGCGCCGCGCTGCTCTGGCGGGAACAGGCGCGGCACCAGCGCCAGCGTCTGCGGCGTCATGATCGCGGCACCCACGCCCTGCGCGATGCGTGCGGTGACCAGCGTGCCGATCCCCGGGGCGATGCCGCATATCAGCGAGGCGGTAGTGAACAGCGCGATGCCCGAGACGAACAGCTTGCGCCGTCCCAGCAAGTCGCCCATCCGTCCCGCCGGCAGCAACAGGATCGCGAAGGAGAAGGTATAGCCCGCGACGATCCACTCGATCAGGTTCGGCGGGGCCGACAACTCTTCCTTCATCGACGGCAGGGCGACGTTGACGATCGTGATGTCGATCAGGTTCATGAAGTTCGCCAGCAGCAACACGGCTGCGGCGGCCCAGCGGCGGGTGGGCGAAAGCGGGGATGCTTGTTCGGGTTCGGCCATTCGGAGTCCGTTCTGTCGCGGCTGTAACGCCAAGGGTAGCTAGCGGAGGGGCGAAGCTGGTCAATAGTGGGTCTTTCGGAGGGGTCACGCGGAACAACTTTCGAGTGTGTCAAAATACATACGCACAGGGGCGCGCGAGTGGATGCATCGCGGGCGCAGGGATTCGAAGGGGAACGGCGCGGGGAGGCTTGGGTGCGGGCAACGGGGCTTGGCGTTCGTTGCGAAAAAAAAGGGCCTCGCGCAAGTTTCAAAAAGATTTCCCGGAGGCCCGCGAAATGCGCTCTCACATGGGTGTGAGCACCGTTACGTCAGACTTGCGCCATGCCGCGATCATGCCCTTGATGCCCTATCAACGAAAAAACGGGGCCCCGCGCTCGCCTTGACGTTGCGCGCGACCGGACCCCGGAAATGGAGGTATCCCTTGAAGTCGATTGCCGCGATCTCCGCTTTTGCCCTGATGTTGGGCAGCGCCGCACCCGTTCTCGCCCAGTCAAGCAAAGTGCCCGAAGGCACCAAGCTCGCCGCTGACCAGACCTTTACCTATTGGCTGCAGGACGATCTGAAGACGCTCGATCCGGATCTGAGCACCTCGAAGGACGGTAACGACGTTCTTCAGCAGATGTTCGAAGGTCTCTACCAGCAGGACGATCACGGCAATCTCGTGCCTGCGCTCGCCAAGAGCTACGAGGTCTCCGACGACAAGAAGACCTACACCTTCCACCTACGCGACGAGAAATGGTCGAACGGCGATCCCGTCACCGCGCAGGATTTCGTCTACGCATGGCGGCGCCTCGCCGATCCGGCGACCGCCTCGCAATACTCGTGGTATATCGAGCTGATGCAGGTGAAGAACGCCCATGACGTGATCGCGGGCGACAAGAAGCCGAGCGAACTTGGCGTGAAGGCGCTCGACGACCATACGCTGCAGGTGACGCTCGACAGCGCGATCCCCTATTTCCGCCAGATGCTCGTTCTGTCCTCGACCTTCCCGGTGCCGCAAAAGGTCGTGGAGAAATACGGTTCCGACTGGACCAAGCCCGAGAACATGGTCGTCAACGGTCCTTACAAGCTGAAGAGCTGGAAAATCGGCGACTCGATCGAGCTGGTGAAGAACGACGCTTATTACGATGCCGCGAATGTCACGCTGACCGATCTGAAGTTCATCCCGATCCAGGACAACGACCAGGCGCTGACGCGCTACGAGGCGGGGGAGCTGGACTTCGTGCAGACCCCGGCGGGTCAGTATCCGCGTCTGAAAGATGAGTATCCGGATGCCGCGCACGCTCCGCCGCGCTCCTGCGTCTACGCCTACCGCTTCAACGTCGGCCCGAACGGCCCCGAGGCGCTGAAGGACGTGAAGGTCCGCAAGGCGCTGTCCTACGCGATCAACCGCGACATCATCGTCGACAAGATCCTCAAGGGCGGCCAGAAACCGGCCTATACCTGGACCCACTGGGCGACCGCGAACTTCAAGGCGCCGGACGTGGCTTATGCCGACATGACCCAGCAGGAACGGATGGACAAGGCCAAGGAGCTTCTGAAGGAAGCCGGCTACGGCCCCGATCACCCGCTGAACCTGCGGATCATGTACAACACCTCGGCCGACCACAAGAAAATCGCGATCGCGGTGCAGCAGTTCTGGAAGCAGATCGGCGTGAAGTCGACGCTCGAGAACTACGAGTGGAAGGTCTATCTCGACAAGCTCAACGGGCAGCATGACTTCGACGTGGCCCGCACCGCATGGTGTGCCGACTACAACGAGGCCTCGACCTATCTCGACGTGAACACCTCGTGGTCGGATCAGAACTCGGGTCAGTGGTCGAATTCCGAATACGACAAGTTGATGAAGGACTCGAAGACGGCGGAAGATCCGCAAGAGGACTATACCAAGGCGGAAAAGATCCTCGCCGAGGACATGCCGCTCGCGCCGATCTACGCCTACTCGCTGCCGATGCTGCTGAACCCGCAGATCAAGGGCTACCCGTTCGATAACGTCCAGCTGAACTGGTACGCGAAGAACATGTACAAGGTCGCAAAGTAAGCCGGCTGAAACGATAACGGGCGGGCCGCGCGATCGGCCCGCCCGACCTATTTCGGGACACTCTTATGATCGTCTACATTCTCAAGCGTCTCGCCATCGCGATCCCGACGCTTCTGGTGCTCATCATCGCGAGCTTCCTCTTGATGCACACGGCGCCTGGCGGGCCGTTCTCGTCGGAGCGGGCCGTGCCGCCCGAGGTGCTCGCCAATCTCAACGCGAAATACGGGCTCGACCAGCCGCTCTGGAAGCAGATCGCGACCTATCTGTGGAACGTGGTCGCCCATTTCGATTTCGGGCCTTCGTTCTCCTATAAAGACCGCTCGGTGAACGACATCATCGCCCAGGGCTTCCCGGTCACGCTGACCTACGGCTTCCTGAGCTTCATCGCCGCCGTTCTGGTAGGCGTCACTCTCGGCGTCACCGCCGCGATCAAGCGCAACTCGTGGCTCGACTACCTCGCCGTCGGCATTTCCATCGGCGCGCAGGTGCTGCCGAACTTCGTGATGGCGCCGATCCTCGTGCTGGTGTTCACGCTGTCGCTGCACTGGCTGCCTGGTGGCGGCTGGAGCTTCGACGATCCGCGCTTCTGGATAATGCCGGTGATCGCGCTCTCGACCTCCTACATGGCATCGATCGCGCGGATTACCCGGTCGTCCATGCTGGAGACGCTGAGTTCGAACCATATCCGCACCGCCCGCGCGAAGGGCCTGCCAAAGCGCAAGATCATCATGCGGCACGCACTGAAACCCGCGCTGCTGCCAGTGATCTCCTATCTCGGTCCGGCGTTCGTTTCGATGATCACCGGCTCGGTGATCGTGGACGTGTATTTCACCACGGGCGGGATCGGCAAAAGCTTCGTGGATAGCGCGCTCAACCGCGATTACGCGGTGATGATGGGGATCACGATCCTGCTGGGCACGCTGACCATCCTGTTCAACCTTGTCGTCGATATCGTCTACGGATGGATCGACCCGAAAATCCGGTACTGACATGGTCATAGACGAATCCAAGATGACCTCGCTCGCCGAGGCAACGAGCCGCGAAGACGTGGCGGGCCGCTCGCTCTGGGCGGACGCGCGCCGGCGGTTCTTCAACAATAAGGCCGCGATTTTCGGGCTGGCGCTGCTCGTCTTCGTCGTGGCCTTCGCGCTGTTCGGCAACCTGATCGCGGCGTGGAACAATTCCGACATCGACTACAACGTGATGGGCGATGCCACGGCCTCTGCGCCGTCCTTCGCGAACGGCCATTACTTCGGCGCCGACGATCTGGGCCGCGATCTGTTCGCGCGCACCGTGCAGGGCACGCAGATCTCGCTGTTGGTCGGCGTGATCGGCACGCTGATCGCGGTGTCCGTGGGCACGGTCTATGGCGCGATCTCGGGCTATTTCGGGGGCCGCGTCGACGGCTTCATGATGCGCCTCGTCGATATCCTGCTGGCGATCCCTTACATGTTCGTGCTGATCCTGCTGCTGGTCATGTATGGCCGCTCGATCGGGATGCTCTTCGTGGGCGTCGGGTTGATATCCTGGCTGGAGATGGCGCGGATCGTGCGCGGCCAGACGCTGACCCTGAAGAACCGCGACTATGTCGAGGCCGCGCGCGCCATCGGCGTGCCTGCGCCGACGATCATCCGCCGCCACATCCTGCCAAACCTCGTGGGCGTGGTCGTGGTCTTCGCGACGCTGCTGGTGCCGCTGATGATCCTGACGGAGAGTTTCATCTCTTTCCTCGGGCTCGGCGTGCAGGAGCCGCAGACCTCGCTGGGGGCGCTGATCTCTGAAGGGGCGGGGACGATGAGCTACGGGACGCTGTGGCAGCTGGCCTTCCCGCTGTTCTTCTTCGTCACCACCCTGTTCGGTTTCTATTTCGTAGGGGACGGGCTGCGTGACGCGCTCGACCCGAAGGAGCGCTGATATGCCATTGTTGGAAGTCAACGACCTCAATGTCCGGTTCGCAACGCAGGAGGGCGAGGTTCACGCCGTCAACGGCGTCAGCTTCGCGCTCGAGCGCGGCGAGGCGCTGGGCATCGTCGGCGAGTCCGGTTCGGGCAAGTCGCAGCTCAGCTTCTCGATCCTCGGCCTACTGGCCGCGAATGGGAAGGCCTCGGGCTCGGTGAAATTCGACGGGCGGGAGATCCTGAACATGCCCGAGCCCGAGTTGAACAAGTTGCGCTCCGACCGGATCTCGATGGTCTTTCAGGATCCGATGACCGCGCTCAACCCCTATATGCGGATTTCGGACCAGATGGCCGAAGTGCTGATGCTGCATAAGGGCTTGGGCAAGCGCGCCGCCGTGGCTGAGGCCGCGCATATGCTCGAACTGGTGAAGATCCCGGACGCGAAGAACCGCGTGCGTCTGTTCCCGCATGAATTCTCGGGCGGGATGCGCCAGCGCGTGATGATCGCGATGGCCCTTCTGTGCAAACCAGATGTGCTGATCGCAGATGAGCCGACGACCGCGCTCGACGTCACCGTGCAGGCGCAGATCATGGACCTGCTGGGCGAGCTGCGCCGCGAGCTGGGCATGGCGACCGTGCTGATTACTCACGATCTGGGCGTCGTCGCGGGCTTCTGCGAGCGGGCGATCGTCATGTATGGCGGTCAGGTGATGGAGCAGTCGCCCGTGGATCCTTTGTTCGCCAACCCGACCCATCCCTATACCAAGGGCTTGCTGGCCGCGCTGCCGCGTCTCGATGCGGAAGTCGCGATGACCCCGATCCGGGGCAATCCGCCGAATATGACCGGCGCGCCGAAGGGCTGCCCGTTCTGCCCGCGCTGCGATTTCGTCGAAGAGGTCTGCGCCGACGTTATGCCGCCGCTGACGGAGTTCGCGCCGGGCCGCGCCCGCGCTTGCCACCGTTCCATTGAAACGATCGAGGAGGCCGCCGCATGACGACCCCGCTGATCGAGGCCCGCGACGTTCGGGTCACTTTCGAAATCCGCCGCGCCTCGGACCTGCCGTGGACCGAGCCGCCGAAGCTGCGCGCGGTCAATGGCGTGAACTTCAAGCTGGAGCAGGGCAAGACGCTCGGCATCGTGGGCGAGTCCGGCTGTGGCAAGTCCACGTTGGCCCGCGCGCTGATCCGGATGCTGCCCGCCGAGGGCGAGATCATTTGGGAGGGCAAGACCGATCTGCTGCCGCTCTCGCCGCGGCAGATGCTGAAATACCGTTCCGACATCCAGATGATCTTTCAGGACCCGCTGGCTTCGCTCGACCCGCGGATGACCGTGGGCGAGATCATCGCGGAGCCGCTGCGCACCCATCGCCCGAAGATGGGCCGCAAGGAGCGCAAGCAGAAGGTCCGCGAGGTGATGGAGAAGGTCGGTCTTCTGCCGAACCAGATCAACCGCTACCCGCACGAGTTCTCGGGCGGCCAGTGTCAGCGCATCGGTATCGCCCGCGCGCTGGTGGTGGAGCCGAAGCTGTTGATCTGCGACGAGCCGGTCTCGGCGCTCGATGTCTCGATTCAGGCGCAGGTGATCGCGCTTCTCGAAGATCTGCGCCGCGATCTGGGCCTGACGATCATCTTCATCGCCCATGACCTCAGCGTTGTGCGCCATGTCTGCGACGAGGTGATGGTGCTTTATCTGGGCCAGATGATGGAGGCGGGCGCTACCGAGAAGATCTTTGCAGAGCCGCAGCACCCGTACACGCAGGCGCTTCTGTCGGCGGTGCCGATCCCAGACCCGGAGATCGAGCGCAACAAGACCCTGATCTCGCTGGAAGGCGATCTGCCGAGCCCGCTGAACCCGCCATCGGGCTGCCCGCTGCGCACCCGCTGCCCGCGGGCGAGCGAGGTCTGCGCCACGACTCCGCCGACCGAGGAGGTCGCCGGGCGTCAGGTCTTCTGTCACCATCCCGGCCCTGCGGCCGAAGTGCAGGCGGTGCTGTCGGAGAGCTGAAATCTTGTGCGGCGGGCGGTGATGCATCGCCCGCTCACGCGGATTTGCGCAGGTTGACGCAAGGTCTTTGTCCAATCGGTCAAAAGACTGTTACGATCCCCGGATAGAGCGCTCCGGCAAGGAGCCAATTGTCTCGGAGGATCCCCCTATGTCGCTTATTTCGCGTCGTCAGTTTCTCGTTACCACCACCGCCGCAGGCGGTCTCGTGATGGTCCACCCGTTCACCGCGCGCGCGGCTGAAGGTCAGGCCCACCTGCGCCTGCTGTGCACTACCGATATTCACTGCCATATCCGGCCCTACGATTATTATGCCGACAAGCCTGTCGATACCGTGGGCCTGTCGCGCACTGCGACCCTGATCGAAGGCGTACGCGCGGAAGCCGCCAACACCCTGACCTTCGATAACGGCGATTACATGCAGGGCAACCCGATGGCCGATTACATTGCATACTCCAAGGGAATGAAGGAGGGCGACACCCACCCGGTCATCGCGGCGATGAACCTGCTGGGCTATGATTGCGGCACTCTGGGCAATCACGAGTTCAACTACGGGATGGATTTCCTCAAGAAGGTGAACGACCGCGCAAACTACCCGATGGTCTGCGCGAACTTCGCCCATAAGCTGGGCGCGACCCCGCGCGAGGACGACCTTTACCTGCCGCCCTACCTGATCCTCGACCGCGAACTGACCGATGGGGCTGGAAACAAGATGCCGATCCGCGTCGGCGTGATCGGCTTCGTGCCGCCGCAGATCATGCAATGGGACCGCGCGCATCTCGAGGGCAATTACCAGACTCGCGACATCGTGGAGGCCGCGAAAGCATGGGTTCCGCAGATGCGCGAGGAGGGCGCCGATCTGGTCGTGGCGCTCGCCCATACCGGAATCGACAACGGTCCTCAGACCGACGGCATGGAGAACGCTGCCTTCTACGTCGCAGGCGTCGACGGCATCGACGCGGTGATCACCGGGCACCAGCACCGTAACTTCCCCGGCAAGGATTTCTCGGGCCCCGGGATCGACAATGAGAAGGGCACGCTGCAGGGCAAGCCCGCGGTGCAGGCGGGCTTCTGGGGCAACCACATGGGGCTGATCGACCTTATGCTGAGCCGCGACGGCGGCAAGTGGAAGATCGATAGCCACAGCTCCGAGATCCGCCCGATCTTCGCGCGCGGCGAGGATCGTTCGATCACGCCGCTGACCACCGATTACAAGCCGATCCTCGCGGCCACCGATCAGGTGCATGAAGAGACGCTCAAATATGTCCGCGCCAAGGTGGGCGAGACCGAAGCGCCGCTCTATTCCTACTTCGCGCTGGTGGCCGACGATCCCTCTGTGCAGATCGTCTCGAACGCGCAGATCTGGTACGTGAAGAAACTGCTGGAGGGCACGCCCGAAGGCAAGCTGCCGCTTCTGTCGGCGGCGGCGCCGTTCAAGGCCGGCGGGCGCGGCGGTCCGGATTACTTCACCGATGTTCCGAAAGGGCCGGTGGCGATCAAGAACGTCTCCGACCTCTATCTCTATCCGAACACGCTACAGGCGGTGAAGGTCACCGGCGCGCAGGTGAAGGACTGGCTGGAGCGCTCTGCAGGCATGTTCAACCAGATCGAGCCGGGTGCGAAGGACGCGACGCTGCTGAACCCCGATTTCCCGTCCTACAATTTCGACGTGATCGACGGCGTGACCTACCAGATCGACATCACCCAGCCCGCGAAATTCGACAAGGACGGCGTGCCGGTGAACCCCGATGCGAACCGCATCGTCGATCTGCAATTCGAGGGCAAGCCGATCGATCCGAAGGCCGAGTTCGTGATCGCGACGAACAACTACCGCGCCTCGGGGGGCGGCAGCTTCCCCGGCGCGGACGGCTCGACCGTGATCTACCGTGCGCCCGACACCAACCGCGACGTGATCGTGCGCTACATCCACGACAAGGGCACGATCAACCCGAAGGCCGACGCGAACTGGTCCTTCGCGCCCGCGGGCGGCGCGACGGTGCTATTCGAGACCGGCCCGAAGGCACAGGCCTATGTCGAGGACGTGAAATCCCGGGGTCTCGATATCGAGCAGGCGGGCGACGGCGAGGGCGGCTTCGCGCTCTATCGCATCACGCTCTGAACTGCCTTGGACAGAGGCTGAAAGGGGCGCCATCGGCGCCCCTTTTCCACGCAGCGCGGTCGCGAGGCGGTTTGCCTCCTCCGGTATCTCGCGAATACGTGAACTCCGCGCAGGGCGCGAACTGACACCGGAATCGCGGTGCGGATGTCGCGAGCGGCTGCGTTGATTGGAAAGTTTACATTTTAAAACAATAAGTAAGACAAGCCGTCTTTCCCGAGACTCACGGCTCGCAGCATTTGTTTCCTGCATTTCCCGCCGCGCGCGAGTGGCGACAGAACCAAGCGGGCCTATCGTAGAAATGGAACAACGCCGGGACAACCGGGCTGCGGACAGGAGTTTCAGTATGAGCATTGGTCGGATGACGCGGCGCGCCGCGCTTGGGATGCTGCTTGCGGGCGGGGTCGCCGCGCAGGCATTGGCGCAGGGAATGCCGGGCGGCGCGCGTGGCCCGACCGAGGTCGGCGTGATGCAGGTCGAGACACGGTCCGTGCCCTATACCGTCACCCTGCCGGGCCGCGCCGTGGCCTATGAGCAGACCGATATCCGCCCGCGCGTCGCCGGCACCATCGCCTCGATCGATTACGAGGCGGGTCACAAGGTCGCGACGGGCGACGCTCTGTTTCACATCGACGACGACACCTATCAGGCCGAGCTGACCGCAGCCGAGGCCGAGAAGGCGAGCGCCGACGCCAATGTGCAGGCGGCGCAATCGCAAGTGGACCGCTATACCAAGCTGGAGAAGACGTCGATCTCCGTGAGTGATCTGGAGACCGCGAAGGTCACGCTCGCGCAGGCCAAAGCCTCCGCGCTGAGTGCCGAGGCCGATCTTCAGACCGCGCAGCTCAATCTCGACCGCACGGTGATCCGCTCGCCTATCGACGGCTACCCGGATGTGGCGAACGTCTCCGTCGGCTCGCTGGTCACGGCGAACCAGTCCGACGCGCTGACCACGGTAACGCGGCTCGATCCGATCTATGTCGATGTTTCCGAGAGTGCGGCGCGGATCATGCGGGTGCGTCAACGGATCGATCAGGGTACGCTTCAACGCGGCGATCAACTGAAGGTCTCGCTGCTGCTGGAGACCGGTGAGGAATACGACGGCACCGGCACGCTGGTCAGCCCCGGCGCGACCGTATCCTCGACCACCGGCACGGTCGATTTCCGGTTCAAGTTCGACAATCCCGACCGGCTGATCCTGCCGGGGCAATTCCTGCGCGCGAAGATCACGCTGGGCACGACGCAGGCGATCCTCGTGCCGCAGCGCGCGACCACGCGGGAAGGGGATGGGTCGCTTTCGGCCTTCGTCGCCGCGGACGGCACGGCGAAGAAGGTGACGCTGACGACGGCGGGAACCTATCAGAACGCGTGGATCGTGACCGGCGGCATCGAGAGCGGCGATCAGGTGATCCTCGACGGGCTGAAGAACCTGCGCGACGGGGCCGAGATCAAGACGGTGCCGGTGACGATCAACGCGCAGGGGGTCGTGAAGGATGCGAGCCCCTCGAGTGACGAGACCGATACGGCGAAGGCGGAGTGAACCCTGCATGATCCGCTTCTTCATCCATCGCCCCGTCTTCGCGATCGTGCTCGCGCTGGTGACGATGCTCGCCGGCGGCTACGCGCTCACGCAGCTTCCCGTCTCGCAATATCCAGAGGTCGCGCCGACCACGATCCGCATCTCCGCCAGCTATTCCGGGGCGACCGCGCAGGCGGTCGAGAACTCGGTGACGACGCCGATCGAGGACTCGCTGACCGGGCTCGACGGGCTGCTCTACATGGAGAGCTCTTCCAACCAGGGCTCTGCGCGGCTGACGCTGACCTTCGACGGCTCGGTCGATCCGATCGATGCCGAGAACGAGGTGCAGACCAAGATCCGCAAGGTCGAGAATGCGCTGCCTGATGCGGTGCAGACCTCCGGGGTGAATGTCTCGCGCTCGTCCTCGGACATCCTGATGGTCGGGGCACTGGTCTCGACCGATGGCAAATATTCGACCGTCGAGCTGGGCAACATTTTGGACACCGAAGTGAAAGGCGCGATCGAGCGCACTGCGGGCGTGGGCGGGATCAACGTCTTCGGCTCGGGCTACGCGATGCGGGTCTGGCTCGATCCCTACAAGCTCGAGCAATACCAGCTGACGCCGACCGACGTGACCGCGGCAGTACAGGCGCAGAACACCACCGTCTCGGTCGGCTCGCTGGGCGATCTGCCCACCACCGAAGGCCAGCAGTTCACCGCCACGATCACCGCACAGAGCCAGCTGACCTCGGTCGAACAGTTCGAGAAGATCCTGCTGAAAACAGAACCCGACGGCTCTGCGGTCTATCTGGGCGATGTCGCGCGGATCGAGATCGGGCAGGAGAATTACGGCACCAATTCCAGGTTCAACGGCATGAACGCGGCAGGGTTCGGCGTGAACCTCGCGAACGGCGCGAATGCAGTCGATACGGCGGCGGCAGTGCGTGCGACGCTGGATCGGATGTCATCGTCGCTGCCCGAGGGTGTCAAGTTCCAGATCGCCTACGACACCTCGCCCTTCGTGCAGCTTTCCATCGAGAAGGTCTATCACACGCTGGCCGAAGCGATCGTGCTGGTGCTGCTGGTGATCCTCGTATTCTTGCAGAAATGGCGCGCGACATTGATCCCGATCGTCGCAGTTCCCGTGGTGCTGCTGGGCACATTCGCGGTGCTGCTGGTCGCGGGCTATTCGATCAACACGCTGACAATGTTCGCGATGGTGCTGGCGATTGGCCTCTTGGTCGATGACGCGATCGTCGTGGTGGAGAACGTCGAGCGCGTGATGGAGGAGGAGGGGCTCAGTCCCCTCCAAGCCACCGAGAAAAGCATGTCCCAGATCACCGGCGCACTGATCGGGGTGGCGCTTGTGCTGTCGGCGGTGTTCCTGCCGATGGCGTTCTTTCCCGGCTCGACGGGCGTGATCTATCGGCAATTCTCGGTAACGATCATCACCGCGATGGTGCTCTCTGCCGTGGTTGCGCTGATCCTGACGCCTGCGCTGGCGGCCAAACTCCTGCGCCCCTCGACGGGCCGCGCGATTGCGCCGGCGCGCGCTTTCAATACCGGTTTCGCGAAAGTGCAGCGCGGCTACGCCGGTGCGGTCGCGCGCATCGTGCGCAAACCCTTCCTGATGGCGCTGGTGCTGGTTCTCGTGCTGGCGGGCGCTTGGGGCGTGATGACCCGGCTGCCGTCCTCCTTCCTTCCGAAGGAAGATCAGGGCGTGCTCATGGCGATGGTGAACCTTTCGGAAGGGTCGACGACGGCACAGACGTCGGATGTGGTCGACCAGATCACCCAATACCTGCTGACGCAGGAGAAGTCCGATGTGGCTTCGGTCTTCGCGACGCTCGGGTTTTCCTTCGGGGGTGGTGGACAGAACACTGCGATGGTCTTCGCCAAGCTGAAGGATTTTGGTGAGCGCACTGGCGCGGATCAAACCGCCGCCGCGATTTCGGGGCGGGCGAACGCCCATTTCGCAGGTCTGCGCGCGGGGCAGGTCTTCTTTCTGCAACCGCCGGCGATCCGCGGGATCGGCAATTCTTCGGGCTTCCAGATGTATCTGGTGGATCAGGGCAATAACGGGACCGCTGCGCTGAAGGAGGCAGGCGATCAGCTCGTGGCCGAGGCGAAATCGGATAGCCGCCTGACCAATGTCCGGGTCAGCGGCGATGAGGACAAGGCAGCACTGCAGCTGGATATCGACCAGCAGAAGGCCGAAAGCTTCGGTCTGACGCTGAGCAACCTCAATTCGATGCTGTCGGTGATCTTCAGCGGGAGATCGGTGAACGACTTCGACCTCAACGGCAACTTACGCCCGGTGATCGTGCAGGCCGATTCGCCTTACCGGATGCAGCCGGAAGATATCGACACCTGGTACGCGCGGAACGCGTCGGGCGAGATGGTCCCGTTCTCGTCCTTCGCGACGACAAAATGGGTATCGGTCGCCCCAAGGCTGTCGCGCTATGACGCCGCCAATGCGATCGAAATCTCGGGCCAGGCGTCGGACAGCGCAAGCTCCGGCGCGGCGATGGACGCGGTGGAGCAGCTGGTCAATGACCTGCCCGGCGGCTACGCGGTCGCCTGGACGGGGTTGAGCTATCAGGAACGCCAGTCCGGCGATCAGGCGCCCTATCTCTATGCGCTCTCGGTGCTGGTCGTCTTCCTCTGCCTTGCCGCGCTCTACGAGAGCTGGTCGATCCCGCTGTCGGTGATGCTCGCCGTGCCGGTGGGCGTTCTGGGGGCGCTGGTCTCGGCGTGGGTCTTCGGGCAGTCGAATGACGTCTATTTCAAGGTGGGTATCCTGACGACCATCGGTCTGGCGGCGAAGAACGCGATCCTGATCGTGGAATTCGCCAAGAACCTCGAGGCCGAGGGCAAGGAGCTGATCCCCGCGACCATCGAGGCGGCACGGCTCCGCCTGCGCCCGATCCTGATGACCTCGCTCGCCTTCATGCTGGGCGTGGTGCCGCTGGCGATCGCGACCGGGGCGGGGGCCGCGGCGCAGAACGCGATCGGCATCGGCGTGCTGGGCGGGATGGCGGCGGCAACCTTCATCGGTGTCTTCATGGTGCCGGCCTTCTACGTCCTGATCCGCAAACTCACTCCGGGGCGCTGAGGCGGGGGGCGATTCCGTCGCGGAGGCGGCGGCGTCACGCCCATGACCGCCTCAGCGACCTGTCACATCCGCCTGAATCGGGGAATGCGGGGAACAAAGCGTTGAAGACGCAAGTTTCCCCGCCAAGGAAAACCGGCAAATGCCGGAAAGAACCGATAAAGGAGTGAAGTTATGCTGAGCATGATCGGGGGCCTCATCGTCCTCATCCTCGACATCTGGGCCATCGTGTCGATCTTTGGTTCGGGAGCGTCCACCGGCAAGAAAGTGCTGTGGATCCTGCTGATCATCATCCTGCCGGTGATTGGCTTCATCATCTGGCTGATCGCCGGACCGAAGGGCGCGAAGGCGACAGTTTGAACGACGCGGAGGCAAAGGGACGAGCCACGCAGTGCCCTGCATATCGTTCCTATCGGCTCTGCTACCCTATTGCTGCTGGCGCTCGCGCTGGCTGTTTGGATCAGCCCTTGGTGGCTGATCCATTTGCTTTTTGCGAGGCCGTTACGCCAACTGCTGCGAGCCGCGCCGGGCCGGGAACGCCTTCCTGCGATGAGCGGGGTCGGGTGAACGCAGCCGCCGCAAGGGGTTCGCGGCGGCTGCTGCCCGACGGAGACGAGTGTGGGGAATCTCCGTCAGGGTCTCGTACCGTTCCCGAACGGGAACGTAAAAGCGGACGGTCCCACGGGTCGAGAGCGCTACGCGCATGTCCTCGACACGAAGGCGTCCGGAATGTCTAAGCTGCGCGAAGGGCTGACCCGCAAAGGAGAAGCGGATCGACGGCAACAAAGGGCATTTGCACCGGATGGGGGCACGCACGCAACCGTAATCGGGCTGCACAGGGCGGATATTCGCCGGTAGCCGCGACGGAACGGGCAAACCGAGCGGACCGGGAGGACGAGATGGACGAAGCCGAACGGATAGGAACCGAAGCTGCACGCTTGCTGGGTATGAGCCCGCAGCGGGTCAAGCCGTTGGCGGGCGGCGATCTGAGCCCGGTTCTGGCGATGGACCTGCCGAGTGGGGAGCGGGTGATCGCCAAGGGCGGGCCGAGCCCGGAGACCGAGGCAGAAATGCTTCGAACGCTGGCCGAGGCGGGCGCGCGGGTGCCGAAGGTGCTTGCGGTCTCTCGGATCTGCCTCGTTATGGAGGCGCTACCCCAGAGCGGCGGGCTGAGGGGCGCGGGCTGGCTGGAACTCGGCGAGTCGCTTCTCCGCCAACACCGTGCGCCGGGGGCGCCCGATGATACGCCCTATGGTTGGCCCGTCGATTACGCTTTCGGCCCGGTGCCGATCCCGAACGCAGGGCAAGCGACATGGACCGAGTTCTGGGCCGAGGCAAGGCTGCGCCCGTCGCTGCCCGAACTGCCCGCGCCGCTCGCCCGCCGGGTCGAGAGGCTCGCGGCGCAGATCGACGAGCATCTGCCGCCACGCCCGTTCCCGTCCTTGCTGCATGGCGATCTCTGGGCGGGAAACGTGTTGGGCGAACAGGGTCACCTGAGCGGGTTGATCGACCCGGCATGTTATTACGGCGACGCGGAGGTCGATCTCGCGATGCTTCATCTCTTCGGCGCGCCGGGGCGGGAATTTGCCGTGGGCTACGGCGCGCTGCCGCCCGGTTGGGAAGCGCGCCGGGCGATCTATCAGCTATGGCCCGCGCTCGTGCATCTGCGCCTGTTCGGGGCCGGTTATCACGGAATGGTGGCGGGGCTTCTGGACCGGATCGGCGTCTAACGGGGAACCAGCGCGGCCATGAGGCGCTTTGGCTGCATTGAGAGGTGTTCACGGTGTCCCTGCCCAATGTCTCGATCTCGCGGCTGCCCGCGCTCAACTGGTCGCGCGGATTGCCCGCAGCGCTGGCGCTTAGTGGGCTGGTCGGGATCGTGCTGATGCTCGACCTGCCGCGCGGGCAGGAACTGGCGGCGCTCGGCGCGGGGTTTGCCACCTCGACGGGGCAGGGCAAGTCGATCCGCAACCGCCGCTGGCCCGTCACCTTCCTCGACATCGCCGGTAAGCTCGTCGGGATCTTCGCGGGGATGGTCGCTGCGAAGGTCATGATCGGCGGCGTCGCGCTGAGCGTACCGGGAATGCTGCTCGGCGCCTTCGCGGTGGGCTTGTTGTCACGCCGAGATATGAGCCTGTGGTGGTTGTTCCTGCAAAGTTGGCTGTTCTTCTCGCTCTCGACCTTTCTCGTGCAGTTCATCCCGTCGCCCGGGCCGGTGCTGCTCGCCGTCGGCGGCGCGATGGTCTGGGTCTTGGCCGTGGAAGAGGCGGTTCGGATGATCTGGAAATACTTCGCGCCCGAAACCGGTCCAACGCTCGACGGGCAGGTGCCGCCCGACGGCATCGCGCCGCGCAACTCGCTGATCGGGCAGGGGCTGCAGGCGATGGGCGCGGTGGGGCTGTCCTACGGGATCGCGGTCGCCCTCTCGATCAACCACCCCTACTGGGCACCGCTGTCAGCGCTGCTGATGTTGCGCCCGCGCCCGGGCATGACATGGGAGCGCGTCTTCGTGCGCAGCCTCGCGACGCTTGCAGGTGCGGTCGGAGCGAGCCTGCTTGTGCTGTGGCTCGGGCCGCACAGCGTGCTTATGCCGGGGCTCTACGTGATCTTCGGCGTGACCGCGATCCTGTTTGCTCCGCCCGCGCATTACCCGACCTTCGTTGCTTTCCTGACCGCGCTGATCGTGGTGATGGTCTCGATGGGCAATGATGCGCCGCTGTCGAACGCATGGGGCCGGATCGCGGGGACGGTGCTGGGTGGGGCCTCGGCCCTGGCAATGAGCTATCTCGCCCATGCGATCCGCAAGCGGCTCGGCTGGGAGGAAAGCCTTCCCGAGAGCGATGCCGCGTGAACGAAAACGGCCGCCCCGAGGGACGGCCGTTTCAAATCGAGATGTCAGCCGATCAATCGGGCAGGATGCGCACACCGCCCTTCGCCGCCGAGCTGGCCAGCAGCGCATAGGCCTTGAGTGCGGTCGAGACGGCCCGCTTGCGCGGCTCTGCCGGTTTCCACGGCAGCGGCCCTTTCGCCTCGCGGCGCGCGGCCAGAACATTGTCGGCCACGGCGAGGTTGATCGTGCGGTTCGGGATGTCGATCTCGATGATGTCGCCGGTCTCGACGAGGCCGATCGTGCCGCCTTCTTCCGCTTCCGGGCTCACGTGGCCGATGGAGAGGCCCGACGTGCCGCCCGAGAACCGCCCGTCGGTCAACAGCGCGCATTTGGCGCCGAGGCCTTTCGATTTCAGATAGGAGGTCGGGTAGAGCATCTCCTGCATCCCCGGGCCGCCGCGCGGGCCTTCATAGCGGATGATGACCACTTCGCCCTCGACGACCTTGCCGGTGAGGATGCCCGAGACCGCGTCGTCCTGGCTCTCGAACACCTTCGCGGGGCCCGAGAATTTCAGGATCGAGTCGTCCACGCCCGCTGTTTTCACGATGCAGCCCTGCTCGGCGATGTTGCCGTAGAGCACCGCCAAACCGCCATCCTGCGAGAAGGCATGTTCCGCGGTGCGGATCACGCCGCCCTTACGGTCGCGGTCGAGCTCCTTGTAGCGGTTCTCTGTCGAAAACGCCTGCGTGGTGCGCACGCCGCCCGGAGCCGCGCGATAGAACTGGTGGATGGCGTCGTCATTCGCGACCATCACGTCCCACTTCGCGAGCGCTTCGCCCATCGTTTCCGAGTGCACGGTGCGCACGTGTTCGTGGATCAGGCCGGCGCGGTTCATCTCGCCGAGGATGCCCATGATACCGCCTGCGCGGTGGACGTCTTCCATATGGACGTCCTGCTTCGCCGGCGCGACCTTGCAGAACACCGGAACCTTGCGGCTCAGCCGGTCGATGTCTTCCATCGTGAACTCGACCTTGCCCTCATGCGCGATCGCCAACAGGTGCAGCACGGTATTCGTGGACCCGCCCATCGCGATATCGAGGCTCATCGCGTTCTCGAAGGCCTCGAAGGTCGCGATCTCGCGCGGCAGCAGGCCCTTGTCTTCCAGCTCGTAATGGCGGCGCGTGATCTCGACGATCTTGCGGCCCGCCTCGAGGAACAGTTCCTTGCGGTCGGCATGGGTGGCGAGCATCGAGCCGTTGCCCGGCAGGGCCAGACCCAGCGCCTCGGCGAGACAGTTCATCGAGTTCGCGGTGAACATGCCAGAGCACGACCCGCAAGTCGGGCAGGCGGCCTTCTCGATCGCGAGCACGTCCTCGTCGGAGTATTTCTCGTCGGCCGCCGCGACCATCGCATCGACCAGATCAAGGTCGTGACCGATGATTTCCGCGCCTTCCTTGCCGGCCTCCATCGGGCCGCCGGAGACGAAGATCACCGGGATGTTCAGGCGCATCGCGGCCATCATCATGCCGGGGGTGATCTTGTCGCAGTTCGAGATGCAGACCATCGCATCGGCGCAATGGGCGTTGACCATGTACTCGACGCTGTCGGCGATCACTTCGCGCGAGGGCAGGGAGTAGAGCATCCCGTCATGGCCCATCGCGATTCCGTCGTCGACGGCGATGGTGTTGAATTCCTTCGCGACACCGCCCGCGCTTTCGATCTCGCGCGCGACCATCTGGCCGAGGTCCTTGAGGTGGACGTGACCGGGCACGAATTGGGTGAAGGAGTTCACGACCGCGATGATCGGCTTGCCGAAGTCGTCATCCTTCATGCCGGTGGCGCGCCACAGACCGCGCGCACCTGCCATGTTGCGGCCATGGGTGGATCTACGGGAACGATAAAAGGCCATAAGATTTCCGTTTCTGTCGCGCCCGAGGGGACTCGGGCAATTTCCTGTCGCGGGCCTGAATATAACATGGATCGCCCGATGAACAGTGGCGAGATGGCGCGGGTGGACTGTGCGATGGTGCGAGATGTTGGGGAGAGCGCGTCTCGGAAGGCTTCCAGTGGAAGCCTTGAGCGGCGAGCGCGCCGCGTGGCGCGACGCAGGGCGCCTCATACGGGAGACGATGGTCTTGCGCGGCGCGCGCTCGACGCCCCCGGAAGACACGCGGCAAAGCTTGCGCATCCGCCGCCTTCACCTACCTTTCATCCGATGCCCGACACCGCCACGCCCCTCCTGCCGCAACGCTTCTCCGACTGGTTCGCCAGCCGCGGCTGGGAGCCGCATAGACACCAATTGGAGGTGCTGGCGTCGCGCGAAGATACGCTCCTGATCGCGCCGACCGGGGGGGGCAAAACGCTGGCCGGTTTCCTGCCGTCGCTCGTCGATCTTGCGGAGAACCATGACGGCCTGCACACGCTCTATGTCTCGCCCCTGAAGGCGCTCTCGAAGGATATCGCCCGCAACCTGCGCGCGCCGGTGGACGAGATCGGGCTGGACCTGCGGATCGAGGATCGCACCGGCGACACCTCGGCCACGCAGCGCCGTCGTCAGCGGGTCGATCCACCGCAGATCCTGCTGACGACGCCGGAGAGCCTCGCGCTGATGCTGTCATACCCCGAGGCGCCGAAGATTTTCGCGGGGGTGAAACGGGTAGTGCTCGACGAGATCCATGCGCTGGCCGAAAGCAAGCGGGGCGACCAGTTGATGCTGGGCGTCGCGCGGTTGCGCAGCCTGTCGCCGGGCCTGACAGTCACCGGGCTGTCGGCGACGGTCGAGGCCCCGCAGGCGCTCGCAGATTTCATGGGCGGCGCGCGGGTGATCATGGCCGACCCGGGCCCGCCGCCTGATATCGAGATGTTGCCGACCGAGCTCCCCGCGCCTTGGGCCGGCGGCGGCGGACGGCACGCCGCGCGCGACGTGATGGCGGCGATCGAGGACGCACGCCTCAGCCTCGTTTTTCTTAACACGCGCGCACAGGCGGAGCTGTTCTTTCAGGCGCTCTGGGAGGTGAATGACAACGCCCTGCCGATCGGGCTGCATCACGGCTCGCTTTCGCGGGAAGCGCGGCACAAGGTCGAGGAGGCGATGGCGAATGGCGCTCTGCGCGCGGTGGTTTGCACCGGCTCGCTCGATCTGGGGCTCGACTGGGGCGATGTCGATCTGGTCCTGCAGGTCGGCGCACCGAAGAACGTCAAACGCCTCGTGCAGCGGATCGGGCGCGCCAATCACCGATATGACGAGCCTTCGCGCGCCCGGATAGTGCCCGCGAACCGCTTCGAGATTGTCGAATGCGCCGCCGCTTTGGAGGCCGTGCGCGAGAACGATCTCGACGGCGGCGGACGACGTTGGCGCGGCCCGCTCGACGTGCTGTGCCAGCATATCCTGCTGACCGCCTGCGCCGGGCCGTTCGAGGCGGATGCGCTTTATGCCGAGGTGCTGGGGGTCGGGCCCTACGCCACGCTGCCGCGCGCCGATTTCGATGCCTGTCTCGAGTTCTGCGCGACGGGCGGCTACGCGCTGCGGGCCTATGACCGCTGGCAGCGCCTGCTGCAGCGTGATGGCAAATGGCAGCTCCGCGACCCCCGCGCGACCCGCGATCTGCGGATGAATATCGGCACGATCACCGAGACCGAGAAGCTGAAAGTCCGCCGCAAATCCCGGCGCGGCGGCACGCCTCTGGGCGAGGTCGAGGAAGGCTTTGCCTCGTCTCTGACCCCCGGCGACACGTTCCTGATCGGCGGGCAGGTGGTGCGCTACGAGAGCCTGCGCGAGATGGTCGTCGAGGTGACGAATGCCGCCACGCGCGAGCCGAAGATCGCCGTCTTCTCGGGGCTGAAGATGGCGACCTCGCTGGAGTTGTCGCAACGGGTGCAACGGCTGATCGCCTCGCCGGAAGACTGGGACCAGTTGCCGCCCCACACCCGCGATTGGCTGGCATTGCAGCGCGATATCTCGACCCTGCCAGCACCCGGTACACTGACCTGCGAGACCTTCCTGCGCGGCGGACGGGCATTCTTTTGTCTTTATGGCTTCGCGGGGCGCAACGCGCATCAGACGCTCGCACTGCTGCTGACGCACCGGATGGAGCAGGCGGGACTGGGGCCGCTCGGCTTCGTTGCCACCGATTACGCGCTGCTGATCTGGTCGATCGACCCGGTCGAGGATCCCGCCCCGCTGCTGTCGGCAGAAGGTCTGCGCGAAGGGCTGCGCGACTGGCTGGAGAGCAACGCGGTGATGAAGCGCGCGTTTCGGTCGATCGCGACGATTGCAGGGCTCATTCAGCGCAATCTGCCGGGGCAGCGCAAATCGGGCAAACAGGCGACGTTTTCCTCGGACATCCTCTATGACACGTTGCGCCGCTACGATCCCGATCACCTCCTTCTGCGCATCACTCGCGAAGAGGCTAGCCGCGGTCTTGTCGATTTCGAGCGGATCGAGGAGATGCTGGCCCAAGGGCAGAGAATCGTGCATATCCGCGCCCCGCATGTGACGCCGCTGGCCGCGCCGCTGTTGCTCGAACATGGGCAGGTCGGCATTCGCGGCGGCACGGGCGAGGCACGACTGATGGAAGAAGAGGCGCAGGCGATGATGCGCGAGGCGGGGCTGGAATGAGAGAGATCACCTTCGCGGGGCAGCGGTTCGAGGCGCAACCGTCGGGCGCGCTCTATTGGCGCGAGGAGGACGCGCTGATCGTGGCCGATCTTCACTTGGGCAAGTCCGAGCGGATGGCGCGGCGCGGCGGTGCGCTGCTGCCGCCCTTCGAGAGCCTCGACACGGTAATCCGGCTCGAGGCCGAGGTGCTGCGCCTACGGCCTTCGCGGCTGATCAGCCTTGGTGACGCCTTCGATGACGACGCGGCCGCGAGCGAAATCGCCCCGGAGATCGCCGGGCGTCTAACCCGGCTCGCGGCCCTGACCAAGCTGCTATGGATCGCGGGAAACCACGATCCGATCGGCCTGGGCCGGACCGTCGAAGAGACGCAGATCGGCCCGCTCACGCTGCGCCATATCGCCGGTGTCGGGCCGGACCTTTCCGGCCATTACCATCCCAAAGCCAAGATCGCCCGGCGCGCCTATCGGGCGTTTCTCATCGGTCGCGATCACCTGATCCTACCCGCGTTCGGCACCTATACCGGCGGGTTGGATTGCGACGGGCCGGAGCTGTCGTCGCTGGTCGGGCCGGGGGTAGCGGTGCTGACGGGGCCGGGGATGCCGATGCGCCCGATCGGTCAGAGCGCGCTGCGCCAGTCGCGATAGCCCGCCCGTTCCAGTGCCTCGCGCGCCGCGATGAAGCCGGGGCGATCGGGCTCCGGGTCGGGGATCGGCACGACCGGCGCGAGGTCGTCCAGACCCAGACCATGCTCGCGCCGCCCTGCGCGGATCAGGGCGAGATACCATTCGAACGGCGCGATCCCGTCCCGGCGCTGCAAGGCGCGATAGGTGAAGGCACGTGCGCCGTCCTCGAGTACTAGCGTGATTTTCTCGTAATGCAGCCCGGCCCCCTCGGCGGCATCGAGCGCTGGAATGTCGCTCTCCGCGATCTCAAACAACACGCCTCGGGTGCTCGCGTCGCCCTGCGTGATCGTGGCCTTTGCGCTCCCGTCGCGCCCGCGTTTCGAGAAATCGAGCGAATGTCCGGGGATCTCCGCATGGCCGATGACGCGCGCCGCAGGGCAGCGCGCGGCAAGCCGGGTGGTCAGCAAGTTGGAGCCGTAGGCGAGGTAGGGGATCATCCGCTCACCCTCAGGCTCATCGCGAATGTCTCCTGCCCGCCGGGGGGCAAGATGATGCTGTCAGGTCGCGCGGCCAGTTCCGGCCCGGCGCCTTCCGAAGCAGGCAGCCCGTGCCACGGCTCAATGCAGATATAGGGCGCACCGGGTTTCTGCCACAGCGCGAGATTGGGCAGGTTGGAAAAGCGGAAATCGAGCACCGGCCCGCCCTCTCCGCAATAGCGCAGCCCGTCGCCCGCGCCTTCAGGGAAGATCATCGCGTCGTCTTCAAACTGTGCCGGATCGAGGGTCAGCGCGCCCGCCGTGAAGGGCGAAGGCATCCGCGCGCGCCCCAGCATACCATCCACGAGCCGAGCGAGCGCAGGCTCCGCGCCGTTACTAAGCTCTATCCGATGCGGGCCGGTCGCACCGGGCAGCGGCCAACGAAACGCGGGGTGAAAGCCGAAGGAAAACGGCATCTCTCGCTCGCCCGCATTGCTCACAGTAGCGGTGACGCTCAGCTCCGACCCCACGGCCTCATGGACGATCTCAAGGCGGAAATCGAACGGATAGGCCGCCGTGTCATGCGAGGGTTCGAGCAGGTGGCAGCAGCGGGATTGCGTCAGCTCGGTCACGCGAAAGGGCAGGTCGCGGGCGAAGCCGTGCTTGGAGATCGCGTGGGGCGTTCCATCGATCGTCACCTTGTCGGGCGCGGGAAGGCCGACGATGGGGAAAAGGATCGGGGCCTGCCCGCTCCACCAGGCCGGGTCGCCCTCCCAGAGCAGCTCCTGCCCCTGATAGCTCAGCCCCTGCATCTCGGCGCCCTGATCGGCGATGGTGACGCTGAGGCTGTCGGAAGAAATCTGCGGCATGTGTCGGGATCCGGAGGTTGTGACGTGTCGCGCCTTGGTATCGCGCCGCCGGAGATGATCCAAGTCTGCGTTCGTCTCGTGCCGAGTGAGGGGGGGGCAGCGCCCGACCTTGGGGTGAGCCGCGTCTCGGAGGGCTTCCTTTGGAAGCCTTCAGTGGCGAACGCGCCGCGCCTCCCGGCGCAGGGGGCGCTTCGCTGTCGTTTGGTTTGGGCGGTTTATCTTGCAAGCCCGGAGGACGGGGAGGCTGTGAGCTGCATCGCCAATGCGCCCTCCCGGGGGAGGGGTGAGCCGGGACTAGCGGCCTTCCAGTGGAAGGACGCCCCGGCGAACGCCCGGAGCGCGAGCGAAGGGCCGGACGGGCGCGTGTGATAAGAGATGAGGGCAGCGCCCGAGCCTTGGGTGGGCGCTTCGCTGTCGGTTGGTTTGAGCGGTTTATCTTGCAAACCCGGAGGACGGGAAGGCTGTGGGCTGCGTCGTCAATGCGCCCTCCCGGGGGAGGGTCGGGCGCTGCCCGGACTGGTCGCCCGGGCGGAACGATATCATCCGGATTGTTCGCGGAAACCTCGGAGCAGTTGCAGAATACGTTCTGCGTCAGCGACAGTTGCTCGGATTGTATTTGCATCGAGGGCCAAAGCCTTGGGGCGCCCAATCTTCGGCTTCTCACCAGTATCTATCACGATCCAACCCTCGTGTGAGGAGTGGACACCGTGCACGGCAGCGTTGCGCCTTTTCATGTGGTCATCTATCTGCGCGCTAATCGCGAGGAGAGCGTGGTTTGACGAACCTTGCGCGGCTAGAGTTTCAAGACTTTGCTTGAGACTGTCGACAAGCTTTGGTGTGTGCCCCGTCCGGAGCTCGTCAACTTCTGTCGTAAAGTCCGGATCGCCCCTTTTCATTCCACCCGTCAGCGAGATGAGCCGGGCTGCCCAAAGTTCGATCCGTGCGCAAGTTTGGACATAGACCCCAAGCGCGAGCAGGTATTCATCAGATAGTTCTTTCTGAACCTGAAATTGCCCAGCCTTCAAACGGCTCCCCCTAAATCAAACATCCAGCTCCTCCACGAACTGGGCGTTCTCCTGAATATACTGGAACCGCAGTTCGGGCTTCTTGCCCATCAGGCGCTCCACCAGATCGCCGGTCTCGTTCGGCTCGTCGTCGTGGATCGTGACCCGGATCAACTTGCGCGTCTCGGGATTCATCGTGGTCTCTTTCAGGTCCTTCGCGTCCATCTCGCCCAGACCCTTGAAGCGCTGCACGTCGATCTTGCCCTTGCCGCCCAGACCTTTCTCCAGCATCGCCTCCTTCTCGGCGTCGTCGGCCACATAGATGCGTTTGGCGCCCTGGGTCAGGCGGTAGAGCGGCGGGCAGGCGAGATAGAGGTGCCCCTGATCGATCATCGGGCGCATCTGGGTGAAGAAGAAGGTCATCAGGAGCGAGGCGATATGCGCGCCGTCCACGTCCGCGTCGGTCATGATGATGATCTTGTCGTAGCGCAGGTCGTCGACGTTGAACTTGGTGCCGAGGCCGACGCCGAGCGCCTGCGTCAGGTCGTTGATCTCCTGGTTCGAGCCGAGCTTTGAGCTTGCCGCGCCCAGCACGTTGAGGATCTTGCCGCGCAGCGGCAGCAGCGCCTGGTTCTTACGGTCGCGCGCCATCTTGGCCGAACCGCCTGCCGAGTCGCCCTCGACGATGAACAGCTCGGTGCCCGAACGGTTCGTGGCCGAACAGTCGACCAGCTTGCCGGGCAGGCGCAGCCGCTTGGTGGCCGATTTGCGCTGGGTCTCTTTCTCCTGCCGGCGCTTGAGGCGTTCCTCGGCGCGCAGCACGAGGAAATCGAGGATCGCGCCTGCGGATTTTGTGTCCGAGGCCAGCCAGTTGTCGAAGTGGTCGCGCACCGCGCCCTCGACCAGACGCTGCGCCTCGACGGTGGCCAGACGGTCCTTGGTCTGGCCCACGAATTCCGGCTCGCGGATGAAGCACGAGACCAGCGCGCAGCCGCCGGTGATCAGGTCGTCGCGGGTGATCTGCGCGGCCTTCTTGTTGTTCACCAGCTCGCCATAGGCGCGGATGCCCTTGAGGATCGCGGACCAGAAGCCCGCCTCATGGGTGCCGCCCTCGGGGGTGGGCACGGTGTTACAGTAGGACTGGATGAAACCGTCGCGGGAGGGCGTCCAGTTGATCGCCCATTCGACCGAACCCGGCACGTTGAACTTCTCGCGGAACTCGACCTTGCCCGAGAAGGGGCGGTCGGCATAGGTGCTGGCGCCGCTCAGCGTCTCGGTCAGGTAATCGGCGAGGCCGCCGGGGAAGTGGAAGGTGGCCTCGGTCGGCGTCTCGCCGTCGTCGATCTCGGATTTCCAGCGAATCTCCACGCCCGAGAAGAGATACGCCTTCGAACGCACCATCTTCAGCAGGCGCGCGGGTTTGAACCGGTGATGGCCGAAGATCTGCTCGTCGGCATGGAAAGTGACCGTGGTGCCGCGCCGGTTCGGCGCCGCGCCGATCTTTTCGACCGGACCTTCCGGGATGCCGCGCGAGAAGCGCTGTTCATATAGCTCCTTGTTCTTGGCTACCTGAACGACCATCGAATCCGACAGCGCGTTCACCACCGAAGCACCCACCCCGTGCAGACCGCCCGAGGTCTCGTAGGCGTCGCCCGAGAACTTGCCGCCCGCGTGCAGCGTGCAGAGGATGACTTCCAGCGCGGATTTGCCCGGGAATTTCGGGTGCGGGTCAATCGGGATGCCGCGCCCGTTGTCGCGCACGACGATCGAGTGATCGGCCAGCAGCTCGACCTCGATGCGGCTGGCGTGACCGGCCACCGCTTCGTCCATCGAGTTGTCGAGCACCTCGGCCACCATGTGATGAAGCGCGCGTTCGTCCGTGCCGCCGATATACATGCCGGGGCGTTTTCGCACGGGTTCGAGACCTTCGAGCACCTCGATCGAGGAGGCGTCATAGGAATCGGTCTGGGGCGTCAGAAGATCGTCGGCCATGCTGCTCGCTTTCTCTTGTAGTTTTCTAAACAAGAGATACCGCAGGTTGGGGCGGAGGAGCAAGAAGACCCCACCGCCCCGATGCGTTCCGAAAGCCCCACAACCCCCGGAAACGACCGACTCTCAAGCGACGCGCGCCATGAGCAGCATCGACCCCACCGCCATTGCGATACCGAGGACTTCCCGCAGGGCGAGTTTTCCGCCGAACAGTACGACCCCCATCGTCACCAGAGCCATCAACGTGAAAAGCGTCGGGGCCACGCCGGTTTGCGCCAGCGACACCTGCCGCAAGGCCAGAAACCAACCTGCTGCCGAGGCGGCATAAAGCGCGCCACCGAGCAAGACAGACGGCGAATGCAGCGCGTGCCCCCTTTCAACCGCGGATTTCAGAATGAAATCGCCCGCGATCACGACCAGCGTCGCACTCAAACACAAGCTGTATCCAAGCAAGGCAGGCATGGTGTCCTCTAACCCTCTTCACCCCGTTAAGATGACGTAAGGGAAAGATCTTGGCCAAACCTGAATTTGCCCTGCTGCGGAAATCCTGACCGCTTGGTAAGGCGGACCTGACCGAAAGGCGAAGTGGTGGCTAAGCGCCTGCCCATGGTTTGAGCAAAGACGCGGACGTGCATCCCTGCGCGTATACCTTTCGGTCTAGACGTTACGCCGAACCCGCCGAATCAAATCGCCTCGGCCTCGCGCTTGTCCCACATTGCCCGGAAGGCCTTGCGGCTCTGGCAAAGCTTGATCCAGCTTTGCAGTCGCGGATAGGGGGCGAGGAACTCGGGGTGGTCCTGCCCGTAGCGCAGAACCTCCGCCAGATTGAGATCGGTCACGGTAAACCGGCCACCCACGATATGGCTATGCGTCTCCAGATGGGTCTCGAGCGCGGTCAGCGGCCGGGCGAGCTTCGATAGAAGCGAGGCGATCTCGGCCTTGCCCTCGGGCGTGTCCTGTTCCTTGCGGCGATAGACGAAGCTGAGCGCGAGCGCGTCGGTCTCGATCCAGGTCGCGGCGAAGAGCGCCCATTGCTCCATCAGCGACAGCTCGCGCTCATGCGCGGGGGCAAGGGGCCCGCCCGCCTTGCGAGCGAGATGCAGGTTGATCGCAAGCGACTCCGTCAGGATCAACCCGTCTTCCTCCAGCACCGGGATCGCGCCCATCGGCGAGAGCTTGCGGAATTCGGGCGAGCGGGTGTTGAGCGGCACCTCCGGCGCGAGCGGATCCTTGAACCGGTTCGCCTGCACGACTCGGCGCAGACGGAACGGCAGGCCCAACTCCTCGAGCAGCCAGAGCGCCCGGCTCGCCCGCGAATGATAGTTGCCGTAGATCGTGATCATGTCCGTTCCCTCGTTTCGCGCGATTTCGGGGGCGTTTTTACCCGCCGGAAGGTCAGCAGACACGGGTTTTTGACACGTATCAAGGCACATCACGCGGGATTGCGCGACGCTTCGCAAGGTTCAGCCAACGGAGGTATAGGCATGAAGGATCAGGCCACGACCGAGCGGGATACGACTGCAAAAGCCGCGACCGCCGAGATGGCGGTCGACGCGCCTTCCCTTCCGGCGGAGGGATCGCCCGCAGGCGTCGAGGCCCTGCTGAAGGAGGCGGGCCCGAAGCAATTCCCGCGCGTCGATCCCAACGCGGTGCGGCTGGCCTTCGAGACGGGCAAATATCCCTATCGTCGCAAAATGGCGCGCCCCGCTTACGAGACGGAGAAAGCGCAGCTTCAGGCCGAGTTGCTCAAGGTCCAGAAATGGGCGCAGGAGACCGGCGAGAAATTCGTGATCCTCTTCGAGGGCCGCGACGCGGCGGGCAAGGGCGGCACGATCAAGCGCTTCACCGAGCATCTCAATCCGCGCTTCGCCCGGGTCGTGGCGCTCAACAAGCCCTCCGAGGAGGAGCAGGGTCAATGGTATTTCCAGCGCTATGTCGAGCATCTGCCGACCGCGGGGGAGATGACCTTCTACGATCGCAGCTGGTATAACCGCGCGGGCGTCGAACGCGTGATGGGCTTCTGCAAACCCAACGACTACCTCGAATTCATGCGCCAAACCCCGGAGTTGGAGCGGATGTTCGTGCGCTCGGGCATCCGGCTCTACAAATATTGGTTCTCGGTCACCCGTGAGGAGCAACGCCGCCGGTTCACGGCACGTGAAACCGATCCGCTCAAGCGCTGGAAGCTGTCGCCGATCGATCTGGCAAGCCTCGATCGCTGGGACGATTACACCGAGGCGAAGGAGGCGATGTTTTTCTATACAGATACCGCCGATGCCCCTTGGACCATCGTGAAATCGAACGACAAGAAGCGCGCGCGGCTGAACTGCATGAAGCATTTCCTCTCGACGCTGGACTATCCCGACAAGGATCCCTCGATCGCGACACCGCCCGATCCGCTGATCGTCGGCCATGCGAGCCATGTCGTGCATTCCTCGCAGCATATTCTTGGTGCATCTCTTCATCCCGATCAGCGTCGCGTGACCAAATCCTGAGCATGTGATCGCCGAGCGGGAACTCCCGGGCCCCTTTCGCCTTGTCCCTTGGCGTGTCGCAATCCATGTCAAAGAGAGGAACCGGAGGAGCGCATGGGCTGGAACGAAAGATTCGCCGGAGACGAGTATCTCTATGGCACGACCCCGGCGGATTTCGTGGCGCGTCAGGCGTGGCGTCTCGCGCCTGGGGCGCGGCTTCTGAGTATCGCCGATGGCGAAGGTCGCAACGGCACCTATCTCGCGAGCCTCGGGCTGCAGGTGACCGCCCTAGAACCCTCGGAAAACGCGCGCCGAAAGGCTGCCGAACTGGCGCAGGAGCGGGGCGTGTCTATGCAGACGATCGACGCCGATTTGCGCGGCTACGACTGGCCGCGGGGGAATACGACGCCGTGCTCGCCTGCTTCATCCAGTTCGCCGACCCGGCCTTTCGGGCAGAGATTTTCGACGGCATTGCGACCGCACTCAAACCCGGCGGTCTCGCTTTGATCCACGGCTTCGCGCGCCGCCAGCCGCGCTACGGCACGGGCGGCCCGGGGATCGTGGAACAGCTTTACGATCTCGATCTCCTGCGTGACGCCTTCCCGCGCTGGGAGGTGCTGCATCAGGCCGATTACGATGCCGATCTAGACGAGGGCGCGGGCCATTCCGGGCGCGCGGCGCTGATCGATTTCGTCGTCCGCAAACCCGCACGGTGATTCTGCAGCTTTCGTCAGGAAATTCGGGACTTCGCGCGGCTTCTACGCATAACGCTCGATGTTCCGTCGCGCTTTCTGCACGGTATTCAGGCGTTTTTGCATCCTCCCTCGGCGGTCGGCCGGAACTTGCCGAAGCGCCCGCGCGTGCCTATCGCTCCGCGAGGGGAGATGTGTGTTTGCGCACAAAGGAGTGTCTTCGGAATGACACGATTGCGTGTAACATCAATTCGATACGTTTTCGCCATCGCAGACTGGAGTTCCTCATGCGCAAGCCTCTCCTCGCCCTGACCTTGACCCTCGCCGCTACCGCCTCTTTCGCGCAATCGCCCAAGGATGCGGTGGACGCGCGCCAGGGCTATTTCGATCTGCTCGGCGCCCAGATGGCCGTGCTCGCGCCAATGGCGCAGGGCAAGACCGAGTTCGACGCGGCCAAGGCACAGACCGCCGCTGACAACATCGCGGCGCTCGCCAAGGTCGATATCCGTCCGCTCTTCGTCGAGGGCACCTCGGTCGACGACATGATGGAGACCCACGCGAAGTCGGAAATCTGGTCGAACATGGATCTCTTCGGACAGAAGCTCGACGGTTTGCATCAGGCCGCGGCGGAGATGCCTGCCGCAGCGGGCAGCCTCGACACGCTTCAGCCGGCCGTCGGGAAACTCGGCGGCGCCTGCAAGAGCTGCCATGACGAGTTCCGCGCGAAGTAACACCTGATGAAAGACACTGCCGCCGCCCCCGCGAAGAAGACCGTCACGGTCTGGGATCCCGTCGTGCGCCTGTTCCACTGGCTTCTGGTGCTGGCTTTTGCCGTTGCCTGGGGCCTGGGGGAGTGGGGGCCGAACCAGATGACATGGCATTTCTATGCGGGCTACGTCATCGCGGGACTGTTGGCGGTGCGTCTGATCTGGGGGTTCGTGGGGCCGCGCACGGCGCGGTTCTCGCACTTCCTCTATGGGCCCAAGGAGGTGGCGGATTATCTTCGCCACCTGCCATCCAAGGAAAGCTCCGACCATGTCGGGCATAATCCGCTTGGCGGCTGGTCTGTCGTCGTGATGCTGGGGCTTCTGATCGTGCAGGTCGTGACCGGGCTGACATCCGATCCGCAGGACTATATCAACGTCGGTCCGCTTGCGGGCTCCGTGCCCGAGAGCATCAGCACGAGCTGGGCGCCCAAGATCCACGAGCTTGTCTCGACCTTGCTGCTGATCGTGGTCGGCATCCATATCGCGGCCATCGTCTATTACCGGGCGTGGAAGGGCGTGAATCTCGTCAGGCCGATGATTACCGGCAAGAAAGAGGTGGGGGAGTAACCGCTCTCTTGACCGCCGCAGCGGGCGGGGCTAGCGCTCGCTCATGACGAGCAACGATCCCCATCAGAGCGCGCCGCCGCCCCAGTCGCAGAGCCAAGCGATGCCTCTCGCCCGCCATGTGCGGGCGATCTTCACTCTGGGCCTGCCGCTGATCGGCTCCAATCTCGCGCAGATGCTGCTCAACGTGACCGATACGGTGATGGTGGGCTGGTATGGCGTCGAGGCGCTGGCGGCGCTGGTGCTGGGCACCTCCTATTTCTTCTCTATCTTCATGCTGGGCAACGGGATCGCGCTGGCGGTGATGGGGCGCGTCTCGGCGAGTCTGGGCGCGGATGACGAGGTGCAGGCGCGGCGCGACACCCGAATGGGGATCTGGCTATCGATCCTGTTCGGCGTCGCGATGCTCCCGCTGTTCTGGAATTCCGGCGCGGTGCTGGAGCTGCTGGGGCAGAAGCCCGAGATCGCGGCGCTCGCACAGGATTACCTGCGTATCCTCGGCTTCGCGCTCGCGCCGGGGCTCGCGATGATGGTGATCCGGTCCTACCTGTCCGCGCAGGAGCGCACGGCGGTGCTGCTCTGGATCACGCTTGCGGCGGTTCTGCTGAACGCGGGCGTCAACTGGATCCTGATCTTCGGCAATTGGGGCGCGCCGGAACTGGGGGTGCGCGGTGCGGCGATCGCTTCGCTGAGCGCGATGGTGCTGAACCTCGTCGCGCAGGCGATCTATGCCGCGCGTGCGCCCGGACTGACTCATATCCGGCTGTTCCAGCGCTTCTGGCGGCCCGATTGGGAGGCGTTCTGGATCGTTGCGAAGATGGGGCTGCCGGTGGGGCTGACCTCCGTCGCGGAAGGCTCGATGTTTCAGGCCTCGGCGCTGATGATGGGCTGGATCGGCACGGTCGAACTGGCCGCGCACGGGATCGCGCTGCAGGTCTCCTCGATCACCTTCATGGTGCATGTCGGTCTCTCGAACGCCGCCACCGTGCGGGCAGGTCGGGCGCATGGGCGCCGTGATCCGCGCCTGCTGCGTGACGGGGCGTTGGCGGTGACGGGGATGTCGCTGGGCTTCGGTTTGCTGACGGTCGCGGTCTTCGTCTTCGCGGGGCCTTGGCTCACGCGCCTGTTTCTCGATGCGGACAACCCGGCCACGCCCGAGATCGTCCTCTACGGCGTTCGCTTTCTGATGGTCGCGGCGATCTTCCAGCTGTTCGACCTGATGCAGGTGATGGCTCTGGGACTGCTGCGTGGCGTGCAGGATACGCGCGTGCCGATGTGGATGGCGGTGGCGAGCTATTGGCTGATCGGCATCCCGGCCAGCTACTTTCTCGCCTTCACGCTGGATCTTGGCGGGGTGGGGCTGTGGTTCGGCCTCGTCCTCGGCCTCGCATCGGCGGGGGCGATGATGATGCGCCGGTTCTGGCGCGGTGCATGGCTGCATCCGCGCCCGGCAGCGGCTTAACGCACGCCAAGCCCCGCCTTCATCAACGTCTTGCGCACCGGTCCGAGGGAATAGAGCGCGCCCAAGACGCCCGCGCGCAGATCGCGCAGTGGCTGGGCCTCGACCATCGAGGCACGGTTGAGCAGATCGATCCCCACCTCCCGCGCCTTCACCTCCGGCCAGCGGCGACGGTGATAGGCGTCGAGCATCTTCGCCTCGCCCAGATGCACCGGGTCTTCCTCGGCCAGCTTCAGAAGGCAGGCCAGATCGGCGAGGCTCATGTTCAGCCCCTGCGCGCCGATCGGCGGAATGACATGGGCGGCCTCGGCGATCAGGGCCACGCGCTGGCCCGAGAACCGATCCGCGATCTGCGTCATCATCGGCCAGACCGCGCGGCGGGTCTCCAGCTTCAGCGGCCCGAGAAGCCCGGTCGAGCGTTCCATGATCGCCGCTTCGAACGCTTCCGTGGGCAGCGTGGCGAGGCGCTCGGCCTCGGCGGCGCGCTCCATCCAGACGATCGCGGAAGACGGCTTGCCATCGCGGTCGGGCAGCGGCACCAGCGTGAACGGCCCACCCGAGCGGTGGATCTCGGTAGAGACGTTGTCATGCGGGATCGGGTGGGTGACAGCGAAGGCCAGTGCCTTCTGGCCGTAGCGGATCGTCTTTACGCCGAGGCCAGCCGCTTCGCGCACGAAGGAATTGCGGCCATCGGCCCCGATCACGAGACGGGCGCGCACATGGGTGCCGTCGGACAGCGTCACCTCGGCGCCGCTTTCGCGGGTCACGAGGCCAGTCGTCGCGATGCCGGGGCGGAAATCGACGAGCGGATTATCGGCAAGGGCGGCCACCAGCTCGCGGCGCAGCAGCCAGTTCGGGAAGTTCCAGCCGAAGGGTTCGTCGGACAAGTCGGCTGCGTCGAAATCGCGGGTCAGCCGTGCGGTCGGGCTTTCGCCGCCCGCATCGACGATCCGCATGATCTGCAGCGGCGCGGCATAGGGCAGGAGCCGATCCCAGATTCCCGCCGCTTTCAGCACCTCCCGCGAAGGACGCAGGAACGCGGTCGAGCGCATATCCGCGCCCTCGGCTGCTTCTTCGGTGACCGGCGGCGTGGGATCAACGCAGATCGTGGTGAAGCCCGCCTGCCCGAAGGCCGCGGCTGCGGTCAGGCCGGCGACGCCGCCGCCGGAGATCAGGATATCGGTGTCGATGGGTGTGCGGGTCTCGGCCATGGGGCGCCTCCGTCAATGTCCGTGCCATTTTGCCCTCCGGCGCGGGCAGGTGCAATGATCCGCCGCTGGGATGCGACGTGGCGACACAGCGGAACGCGAGACGGCCCCGCGCAAATCCCGAAGGGGGAGCACAAAAAGAAACAGCCCGGATCGCGCGGATCCGGGCCGTGTTCGCCATGGGCGAGAATTCTTCGAATAGGACGTCAGCCGCCTGCGGTCATCACCACGAGAAGGGCGAGCATGATCCAGGTTGCGCCAACAGCCCAGAGGATGAGGCCACCGAGGCCCATGGTCACAACCATGCCAGCGGCCAGAGCCACGACGACAAGCGCGAGGGTGAACATGAAAGCAGGCGTAATCTGCTTGTGCTCGGTTTCGGAATGATTGGCCGCATAGGCCGAAACGCCGGAGTCGGCAGTCGTCATGGTCATATCGATTCTCCCGTTTGCTGTCTCCCTGACAGGCCCCCGTCACTTAAAGATGCATCGCGGACCGATAAAGACGCGAAGCCGTGCCATATTGTCGCAGAGTCGTCACTTTGCCTTCAATCGCGCGTGATCTCGCGCAGGAACGCGGCGAGATCGGCGGTGTGGTAGTGGATGTGATCCTCTGGCGCAGGGGCGGGGGCGACATGCACGGTCTTCATGCCGAGTGCATGGGGATGGCGCAGGTTGCGGGCGTCGTCCTCGAACATAGCGCCGCGCGTGGGCTCGATCTCGGCCTGCGCGAATATCCGGTTGAAGGCTTCGCCGCGCGGCTTTGGATGAAACTCCGCGTGCTCGACACCATAGACCCCGTCGAAAAGCCCGGTCAGCCCACGCGCCTCGATGACCCGTGTGGCATAGGGGGCCGAGCCGTTCGTGTAGACGATCTTGCGGCCCGGGAGCGCGTCGATGCCTTCGCGCAGCGCATCATCCTTGACCAAATGATCGAGTGAGATCTCGTGGACTTCGTGCAGATAGGGCGCCGGGTCGACGTCGTGCTCGTGCATCAGCCCGGCCAGCGTGGTGCCGTAAAGCTGCCAGTAGTGGTTGCGCAGGTGATCGGCCCGCGCCCGATCGACGCCCAGCGAGCGCATCACGAAATCGGTCATCTTCACCTCGATCTGGTCGAAGAGTCGCGCCTCCGGCGGGTAGAGCGTGTTGTCGAGATCGAACACCCAGGCGTCGACATGCGCGAACTCGGCGGCGAGGTCGCGGTCGGCGGGGGCGGCGGAGGCGGGGGCAGGCGCGGTGCTGTCTGTCATGGGCTGCAAGCTAAGTTGCGGGGCGCGCGGGTGCAATCTGCTTGTCACCGGGTGCGCGCCGCGCCTAATCTCTGGCAGATCTCGAAAGCAGGATGCATGCAAAAAGACGCCTACACTCTCATACTCGACGCCATCGACGAAGGCGTCTACCGCCCCGGGGACCGCTTGGTCGAATCCGAATTGGCGGAGCGGTTCGGAGTGTCACGCACCCCGGTGCGCGAGGCGTTGCAGCGGCTCGAAACCCAACAGATGCTGGCCCGCGACGGGCGTTCGCTCATCGTCGCCTCGCTCGATCACAACCAGTTGGCGGAGTTGTATGTCGTGCGCGCCGAACTGGAGGCGCTGGCCGCGCAGCTGGCTGCGAAACATGCGGCTCCCGAAGAGGTCCGGGTGCTGCAGAACATGATCGACGAAGATCGCGGCCAACTCGACGATCCGGAAGCGTTGAGCCGGGCCAACCGCCGGTTCCACCACCAAATTCACCTCGCCTCGCATAATCGTTACCTCGTCCAGCAGCTCGATCTTGTGCACCGCTCGATGGCGCTTCTCGCGACCACCTCTCTTGCGGTGAAGGGCCGGGGCGAGGCGGCGCTCGACGAGCATCAGGCGATTGTCGATGCGATCCGCGAGGGCAATGGCGACGCGGCGGCCTCGGCGCTGCGGGCCCACATCTCGCGCGCCTTCGAGACGCGCCTCACGCTCGACGCGGCGCATCACGGGACGGCGGGCCACTGGGCCGAGGCTCTCTGATTATCCGATAAGCGGTGAATGGGCCTCGCGTTGCGGGGGCGGGCGCGCCGCGGCCTCTGCGGGGGCGATCTCGTCGCCGGGTCGGGCCTCCGACGCTGTCGCGTCACTGTCGTCGAAAATGCCGTGGCTCGTCTTGTCCCAGTAGAAGGGGCGCGCGATCAGTTCGTAGAGCGCCTTCCAGCCCGCCAGCGCGCCCAGCGGATAATAGAGGTGGAGCGTCGGGATCCATTTTATCAGGTTGCGATGCTCCGCCCCCCGGCAGGCCCAGGCAGAGGTCGTGATCGCGATCAACTCGGACAGAATGAAAGTCCCCATAACTAACGCGAAGACCGGGCCGGGCAGGGCGCTCGCGATCGGATGCCACAGCCCGAACAGCGCGAGCCAAAAGCTCCACAAGACCGGCGCCAGAACATATTGCGAGAGCGAACCGAGGATCAGGATCTGCACGCCGAGAAAGCGTTTCGTGCCCAGATCGCGCCAGAGCTGCACCGGATCGCGCATATGCACCGCCCATGTCATCGCGTAGCCCTTGAGCCAGCGCGAGCGCTGTTTGACCCAAGGCAGGGCGCGGCAATTCGCCTCCTCGAAGGTGGCGGCAGCGATCAATTCGGTGCGGTAGCCGTGCCGCGCGAGACGCACGCCAAGATCGGCATCCTCGGTCACGTTATGCGCGTCCCAGCCGCCCAGCTCCTCCAGCGCGTCGCGGCGGAAGAAGAGGGTCGTTCCGCCCAAGGGCACGACGAAGCCGAGCCGCGCGAGCCCGGGCAGGAACATCCGGAACCACGTCGCATATTCCACGGTGAAGCAGCGCGCGAGCCAATTGGTGCGCGGGTTGTAATAGTCGAGAACCCCTTGCAGGCAGGCCGTCTCGGGCGGGGCCGCGAGGAAGCGCTGGGCGACGATCTGCAGTTGATCCGGCTCGGGCGCGTCCTCGGCGTCCCAGACGCCGATCACCGAGCCGCGACAGAAGTTCAGCGCGTAGTTCAATGCGCGCGGCTTCGTCTTGATCGGCCCGTCGGGTACCGTGACCACCCGCATCCAGCGTGGCAGATCGGCGTTCGCAAGAGCCGCACGGGTCATCGTGTCGCTATGTTCGATGACGAGGATCACATCGATCAATTCGCGCGGATAGCGCAGCTTGCCGAGCCGCGAGACGAGCCGCGCCGCGATGTCGGTCTCGCGAAACAGCGGGACCATCACCGAGATGATCGGCAGCCGCCCTTTCGGCGCGCCCCGGATGAGTGCGTCCGGGCGGGGCTTGCGCTGTTCGGTGATCTCGCTCGCAAAGGCTGCGAGCTTGAGCGCCATGGAACCCACGAGCGTCAGCATCACCCACCCGAAGAAAAGCCCGAGAAGCAGGTTGGGCGCGAGCAACATTCCGAGCCCGGTCACCGCTACGAGCCCCGCCGCGATCCGGCTGGCGCGCCGTTCGTTATGGTTGCGGCAGCTCTCGACCGGGTCGACCTTGATCTCGGCGTGTCGGATCAGCGCGGTCTCGCGGCATGTGAGCAGGCTGTCATGCACGCAGCGTTCCGCGGCCAGTACGAGCCTGTAGGGCGCATGGCACGTGGGTAGCGAAGCCTGTAGAGCCTCGAAATCCTCGGGCCGTGCGGTCGCGATGAGGGTGACGCCGCCGACGCGCCGCCAGGGAACCATCGCGTGCTTCAGGCAAAGCTCCGGTCCGATGGCATCGATGAGGCGAGGATCGGGCGGCTCCTCTTGCAGGTCGACGACCGAGGCATGTCGTTGTTCCGCCAAGGCGGCCATCAGATCGGTCTCGTGTACCCAGCCATTCGCGAGAAGGATATCACCAAGCCTTACATCTTCGCGCTGCCGAAGCGCCGACGCCGTAAGCAGATCGGCCGGATCGACCGCGTCCCGATCCAGCAGGATTTCTCCCAGAGGTGGGCGCGCGGCGCGGCAGGCGTGTCGTTTTGGCTTCGCATCAAAGCTGCGCCGTCTGAGCGGAGAAATGGAATTCGCGATTGGATTGGTCAGCAGCAGCGGCGCCGGTTTGGCGTCAGCCGCTGGTGTTTTCAAAAGCTTTTGCCGCGCGCCCATGCCAAACCTCGCATCTGTCCTTGAAGGCAGGATGCGCGCGTTTGATTAATAGGCAGTTAACCTCAGTTCGGAGCCTATAGTCGCCGGAAGCGCGTTACGACTTGCGCGCGCGCATCGCTCTCGCGAAACGCTCGAACAGGTAGTAGCTGTCCTGCGGGCCAGGGCTCGCCTCGGGGTGATACTGCACCGAGAAGACCGGGCGATCGGCCATCGCAATACCGCAGTTCGAGCCGTCGAACAGCGAGACATGGGTCTCGGTCACACCCTTGGGCAGGGTCTGGCTGTCGACCGCGAAACCGTGGTTCATCGAGGTGATCTCGACCTTGCCGGTGGTCAGGTCCTTCACCGGGTGGTTCGCCCCATGGTGTCCGTGGTTCATCTTGACGGTCTTCGCGCCAAGCGCGAGCGCCAGCATCTGGTGGCCGAGGCAGATACCGAAGACCGGCAGCTCGGTTTCCAGAACGCCCTTGATCATCGGCACGGCATATTCCCCGGTCGCTGCCGGATCGCCCGGACCGTTCGATAGGAAGACCCCATCGGGTTCAAGCGCGAGCACGTCCTCGGCCGTCGCGGTGGCTGGCAGCACGGTCACGTCGCAGCCAGCCGAGGCGAGGCAGCGCAGGATGTTGCGCTTCGCGCCGTAGTCGATGGCGACAACTTTCAGGTCGTTGCCTTCGGCTTTCTTGTAACCCTCGGGCCAGGCCCACCGCATCTCGTCCCAGCGGTAGCTTTGCGCACAGGTCACGTCTTTCGCGAGATCGAGCCCTTCGAGCCCGGACCATTCGCGGGCCTTGCGTACCAGCGCCTCGATGTCGAAGACCCCGTCGGGGTTGTAGGCGATCGCGACATGCGGCGCGCCTTGCTGGCGGATTTCGCGGGTGAGGCGGCGAGTGTCGATGCCGCCGATGCCGATGCGACCGCGCTTCTCCAGCCACTCGACCAGAGTCTCGGCGGCGCGCCAGTTCGACGGCTCGGTCGGGTCCCATTTCACCACCATTCCGGCGGCAACGGGATCGTTGGTTTCGTCATCTTCCGGGTTCACGCCGGTATTGCCGATATGGGGGAAGGTGAAGGTCACGACCTGGCCCGCATAGGAGGGGTCGGTCATGATTTCCTGATAGCCGGTCATCGACGTGTTGAAGACGAGTTCGGCCACCGTCTCGCCCGGGCGGCCGAAGCCCTTCCCGTAGAACAGCGAGCCATCAGCGAGTGCGATCAATGCAGTGGGCTTTTCCGATGCGGACTGGCTTGCAGGCATGGCGCGACTCCCCGATGTCAAAATTCGCCGGAACCTAGACGCGCTGGGCGCGGGGGTCAAGAGGGCACGAGATAATTGCGAATTGCTTATTTATCAACAACTTGCAAGAGTTGTGCGCGTTTCGCAATACCGCTATTCTGGCGCCTTCACGGAAGTAGGGACACGATGTGATGCAAATGCGCGACAAGATCGCCGCCGCATTGAAAACGGCGATGAAGGAAAAGGATCAGGAGCGGCTCTCGACGCTGCGGCTGGTCAATGCCGCCATCAAGGACCGCGAGATCGCGATGCGTGCCGAAGGCGAGGGCGAGGGCACTGTCGGCGACGCCGAAGTGCTTGCGATCATGGGAAAGATGGTGAAACAGCGTCAGGAAAGCGCGCGGGCCTATGAAGAGGGCGGGCGGCTGGAACTGGCCGAGAAGGAACAGGCCGAGATCCGCGTGATCGAGGAATTCCTGCCGCGCCAGTTGACCGAAGACGAGGTGAATGCTGCCATCGAAGCGGCCATCGCGAAACTCGGTGCGGATTCGATTCGCGACATGGGCCGCGTGATGGGTGAGCTGAAAGGCCAATACACCGGACAGATGGATTTCTCGAAGGCGGGCCCGATGGTGAAGGATCGCCTCGCCTCGTGATCGGCGGCTGCCTTCGCTGGCCGGGAACAACGCCCCCTCGTGGGGCGTTTTCTTTTGCGCATTTTTGAAAGGAGGCGGCGATGCCGGCACAATCGAAGGCACAGCAGAAAGCTGCGGGCGCGGCGCTTGCCGCCAAGCGCGGCGAGATGAAGGTGGGCGATCTTCAGGGCGCCTCGAAGGAAATGTATGACAGCATGTCCGAGAGCGAGCTCGACGATATCGCGAGCACCAAGCGCAAGGATCTTCCGGACAGCAAGGACGACTGATCTGTCCGCTTGCCGCGGGGATCAGGAGGGCAGCGGCGCACGCGCGGCTGCGAGCCGGATCACCAGTTCGCGGTGCAGTCGTTGCCGTTCCTCGGGCGTGAGGAAAGCACCGATCTCGACCTCGCGCGGGCCGCCTCGCAGGGTCAGGTAGGCTGCGACCGGCCCGGCTTTTGCGTGAAGATCGACCTGTACCCAATGTGGATTCGCCGCCCAGTCGCGCGACGGCTTGCCCGGTTCGTGGCGGATAAGGTGCAGCTCGGGCCCGTTGAATGTCAGGATCTCGAGCACTTCGCCCGTGCGATAGCTGTGCGAGATCGCCCACCACACCCCCGCGATGGCGAGCGCGATGAAGGGCAAGAGCCCCCAAAGCTCCACGTGACCCAGCAATGAAAGTAGCGGCAGGCTGACCATGACGACGGTCGCCGCGATGAAGAAGACGAAACCTTTACGCGGCAGGGAGCGGTAGGGCCACAGATGCAATTGATCGGGCAGGGGCGCAGCCTCGGAGCGGGGCGCCTCCATGGTTTGGCCTTCGGTATCCGTCCAGCGATAGGGCATGATCCGCCCGGTCCTTCCTGCAACCTTTCGCCCTTTTGCAAACGGCCCCGGATCGCTCCGGGGCCGTTCTCGTTATCAGGAGATGTAGATCACTAGTGCGCGTGTGCGTGATCCCAATCCTCGCGCTTCGGGAGCTCTTCGAAAGTGTGCTCCGGCGGCGGGGAGGGCAGGGTCCACTCCAGCGTATCGGCATACTCGTTCCAGTAGTTGTTCTCGGTGACGCGCTTACCCTTGAACAGGGTGTAGAACACGATGCCGAGGAAGAACACGAAGCTGGCGAACGAGATAAACGCACCGATCGAGCTGACGAAGTTCCAGGTGGCGAAGGCCTCCGGGTAGTCGATGTAGCGGCGCGGCATGCCCTGACGGCCGAGGAAGTGCTGCGGGAAGAAGATCAGGTTGGACCCGATGAACATCATCCAGAAGTGCAGTTTGCCGGCCCATTCCGGGTATTGGCGCCCCGACATCTTGCCGATCCAGAAGTAGACGCCGGCGAAGATCGCGAACACCGCCCCCAGCGACATCACGTAGTGGAAGTGCGCCACGACGTAATAGGTGTCGTGGTAGACGCGGTCGAGCGGGGCTTGGCTGAGCACCACGCCGGTCACGCCGCCGATTGTGAACAGGAACAGGAACCCGATCGCCCAGAGCATCGGTGTCTTGAACTCGATCGAGCCGCCCCACATCGTCGCGATCCAGCTGAACACCTTCACGCCGGTTGGCACCGCGATCACCATCGTCGCCACCATGAAGTAGCTCTGCTGGGTCAGCGACAGGCCGACCGTGTACATGTGGTGCGCCCAGACGACGAAGCCCAGAACACCGATCGCCACCATCGCATAGACCATCGGCAGGTAGCCGAAGACCGGCTTACGCGAGAAGGTCGCGATGACGTGGCTGATGATGCCGAAGCCCGGCAGGATGATGATGTAGACCTCGGGGTGTCCGAAGAACCACAGGATGTGCTGGTACAGGATCGGATCGCCGCCACCCGACGGATCGAAGAAGGTGGTGCCGAAGTTGCGGTCCATCAGCAGCATGGTGATCGCGCCTGCCAGAACCGGCAGCGAGAGCAGGATCAGCCAGGAGGTCACGAAGATCGACCAGGCGAAGAGCGGCACCTTGTGCAGCGTCATGCCCGGCGTGCGCATGTTGAGGAAGGTCGTGATCATGTTGATCGCGCCAAGGATCGAACTGGCGCCCGAGACGTGCACGGCGAAGATCGCGAGGTCCATGGAATAACCGCCCTCGTGGACCGATAGCGGCGGGTAGAGCACCCAGCCCACGCCCGAGCCCGAGCCGCCACCGCCACCCGGCGCCAGCAGCGAGGCGATCCCGAGCGAGGTGCCCGCGACATAGAGCCAGTAGCTGAGGTTGTTCATCCGCGGAAAGGCCATGTCCGGCGCGCCGATCTGGAGCGGCATGAAGTAGTTGCCGAAGCCCCCGAACAGCGCCGGGATGACGACGAAGAACATCATCAGGACGCCGTGATAGGTAATCATCACGTTCCAGAGGTGCCCGTCGGGGGTGCATTCCTCAGCCGAAGCGATGAAGCGCGCGCCTTCGGCGCACATGTATTGCACGCCCGGCTCCATCAGCTCGAGGCGCATGTAAACTGTGAACAGGACCGAGATCAGCCCCACCGCGCCTGCGGTGAAGAGATACAAGATCCCGATATCCTTGTGATTGGTCGACATGAACCAGCGGGTAAAGAACCCGCGCGACTCATGTGCGCCCTCGCCGTGAACGGCTGCGTCCGCCATAGTGATCTCCCATTTCTCCCGACAGACCCGGGTCTCCCGTCCCTTTGGGTCTGAATGTCGGGAGGTTATGAAGATTTGGAGGGCAGGGCAAGAATTCAGCACACGCTGCCGTGAAAAAATGTCGCAGCTCTGTCAGGTGTGAGTGATCCGTGATCTCGCGCCCTTGGCACGCGGAGCGCGGGCTGAGACCGCCCCGCGCGACAGTTGCGAATCCGCGACGCGGCTCACAAAAAAGCGGACCCTCGAAAGGGTCCGCCAACGAACGCGTGATATGTTCGTTTCGCGATCAGGACTCGGGCGCGTCGGGCGACACTTCTTCCGAGCCGAGATAGGCCGCAATGTCTTCCTGGTTCTTGCGCTGCTTGTAGGCCATGCCGGATTTCGCCTTGGGATCGCCGGTTTGTTCCTCGAGGAACTTCGTGGGATCGGTGATGTATTCGGCGAGCAGCTCTTCGGTCCAGACGGCGCCGGTTTCGGCGTATTCCTTGATCCCGTCCTTGTATTTATAGCCATCGACGGATGCGACCTTGCGGCCGATGACATTGTAGAGGTTCGGGCCGACCTTGCCGCCTTTGAAGATCGCCGTGCCATCGGGGGCGACGATCGAGTGACAGGCCTTGCACCGTTTGAATTCGTCTTTGCCTTTCTCGACGTCCTGCGCGAGCGCGGGGCCCGCAACGGCGACGGCGGTGATCATGGCAATAAGGCTGAGTTTCATCGCGTCTTCCTTGTTGGTTTTGAGTTAAAGCTCGAGCCCTCCCGACCCGGCTTTCACAGGGCAGTCACGCTGCCTTGAAGGGCGTTCTAACATGCATGATTGCCTATGTGTCCACTAAACTTCCGAGGTCGCATTTAGTTTACTCACGAAAATGCGACTGAATGTCGCACGCAGCGCGACGTCAAGATCGGCCATTCCCACCGGCAGGCCGAGGTCGACGAGGCTGGTGACCCCGTGCTCGCGAATCCCGCAAGGGACGATTCCGTCGAAATGCGAAAGATCGGGCTCCACGTTGATCGAGATGCCGTGGAAGCTGACCCATTTGCGCAGCTTCACTCCAATCGCGGCGATCTTGTCTTCGCGCAGGCTACCGTCTGCCGCCTTCGGTTTGTCGGGACGTTGCACCCAGACGCCGACGCGGCCGTCGCGAATTTCGCCTTTCACGTTGAATTCGTCAAGCGCGGCGATCACCCAGTCTTCGAGCTGGCGCACGAAGCAGCGCACGTCGCGCCCGCGCTTGTTCAGGTCGAGCATGACATAGGCGACGCGCTGGCCGGGCCCGTGATAGGTGTACTGACCGCCGCGCCCGGCCTCGAAGACGGGGAAACGGTCGGGATCGACAAGGTCTTCACGCTTGGCGGAGGTGCCGGCCGTGTAGAGCGGCGGATGCTCGAGCAGCCAGATCATCTCCTCGGCTTCGCCTGCGGCGATCTTGGCGACGCGGTCTTCCATGAAGGCAAGTGCCTCGTCGTACGGGACCGGGCTGTCACTTACGCGCCATTCCACCATTTCTTAACCTCACCCGCCGGAATTCCTCACCCGGCGTCAATAATTCTTGCCACATCACCGATTCGGAGCGCAAACTTTACCTATTGGTAAGGTCGCGCACCCCCCGCGCCGGTCACATTCCGACCGGTCCTGTCGTGCAGAAACATGGAATTTGCGGGGCAACAGGCAAGACCGGAAGTCATTTGATTGGAGGGTTCAGGAATGAAACACAAGTTCGTTCTGGCGGGTCTTGCGCTCGCCGTCGCTACGGGCGGACCGGCCACGCCAGCATTGGCGGGCGGTTCGGATATCGTCGGCGGGGTGATCGGAGGGATCATCGGCGGCGCGATCGTGAACGAGGCCAACCGCCAGCCGCGTACGGTCACCAAGCGCACCTATTACAAGAAGCCGACCATGTCGTCGGCGCAGCGCGAGGCCAATCGCGAGGTGCAGGTCTCGCTCAACCACTTCGGATGGAATGTCGGCACACCGGACGGGGTGCTGGGGCGCAACTCGCGCGCGGGTATCTCGCAATACCAGGCTTTCATGGATTTCCCGATTACGGGCGAGCTGACCGATATTCAGCGCAGCATCCTCACCACCGCCTATCAGAAGGCGAGCCTTGGCGGTTCGGCGGTTGCGCAGACGATCTCGACCCATCCGCAGGGGATGCGCGGCCTGCTGATGCAGACGCGCGACCAGATGCTGGGCACCGGAGATGCGACTTATGCCGGCAACTCGATCGGTGGTTTGCCGCCGCAGATTTCCGAGGCCGTGTTCGAGATCGCGCGCAGCTCCAATGTCGAACCGCAGCAGTTGATGGCGCGGTCGGGCTTCGTGCAGCTGGCCGATCTGAACAATGACGGTCGAACCGATTACCTGCTCGACACCTCGGTGCTGGGGCCAGGCTTCTGGTGCAACGACAAGAGCTGCGCGGTGCGGGTCTTCGCCTCGACGCCGAGCGGCTTCTCGCGCAACGATTTCCAGGCCTATAACGCGACGCCTGCCATGTTTACCTGTCAGGCGGGGGCCTGTCAGAAGACTGGAGCGAGCGTCCAGAACAACGCGCCGGTGACAGCCGCAGCGCCTGCGCCAGCTCCTGCCGCGCCGTCTTTCTCGACGCAGATCGCGTCGCAGCCGGCGCCTGCGATGCCGTCCTTCGTCGCGCCCGCGCCGGTTGCCGAACCGGTGCCGGTGTCGCTTGCGTCTTTCTGTTCGAAGACCAGTCTCGTCACCTCGTCGAATGGCGGCTTCGTCACGGAGGCCTCGCTGACCGATCCGGGGCAGGCTCTGGGCGAGCAGTTCTGCCTCGCGCGCGGGTACGCGCTCGATGAAGGTGCGGCGCTGGAGGCCAAGATCGGCGGCTTCACCCCCGAGCAGATCGCTGCGCAATGCCGCGATTTCGGGGCGCTTCTGTCCGAGCAGGTGGCCGCCGTCCGCAGCACCCCGCGCGAGGCGACGCTTGCCAAGGTGAAAAGCTTCATCGCCGGTTCGGGCATGAGCCCGGCGCAGCTGTCGGGCACCGCGAAGGTCTGCCTGTCGGTCGGCTACCGCACCGACGACATGGAGGTGGCGCTGGGATCGGCGTTGGTTCTGGGTGGTCTGGGCGAGGGAGCCTATGACGAGCTTGTCGGCCATCACCTTATGCAGGGAATCGGCACCGCCGAGCGCCCCGATCTCGCGATGGATTGGTACGAGAACGCGCTTTCGGCGCAGCCGGTCTTCGCGCCCGCACAGCCCGAGCGTAGCGGTCTCATCCGCAAGGCGGCCCTGATGATGAACGGCCGCGCCGATGCGTCGTCGGCGCCGAAGCCCGCGATGGCCCTGCCAAGCTTTGCCGCGAAAGCGGCAGAGCTCGTGGAAACCGCGGCGCCGCAATAACCTATCGCTTGCGCAGGCCGGGACCGCCCGGCCTGTCGCGACGGCAAGAGCGTGAATGAGAAAAATTCTCGCCAATCCCGAAATACCCCCTTTTCATCCCCCAAGCCTTTGGCTAATACGCGCCACACCAAGCCTAGACAGTGCGGTCGTGGCGGAATTGGTAGACGCGCAGCGTTGAGGTCGCTGTGGGGTAACTCCCGTGGAAGTTCGAGTCTTCTCGACCGCACCATCTCTCTCCCTAGGAGAGATCTGACTGACCCGACGCGGGTTATCCCCCAGATCAAGTTCACCGTGACACGTCGAAGATGCATGTGCATCGCCGCTTGGCGGATTCCTGGAGTTTTTCATTATCTTTCAGATGGTTAGTTCGCTTTTGCGGGCGCCGTGCGCTCGGCTCAGCGCTCGGAAGGTGCTCTTGCTGGTCCTGTTCCTCGACAGCGGCTTACGCTGAGCGAGGATCGCATGACCTGCCACATCACCGGAATCGTCATATCCCCGAGGGCACGATCAGCGCCAATTGTACGGTCAGCTTCGAGCGGCTCGGCGGAATCGTCACGAGCGTCGAGCAGGGGGGGACGCAGCGCGGGGGCCTCGGATCGTCTCGGCATAGATTGACGCGAATGGCGCGCTCGTGAGCGATCTCCCCGCGGGCGTCTTTGCGCGAGTCGGGTGGCGACGCGGATAGCACAGTTTCCGCCGCTCGATCCGGCGGGGTCGCCGCAGCTTTACGCGATGGGAATCCCCGTGCGTCACGAAAGGCACCCGGCTCGCGACGCCGCGCGGTCCGCGCCGGGTCGAGAGCCTGCAACCGGGCGACCTTGTCACCACGCTGGATGATGGGCCGCAGCCGGTTCTATGGTGCGCGCACCGCCGGTTCGGGGCAGAAGCGCTCGCTGCCAATCCGCGGCTGCGTCCGGTCCGACTGCAGCCCGGCGCGTTCGGTAATTGCCGGGCGCTCGTCCTATACGCGCAACATTGCGTCTGGCTGCTGCTGCCGAGTCACACCTTGGTCAAGGCCTAAGGCGCGTGGGTCGAAGGTTTTTGGACCGGGCCGCTGGCGCTACCTGCGCTGCCCTCCTTCGACCTGGCCCTCTGTTGCGCGCGCGACCCGATCTGGCCGAGGTCCATTTCCTCGGCGCGGCGCTCGATACGGTCTATGGTCCGCGTGTCCGGCCATGGTGACGCAGCGGCAATTTTGCCGCTCCAAATGCAAGTCTTGGTCGCTCCTTGCGCGACAGGTGACGCAAAACGGCAATTTTTCGGGCGAATCCGTGCTGTGATAGCCCTGTGATGCGGGTTTTTGATTTCCGGGTTGAAAAACGGAAGTGCCCTTGCTTTAGTCACATGCACGGGAAATGACCAACGACAAAAAACAACGGGGAGCCCGCTTTGAACAACGCAGCTAGCGGCGATGGATTCGTCGTATTCGACCGCGTGCAGAAGAGCTATGACGGCGAAACGCTCGTCGTGAAAGATCTCAATCTCTCGATCGGCAAGGGTGAGTTTCTAACGATGCTCGGCCCGTCTGGATCCGGAAAAACGACCTGCCTTATGATGCTTGCAGGTTTCGAGACCGCCACGAATGGCGAGATACGCCTCGACGGCCAGAACATCAACATGGTGCCTCCGCACAAGCGTGGCATCGGCATGGTGTTCCAGAACTACGCACTCTTTCCTCACATGACCGTAGGCGAGAATCTCGCCTTCCCGCTCGAAGTGCGGGGCATGGGCAAGGATGAGCGCGAAACCAAGATCAAGCGTGCGCTGGACATGGTGCAGATGGGGAGCTTCATCCATCGCCGTCCGGCGCAGCTTTCAGGCGGTCAGCAGCAGCGGATCGCACTGGCGCGCGCGCTGGTGTTCGACCCCGAGCTGGTCCTGATGGACGAACCGCTCGGTGCGCTCGACAAGCAGCTTCGCGAACATATGCAGTTCGAGATCAAGCACCTGCACGAAAGTCTCGGGATTACCGTGGTTTACGTCACCCACGATCAGGGCGAGGCGCTGACCATGTCGGACCGCGTCGCTGTGTTCAACGACGGGCGCATCCAGCAGCTCGCACCGCCGGATGAACTCTACGAGCGCCCGCAGAACAGCTTCGTCGCGCAGTTCATCGGCGAGAACAACAAGCTTCCGGGCAAGGTCGAGACGCTGAACGGCGACACCTGCACGGTGCGACTCGAGAATGGCGAGATCATCGACGCGACGGCGGTCAACATTCGCGAGGCGGGGCAGGAGACGCTGGTCTCGATCCGCCCCGAGCGGGTCGAGTTCAAGCCCGAGATGATGCCTTCGGGCGCCCATACGATCACCGCGGACGTACTCGAAGTGATCTACATGGGGGACATACTGCGCACCCGGATGAAGGTCGCGGGATCGCGGGAATTCGTCATGAAATCGCGCAACACTCTCGATCAGGTGCGACTGACGGAAGGCCAGACGGTCAAGATCGGCTGGCACCCGCAGGACGCGCGCGCGCTCGATCTCTGAGAATGCGGAGCATGCGGGCCAAGCTCCGCACGCTCCGATCTGCCGCAACACGCGGCCAAGCGGCGAAAACGCCGTAAAACCACAAAAGCTCAACCAACTGGGAGTAAAACCAAGATGAAAAAAGCTATGATCCTGAGCACGGCGCTCGTCGGCCTCGTGGCCGGGGCGGCGCAGGCCGAGCAAGTCACTGTCCTGTCCTGGGGCGGGGCCTACGAAAAGAGCCAAGTCGAGGCCTATAACAAGCCCTTCACCGAGGCGACCGGCATCGACGTGAACATGGAAGCCGCCGACAATCCCGGCACCCCGATCAAGGCGCAGGTCGAGGCGAACAACGTCTCGGTCGACGTGGCCGACGTCGAGAAGTCCGACGCGATCCGCCTGTGCGACGAAGGTCTGCTCGAGCCGATCGACCCCGACACCGATCTCGCCGCCGCCCCCGACGGCACCCCAGCGAGCGAGGACTTCATCGACGGCTCCTTCACCGATTGCGGCGTCGCCAACATCGTGTGGTCGACCGTGATGTCCTACAATGCGGACAAGGTCGACGGCACGCCGACCTCGATCGCCGATTTCTTCGACACCGCGAAATACCCGGGTAAGCGCGGGCTGCGCAAGTCGGCGAAAGGCACGCTCGAAGTGGCGCTGATGGGCGCAGGCGTTCCGGCCGCGGACGTCTACAAGGTGCTCGGCACCCCCGAGGGCGTCGACAAGGCCTTCGCCGAGCTCGACAAGATCAAGAGCGACGTCGTGTGGTGGGATGCCGGCGCGCAGCCGCCGCAGCTGCTGGCCGATGGCGAAGTGGTGATGTCGACCGCCTATAACGGCCGTATCTTCAACGCCGAGGTCGCCGAGGGCCAGCCCTTCAAGATCGTCTGGGACGGCCAGCTTCTGGACTTCGACTTCTTCGTGATCCCGAAAGGGGCGCCGCATATGGAAGCCGCGAAGAAATACTTGAAGTTCGCGACCGAGACCCAGCAGCTCGCCAATCAGGCGAAGTGGATCTCCTACGGTCCGGCGCGCAAGTCCTCGGCTCCGTTGGTCGGCATGTATCAGGACGGCAAGACCAAGATGGGCCCGCATATGCCCACCGCGCCTGAGAACATGTCGAACGCTCTGGTCAATGACTCGGAGTTCTGGGCGGACCACGACACCGAACTGAGCGAGCGCTTCAACGCCTGGCTCGCTGGCTAAGTCCTGCGAGGGTCGCGCGGCACTCCGCCGCGCGGCCCGACCTGTTCGATGTCAGGAGCCCCGTGGATGTCAGCCTTCCGGTCGTCTCTGGCCAGCTTGTGCCTCGGCCTTTGTCTGTCGCTGTCCGTCACCTTGCCCGCACGAGCGGATGAAGATGCGGTGGTCGGCTACGAGACCGGCGATACGCAGATGAACATGGCGATCGGCCAAGCCCGCGCGACTTATGAAACTGTCTTCATTCCCGCGGTGCGCGCCCGGTCCGGCTCGCGTTTCATGCTCAAGGCAGGGATCGATACCCCCGCCAATGGCTTCGAACATATCTGGATCGCGCCGATTTCGATCTCCGCGCAGAAAATCACCGGCACGTTGATGAACGAGCCCGTGCATTTCAAGGCGCATGCAGGAGACGAGATTACCTTCGCGCCGAACCAGATTTCCGACTGGAGCTTCCGACGCGAAGGCAAGCTCCACGGTAACTATACGACGCGGGTGATGCTGCCCGATATTCCCGCCGAGCAAGCCGCGAAACTGCGCGCGCAGCTCGCCCCGCTGCCCTGAGGGGCCAAGGAGACACGATGAGCGACGCAACGATGGATGCGAGCCTAAACGGCCCTGAACCAACACAGTTGAAGACTGCCGACGGGCTGCCGCTGAAGGTCGCCCTCGCGAAATCGCAGGCCCGCGCGAAACGCCGCGCCTTCCTGCTGGTCGCGCCTCTGTTCCTTTTTGTCCTGATCACCTTCGTGGTCCCGATCGGGCAGATGTTGCTGCAATCGGTCTATAACGACGGCTTCTCGAAGAATGCGCCGGCGCTTGGGCAATGGTTCGACGCGCATCCGTTGGGCTCGCCCATCGACGAGAGCGCCTATGCGGCGCTCGCCTCGGACCTCAAGCAAATGAAGGAAAACCGGACGCAGGGCGAGGCGGGGACGCGGATCAACTATGACGTCGCGGGCACGCGCTCGCTCTTCACCTCGACCGCGCGCAAGATCGAACGTCTCGAGCCGCCATGGAAAGAGGCCATCCTCGGCGTGGACGAGGGGTGGAGCGATCCGAACCTGTGGCGGGCGATGCGCTCTGCCTCGAGCCCCTATACGGTGGATTTCTACCTCGCCGCGATGGATCACACCCGCGACAAGGACAACAATATCGTGCCGGTCGATCCGCAGCGCGCGATCTACGGCAAGCTGTTCACCCGCACCGCGATCTTGTCTCTGGTGATCACCGTGCTGTGCATGATCCTCGCCTTCCCGATCGCGCATCTTCTGGCCTCGCTGCCGCTGGCGAAATCCAATCTTCTGATGATCTTCGTGCTGCTGCCCTTCTGGACCTCGCTGCTGGTGCGGACGACCTCGTGGATGGTGCTCCTGCAGCAGCAGGGCGTGATCAACGATCTGCTCGTCTGGTCGGGCCTGATCGGCAACGATAACCGGCTGGAGATGATGTATAACCAGACCGGCACGATCGTTGCGATGACCCACATCCTGCTGCCCTTCATGGTGCTGCCGCTCTACTCGGTCATGCGGACCATCCCGCCGAGCTATGTCCGCGCGGCCCGCAGCCTTGGGGCCACCTCGTGGACCGCCTTCCGCCGCATCTACCTGCCGCAGACGCTGCCGGGGATCGGGGCAGGGGCGCTTCTCGTGTTCATCCTGTCGGTCGGCTACTACATCACCCCCGCCCTTGTCGGTGGTGCGGACGGTCAGCTGATCTCGAACATGATCGCCTTCCACATGCAGAAATCGCTCAACTGGTCGCTCGCGGCAGCACTCGCCTCGATGCTGCTGGGCGGCGTCATCATCCTCTACTGGCTCTATGACCGGCTGGTGGGCATCGACAACATGAAGCTGGGCTGAGGAGAAACACAGATGGCCGTTCCCGCATATGCAAGCCCGCTCGAGAGAACCTGGCACTACGCCTATCTCGTGATCTGTGGCCTGATCTTCTTCTTCCTGATCGCGCCGATCGTGGTGATCATTCCGCTGTCCTTCAACGCGGAGCCTTACTTCACCTTCACCGAGAAGATGCTGAGCTTCGACCCCTCCGGCTATTCGATGCGCTGGTATGACATGCTGCTGACCTTCGGGATGCAGGAGCCGCAGGTCGAGCGCAGCTGGTCGTGGTGGATGGATGCCTGGCAGCATTCGACCTGGATCGACGTGGCGAAGAACTCGATCATCATCGGCTTCTTCTCGACGATCCTCGCGACGGTGCTGGGCACGCTGGCCGCCCTCGGCCTGTCGCGCCCCGAGATGCCGTTCCGCCGTGCCATCATGGCGGTGCTGATCTCGCCGATGATCGTGCCGATCATCATCACCGCGACGGGGCTGTTCTTCTTCTATTCGAAGACCGGGCTCGCGCATTCCTATCCGGGCATCATCATGGCCCACGCGACCTTGGGCATTCCCTTCGTGATCATCACCGTGACCGCGACGCTGGTGGGCTTCGATCACTCGCTGACCCGCGCGGCGCAGAACCTCGGGGCGGATCCGCGCACGACCTTCTTCAAGATCGTGATGCCGCTGATCCTGCCGGGCGTGGTCTCGGGCGCGCTGTTCGCTTTTGTGACCTCCTTCGACGAAGTCGTCGTGGTGCTCTTCGTGGCAGGCTACGACCAGCAGACGATCCCGCGTCAGATGTGGAACGGTATCCGCGAGCAGATCAGCCCCGCGATCCTTGCGGTGGCCACGATCCTCGTCTTCGTGTCGATCGCGCTTCTGACCACGGTCGAACTGCTGCGCCGCCGCTCCGAGCGCCTGCGTGGGATGTCACCTGGCTAAGGCGTCAAACGTCAGCGGGCAGCGCTCGCCCTCATAAAACGTCTCAAGGAGCCGGGTGAACACCGGCTCCTTTTTCTTTGAGGCGGCCTCGAACAGCGTCGCGCAGGAGCGCAGCTTCAGCGCATCGACCGGCCCCATGATCTCCTCGATGGGCGTGCCCGCATGGGCGAGCACCGCCTCGGAGGCCTCTACCAGCCGCGCCCGCAACACCGGATCGGCGAGATAGGCCCGCGCCTCGGCCAGATCAGCGATCCCGTATTCCACCGCTCGGGGCGACCGCCCGAGCGAGGCCAGTTGCGGGAAGATCCACCAGATCCAATGGCTAGTCTTGCGACCTTGGCGTAGCTCGCGCAGCGCGGTCGGATAGTCGCGGGCTTGGGGGGCGTGGAAGCGTTGGGTCATGGGATGAGCCTAGCACGCTCTGGACATCGCGAGGAGGGCCGCGACCGATCCGAGGGTGGGCGCAATCGCGCCCGCCCTGGGGGCGGGTTGGGCGCGGCCCGGCCTAGGGGCCGGGCGGGGGGATCAGAAACCTTCCAATTCCTTTAGTTTCTTTTCCATCCAGTGACAGATCTTCTGAGCGAACACATCTGCCAAGTCTTCCCGTCGAACGTCCTTCAGCATTGGAGGCTGGTAACTTTGACCACGGTCCATCGCAGGCAGTAGCTGGATGTATGGCGTTTGACTGTTAACTGGAACTTGCGAGTTCAGCCATCCGGACGAAATCTTACCGTCGGTGGTGCTAAACTGACCATCTACGCGCCGCTCAATTGTGCGACCATCCTGTAGTGTCGTAATCTCGCGGCAATTCGAAATAGTAACGTTGCTTACGTTTCCCGCGAATGAAAACATTCCTCCAATTCGAAGCGCTGCCGGTTCAGGCTTTGCTGAGGACGCATGACCATGTTCTTCTGCGTTCCTCGCGTGAAAAGCATAGTTCAGGATTGGATTATCTTTTCTCTCTTTTATTAGATTATCTGCCCATCCATTTCGTTCGCGCTCCCGCGCGGCGGTTTCAGCAAATTTCAGAAATTTCCTGAACTCGCTGAGCGCCAAAGACCAATGTGTTCGAAGCTCTTCGTATGTGGCATCACCGGAGAGACGCTTTATAGCGATGCGGAAGTCGCAGACTGCGTCTCTTGCGCGCCTCTGAAAGGCGTGGACTTTCGGGTTGTTTCCCGTCACCCCCAAACCTCCGTAAACTCCCGCCACTCCCCTTTGCTCATGCCGGACGTCTCCTGCGTGATCTCCTCGCCCGCCAGACGGCGCTTCAGCAGCTCCACCGCCTTGCCCGACAGGTTCACCCCGCCCAACCTATAATCCTCGAAGGCCGAATAGGCCGCGGGGACCCAGTCACGCACGATGTCGCACATGGTCTCGGCATAGACGCGGATCTCGTATTGCGCGTGGCTGTCGGCGCGCAGGCGCAGGAAGTGGAAGAGGTTGTGCAGGTCCACCTTCCAATACCACTGGGTGTAAATATTGGTGGGCAGGTTCATCCGCGCAAGTTCCCGCGCGAGGCCCTGTTTGCCCGCATCCTCGTCGGGCGTCAGCATGTCCTCGTAATGGTCATAGGCGCGCATCGCGTCGTCGCGCAGGATGTCGAGCACGCGGGCGGCCTCGGCGCCTTCGAGCACCTGACCGCGGCCCTGATGGTTCTGGCTCGATTGCGCGGCGAGCTGGCTGGCCTCGGGGATGTAGAACTCGCGGTCGAGGATCGAGTAGCGCGCGGAGTATTCGTTGACGTTTGCGGTGCGGTGGCGGATCCACTGACGCGCGACGAAGACCGGAAGCTTGACGTGGAACTTGACCTCGCACATCTCGAACGGGGTCGAATGCCAGTGCCGCATCAGGTAGCGGATCAGGCCCGCGTCGCTGTTCACCGTCTTGGTGCCCCGGCCATAGGAGACGCGCGCGGCCTGCACGATCGCATTGTCGTCGCCCATGTAGTCGATGACCCGGACCACCCCGTGATCGAGCACTTCATGGGCTGTATAGAGCCGCTTCTCCATCCCCGGCGAAACCGCCCGCGCGGTCATTTGCGTCTCGGCGCGCTGTGCGTCGATCTCAGCTTGTTGTTCGGGGGTGAGCGCCATGATGTCCTCCGGATGTCTCGAATCGACCTCCACTATATCTGCGATGGGCGGCTCTAGGAACCGCCATATCCTGTGGATAAGCCGGGGTGCTTGCCGCGGCCGCGTCAGGAGCTATCCTCCGGTTAACCGCAATCAGTTCCAAGGAAGCCTGTTCATGAAAATCGAATATCTGCACACGATGGTCCGCGTGCTCGACCTCGAGAAATCGAAAGCCTTCTACGAGCTTCTGGGGCTCAAGGAACGCAACCGCATCGAAAACGAGAAGGGCCGCTTCACGCTGGTCTTCATGTGCCCGCCCGATCAGGACGACGGCACGGCGGATGTCGAGCTGACCTGGAACTGGGACGGCGATAGCGGGCTGCCCTCGGACAGCCGCCATTTCGGCCACCTCGCCTACCGCGTCGAGAATATCTACGAGATGTGCCAGCACCTGATGGACAACGGCGTAACGATCAACCGTCCGCCGCGCGACGGTCACATGGCCTTCGTGCGCTCGCCCGACAATATCTCGGTCGAGCTGCTGCAGATGGGGGAGTCGCTGCCGATCCAGGAACCCTGGGCCAGCATGGAGAACACCGGCAGCTGGTGATTACTTGCGAAAGTGATCCTTGAGCTTGTCGAAGGGGCTGCGGGTTTCCGTGGCCTCTTTCTTTTGCGGGGCGGGCTGCGGGGCGTCTTGCGGGGCAGAGGTGTCGGCTTTCGCGGGCGCTTTGGTTCCGGTCGAAGAGCGCGGCGGCGCGACCCGCAGGCTCACCGCATTGAGGAATTTCGACCCGTCGCCCGCCGCCAATGCGGGCGCGCCGTCCGAAATCCCGCGCAGCAGATCGTCGAGCATCTCCTGCTCCGCCTTCGGGAAATCGTTGAGCACATAGCCCGCCACGCGGTCCTTGTGGCCCGGATGGCCGATCCCGAGCCGCACCCGCGCATAGTCGGGCCCCATATGCTGATGGATCGAGCGCAGCCCGTTATGCCCCGCATGGCCGCCGCCCTGCTTTAGGCGGCACTTGCCGGGGGCGAGGTCCAGCTCGTCATGGAAGACGGTGATGTCGGAGACGTCGACCTTGTAGAAATCGGCGGCCGCGCGCACGGATTGGCCGGACAAGTTCATGAAGGTCTCGGGTTTCAGCAGCACAACGCGGGTTGAGCCGAAACGGCCCTCACTCACCTGCCCCTGAAACTTGCCGCGCCACGGGGCGAAGCCGTGATCCTCGGCGATCCGGTCGAGCGCCATGAAGCCGATATTGTGACGGTTGTTCGCGTATTTCGCGCCCGGATTTCCCAGGCCCACCCAGAGTTGCATGCGTCTCCCCTTTCGAACGACGGTGTCGAGGCTCTGCTCACTCCGGGATAAGTGAGCGCGCGCGAAGGGGAAAGGGGGTCGTCGCGTTCAGGCGGCGCGGTGTTCGACGTGGGCCGGGCGTCCCGATGTGCCGACGACGATCGGGCGCTCTTGAGTGTCGGGAAGGGCAAACTCATCGAAGAGGCGTTCGCTGGTCTCTTCGATATTGCACTTCGCGATTTCCTCATACCCGTTGCGCGGGAGTCGTCGGGCCGTAAAGATGCCGAACGGTCGCAGGACCGGACCCAGCACCGTATAGAGGGCGCGGCTAATTGCGTTGAGCATTCTAGGCGGTAGCACCACGAATGCTGCAAGAACGAGTGCGAATAGCTCCAGCATGTGACTAGCCTTTAGGTTGTATTAACTTTGAGGCTATAGCGTTTCGCGCAAAAGGCGAGGAAATTCGAGATCACATAGATGTGAACGCGCTTGGTTGGCGGTTTGCCGCGCATCCGGGGAATCAAGCGCCGCGCAAAGAAAAACGGGGCCCCGAAAGGCCCCGTCTCGAAAATCTCATCGGAAGAAGAATTACTCTTCGGTCGCTTCTTCGCTGGCTTCTTCGCCCTCGTCCTCGTCGGAGGAACCGCCACCGAAGCCTTTCGGCGGGGCGACGTTCGCGATCACGAAGTCACGCTCAATGGTGGGCTTGGCGCCTTTCGGCAGGTCCACGTCGGAGATGTGGATGGTGTCGCCGATCTGCTTGCCTTCGAGGTCGACCACGATCTGCTCGGGGATATCGCCGGCGAGAACGTTGAGTTCGACTTCCGGGCGCACCGCGACGAGGGTGCCGCCGCGCTTCAGGCCGGGCGCCTTCTCGTGGTTGATGAACTCGACATGCACGAAGAGCGAGATGCGCGAGTTGCGGTGGGTGCGCATGAAGTCGACATGGGTCGGCAGGTCCTTCACGACGTCTTTCTGAACGCCGCGGCAGATCACGCGGACGTCTTCCTGGCCTTCCATCTTCAGGTTGAAGAGGGTGGACATGAAGCGGCCTTTGCGCAGGCGGGTGATCAGGCGGTTGTAGTCAAGGTTGATTGCAACCGGGTCCTTGCCGTCGCCATACACGATACCGGGCACGAGGCCCTCACGACGCGCTTGCCGAGCGGCCCCCTTGCCCGTCCCCGTACGCGCCACGGCTTTGATCGTTTCGATCTCTTTTGCCATAACTGGTCTCCAATTTGTCAAAGTGATGGGCCGCCTCCAAGGGTGTCGGGCCCATGAAGCCGCGCGAATACTCGGGATTGGCCGGGATGGCAAGGGGAAACCGACGACGTTACGGAAACCGGGACGGGACGGAAACCGGGGTTGCCACAGCCTGGTACCTGACTAAAGTCAGAAAATATTCCGGACTTCAGTCAGGTATTTCCATGGATTCTATCGCACGTATACGCCGGTTCAACCGGGCCGTCACCCGACAGCTCGGGGCGCTCAACTCGTCTTTCCTGGGGCGTGGCCGCCCGCTTGGTTCTGCGCGGGTGCTCAACCTGATCGGGCGCGGGCAGGGGGATGTCGCGAAACTGCGCGAGGTATTGGCCCTCGATTCCGGGCAGATGAGCCGCCTGTTGCGCGGGCTGGAGGGCGAGGGATTGATCGTGATGGAGGACGATCCCGAGGACGGGCGGCGCCGCATCGCGCGGCTCACCGACGCGGGCCAGGCGGAATTCGCGGAATATGAACGGCTCTCCGATGCGCAGGCGGCGGATATCCTGTCCCGCCATCCCGATCACGCCGCGCTGCTGGGGGCGATGGACCTGATCGCGACGTCGTTGACGCGCAGCGAGATCGAGATTGTGCCCTGCGACCCACTCGATCCGCGCGCGCAGTCCTGTCTGGCCAAATATTATGCGGAACTCTCTGCCCGGTTCGACGGGGGCTTCGACGTGAGCCTGTCGAAAGACCCCGAGGCCGCCGAGATGCGTCCGCCCCATGGCACGTTCCTGATCGCCTTATCCGACGGATTGCCGCTGGGCTGCGCAGCCCTGAAGGGCGGGGCGGACTATGCCGAGGTGAAACGCGTCTGGATTGCCCCCGCCGCACGCGGCTTGGGGTTAGCGCGGCAGCTAATGAACGCGCTCGAAGTCTCGGCCCGCGAACTGGGCCACCTGCGCCTGCGGCTCGACACGAATTCAGCGCTGCCCGAAGCGATCGCAATGTACCAGCGCTTCGGCTGGCACGAGATCCCGCGTTACAACAACGATCCCTACCCGGACCGGTTCTTCGAGAAACGCCTGCTCGCTCAGGAATAAGTGTCGAAGAACCCGTTCGGGATCAGCAGATCGTCCCGGCCCAGATCCTCGATCCGGCGCTTGCCACACAGAGCCATCGATGTGTCCAGCTCTTTTTGGATGACCTCGAGCGCCTTGGTTACGCCCGGCTCGCCCATCGCGCCCAGACCGTAGACATAGGCGCGCCCGATCATCACGCCCTTCGCGCCAAGCGCCAGCGCCTTGAGCACGTCCTGCCCCGAGCGGATACCGCTGTCGAGCCAGACTTCGGTCTTGTCGCCGACTGCGTTGACGATCTTCGGCAGCATCCGGATCGAGCTGAGCGCCCCGTCGAGCTGACGCCCGCCATGGTTCGAGACCACGATCGCATCGGCTCCTGTGGCGGCCGCCATCTCGGCATCTTCTTCGCTCAGGATTCCCTTCAGGATCACCTTGCCGCCCCACATGTCCATGAGCTGCTTGATCCGGTCCCAGTTGAGCGACTGATCGAATTTTTCCGCCGTCCAACTTGCCAGCGAGGCGGGATCGGCGGCGCTCTCCACATGGCCAACGATATTGCCGAAGAAGCGCCGCCTGGTCTGCAGCATCTCGATGCCCCAGCGCCATTTCGTGGCCAGATCGGCCAGCACGGCGGGGGTGAATTTCGGCGGCGCCGTCAGGCCGTTCTTGAGGTCCTTGTGCCGCTGCCCCAGCAGCTGCAGATCGACCGTGATGACCAGCGCGGAGCAGCCCGCGGCCCGTGCCCGATCCAGCACGCGCTTGTTATAGTCGTCGTCGGTCAGCGTATAAATCTGGAACCAGAAGGGCTGGCTGACATTCTCGGCCACGTCCTCGATCGAGCAGATCGACATCGTCGACAGCGTGTAGGGTACGCCGAACTTCTCCGCCGCGCGCGCCGCCTTGATCTCGCCATCCGCGCGCTGCATCCCCGTCATCCCGACCGGCGCGAGCGCCACCGGCATCGCGACGTCCTGACCCAGCATCGTCGATTTCGTCGAGCGCCCCGTCATGTCCCGCGCGATCCGCTGGTTGAGCCGGATCTGCGCGAAATCCTCGGTATTCTCGCGGAAGGTCTGCTCGGTATACGAGCCGCTTTCCGCGTAATCGTAGAACATCTTCGGCGTGCGGCGCTTATGCAGACGTTTCAGATCGGCGATGGAGGTGATGACGGGCATGGGGGTTCCTCTCTCCGTGGTTAAGTTTCCTTACCAATCGCGCGAAATTTGCGCAATCACCCATCGCAAGGCTTGCAATCATGCCCGATCCGTTCCCATCTCGCCGGGAGAACACGAAAAGGAGAGCGCCGTGAACGAGGTATGGCTCGGCCTGATGGGCGGCATGGTGGCGGGCGTCGCGACAGCCGCCGGGGCGATCCCGGCGCTCCTGGGTCGCTCGATGAGCCAGCGCACCGCCGATACGATGCTGGGCTTTGCGGCGGGCGTGATGCTCTCGGCGTCGTATTTCTCGCTGATCCTGCCGGGGATCGACGTGGCAGAGACGATGTTGGGCTCTGTCTGGGTCGCCGCCGCCATCGCCGCGATCGGGATCGCCATCGGCGCGGGCTTCGTGGCCTGGCTGAACGCGACCTTGCCCCACGAACACTTCACCTCCGGCCGTGAGGGTGCCGATGCGGCGCAACTGGCGCGGATCTGGCTCTTCGTGATCGCGATCACCATTCACAACTTTCCCGAAGGTCTGTCGATCGGCGTCGCTTTCGGCGCGGGCAACGAGAACGGCTTCTCGGTTATGACTGGCATCTCGCTGCAAGACATCCCGGAAGGCCTCGCCGTGGCCGTCGCGCTGATCGGGCAGGGTTATTCTCGGCGGAAGGCCTTCTTCGTCACCGCGATGACCGGGGCGGTCGAACCCGTGGGCGCGCTGGTCGGCGCAGCTGCCGTGTCGGTCTCCGGCGCACTGCTGCCATGGGGGCTGACCTTTGCAGCGGGTGCCATGCTATACATCATCAGCCACGAGATTCTCCCGGAAACCCACCGCAACGGGCACCAGAACCGCGCGACCGCCGGGCTACTCTTCGGCCTGATCCTGATGATGTTCCTCGACGTGACGCTTGGCTGATCCCTCTTTACTTCCGCGCTGCCCCAGCGTAAGCGCCATGCATGATCGCAAGGACCGCATATATTTCCCGTCCCCGACGTCGCCGCTGAAGCGCCTGACGTCCGATCTGCCGTGGCCTGCCGCCACACCCAATCCCAAATCGCTGACCGAAGGCCCCCGAATGTTGACAGCCCCCCGGGACTGTTGCACGAATTTGCCTTCCCTTACTGGAGCTTGACCCCGATGATCCCCTCCGTCCTGCCGACCTATAATCGCGCACCGCTCGCCTTCGTTAAGGGCGAAGGTTCCTGGCTCGAGACGGCGGACGGGAACCGATATCTCGATATGGGCGCTGGGATCGCGGTGAATGCGCTGGGTCATGCCGCGCCGGAACTGGTCGAGGCGCTGACCGAGCAGGCCGCGAAGCTTTGGCACGTCTCGAACCTCTACCAGATCCCGCAACAGCAGGCGCTGGCCGATGCGCTGGTCGAGAAGACCTTCGCCGATACGGTCTTCTTCACCAATTCCGGCACCGAGGCTGCGGAACTCGCGATCAAGATGGCGCGGAAATACTGGTCCTCGAAAGGCGAGGACCGGGTGGAGATCATCACCTTCGAGGGCGCCTTCCACGGCCGCTCCACCGGTGCGATCTCGGCCACGCCGAAATCGGAAAAGATGGTGAAGGGCTTCGGCCCGCTGCTGCCCGGCTTCACCCAGCTTCCCTGGGGCGATCACGAGGCGCTCAAGGCTGCCGTCACCGACAAGACCGCCGCTATCCTGATCGAGCCGATTCAGGGCGAAGGCGGCATCCGCCCGGTGCCCGATCAATGCCTGAAAGGGCTGCGCGATCTCTGCGACGAGACCGGCGCGCTCCTGATCTTCGACGAGGTGCAATGCGGCGTGGGCCGCTCTGGCCGGCTGTTCGCGCATGAATGGGCAGGCGTCACGCCCGATATCATGATGGTCGCGAAGGGCATCGGCGGGGGCTTCCCGCTGGGCGCGGTGCTGGCGACCGAGGAGGCCGCCTCCGGCATGGTCGCGGGCACGCATGGCTCGACCTATGGCGGTAACCCGCTGGGCTGCGCGGTCGGCGCCAGGGTGATGGAGATCGTCTCCGAGCCCGCTTTCCTCGACCAGGTGAACGCCAAGGCAGGTTTCCTGCGCCAGAAGCTCGAAGGGCTGATCGCGGCGCATCCCGAAACGTTCGAAAGCGTGCGCGGCACCGGACTGATGCTGGGGCTCAAATGCAAGCGCGCGCCGGCCGATCTCGTGGTCGCCGCTTATGACCAGCACCTGCTGACCGTCCCGGCGGCGGATAACGTGCTGCGCCTGCTGCCCGCGCTGAACATTTCCGAGGCCGATCTGGCCGAGGCGGTGACCCGGCTCGATGCCGCCGCGTCGCAACTCGAAAAGGCCGCCTGACTTCCTCTTGGCGTAAATATCCTCGGGGGCTGCGCGGGAGCGCAGCGGGGCGGACAGCCCCTCAGGCCCCTCCACGAAAGACAAACCGATGAACCATTTCCTCGATATCCACAAAACCGACCCCGCCGCGCTGCGGTCCATGATCGACCAGGGCATCGCGATGAAGCAGGCCCGCAACGGTCGTCCGAAAGGCGCGCCCGATGACGAGCAGCCGCTCGCCGGGCACATGGTCGCTCTGATCTTCGAGAAGCCCTCGACCCGGACCCGCGTCAGCTTCGATGTCGGCGTGCGTCAGATGGGCGGGCAATCGATGGTGCTCTCGGGCGCGGATATGCAGCTGGGCCATGGCGAGACCATCGCCGATACCGCCCGCGTTTTGTCGCGCTACGTCGATCTGATCATGATCCGGACCTTCGAGGAGGAAACACTGCTCGAGATGGCCGAATATGCCTCGGTGCCGGTGATCAACGGCCTGACCGACCGCACTCACCCCTGCCAGATCATGGCCGATGTTATGACCTATGAAGAGAAGCGCGGGCCGATCGCGGGCAAGAAGGTGGTCTGGTCGGGCGACGGCAACAACGTCTTCGCCAGCTTCGCCCATGCCGCGGCGCAGTTCGGCTTCGATCTGACCTTCACCGGGCCGGAAACGCTCGACCCCGAACGTGCGTGGCTCGACTTGGCCGAGAAGGCGGGCCACCCGATCACGATAGAGCGCGATCCGATCAAGGCGGTCGAAGGCGCCGATCTGGTTGTCACCGACACCTGGGTGTCGATGCATGATCCGGAATCTGCGAAGGAGCGTCGCCACAACCAGCTGCGGCCCTACCAGGTCAACGAGGAGCTGATGAGCCACGCCAAGCCCGACGCGCTCTTCATGCATTGCCTGCCCGCGCACCGCAATGACGAGGCGACGAGCGGCGTCATGGACGGCCCAGCCTCGGTGATCTTCGACGAGGCAGAGAACCGTCTGCACGCGCAAAAGGCGGTGATGCGCTACTGCCTCGGCAAGTGACGACAGAAGCCGGGCAGGGGGTCACTCCAGCCCGGCGATGATCGCGCGCAGCGTCTCGATCCCTTCGCCCTTTTCGGACGAGGTCAGTACGATCTCGGGGAAGGCGGCAGGGTGTTTGGCCAGCGCCTTACGCACCTGATCCAGCACCTTTTCGCAATCTTTCGCGCTGACCTTGTCGGCCTTCGTCATCACGACCTGAAATGGGACGGCGGCGCGGTCAAGCAGCGTCAGGATCTCCTCGTCTACCGCTTTGACGCCGTGGCGCGTGTCGATCAGCACGAAGGCGCGACGCAGCGTCGCGCGGCCGGACAGGTAATCCTTCAGCAACGCCTGCCATTTCGCGACCACCGCGACCGGGGCCTGCGCGAAGCCGTAGCCCGGAAGGTCGACCAGATAGGGTCCGTCCTGCGTGGTGAAATAGTTGATCTCCTGCGTGCGGCCCGGCGTGTTCGATGCGCGCGCGAGGTTGCGGCGGTTCGTGAGCGCGTTGATCAGGCTTGACTTGCCGACATTGGATCGTCCCGCGAAGCAAACCTCAATGCGGTCGGCGGGTGGTAGCCCCTTCATCGCGACGACGCCCTTGAGGAAATCGACGGGGGCGGCGAACAGCTTGCGCCCACGCTCACGCGCGAAATCGTCGGGCTCTTCGGCCAGCGGGAAATTCAACTCCATCAGAGTACCTCGATCTTGTCGCCGCGCGCGATGCGGCCCTGTTTTGTGACGAGGCAGAATACGCCAAGGTCAGTATGCCCGTAATGGCGTTCCAGCTCTGCCAGCATGTCGATGTCGCGCTCGCCCGTCTCGATACTGGCGTCCGTCGCGCGACAACGCCCGATACAGGCGCGCAGTTGCAGCTCTGCCTCGCCCACGCGTACCGTTTTCCCGATCAGGTCCATCTCGGCGAAGGGCTCCCAGCCCTCGACCCAGAGATTGGCGCGGAAGCGGCGGCGGTCGATGGGCTTGCCCACACGCGCCGAGAGATCGTCGAGCGAAGCCTGCCCGATCAGCGAGACATAGGGCAGGGGATCATCGGTGAAAGCCCGGTCGGGGCCGCGTACCAGCGCGGTCGGGCGCGGCGCGCTCTCGGGCCAGAACGGGCGCAGCCATTCCAACAGTTTGCGCTGGTCGAGCTCACGCTCGGGATCGATCTCGAGATGCCATTGCTCGGGGTGCTCCAGCAGAATGTGTCCGTTCTCGAGCATCCGCGACGTCACCCCCATCAGGCCCGGCGCGGAACGTCCGATCACGAAGTTGATCTTCTGGCCCCAGCCATCCGCGCGCCCCTCCGCATCGACACCGATCTTGGAGCGCTCATGCAGCACCGCCCACTCCCGGTCGCAAGGCAAGACGCGCCCCTCTTCAAGGGACGCGTCCTTCAGTTCCTCTACCCCGATCGACTTGATCGGATGTCGGTAGATGCGAGAGAGCGTTGCGCTCATTTCTTCTCTTCGGCGGGTTTCTTCCGCGAGAAGCTCTCTTTGATATTGCCGAACAGGTCCGGCCGCTTCCCGTGCATCGACATGATCGTGTACTGCTGGATGAACGTGATCGTGTTGTTCGTGATCCAGTAAAGCACGAGGCCCGAGGCGAAGCTGCCCAGCATGAACATGAAGACCCACGGCATCCACGCGAAGATCATCGCCTGAGTCTTGTCCGTCGGCGCCGGGTTCAGGCGCTGCTGGAACCACATCGAGACACCCAGCAGGATCGGCAGGATACCGAGCGACAGGATGAAGAGCGGCGAGCCCGGATCGGGCGCTGCGAAGGGCAGAAGGCCGAACAGGTTCAGGATCGAGGTCGGATCGGGGGCCGAGAGGTCGTGAATCCAGCCGATCCACGGCGCGTGATACAGTTCGATCGTGACGTAAATCACCTTATAGAGCGAGAAGAAGATCGGGATCTGGATCAGAAGCGGCAGACAGCCCGCGGCGGGGTTCACCTTGTGCTTCTTGTAGAGCTCCATCATGCCCTGCTGCATCTTCTGGCGGTCGTCGCCAGCGGCCTCTTTCATCTTCTCCATCTCGGGCTGCAGTTCCTTCATGCGCGCCATCGAGATGTAGGACTTCCGTGCCAGCGGGAAGACGATCAGCTTGATGATGAAGGTCAGCGCGATGATCGCCCAGCCCATGTTGCCGATCGCGCCATGCAGGAAGTGCAGGAGGCGGAACATCGGCTTGGTGAGGAAGTAGAACCAGCCCCAGTCGAGCGAGTCGACGAATTTCGGGATCGGGACATTGTCCTGATAGTCGCGCAGGGTTTCCCATTCCTTCGCACCGGCGAAGAGGTGGGTCTGCGAGTCACCCTTGGCGCCCGGCGCGACGTCGATCACCGGCAGGCGGGTCTCGGTCTGGTAGATGTCGGACTTCTCGCCCGAATATTTCACCACCGAGGTGAAGGGGCCCGAGATCGGCGCCAGAACGGTCTGCCAGTATTTGTCGGTAAAGCCCGTCCAGCCGGCGTCCTTCACCTGCTTGATCTCGGCCTGACCCTCGGCGCCCTTGTTATCGAGCTTGGTGATGTTCTTGTATTTGATCTCTTGGAGATTGCCGTCATCCATCGCCACGAGGCCTTCGTGGAGCACGTAGACGCGGCGCTCCTCGGGGATGCCGTGACGCGCGATGATACCGTATGGGGCAAGCTTCACGGCGGCGTTGGTACCGTTCTGCACCGACTGCTTGATCGTGAAGAGATACTTGTCATCGACCGAGATCTCGCGCTGGAAGGTCAGGCCGTGGCCGTTGTCCCACTGAAGCGTCACAGGCGTGTCGGGCGTGAGTTTGCCGTTGCCGACCTGCGTCCAGACCGTATTCGGGCCGGGCACCTGGTCGCCCGGCAGACCGCCCGCGGGCAGCCAGCCATAGACGACGTAATAGGGCAGGGTCGAATTGTCGGTATTGCCGCTGATGGGCGAGAGGAGACGCACGTCGGGCGAATCTTTCGCCAGCGTTTCCTTGTATTTCTTGAGCGACAGGTCGTCGAAGCGCCCGCCGAGAGTCGAGATCGAACCCTCGACCGCCGGGGTGTCGATCGCGATGCGCGCGGCGCTTTGGGCTTGGGCGCTCGCGGTTTGCGACATGGTCGCCGTATCGACCGGCGCGCCGGTGGTGTCGGCCGCAGACTTCGGTGCGATATCAGTGCTTTCGGGCGTCGCGGCCTGTTGCGTGGTCACCTCGCTCGGCGGGGTCGTCGTGTCCTGCGTGGGCGGGAAGAAATAGGTCCAGACGCCCAGCACGACTGCGGAGAGTACCACCGCGAGAATGAGATTCTTGTTTTGGTTGTCCATGAAACCCTAAGTCCACAAGCCTGTCGAAAACTTGCATGGGTTCAACAGAAGGGGCAGCCAAAGGTCAAGCCATTTTCCCTTGAAACGATCGATCGGGCACGGTTTGCCTCTGCGTGCTTGGTCACGATGCCGGGCGCGCGGCGGCGGAGAGCGGTCTGCGGGGCCGCTCAACGCCGGCCGATTTGCGGCGTCGCGGCGAGCTTGGTGCGGTGCCGTTCTGCCCAATCGAGAAATTCGCTGATCGGCATCGGGGCGGCGATCGCCGGGCCTTGCACCGCTGAGCAGCCCAGCTGGCACAGCATCGCGTGCTCGGCGATACCCGGCACCCCTTCGGCGAGAGTTTTCAGCCCCAGTCCTTCGGCCATCGATACGATCGCGGCGGTCAGGCGCTGGTGTTCGGTGTTGTGGTCGATCTGTGCGGTGAGCGAGCGATGGATGCGCAGCCGCTGCGGTCCGAGCCGGTGGATCGTTTCTGCCGAGACGGGGCCGGTGCCGAACCCCGCCAGTTCGATCAGGCAGCCTAGGCGTTTGATTTCGTGCAGGGTGCGACAGCAAACCGGATCGTCGAGCCGCGCCACCATCGCCTGCGGGACGATCAGCCGCAGCCGGTTCGGGGCGATCTCGAACCGGTCGAATTCCCAGGCCAGCCGCTCGGCCAGTCTCGGGTCGCCCATCTGGCCGTGCAGGAATGGCAGCGAGGCCGGGCCGAAGTCGCTGCCGTCGCGCGAGATGTCGCGCAGCGCACCGAAGGCCGCGTAGAGCATCACCTCGGAGAAGCGCGCGCCGAGCCCTGCAGCTTCGATCGCGGGAAGAATCTCGCTTTCGGTCAGGATCCCGCGCTGCGCGTGAAGCCAGCGCGGGATTGCCTGAAATCCCACGATGTCCCCGGTATCGGTGGATATCTGCGGCAGGAAGAACGCCTTTATATGCCCGGCCTCCAGTGCCTCCCCCACGCTGGCGGATAGCGGGTGCGGGCCCGGCTCTTTCATGACGATCTTGTTGGAACGGGAGGAGCGGATCGCGCCGGGCCCGCTGCGCATCGCGCGCTCGGCGGCGGTTTCGGCGCGCGACAGTGCCGCCTCCGCCTCCGCATGGGCGTGCGCTTCGGCCTTGGCCAGCGTGGCGGCGTCCTCGCGATGGGCAGGGGACGCATCACTCCGGCCCACGAGGTGAAAGCCGATATGCATGGTGATCTGTTCGGTCTGTGCCGCGATCGAGTAAGGCTCGCTTACCGCTTCCTGCAGGCGCCCGCAAAGCTGGATCATGCCCTCGAGCCCGAGGCGTGGCGTCGGGCGCAGCAGGACCGCGAAACGGGCACCCTCCCATCGGGTGACTACGTCGCCGCTGCGCAGCTGCCCCTGAAGCCGCTCGCCGATCCGGCGCAGCAGCAGGTCGAAGTCCCTGGCCGGCAGGCGCCGGAGCGCCTGCTCCGGCGCGTCGAGGCCGAGGATCAGGCAGCCGGTCGGGCGATTGCGCGCCCGCGCGTCCTGCAGGGATGCGGCCATTTCGGAGATCGCGGCATTTGGCGGCGGCAGGCCGGTAGCGGGGTCGCAGCCTTCCTCGTCAGTCTCAAGCGGGACGGGCAGGGGACGGGTCATCCATCCCACTAGAAGCGCGGTAAGGCCGATCAACACCATCGCCTCGGGCCCCACCCAAAGCAGGGCGAGCCCACAGGCCGGTACGAAGGCGATCATCTCGCGGCGGAGCAGAACCGGCCCCGGCTTGCCGTGATATTTTGCGCGCAGCTCTGATTTGCGGGCGGCGCGCTTGCCACCGTCCTTCCCCATGACACCTACCCCCGTGGCACATGCAGGCCCCTCAGGAGCCCCCTTCGCCGGCGAGGTTAGGCGCAATTGGTATTCAGCCGGTTAATCGCGCTCGCGCAAAACCGGGACGTTTTCGTTAAAATCCGCTTCACTCTCCGCGCGCCGCTCGAGCCCCGCGAAATCGAAGATCGCGGGGTCGCACAGGTGCGAGGGGCGCGCGTTGAGTAGCGCCTTGAACATCTTGTTGCGGCGGCCGGGGGTGTTCTTCTCCCAGCCGTCGAGCATCATCTTCACCTGCTGGCGCTGCAGCCCGTCCTGAGAGCCGCAGAGATCGCAAGGGATGATCGGATAGTCCATCGCGCGGGCGAATTTCTCGCAATCTTCCTCCGCGACGAAGGCGAGCGGTCGATAGACGAAGAGATCGCCTTCCTCATTCAGCAGTTTGGGCGGCATCGTCGCGAGGCGCGAGCCGTGGAACAGGTTCATGAAGAAAGTCTCGAGAATGTCGTCGCGGTGATGACCCAGCACGACGGCCGAGCAGCCTTCCTCGCGCGCGATGCGATAGAGGTTGCCGCGCCGCAGCCGCGAGCAAAGCGCGCAATAGGTGCGGCCCTGCGGGACCTTGTCCATCACGATCGAATAGGTGTCCTGATATTCGATCCGGTGCGGCACGCCCATCTTCTCGAGGAATTCCGGAAGCACGGTCGCGGGGAAGCCCGGCTGGCCCTGATCGAGATTGCAGGCCAGCAGCTCCACCGGCAGCAGCCCGCGCCATTGCAGCTCGTGCAGCACGGCCAGCAGCGTGTAGCTGTCCTTGCCGCCCGACAGGCAGACCAGCCAGCGTTGACCGCGTTCGATCATGCCGTATTTCTCGATCGCCTCGCGGGTTTCGCGCACGATGCGCTTGCGCAGTTTCTTGAACTCGGTCGTCGAGGGCGCTCCTGCGAAAAGCGGATGGATCGGGCTGTCTTCGTCATCAAGCATCTGGAGTGTCCTTCGCGTCATGCGCATGGGCGCAACGATGGGCGGCGTCATGTTCGGGATCGGCGCCAGGCACCGGGTCGTAGCCATGCCCGCCCCAGGGGTGGCAGCTGAGGAGCCGTTTCCCGGCAAGCCATCCCCCCTTCAGTGCGCCGTGCCTCTCGAGCGCTTCGAGCGCATAGACCGAGCAAGTCGGCTGGTAGCGGCAGCCGTGCCCCATCCAGGGGCTGAGCAGCAAGCGATAGGCATGAACCGGCAGGGCGAGGATTCGGGCGAGGGGGCTCATTTGCGTTTGCTCCCCTTGGGTTTGCGCGGTCTCGGCGGGGTGATCGGCAAATCGTGAATGATCGTGAGCACGGTCTCGAATTCGGCCAGCATGGCGGCGAAGTCGCGCGTTGCGGTCGCCTCGGGGCGCCCGACCAGAACATAGTCCCAGCCCGGCCGACCCGCCTTGGGCAGAACGGCGCGGGCGATTTCGCGCAGGCGGCGTTTCGCGCGATTGCGCGCCACCGCATTGCCGAGCTTCTTCGAGCAGGTGAACCCCACGCGGATCAGATCGGGGGCGACGGGCTCGTCTTCGCGGCGTTTGCGCGCCTGCAGCAGAAAGCCGGGCATCCCCTTACGCTGCGCCGAGGCCGCTTTCAGGAAATCCGCCCGCTGCCGCAGAACCGCGGTCGGGCGAGTCGGATCATCTGAGCGTATGGCGGCCATCAGGGGACCTCCGGCGAATAAACGGCGCGCAAAATAGCGAAGCCGCCGGTCTTTTCACCGATCCGACCCGAGGGCCCGACCTGCGAAAAGCATCCGGCGGCGTCAAAAGCCAGTCGCGGCTGTAACGGCCTTAAGCCGACAGACGCTTACGGCCCTTCGCGCGACGGGCGTTGAGAACCCGGCGTCCACCCTTCGTGGCCATGCGGCTGCGGAAGCCGTGGCGACGGGCGCGAACGAGGTTCGACGGCTGGAACGTGCGTTTCATCGTTTTCACTCCGGTTCGGGCCCAGAAACAGGATTCGAGGGCCAGATAGCATTTCGAAGCCGCTCTTTAGTGACCTCTCCCCGGCAAGTCAATTCGCGAAAGCGGGTTTTTTCCGGCTTTTCCGGTCGCTTCGCATGGATCGTGACCGCTCACGGGGTTTTGCCTTTCGTGCGAGCCACCTATCTTGTGCACAAAGAGCGGCTGACGCGCAGGATGGCATCCTTGCATCCTGACGGGCGGTGCATCAAGAGTGACAGTGAAGGGGACAGGCCGACGCTGCGGGGCGGCTCTGCGTTTGATAGGCGATGAAAGTGAACACTCTTTCAGGACGGTTTCTGATCCTGACCACGGTTTTCGTGGTGCTCGCCGAGGCGTTGATCCTTTTGCCGGGGCTGGCGAATTTCCGTGAGGACTATCTTCTTACGCGACTCGAGCGGGCGCAAATCGCCTCGCTCGCGCTGCTGACCACAGACACCACCATCGCGCCCGATCTGGAAAAGGAACTGCTCTCCAACGCGGGCGTCTTCAACGTCGTGCTGCGCAGAGATGCGGCGCGGCAGCTGGTGTTGTCCTCTCCGATTCCCTCGCCCGTGACCGAAACCTACGATTTGCGCGATTCGACCGAATGGACGCGCATCCGTGACGCGGTGCATGCGCTCTTCGATTCCGAGGATCGCGTAATCCGGGTGCTGGGGCAGCCGGTGCAGAAGGGCGGCATCGTGATCGAGGTGACGCTCGCGACCGAGCCGATGCGGATCGCAATGGTGGAATACGGGCTACGGCTCCTGTCGATCTCGGCGGTCTTCTCCGTGATCACCGCCGTTCTGCTGTTCCTGCTGGTGCGGCGGCTGATGGTCGTGCCGATCAAGCGGCTTGTAGCGCATATGTCATCCTACGCGGACGCGCCCGAAGACGCGCGGCGTATCATAACCCCGCAGGCCAGCGTCGAGGAACTGCGCGTGGCGGAAGAGGCCTTGGCCTCGATGCAGCAGCAGCTCACCGCGTCGTTGCGCCAGAAGGAGCGTCTCGCACAGCTGGGGCAAGCGGTCGCCAAGATCAGCCACGACCTGCGCAACATCCTGACCACGGCGCAGCTCTTCGCCGACCGTATGGAAAGCTCGGACGATCCCGGCGTGAAGCGCGCGGCGCCGAAGCTGACCGGCTCGATCGAGCGCGCGATCAACCTGTGTGAAACGACGCTCGCCTTCGGCAAGGCCAAGGAGCCGCCGCCGACGCTGTCGCGCTTCATGTTCGGCGAGCTGGCGCAGGAAGTTCTGGAAAACGAGGAACACCCGAGCGAAGGCCCGGTCGTCGATTTCGTCACCGACATGCCGCCGAACCTGGTAATCCGTGCCGACCGCGAGCAGCTCTACCGCGTGCTCAACAACCTCGTGCGCAATGCCCGTCAGGCGATCGAGGCCACCGGAAAGAACGGTACGGTAGAGATCGGCGCAGGCGAGAATTCCGAAGGTTGGTGGATCCGCGTGCAGGACAGCGGCCCCGGACTGCCCGAGACCGCCCGCGAACATCTCTTCAAGCCCTTCACCGGGGGCACCCGAGCGGGCGGTACGGGGCTCGGCCTCGCCATTGCCGCGGAGTTGATTCGTGGCCATGGCGGGCGGCTGGACCTCGTTCGGACCGATGGGAGCGGCACCGAGTTTCGCATCTTCCTGCCCTCCGATGTCGCGTTGGATTGTGTCTCCGAGAAGGGCGCCGGCGCAATCTCCTGAGCCCGTGCGGGGTTACGCGCCGGCAGCGATGCACCCATCCGCAGGGCTGCCGCGAGGGCATCCGGGAATTTTGACGGTTTTGCGAAATTGCCGCGAATTTGCTCTTGCATCGCTCCGACGTGGCCGTTACATCGCCCCACATAAGCGGACCCGTAGCTCAGCTGGATAGAGCACTTGACTACGAATCAAGGGGTCGGGCGTTCGAATCGTCCCGGGTCCGCCATTTCTCTCCCTTCCGAAATGTAGATGATCAGCACGCCACTGATGCGGTTACGCGCGCGGTGATAGCTGTCAAGCGCTGGCGTGGCTGCAGTCCCAGACTTTGCGCATGACGTATGGCAGAGGCTTAGGTGCGTGGTGTGCGGAGTATCACGCCGCCGGGACCCGGCCTCGCGCTCGACTGTGCGATTTGCGTGGCTTTGCGCGTCGCGACCGACTGCGGCATCTCGAACAACGCGCATATCATCACGATGGACGCGCGGGTCTTGGGCGTGGAGCTCGCGAAAGACATCGCCGATGCCTTCCTGGCCTCGTCCTTCGATCCCGAGGGGAAATCGGCGGACAACGTTCAGGCCATTGACGCGGTCGATGCCAAGTATCACACGACGGTCTGAGCGAACTCCCGAGGGCCGGGCGGTTCGCCGCCCGGTCCCAACTCACTGACGGAATTCCCACATGCTGACCTTGCCGAACGACCGTCCCTCGCAGGCGGCGCACCTGCGTGACTGCCTGCCTGCTGGCGGGCTTGGAGAGATCATCGCCGCGCTGGCGAATGCCTTGCCGCCGATCGAGCAGCGGCTCGCGGCGGGCAGGTTGCCCGGCGATCCGGCCGCGCCCTGTGGTCAGAATGAGAGCGGCGATGTGCAGAAGGCGCTCGATGTCGGCGCGCATGACCACATCATTGCGGCGCTTGCCGGGCTGGGTGTGCGGCACATGCTGTCGGAAGAGGCCGAAGAGGTCGAACTGCTCGACCCGGAAGGCCGCTTCGATCTCGCGATCGATCCGATCGACGGGTCGGGCTCGATCGGTATCGGCGCGCCGCTCGGGATGCTGTTCGCGATCTACCCGACCGGTCCTGCCGATTTCCGGCGTCCGGGCTCGGAGGCGATCGCGGCGGGTTATGCCTCCTTCGGTCATTCGCTGGATTTCGGGTTCACGGCCGGGCAGGGGGTGCAGATCGTCACCTATGACGGCAAGGACTTCCGCATGACGGCGCAGGATGTCCGGCTGTCGCCCAAAGCGTCGACCATTGCCTACAACGCCTCTAACGAGCGCCATTGGAGCCCGGGGCTGCAACGCTGGGCCGCCGAGTTGCGCGCCGGGGCAGAGGGCCCGCGCGGGCGCGATTTCAACATGCGCTGGCTGGCGGCGGCGGTCGGTGAATTGCACCGTATCCTGCTCAAAGGTGGCGCGTTCCTCTATCCGGCGGACCGGCGCGAAGGCTATCGCGCGGGACGGCTGCGGCTGGCCTATGAGGCGGTGCCGATCGCCTGTCTGATCGAAGCGGCAGGCGGCCGCGCCACCGATGGCACCAAGCGCATCCTCGATCTCGTGCCGGAGGCGCCGCACCAGAACGTGCCGCTCGTGTTCGGCGCCTCGGAAGAGGTCGAGATCATCAAGACATATCTTTCGGAGGAGACCTGACCCATGGCCCGCATCACGCTACGCCAATTGCTGGCGGCGCGCTGAGCACGTCGCCTGTCGAGGCCAGCCACAAGTGCGGCACATGGTGAGCGATTTTCTCCGTGGCCCCGGAATGTCGCAGAAACCACGCTTTCCGTCCGAAGACGCGCAACGGGCTACGAGCCCCAGCGCGAAGAAGCTATCGTCGCGATCGCGGGCGGCCGTTCTCCGACGAACAGACCGCGCGCACGAGTGAGATGGCGGCGCGCAAAGGTCGACCTCGGTGGACGCTACTCGACGAAGTACAACGCCTGTGTCGGTCGCGTCACGAAGCGCGCGCTGGCACCGAGTGAGGTCGACAAGGCTGCGTTGGCGCGCACTCCACGTCCTCACGGTGTCGTTCGCTGGCGGAAGAAAGCCCTATGCGGGGGAGCCTAAGCGCACGGCGACCGGACCGCGCCGGCGCGCGGCGAACTTCTCACGACAAGCGCGATGTGATCGGATGCGTTTTCGGAAGTTTGTTTGGTGGAGCCAAGGGGAGTCGAACCCCTGACCTCTTGAATGCCATTCAAGCGCTCTCCCAACTGAGCTATGGCCCCACCGGAGGTCCAGCGGGTCAGCCCCGCTGTGTGGGGAGGCGTATAGGCAAAGCGTCGGGGCGGCGCAAGAGGAATTTGTTGTGAAGGCGGGGGAAATTTTTGTCCGCTGCGTATTCCCGCGCGTCACCTGAGCGGCGCTGGCGTAGAGCGCGCCTCGGGGCAGGGGAGAAGCGGGAATACGCACGGCCTCACGTCCGGAAAAAGAAAAAGGCGCGACGGTTTCCCGTTGCGCCTTGATCTCTCGTCCGAGCGGCCCAGCCGATCAGTTGTCTTCCTTGTCCTCGGTGCTGACATCCGCGATGTCATCGAGCGAGACATTGTCGTCATCGTCGTCGTCGTCGAGCAGATCGTCGTCGAGATCCACGTCGCCGTTATCGTCGTCGAGATCGTCATCGTCGAGATTGACGTCGTCATCTTTCTGCGACGACGTCTTGTCGGTCACGAGCGTGCGACCGCTGCCCGAGGTCAGAGCCTCGAGGGTGAAGGTGTTGTTGCAGACCGGGCAGGTCATCGGGTCGTTATTCAGGTCGTAAAAGCGGCTCGCGCAATGCGGGCACAGACGCTTGACGCCCCATTCCTCTTTCGGCATGGAATTCTCCTGCGCACTTATATCCAGCAGAGTCGCAGCCAACTGCCACATGCCGCGCAGGGTGTCAAAGCCTTTTCGCGCCTTTCTTGTGGGGCTGCGACCCGATGGCCGCGCCTCTTGACCGAACCTGCCGGAGAATGCCCCTGTCCCGCCCACCTCACATTCCCGAACTGCCCGAGGTGGAGTTGGTGATGCGCCGTTCCGGTCGCGCGCGCAGGTTCTCATTGCGGGTGTCGCGGGTCGACGGGCGGGTGGCGCTCACGATCCCGCGGGGCGCGTCCGAGCGAGAGGCGCTGGCCTTCGCGCGCTCGCAAACCGAATGGCTGCGCAAGACGCTTGGGGCGATCCCGCCCGCGCGGGCCGTGCGATTCGGACAAGCTGTCCCCTTCCAGGGGCAGATGCTGATGCTCGAACCCGCGTCGCTGCGCAGCCCGAAGATCGACGGCGCGCGCCTCCTCGTGCCCGAAGATCCGGCACGGCTGGGCGTGCGGGTCGAGACTTTCTTCAAACACGCAGCTCGTCAGAGACTGCATGCGGCGACCGCGCGCTACGCCTCCGAGATCGGGCGTGACTTCGCAAAGATCACGATTCGCGACACCCGCTCGCGCTGGGGGTCCTGCAGCTCGACCGGAGCGCTCTCCTATAGCTGGCGGTTGATCATGGCGCCGCCGGACGTGCTGGATTATGTCGCGGCCCATGAGGTCGCGCATCTGGAGGAGATGAATCACTCGCCCGCCTTCTGGCGCGTCGTCGAATCCCTGCGGCCGAGCTTCAAGGCAGAGCGCGCATGGCTCAAGCGCGAAGGCTCCGCGCTCCATGCGATCCGGTTTCGCGATTGACCCGCGGCGGCAACGTGATCACAAAAAGCGAATGACAACGATTTCCACACGCCCCATCGAGACCGCCGCCCATGATCGGCTGTACCGCACTTTGCGCCAGCAGATCATGGTGGGGGAGTTGCTGCCGGGCACTGCGCTGACGTTGCGGGGTTTGGGCAAGCAATACGGTGTCTCCATGACCCCCGCGCGGGAGGCGCTGCGGCGGCTGGTTGCGGAAGGCGCGCTGACGCTGTCGAGTTCGGGGCGGGTAACCACGCCGGAGCTGTCCAACGAACGGATCGAGGAGCTGGCCGCGCTGCGGGCGCTGATCGAGCCGGAACTGTCGGCCCGTGCCCTGCCGCGCGCCCACCTCGCGCTGATCGACCGTCTCGGTGCGATCAACGTCGCCAATGCCGAGGCCGTCGCGAAACAGGATGCGGTCGGCTACATCCGCACCAACCTCGAATTCCACCGCACGCTCTATCTGCGCGCGCAGGCGCCCGCGATGCTCGCGGTGATCGAGACCGTCTGGCTGCAGCTGGGGCCGACGATGCGCGCGGTCTATACCAAGCTGCAGCGCAACGAGCCGCCGCGCCATCACCGGATGATTCTCTCCGCTCTGCGGGCGGGCGACGAACCGGCGCTGAGATTGGCCGTGCGCACCGATGTGACCCAGGGGTTGCGCCATCTGGCTCAGCGCGGGTGGTGAAACCGCCCCTGAAGCGGTGGGGAAGGTGGATAAAATCGGCCTGGGCGACTTGACGCGAGGCGCCATTGGCCGTATTCCGCGCCAACAGATTTTCGGGCGCTGCCAAGCGGCGCCTTTTCATGTTGGGGCCGGGCGCGCGATTCGCGTAACTTCGGCCAGGTAAGAAACGAAGGAAGAATGCCATGTCGCGCGTTTGCGAACTGACCGGCAAGGGCCCCACGACGGGCAACAAAGTGAGCCACGCGAACAACAAGTCGCGTCGTCGCTTCCTGCCGAACCTGAACGATGTTTCCCTGATCTCGGATACTCTGGGCCAGAGCTTCAAGCTGCGCGTTTCCGCAGCCGGCATGCGCTCGGTGGACCATCGCGGCGGTCTCGACGCGTTCCTCGCCAAGGCGAAGGATGCGGACCTCTCGGTGAACGCTCTGAAGATCAAGAAAGCGATCGCGAAAGCTCAGGCTGCCGCCTGATCCCTTTCCGGATCGGAATTTTCGAAAACCCCGCGCCGAGGCGCGGGGTTTTTGCTTTGTTCGGCTGAACTGTCGCATTCCCATCGTCACATCCTCACGCTAGTGTGAGCGCCATGTGGAGGACGCGCTTCAAGCTACTGATCGGGATCGTCGCGGCGCTCGTGCTGGCCATGACCAGCATGACCATGGCGGTTGCGCGCGGGAAGGCGCGTGTCGCGGGCGAGGTGGTGATCTGCACCGGCTATGGCGTGACCACGATCAGCGTCGATGCCGATGGCAACCCGACTGGCCCCGTGCATCTCTGTCCCGACATGGTGCTGGCGATGATGGCCGCCGTCGCGGTCGCGCCGGCCCTGCCGACTCCGCCGCAGGGCGAGGGGCGCAGGCTGCAGACGGTCGAGCTCGAGAGCGCGCAGGCGCAGGCCTTCGTGGTGCCGCGCGCCCGTGGTCCGCCTGCAGCCGTCTGATCCCCAGCCTTCAGACGAATACACCCTCAGGAGACATGAATGATCCGCAAATACCTGATGAGCGCGGCGCTGATCGCCGTCGCTCTCCCCGCCTTCGCCGCTGACCAGATCCAGATCATCGACCCTTATGTCCGGGTCTCGACCCCGATGTCGAAATCGGCGGCGGCCTTCATGGAGATCAAGAACATCTCCGATCTCGACGACCGGCTCGTCTCGGTCAGCTCGAACGTTGCCGCGCGTGTCGAACTGCATACGCACAAGCAGGGGCCGAACGGCGCGATGCAGATGCTCGAAGTCAAGGAAGGCTTCGAGGTTCCCGCCAAGGGCGAGCATGTCCTGCAGCGCGGCGGCGATCACGTCATGTTCATGGGGCTGAAGCAGTCGCTCCATCAGGGTGACATGGTCACGCTCAATCTGCGTTTCGAGAAAACCGGACTGATGGTCGTCGACGTCCCGGTCGATCTCAGCCGCGATCAGCCGACCGAGACTGCGCAGGATCCCGCGCCTGTCTCCACACCGGAGATTTCACATGAAGACGTGACCCACGGCGAGCCGGAACATACCGAGCCCACCATGGATAAGAAAGAAGGCGATATGTAAGCCGGGCAGGGCGGCGCTCAGCCGCCCAGCTGCTCCAGCATCACAGCCGCAGCTGCAGAGGCCGCGCTTTCACCGCTGGCCACCGCGTCGCCCAACTCGCGCATTTTCGCCCGGATCTCCGGATCCCGGCGCAACCGCGCGAGGAGCCCCTCGCGGACCTCAGCCTCGAACCAGTGCCGCGCCTGCTCGGCGCGGCGCTGATCGAAATGCCCGTTCGCGCGGCGCCATTCGGCTAGCGCGGTCATTTCTTCCCATGCTTTCTCCAGCCCGTTCTCCTCCATGGCCGAGACCGGCAGCGCCTTCGGGAAACCCTCGGGGTCCTGCGGGCGCTTGCGCAGCAGCCGCAGCGCGCCCGCGTAATCCGAGACCGTCCGCATGGCGGCCGGTTTCAGATCGCCATCCGCCTTGTTCACCAAGATCAGGTCGGCCATCTCCATGATGCCGCGCTTGACGCCCTGCAGCTCGTCGCCGCCAGCCGGGGCCATCAGCAGAACGAACAGGTCGACCATCTCGGCTACCAGCGTCTCGGACTGGCCGACGCCCACGGTCTCTATCAGGACGACGTCGAAGCCCGCCGCCTCGCAGAGGCTCACCGCTTCGCGGGTGCGTCGCGCGACGCCGCCGAGATGCGCTTGTGAGGGCGAGGGGCGGATGAAGGCGTTGGGATCGCGCGACAGACGTTCCATACGGGTCTTGTCACCGAGGATCGAGCCGCCGGAGCGGGCCGAGGACGGATCGACCGCCAGCACGGCGACCTTCAACCCCTTGCCGGTCAGCATCATCCCGAAGGCTTCGATGAAGGTCGATTTGCCCACTCCCGGCGTGCCCGAAAGCCCGATCCGCAGCGCCTGACGCCCTTCACCTGCGAGCGTATCGAGCAGTTCGACCGCCTGCGCGCGATGCTCCGCCCGCCCGGATTCCACCAGCGTGATCGCACGCGCCAGAGCGCGACGATCGGAGGCGAGAATGCGCGGAGCGAGGTCGGCGGGGCTTTGATCGGTCATCGGCAGGCTTTCGCTGATTTTGGGTGTTCGTGTCAAAAATGACATCAGACGTGAAGACTTATCGGTTACTTGCCTGCACCCTGCGACCTATGTCCAGAGCGAATGGGAAATTCCTGACAAGAGGATACCAATGAGATTTCTATCGAGCCTTTCGTCGCGCCCGGTGGCTGCGATCCTGAGCGCAGCGTTGCTAGTCGCGCCCTTGGGCACGGCGCCGGCGCGCGCCGATCAGAGCGACAAGATCGTCTTCGACGTGGTGCTCAAGGGCATCCGCGCGGGTGAGCTGGCGATCAACGGCAAGATCACCGACGGTGCCTATGGCGCGAACGGCGTGTTGCAGACGGCGGGCCTCGTGGGGCTGCTGCGGAAAATCAAGTTTTCGGCCAGTGTCTCCGGCCTCTATGACGGTCAGAAGTTCACCCCGATGAAATATTCAGAGGTCGACGACGCACCGGGACGCAAGTCCAAGCACCAGATCATCTACAAAAACGGCACGCCGGTTTCCGTCAGTCAGCAGCCACCGCGCAAGCCCTCGCCCCGGGATGTCGATCCCGCGAAACAGGGCGGCACGGTCGACCCGCTGACGGCGCTCTATGCGGTGCTGCGCGACGTGCCGCGCGACGAGGCCTGCAAGCTCGACGTGAAGATGTATGACGGCGCGCGGCGCTCGCAGGTGCGGCTCTTCGAGCCCAAGCCCGATGGCAAGAACATCGTCTGTTCGGGCGAATATCGCCGCCTCGCGGGCTTCTCCGAGAAGGACATGAAGGAAAAGTCCCGCTTCGCCTTCACCCTCTATTACGAGCCGAGCCCGAATGGCGGTTTGCAGGTCGACAAGATCGAGACCGACACGCTCTATGGAAAAGGTCGTCTCACTCGGCAATAAGGGGCGGGTGAACACAGACCGCCTTTCCCTTCCTATCGACGTGGTGCTGCCCGATCTGCGGGCGGCGCTGTCATCGCATGGCCGCGCGGTGCTGATGGCGCCGCCGGGCGCGGGCAAGACGACCCGCGTGCCCCTCGCGCTCTTGGACCAGATTGAGGGCGGAATCGTCATGCTGGAGCCGCGCCGCCTGGCCGCGCGCGCTGCCGCCGAGCGGATGGCGGAGACTTTGGGCGAAAAGGTCGGCGAGACGGTCGGCTACCGCATCCGGGGCGAGGCGAAGGTCTCGAAATCCACGCGGATAGAGGTCGTTACTGAAGGCATCCTGACGCGCGTGCTGCAATCCGACCCGGAATTGACCGGCATCGGTTGCGTGATCTTCGACGAATTCCATGAACGCTCGCTGAACGCAGACTTGGGGCTGGCGCTGACATGGGAGGTGCGCGGCGCGCTCAGGCCCGATCTGGCGCTGGTGGTGATGTCGGCCACGCTCGATGCAGAGCCGGTGGCGGCATTGCTCGACGACGCGCCGATCGTGGTGTCCGAGGGGCGGGCCTTTCCGGTCGAGACGCGCTGGTTGGATCGTCCGGTGGACAGTTCGATGCGGTTTGAGGCCGCGATGGCCGGGCTGATCACCGAGGCCGCGGAGGCCACCGACGGGAGCCTTCTGGCCTTCCTGCCGGGCGAGGGCGAGATTCGCCGCGTCGAAGGGCTGCTGAAGGGCCGCTTGGCCGATGACATCGCGATCCGCCCGCTGTTCGGCGCGATGGAATTCGCCGCCCAACGCGCCGCCATCGCGCCCGCGCCCTCGGGCCGGAAACTGGTGCTCGCCACAGCCATAGCGGAAACCTCTCTGACCATCGAAGACACCCGCGTCGTGATCGACGGCGGCCGCGCACGCCGGGCGCGGTTCGACCCGGGCTCTGGCATGGCGAGGCTGGTCACCGAACCCGTCTCCCGCGCCGAGGCCGAGCAGCGCCGGGGCCGCGCGGGCCGCGTGGCCGAGGGCATCTGCTACCGGCTCTGGACCAAGGGCGCGGAAGGCGCGCTGCCCGCCTTCGCCCCGCCCGAGATCGAGGTCGCCGACCTGACCGGACTTGCGCTGGAACTCGCGGTCTGGGGCACCGATGGTGGCGATCTGGCTTTCCTGACGCCGCCGCCTGCACCTGCGATGGCCGAGGCGCGCGCTTTGCTGGAAGAACTCGGCGCGCTGAAATCGGGGCTGATCACGGAACACGGGCGCAAGCTCGCCAAACTGCCGCTGCACCCGCGCCTCGGGCACATGCTGCTGACCGCGGGCCCCGAGGCGGCACCGCTTGCTGCCCTTCTGGCCGAACGCGATCCGCTGCGTGGCGCGCCCGCTGACCTGACGCTGCGCCTCAGCGCAATTCGCGACCCGAAGCGCTTGGAGGCGCACCACCCCTATACGCCCCATCGCGGCACAATCGAGCGTATCCGATCCGAGGCGAAGCGGCTGGCCCGCCTCGCCACTGCAGCGCCCGAGACCTATTCCTCCGCCGAGCAACTCGCGCTCGCTTACCCTGACCGTGTGGGGCTTCGCCGCAAGGGGGACGCGCCGCGCTACGTGCTCTCGGGCGGCAAAGGGGCGGTGGTGGCCGAAGGCGATCCGCTGGGCGCGCAACGCCTCATCGTGGTGAGCGATCTAGACGGCGATCCGCGCGAGGCGAAAGTGCGCCAAGGCATCGCGATCTCCGAGGCCGAGCTTCGTCGCCTCTACGCGGATCAGATCGCATGGCAGGATGTCTGCGACTGGTCCAAGCGAGAGGGCCGCGTGATCGCGCGCAAGCAGGAGCGGTTCGGCGCGCTGGTCCTCGACGATCGCGTGTGGAAAGACGCCCCGCGCGAGGCGGTAGCGCAAGGCGCGCTGGCAGGATTGCGCCAGATCGGCCTGCCGATGAGCGCGGCGGCGCGCCGGCTGCAGGCGCGGGTGGAGCTGCTGCGCGGGCAGGGGGCCGATCTGCCCGATTTCTCCGATGAGGGGCTTTTGGCCTCCGCCGAGAACTGGCTTCTGCCCTATCTCGGCAAGGCGAGGACCGAGGCCGACCTGCGCAAGCTCGACCTCACCGATCCGCTGCGCGCAGCGCTCGACTGGGAGCAGATGCAGCTGGTGGACCGTCTTGCCCCCGCGCATTTCGAAACTCCGCTCGGCCGTCGTGTGCCCATTGACTACGCTGGCGAGGCGCCGGGCATCGAGATCCGTCTGCAGGAGATGTTCGGCGTCACCACCCATCCGACGGTCGGCCCGAAACGCCTGCCGCTCAGGATCACGCTGCTGTCACCCGGCCACAAACCCATTCAGGTCACGATGGACCTGCCCGGGTTCTGGGAGGGCTCTTACGCCGATGTGCGCAAGGATATGCGAGGGCGCTACCCCAAGCACCCGTGGCCCGAGGACCCGCGCGAGGCCGATCCGACGCTGCGGGCGAAGCCGCGCAAGTGAACCATGCGCATCGCGCGGATTGACCCTACGAGAGGCTTTCGCGCATATGGCGCGAGGCAATGAGGGAAAACCATGACCGAAACACTGACCTTCGAGGACCGCAAGCGCCTCGAGATGACCGTGCTGATGACGCCCGATCAGGCGAATTTTTCGGGCAAGGTGCATGGCGGCGCGCTGCTGAACTGGCTCGACCGGGTCGCGTTCTCGCTCGCCTCACGCTACTCGCAGCGCTACGCGGTGACGCTGTCGGTCGACCAGGTGACCTTCCAGCAACCGATCAACGTGGGCGAGCTGGTAACTTTTCGCGCCAGCGTGAACCATACGGGCCGCACCTCGATGGAGATCGGCATCCGCGTCGAAGCCGAGAACATCACCGCGGGCACGCGGCGACACACGAACAGCTGCTATTTCACGATGGTCGCGGTGGATGAAAACGGAAAACCCGCAGAGGTGCCGACCTTGAAGCCCGACACGGACGAGGAACGCCACCGCTGGCGCGCCGCCGAACTCCGCCGGGAACTGCGCCGTGAATTCGCCGCGAAGATGGATGCGGCTGCGGATCACGGCGAGGGCTAAGCCTGAGCTCGTGACCGGAGTTCGGGCCACCGCGCCAAACGAAAAGGGCGCCCCGCGGGGCGCCCTTTCGCGTTTCTCTCGACCCTTGGCCGATCAGGCGTGGATCGCGCCGTCGCCGCAGGCCAGTGCGGCTTCGCGAACGGCCTCGGAGAAGGTCGGGTGAGCGTGGCAGGTCAGCGCCACGTCCTGTGCCGAGGCGCCGAATTCCATCGCCACGCAGATTTCGTGGATCAGGTCGCCCGCGCCCGGGCCGATGATGTGGCAGCCGAGGATGCGGTCGGTTTCCTTGTCCGCGATCAGCTTCACGAAGCCGTCCGACTGGAACACGGCCTTGGCGCGGCCATTGCCCATGAAGGAGAACTTGCCGACCTTGTAGGCGCGACCGTCCTGCTTGAGCGCCTCTTCGGTCTGACCGACCGAGGCGACTTCCGGGCTGGTGTAGATCACGCTCGGGATCACTTCGTAGTTCACGTGACCATGCTTGCCCGCGATGACTTCGGCAACAGCCATGCCTTCGTCCTCGGCCTTGTGGGCGAGCATCGGGCCGGTGACCGCGTCACCGATCGCGTAGATGCCCTTGGCGGTGGTCTGCCAGTGCGCGTCAGTCTTCACCTGACCGCGCGGCAGCATCTCGACGCCGACGCCCTCAAGCCCCAGACCGTCGGTATAGGGCTTGCGGCCGGTCGCGACGAGGACGGTCTCGGCCTCGATCGACGCGTTGCTCTCATCCTTGCGCAGCTGGTAGTTCACCGTGGCCTTGCCGTTCTTCACGTCGACGCTCTGGACGGCGGCGCCCATGACGAATTTCAGTCCCTGCTTGGTCAGGATCTTCTGGAAGTTCTTCGAGACCTCGCCGTCCATGCCGGGGGTGATTGCGTCGAGATATTCCACGACGGTGACATCCGCGCCGAGACGAGCATAGACCGAGCCCATTTCCAGACCGATGACGCCCGCGCCGATCACGACCATCGACTTCGGGATCTTGTTCAACGACAGCGCGCCGGTCGAGGTCACGACGGTTTTCTCGTCGATCTCGATGCCCGGCAGCGACGACGGCTCGGAGCCGGTGGCGATCACGATCGACTTGGCGTTATGGACGTCGTCGCCCACTTTCACCTTGCCGGCCTCGGGGATCGAACCCCAGCCCTTGATCCAGTCGATCTTGTTCTTCTTGAACAGGAACTCGATGCCCTTGGTGTTGCCGTCGATGACTTCCTGCTTGTAGGTCAGCATCTGCTTCCAATCGACCGAAGGCGATTTGCCCTTCAGGCCCATCTTGGCGAAGTTATGCTCGGCTTCGTGCAGCTCGTGGGTGGCGTGCAGCAGCGCCTTGGACGGGATGCAGCCCACGTTGAGGCAGGTGCCGCCGAGGCTTTCGCGGCCTTCGACACAGGCGGTCTTCAGGCCCAGCTGGGCGCAGCGGATGGCGCAGACATAGCCGCCCGGGCCGCCGCCGATCACGATCACATCATAGTCAGCCATTGTTCTTGCTCCTTGGGTTGGGGCGCGAGGAGGCCTCGCGCCGGGAGGTCAGATCAGCGCGGCAATCGCCAGCGCCAGAATTGCGAAGAAGGAAAAGCCCCAGATGAGCGAGCGCCACGGCACCCAGCCCAGCAGATAGGACGGAATGTAGAGGAGCCGCGCGATCAGGAAGATCCAGGCGAAGGCCACGGTGGCGGCGCTCGATTGTCCGGTCAGTCCGATGACCAGCGCGACGGGGGCGAAGAGAATGAGCCCCTCGAAGGAGTTGTTCATCGCGCGCTGCAGCCGTCCGAGCAGGGTCGAGATCGGCGGCGGCGTCTTGTCGCGCGGGGAAACGGGGTATTTTGTGCCGAGCTCGGTATTGGCCTTCACCGAATACGCCACCATCAGCCCCAGATGGAGCAGGATCGCGAGTATGAGCACGGTCAGTTCGGGGGTCATCGGTCGCTCCCGGAGGTGAGGGAGGCCCGGGGGCTGTCTGCCCCCCGGACCCCCGAGGATATTTAGCAAGAGCGAAGGGGCAGGGGATGCCGCCTTCGTTCCGGTCTTACAGATCCATCAGCAGGCGGCGCGGGTCTTCCAGCGCTTCCTTGACGCGCACGAGGAAGGTCACGGCGCCTTTGCCGTCGACGATGCGGTGGTCGTAGCTGAGTGCGAGATACATCATCGGCTTGATGACGATCTGGCCGTTCTCGACCATCGGACGTTCCTGGATCTTGTGCATGCCGAGGATGCCCGATTGCGGCGGGTTGAGGATCGGCGAGGACATCAGCGAGCCATAGACGCCGCCGTTCGAGATGGTGAAGGAACCGCCCTGCATCTCGGCCATCGAGAGCTTGCCGTCACGGGCGCGGGTGCCCATCTCGGCGATCGTCTTCTCGATCGAGGCGAAGCCCATCTGGTCGGCGTCGCGCACGACCGGCACGACGAGGCCGTTTGGGGTGCCCACGGCCACGCCCATGTGGACGTAGTTTTTGTAGACGATCTCGTTGCCGTCGATCTCGGCGTTCACTTCCGGGACCTCTTTCAGCGCGTGGCAGCAGGCCTTCACGAAGAAGGACATGAAGCCGAGCTTCACGCCGTGCTTCTTGAGGAACAGGTCCTTGTACTCGTTGCGCAGGTTCATGACGCCCGACATGTCCACCTCGTTATAGGTGGTCAGCATCGCGGCCGTGTTCTGCGAGTCCTTGAGGCGCTTGGCGATGGTCGCACGCAGGCGGGTCATCTTCACGCGCTCTTCGCGCGACGCGTCATCGGCATTGACCGGACCGCGCGGCGCCTGCGAGGGCGTCGAGGCGACGGAAACCGAGGCCTGCTTCGGCGCGCTTTCGGCCTTGGCCACGTCTTCCTTCATGATTCGGCCATCCTTGCCCGAACCCTGAACGGAAGCCGGGTCGATGCCCTTCTCCGCCATCAGCTTCTTGGCGGACGGCGCATCCTCGACATCCTTGCCGCCTTTGCCGCCGCCGGCGGGGGCTTCGGATTTGGTCTCTTCCTTGGCGGGCGCGCTGGCGGCGGTTCCACCGCTTTCGCCCTCGGCGATCACGGCCAGCTTGGCCGAAGCGTCGACGGTCGTGCCTTCTTCGGCGACGATCTCTTTGAGAACGCCAGCAGCGGGCGACGGCACTTCGACCGAGACCTTGTCGGTTTCCAGCTCGCAGAGCATCTCGTCGGCCGCGACCGTGTCTCCGACCTTCTTGAACCACGTCGACACAGTTGCCTCGGTGACCGATTCACCAAGGCTGGGCACCATCACGTCGGTCATCTTTCCCTCGTTCGATTGGGGCTGTTGGGCGGGTTTTTCCGCCGGTTTGTCTTCTTTCTTCGGCGCGGGGCTGGCGCCAGCCTCTTCGATCGTCGCGAGAAGCGCATCGACGCCGACGGTCTCGCCTTCGGCGGCGACGATCTCGCCGAGCGTGCCGGCTGCGGGGCTCGGCACTTCGACGGTCACCTTGTCGGTTTCGAGCTCGCAGAGCATTTCGTCGGCGGCCACGGTGTCGCCGGGCTTCTTGAACCAGGTGGCGACGGTGGCTTCCGTGACGCTCTCGCCGAGCGTGGGAACGCGGACTTCAGTGGACATCTATTCAACCCTCCAGTGCATCGTTGACGAGCGCGTCTTGCTCGGCCTTGTGGCGGCTTGCCAGACCCGTCGCGGGCGAGGCGGACGCCGCGCGGCCGGCATAGCGCGCACGGGCATGTTTCGCGTCGATCTTGGCGAGGACCCATTCGATATAGGGTTCGACGAAGAACCAGGCGCCCTGGTTTTTCGGCTCCTCTTGGCACCAGACGATCTCGGCATTCTTGAAGCGGGTCAGCTCTTTGGTGACCGCCTGCGCGGGGAACGGGTAGAACTGTTCCAGACGCAGCAGGTAGACATCGTCGAGCCCACGCTCGTCGCGCTGCGCGAGCAGGTCGTAATAGACCTTGCCCGAGCACATCACGACGCGCTTGATCTTGTCGTCGGCCTTCAGCTCCAAATCCGAATTGCCGCGCTCTGCATCGTCCCACAGGACGCGGTGGAAGCTCGAGCCGGTGGTGAACTCCTCCGCCGTGGAGACGGCCTTCGGGTGACGCAGCAGCGATTTCGGCGTCATCAGGATCAGGGGCTTGCGGAAGTCGCGGTGGATCTGGCGGCGCAGGATGTGGAAGTAGTTCGCCGGCGTCGTGCAGTTCGCGACGATCCAGTTATCTTCCGCCGACAGTTGCAGGAAGCGCTCCAGACGGGCCGAGCTGTGCTCGGGGCCCTGACCTTCGAAGCCGTGCGGCAGCAGGCAGACGAGACCCGACATGCGCAGCCATTTCCGCTCGCCCGAGTTGATGAACTGGTCGAACATGATCTGCGCGCCGTTGGCGAAATCGCCGAACTGGGCTTCCCAGAGCGTCAGCGCCTTCGGTTCCGCCAGAGAGTAGCCGTATTCGAACCCGAGCACCGCGTATTCGCTGAGCATCGAGTCGATCACCTCGTAGCGGGCCTGACCCTCACGGATGTGGTTGAGCGGGTAATAGCGGTCCTCGTTCTCCTGGTTCACGAAGGCCGAGTGGCGCTGCGAGAAGGTACCACGGGTGGCGTCCTGACCCGACAGGCGGACAGGGTAGCCCTCGGTCACGAGCGAGCCGAAGGCCAGCGCCTCGGCGGTCGCCCAGTCGAAGCCCTTGCCGGTCTCGAACATCTGCTTCTTGTTGTCGAGCAGACGCTGCACCGTCTTGTGCAGGGCAAAGCCCTCGGGCGCGGTCACGAGCGCCTTGCCGACCTCCTCGAGAGTGTCGGGCGAAATCGCCGTGGTGCCGCGCTCGTATTCGCTCTTTTCCCGCTCCATGCCGGACCAGCGACCGTCGAGCCAGTCGGCCTTGTTCGGTTTGAAGACCTTGCCGGCCTCGAACTCCTCGTTGAGATGCGACTGGAACGAGGCTTTCATATCCTCGATCTCGCCCTCGGGGATCAGGCCGTCGGCCACCAGACGCTCGGTGTAGAGTTGCAGCGTGGTCTTGTGGGTCTTGATCGACTTGTACATCACCGGGTTGGTGAACATTGGCTCGTCGCCTTCGTTGTGACCGAAGCGGCGGTAGCAGAAGATGTCGATCACGACGTCCTTGTGGAACTTCTGACGGAACTCGGTCGCGACGCGGGCGGCGTGCACGACGGCCTCGGGATCGTCGCCGTTCACGTGGAAGATCGGGGCTTCCACCATCAGCGCGAGATCGGTCGGGTAGGGCGAGGTGCGCGAGAAGTGCGGCGCGGTCGTGAAGCCGATCTGGTTGTTGACGACGAGGTGGATCGTGCCACCGGTGCGGTGACCGCGGATGCCCGAGAGCTGGAAGCACTCGGCCACGACGCCTTGACCGGCGAAGGCTGCATCACCGTGTAGCAGCACCGAGACGACCTTGGAGCGGTCCGAACGGTCGGCCAGCTGATCTTGCTTGGCACGGACCTTGCCGAGCGCGACCGGGTTCACCGCCTCAAGGTGTGAGGGGTTCGCGGTCAGCGACAGGTGGACCTTGTTGCCGTCGAACTCACGGTCGGCGGAGGCGCCGAGGTGGTATTTCACGTCGCCGGAGCCGTCCACGTCCTCGGGCTTGAACGAGCCGCCCTGGAATTCGTGGAAGATCGCGCGGTAGGGTTTTTGCAGGACGTTCGCGAGGACCGAGAGGCGACCGCGGTGGGGCATGCCGACCACGACCTCTTGCAGGCCGAGCTGGCCGCCCCGCTTGATGATCTGCTCCATCGCGGGGATCAGCGCTTCGCCACCGTCGAGGCCGAACCGCTTGGTGCCCATGTACTTGACGTGCAGGAACTTCTCGAAGCCTTCGGCCTCGACGAGCTTGTTGAGGATCGCGCGGCGGCCGGTCTTGGTGAAGGTGATTTCCTTGCCGTAGCCTTCGATACGCTCTTTCAGCCAGGCCGATTGCTCGGGATCGGAGATGTGCATGTATTGCAGCGCGAAAGTGCCGCAATAGGTGCGCTTCACGATATCCATGATCTGGCGCATCGAGGCGATCTCGAGGCCGAGCACGTTGTCGATGAAGATCGGACGATCCATGTCGGCATCGGTGAAGCCGTAGCTCTTCGGATCGAGCTCCGGATGCTGGCCGGTGTCGCGCATCCCCAGCGGGTCGAGATCGGCGGCGAGGTGACCGCGGATACGGTAGGCGCGGATGATCATCAGCGCGCGGATCGAGTCCAGCACGGCGCGTTTGACCGCCGCCTCGTCGACCGCGACGCCGGCCTCGGCAGCCTTCTTCTTGATCTTGTCGCCAGCGGCCTTGCCCTCGGCGGGGGCGGGCCATTCGCCGGTCAGCGCCGCAGTCAGATCGTCGGCGGCCATCGGCGGCCAGTCGCGACGCTCCCAGCTTGCGCCTTCGGCGGATTTTCTCACGTCCTGATCGGGATCACCGAGCGAGGCGAAGAAGGCAGCCCAGGCGGTATCGACCGAAGACGGATCTTCGGCAAACTTCGCATAAAGCTGCTCGACATATTCGGCATTCGCGCCTTGCAGGAACTGCGAGGCATTGAACTGGTCGTTGGGGGATTGGTCGGTCATTTTCCTCACCTTCGGTCGGTGAAACAGGGATCTGCGGGAACTCGAACGTTTATCGCCGGCCCGTTGAAGAGCGCGCTAGGCGCGGGGCACGCGAGGCGGTGGCGGGGCCGCGCGGAGCGCAGAGGCCCTCGCGACGGATACGGGGGTGGAACGGCACATGATGCTGGGTCCTTTCCTTCGCGCGCGGGGCCCTCACAGATACGTCGAAACCGGCACCTGCTTGCCCGGGCATATTGCCTTCTGGCTCAGTGATGTAGGTGCTGATTTCGGGACTTCCATGCAGGGCAGGGATGCGCGCGGGGTCGGAGGTGCCCGACGAGCGGGGAGCCGGGACCGGAACGGGCCCGCCATGAGCGGAGGTTCCGGCGAATTCCGTGGCGAGCCATGCGCCGCTCGCGACGCGCTCTGCCGCAGAAGAAGACCGGCCCCCGTCGCTGCTTTCGAGCAGGGCGCATGCGACCGTCCCCGAAACGGGGAGGGAGGCGCGCCGTGCGATCCGCAGCGACATGGGTCCGGTCCTTTCCTTGGTCTGGATGCAGGGCCGCGTGCGCCGCGACCCTGCCAGTTTCGAGAGGGCTTATTCGCCCTTGATCGCTTTCATCACCGCTTCGCCCAGCGTGGCGGGGCTGTCAGCGACGACGATACCGGCCGACTTCATAGCCTCGATCTTCGATTCCGCATCGCCTTTGCCGCCCGCGACGATCGCGCCGGCGTGGCCCATGCGGCGGCCGGGAGGGGCCGTGCGGCCGGCGATGAAGCCAGCGGTCGGCTTCCAACGGCCTTTTTTCTTCTGCTCGGCGAGGAATTCCGCGGCTTCTTCTTCCGCCGAACCACCGATCTCACCGATCATGATGATCGATTCCGTTTCCGGATCGTCGAGGAACATGTCGAGCACGTCGATATGCTCGGTGCCCTTGATCGGGTCACCGCCGATGCCGACGGCCGAGGACTGGCCCAGACCCATATCGGTGGTCTGCTTGACCGCCTCGTAGGTCAGCGTGCCCGAGCGCGACACGACGCCGACCGAACCACGCTTGTGGATGTGGCCGGGCATGATGCCGATCTTGCAGGCGTCGGGGGTGATGACACCGGGGCAGTTCGGGCCGATCAGACGCGACTTGGAGTCGATCAGCGCGCGCTTGACCTTCATCATGTCGAGGACCGGGATCCCCTCGGTGATGCAGACGATCAGTTCCATTTCCGCGTCGATCGCTTCGAGGATCGAGTCAGCCGCGAAGGGCGGCGGAACGTAGATCACCGAGGCGTTCGCTTCGGTCTTGGCTTTCGCCTCGTGGACCGAGTTGAAGACCGGCAGGCCGAGATGCTCCTGGCCGCCTTTGCCGGGGGTCACGCCGCCGACCATCTTGGTGCCGTACGCGATTGCCTGCTCGGAGTGGAAGGTGCCCTGCGAGCCGGTGAAGCCCTGGCAGATGACCTTGGTGTTTTCGTTGACGAGAACTGCCATGATTCTTAGCCTTTCACCGCTTTGACGATTTTCTCTGCGCCATCCGACAGGTTGTCGGCGGCGATGACGTTCAGGCCGGAATTCGCGATGATTTCCTTGCCTTTTTCGACGTTGGTGCCCTCGAGGCGGACGACCAGCGGCACTTCGAGGCCGACTTCCTTCACCGCAGCGATCACGCCTTCCGCGATGATGTCGCAGCGCATGATGCCGCCGAAGATGTTCACGAGGATACCTTTGACGTTCTTGTCCGAGGTGATGATCTTGAACGCTTCGGTCACTTTCTCTTTCGTGGCGCCACCGCCGACGTCGAGGAAGTTCGCGGGCTCTGCACCGTAGAGCTTGATGATGTCCATCGTGGCCATTGCGAGGCCAGCGCCGTTCACCATGCAGCCGATCTCACCGTCGAGCGCGATGTAGTTGAGGTCGTATTTCGACGCTTCGAGCTCTTTGCTGTCTTCTTCGGTCTCGTCGCGCAGGGCGGCGATGTCCGAGTGGCGGTAGACGGCGTTGCCGTCGAAGCCGAGCTTGGCGTCGAGCACCTTGAGGTTGCCGTCGGTCATGACGATCAGCGGGTTGATCTCGAGCATCTCCATGTCCTTCTCGATGAAGGCTTGGTAGAGCTTGCCGAGAAGGCCGACCATCTGCTTCACCTGCGGGCCTTCGAGACCGAGCGAGAAGGCGACGCGGCGGCCGTGGAACGGCTGGTAGCCGGTCGCCGGGTCGATCGAGAAGCTGAGGATCTTGTCGGGGGTGTTCGCCGCGACTTCCTCGATGTCCATGCCGCCTTCGGTGGAGGCCACGATCGAGACGCGCGAGGTCACGCGGTCGACGAGCAGCGCGAGATACAGTTCGCGCTCGATGTCGGAGCCGTCTTCGATGTAGATGCGGTTGACCTGCTTGCCCGCCGGGCCGGTCTGGTGCGTCACGAGCGTCTTGCCGAGCATCTGCTTGGCGAGCGTTTCAGCCTCTTCGACCGATTTGGCCAGGCGGACACCGCCCTTTTCGCCGGCTTCGGCTTCCTTGAAGTGGCCCTTGCCGCGGCCACCGGCGTGGATCTGCGCCTTGACGACCCAGAGCGGACCATCGAGTTCGCTGGCTGCGGTCTTCGCTTCTTCGGCCTTGAGGACGACACGGCCGTCCGAGACCGGTGCGCCATAGCTCTTGAGAAGCTGTTTGGCCTGATATTCGTGGATATTCATCCTTGGATACCCCATGCTGGTGCGATTTGAGGGGGTTCTAGGCGCTTAAGCCGGGGGGACAAACCGAAATCGCGACAATCTGCCCCACTCGCCCGGAAAAAGCGACATACGTGATCACAGGGCGGAAAGGTGTGATCACAAATCGGAAAATGCTGCGCTGTGGCATGGGTGCACTGGCACGACTCGGTTAATTGAACCTATCTGCGCTGAGCGCATTGGCAGGGATCGAATTTAGATGACGCAAGGGCAAGATATGCCGCGCTGGGGCGTGGTGGCGACGGTGGACGAACCGGCTGCGCTGGTGGCCGCCTATGTCGCGCATCATCTGAGCATCGGCGCCAGCGAGGTCCACGTCTTCTTCGACCGCCCGAACCCGGAGGCCGAGGCGCTGCTCGCGCCGGTCGAAGGCGCCTTCATCCACCATTCCGGCGATGACGATTGGGAGCGCAGCTGGCGCCGGAAACGTCCCGCACGCCATCAGGGCCGCCAGAAATACAACGCGACCCGCGCGCTGTCCGAGACCGAGCTCGATTGGATGATCCATTGCGACGCGGATGAGTTCGTGAGCCTCGTGCGCCCGCTCGAATGGGAACTGGCGAAAACAGGCGAACAGAAAGCGTGGCTGCGTCTCGAAGTCGACGAGCGCTGCTATCTCGACCGCAAACCCGGCCCGGATATTTTCAGCGGCGTGTTCCGGCGGCGCTGGGACGGGTTTCAGGATGACGGGCTGATGTTCTACGGCTTCCGCGCGCGCTTTCTGAAGAAAGGTCTCGCGGGTCATGTCGCAGGGAAGCCCGTCGTGCGCGCCGGGCGGGGCTATGCGATCGGGGTGCACTACCCGCTGAAAGACTGGGACAGTAAGGAAAACGATTTGCCTTACAGACCCAGCTATAATGGGCGGTTGATGCATTTCGATGGGCTGACGCCATTGCACTTCATCCTCAAGATGCTGCGCCGCGCCACGACCAAGGTGAAGGGGCAACCCGTGCCCTATGTCGGGTCCCGCAAGGCGCAGTTCGCCGAAGCCGCTGAGCGCGCCGCCGATCCCGCCGAGCTGAAGGCGCTCTGGTGGGAGGTGCAGGGGATGCGCGACTACGAGGCAGCCGAGTTGGAGGCCCACGAGCTGCTGATCCGCCCGGACGTGAAGATCGCGGCCGAAACGCGCGCGCTTTTTGGCGACAAGGTGGACCTTTCGCCCGCGTCGTTCGACCATGCGCTGCTTCTCCATGAGGCCGAGCTGATCGCTCGCCTAAAGGACGAATTCGGCTTCGATCCGGAGCCGCTCGTCAGTTCAGCATGAACATCATCAAGCCTGTCCGGCTGCCGACCAACCGCGAAAAGCGCGTCCAGTTCTCGGGCGTCAGCATCGGAGCGTCGGTGAAATAGGGATCGAGCGCCCAGCCCTGAACGACCCCGGTCAACGGCAACGGCGCGGGGTCTTCGAGCCACGCGCCCAGATCGACCCCGATCGGCACGCGCCAGAAGGGGAAGGACTTTTCGCTCGTCAGGAGCGCCTCGCCATCGCTCAGCACGCCCCGCCATGTCTCGCCAAGACGGTCGGGAAACTCGACATCAAGCGCCTGATCCTGCGCGTCGCTCGGAATCCACTCCGCCTGATTGTCGGTCTCGGCTTCGGCAAGGTCCCAGAACTGCCGGTTATCCGCAATCATTGTCAGCCAATGATCCCGCGCGGCGCGGGTGTGTTGCGGGTCGGGTTGCTGGTGGAGCATGTCGAGAAGCGCAGCCGCCGGGTCGACGAAGCTGAAAATCCTCAGCCCGTCCATCGAACTGAATTGACCCGCGCTGGCGGCTTTCTCCTGCGCTTCCACGAGTTTCGCGTAGGTCTCCAACACCCGCGCGATCGCCGGCTCGGGATCGAAGGCGAGGGTCAGCTCGCCAGCGCCCGAGATCAGATGGGTATAGGCGGAAAGCCAAGCCGCATCCGCATTGTCGAAGCGCACGATCCGAGCCTCCGCGGCTTCGGTCTCCGGTGCGCGCGGCATGAAGACGCCGCGCAGAATTGTCACCGCCGCCTCGCCGTCATCGCGCGCGCCATTGCCATCCAGATCGAACCAGAGGTCGTTCAGGTCGATCGCAAGACCGAACTCCGGCCCATCGGCCACACCGTCGAGCGCGGATCTCGCCCGATCCATCTCGGCGATCAGGGCCTCGCTTTCGCGCGTGACCGCATCGGCGGTAAAGGTTTCGCGCGGCGCGGCGCTTTCGCCGGGGACATTGCCGATTAAGGGCATCAGCACACGGGCGGCGCCGGCCTCCATCTGCCATCTCGTTGCGGCTTCGAGACTTGCGAGGAACTCCAGCCCCGCCAGCGCGAAGCGATCCTTCGGCGCGAGCGCGTCCCGCGATTTTAGATCGGCCAGCACAGCCGCGATCCCCTCCGCCCCGATCCTTGCCGAGATCGGATCGACGGCAGGCGCATTGCTGCGCGTGATCTTGGCGGTGACCGGCCCGTCCTGCGCATGGGCGGCAATCGGTGAAACGGCGAGCAAGGCGGCGAAACACGTGACGAGACGGGCGGAACACATGGCACTCTCCAAAACAAAGGGCGCGCCGACAAAGGCGCGCCCCAAGATTGGATCAGTCCTGTATTTCGATCAAGCGAGCGTGCTGTCGATACCCTTGCAGGCTTCCACGAGACCTTTCACCGCATCGACCGACTTGTCGAACATCGCCTGCTCGTCCTTGTTGAGCTTGATGTCGATGACCTTCTCGATGCCCTTGGCGCCGATCACGGTCGGCACGCCGACATAGAGACCGTCGAGGCCGAGCGCGCCTTTGACGTAAGCGGCGCAGGGCAGGACGCGCTTCTGGTCTTTCAAGTAGGCTTCCGCCATCTCGATCGCCGAGGTGGCCGGGGCGTAGAAGGCCGAACCGGTCTTCAGGAGGCCCACGATCTCGGCGCCGCCGTCACGGGTGCGCTGAATGATCGCGTCGAGCTTCTCCTGCGTGGTCCAGCCCATCTGCACGAGGTCGGGCAGCGGGATGCCACCAACGGTCGAGTAACGGGCGAGCGGCACCATCGTGTCGCCGTGGCCGCCGAGCACGAACGCGTTCACGTCGCGCATCGAGACGCCGAATTCCAGCGACAGGAAGTGACGGAAACGTGCCGAGTCCAGAACGCCCGCCATGCCGACGACCTTCTGTGCCGGCAGGCCGGAGAATTGCTGCAGCGCCCAGACCATCGCGTCGAGCGGGTTGGTGATGCAGATGACGAAGGCGTCGGGCGCGTGGGCTGCAATGCCCTCGCCGACCGATTTCATCACCTTGAGGTTGATGCCGAGCAGATCGTCGCGGCTCATGCCCGGCTTGCGCGGAACGCCAGCGGTCACGATGCAGACATCCGCGCCCGCGATATCGGCGTAATCGTTGGTGCCCTTGAAGGAGCCGTCGAAGCCTTCCGCCGGGCCCGATTCCGCGATGTCGAGCGCTTTGCCCTGCGGCGTACCTTCGGCGATATCGAACAGAACGACGTCACCGAGTTCCTTGATGGCGGCGAGATGGGCGAGCGTGCCGCCGATCTGGCCGGCGCCGATAAGGGCGATCTTGGGTCTGGCCATTTGGTCCTCCGGGTGGATGGATTGGAAAATAGATCGCGGGTGGAGTAGCTCTTTGGCTCGCAAAGGGCAAGAGTGCTGCGCTGCGGCGAGGCTGCTTGTATGCACTCGTATGCAGAAACTGCCCCACCCGCGGCGCGCATCCGCCTGCGCGAGGTTCCGTTTCCCGGCGCGCCATGCCAGCAAGAGGACCGACCGGGGCAGGGCGATTCTCTGCGCCCGCGGGAAGAGGGGCAAGCGATGATGGATTTGGGAACGCTCGGCTGGGCCTTGGCGGTCTTCGCCGCCGTCATGGTGGGCCTGTCGAAGGGCGGCGTTCCTATGGCAACCTCGATCTCGGTCCCGGTGCTGGCGATCGTGATGGACCCGATCGCGGCCGCGGGCCTGTTGCTGCCTGTTTATATCATCGCGGACATGTTCGGCCTCTGGGCATATCGCAAGCATTACGACCGGCGTGTGCTGGCGATCCTGATCCCGTCGGCGACCTTCGGTATCGGTATCGGCTGGGCCACCGCAGAGATCGTGCCCGAACGCTGGGTGACCTTGATGGTCGGCGTGATCGGCGCTGTTTTCGCGGTGAACGCGCTGTTCCGGCATCGGCATGGTGCGCGGCAGGAAGCGCGGGTCGCGCCGGGCCTGTTCTGGGGCACGATCGCGGGCATCACCAGTTTCGTCAGCCATTCCGGCGCGCCGCCCTACCAAGCCTACACGATCCCGCTGAACCTGCCAAAGCAGGTATTCGCGGGGACGGCGACGATCCTGTTCTCCTATGTCAATCTCGCGAAGCTCGGGCCTTATATCGCGCTTGGCGAAGTAAGCTGGGACAGCATCGGCACCGCGTTGATCCTGGCGATACCGGCCTCGGCTTCGGTGTTCCTCGGCGTCTGGTTGGTCAAGCGGATGCCCACTGAAATCTTCTTCAAGGTCGTGATCTGGGCACTCCTGCTAATCTCGCTGAAGCTGATCCAGCAAGCGCTCATGAACTGAGGGGGCGGCGTTTAAAGCGCCGCGTCCTTCTGCGGAAGTTTCCCGTCGAGTTCCTCGAATGCCTCGCCCGAGGCGATCAGGCAGCTCACGCCATCCGCCGGGGTGACGATGATCGTCCAGTTGCCCGCCTCCGCCGCGAAAATTTCCAGCACGGAGTTATTTGCGGAGAGCGCCACCATGCGGCGGCTCTCGTGATATTTCGCTTCGAGATTGGCCACGATCTCGTCTCGCTTGCCACAGGCGCGCGACGGATCAGACGGATCCCGCGTCTCACCGAAAGCAGCCTGAGCGAAGCCGATCGCTGCGGCCAGGCCGAGCGTGAGCACATAAGTTTTGTTCAGCATTTTGATCCCTCTGAAAGCATCATCCGAGAGTGACGGTCCAGCTGTCAAGAAAGCTTTACGATGGCGCTGCGCGATGTCGGCAGTTGTGATTTTTCTGCGATGCGGCAAATCTGCCCTTGCCGATTCTGTCCCATTCGTGCGATCTGGCGAAAGAAAATTGCGAGATGGAGAATCAAATGGCCCGCCCGACCCGTTCCGTGCTCTACATTCCCGGCTCGAAACAGCGTGCGCTGGAAAAGGCCACCGGGCTTGCCTGTGACGCGATCATCTTCGACCTCGAAGACGCGGTGGCGATCGACGAGAAGGTCAATGCGCGCGCGCTCCTTGCGAAGACGCTGACCGAGGTCGATTATGGCCCGCGCATGAAGATCGTGCGGGTCAACGGGCTCGACACCGAATGGGGGCGCGAGGATGTGCTGGCCTTTGCCGACGCGATCCGCGCAGGCGCCAAGGTCGATGCGATCCTGATCCCGAAAGTCTCCACGCCCGCCGATCTTATCGCGGTGGCCGATCTCATTCAGAGCGTGCCGCTCTGGGCGATGATGGAGACCGCGCTGGGGATGCTCAACGCGGGCGATATCGCGGCGCATCCGCGGCTCGAAGGCATGGTGATGGGCACCAACGATCTAGCGAAGGAACTCGGGAGCCGCTTCCGCGCCGATCGCCTGCCGATGCAGACGGGGCTGGGCCTGTGCCTTCTGGCCGCGAAAGCGCATGGCAAGATCATCGTCGACGGCGTCTATAACGCCTTCAGGGATGACGAGGGCCTCAAGGCCGAATGCGAACAGGGGCGCGACATGGGCTTCGACGGCAAGACGCTGATCCACCCCGCGCAACTCGAGGTCTGCAATGCGGCCTTCGCCCCTTCCGAGGCCGAGATCGACCTCGCCCGGCGCCAGATCGCTGCCTTTGAGAAAGCCGAGGAAGCGGGGCAGGGTGTCGCGGTCGTGGATGGAAAGATCGTCGAAAATCTGCATATCGTCACGGCGCGGCAAGTCCTCGCCAAAGCGGAGGCGATTGCCGCGCTTGGCAGCTAAGAGGCAATCGCAATGACATTACTCATCCTCGGCGTCCTGATCTGGTCGCTCGCACATCTGGCAAAACGGATCTTTCCGGGCTTCCGGCGCGCGCTCAAAGGGGCCGAGCGTCCGATGGTCGCCGCTCTCGTCCTGATCAGCCTCGTTCTGATGTTCGTCGGCTGGCGCGCAAGCGATCCGGTCTTCTACCTCTGGACGCCGAACGCGGCGCTCAAGGGGATCAACAACCTGTTGATGCTCTTCGCGGTCTACCTGTTCGCGGTCTCGGGCATGAAGCTCTGGCTCAGCGGCAAGATTCGCCACCCGCAGCTGACTGCGGTGAAGACCTGGGCCTTGGCGCACCTGCTGGTCAACCCGACCCTGCCGGGGATCATCCTGTTCGGCGGTCTGCTCGCCTGGGCGGTGGTGGAGGTCATCCTGATCAACAAGAAGTCGAAGCCCGCGAAAGTCATGCCCGAGGTGAAAGTCGGCAAGGAGATCGGCGGCATCGTCGGCACGGTCGTCCTCTTCGGCCTGATCGCGATGATCCACATCTGGTTCGGTCACAACCCGTTCGGAGCCTGAAATGAAAATCTACCGCCTTCTGACCGAGGAAGACACCTCGGCCTTCTGTCACAAGGTCAGCCTTGCGCTGTCCAAGGGCTGGGTGCTGCATGGCGATCCGCAATATGCCTACGATCATGCGAATGGCGTGATGCGCTGTGCCCAAGCCGTGACCAAGGAGATCGAGGGTGAGTATCACCCCGACATGAAGCTGGGAGAGCAATAATGGGCAAAACCAATCCGGGCCGTTTCTTCGAGGACTACAAGCTGGGCGACGTGATCCGTCACGCCGTCCCACGCACCGTCGCGGAAGGGGAGCGTGCACTGTATCACGCGCTCTACCCGGCGCGGCATGCGCTATATTCCTCGGACGAATTCGCGGCGGCCTGCGGATTGGATGGCTCGCCTCTCGACGATCTGATCGCCTTCCACGTCGTCTTCGGCAAGACGGTTCCGGACGTGTCGCTCAACGCGGTGGCCAATCTCGGCTATGCGGAAGGGCGCTGGCTGAAGCCGGTCTATCCGGGCGACACGCTGCGCTCGGAATCCGAGGTGATCGGGGTCAAGCAGAACTCCAACGGCAAGTCAGGCGTGGTCTATGTCCGCACCCGCGGTCTGAACCAGGCGGGTGAGGTTGTGCTGGAATATGTCCGTTGGGTGATGGTGCGCAAAGGCGATCTGGACGCGCCCGCGCCCGAGACCGTGCTGCCCGATCTGGCATCGGTCGTGGCGCCGGAGGATCTGGTGATCCCCGAGGGGCTGAGCTTCGAGGATTATGATTTCGATCTGGCGGGCGAGCCGCATCGTTGGGGCGATTACGAGATCGGCGAAAAAATCGACCATGTGGACGGGGTGACCATCGAGGAAGCCGAGCACATGATCGCCACGCGCCTGTGGCAGAACACCGCCAAGGTGCATTTCGACGCGACCTTCCGTGCCGATGGCCGGCGCCTGATCTATGGCGGGCATGTCATCTCCATGGCGCGCGCGCTGTCCTTCAACGGACTGGCGAACGCCCAGTTGATCGTGGCGCTCAATGCCGGGGCGCATGCCAACCCGTGCTTCTCGGGCGATACGGTGAAAGCGTGGTCGGAAGTGCTCGACAAGGCCGAGACAGGCGCGCCTGGCGTCGGCGCGATCCGTCTGCGTCTGGTCGCCGTGAAACAGGGCGCGCCGGAGTTCGGCTATAAGGGAGAAGACGGCAAATATCTCCCCGAGGTGCTGCTCGACCTCGACTACTGGGCTCTGATGCCGATCTGATCGCCGCCCGAGAGACTCACTCCCGGGGGCAGGGCGCCCGGGAGCGTTAACATGTGATCACGCACAGAATTTATGTGATCACAAAGCGAATTTTTCGCCGCTCTTTACGCGCAAATGACATGTTTTCAACCTTGCCCCCCGTGACTTGGGAGAAAATTACGCTAGTAAAAGAGCCAATTCCGGCCAGCTCCGCGCCAGCGCGTGCCTCCGATCGAGGCCGACGAGAGCGCCGAGCCCAGCGAAAAGGGACCGATCATGGCTGAAGCGAAACAGGTTGAGCGTCCGCTTTCCCCGCACCTTCAAATCTACCGTCCGCAGATGACCTCCTTCTCGTCGATCATGACGCGGATCACGGGCAACGGCATCATCGTGGGCGTTCTGCTGCTCGTCTGGTGGCTCCTCGCCGCCGCGACCAGCCCCGATTACTTCAATTTCGTGAACGCGATCGCGACCTCGTGGTTTGGCGATCTCGTCTTCACCCTGTCGCTGCTGGGCGTCTGGTATCACTACCTCGCCGGCATCCGGCACCTGATCTTCGATGCGGGCAAATACATGGATATCAAATCCGCCGAGATGCTCGGCTGGATCTGCACCATCGGTTCGGTCGTGCTGACCGTGCTGACCCTCATCATCATCCAATTCTGACGGAGGCCCTCATGCGTTACCTCACCGACCGCAAGCGCGCCGTGGGCAAGGGCGCCTCGGGCACTGGCCCCGAGCATCACTGGTGGATGTCGGCCTCGGCCGTGGCTCTCGCCTTCATGATCCCGACCTGGCTCTACATCGTAGGTACCACTCTGGGTGCGGACCAGCAGACCGTGATCACCACGTTCTCGAAGCCCTTCCCGGCCATCCTGACCGCGCTGGTCGTGATCGTCGGGATGCGCCACTTCGCGAAGGGCACCGAGATCTGGATCGAGGACTACATCCACGGCACCGCCGCGAAGGCCACCAAGATCGCGATGCATTCGCTGGCTTACGTGATCATGGCGACCGCACTCTATGCACTCGGCAAGATGGTCTTCATCGGCCTTCTGCTGGGCAACTGATAACGGGACGAGATAATGGCTGCTTACGAATACGAAACGCATAATTACGACGTGGTCGTGGTCGGCGCCGGTGGCTCGGGTCTGCGCGCCACGCTCGGCATGGCCGAACAGGGCCTGCGCACCGCCTGCGTGACCAAGGTCTTCCCGACCCGCTCGCACACGGTCGCCGCACAGGGCGGCATCGCCGCCAGCTTGGGCAACATGGGCCCGGACAGCTGGCAGTGGCATATGTACGACACGATCAAGGGCTCGGACTGGCTCGGCGACAACGACGCGATGGAATATCTCGCGCGTCACGCCCCCAAGGCCGTCTACGAGCTCGAGCACTATGGCGTGCCGTTCTCGCGCACCGAAGAGGGCAAGATCTATCAGCGTCCCTTCGGCGGCCACACCACCGAATACGGTGAAGGCCCGCCCGTGCAGCGCACCTGTGCCGCCGCGGACCGCACCGGTCACGCGATCCTGCACACGCTCTACGGTCAGTCGCTGAAGAACAACGCAGAGTTCTACATCGAGTATTTCGCGATCGACCTGATCATGTCCGATGACGGGCAGTGTCAGGGCGTCGTCTGCTGGAAGCTCGACGACGGCACAATGCACGTCTTCAACGCGAAGATGGTGGTGCTGGCGACCGGCGGTTACGGTCGCGCCTATTTCTCGGCCACTTCGGCCCATACCTGCACCGGCGACGGTGGCGGCATGGTCGCGCGGGCCGGTCTCGCGCTGCAGGACATGGAATTCGTGCAGTTCCACCCGACCGGCATCTACGGTTCGGGCTGCCTGATCACCGAAGGCGCCCGCGGCGAGGGTGGTTACCTGACCAACTCCGAAGGCGAGCGCTTCATGGAGCGTTACGCGCCGACCTACAAGGATCTGGCGTCGCGCGACGTGGTGTCGCGCTGCATGACCATGGAGATCCGCGAAGGCCGCGGCGTGGGTGAGCACAAGGACCACATCTTCCTCAACCTCAGCCACCTTCCGCCGGAAGCTCTGGCCGAGCGCCTGCCGGGTATCTCGGAATCGGCGAAAATCTTCGCCGGCGTCGACGTCACGAAAGAGCCGATCCCGGTTCTGCCGACCGTGCACTACAACATGGGCGGTATTCCGACGAACTACCACGGCGAGGTCATCAACCCGAAAGAGGGCGATCCCGATGCGATCGTGCCCGGCCTGATGGCCGTGGGCGAGGCGGGTTCGGCCTCTGTGCACGGTGCGAACCGTCTGGGCTCCAACTCGCTGATCGACCTCGTGGTCTTCGGTCGTGCCGCCGCGATCCGCGCCGGCGAGGTCGTCGATCCCAACGCGTCGAACCCGGACATCCCGAAAGCCAAGATCGACGCCATCTTCGAGCGCTTCGACAAGGTGCGCTACGCCGATGGCGGCACGCCCACCGCGGCGCTGCGCGACGAGATGCAGCGCACGATGCAGGCGGATGCGGCGGTGTTCCGGACCGACAAGACGCTGGCCGAGGGGGTCGAGAAGATGAAGGCGGTCGCCGCCAAGCTCGACGATCTCAAGGTCACGGACCGGTCGCTGATCTGGAACTCGGACCTGATGGAAACGCTGGAACTCGAGAACCTGATGCCGAACGCGCTGGCGACCATCGTGGGCGCCGAGGCACGCAAGGAATCCCGTGGTGCACATGCTCACGAGGATTATCCCGATCGCGACGACACCAACTGGCGCAAGCACTCGATCATGCATGTCAACGGCGCGAACGTCGATCTGACCTTCCGCCCGGTCCACATGGACCCGCTGACCCCCGAGGATCAGGGCGGGATCGAGATCAAGAAGATCGCGCCGAAGAAGCGGGTCTATTGATGCGTCACGCGCCGGCATATGGGCTTCTTGCGGCAGGGCTTGGCCTTGCCGCCTGCGCCCCTATCCCGGTCGAGCAGGCCGAGCGCCAGTGCTATGCCCAGTTCGCGCCCAAGCCGCCCATCACGGGCGAGGCGGGCATGGGCGTCACCAATAGCGGCTTCAGCTCGAAGATGAAGGTCGAGATGAATATCGGCGCCTCGGTGCAGGGCGACCCGTCCGCGGCCTACGACTCCTGCGTTTACAGAAAATCCGGCCGAATGCCCACGCGGCCGCTCTATTCGTACTGACGGAAAGGGGACCAACCATGGTTCAGTTCACGCTTCCGAAGAATTCCAAGATCCGCGTCGGCAAGACCTGGCCGAAGCCGGATGGCAAGAATATCCGCAAGTTCCAGATCTATCGCTGGGACCCGGATACCGGGGAGAACCCGCGTCTTGACACGTATTTCATCGACATGGACAAGTGCGGGCCGATGGTTCTCGACGCGCTCTTGAAGATCAAGAACGAGATCGACCCGACGCTGACCTTCCGCCGCTCCTGCCGCGAAGGCATCTGCGGTTCCTGTGCGATGAACATCGACGGGATCAATACGCTGGCCTGTATCTACGGTCTCGACGAGATCAAGGGCGACGTGAAGATCTACCCGCTGCCGCATATGCCGGTGGTGAAAGACCTGATCCCCGACCTGACCATGTTCTACGCCCAGCACGCGTCGATCATGCCCTGGCTCGAGACCAAGACGAACCGTCCCGAGAAGGAATGGCGCCAGTCGATCGAAGACCGCAAGAAGCTCGACGGTCTGTATGAGTGCGTTATGTGCGCCTCGTGCTCGACCTCGTGCCCGAGCTACTGGTGGAACGGCGACAAGTATCTCGGCCCGGCAGCGCTGCTGCACGCCTATCGCTGGATCATCGACTCGCGCGACGAAGCCACGGCAGAGCGCCTCGATCAGCTCGAAGACCCCTTCAAGCTCTATCGTTGCCACACGATCATGAACTGCACCAAGACCTGCCCGAAAGGTCTGAACCCGGCGAAAGCGATCGCTGAGATCAAGCGGATGCAGGTCAACCGGGTCGTCTGATCCGACGCATATATTGGGGCCGGCCTCTGGCTCACCCCAAGCAGATAGTAGAAAGGGCGGCGCGAGCCGCCCTTTTCGCTGCGTTGCGGCAAATGCATATCGCGGTTGCAGCATTTTGGGTTTGAATCCCCGCGAAAATCCCTAAATCGGGTGGCAGGGAGGAACTCGAAACGTGACTGGAGAGAGTTCCATGGTCGACATCGTCAAATTCCCCAAAGGGGCGCAACCGGTTCAAGTGGCCGAAGAGCATCTGGCCTACTACACCCCGGAGAAATCCGCCCCTGTTTTCACCCCGGCCGCGAAAGCTGAAGAGACCACCGGTCTCGAAGCGGTCGAGCTGATGTACGAGTATTACACCGCGGCTTGAGCGGTGACCTCCCGAATAGTTCCGTCGTGACTGCCCCGGCTCTCCGCCGGGGTTTTTCTTTGCGCCTTTCGCTCCTGGGCGGGGCAGGGCAGAGTGGGCGCGACAAGGAGGGAGCCCCATGCATCCGACGCCCGAGCACGCCGCGCCCGAAGACGCCCAAACCCGCCGCGATATCGCGCCGGTGATCTGTTACCCGACGGACGCGCTGCCCGCGCCGGATCTGCCCGCCTATCGCGCCGCGCGCGGGAACTGGGACAAGATCGCCGACCTGCGCGTGCGCCCGCGCGAGGCGCTGGCCTTCGACGTGCCCGCCGGACATTTCTTCCGCATCGCTTCGGTTGAGGGGCCGCAGGTGGGCGATCTGAATTTGTTCTCGGCGGACCTGTCCGAGCGGTTCTATTCCGGCAAGACCCGCGCGCTGCACGGCACACATCTCAGCCGTGGCGACCGGCTGTGGTCCGGCTTTCCGACGATGCGCCCGCTGGCGACGATTACCGAGGATACGCTCGACTGGTATGGCATTGACGCCTATGGCGGTGCCGTCCATGACGTGATCGGCACGCGCTGCGATCCCTACACCCATGCCTTGCTGTCCGATGGCGGGCAGTATCACCATTGCTGTCATTCCAATCTGACGCGCGCGCTGGCCGAGGCCCGCGATCTGCCTCTGCACGAAGCCGAGGCGCTGGTGCATGACGTGCTCAACGTCTTCATGTGCACCGGCTTCACCCGCGATACCGGGCAGTATTTCATGAAGGCGAGCCCGGTCCGGCCCGGTGACTATCTCGAATTCTTCGCAGAGACCGATCTGCTGGGGGTTCTGTCCGCCTGCCCGGGGGCGATTGTTCGTCCGAGCACAGCTCAGACACGGCGGCCTGCTATCCGCTGGGCGTGGAAATCTACCGCCCGAAATCAGCGCCCGAAGGCTGGGCGCCGCCCGCGCCCAACGCCTACGACCGCAGCCACGGGCTTTAACGGTTCGAGGTCAGCGAGACGAAGACTTCCTCGAGGCCCGGCTGTTCGCTCGCGATGTCGCGAATCTCGACACCGGCGACGCGCAGCGCGTCGAGGATATCCTCTGCCGAGGTCTCGTTGCGCGAGTAGGAAAATGCCATCTGTCCGCCCGCGCGGGTCTCGAGCGTGACGCCTTCGGGAAGCCGAATCTCTTTCGTGACTTCGTTGCGCGGCTCCACCACCAGCGCCTTGCGGTCCATCCGCTTGAGAAGGTTCGGCGTGGTGTCGCGCACGATCAGTTCGCCGTTGTTGATGATCGCGATCTCGTCGCACATTTCCTCGGCTTCTTCGAGGTAGTGCGTGGTCAGGATGATCGTCATGCCCTGCTCATTGAGCTTGCGGACATTGCGCCAGAGCATCGCGCGCAGCTCGATATCGACGCCTGCGGTCGGCTCGTCCAGCACGAGGATCTGCGGGCGATGTACCAGCGCTTTGGCAAGCAGCAGACGCCGCTTCATCCCGCCCGAGAGGTTGCGCGCATAAGCCTCGGCCTTGTCCGACAGGCCCACCAGTTCGAGAATCTCGTCCGTCCAGCGCTCGGATTTCGGCACGCCATAGAGCCCCGCCTGCATCTCCAGCGCCGCGCGGGGCGTGAAGAACGGATCCATGTTCAGCTCCTGCGGCATCACCCCGATCGCGGCGCGCGACTGGCGCGGGTTCACGTCCTGATCGAAACCCCAGATCACGACGCGCCCGTCGGTTTTCTTCACCAGCCCGGCAAGAATGTTGATCAGCGTCGACTTGCCGGCCCCGTTCGGGCCGAGAAGCCCGAAGATCGACCCCGCAGGGATCGACAGGTCGAGCCCCTTCAGTGCTTCTTTCGGTGCCTGCTTCTTGCCGCCTGCATAGGTTTTGCGCAGCCCGGTGACTTCGATTGCCTGCTGTTCCAACTTGCCCCGCCTTTCGCGATTGCTAGAATGAAGCCCAGATTTCAGGGCGCGGTTTTCGTGCCTTATATATACGGAGCATCCATGACTGCCACCCATTCGCCCAATGCCCCCGACGCACCCGAGACCGAGGTCGTCACCACCTGGAAGGTTGCCTGCGACGGCGGCGAGGGGGCACTCGGCCATCCGCGCGTTTGGCTGTCGATCCCGCGGGACACCGGTTTCGTCGAATGCGGCTATTGCGACAAGAAATACGTGATCGACCGCGATCACGCGCATGACGATCACTGAACCTGTCTGAGTCGACAGGGAAGGACGGCGTTCAGCCGTCCTTTTTCTGTGCCGCGCGTTTCATGCGTTCAAGCAGCGCAGCCTTCGGGTCCTTCTTGCTGAAAGGCGTCTTGTCGGTGCCGTAGGCGTTATGCTCGGCATGTTTGGGCGTGTTCTTCGGCGGCTTCGCGCCGCCCATCTTGGAATAGTCCATAGCTCAAATCCTTTACGGTTGCCGCTTGAGATGGGGGATTTCGGGGGCTCTGGCAAGGGGCGCCACGCGTATCGCTCGGCGCGGCCGACCAGCCCGGGCCGCGCCCGACCTTCCCCCGGGAGGGCGCATTGGTGATGGAGCCCACAGCCTCTCTGCCCTACGGGCTTGCGAAATGAACTGCTCAAGCCAGAAGACAGCGAAGCGCGCACCCAAGGCTCGGGCGCGGCCCTTCACGCTGAGCGGTCGCCGATCCTCTTTCCCTCTGCACCCCCCTGTGGCACAACCGGGGCCAACGCGCGAAGGAGGGCTCCGCAATGGCATTCGGCAAAGGCTGTCACCTGCATCTGATCGACGGTTCGGCCTTCATTTTCCGCGCCTATCATGCGCTTCCGCCGCTGACTCGCAAATCCGACGGGCTGCCGATCGGGGCGGTCTCCGGATTCTGCAACATGCTGTGGAAATACATCGAGGACGCCAAGGGCTCCGACGCGCCGACCCACGCAGCCGTGATCTTCGACAAGGGCAGCCACACCTTCCGCAACGACCTCTACGATCTCTATAAGGCAAATCGCGACGAGATGCCCGAGGAACTGCGCCCGCAGATCCCGCTGACACGCGAGGCAACAAAGGCGTTCAATATCGCCTGCGAGGAACTGGCGGGCTACGAGGCCGACGACATCATCGCGACGCTCGCCCGGCAGGCCCGCGAGGCCGGCGGTCGCGTCACGATCATCTCGTCGGACAAGGATCTGATGCAGCTCGTCGGCGGCGGGGTCGAGATGTTCGACGCGATGAAGAACCGCGCGATCGGTGTCGAGGAGGTCGAGGCGAAGTTCGGCGTCGCCCCCGAGCGCGTGATCGACGTGCAGGCGCTCGCAGGCGACTCGGTCGACAACATCCCCGGCGCCCCCGGCATCGGCGTGAAGACGGCGGCGCTTCTGATCAACGAATTTGGCGACCTGGAGACGCTGCTCGCACGTGCCTCCGAGATCAAGCAGCCCAAGCGCCGCGAGACGCTGATCGAGAAGGCCGAGCAGATTCGCCTCTCGAAGCAGCTGGTAACTCTAGACGATCAGACCCCCATCGAGTTCACGCTCGACGATCTGGAAATCCGCGAGCCCGATGTCGATACGCTGATGGGCTTTCTCAATGAGATGGAGTTCCGCACGCTGACCCGCCGCGTGGCCGAGAAATTCGGCGCCGAGCCGCCGCCCGCGCCCGTCGTCACCGACGTGCCGGCAAGCCATGTCGACCCCGCGCCGGAGGTGGACCAGCCGCCCTTCGATCCCGACAGCTATGTCTGCATCCGCGATGCCGAGACACTGACGCAGTGGCTGGATGAGGCCCGCGCCAAGGGCTGGGTCGCGGTCGACACCGAAACCACGTCCCTCAATGACATGAAGGCCGAACTGGTGGGCGTGTCGCTGTGCACCGAAGCGGGCAAGGCGGCCTATCTGCCGCTCGCACATATCTCCGGCGGCGATGATCTTTTCGGCGGCTCCGAACGTGTCGCCGGCCAGATGGACTTCAAGGAGGCGCTGGCGCTCCTCAAACCCGTGCTCGAAGACCCGGCGATCCTGAAGATCGGGCAGAACATGAAGTATGACTTCAAGATCTTCGCCCGGCTCGGGATCCGCGTGGCGCCGATCGACGACACGATGCTGATGTCCTACGCAATGTTCTCGGGGCTGCACGGCCACGGGATGGATACGCTCTCGGATCGCTATCTCAATCATCAGCCGATCCCGATCAAGGAACTGATCGGCACCGGCAAGAGCCAGATCACCTTCGACAAGGTCGAGATCGAGAAGGCTACCCGCTACGCCGCTGAGGACGCCGATATCACGCTGCGCCTCTGGCAGCAGTTCAAGCCGCGGCTGCATCGCGAACGCGTCACCACCGTCTACGAGACGCTGGAGCGTCCGATGGTGCCGGTGCTGGCCGATATGGAAATCGCGGGCGTGAAGGTCGACGCCTCGGTGCTGTCGCGCATGTCCAACGCCTTCGCGCAGAAGATGGCGCAACTCGAAGACGAGATCGCCGAGATCGCGGGGCAGCCCTTCAATGTCGGGTCGCCGAAACAGCTGGGCGAGATTCTGTTCGACACGATGGGCGTCGAGGGCGGCAAGAAGGGCAAGACCGGGGCCTATGGCACGGGCGCGGATGTGCTCGAAGACGTGACCACGATGGAAGACACCAACCCGCAGGCCGCGCGGCTGGCGGCACGTGTGCTCGACTGGCGGCAGATCTCGAAGCTGAAATCGACCTACACGGATGCGCTGCAGACCCATGTCCATCCCGAAACGGGCCGCGTCCATACCTGCTACTCGATCGCGGGCGCGAATACCGGACGTCTGGCCTCGACCGATCCGAACCTGCAGAACATTCCCGTGCGCTCCGAGGAAGGCCGCCGCATCCGCGAGGCGTTCGTGGCGCGCGAGGGCTGCAAGATCGTCTCGCTCGACTACAGCCAGATCGAATTGCGCATCCTCGCCCATGTGGCGGATCTTCCCGAGATGCGCGAGGCCTTCAAGGAAGGACTGGACATTCACGCCGCGACTGCCTCGGAGATGTTCGACGTGCCGCTCGACCAGATGACGCCTGAGATCCGCCGTCAGGCGAAGGCGATCAATTTCGGCGTGATCTACGGGATTTCCGGCTTCGGCCTTGCCCGCAACCTGCGCATCCCGCGGGCCGAGGCGCAGGGCTTCATCGACCGGTATTTCGAACGCTTCCCCGGTATCCGCAAATACATGGACGACACGGTGGCCTTCGCGAAGGAGCACAAATACGTCCAGACCCTGTTCGGACGTAAAATCCATACGCCCGATATTGGCGCAAAAGGCCCGTCGGCGGGCTTCGCCAAACGCGCCGCGATCAACGCGCCGATCCAGGGGGCGGCGGCCGATATCATTCGCCGCGCGATGGTGCGGATGCCCGAGGCGATCGACGGTCTCCCGGCCCGGATGCTGCTACAGGTGCATGACGAACTGATCTTCGAGGTCGAGGACGCCGCGATCGACGACCTGATCAAGACCGCCCGGGCCACGATGGAAGGCGCGGCGGAGCCGGTGATGAAGCTCTCGGTGCCGCTTGTCGTCGACGCGGGGCAGGGGGAGAGCTGGGCCGCCGCTCACTGAGCCGCGGGTTGACGCACGAGGATATTGGTCACGCGCCGCGCCAACGGCGCGACCAGCAGCACCGAAGGATAGGCGAACATCCAGCTCGAGAGCCAGCTTGCCGCCCAGAGCGCCGGAAAGTCCTCCACAAGCCCCGTCGCCCGGTAGGTCGCCACGCCCGAGACCAGAAATGACATGATCCCCGACAGGATCAGGCTGAAGACGAAATGGGCATAGCGCGCGGGGATCATCGGGTCTCCTTCTCGGGTCGGAAAATTCTCCGCTCGCATTTTGGTGATTGAACGTGAGGAGGCAACGCACAAACCTGTGTGCTGATCCGCGCGAACGAGTTGTCTCGCATTGACCCCGCCGCCGCGCAATGTTGAGACTGCGCATGCCTCCGGCGGGGATATTTGGACCAAGCCGAAAATGCGGGCATCGCGTTCGACTTCGCCCCAACATCCCCTGCGGAGCGTCCCAACCGCGCCTCAGGCGCCGAGATTCGAGAAAAGCGCCCATGCCCCACGATCATTACCACCACCACCATCTCGACGCCGATACGAGCGATAACCGTGTGCTCTGGGCGGTGGTCGTCAATGTCATCCTGACGGTCGCGCAGGTGCTGGGCGGGGCGATCGCTGGCTCGATGGCGCTGATCGCGGACGGGGTTCATAATTTCTCCGACGCGGCGGCGCTGGTGCTGGCCTTCGGGGCGCGCAAGCTGGCCAAGCGCGGGGCGGATGCCGCGATGAGCTTCGGCTGGTCGCGCGCCGAGGTCATCGCGGCCTTCGTCAATTACGTCGCGCTGATCCTGATCTCGCTCTGGCTGATCGTGGAGGCTGTCGGGCGGATGATCGATCCGCCTCAGGTCGATGGCTGGATCGTGGTCTGGCTCGCGACGCTGGCGCTGATCGTCGATCTGGCGACGGCGGCGCTGACCTATGCGCTCTCCAAGCACAGCCTGAACATCCGCGCGGCTTTCCTGCATAATCTGGCCGATGCCGGGGCGTCGGTCGCGGTGATCGTGGGCGGTGTCGTGATCCTGCTCTACGACTGGAAGATGGTCGATCCGATCCTGACCATCGGCATCTCGCTCTTCATCCTGTGGCATGTCGCCACCGATCTGAAACCGGTGCTGCGCATCCTGATGCTCGGTGCGCCGCCCGAGAAGGACAGCACCGAGGTACGTCGTGCGCTGGGGGATGTCGAAGGCGTCGAGGGTGTCCACCACGTCCACCTGTGGCAGATCGACGAGCGGCGCGTCTCCGTCGAGGCGCATCTCGTGCTGGCGGAGGGGCGGAATTACGCAACCGTCATTGCGCGGGCCAAGGATATGCTGGCACACCAGTTCGGCATCCATCATGCGACGCTGGAGCCGGAAAGCGCGGATCTGGGCTGCGCCGACCACAAGGCACATGACGACCACGCGGCTCGCGATCACGACCATGCTCATGAGCACGGGGCGCACCCCGCGCATTGAGCGCGGGGCCTAGCTTAGCCAGTCCAGACTTTCCGGTGTGCTGCCCTTCGGCATGTACTCCGCCGAGACGTAGCCATCATAGCCTGCCGCATCGAGCGTCGCGAAGAAGCCCGCGAGATCGCTTTTGCCCGAACCGGGCGCGCCCCGGCCCGGCGCATCCGCGAATTGCACATGCGCCGCGCGATGCCCGTGCGCGGCCCAACAGCCCGCCAGATCGCCGGTCAGAATCTGCGCGTGATAGGCGTCGAATTGCAGATGTAGGTTCGGGGCAGCGACCGCGTCGAGCACTTCCGCCGCGAGATCGAAGCTGTCGAGGAAATAACCGGGCATGTCGGTCGGGTTGACCGGCTCGATCGTCAGGACCCGTTTCGGCGCGCGCGCCGTCGCCCATTTCAGGTTCTCGATATAGGTCGCGCGGGCCTCCGCCCCTTCGGCCTTGCCCGCCATGATATGGATGGCGCGTGGCTTCAGGATATCGGCGAAGCGCATCGCGCGGTCGAAATCGCGGCGGAAGCGTGCTTCGCTGCCCGGTACCGCGGCGAAGCCACGATCGCCGCCGGTGTAATTCGGCGGCGGCACGTTCATCAGCACGAAGCTCAGGTCGTGGCGGATCAGTTCGTGGCGCATCTCTTGCGCGGAAGCGTCGTAGGGAAACAGCACCTCGACCGCGTCGAAGCCGGCTTTTCTTGCCGCTTTGAAACGATCCATGAAAGGCAGTTCGGTGAAGAGGAACGTCAGGTTCGCGGCGAACTTCGGCACGTTACAGCTCCGCCGCGCGCAGGATCGGGAAGAAGCTGCCAGCCGAGATCACACCGGTCCAATCTTCGCCCTCAAATTCGCGGGTCACGGCGAGATCGACGAGCCGGTAAAAGCTCTTGCGGTCGATCAACGCCTCCAGTCCGCGGCGCACATGCAGATAGGGGCGGGGCTCGCCATCCTCGCTATGTTCCACCCGGATCGCGTGGTCTGCATCGGCAAGAACCACGTCGCCCACATTGGTCGTGAAGCGAATCGACTGGTCGTCGCCCTCGCCCTCAGCGGTGAAATCGACGGCGATGAACGGCGCGTCCTCGACCCGGATGCCCACCTTCTCGACCGGGGTAACGAGATAGTATTTCCCGTCCTCCAGTTTCAGAATCGATGAAAACAGTCGCACCAGCGCCTCGCGGCCGATCGGCGTGCCAAGATAGAACCACGTCCCGTCGCGGCGGATCTCCATATCGAGGTCGCCGCAGAAGGGCGGATCCCACAAATGCACGGGCGGCGGGCCCTTTTTGCTGGCTTTCTTGGCTGCATCCGCAAGCCCATCTGCCGTGGGGGAAGAGGTCGAAACTGTCTGTTTGTGATCCGTCATGCAAATTTGGCCGTTGGTCGGAGCGTGGATATCTGCTTTGCTGGCAAGATAGGCATCAACGGGGAGAATGTCATGGCCGAGCCCGAAAAGCTGATGGAAGATATCGAACGACTTGGCGGCAAGCTCGCACAGGCGCGCGCCTCGATCGACCGGCGATTCATCGGGCAGGATCAGGTGGTGGAGCTGGTTCTGGCGGCGATGCTGTCCGGGGGGCACGCGCTTCTGGTCGGCTTGCCGGGCTTGGGCAAGACGCTTCTGGTCGAGACGCTGTCGACCGTGATGGGGCTGGGATCGAACCGCATCCAGTTCACGCCGGACCTGATGCCCGCCGATATTCTGGGCTCCGAAGTTTTGGAAACGGCGCCCGACGGCAGCCGCGCGTTCCGCTTCCTCGAAGGCCCGGTCTTCTGCCAGCTGCTGATGGCGGACGAGATCAACCGCGCCTCGCCCCGGACCCAGTCTGCGCTTCTTCAGGCGATGCAGGAACGCGAGGTCACCATCGCCGGCGAGCATCGCCCGCTTGGCCCGCCCTTCCACGTTCTCGCCACGCAGAACCCGATCGAGCAGGAGGGCACCTATCCACTGCCCGAGGCCCAGCTCGACCGTTTCCTCGTTCAGATCGACGTCGATTACCCGGATCGCGAGACAGAGCGCTCGATCCTGCTGGCGACCACCGGTGTCGCGGCGGAGGGCGCGCATACCGTCTTCACCCCGGCCGAACTAATCGAGGCGCAGGGGATCGTGCGGCAGATGCCCGTGGGCGAGAAGGTTGTCGATGCGATCCTCGATCTGGTGCGGCGCTGCCGTCCGCGCGAGGCTGAGGCTCCTGACTTCATCCGCGATGCGCTGGCCTGGGGACCGGGGCCGCGGGCCGCGCAGGCGCTGATGCTGACCGTTCGGGCGCGTGCGCTGATCAATGGCCGACTGGCGCCGACGCTGGACGACGTGCAGGCAATGGCCCGCCCGGTGCTGATCCACCGCATGGCGCTGAGCTTCGCGGCCCGCGCCCGGGGCGAGACGTTGGGCGACCTGATCGACCGCGCCGTGGCAGAGGTCACCGGGCCGCGCGCCGCCGGGGCCGCCGCTTGAGCGTGACCTCCGATACCACAGCGTCGGGGCCCGCCCCCGCGCTGAGCCTGCGCCGCGAGGCGGAAGGGGCAGCCTCTGCGCTGCCTCCGCTGCTGGTCGCGGCGGAGCAGTTGGCGGCGACCGTTCAGATGGGGTCGCATGGGCGCAGGCGCGCGGGATCGGGCGAGGAATTCTGGCAATACCGCCCCGCCCATGCGGGCGACGAGCTGCGCTTCGTCGATTGGCGGCGCTCGGCGCGCTCGGATAGCCAATATGTGCGCCAGCGCGAATGGCAACTGGCGCAATCGGTGCATCTGTGGGTCGATGATGCGGCCTCGATGCGCTTCACCGGGGCCGAGAGCGGTCGCAACGCCCGCGTCACCAAATCCGAGCGCGCGCGGGTGTTGGGCCTCGCGCTCGCGGTGCTGATGGTGCGCGGCGGTGAGCGCGTGGGGCTGACCGGCCCTCTCGCACCACCACGGCCCGGACGCGCGCAGCTGATGGAGCTTGCGGGCCTTCTGTCGCGCGAGGCGGGCGTGCAGGATTACGGCGCGCCCGAAATCGCGGGCGTCACGCCGCAATCGCGCGTGGTGCTGCTGTCGGATTTCTTCGGTGATCTCGGCCCGATCGAAGCGGCGCTGGGGCGTCTGGCGGATCGTGGCGTGTCGGGCGTGATGATGCAGGTGCTCGACCCCGACGAGGAAGCCTTCCCCTATGACGGGCGCACGATCTTCCAGTCGATGACCGGCGCTCTGGTCCATGAGACGCGCAAGGCTGGCGATTTGCGTGCGCGTTATCTCGACCGGCTGGCCGCACGGCGCGATCAGCTCGCCACGCTTGCGCGCAGCGCGGGCTGGCAGTTCTCGACCCATCACACGGGCGATCCGGCGCAGGTGGCGCTGCTCTGGCTCTATTCCGCGCTCGAAAGGGGGCGCTGATGTGGATGCTCGGCCCTATCGGCTTCACCGCGCCCTGGCTTCTGCTGGGGCTGGCTGCGTTGCCGATCATCTGGCTGATCCTGCGCGCGGTACCGCCCGCACCGATCCGCAGGCGCTTCCCGGGCGTCGCGCTGCTTTTGGGCCTCAAGGACGAGGAAGTGCAGGCCGCGCGCACGCCGTGGTGGCTGCTGGCGCTCCGTCTTCTGGCGCTGGCCGCCGCGATCATCGGTTTTGCCGGGCCGGTCCTGAACCCACAGCGGGTCGTGCCCGGAACCGGGCCGCTCCTGATCGTGGTCGACGGTAGCTGGGCCTCTGCCCGCGATTGGTCGCGCCGGGTAGAGCGGATGACGGCGGCGCTGAAGGATGCGCAGCAGGCGGGCCGTCCGGCAGCTGTAATTTCGCTGGCCGATCCGCCGCCCGCACAGGTGAGTTTCACGGATGCGGGCGCGCTGATCCAGTCGCTCCCCGGCATCCAGCCGCAGCCTTGGGCGCCGCAGAACTTCGACGCCGCAAACCTGCCGGACGGGAATTTCGAGACGCTCTGGCTGTCTGACGGGTTGGCCCGCGACGGCCGGGCCGGTGTTCTGAGCGCGCTGGAGGCGCGCGGTCCGGTCAAGGTCTGGCAGCCGCAACTGCCGGTTCTGGCGCTGGGCGCGGCCCGGATCGAGGATGGCGCGCTCGTCGTGCCCGCGCTTGCCTCCACTATTCCGCCCAGCCCGCGCGATGTCGCCGCTGTAGGGCGCGATCCGGCGGGTGTCGAGCGCGAGCTGGCGAGCCAGCCGCTTCAGTTCACCGACAGCCGCGAAACAGAGCTGCGTTTCGATCTGCCGCCCGAGCTACGCAACCGTATTACCCGGATCGAGGTCACGGGCATGCGCTCGGCCGGTGCGGTGAGCCTGACCGATGACGCGGTCAAACGCCGCAAGGTCGCGATCCTGTCGGGTGCGCGCGACCGCGAGGGGCTGGAGCTGCTCTCGCCCACGCATTACCTGCATCAGGCGCTCGCCCCGACGGCGGACCTGATCGAGGGCACCCTTGCCGACGTGCTGACCGCCGATCCGGACGTGATCATCCTCGCCGATATGGCCGATCTGCCCGAACAGGCTAAACTGCAGGAATGGGTCGAGAAGGGCGGGCTGCTGATCCGCTTCGCAGGGCCGCGCATGGCCAATGCCAATCTCGACGCCGACACGTTGCTGCCGGTGCAGCTGCGTGCCGGAGGCCGCTCGCTGGGCGGCACGATGAGCTGGGGCGATCCGCGCGCGCTGGCGCCCTTCCCGGAAAACTCGCCCTTCACGGGGCTGACGGTGCCCGACGACGTGACGGTGAAGGCACAGGTCATGGCGGAGCCCGCGCCGGACCTGAGCGAACACACGATCGCCGCGCTGACCGACGGCACGCCGCTCGTCACCCGCGCCAAGATGGGGCAGGGGGCGGTCGTGCTGTTTCACGTCACCGCCAATGCCGAATGGTCGACCCTGCCGCTGTCGCTGCTGTTCCCGCAGATGCTGGAACGGCTCGCGGTCTCTGCCCGGCCCGCCGCGCCGGAAGAGGCTGATCTCGCAGGCCAGACCTGGGTGCCGCAGAAGCTGCTCGACGGGTTCGGGCGGCTGCAGGATGCAGGCGCTGCCGCAGGTGTGCCGGGCGAGGAGCTGGCCAAGGCCGAGCCGGGGCCGAAGCTGCGCCCCGGCATCTACACCGCCGAGGACCGCTCGGTCGCGCTGAACGCCCTGCCGCGCGGCGCGACGCTTTCGCCCGCGAGCTGGCCTGCGAATGTCCCCGTCGAAGGGGCTTTCGAACAACGCGAAATGCCCTTGAAAGGCTGGCTTCTGGGGGCTGCGCTTGCGGCGCTTCTGCTGGACATCCTCGCGACGCTGGCGCTCTCGGGCAAGCTCTGGGGGCCGCGTGCGATGAAGGCCGCCGCTTTCGGGGCCGCCGTGATCCTCGCAAGCTTCGCGCCGCCGCAAGCCCATGCCGAGGATATGGATCCGGCGCGCGCGATCGAGGCTGCGTCCAACGTGGTTCTGGCCGCGATGCCCACCGGCGATGCCGAAGTTGACCGGGTTTCGATGGCGGGGCTGAAGGGCCTGTCGCAGGTTCTCAACCGGCGTACCACGGTCGAGCCTTCCGCGCCGATGATGGTCGATCTGAAGAACGACGATCTGGCCGTCTTTACCTTCATCTACTGGCCGATCACGGCAGATCAGCCTGCACCGAGCCCGATGGAATATGCCAAGCTGAACCGCTACCTGCGCGGCGGCGGGATGATCCTGTTCGACACGCGCGACGCCGATATCGCGGGCTTCGGCGAGGCGACGCCCGCAGGCAAGCGTTTGCAGGCGCTGGCCGCGCCCTTGGACATTCCGCCGCTCGCGCCGATACCGGATGATCACGTACTGACCCGCACCTTCTACCTTCTGCAGGATTTCCCCGGTCGCTATGATGGCACGATCTGGGTGGAGGCTCCGCCAGCCGATGCCGAACGCGCCGAGGGGATGCCGTTTCGCAACCTCAATGACGGGGTGACGCCGGTGGTGATCGGCGGCAACGACTGGGCCTCGGCCTGGGCCGTCGACGATCGCGGGATGCCGATGTTCCCGGTGGGGCGCGGCCGCACCGGCGAGCGTCAGCGCGAAATCGCGGATCGCTTCGGGGTGAACCTGATCATGCATGTGCTGACCGGCAACTATAAATCCGATCAGGTCCATGTGCCTGCGCTTCTCGAAAGGCTGGGGCAATGAACGGGCTGTCGGTCATCTTCGCGCCGCTTCTGCCATGGCCTGTGATCGCGGGCGCGGGCGCTGTGGCGGCCGTTCTGCTGGCGCTGGCGCTCTGGCGCGGGCTCAAGGGCTGGGCGCTGCGGGCCTTGGCCGCGCTGGTGCTGCTGGCCGCGATCGCGCAGCCCTCCTTGCAGCGCGAACAGACCACGCCACTGTCGAATATCGTTTTGCTGGTCGACGACCGGTCCTCCTCGCAGAAGCTCTCGGATCGCGGGCAACAGACCGACCGCGCCGTGGCACGTCTGCAAGCGCAGCTCGATGCGATGCCTAATGTGGAGACGCGCCGGATCACCGTTCCGGACGGGGCCGACAATGCCGGCACTGAGCTGGGCGCGAGCCTCGCCGAGGCGCTGGCCGCCGAGCCGCGCGCCCGGGTCGCGGGGGCGCTGATGGTCACCGACGGGCAGGCCCATGACGCGCAGCTTGCCCCCGATCTGCCCGCGCCGCTGCAGGTACTGCTGACCGGCAAGCGCAGCGACTGGGATCGTCGTATCCTGATCGAGACCGCGCCTTCCTTTGGCATTATCGGTGAGGAAACCGATATCCGTCTCAAGGTCGAGGATATGGGCGCCGTTCCCGAAAGCGCGGGCGGCGTGGCCGATCTGACGATCTCGATCGATGGCAAGGATCCGAAAAGCTACAAGGTGCGCACCGATCGCGATCTGGAGCTGCCGCTGACGCTGACCCATGGCGGGCAGAACGTGGTGCAGTTCACCCTGACGCCGCTGGATGGAGAGCTGACCGACCGCAACAATGTCGCGACCGTGCAGATCAACGGCGTGCGCGACCGGCTGCGGGTGCTTCTGGTCTCGGGTCAGCCCCATGCGGGCGAGCGGACGTGGCGCAACCTTCTTAAGTCGGATGCGGGCGTCGATCTCGTGCATTTCACCATCCTGCGTCCGCCGGAGAAACAGGACGGCGTGCCGGTGACGGAGCTGTCACTGATCGCCTTCCCGACGCAGGAGCTGTTCGTCGACAAGATCGACCAGTTCGATCTGATCATCTTCGACCGCTACGGCGCACGGGGTATCCTGCCGTCGGCCTATTTCGACAACATCAAGGATTACGTCGAGCGCGGCGGCGCGATCCTCGTGGCCGCCGGTCCGGAATTCGCAACCGTCGAGAGCCTCTATCAGACGAGCCTTGGCGACATCATGCCCGCGCGCCCCACCGGCCGCGTCATGTCGGAAAGCTTTCTGCCGCGCCCGACCGATCTGGGCCTGCGCCACCCGGTGACCGCCGGGCTGGAAGGGGCACCTGCGCCCGAGGGCGAGGATACGGCCGCCGAGAAAGACGGCCCGCATTGGGGGCACTGGCTGCGCCAGATCGAACTGACGAGCCCCACCGGCGAGGTCGTCATGTCCGGGGCCGAGGGCAAGCCGCTGCTGGTGCTATCGCGCGAAGGCGAGGGGCGGGTGGCGCTTTTGGCGTCCGATCAGGCATGGCTCTGGGATCGCGGCTATGACGGCGGTGGGCCACAGCTCGAATTGCTGCGCCGTATCGCGCATTGGGAGATGAAAGAGCCTGAACTGGAAGAGGAGGCACTCTATGCCGAGATCGATCCCGGCGCGCTTTCGATGCGGATCATCCGTCGCACGATGGAAGATACCGCGCCGCCGGTGACCGTGACGCTGCCCGATGGCTCGACGCAGGAAGTGCCGCTGACCGAGACCGCGCCGGGTCGCTTCACCGCGCGCTGGACCGCGCCCGAGGCAGGGCTCTACCGGCTCAAGGACGGCGATCTGGAGCGGGTCGTGGCGATGGGCCCCGCCAGCCCGCGCGAGTTCGAACAGACGATTGCCAGCGGGGATCCCCTCGCTGCCGTGGTCGAGGCGTCGAATGGCGGCGTGACGCGGCTCGAAGACGGGGTGCCCGATATCCGCGAGGTGCGTGCGGGGCGACCCTCGGCAGGGCGCGGCTGGATCGGCATCACGCCGCGCGGCGCAACGGCCACCACCGATATCCGCGTGCAGCCGCTGATGCCCGCCTGGGTCTGGCTGCTCCTCGCAGCGCTGCTGACCGTGGGGGCATGGCTGATCGAAGGGTGGAATCGGCGCGGCGGTGGCGGCGGGCCGAGCGCAGCGTGACCCAAGCGGGGATTGCCCGGAGACCGCTTCGCGTGTAGCAGGTGTTAGCGGTATCGGAACGCGAAGACGGAGGAGAGGCCCCGATGATCCTGAGCTGTGGTGAGGCACTGATCGACATGCTCCCGCGCGAGAGCGCGCAAGGCGAGCCGGCCTTTGCGCCCTATCCCGGAGGAGCGGTGTTCAATACCGCGATCGCGCTGGGGCGGTTGGGGGCGCGCTCGGGTTTCCTGTCGGGGCTGTCGGAGGATCTGTTCGGGCAGATGCTGGTCCACTCACTCTCTGATAGCGGCGTCGATGCGGGGCTCTCGGTCCGCTCGGACCGGCCCACGACGCTGGCCTTTGTGACGCTCACCGACGGCCATGCGAGCTACGCCTTCTACGACGAGAATACCGCGGGTCGCATGCTGAAGATCGAGGATATGCCTGCGATCCCGGCAGAGGTGAAGGCGATGTTCTTCGGTGGCATCTCCCTGCCGGTCGAGCCCTGCGGCGCGGCCTATGAGGCGCTGATGCTGCGCGAGGCGGAGAGCCGCGTGACGATGATCGACCCGAATATCCGTCCTGGTTTCATCCGCGACGAGACGGCCTATCGCGCGCGGCTTGAACGGATGTTCGCCGTGGCCGATATCGTGAAGGTCTCGGACGAGGATCTGCGCTGGATCGAAGGGCCGGGCACCATCGCCGATCTCGCGCGCGGGCTGCTCGCCAAGGGGCCGAAGCTGGTCTTCGTCACCGAAGGCGCGACCGGCGCGCATGGCTTCTCGAAGCACTGCGAGGTGTTCGTGCCCGCGCGCAAGGTCGAGGTAATCGATACGGTCGGTGCAGGCGACACGTTCAACGCTGGCGTTCTGGCGGCGCTGGATCGCGCCGATGCTCTCGACAAGCGCAAGCTTGCAGGAGACGAGGAAGAATTGATCTCCGACTGCCTCAAGCTGGGCGTGGCCGCCGCTGCGGTCGTCGTCAGCCGGGCAGGGGCCAACCCGCCCTGGTCGGACGAACTGGCATGAGGGCGCTGGTCCAGCGGGTCTCCGAAGCCTCGGTCACCGTCGACGGCAATCGCATCTCCGAAATCGGGCCCGGCCTTCTGATCCTGTGCTGTGCGATGCAGGGTGATGACGAGAAAGTGGCCGAGAAACTGGCAGAGCGGGTCTCGAAACTGCGCATCTTCAAGGACGAGGCGGGCAAGATGAACCGCGCGGTGGGTGATATTGGCGGCGCCTGTCTGGTGGTCAGCCAGTTCACGCTGGCCGCTGACACCTCGCGCGGCAACCGCCCCGGTTTCTCTGCCGCCGCACCGCCCGAAGAGGGCGATCGGCTGTATCGGCATTTCGCCCGGCACCTCGAATCTCTGGGCCTGCCGGTCCAGACCGGGGCGTTCGGCGCGGATATGAAAGTGGCGCTTCTGAACGACGGGCCGGTCACGATCTGGATGGACAGCGCCGACCGTCCGTGAACGTCGCTGGGGCAGTCTTGCTCCCCTGAAAATCGCGGGCTATTGCAGGCCATGGCCAAGCTCTACTTCCATTATTCCACGATGAACGCGGGCAAGAGCACGATCCTCTTGCAAGCCTCCCACAACTATATCGAACGCGGGATGGAGACGTTCCTCGTGACCGCGCGGCTCGACAATCGCGCGGGCGACGGGCGCATCGCGAGCCGGATCGGCATCGGTGCGGAGGCGGCCTGTTTCACCGAAGAGACCGATATGTTCGCGCTGATCGAGAAGCGCTTGGCGGACGGCCCCTGCGCCTGCATCTTCGTGGACGAGGCGCAGTTCCTGACCGAGACGCAGGTCTGGCAGATCGCTCGCGCGGTCGATGACCTGCGCGTGCCGGTGATGTGCTACGGGTTGCGCGTGGATTTTCAGGGCAAGCTGTTCCCCGGCTCGGCGGCGCTGCTGGCGCTCGCCGACGAGATGCGCGAAGTCCGCACGATCTGCCATTGCGGCAAGAAGGCCACGATGGTGGTGCGGATGGGCCCGGACGGACAGGCGCTGCGCGATGGCGATCAGGTGCAGATCGGTGGCAACGAGACCTATGTCAGCCTCTGCCGCCGTCATTGGCGCGAGGCGATGGGAGAGGCCTAAGCCTCAGATCTTCTCGACCACGACCGAGCCCACCGAATAGCCCGCCCCGAAAGAACAGATCAGCCCGATCTCGCCCGGTTTGAAATCGTCGGAATATTTCGAAAACGCGATGATCGACCCGGCAGACGACGTGTTGGCGTAATCCTGCAGGATATTGGGCTGCTCGCCCGGCTCGGGATCGCGGCCCAGAACTTTCTTGCCGATGAAGTCGTTCATTGATTTGTTCGCCTGATGGAGCCAGAGGCGGTGCAGGTCCTCGGTCGCCACGCCAGTCTCAGTGAGGTGGTCGTGGATATGGCCCGCCACCATTGGCAGCACTTCCTTGAAGACCTTACGGCCCTCCTGCATGAACTGCATGTCGCGGCGGTCGGCCACGCCATCGGGCCGGGTGCGGCGCAGGAAGCCGTTATTGTTGCGGATGTTGTTCGAGAACTCCGTCGCGCAACGGGTGGAACGGATCAGGAAGCCATGTGGCGCATCCTCGCGCCGTTCGATTAGCGTCGCGGTCGCCACATCGCCGAAGATGAAATGGCAATCCCGGTCGCGCCATTCGAGATGGCCCGAGGTGATTTCGGGGTTCACGACCAGCGCGCGCCGCACGGAGCCGGTGCGGATCATGTCGGCGGCGGCCTGAATGCCGAAAGTGGCCGAGGAACAAGCGACGTTCATATCGAAGGCGAAACCGCCCGCGCCGAGAAGCTTCTGAACCTCGATCGCGATGGCGGGGTAGGCGCGTTCCATGTTCGAGGCCGCGCAGATCACCAGATCGACGTCCCCGCCCGTGCGGCCCGCCATCTTCAGCGCCTTGTGGCAGGCATCGAGCGCGATCTCGGCCATGATGCCGGGTTCGTCATCCGAGCGCTGGCGCAGGCGCGGATACATGCGCGTGGGGTCCAGCACGCCTTCCTTGTCCATCACGTAGCGCTGCTCGATACCGGAGGCTTTCAGGATGAACTCGACCGAGCTATGCGGCTTGGCCTCGATCTCGCCTGCGGCGATGGCCTCTGCGTTCTCGGCGTTGAACAGATCGGCATAGGCGTTGAATGCTTCAACCAGTTCGGCATTCGTGATGACGTGTTCCGGCGTATAGACCCCGGTCCCGGTAATGACGGCTTGATGCATCGGATCCTCCTTGGCAGAGCCTCCCGCCAAGGAGGTGAAAGGTCAAGACGACACGCGATTGGGCGGCGTGTTGCCGTCACGAAAGGCGATGAGGTTGTCGACCGCCATGTGGCCCATGTCGTCGCGCACCTCAAGAGCGGCGGTGCCCAGATGCGGAAGCAACGTGACGTTATCCATCTCGCGCAGGGCCTCGGGGACGTCGGGCTCGCGCTCATAGACGTCAAGGCCCGCGCCCGCGATCACATTGCCCTGCATCGCCGCCACCAGTGCCGCCTCGTCGACGATATCGCCGCGTGCGATATTGATGAGATGCGCATGCGGCTGCATCTTCGCGATCTCGGCGGCGCCGATCAGGTGATGCGTGGCGGGGCTCGCCGGCACCGCGATTACCACGAAATCGGAACTGGTGAGCAACTCGTCCTGGCTCAAGTGCGTCGCGGGGAAGCCCGGGTTGACGGGGGTGCGCTTGGTGTAAGCCACCTCCATGCCGAAGCCGAAATGGCAGCGCTTCGCAATTGCCGTGCCGATGCGGCCCAGACCGATGATCCCGACTTTCTTGCCCGAGACGTGCTGGCCTAGGAATTGCGTCGGCGTCCAGCCGGTCCACTCGCCGCGCCGCACGAACCGCTCGCCCGCCGAGGCGCGCCGTGCGCTCATCAGGATCAGCATCATCGCGATATCGGCGGTGGCGTCCGTCACCGCGCCCGGCGTGTTGGTCACCGTGATGCCCTTCGCCTCGGCGGCGGCCACGTCGATATGGTTATAGCCGACCCCGAAGTTGGCCACGATCTTCGCGCGCGGGCTGCCCTCGAAGGCCGCCGCCGTCACCTTGTCGCCAAGCGTGACGAGAAGCGCGTCATACTCGGCCAGAGCCGCGCGGGTTTCCTCCTCGGTCATCGGCGCGGCCCCGTTGCGGAAGGTCACGTCGAATTCGCGCGCCACGCGGGCCTCGACTTCGTCGGTCAGCTTGCGGGTCACGAGGAGCTTCATCAATACATCCTCCCGCCGATCGGGACGTCCTTGTCGGGCGTCAGCAGCACGACCTCGCCTGCCTCGTCCGGCACGCCGAGCACCAGCGCCTCGGACATGAACGGTCCGATCTGGCGCGGCGGAAAGTTGACCACGCCGAAGACCAGCTTGCCGACCAGCTCCTCGGGCGCGTAATGCACCGTGATCTGGGCGGAGCTTTTCTTCACGCCGATCTCCGGGCCGTAATCGACCCAGAGCTTGATCGCGGGCTTGCGCGCCTCGGGGAAGGGCTCGGCCTGCGTGATCCGGCCGCACCGGATGTCGACCTTCATGAAGTCGTCGAAGGAGATGGTCATTTCCCCAGCTCCCGGTTGCGCGCGATATTCGCGGCGACCGCTTTGCGCATCAGGGGCGGCATGCCGGTCTCGGGGTCCATCAGAACCTCGAGCGCCGCTGCCGTGGTGCCGCCGGGCGAGGTGACGTTCTCGCGCAGCTTCGACGGGCTCTCGTCGCTATCCTCGGCCAATTGCCCCGCGCCGCCGACGGTCGCCTTGGCGAGCCGCAGCGCCAGGTCGGGATCGAGCCCCTCGGCCTCGCCCGCTGCCGCCATCACCTCGATCAGGTGGAAGACATAGGCCGGGCCCGAGCCGGAGACGCCGATTACCGCATCCATCTGGCCCTCGTTGTCGAGCCGCACGACCTGACCCACGCCGGTCATCAGCGCATCTGCCGTGTCGAGATCGTCACTCGTCGCGTTCGGATTGCCGACGATCGCGGTCACGCCACGGCCGATCGCGGCGGGCGTGTTGGGCATGGCGCGCACCAGACGCGCCTGCTTGCCCAGCATCTTCTCGTAGCCCTCGATGGTGATCCCCGCGGCGACGGTGACGAACAGAGTATCGCCTTCGGCCATGGCCGACAGCTGCGGCAGCGCGTCGGCCATCATCTGCGGCTTCACCGCGACGAGGACGACAGCCGGGTGGTCGGGCAGTTCGGCGTTGAGATTCACGCCGGACTCTTTCAGCCAGTCGGATGGATTCGGATCGACCACCCAGACCGAAGCTGCGGGCAGACCGCCCTTCAACAGCCCCTGAAGGATCGCGCCGCCCATGCGTCCGCAGCCCAGAATGACGAGGCCGCGGTCGGAAATGTTATCAAAGCTCATGCTTCCCCCTTTGGTTCGGGGGGAGATTAGGCGCGCCCGTAGGCCTCCGCAATGGCCACCTGCATCGCGTCTTCGGGAGTGCGTTCGCCCCAGGTCGCCAGCTGGAAAGCCGGGTAGAACCGCTCGGAGGACACGACAGCCGCGCCGATCAGCCGGTCGATCTGCTCCGGCCCGGGCATCTGCCCGCCCGATAGCACCAGCCCGTGCCGCCAGACCATCAGCCGCTGATCGGGCCAGAAGGTGAAGGCGCCGGTCCAGACCCGGTCGTTGATGCGGTTGAGAAGCTCGTAGAGCGCGCCCTCACGGGTCGCGGGCGGGTCCATCTCGAAAGTGGAGATCAGCCGCAGGGTTTCATCCATCGGCGACCAGGCGAGGGTGATCGAGTAAGTCCGCCACTGACCCTCGACCGCCATTGCGATCTGGTCATCGGTAACCCGGTCGAATTCCCATTCATGGGCTTCGGCCAGCGTCTCGACGATGTCGATCGGGTGGAGTTCCTCGGCGTACAGATAGTCTTCGCTCAGTGCCATGCTCGTATCCCCCTGCCTTTTTAGATGCCCGGAGTGCAGCTCCCCTAGGGCTTGTCGGCTTTACAAGGAACGGCGGTAGCAGCCGCCTTTCCCTACAACATATCGTGTAGGCAGGTTTGCGTTCTGTAAAGCAATTTGTGGTGGATAAGCCGGGCGGGTGCCACGAAATCTGGGGATAGTTCATCCACAAAGCGGGGCCATTGTCTGGCTCTCTTCCGCTAAGTATTTGAGATCGCTTTGAAACGCAAAAAGCGCCCGAAGGTCGGGCGCTTTTTGAGGCGGTTTGGTGGAGCCTAGGGGGATCGAACCCCTGACCTCGTCATTGCGAACGACGCGCTCTCCCAGCTGAGCTAAGGCCCCGTACCGTGGCGTGGTATTTCGCGCAAGGCGCGGGCGTTGTCAAGCGGCCCGCCCGCGCCGCACGCTAAAATTTCTGCCGATCCGCTTTATGCGGGCACCGAGATTTTCGACTTCACGAAATTGACCAGATCGCCTGCCGGGCGCGCCCCTGCGGCACGGGCGACCTCGCGCCCTTTCTGGAACAGGATGAAGGCGGGAATGCCCTGAATCCGGTAGCGTTGAGTCGCGGTAGGGTTCACCTGTGTGTTGATCTTCGCGAGCCGCACATGCGGTGTCAGCTTCTCTGCGGCCATGTTGAACTGCGGCGCCATCGCCTTGCACGGGCCGCACCACGGCGCCCAGAAATCGACCAACAGCGGCAAGTCGTCCTTCTCGGCCTTGGCGAGCGTCTTGAAATCTACTTCCGTCACCTTGTGCGAAACGAGCCATCCGCCGCAGGTGCCGCATTTCGGGTTCGCGCCCAGCTTCTCGGCGGGAACGCGGTTGGCCTGTCCGCAATCGAGGCAGGTCACACGATAGCTTTGAGAGGATTGGGTCATGTCACCCCTCCGTTACATTGGGTTGAAAGATATATCGGGAACCCACTTCGGCTTTGCAAGGAGACGACATGACGCGCTGGAAAGAGCTGAGCCCCGAACGCCAGATGGATCTTCGCGCCGCCTATGACATCGAAATGGCGCGGCACACCAATACCTGCTCGATTGACGAGAAGATTGCGCGCTTCGCCGAATGGCTCGCGCCGCAGGGCGTCGCCTTCGGGATGGAAGACTCGGCAAAAGGCTGATCTCTCAGCGGCCCTTCAGGTAGAAGAACACGCCCGCCACGATTAGTGCAGCAATCACCGCCAGTGCGATCTTCCAGGCCGACCACGGGCGATCCCCGCGCACGCGGCCCGTCTGGGCGTTGACGACGAAGCGGTAGGAGCGGCCGCGGAACTTGTACGCGGCGGTCCAGATCGGTAGCAGGATATGCTTGAAGGTTTCGGCCGAGAACTGCGGGTCCATCGCGCCGATCCGCTGCTCGTCGCCGCCGATATCGCGACGGATGTCGGTCTGGATGACGCGGATCATCTCTGCCTGCGCGGCATGATGGCCCTCTTGCAGTTGCACGGTGTAGCCCTCGGCGGTGAAGCCCGCTAGGTAATCGCGCCGGTAGGGTTCGAGTGCCGTCAAATCCCAAGGGCGCAGCGCCTGCACGTACTCGGGCGACAGCGAGCGCGCGGCGTAGATCACCACATCGTCGAAATCGCGCGCGACCTGACCCGAGACCGGGGTCCAGCGGATGCGGCGGACCTGCTCGGTGCGGGGGCCCTTGTCGGTCTGCACCGTGCGCGTGACGTAGTAAGCATCGCCGCGCTGCCCGGAATAGCGCGTGCGGGTGGCGGCATCGAAGGTCCAGAAGGGCGCGTAGATGCCGGTCATGCGCCGGCCTTTGCGGGCATATTGCGACAGCCCGTTGGGCGCGAACCACAGCGAGCCGAGCCATTTCGAGAGCGCCGCGCGCGCCTGTTCCTCGGTCAGTTGGAAGGGGAGCACGCCTTGCGGCTTGATCAGCCGCGTCGTGCCGGTATCGACCACCACCGGCGTCGCGCAGAACGGGCATTCGGTCGCGTGCTCGCCATTCTGCAGCTCGATCGAGGCGCCGCAATTGGGGCAGGAGACGGTGCGGTGCTCCTCCATCTCCTGCGCGGGCAATTCGCGGGTCAGCGCATCGTCGAGCGGCAATTCGCGCAAACGGGCCTCACCGCGCCCGGTGGCGGAGGGAATGTCCTGCACATGGCCGCAGTGATCGCAGACGAGCCGCGTCTGGCCCGGCGCAAACCGCAGATCGGCGCCGCAGCTTTCGCAGTGATAGTGGCTCTCGCCGCGTGGGTCGGCAGGGGCGGCAGCTGCGCTCCGCCCCACTTTTGGGAAACCCAGCATCGGATCAGCTCGCAGCAGGCGGGGGCGGCGGCGGTGCGATGGTGAAGAGCTGCGCCAGTTCGGTCACGTCCTCGGCGCGCATCCAGCCGTTCTGACCCGGCGTCCAGACGAGACTGTCACGGGTGAGCGAGCCTTCCGAGACCATGCGTCCCAGATGGCCGCGCCCGAAGGGCCCCTGCGTCTGGCCGTTGACCGCGAGATGCCAGACCTTCTCGACCGGCGGCGGGGGAGGGGGCGGCGGTGCGGCGGCGGCGGGTTGTTGGCCCATCTGCCCCCACGGCCCCATCTGCTGACCCATCGCCATGCCCATGCCCGCGCCCATTCCGGCCCCCATCGCCGCGCCCATCCCGGCGGAGGCGCCCGAGCCCGGCTGCCCCATGGCCTCCGCGGCATTATATTGCATGTAGCGGTTCAGATCGCCCACGATGCCCATCGAGGTGCGCTTGTCGAGAACCGCCTCCACCGCTTCGGGAAGCGAGACGTTCTCGATGTAGAATTCCGGCAGCTCCAGCCCGTAATTCGCAATGGTGGGTGCGATCGCCTTGGTGATCACCTTACCCATGTCCGCGGTGTTCGCCGCCATGTCGAGGACCGGGATGCCCGAGCTGGCGATGGCGCGCGAAAACTCCTGCACGATCACGTTGCGCAGCTGGTAGCTGATCTCGTCCGAGGTGAACTCGCCATCGGTGCCGACGATCTCGGTCAGGAACTTGCCCGGATCGGTGACGCGCATCGAATAGGTGCCGAAGGCGCGGATGCGCACCGGGCCGAATTCGGGATCGCGCGCCATGACCGGGTTCTTCGTGCCCCATTTGAGGTCATTGAACCGCGTTGTGTTGACGAAATAGATTTCGGACTGGAAGGGCGATTTGAACCCGTGATCCCAATGTTGAAGCGTCGTCAGAATCGGCAGGTTGTTCGTCTCCAGCATGTAGAGGCCCGGACCGAAGATATCGGCCAGCTGCCCCTCATGGACGAAGACGGCGGCCTGACCTTCGCGGACGGTCAGCTTGGCGCCGTATTTGATCGCATGGCCCTCACGTTCGAACCGCCAGACCATCGTGTCGCGGGTGTCGTCGGTCCAGCCGATGACGTCGATGAATTCGCCCGAGAGGAAATCGAGAATGCCCATGGATGCGGTTCCTTCTTGGTTCTCAGCTTGCGCCGCCCAGCAATTCGGCGGCGATGGTGGTGACGATCGGGCGGGCCTCGCGTTCGGTCATGCCGGGCTTCAGGCGCGGGTCGTAAAGCATCTGCAGCAGCAGCTCGTCATGCTTGGTCAGCAGCGAGAATTCCTCGTCATCGTTGAAGATCGAGGGACGCGCGCGCGGATAGTCATTCGCGAGGCCGAGCCCCTGAGCCAGCTCCTCGTGGATACAGCTGGTGCGCAGTTCCGGCGGGTGTTCGCCGCGGATCACCGCGACCGCGTCGGTATAGATCGGGCTGTCGCCCTGCGAGAAGGCGAAGACGACACAGTAGGTGGACAGCGGCAGGTTCGTGATCGCCTCGACGGAGCTTTCATCGATCCCCGGCACGAGTTGTCGCAGGCGCGGGCCGATTGCGCGACGCTCGTCTTCGTTGAGGAACAGCACGTGGAAATTGCCGCCATGCTTTACAACGCTGACCGGATGGCGCGAGGCGCTCGCGAGCTTGCCCGCATAGGCGCGCACTTCGGCGACATCCGAGGCGCGGTCGGCCTTGGGAATCGAGGCGCCGAAATCGACGTCCATCCGCACCGGTTTCTCCCAGCGCCGCAGCCGAGAGGGGGTCTGGCGGGCGACGAACCCGCCGCCCTGCGCCGCGTATTCGTCGTAGAGCGCGATATGGATAAAGTTCTGCACCAGTTGGCGCTGGTTGAACGGTGCATCGCGCGGCGCGACATCGGTGCGCAGCTGGCCGCGGCTTTCCATCTCGGCGGCGGTCTTGGCGAAATAGGCAGACATCTCTCGCGACAGCGCGCTCTGCTCCGTGACCTTGGAGCGGTCGAGATCGGCTGGCGCGCTGGGCGGGCGCGCGGTCTTGTCCGGTGCGAGCGGCGAGCCGCCCAAGCCCGGCGTGCAGGCCGAAAGGGCCAGCGCCGCCAGCCCTGCAAGAACCGGGAAGGCCGCACGCATCCGCATCATCCCGCAGCTCCGCCGGCCTGTGCAGAGGATTTCGCCGCCGACAGGGTGTTGCGCAGCTTGTCTTCCATCTCGATCAGTTCCTTCTCGGCATCGGCCCGCTTGCGCTTGCCTTCGTCGGCGATGCGCAGGCTGTCTTCGATCGTGGCGACCAGATCGGCATTGGCCGCTTTCACCGCCTCGATGTCGAAAACCCCGCGTTCCATTTCGGTGCGGATCTCGGCATTGGCTTCGCGCAGGTTCTTGGCGTTGGCGGTCAGCAGGTCGTTGGTGAGGTCATTCGCTTCGCGCACGGCGCCTGCCGCCTCGCGCGAGCGCTGGATCGTGACCGCCTGCGCCAGCTGAGTCTCCCAGAGAGGCACCGTGTTCACCAGCGTCGAGTTGATCTTGGTCACAAGGCTCTTGTCGTTTTCCTGGACCAGCCGGATCGAAGGCAGCGACTGCATCGTCACCTGACGCGTCAGTTTCAGATCATGCACCCGGCGTTCCAGATCGTCGCGCGCGGCGCGCAGATCGCGGAGTTCCTGTGCCTTGAGTACTTTCTGATCTTCGGAAGCGGCTTCCATCTCTGTTTCTTTTGCAGGGATTTCCTGCGTGTCGAGCTGGGCCAGCTTTTCGACGCCCGCTGCAATGTAGAGGGCGAGCTCGTCGTAGAAATGCAGCGTCTTGTCGTAGAGCATATCGAGCGATTTGATGTCCTTGAGCAGGTTATGCTCGTGGCTCAGCAACTCGTCGGTGACGCGGTCGATCTGGCCCTGCACCTCCTCGAAGCGGGCGACGAAATTGCCAAACGGAGCGGCGCGGCCCAGCAGTTTCTCCCACCAGCTGCGCTTGCGGCGTACATCGAGTTCCGACACCGAGAAGCCGCGGATCGTGGTGACGATCTGGCGCAGGCTGTCCCCGGCGGGGCCGACATCCTTGTTCTTGACGCCCGAGAGCATTTCCTGGCTGATCGATTGCAGATCGGTCTGCGCGCGCGAACCGAAGCGAACGATCGAATTCGTGTCGCTCATGTCCAGCTCGGCCATCCGCTTGCGGATTTCCTCGGCGGTTTCCGGCGGAGCCTGATCGAGCGGGGTCACCGCCTCTGCCGGGCCCGGCTCGGGCAGCAGGGAGCCGCTGACACCTTCCACTTCGGTCATCAGCTCGGTCGCCTTCTGGCGGGTCGTCTCGGTCATCTCAGGGCCTCCTTGCGCCTGTCGGGACAGGTCCCGGGGTCACGTGTCACGTCACGCCTCGTCATGTCTTTCGGGTCGTCGGCACGACCCCTTCGCGCGCCAGCCGGTCGCGCAGAACGTCGATCTCGATTTCCAGCCCTTCGCGGCCGTCTTCCAGCATCTTCCTGGTGCGCGCGGTGAAATTCGCCTCCAGATCATCCAGCAGCGCCGCGTAATCGTCGCGTGCGGTCTGATCGCGGGTGTTGCGCCACAGGTCGGCGAACTTGATCGTCGCGTCGCGCGCGCCCTGCAGATAGACCGTCATGTAGCGCCGCGCCTGCGCCAGATCGCCGGGGTCTTCCTCGACCGCGCGGAACAGATCGCGGGCAGTGGTGGCGAATTGCTCGACCCGGCCGATCAGGACACGCTCGCCCGAGGGGGTGATCGCCTTGCGCATCTCTTCCAGATAGGCCTCGCCCTCCTTGACCACGCGGGCGACGCGCTCTTGCTGAAATTCGTCGACGCCGTCCATCCCCTTGTCCTTCAGCGGATCGAGACCGAAGGTCACGAGCGAGACAACGGTGCCGATCGCGCCGATCCCGGCGGCTCCGATCACACCGAGGCCGGGCGCTTGTGCGCCGATGGCGAGGCCCAGCCCATAGGCGACCGAGCCCAGAATCTTCCGAGGAAAGGCGGGCCGCTTGGCCGAGGCGCGGGCGACATAGGCGAATTCCGCCCGCAGCCCCTCGCGGATCGTCCAGGCGGCGCCCGCGATCAGCGCGAAAGCCGCGAGCGCGCGGGCCAAGGTGAGGGGCCCGCTGCCGAAAGCGCTCAGCAGAAAGGGCAGGGCGGCGGCCACGATCCAGAACGGACGGCCTTCCTGGGGGTGGCGAGCATCGGGACGGCGATGGGGAGGTACGCTGCGGGGATCGTGCAGGTCGGGCCCGCTGGCCGGGCCTTGGGGCGAGTATTTTCCGCCATAGCGTTGAGCCATCACACGCTCCCGGTGAACGCGACCGACAGCGTCAGCGCGATCATCAGCCAGAAAGCGATTCTCTTTTGCGCTTCGCGCGACATCGCCAGCCCCTGCCATCGGACGCGAATTCCGGCGTCCTGATAATATTTTATAAGCAGGCTGGCGGGTCTATGCCAGAGAGACGGTGTGAAATTCGCGTAAACCCGCCGAGGAAAAAAGTGAGGGGAAAACCACGGCGGTTTTCCCCTCACTCAAAGCGTGTTTTCGCCGGTCAGTCGCGGTTGCCACCGCGCGGCTTGCCGCCGAAGGGCTTGCCGCCGGGTTTTCCGCCCGGCTTGCCTCCATGCGATTTGAAGCCGCCGGAACGTGCGGGCCGGTCGCCGCGCGCGTCGCCGTGGGATTTGAACCCGCCCGAACGCGGTTTCCCGCCCGGTTTGCCACCATGCGATTTGAACCCGCCCGAGCGGGGCTTGTTGCCGCCACGGTCGTCTCGGCCCGCTTCGTCGCGATCCCGGCTGAAGCGCGCCTTGTCGCCGAACTTCCCACTGGGCTTGCCGCCGAACTTCCCGCCGGAGCGGTCATCGCGGTCGCGGTTGAAGCTGGGCTTGTCGCCACGCGGCCCACGATCCGGACGGTCTCCACGATCCTTCGAGAAACGCGGACCCCGATCGCCGCGCTCGCCTTCATCGCGATGCGACTTGAAGCCACCGGCCCGCGGCTTGCGTGGCCCGTCGCGGAACGGGCGATCCTCGCGCCCACCCTCTTCGCGGTCCTTGCGGAAGCGCGGTTTGTCGTCGCGGCTACCCTCGTCGCGGTCCCGGTTGAAGCGCGGCTTGTCGCCACGCGGCCCGCGATCCGGGCGGTCGCCCCGATCCTTCGAGAAGCGCGGCCCACGATCGCCGCGCTCGCCCCGATCTCCGCGGTCGCCCTCGTCACGATGCGATTTGAAGCCGCCCGTGCGCGGCTTGCGCGGACGATCCTCACGGCCGCCTTCGTCACGATCCTTGCGGAAGCGCGGCTTGTCATCGCGGCCGCCGTCATCGCGATCCCGCTTGAAGCGCGGCTTGTCGCCCCGGTCCTTGCGCTCGCCGCGCTCCGGGCGATCCCCACGCTCCTTGCGCTCGGGCTTCGTTTCGCCGCCCACCGGCTTGTCGTCGAGCAACCCGCCCAGCTGATCGCGCAGCATCTTGCGCTTCACTTCCATGACGTCGCCTGCCTTCATGTCCATCAGGCGGAACGGACCATAGCTGATCCGGATCAGGCGGTTCACCTGGAAGCCGATCTCGGTCATGGCGCGACGGATTTCGCGGTTGCGGCCTTCACGGATGCCCACGGTCAGCCACGCATTCGCGCCCTGCTGACGGTCGAGCGAGACCTCCATCGGCAGGAATTCTTCGCCGTCGATGGTGATGCCTTGGCGCAGCGGCTCGAAGCTCTGCTCGGTCGGGCGGCCATTCACGCGAACGCGGTATTTGCGCAGCCAGCCGGTCTCGGGCAGTTCCAGACGGCGCTTGAGGCCGCCGTCATTGGTCAAGAGCAGCAGGCCTTCGGAGTTGAGGTCGAGACGGCCCACGTTCAGCACGCGCGGCATGCCTTCGGGCATTTCGTCGAAAATCGTACGGCGGCCCTGTTCGTCCTTCTCGGTCGTGACCAGACCCAGCGGCTTGTAATAGAGCCACAGCCGCGTCTCCTGCGGTGCGTCGATCGCCTTGCCGTCGATGGTGATCTTGTCCGAGGCCGCCACGTCGAGTGCGGGCGAGTCGATCTGCTTGCCGTTCACCGCGACCTTGCCGGCGAGGATCATCTTCTCGGCGTCGCGGCGCGAGGCCACGCCGGAGCGCGCGATCACCTTGGCGACGCGTTCTTTCGCACCGGACTTATCGGCGGATTTCGGGGCGGAATTTTCGGGAGTGTCGGTCATGTCCGGTTCCTTCTAGGGGAGGGGGCGCGCGAGTCGCTCGGGCGCGAAAGACCGCGATCTACACCTTTCCGAGGCGCGTGGGAAGCGTCTTGATAAGCGCGGGTTTGCAGGCGATGAAGAGCCATGGAATTCCGGTCTTTCATGCAACAGGCGCTGGCAGAGGCGCGCGCGGCGGCCAAGCGCGGCGAAGTGCCCGTCGGCGCGGTCGTCGTCTCCCCTGACGGTAGGGTGGTGGCGTCTGCGGGCAACCGCACGCGCGAGCTCGGCGATCCGACGGCCCATGCCGAGATTCTCGCGATGCGCGACGCCTGTGCGCAGATCGGCTCGGAGCGGCTGCCCGGTTACGACCTCTATGTCACGCTCGAGCCCTGTCCGATGTGCGCCTCGGCGATCTCGCAGGCCCGGATCGCGCGGCTCTATTATGGCGCGGCCGATCCGAAATCGGGCGGCGTCGCGCAGGGGCCGCGCATCTTCGCGCATCCGCAGAGCCACCACGTGCCGGAAATCTACGACGGCATCGGGGCGGCGGAGGCCGAGGCGCTCCTGAAGGATTTCTTCGCAGCGCGCCGCTGAGCCTCGCCCGTCTGGACGCGTCTACTTTCATGTGGCATATCAAGCGTATCGCAGGCCCGAGGGGTCGCGATCCCCGATATCGAAGACGACCAGAAGGAGCGGGAATGCGTTCGGCATTGCGTCTGCGCGAAGGTGGCCTTGCTGCCTATCAGCAAGAGATGAAATGGGTCGCGCTCGCCCTCGGCATCGCCTCCACCATTGCTATCGTGCAGAACTGGTACCCGCTCAACCTGTTTCTCAGCCTGCCATTCTGCCTGATCTGGGCCTATCACGCCTGGCTGCATACAGAGCGCCAGCTGAAATATCTCAACATCATGTTCACCGGTTTCTACCTCTACGGGATCGCGCGCTATTTCCTGATGTCGCAGGGGCAGGGCTGAGGCGCGGGTCTTGTAACCCCGTCGGCCAGCGGGGATAGTCGCGCAAGACATTCGGGGATGATTTCATGAGCGACGAGAACGACAAGATACTCGAACAGGCGCGCCAGTTCATCGAGGCGATCCCGCATTCCCGCGCGCTGGGCATGCAGATGGACGAGATCCGCCCCGGCTGCGCGACCCTCTCGATGCCCTATGACACGCGCTTCGTGGGCGATCCGCGCACCGGCGTGATCCATGGCGGCGCGGTCTCGGCGCTGATGGATACCTGCGCGGGCGCCGCCGTAATGAGCCACCCGCAGGCGGGCGCCTCTACCGCGACGCTCGATCTGCGCATCGATTACATGCGCCCCGCGACGCCCGGCCAGCGGATCACCGCGCGGGCCGAATGCTATCACGTCACCCGCTCGGTGGCCTTCGTGCGTGCGACCACCCATGACGAGGACGCGGAGCGCCCCGTGGCGACTGCCACCGGTGCCTTCACCGTCTCGCGGCCCGACAAACCCAAATCGGAGGGCCAGGCATGAGCCGTCCCAAGCCCGAACCCGTCCAGCAGGTCAAGCAGCGCCGTGACGGCGCGCTCAAGATGCTCGTCGAGGGCATTCCTTACGCGCAATTCCTCGGCATCGGTTTCGACCGGCGCGGCGACGAGCTGACCGGTGTTCTGTCCTATGATGACAAGCTGATCGGCAACCCGATGCTGCCCGCGATCCATGGCGGGGTGACGGCGGCCTTTCTAGAGGTCACCGCGATCATCGAGCTCAGCTGGTCCTACCTCTGGGACGATATCGAGGCGGGGCGGATCGATTTCGACGCGCTGACGCCCGAGAGCCTGCCGCGGCTGCCCAAGACGATCGACTTCACGGTGGATTACCTGCGCTCCGGCCTGCCGCGCGACGCCTATGCGCGGGCGCGGGTCAACCGCTCGGGGCGGCGTTACGCCAGCGTCCATGTCGAGGCCTGGCAGGACAACCGGACCCGGATCTTCGCGCAGGCGACCGGACACTTCCTGATGCCCGCGCGGGACGATACCTCCGCCAATGGCTGAGATTACCCATGCGCGGGTCCTGAAGATCGCGCTGCCCATCGTCCTCTCGAACGCTACGATCCCTATCCTCGGCGCGGTCGACACGGCCGTCGTCGGCCAGATCGGCCTGCCCGCGCCGATCGGGGCGGTGGGGATCGGAGCGGTGATCCTGTCCTCGCTCTACTGGATCTTCGGATTCCTCAGGATGGGCACAACCGGGCTGGTGAGCCAGGCGCATGGGACGGGCGACACCGGCGAGGTGTCCGCCGGGCTGATGCGCGCGCTGATCATTGCGGGGATCGCCGGGCTGAGCCTCATCGTGCTGCAACTTCCGCTGTTCTGGGCCGCTTTTCAGCTTGCCCCAGCGAGCGACGAGGTCGAGGGGCTTGCCCGCGACTACCTGCAGATCCGCATCTGGGGCGCGCCGCTGACGATCTCGCTCTACGCTTTCACCGGATGGTTGATCGCGCTGGAGCGCACGCGCGGGGTCCTCTTGCTGCAGGTGGCGATGAACGCGTTGAACGTCGGGCTGGATCTTCTGTTCGTTCTCGGCTTCAGTTGGGGCGTGCAAGGCGTAGCCGGCGCCACGCTCATCTCCGAAATCGGCGGTGTGCTGCTGGCGCTTTGGCTGTGTCGCGCTGCCTTTGCGGGAGGGCTGTGGCGCGCGCGCGCGATCTTCGACCGCGTGAAACTGGCGACTATGGCGCGGGTGAATACCGACATCATGCTCCGCTCGATCCTGCTGCAGGCGAGCTTCACCTCCTTCCTGTTCCTCGGCGCGGGACAGGGCGATGTGACCCTCGCGGCCAATCAGGTGCTGCTGCAATTCCTGCAGATCACGGCCTTCGCGCTGGACGGGTTCGCCTTCTCCGCCGAGAGCCTCGTGGGGCAGGCCGTGGGCGCGCATTCCGCGGCACGGCTGCGCCGGGCGAGCATCGTGTCCTCGCAATGGGGGATCGGTGGCGCGCTCGTGCTGGGCGCGGTCTTCCTGCTCGCAGGCCCTGCGATCATCGACCTGATGACCACCGCGCCGAATGTCCGCATCGAGGCGCGCGACTACCTGATCTGGATCGCCGCCGCCCCGCTGATCGGCGGGCCGGCCTGGATGCTCGACGGCATTTTCATCGGCGCGACCCTGACGCGCGAGATGCGCAACGCGATGGTCGTCTCGGTCGCGATCTACACGGCGGCGCTATTCGTGCTGATCCCGCTTTTCGGCAATCACGGGCTCTGGGCGGGGCTGATGATCCTCAACGCCACGCGCGGCCTGACGATGGCGCGGCTCTATCCCCGGGCCGAGGCGAAAGCTTCATCCGGGTAGAGGCGCGGCCCCTCTGACTGCGCCCCGCCCCTCCCTTCCCCTTGGGAGAAATATCCCGGGGGAGAGGGCGAAGCCCGAGGGGGCAGCGCCCCCTTCAGACAGTATCCAGGTAAAGCTCGGTCTGTTCCTGATCCGAGAGCTCCGCCATGTAATGCAGCTCCTGCCGCTTGGTCATGGCGAAATTGGTGATCAGTTCGCGGTCGAAGATGCGCGGCATGATCTCGCAATTCTGGAAGGCGTCGATCGCCTCTTCCCAGTCGGTGGGCATCTGCGGCAGGTCGAGCGCATAGGCGTTGCCCTTGATCGGCTCGGGCGCTTCTATCTTGTCTTCGATCCCGATCAGCGCCGCGCCCAGGATAGCGGCGATCATCAGGTAGGGGTTCACGTCGCCGCCCGCCACGCGATGCTCGATCCGGCGCGCCTGCGGGCCAGAGGCCGGGATACGCAGCGCCGAGGTGCGGTTCTCGTAGGCCCAGGCGATCCCAGTTGGCGCATGGGCGTCGGGCACCAGGCGGTCATAGCTGTTCTCATGCGGCGCGAAGATCAGCGCCGAGCCCGACATCGCAGCCAGACAGCCGGCGACCGCGTGGCGCATCTGATCCGAGCCCTGCGGCGTGCCGTCGTTGAAGATGTTGCTGCCCTCGGCATCGAGCACGGAGAAATGCATATGCATGCCGTTGCCGGGCCATTCGTCGTACGGTTTCGCCATGAAGGACGCGGCGAAACCATGCGCGCGTGCCAGCCCTTTCACCAGCATCTTGAACAGCCAGCTGTCATCGGCGGCCTTAAGCGGGTCGGGTTGGTGGCTAAGGTTGATCTCGAACTGGCCGGGACCCGCTTCGGAGATCGCGGTATCGGCGGGAATATCCATCGCCTCGCAGGCGTCGTAGAGCTGGCTGAAGAAAATGTCGAACGCGTCGAGCGCGCGCAACGATAGCACCTCGCCGCCGGTGCGGCGTTTGCCCGAGCGCGGCGAGGGCGGCACCCGCAGGGTCTTGCCGCTATCGTCGATCAGAAAGAATTCCAGCTCGGTCGCGACCACGGGGGTCAGCCCCAGAGCCTTGTAGCGTTCCACGACGCGGGCCAGCGCCTGCCGGGGATCGCCCGCATAGGGCGTGCCGTCCATGTGGAACATCCAGATCGGCAGCAGCGCCGTCGGCGCCGAGAGCCACGGCATCGGCAGGAAGCCCCGCTCGGTCGGCATCAGAAGGCCGTCGGCATCGCCGGATTCGAAGACGAGCGGGCTGTCTTCGACATCCTCGCCCCAGATGTCGAGGTTCATCACCGAATAGGGAAAGCGCGTCCCTTCGGTGAAGACCTTATCGGCGAAACGAGCCGGCAGGCGCTTGCCGCGCGCCACCCCGTTGAGATCGGCCGCCGCCACGCGGATCGTGCGAACGTCGGGATGGTCGTGCAGCCAGTTCATGTGTCACCTGATAATCTGCGGCCTGAACCGGAAGCGCTTGCGGCTTTCCTGCGGCAGATGGCGGTTCAGGCGGCGGTTGATCACCCCGAAGACCGCGATGACGCAGAGCGTGAGCAGGATGAAATAGAACGCCGCGATCGGGTAGGGGATGAAGGGATTGAAGGTCTTGTCCGCGAAATATTTCGCGTAATAGAGCGCGTCGCCCTCCTGCCGGAACGCCGGGAAGCCCGAGAAGAACACGAGCGTGGTGGCGTGGAACAGGAAGATCGCCTCGTTGGTGTAGGACGGCCAACCGAGCCGGAGCATCGTCGGCCATGTCACGCGGCGGAATTTGGTCCAGCCGGTCATGCCATAGGCGTCCGCGGCTTCCATGTCGCCTTTCGGAACCGAGCGCAGCGCGCCGTAGAAAATCTCGGCGGCATAGGCGGAGGTGTTGAAGAACAGCACGATCAGGGCGCCTGCCCAGGCCCGCGTGATCCAGTCCGTCGCGACCGTGATGCCGAGGATCGGGAAGCCAGCCCGGGGCAGCATCGCGAAGGCCTCGTAGGCGAGGAAAAACTGGATGAAAAGCGGTGAGCCGCGGAACAGGAAGATGAACCAGTCCGCGGGTTTGCGGAAAATTGCACGTTCGGAGTTCTTCGCCACTGCCAGCGTGGTCGCGAGGAAGAAGCCCGCCAGAAGCGCGAGGATGCCGAAATAGAGGTTCCAGATCATCCCCGAGCCGATCAGGGTGAATTGCTGGCACATGGTGAAATCGGAGCGCGGCAGCAGCCGCTCGCCGATGCCCACGGACCGCAGACCGTAATCCGCGATGGTCTGAATGCAGCTCATGCGCCCGCCTTTCTCAGCGCTTCACCGGCAGCCGTGGCCTGCCCGAAGGAGAGGCGGCGGTTGATGCGCGCCAGCACGATCTCGGAGAGCTTGGTCATCACCAGATAGAAGACCAGCAGCGCGAGGAAGTAGTAGAGCCGCCAGTCGGGGTGTGGATAAGAGTAGATCTGCGACTTGGTCGCGCCGAGTTCGCGCGCCCAGTAGACGATATCCTCGATGCCCAGAAGGAACAGCAGAGGCGTCGCCTTGATGAGGATCATCCATAGGTTTGACAGGCCGGGGATCGCATAGGCCCACATCTGCGGGATCAGTACGCGGCGGTTCACCTGCGCGCGAGTCATGCCGTAAGCCTCGGCGGTCTCCAGCTGCGCGCGCGGCACGGCCTGCATCGCACCGAACAGCACGTTCGCGGCGAACGCCCCGTAGACGATGGAGAAGGCCACCACGGCCAGCGCGAAGCCATAGGCCTCGTGGTAGAATTGTGGGGAGGTACCGAGCGGGATTTTCGCCGCGGCACAGACGTGGAACTCGTTCCCCGTCCAGGCGGGGCCGGGGTCGGGGCAGATCGCGCGCGATTTCAGGTATTCGAGCCCCTGGTCCATCGCGATCGGCACGAAGAGGAAGAAGATGATATCCGGCACACCGCGCACCATCGCGATATAGCCGCGTCCCAGAAGCTTCAGCGGTGCGAGGGTCGACCGCGCGGCGAGCGCGCCCCCGAAACCGAAGATCAGCGCCACCGGCGCCGTCACGGCCAGCAGGATCAGCACGATCCCAAAGGAGCCATAGAACATCATGTGCTTGCCCGTTGTCAGGTAGCACAGAAGCCAGGAAAGCCCGTGAAGGGCGGAAGGATCGGAACAGCTGTTGAGCATCTGGATCGGTCGGGGGGCGCGCCGCGTGACCCGCCCCCCGCTTTCTGGATCAGTTTTTGAAGGTCAGCGCTTTGTCGCCGAAATACTTCTTGATCATCTCGTTGAGCGAGCCGTCGGCCTTCATTTTCGAGATCCCGTCATCGAGCTTGTTCTTGAGCTCGGTGTCGGACTTGCGCAGGCCGATGCCGATGCCCTTGCCCAGCGGCACATCGTCGCCGACGAATTGCAGGTTGTCCTGACCGTCGAAGGGCTTGAGCGCGTCCTTGTCGGCGAAGACCGCGTCGGCCTCGCCGTTCTTCACCGCCGCGATCGTGTCGTCGAGCGTGGCGTATTCGGCGAGCGTCGCACCGCTTTCGGCGACATGGGCCGCCTGGATCGTGCCGGTCTGCGCCGCGACCACGGCGCCCTTGAGATCGACGTTCGGATCCATCGCGAGATAAGCGGAGGGCGCCGGCGGGTAGTAGGGCTGGGTGAAGTCGATCGACTTCTCGCGCTCGGCGGTGATCGACATGCCAGCGATGATGGTGTCGTAGTTGCCGCTCAGCAGGTTCGGGATGATCGAATCCCAGTCATTGGTGACCCAGGTGCAATCGAGGCTCTCCATCTCGCAGAGCTTGTCGCCCAGTTCGCGCTCGAAACCTGCAACTTCGCCGTTGTCGTCGATGTAGTTGTAGGGAGGGTAGGCGCCCTCGGTGCCCATGCGGACCGTTTCAGCCGCGGCAATGCCGGCCGACAGGCCGAGAATGGCGGCGGTCAGGATCAGTTTTTTCATCTTGGGTTCCCCGTTGTTTGTTCTTGGGTTGGTTCACGCCGGCGCGGTGGCCGACAGGAATTGTTGCAGGCGCGTCGATTTCGGCGCGCTGAACAGAGCCTCTGGCGGGCCCTCTTCCTCGATCTTGCCCTGGTGCAGGAAGACGACGTGGTCCGAGACGTCACGCGCCAGCCGCATGTCGTGGGTGACGAGGATCATGGTGCGGTGTTCGGCGGCGAGGTCCTTGATGACCTTCACCACCTCCTGCTGCAATTCGGGATCGAGCGCCGAGGTGGGCTCGTCGAAAAGAAGCGCCTTGGGCTCCATGCACAGCGCCCGAGCGATCGCCGCCCGCTGCTGCTGACCGCCCGAGAGCTGCGCGGGCCAGGCGTCGCATTTGTCGCCGATGCCGACCTTCGCCAGCAATTCGCGCGCCAGCTTCTCGACCTTTGCCTTGTCGCGGCCCAGCACCGTCACCGGCGCTTCCATCACGTTCTGCAGGATCGTCATGTGGGCCCAGAGGTTGAACTGCTGGAACACCATCGACAGGTTCGTGCGGAAGCGGGTGACCTGCGCGCGGTCGGCGGGACGACGATTGAGTCCCTCGCCACGCCAGGCGACGTGCTCGCCCTCGAAGATCACGTCGCCCTTCTGGCTGTCTTCGAGCAGGTTGCAGCACCGCAAGAGGGTCGACTTGCCCGAGCCCGAAGAGCCGATCAGCGACACCACATGGCCGCGTGGGGCGGTGATCGAGACGCCCTTGAGCACCTCGAGCGAGCCGTAGCTCTTGTGAAGGTCACGGATTTCGATGACGGGCGCGTCTTGGGGCGCAGGCTCGTTTCGGGTCACGCAGGCAGCTTCTCTTTGTCCATCCGCGCAATCTGGCGCGATTTGGCCGATGATTGCAACTGCGTCTGCCCGGTTGACGATGGGGAAGGGGCCGAAATCACGAGCATCTGAGGAAAAAATATGCGTGAACCGGTCGCGCCTCCACGCCGGCCTGTCCCTCTAACTCAGCTTCGGCGGGCCTCGACGCGCTGCCGCGCCACCGCCGAATCGACATCGTTGACGCCCAGAAGCTTCGCCGCGAGACGGATCAGCGCATCCTCATGGGCGTCGCGCACCCCGTCGGCCAGCGCCACGTCCCACAGCGCCTCGATCACGCCGGTGCGGTCCTCGTAGGCGACCTTGTCCTTCAGCGCGCGGGTGAAGCGGACGGTATCGGGCGCACCCGCCTCGACCTCTTCGGCGCGCTTGCGCATCTCGGTCGCCTCGAAGCTCGAAAGCCCGTTGCGCTGCGCGAGAACCCGGTCGATCCGGATCTTCTCGTCTTCGGTATAGTTTTCATCCGACCGCGCGAGCCGCACCAGAAGTGCGCCTAGCGCCAATTCGCGATCTTCCCCCTCCATCGGATCGGGGGCGGGATCGTTGAGCATATCGAAAAGGCGTCCAAACATAAGCGTAGAGATAAGCGATGCGCGGCGCAGGGCAAGTCACGGATGCGAAAGCCCTGCGCACATCTCTCGCCTTCAGCCGACTTTCACGACCATCTTGCCGAAATTGCGGCCCTCCAGCAGATCGTAAAGCGCCTGCGGCGCGGCCTCTAGGCCCTCCACCACCTGCTCCTTGTACTGAACTTTGCCCTCTTTCAGCCAGCCGGTCATCGCCTCCGAGAATTCCTGATAAAGCTCGATCGGGAAGCTGTCGAAGATGATGAAACCCTGCACCTTCACCTTCATGCGCAGGATCGTCGACAGGATCTGCGGCCCGTGATCGGGTCCCTCGGGCAGGCCTTGCAGGTTATACCACGCGACCATGCCGCAGACCGGCATCCGCGCGAAGGGGTTGAGAAGCGGCAGCACGCCGTAAAGCACCTTGCCGCCGACATTCTCGAAATAGACGTCGATGCCGTTTGGGCAGGCCGCGGCCAGTTGTTCGGCGAAATCCTCGGCGCGGTGATCGATGCAGGCGTCAAACCCCAGCGTCTCGATGACATGGGCGCATTTCTCGGCTCCGCCCGCGACGCCGACGACGCGGCAGCCCTTGATCTTGGCGATCTGGCCGACCGTTGCGCCCACGGGCCCGGAGGCGGCGGCAACCACAACAGTCTCGCCGGGTTTCGGCTCGCCGATCTTCAGCAGGCCCGCATAGGCCGTGTAGCCCGGCATCCCGAGAATCCCCAAGGCCCAGCTCGGGTTCTCCGGCTCCGGCCCGAGATTGAGTACCTGCGTGCCATCCGAGACGAAGAAATCCTGCCAGCCTGAGGGCGAGAGCACGTAATCGCCCTTCGAGAAGCCCGCGACATCGCTCTCCATGACCTCGGCCACGACCTGACCGGTCATCACGCCGCCGATCTCGACCGGGGTGGCGTAGGATTTCGCATCCGACATCCGCCCGCGCATATAGGGGTCGAGCGACAGATAGACGGTGCGCAGCAGCATCTCGCCCTTGCCGGGCCGCGGCACGGCTTCGGTTTCCAGTTTCAGCGTGTTCTCGTTCGGCGCGCCTTTCGGGCGCTCGGCGAGGATGATCTTGCGGTTGGTGTCTTGGGTCTGAGCCATGAAAGCCTCCTGTTTGAGAGGCCAGCTAGCACGCGGTTCGCACGGGGAAAGGGGGCGCTGCCCCCTCGGGCTTCGCCCTCACCCCCGGGATATTTCGACAAGCCCGAATGCCAGAGGTTTCCGGGGCGTCCTCGGGCTTGCGGAAATATCCCTGGGATGAATTTCCGAAGGAGAGAAGGGGCAGCGCCCCTTAGCTGCGCGCGGCTTTCTCGGCGATGCCGGAGGTGCCCTCGCGGCGCTCCAGTTCCGCCAGCACATCGGCCAGCTTCACGTCGCGTGCCGCCAGCATCACCAAGAGGTGATAAAGCACATCCGCCGCCTCGTAGGTCAGGTTTTCGTGGTCGCCCTTCGCTGCGGCGATGATAGCCTCCACCGCTTCCTCACCGAATTTCTCGGCGCATTTCTCCGGGCCCTTGGCCAGCAGCTTCGCGGTCCAGGAGGTGTCGGGATCGGCGCCCTTGCGGCTCTCGATGGTCGCGGCGAGTTGGTCCAGAATGCTCATTGCAGCCTCATCGGAATGCCCGCGGCGGCCATATATTCCTTGGCTTCGCGGATCGTGAATTCTCCGAAGTGGAAGATCGAGGCGGCGAGTACCGCCGAGGCGCCGCCTTTCGTTACGCCTTCAACCAGGTGATCGAGATTGCCGACACCGCCGGAAGCGATCACCGGCACGTCCACCGCGTCCGAAATCGCCTTCGTCAGCTCCAGATTGAAGCCTGCGCGGGTACCGTCGCGATCCATCGAGGTCAGCAGGATTTCCCCCGCGCCCTTCGCGGTCACGGTGCGGGCGAATTCCACCGCATCGATGCCGGTCGGCTTGCGGCCGCCATGGGTGAAGATTTCCCAGCGGCCCGGCTCCACGGTCTTTGCGTCGATCGCGCAGACGATGCACTGACTGCCAAAGCGGTCGGCGGCCTCGGTGATGACGTTCGGATCGGCCACGGCGGCGGAGTTGAACGAGACCTTGTCGGCGCCTGCCAGCAGGAGTGCGCGCACGTCTTCATGGGTGCGCACGCCGCCGCCCACGGTGAGCGGCATGAAACATTGCTCGGCGGTGCGGGTCACCAGATCGAACATGGTGCCGCGGTTTTCATGGGTCGCGTGGATGTCGAGGAAACACAGCTCGTCTGCGCCTGCCGCGTCATAGGCCTTCGCGGCCTCGACCGGGTCGCCCGCGTCGATCAGGTTCACGAAATTGACGCCTTTCACGACGCGGCCATCGGCGACGTCGAGACAGGGAATAATGCGGGTCTTCAGCATGGGCGGCGCTCCTTTGGCGCTTTCATAACGCGCAGGTGCCGCGAGGCAAAGGGGCAGAGTGCTCAGATCGGCTCGACGGGGCAATGCGGCAGAAGGCGGCGCACCATCGCGGCGGAACACAGGTCAGTGGCGGGGGTGGTCACGGTGGCCGCCGCGCCTGCCGCGCCGTGCTGCAACGCCTCGTGGAAAGGTTTGCCGCGGGAGAGCGCGAGTGTGAAAGCCCCGACGAAACTGTCGCCCGCGCCCACTTTCGAGACGACATCGACCTTAGGCGCCACGGCAAACCAGCGCGCGTCCTTGGTGGCGAGCACGTTGCCATCCGAGCCGCGCGCGACGATCACCGCATGTGCCAGTCCGCGCTGCACGAGGCTTTGCGCGAAGTCGGCGCTGTCGCTGCGCTCGGGCAGTTTGCGGCCCGCCAACTCCTCGGCCTCCAGTTCGTCCATCCGCAGAACGTCGGCGGGTTGCGCCTTGCTTTCCATCAACTGGTGCAGAGCCTTGCCGGAGGTGTCGAGGAAAAGCCGCGCCTTGGTCCGGGCCATTTTCGTCGCCAGCCGCGCGGGGAAATCCTCGGGCACGCCGGGCGGTTGCGAGCCGGACAGCACGACGATCCCGTCTTCAGGGGCGGCGCGCGCGATCCGGCTGAGCGCCTTGGCGACATCGCGCGCGCCCCAGTCCGGCCCGGGCATCACGAAGCGGTATTGCGCGCCCGTGCTCTGGTCGGTGGCAGTCAGGCTCATCCGCGTCTCGCCCGGCGCGGGGTAGGGGAAGAGAGCGATCCCGGCCTCGGCGAGGAGCCGCATCACCCGGTCCCCGGTGGTGCCGCCAAGGGCGACGAAGGCCGTGGAATTGCCGCCCAAGGCAGCGATCGCGCGGCTGACATTCAACCCGCCGCCCCCCGGATCGGTCAGCGGCCGCGTGCAGCGCAGCTTGCGCTCGGGCGCGATTTCGGGGGTTTCGATCGACAGATCGACCGTCGGGTTGAGCGTGATCGTGAGGATCGAGGTCATCGCAGGCTCCGAAGCCGTGGTGGGTATCGGGATCATCGCAGCTAACGATCTGCGATCAAGGGGGCGTGCGGGATTGAGGTAGTGGGCGCCCGGACGGCGAAAGGACCGTCCGGACAATCGAAACGATGGATCAGACGTTGAGCTGATAGGTGATCGGGTGGAAGTGGAAGCCGGTGTCGAGTGCCTCGAGATGACCCACGCCCGGGAAGGGCATGTGGTAGCCGATGAAAGCCAGTTTGTCGGCGGCGACACGGCCCAGAAGCTCCTTGCGGGTCTTCGCGGCCATCTCCTTGTCCATATCGTATTTCACTTCCCATTCCGGGCGCTGAAGCGACCAGACATAGTGGTTCGACGTGTCGGCAGCGAGCATCAGACCTTTGCCGCCCGACTCCACCATGAAAGCCATATGGCCCGGCGTGTGGCCGAAGGCTTCGACCGCCGAGATGCCGGAGACGACCGAATCGCCACCCTTGAGGTAGCTCATCTTCTCGGCCAGCGGACGGACCTTGGCCTCGAACGTGTCGTTGCCCGCGTTCGACCAATGGTCGAATTCCTTTTGGCCGGTGATGTAGGCAGCATTGGCGAAGGTCTCGCCGCCATCGCCCATCAGCCCGCCGATATGGTCGCCATGCATATGGGTGATCACGACGTGGGTGATGTCCTCGGGCGAGTGCCCAGCGGCGGCGAGCGCCGAGGTGATCCCCTCGGGCGACAGGCCGGTGTCGAAGAGGATTTTCTCCGAGCCGGTCTCGATCAGGGTCGGGGTGAAGAAGTTAAGCGACTTGTCCGCAGGGATGTAATTGGCCTCAGAGAGCTTGGCGAAGTCCTCGGGGCTGGCGTTCATGCCGAAGATAGTCTGCGGCTCTTCCAGCTCGCGCGATCCGGCGAGCAGCGTGGTGATCGTCAGATCTCCCATCTGCATCCGACGATAGCGCGGGATCGCGGGCGGGGCTTCGTTCGCGCTTTGCGCGGCGGCGCCGGTCCCGGTCAGAAGCGCGGGGGCGGCGGGCAGGAAAGCGGCGGTTTTCAATGCTGTACGGCGGGTCATGAAGGTCCTGGTCATCGGGTCTCTCCCTCTCGATGGTTGATCTTCGCATGTCGAAGTCGAGCGCTTCGCGCCGCTCCCACAGACTCGTGAACGTAGCGTGAGCCGCTTCGGTTCACTCCCACCAGCGATCGATCGAAGAAATATCGCCGTCGGACCACCCGAGGTGATGCGCCAATTCGTGCACGAAAACATGGGTGACGAGGGCACCGAGGGGCTCGTTGCCGCGCGAGACCCACTCGTCGAGGATCGGACGTCGGAAGAGCCAGATCACATCCGCGTGGCCACCGGGGTCCATCACGGATTTCTCGGTCAACGGGATGCCGTCATAAAGCCCCGTCAGCTCGAAAGGGTCTTCGATGCCGAGATCGGCGAGCATCGCTTCGGAGGCGAACTCTTCCACCCGGATCGCGACCTCTGCCGCAGCTTTCGCGAAAGCCGGGGGCAGGGCGGCGCGCGCGGCCTCGGCCAGCGCCTCGATCTCCTCGATGCCCGGCGCCGTGACATCCGCCCAATCGTAACCCTCGCCCATCGCCACCTCCAAGCCGCTCTGCACCTCTCGCATGGCCCCTCATATGGACAAACGCACCGCCTTGTGAAAGAGCAGGCGCCAACAGGAGTTTGCCCAGATGACCACCGTTACCCGTTTCGCCCCGTCGCCCACCGGCTATATCCATGTCGGAAACCTGCGCACCGCGCTGATGAACTACCTGATCGCCCGCAAGACCGGCGGTCAATTCATCCTGCGCCTTGACGACACCGATCAGGAGCGCTCGAAGCAGGAATATATCGACGCACTGAAGCAGGATCTCGAATGGCTCGGCATCGAGTGGGACCGGGAAGAGCGCCAGTCGCTGCGGCTCGACCGCTATGCCGAGGTGGCAGAACAGCTGAAGGCCGACGGTAAGCTTTATGAATGCTTCGAGAGCCCGACCGAGCTGGACCTCAAGCGCAAGAAACAGCTGAACATGGGTCGCCCGCCGGTCTATGACCGCGCCTCGATGCATCTGTCGGATGCCGAAAAAGACGCGCTTCGCGCCGAGGGCAAGGAAGGATACTGGCGCTTCAAACTGGAACTCGAGCGGATCGAGTGGAAAGACGGCATCCTTGGCGATCTGTCCATCGATGCGGCAAGCGTGTCCGATCCGGTGCTGATCAAGGCCTCGGGGCAGGTGCTCTATACCTTCGCCTCACCGGTAGACGACGCGGATATGGGCATCACCCATATCGTGCGCGGCGGCGATCACGTCACCAATACCGCGACGCAGATCCAGATCATCGAGGCGATCGGCGGCAAGGTTCCGAGCTTCGCGCACCATTCGCTGCTGACCGGCCCGCAGGGCGAGGAACTGTCGAAGCGTCTTGGCGCGCTCTCGATCCGCGATCTGCGCGCCGAAGGGATCGCCCCCGAGGCGCTGCTGTCGATGATGGCGCGTCTGGGCTCGAGCCAGCCGATCGAGCTGAAGATGTCGATCGACGAGCTGGCCGACGGGTTCGATCTGAACCATTTCGGCTCGGCGCCCACGAAATTCGACCCAGCGGACCTGATCCCGCTGACCCGCGCGCGCAACCAGCACCTGCCGTTCGAGGCGGTGGCGGATCGTATCGCTGATCTCGGCATCCCCGAGGAGCAGCGCGAGCGTTTCTGGAAGGTCGCCTCGCAGAATATCGACAAGCTCGACGATCTGAAGGGCTGGGCCGATCTGTGTCTGAACGGCGCGGAGCCGGAGATCGACGAGGAAGATCGCGACTTCATCGCGCAGGCCATGACGATGCTGCCCGCGCCGCCCTATTCCGACACCACGTGGAAGGACTGGACCTCGGAGGTGAAGGAAGCGACCGGGCGCAAGGGCAAGGGGCTGTTCATGCCGCTGCGCAAGGCCGTGACCGGCATGGCGCACGGGCCCGATATGGGCGAGCTGATGCCGCTTCTGCACAAGGTTCCGGCGCGCGGCTGACGGCTCCGCCGCAGGCTCGTGAGATCAATTCGAAAGGCGCGAGGGATTTTCCTCGCGCTTTTTGTTTGGGCAATTCGCGACCTCGTGAGGTCGTTTTCGGCGGCAAAGCGGCGGTTTTGGCGATTGGGGCTTGTCAGTCGCGCGGGGCCTCAGGTAATCGGAAGAAGTCGGATACGGGAGAATCCGGGGGTAACCTCGGTGCCGAAGGAGCAACCGCCCCGGTAAACTCTCAGGCAAAAGGACCGTGCCCGACGAAGGACTCTGGAGAGTGATGCTGCGTGCAATCGCGGCATCCGCCGAAGGGATAACGATCTCAGGCGTCTGCATCGCAGGCACGGACAGAGGGGGCATCGGGCGAGCCGGAGGGCTCATGAATCGATGCCGGATCATCCGGCTGAAGGGGAGGCCGCGATGAGCGAGTTGAAACGCACACCGCTATACGATCTGCATGTTGAGCTGGGCGCCAAGATGGTGCCTTTCGCGGGCTACGAGATGCCTGTGCAATACCCGCTGGGCGTGATGAAGGAACACCTGCACACCCGCGCCAAGGCCGGGCTGTTCGATGTCAGCCACATGGGGCAGGTGATCGTGCCGGGCGAAGGCGCTGCCGAGGCGTTCGAGGCGCTGGTGCCGGTCAGCCTGATGGGCCTGAAAGAGGGTCGCCAGCGCTATGCGATGTTCACCGATGAGAATGGCGGCATTCTCGATGACCTGATGGTGGCGAACCGAGGCGATCATCTCTTCGTCGTGGTGAACGCGGCCTGCAAGGAAGACGACATCGCGCATATGCGGGCGCATCTGGAATCGGTCGAGGAACTCGCCGACCGCGCGCTACTGGCGCTGCAAGGGCCTGCCGCCGAAGGCGTTCTTGAGGCTCTGGTGCCCGGCACCGCCAAGATGCGCTTCATGGACGTGGGCGTCTATCACTGGAACGGGACGGAGCTTTGGATCTCGCGCTCGGGCTATACCGGTGAAGACGGCTACGAGATTTCCGTGCCCGCGGACCGCGCGGTGGAATTTGCCCGCAAACTGCTCGCCGATGAGGCGGTCGAGCCGATCGGCCTGGGCGCGCGCGACAGCCTGCGACTGGAAGCTGGGCTTTGCCTCTACGGCCATGACATCGACACCACGACGACTCCGGTCGAGGGCAACATCGCCTGGGCGATCCAGAAGGTGCGACGCAAGGGTGGGGAGCGCGAAGGCGGCTTCCCTGGCGCGGATCGCATCCTGAGCGAACTGGAAAACGGCCCGAGCCGCCTCCGTATGGGGCTTCGCCCCGAGGGTCGCGCGCCGATGCGCGAAGGCGTGGAAATCTTCGCCGGACCCGAGGGCGGTCAGCCTATCGGGCGTGTGACCTCGGGCGGTTTCGGCCCCTCGATCGAGGCACCGATGGCGATGGCCTATCTGCCCGCAGACACGAAGGAAGGCGCCACCGTCTATGGCGAGGTGCGCGGCAAGCGTCTGCCCGCCAGGGTCGTGGCGATGCCTTTCCGCCCTGCAACCTACAAACGCTGAACAACCAACCGGGAGACATTCCATGAAATTCACCGAAGACCACGAGTGGCTCAAGACCGAAGGCGACGTCGTGATCGTGGGCATCACCGAGCACGCCTCCGAGCAGCTGGGCGATGTCGTATTCGTCGACCTGCCCGATGTGGGCGACACGGTCGAGAAGGGCGACGAGATCTGCGTGATCGAGTCGGTCAAGGCCGCCTCCGACATCCTCGCGCCGCTCGACGGCGAGATCGTCGCGATCAACGAGGATCTGGCCGAAAACCCGGCGCTCGTGAACGAAGACCCGCTGGGCAAGGCGTGGTTCTTCAAGATGAAACTCACCGACGCCTCCGCGCTCGACGGCTTTATGGACGAGGCCGCTTACAAAGACTTCATCGGGTAATATCCATGACCTTCACCCCCACGACTTACGACAGTTACGATTTCGCCAATCGCCGCCATATCGGCCCCTCACCGGCCGAGATGGAGGAGATGCTCAAGGCCGTGGGGGCGCCGGACCTCGACGCGCTGATCGCCGAGACGGTGCCGAAAAGCATCCGTCAGGCCGAGCCGCTGGGCTGGGCGCCGCTGACCGAGTACGGGCTGCTGCAGAAGATGGAAGGCGTCGCGAAGAAGAACCGCGTGATGACCAGCCTGATCGGGCAGGGCTATTATGGCACCGTCACGCCGCCCGCGATCCAGCGCAACATTCTGGAAAACCCGGCTTGGTACACGGCCTATACGCCCTATCAGCCCGAGATCGCGCAGGGGCGTCTCGAGGCGCTTCTGAACTTCCAGACGATGGTGTCGGACCTGACCGGGCTGCCGGTCGCCAATGCTTCGTTGCTCGATGAGGCGACGGCGGCGGCGGAAGCCATGGCGATGGCGCAGCGCGTGTCGAAATCGAAGGCCACTGCCTTCTTCGTCGATGAGAATTGCCACCCGCAGACCATCGGCGTGATCCGGACCCGCGCGGAGCCGCTGGGGATCGAGGTGATCGTGGGCGCGCCCGAAACGCTCGAAGCGGAGAAGGTCTTCGGCGCGATCTTCCAATATCCGGGCACCTATGGCCATGTCCGCGACTTCACCGCCGAATGCGAGGCGCTTCATGCCGCGAAGGCCGTCGCCGTGGTCGCGACCGATCTGCTCGCGCTGTGCCTGCTGAAAGAGCCGGGCGCGATGGGCGCCGATATAGCCGTAGGCTCCGCGCAGCGCTTCGGTGTGCCGATGGGCTATGGCGGCCCGCATGCGGCCTTCATGTCCTCCACCGACGCGATGAAACGCGCGATGCCCGGGCGGATCGTCGGCGTCTCCATCGACAGCCGAGGCAACCGCGCCTACCGCCTGAGCCTTCAGACCCGCGAGCAGCATATCCGCCGCGAGAAGGCGACCTCGAATGTCTGCACCGCGCAGGCGCTCCTCGCCGTGATGGCGAGCTTCTACGCCGTGTTCCACGGTCCCGTCGGTCTGCGCGCGATCTCCGAACGTGTGCACCTGCTGACGGTGCAACTGGCCGAGGCGCTGAAAGCCGCAGGCGCTGTGGTAGAGCCCTCGAATTTCTTCGACACGATCACCGTCGAGGTGGGCGTGGGCCAGCAGGGCATCCTCGCGGCCGCCCGCCATCGCGGGATCAACCTGCGCAAGGTGGGCCGCGATCGGGTCGGTATCTCGCTCGACGAGACCAGCGATCCGGGCGTCGTCGCCAAGGTGCTCGACGCCTTCGGGATCACCGACCCCGCGCCGAAGGCGACGCAGCCGGCGGTACCCGATGCGCTGCTGCGCGAGAGCGACTACCTCACCCATCCGGTCTTCCACATGAACCGCGCCGAATCCGAGATGATGCGCTACATGCGCAGGCTCTCGGATCGCGACCTCGCGCTCGACCGCGCAATGATCCCGCTGGGCTCGTGCACGATGAAGCTGAATGCAGCGGCAGAGATGATGCCGCTCACATGGCCGGAATTCGGCACGTTGCATCCGTTCGTGCCGCTCGATCAGGCGCAGGGCTATGCGGAGATGATCGACGATCTGACCGCGAAACTGTGCGAGATCACCGGCTATGATGCCTTCTCGATGCAGCCCAATTCGGGCGCACAGGGCGAATATGCAGGGCTTCTCACCATCGCCGCCTATCACCGCGCCAATGGCGACGATCAGCGCGATGTCTGCCTGATCCCGATGTCGGCGCATGGTACGAACCCGGCCTCGGCGCATATGGCGGGGATGAAGGTCGTCGTCGTGAAATCGGCGCCCAACGGCGACGTCGATCTCGAAGACTTCGAAGCGAAGGCTGCAGAGGCGGGCGACAAGCTCGCGGCCTGCATGATCACCTATCCCTCGACCCATGGCGTGTTCGAGGAGACGGTAAAGCGCATCTGCGACATCACGCACGAATATGGCGGTCAGGTCTATCTCGATGGCGCGAACCTCAACGCGCTGGTGGGGCTGGTGAAACCGGGCGAGATCGGCTCCGATGTGAGCCACCTCAACCTGCACAAGACCTTCGCGATCCCGCATGGCGGTGGTGGCCCGGGCATGGGGCCGATCGGGGTGAAATCGCACCTCGCACCCTACCTGCCCGGCCACCCCGAGACCGGCGGCGAAGAGGGACCGGTGAGTGCCGCGCCCTATGGCTCCGCCTCGATCCTGCTGATCTCCTGGGCCTATATCCTGATGATGGGCGGGCCGGGCCTGACGCAGGCGACCCGCGTGGCGATCCTCGCTGCCAATTACATCGCTGCGAAGCTGAAAGAGGGTTACCCGATCCTCTTCATGGGCAATCGCGGACGTGTCGCGCATGAATGCATCATCGACACGCGGCCCTTCGCGGAAGTGGGCGTGACGGTGGACGACATCGCCAAGCGCCTGATGGATAACGGCTTCCACGCCCCCACGATGAGCTGGCCGGTCGCTGGCACGCTGATGGTGGAGCCTACCGAATCCGAGACCAAGGCCGAGATCGACCGCTTCATCACCGCGATGCTCTCGATCCGTGACGAGATCCGCGACATCGAGGCGGGCGAGATCACCCCCGAGGACAGTCCGCTGCGCCACGCGCCGCACACGGTCGAAGACCTCGTGGCCGATTGGGACCGGAAATACACCCGCGAGCAGGGGTGCTTCCCGGCAGGCGCCTTCCGCGTCGACAAATACTGGCCGCCCGTGGGCCGGGTCGACAACGTCTTCGGCGACCGCAACCTGATCTGCACCTGCCCGCCGGTCGAGAGCTACGCCGACGCGGCAGAGTAACCGCCAGCCAAAATGACGAAAGGCCGGAGCACCGCGCTCCGGCCTTTCTCTTCTTCTCGATAAAAATATCCAGACGCGCCGGTTACTTCACAGGGTTGCGGTAGATCACGCGGCGCAGCGAGCCGGTCTTCGACCGCATCAGCATCGTCTCGGATTCGATATAGGTCGGCTCGCGCTTCACGCCCTTCACGATGGACCCGTCGGTCACGCCGGTCGCGGCGAAGATCACGTCCGAGCGCACCATGTCGTCGCGCGCATAGACCTTGTCGAGGTCGGTGATGCCCGCCTTCTTCGCGCGGCCCCGCTCGTCGTCGTTGCGGAACAACAGCTTGCCCCACATCTGGCCGCCCATGCATTTCAGCGCCGAGGCTGCCAACACGCCCTCGGGCGCGCCGCCCGAACCCATATACATGTCGATGCCAGTGAAATCGGGCTCGGCGCAGTGAATGACACCCGCCACGTCGCCATCGGTGATGAGGCGGATCTTCGCGCCGGTCTCGCGAACCTCGGCGATCATGTCTTCATGGCGCGGACGGTCGAGGATGCAGACCGCAATGTCCTTGGTTTCGACGCCTTGCGCCTTGGCCAGTGCTTGAACGCGCTCGGTCGGGGTCATATCGAGCGAGACCACGTCCTTCTCGTAGCCCGGGCCGATCGCGAGCTTGTCCATGTAGACGTCGGGCGCGTGCAGCATCGTGCCGCGCGGCGCCATCGCGATCACGGTGAGCGCGTTGGGCATGTCCTTCGCAGTCAGCGTCGTGCCTTCCAGCGGGTCGAGCGCGATATCCACCTCGGGGCCGACGCCCTGGCCGACTTCCTCCCCGATATAGAGCATCGGCGCCTCGTCGCGCTCGCCTTCCCCGATGACCACGGTGCCCCGGATTTCCAGCTTGTTGAGCTGATCGCGCATCGCGTTCACCGCGGCCTGATCGGCGGCCTTCTCGTCGCCGCGACCGATCAGGTCGGCTGATGCATGAGCCGCCGCTTCCGACACGCGGGCGAGGCCCAGCGAAAGCATGCGGTCGTTGAAATCAATCGGAGGGGTCATTTAGGTCTTCCTGTCTGCCTGGGCGTTACGGGCTGCGGACAGGTAAAGCCTGTGGGAGACCGAAGGGCAACCCCGGGAGCGCTAACATGCGGGGCGAGCCCCTGTCGCGGCGAAAAATGGCGCGCAAGCCGGGGTCTTATGCCGTTTGCGGTGTGAAAAGATACGGCGATGTAACCGGCGTGACAGGATAGGGCGCGCCTTATGGTGCCGCCCGGCGTCAGATCAGCAGGAATGCGGTGCGCGGCGGAATGGCTCTCGCCGCGCGATGCTCAGACTTCTTCGATGCGGATTGCGACCGGCTCGCCCTCGACGACGCGGGTCGCGGGCAGCGCGTTGATCGCCGCGTCGATCGCGTCGCGCGTCGTCTTGTGGGTGACAATCAGCACCGGAGCCGAGGTGTCAGCATGGCCGTATTGGCGCATCCGGCTGATCGAGACGCCCGCCTCGCCCAGAACGGTCGCGACTTTCGCCAGCGCGCCGGGTTTGTCCGACAGCTGCAGGCGCAGGTAATAGGGTGCCGCAATCGCGGTCACGGCGGGGGTGGGGGCCTCGAGCTTGTCGGCGGGCTGGCCGAAGACCGGCAGCCGCAACCCGCGCGCGAGGTCCATCACGTCGGCCATAACGGCGCTCGCGGTGGGGCCTTCGCCCGCGCCTGCGCCACGCAGCACGATCTGACCGACCGAGTCGCCTTCCAGCACGGTCATGTTGGTGCCGCCGGTCAGCTGTCCTAGTGGCGAGGTGGCGGGCACGAGGCACGGCGTCATGCGCTGCTCCAGCCCGCGGCCGGTCATCTGCGCGACGCCCAGCAGCTTGATCTTGTAGCCCATATCGCCCGCGCGGCGGATATCGTCGATCGAGATGCGCCCGATCCCTTCCAGCGTCACGTCGTCGAAGGCGACCTGCGTGCCAAAGGCGATGGCGGCGAGGATGGCAAGCTTGTGGCCCGCGTCGATGCCGCCCACATCGAGGTTCGGATCGGCCTCGAGATAGCCAAGCGCGCGCGCCTCCTCGAACACCGTGTCATAAGGCAGGCCAGCATCTTCCATCCGTGTCAGGATGTAGTTGCAGGTGCCGTTCATCACGCCCATCACGCGGCGGATGCCGTTGCCCGCAAGCCCTTCGGTCAGCGTCTTGATGACCGGGATGCCGCCTGCGACGGCGGCCTCGTAGCGGATCGTGCGGCCGAGGCTTTCGGCGAGTTCCGCCAGCGCCTGACCGTGATGCGCGAGCAGCGCCTTGTTCGCGGTGACCACGTCCTTGCCCGCTTTCAGCGCGGCTTCGGTGGCGTCCTTCGCGGGGCCTTCATGGCCGCCCATCAGTTCGACAAAGACGTCAATATCGTCGCGCTGCGCGAGCGTCACCGCATCGTCTTCCCATGCATAGCTCGACAGGTCCGCATCGCGGTTCTTGGTGCGGTCGCGCGCCGAGACGGCGGTGATTTCGATCAGGCGGCCCGCGCGGGCTTCCAGCAGATCGGCATGGCGCTGCACGATCTTCACCACACCGATGCCCACGGTGCCGAGACCCGCGATGCCAAGACGCAAGGGTGCGGTATCGGAGACGGCGGACATAGGGACCTCATGAGCGAAACTTGGTGGTTTGCGCCCTGTTAGCGGGAAAGCGCAGGCAGGGCAACGCGGCGTGCGGCTTCAACCGCGCCGTGGCGAGATTTTATTGGTTGCGCATCGTGTCTGCGCGGGCGCGCAACGCATCGGCGCGCGCCTCCAGCTCGGGGGCCGGATCGGGGGTGAGAGGTTGATCGGTCAGGATCTCGTCCATCGGCAGCAGCGCCGGATAGCCCTCCGTCGACCGCTTCGAACAGGCGGTCAGCGAGGCCAGCAGGGCAAACAGGGCAATCAGGGCAGGGGCGCGCATGGTCTCTCCTCTCGGGACGCTGCCAAACTATTGCGCGCGCGGCCCCAGTGCCAGTGCCGATTGGGTCGCAAATCGGGTTTGATATTGAACGCTTGTTCAGTTAGCGTCGGTATCATGGCACGCAAGACAGGCTCCCATTCAGAGATTACCGGCCCGAAGATCCGCGCCGAGGCGCAAAGGCTCTTTGCGCGGTACGGCTTTGCCGCCGTTTCGATGCGCCAGATCGCGGGCGCGGTGGGGGTGCAGGCGGGGGCTCTCTACCTCTATACGTCCGACAAGGAAGCGCTGCTTTTCGATCTGCTCAAGACCCATATGGACGAGCTGATCGCCGCATGGCGCGCCGAGCCTGCCGGGGGCGACGCCCATGCGCGGCTGGAGCGTTTCGTGCGCTTCCACATCCGCTTCAACCTCGAGCGGGCCGAGGCTGTGTTCCTCAGCTACATGGAACTGCGCAACCTGAGCCCGGAGAATTTCGCGGTGATCGAGGGGCTGCGCAAGACCTACGAGACCGAGCTGGAAGAGATCCTGAAGGCGGGACAGGACGAAGGCGTTTTCCTGATCCCCGACACGAAACTCGCGACGATGGCGATCATCGCGATGCTGACCGGCGTGAATACATGGTTCCGCGAAGGCGGACGCCTGAGCCGCGCCATGGTCGCCGATATCTACTGGGATATGGTGCGCAAATCCGTGGGCGCCTGAGCCATGTGAAAGGGCGGCCGAAGCCGCCCTGTCTTTATGCGATCGATTGCCCGATTTGACTCAGCCGGGCGACAGCGGAGCCTTCGGAGGATCGAATTTCAGGCTGTGAATACCGCCGAAGCCTTCCCAACCGCCGTTGAAGAACAGATCGCCGCCAACGGTCCAATGTTTGCCCATCAGCCCGCCCGTGCCGAACCAGCCACGGCTGCCATAGCCCATGCCCAGCTCGGCCATCGCGTCGTCCTGACCGGCGACACCCGCGAACTTGATCTTGCCCTGCACGGGCCCCGGGCCCATGCCGAGATGCAGCGAAAGTTTCGCCCCGTGGATGTCGCCATCCGGATCGAGGTCGTAATTCATCGCGCCGAACACCCCTTCGAGGCCGCTCGCGCCTGGGCCGAAGGTCCAGTTCAGACCCACAAACCCCTTTGTATCATTCGCCACCGCGGCGCTTGCGAGGCAAGCAGTCACCGCGGCAATCGTCATCATGCGTTTCATGGCACACTCCACACTTGGTGTTAACGCTGGCTCCAGCCTCACGCGGAAAATCACAGCACGCAATGATTTGTGTCACTTTTGCGGGATTTCCTCTGCGCTGCGTCAGGCGCGCAACGCAGCCAGCGCCTCGGTCAGATCGAGTGCCCCGTCATAGATCGCGCGCCCCGAGATCGCGCCCGCGATCACGCCGGTGTCGCGCAGTGCGATCAGGTCGGGCAGGGAGGAGACCCCACCGCTCGCGATCACCGGGATCTCGACCGCGCGCGCCAGCGCCTCGGTCGCGGCGATGTTCGGTCCACCCATAGCGCCATCGCGCATGATGTCGGTGTAGATGATTGCGGCGACGCCCGCGTCCTCAAACGATTTCGCCAGATCGGTGACCATCACATCGGTCTCTTCCGCCCAGCCCTTGGTCGCCACCTTGCCGTTGCGCGCGTCGATTCCGACGGCCACCTGGCCGGGGAAGGCTTTCGCCGCCTCGCGCACCAGATCGGGGTTCTCGACTGCGACGGTGCCGAGGATCACCCGCGCAAGCCCTTTATCCAGCCAGCGCTCGATCGTCGCCATGTCGCGGATACCGCCGCCCAGCTGTGCGGGCACCTTGATGCGCGACAGGATCGCCTCGACGGCGGCGGCGTTCACCGGCTCGCCCGCGAAGGCGCCGTTGAGGTCCACCAGATGCACCCATTCGCAGCCCGCCGCCTCGAATTTGGCCGCCTGCGCCGCGGGGTCGTCGCCGAAGACCGTGGCCTTGTCCATCTCGCCATGCAGCAAGCGCACGCATTGGCCATCCTTGAGGTCGATCGCGGGGTAGAGGATCATCGGGGCTCTCCTGATTTGTCGCGTCGCCTCTTGCCACGGGTTCGCGGATTTTCCAAGCCTGACGCGGACGTCACGTCAGTCTTGCCGGGAATCGGTCTTGCATGGCCTGATGCGGCCAGCAGGCAAAAGGGAGGAGATTTGCCATGAAGACATTGATGATCGCCGCGGTGACTTTGGCATTGGGCGCAGGTGCGGCGCTGGCCGACCCGATCGAGGGCACCTGGAAGACGCAGCCCGATGACGGCGCCTATGCCTATGTGGACATCGCGCCCTGCGGTGCGAAATTCTGCGGGACCATCGTGCGCACCTTCAAGGGCGGCAGCGAGTACAAGTCGGAGAATCTCGGCAAGCAACTCGTGATCGGAATGGAGCCCCAGGGCGACAACAAGTACAAGGGCAAGGTCTGGCGTCCGTCGAACAACAAGATCTACCTCGGCAAGATTACCGTTCAGGGCAACGCGATGGCGCTGGCGGGTTGTGTGGCCGGCGGCCTCTTCTGCAAATCGCAGGACTGGCAGCGCGTGAAGTGACTTTTCTCCCCGGCCTTGCGCGGATGCGGCGGGCCGGGATTTCTCGCCGGAGTTACTCCGGGATCAGATCGGCATAGGCGAAGCCGTCGCGCATAACGGTTTCGCCCACCCGCACCGGGATCGGCGCGTCGAAGATCGGACCCGCGCTGACGGCGGTGTGAAACTCGCCATTCTCGCCGCAGGGATCGACGCCTTCGGGCAGATCGGCCAGCAGGCTTTCATCGAAACGCCGCCCCGCGAAGCTGGGGTCGAGCTTGCTCGGGTCCACCGTCACCAGATGCGTGACGAACCCCGCCGCGATCATCTCACGCGCCAGCTGGTCCGTAGGCCGCTGCCAGAGCGGAAACAGCGCCTCGACGCCGAGCGGCTTCAGCTTCTCGATCCGGTAATCGCGCACGTCTTCGAGGAAAAGATCGCCGAAGACCATCGTCTCGACGCCTAGCGCCTTCACCTGATCCATGGCAGAGGCCATCCGCGCCTCGTAATCCTCGTTCGAGCAGGGCCAGGGCAGCGGCACCTCGATCAGCGGCAGGCCCGTGGCCTTCGCCTGACGGCGCAGCAACTCATTGCGGGTGCCGTGCATCGCGACCCGGTCGAAAGCCTCGTTGGTCGTGGACAGCAGCGCCACGACATCCGCGTGGCCTTCGGTCCGGCAAGCATGCAGCGCCATCGCGCAATCCTTGCCCGACGACCACGACAGAACCGCCTTGGGGGCCATCAGGGCTTCCAGCCGAGGAAATTCGCAATCAGCCGCAACCCGGTCGCCTGCGACTTCTCGGGGTGGAATTGGGTGCCCACGATATTGTCACGGCCCACGATCGCGGTGATCTCCGCACCATATTCGGCATAGGCCAGACGGTGCTCAGGCTCGGCTACGTTGAAGTGGTAGCTATGCACGAAATAGGCGTGATCGCCGGTGTTGATGCCGCTCAGAACCGGGTGATTGTAGCCGACCACCAGATCGTTCCAGCCCATATGCGGGACTTTCATCGACGGATCGGAGGGTTCGATCTTCACCACTTCGCCGGGGATCCAGCCGAAGCCCTCGGTCTCGCGGAATTCCAACCCGCGCGTCGCGAGCATCTGCATGCCGATGCAGATCCCGAGGAAGGGGCGGCCCTTCACGGTCACCGCCTCCTCGATCGCCTGCGCCAGCCCCTCGAAGCGATAGAGCGCCGCGCTGCAGGACGGAAACGCCCCGTCGCCCGGCAGCACGATCCGGTCGGCGCGCGCGACGACGTCGGGCTCCGAGGTCACGACGATCGTGCCGTGACCCGTCTCGTTCGCCATGCGCTGAAACGCCTTCTCTGCCGAGTGAAGGTTGCCCGAATCGTAATCGACCAGTGCCGTGAGCATCAAAGCGCCCCTTTGGTCGAGGGCAGCACGCCGCCCATGCGCGGATCGGGCTCGACCGCCATGCGCAGGGCGCGGGCGACCGATTTGAACGCGGCTTCGGCGATGTGGTGGCTGTTGAAGCCATGCACGCGGTCGATATGCAGCGTGATCCCGCCATGGGTGGCGAGGGCTTGGAAGAATTCTCGCACCAGTTCGGTGTCGAACGTGCCGATCTTCGGGGAGGGCATGTTGCAATTCCACACGAAGAACGGCCGCGCGGACAGATCCAGCGCGCAGGAGACCTGCGTGTCGTCCATCGCCAGTGCGAAATGGCCGTAGCGGCGGATGCCGCGCTTGTCGCCAAGCGCCTGCACCAAGGCCTGACCCAGCGCGATCCCGGTATCCTCGACCGTGTGGTGATCGTCGATATGCAGGTCGCCCTTCGCCCGCACGGTCATGTCGATCAGCGAATGCCGTGCGAGCTGATCGAGCATGTGGTCGAAAAAGCCCACGCCCGTTTTGTTGTCATACTGACCGGTGCCATCGAGATCGATCTCGACGCTGATCTCGGTCTCGGCGGTGTTGCGGCTGATCGTGGCCTTGCGCATTGGGCGCCTCCTTGAAACTCATCGCCTTATAGGCCGGGGCAGGGGGCGCGCTCAAGCAGGCTGCTGTCGATTGCAGGATCGGTGCGGCGGAAAAACAAAAGCCTCCCCGAAGGGAGGCTTTTTTGTATTGGAGCGGGCGAGGCGATTCGAACGCCCGACCCTAACCTTGGCAAGGTTATGCTCTACCCCTGAGCTACGCCCGCATCCTTGGGTATTTGACCGAACTGGAGCGGGCGAGGCGATTCGAACGCCCGACCCTAACCTTGGCAAGGTTATGCTCTACCCCTGAGCTACGCCCGCGCCGGTTCGGTGGAGGCGGATTTAGGGGATAGCGGCGTAGGCTGCAAGAGGAAATTTTGCGCGAAGGGGAAAATTTCTGCCTGACGTTTCGGCAGGCGGCACCGAGGTGCGTTGGAAGCGCCTCGCGAGGTAAGAGGACCGCAAGCCGGCGGGCTCAGGATGCGCCAAGCGAGGGGGCTCTGCCCGCGCTGGCTGCGCCAGCCCCCCGGGATATTTGACCAAGCCGAAAACGAAAAATGCCCGACTTGATCCGCAGAAGGGCGGGCGAGCCGGGCACTTTCGTCTTGGGCGGTCATCGGCGTCCCCGCCTGTTCCGCGATTCTTTGTTAACGCAGCTGTCGTTAAGACTTCGTTGCGCGCCTTCGGCTTGGTGGAAATATCCCGGGGGGCGCGCGGAACGCGAGCGGGGGCAGAGCCCCCTCCATGCATCAGGTCAGTTCAGCGCCCGCCAGCCGATATCGCGGCGGCAGAAGCCTTCGGGCCAGTCGATCGCATCGACCATCGCGTAGGCGCGGTCGCGCGCTTCCTGCAGGCTCGCGCCGCGGGCTGTCACGTTGAGAACCCGGCCGCCGCTCGCGACGATCTTGCCGTCTTTCTCGGAGGTGCCAGCGTGGAAGACCATGTGCGAGCCGTCCTCGGGCAGCGCGTCGAGGCCGCCGATCACCGAGCCTTTCTCATAGGCGCCGGGATAGCCCTGTGCCGCCATAACCACCGTCATCGCATGATCGGGCGCCCATTGCGCCTGCACTTCGTTCAGCCGCCCTTCCGCGCAGGCCAGCAGCAGGTCGAGCGCCTGTGCGCCGAGCCGCAGCATCAGCACCTGACATTCGGGATCGCCGAAGCGTACGTTGTATTCTACGAGACGCGGCTGGCCGTTCTCGATCATCAGACCGGCATAAAGGACGCCCTGAAAAGGGGTGCCGCGCTTGGCCATCTCGGCGACGGTGGGGCGGACGATCTCGTCCATCGCCTTGGCCTCGATCTCGGGGCTCAGGATCGGGGCGGGGGAATAGGCGCCCATACCGCCGGTATTCGGGCCGGTATCGCCTTCGCCGACACGTTTGTGATCCTGCGCGCCGCCCACGGCCAGCACGTTCTCGCCGTCACAAAGCACGAAGAGAGAGGCTTCCTCGCCCTCCATGAATTCCTCGATCACGACTTCCGCGCCCGCGCTTCCGAAGGCGCCGCCGAAAATCTCGTCGATGCCGTTGAAGGCCTCATCGAGCGTCATCGCGACGATTACGCCCTTGCCAGCGGCAAGGCCGTCTGCCTTGACCACGATAGGCGCACCCTGTTCCCGGACATAGCCCTTCGCGCCTTCCGCGCTGGTGAAGCGGGCATAGGCTGCGGTGGGCGCGTTGCAGGCGTCGCAAATCTCTTTGGTGAACGCTTTCGAGGCTTCCAGCTTCGCGGCCTCCGCCGAGGGGCCGAAGGTCAGGATGCCCTGATCGCGCAGCGCATCGGCCACACCCGCGGCGAGCGGCGCTTCCGGCCCGATCACCACGAAATCGATCGCATTCGCTTCGCAAAGTTCGAGCACCGCCGCCGCATCGCTCGGGTCGATCGCCGCGCAATCGGCGATCTGCGCGATCCCGGCATTGCCCGGGGCCACGATCAGCCGGTCGCATTTCGGATTTTGCTTGATCGCCCAAGCAAGTGCATGTTCGCGCCCGCCGCCGCCCAGAACCAGAATGTTCATCGCTCGCCCCCTTGGCCTTCGCTTTGCTGCCTTCTAAGCTGCGCGAAACCCCGAGGCAAGGCGCCCCGGACCAACGCGAAACAAGGCGGGCAGATGGACCTTCTCGACGACGAAAACGGCTCGAACGCGCATGACTACACGGTCTCCGAGATCTCGGGGCGGTGAAGCGGGTGATCGAGGGGGAATTCGGCCGCGTCCGGGTGCGCGGCGAAGTAGGCCGTGTCTCGACGCCGCGCTCGGGCCATATGTATTTCGACCTAAAGGACGACCGCTCGGTGATCGCTGCCGTCAGTTGGAAGGGGCAGGTGGCGAAAATGCAGGTCCGCCCAGAGGAGGGCATGGAGGTCATCGCCACGGGCCGGATGACGACCTTCGCGGGCCAATCCAAATACCAGTTGATCGTCGACAATGTCGAGCCGGCGGGCGCAGGCGCGCTGATGGCGATGCTGGAGGCGCGGCGCAAGGCGCTGGCCGCCGAGGGGCTGTTCGATGCGGGCCGCAAGAAGCCGATCCCGTGGCTGCCGCGGGTGATCGGGGTGGTGACCTCGCCCTCGGGGGCGGTGATCCGCGACATCCTGCACCGCCTCGCTGACCGCTTCCCGCGCCATGTGCTGATCTGGCCGGTGGCGGTTCAGGGGCAGGCTTGCGCTCCGGAAGTGGCACGCGCGGTGCGGGGCTTCAACGCGCTGGCGCCGGGCGGGAAAATCCCGCGCCCCGATCTGATCATCGTCGCGCGCGGCGGCGGCTCGATCGAAGACCTCTGGGGCTTCAACGAAGAGGCCGTGGTCCGCGCCGTGGCCGAAAGCGACATCCCGGTGATTTCGGCGGTGGGCCACGAGACCGATACGACGCTTGTGGATCACGCCGCCGACCGGCGCGCGCCCACGCCCACCGCCGCAGCTGAGATGGCGGTGCCGGTGCGCGCCGAACTGGCCGCCTGGCTGTCGGAGGCGCAGACGCGGATGATGCGGGGGGCGCGTGGGCGGCTCGATCAGCGGGGCCAGCGACTGCGCGATCTGGCCCGTGGTCTGGGCCGTCCCGAGGCGCTGACGCAACCGGCGAGGCAAAGCTTCGATCTCTGGGCCGAGCGGCTGGGGCCTGCGCTGCGCACGCTGGTTCTGCGCAAGAATACCCGTTTCGCGCCGCTGGCTGCGCAAATCTCGCCGAACCTGCTTCGGCGCTTCATCCGGGATCGGTCGCGGGAGATCGACGGACTGTCGGCGCGGCTCGCTCCGGCACCTGCGGCGCGGATGCGGCGCGCCAAGCAAGATCACACGCAGCTTGCGCGGCGGTTGGATGCGGCGCGGGTGCGGATGATCGGCGATGCGCAAAGGCGCAACCGCGAAGGGGCGGAGCGGCTGACGGGACTGGAAACCCGGCTGGAGCGCTGCCTGCCCGTACGGATCGAAGCGCAGCGCGAACGGCTCGAGCGGCTCGACCGGATGCGCCAGACGCTGGGCTATCGAGAGACGCTCAAGCGTGGTTATGCGGTGGTGCGCGGGCCCGACGGCGTGGTGACGTCGCAGGTGGTGGCGGAGAAACAGTCCGGTCTCGAGATCGAGTTCGCCGATGGCAAGCTCGCGGTCATTCCGGGCGGTGGCGGCAGTGCGACGCCGCCGAAGCCGAAGAAGAAAAAGCCCGATCCGGGACCGTCTCAGGGTAGCCTGTTCTGAAACCTATACGCCGACGTCCGGCCCCTGACAGATCAGCGGGTCGTGGCTTTCCGACAGGCTCACCAGTGGTTCCTGCGAGGGATCGCCCTTGAACTGCGCGACCAGCCCCTTCGCCGTGTCATAGAAGGTCCAGCATTGCAGCGGCGCGTATTCGCCGTAATCGAAGCAGATATACTGCCCGTCCTGATACCAGTCACCTTCCTTGCATTCGCTTTCGGTGAAGGCCCAGATCACCTTGTGGCCGGGCTTGTATTGCTCGGACCCGTAGGGCTGGCCGAAGACCGAATAGGTGATGGTGCGCCCGACGGTGCGCTGATCGAACTGCTCTGCATTGAGAGGCGGACCGAGCGGGTCGGCCGCAGCTGACAGGTTCGGCGCGAGGGCCAGCATCAGGATCAGTATCGGCCGCATCGAGGGAGGCTCCGGCTGTTGCATTGATCCAACCTGCCAGATCGCGGCCCGCTTGCCTAGCGCGCGCTCGCCCCTTCGGCGCCGCGTGGCTCGTCCTGCTGCAGCGCCTTCACGCGCTTGTCCATGACGCGGCGCCAGAGCGGCGGGAACAGCGCCAGCGCCGCCATCGCGGGTAGGCTGCGCGGCAGGACGGGCCGTTGCGGCTCGGTCAGATCGCCAAGCCGAAGGGCGGGATATTCCCGCGCCGGATGCGCATGGTGATCCGAGTGGCGCGGCGCGTTGAGCATCCACAGCGAGGTGATCGGCGCGGGCGCGTCCCAGCTGTGATGCGCATCGACCGGATCGAAGCTGCCATCGCCCCGCCGCCGCCGCGACAACCCGTAATGCTGGACGTAATCGGCGAGCAGGATCTGCAGCTGCGCATAGGCGCAGAGCAGGATATAGGCCACCACGCCCTCGGCCCCGAAGAGCAGTCCGAACAGCACCGCGAACCACAGCCCGCCCAGCAGATAGGACGGGTAGGGGCCGAGCCGCGCGATCCTCGCCTTGATCTGCGCGCTCAGCGGTGCTTTCGGATCGATCGCGGGCAGGCGGGCGAAGCGGTTGCGCTCCATCTCGTAGCCGCCGACGAAGCTGCCGATCCAGGCCCGGGGCGCAAAGGACCAGAAGCCCTCGCCAAGCTGTGCCGAGTTCGGATCGTCCGGCGTAGCGACGAAACGGTGATGGACCAGCCGATGCGCCGAGGTGTGATGGCCGAAGAGCAGCGAGATATAGACCCATTTGCCCAGCAGAAACAGCCGTTTGTCCGGCCGGTGGATCAGCTCGTGCGCGTTGGAATTCGACACCTGTCCGAAGAACAGCCCGAAGGCCAGCCAGACCGCGATCCAGCTCGGGCCCTCCAGCATCGAATGCCCTGACATCGCCGCCACGCCGAGCACGAGCAGCACGAAATGCACCACCGCCAGCGTCGTCGACAGCGCATCGGCCGCCGGGAATTCCGAGCCTTCCGGCGCATCTGGAGAGGGATGCTTCAGTGCCTCGTCGAGGAGGAACATGCACAGCGCGATCCAGACCAGCGCCGCCCAGGCCGCGAGCCCGCCGAAGACGCCCGCCACCAGCAAAAGCGGCACCGGCAGAAGCGTCACGACCGCGAAGCTGTCGACGCCCGGGATCTCGCGCGAGAGCCGCAGCAGATTTGCAAACGCACCGCGAAGGCGGCGCTTGCGCGTCGGGTCATTGCCTTGGGTCACGTGCTGCGGGTCCGGTTCGCTCGACATGGAAAGTTCCATCGTTTTGCGCCATTCTTTCGGCGATTTCGACCATTTTGTGACTCAGCTTGCGGGGGCGGGGCTTTTCTGCGCCAGATGTGGCGATGATGTCCGCAGCTCCGATCAGCCTCGTTATCGCCGCCGTCTTCGCGGCAATCTACCTCGTACGCCATGCGGGGGCGGGGGAAAGCAGCGCGAAAACCCTCGTGAAGACCGCCTCCGTCGTAGCGCTGATCCCGATGGCGGCCGCCCTGGGCGCGCCGCTTGCGATCCTCGCGGGGCTCGCCCTTGGTGCAGCGGGCGACTTCGCCCTGTCGCGCTCTGGCCAGCGCGCCTTCCTGATCGGCATGGCAGCCTTTGCGGCGGGGCATCTGGCCTATCTGATCGGCTTTCTCGAGATGGGCGCGCGGCCCTCGGCATGGACCATCCCTCTCATCGCCCTGGGGCTCTCGGCGGAGTTCTGGCTCATGCCGCGGACGGGCGGGCTGTGCTGGCCGGTGCGGGCCTACATCTGGATCATCGTCGCGATGGCGGCGGTGGCGATGGGCCTGCCCGCGGGCTATCTGCTGGTGATCCTGGGTAGCCTCGCCTTCGTGCTTTCCGACCTGATCCTCGCGCTGGAGATGTTCGTGCTGCACGACGCCGGACGTAAGCGGATCGCGGCGCGCGCGCTCTGGATGCTCTACTGGGGCGGTCAGGCGCTGATCGGCTGGGGCGCGGGATCGGGTTTTGCCGGGGGATAAGCCTTCCATCCAGGACTGCGATGAACTAGGTGGAGCGTAAGGAAAGGCCTGATCCATGTCGTTTTTCAAAAAGCTCAAATCGCGTCTGACGCGTTCTTCCTCAAAGCTCGAGCAGGGGCTCGAGGATATCGTCGCCGAGAATGCCTCCAGTGAAGACGAGGTCGCCGAGACGCCGGAACCTTCGGCGCCCGCGACGCCCGCAGAGACCTCCCCCGAGGCCGCGCCGCGGAGCCGTGCCGAACCGGGGCCGGAGCCCGAACCCGAGCCCCGGCATGATGAGACGATCAACCTCCCCGATCCCACGCCGCCCGCACCCGGCTACGTGCCCGCGCCGGTGACCGAACCGGTCGAAGAGGAACACGCGCAGATCGCAAAGGCCCCGCTCGACGTCGAGCCCGCGCCCGAGCGTCCAAACCCCGAGCCGAAGAAGCCGAGCCTTCTGGGCCGCATCTTCGGCGGCGGAGAGGCGAAACCCGCCGAGCCGCGCCGTGTCCTCGATGACGAGATGCTGGAAAGCCTCGAAGAGCTGCTCATCGCCTCAGACATGGGCGTCGACACCGCGCTGCGCGTCTCGGCAAACCTTGCCGAGGGGCGGATGGGTCGCAAGCTCTCGGTTTCCGAGATCAAGGGGCTTCTGGCCCAAGAGGTCGCCCGGATCATGGAGCCGGTCGCGAAACCTCTGCCGCTTTACCCCAAGAAGCCGCAGGTCGTGCTGGTGGTGGGCGTCAACGGGTCGGGCAAGACCACGACGATCGGCAAGCTCGCCTCACAATTCCGCGCAGCCGGCAAGCAGGTCGTGATCGCGGCGGGCGACACGTTCCGCGCAGCCGCCGTCGAACAGCTGCAGGTCTGGGGCGATCGCGCCGGCGTGCCGGTCCTGACCGCGCCCGAAGGTTCCGACCCGGCTTCGCTTGCCTATGACGCGATGAAGAAGGCCGAGGCCGAGGGGGCGGACCTTCTGATGATCGACACGGCTGGCCGGTTGCAGAACCGCGCCGATCTGATGGAGGAGCTGGCGAAAATCGTCCGCGTGATCCGCAAGGTCGACGAGACCGCGCCGCATAACACGCTTCTCGTGCTCGATGCGACGACGGGGCAGAACGCGCTGCAGCAGGTCGATGTCTTCCGCAAGATCTCGAACGTGTCGGGGCTGGTGATGACCAAGCTCGACGGCACTGCGAAAGGCGGCGTGCTGGTCGCGCTGGCCGACAAGTTCGGCCTGCCGATCCACGCGATCGGGGTGGGAGAGCAGCTCGACGATCTGGCGCCCTTCGATCCGGAGGAATTCGCGCAGGCCCTTGTGGGCCTCGAAGACTGAACCCGCGATTGGGGGCGCCGCCCCCCGCGCTTGCGAGCGCCCCCCGGGATATTTGTGCAAGCCCGAAGAGAGCCCTGCGCCTTTCCTCTTCCCCTTGGTCGAAATATCCCGGGGGTGAATGGCCCTGAGGCCAGAGGGGGCAGCGCCCCCTAGCGCCCGAGATCACGAAGGACTTCCCCTTGAGCGACTGGATCATCTCTGTCTCGGGCACCGAGACCGGCAAGCACCTCGCGCTGGGCCTCGCGCTGCTCGCGGCCTTTCTGCACGCGCTGTTCGGGGCGTTGCAGAAGGGGCGGCACGACCCGTGGCTCAGCCGCGCCGCGATCGATGCGAGCTACGGGATCATCGCGGCCCCTTTCGCGCTCTTCGTGGTGCCGTGGCCCGAGCCCTACATGTGGCCGATCTTCGTGGGCGTGTTCTTCATCCATGTCGGCTACAAGCTGCTGCAGGCGGCCTGCTACCAGCGTGGGGCCTATACGGTGGTCTACCCGGTCGTGCGTGGTACCGGGCCGCTTTTCGCGGTGATCGGGGCGGGGATTATCTTCGGAGAGCATTTCACGATCGGCCAATGGGCCGGGGTGGCCACGCTTCTTGCCGGGATCTACGGTCTTGCGATCTACAACCTGCGCAATGTGACGGTCGATCGAGAGACGATGGTGCCGGCGCTGATGCTCGCCGTGGCGACCGGTGCCTTCGTCGCGCTCTACACCACCTATGACGCCTATGGCATCCGGGCGACCGCCGATCCCTTCACCTTCCTGGCGTGGTTCTTCTTCATCGACGGCTGGTTCATGCCGATCTTCACCGCGCGGCGCTGGACGAAGCTGCCGAGTTCGGAAATGGTGCCGCTCATCAAGAGGGGTGTTATCGGCGCGATTGTTGCTTATTTCTCCTTTGGCTCGATCATGTTGGCGACACGGCTCGACAAGGTGGGCGAGGCGGCGGTGCTGCGCGAGACCTCGACGGTCTTCGCAGCCCTCATCGGCTGGCTCGTGCTGGGCGAGAAAGTTGGGCCGCGGCGTACGGCCCTGATGGCGCTGATCGCGGCGGGGGCCGTGATCGTTGAGATAGCAGGCAGGTAAAGGCAGATGGCAGAGAAAAAGATTTCCCCGTGGGTGAAAGCGGCGCTCGACTGGGGGCCGCTCATCGTCTTCTTCGTCGCCTTCAACCGGCTCAAGGACGGCACCTACGCGATCCTCGGCACCGACTATTCGGGCTTCGTCGTGGCCACCGCGCTGTTCATCCCGTTGATCGCCGCCTCGACGCTGATCCTGTGGGCCTTGACGCGCAAGATCTCGGCGATGCAGATCGCGACGCTGGTTCTGGTGCTGATTTTCGGCGGGCTATCGGTCTGGCTGAACGATCCGACCTTCTTCAAGATGAAGCCGACCATCATCTATCTGCTCTTCGCGGGTATTCTCGGGGCGGGGCTGATCCGCGGCAAGGCGTGGTTGCAGCTGGTGATGAACGAGGCGATCCCGATGGCGCATGAGGGCTGGATGATCCTGACCAAGCGCTTCGTGGGGCTGTTCCTCGCGCTCGCGGTGGCCAACGAGATCGTCTGGCGCACGATGTCGGACGAGATCTGGGTCGATTTCAAGACTTTCGGCCTGCCGATCATCCTGATCGTCTTCATCATGTCGCAGACCAAGCTTTTCGAGCGCCACGGCATCGAAAAGGAAGAGGGGGACGAGGCGGAGAAGTAACTCCGACCTGTCCGCGCCCGCCGCGATCCGTTACACCTGTCGCGACTGTCAAAGCCGGAGCCTCTCATGAAAATCGCCACCTTCAACATCAACGGCATCAAGGCGCGCCATCAGGCGCTGGTCGATTGGCTGAAGGAGGCCGAGCCGGACGTGGTCCTGCTGCAGGAGATCAAGTCGGTCGACGAGGGCTTCCCGTGCGAGCTGTTCGAGGACCTCGGCTACGCGGTCGAGACACATGGGCAGAAAGGTTTCAACGGCGTTGCGATCCTGTCGAAACTGCCGCTGGAGGATGTGACGCGGGGGCTGCCCGGCGATGAGGGTGACGAGCAGGCGCGCTGGATCGAGGCGACCGTCGTCGGCGAGAAGGGCGCGGTGCGGCTCTGTGGCCTCTATCTGCCCAACGGCAACCCGGTGGAACTCGACGATGCGGGGCGACCTGTCGCGGGCGGCAAATACGCCTACAAGCTCGCGTGGATGGAGCGGATGCAGGCGCGGGCCGAGGCGCTGCTCGAACTGGAGGAGCCCTTCGTGATGGCGGGCGATTACAACATCATCCCGCAGGACGAGGATGCCGCGAAGCCTGAAGCGTGGCGCGGCGATGCGCTGGCGCTTCCGCAAAGCCGCGAGGCGTTCCGCCGTATCCTCAATCTTGGCTTCACCGAGGCCTTCCGTGCCCGGGTGCAGGGGCCGGGGCACTACTCGTTCTGGGACTATCAGGCGGGCGCCTGGCAGAAAAACAATGGCATCCGGATCGACCATCTGCTGCTGTCCCCGCAGGCGGCGGACCTGTTGCGCGATGTCGGCATCGACAAGGAAATCCGCGGCCGCGACAAGCCCTCTGATCACGTTCCGGTCTGGATCACGCTCGACGTCTGATCGCGATTGCCGCAACGTCATTTCCTCGGCCTCGCCGCGACTGTGCATAGTGGCGGCGAAAGAGAGGAGACCCCAGATGCAAGACCAGATCAGCCGGCACCCGGTGCCGCAACTCGCCGACATGCCAGAGGATATCCGCACGCGGATCGAGGCGGTTCACGAGAAGGCCGGGTTCATCCCGAACATCTTCCTCGCCCTGGCGCATCGCCCCGACGAGTTCCGCGCCTTCTTCGCCTATCACGACGCGCTGATGGAGCGGCCTGGCAACCTGACGATCGCCGAGCGCGAGATGATCGTCGTGGCGACTTCGGCGGCAAATGAGTGCCAGTATTGCGTGATTGCACATGGGGCGATCCTGCGCATCCGCGCCAAGAACCCGCTGATCGCCGATCAGGTCGCGGTGAATTACCGCAAGTCCGACATCACGCCGCGCCAGCGGGCGATGCTCGATTTCGCGATGAAGGTTAGCCTGCGGGCGCAGGAGGTCGAGGAGGCTGACTACGAAGCGCTGCGCGCCCATGGTTTCACCGATGACGATATCTGGGATATCGGCGGGATAACGGCGTTCTTCGGCCTGTCGAACCGGCTGGTGAACATGGCTTCGATCCCGCCGAACCCCGAGTTCTATGCGATGGGGCGCTGAGCGCCTCTGGTCTTCGCCCATCCGCGCGGTCTAGGGTCTGGCAAGATCAGACAGAGGGCCAGCTAGGAGGAACGCGCGATGGGCGAGATCTTGATCCGGAGCGCCGAGGTGGTCGTCACGATGGACGGCGCCCGGCGCGAGTTGAAGGGCTCGGATCTGCTGCTGCGCGACGGCCAGATTGCAGCTGTCGGGCCAGGGCTGGAAAGCATGGGCGAGGTGGTCGAGGCCAAGGGCTGCGTCGTCACGCCGGGGCTCGTGAACACCCATCATCACCTCTATCAGACGCTGACCCGTGCGGTGCCGGGCGGGCAGGATGCGCTGCTCTTCGGCTGGCTGCAGACGCTCTACCCGATCTGGGCGAAGATGGGCCCCGAGGAGATCCGCGTCTCGGCGCAGGTCGGACTGGCGGAACTGGCGCTGACCGGCTGCACCACCAGTTCCGATCACCTCTACATGTATCCGAATGGCGCGCGGCTGGAGGACACGATCCACGCGGCGGCGGAACTGGGGTTGCGCTTCCATCCCACGCGCGGCGCGATGAGCATCGGCGAGAGCGATGGCGGCCTGCCACCCGATAGCCTGGTCGAGCGCGAAGAAGCGATCCTGAACGACTGCATCCGGATAGTCGACGCGTTCCACGATCCCAACGAAGGTTCGATGTGCCGGGTGGGGATCGCGCCCTGTTCGCCGTTTTCCGTCTCGCGCGAGCTGATGCGCGACGCGGCGCTGCTCGCGCGCGACAAGTGCGTTATGCTGCACACCCATCTTGCCGAGAATGATGAGGATATTTCCTACAGCTTGGAGCAGTTTGGCTGCCGGCCGGGGCAATATGCCGAAGATCTCGGTTGGACCGGCGAGGATGTCTGGCACGCGCATTGCGTGAAGCTGGATGCGGGCGAGATCGACCTGTTCGCGCGCACGCAGACCGGGGTTGCGCATTGTCCGTGCTCGAATTGCCGTCTGGGCTCGGGCATCGCGCCGGTGCGCCAGATGCGCGATGCGGGGGTTAAGGTGGCGCTTGGCGTCGATGGCTCGGCCTCGAACGATGCAGGGAGCCTCATCGGCGAGGCGCGCATGGCGATGCTGCTGCAGCGGGTACAAAACGGCGCCGACGCGATGGCCGCGCGCGAGGCGCTGGAGATCGCGACGCTAGGTGGCGCGCAGGTTCTGGGCCGTCCCGATTGCGGGATCCTCGCGCCGGGCAAGCGGGCAGATGTGGCAATCTGGGATGTCTCGGGGCTGGAGGCGGCAGGCGCGTGGGATCCGGTCGCGGCACTGGTACTCTGCGGGCCGCCCAAGGTGAAACACCTCTTCGTCGAGGGCCGTCAGGTGGTGCGCGACGGGCAGGTTGTGACGATCGACCTGCCGCGCGTGATCGAGACGCAGAACCGCCTCGCATCAGCGCTTATGGGCTGAATTTCTCGCGCCGCACGGCCCCGGCGGCGCTGGCGATCCGCAGCAGGCGGCGACGGTCGCCTGCAAGAGCAGACTCCATCAACCCCGAGAGGCCTCCGCGCGCCTTCAGATGCGGCGCGAGGTCGGAATGGCCGAGATCGGGGAAGATCAGGTGATCGACATTTGATGGGTGCGGGAAGGGCATCGCCTGCGCCAGATCGTCCTGCGCGCCGTGACACAGGATCGCCCAGCAGGTCGCGGGCGGAAGCGGAGTCGTCTCGCGCGCGAAGGTCGCGATCTGTCTCGTCCACTCGCTCCATCGAGCCTCCCCCGGCACGACGCCCGGTTTTACCGAGAATTGCGGAGACAATGCCAGCACCACGTCAACCGGGATCACCTCCGCTGCGACCAGCGCCGAGACCGCGCCCATCGACAGCCCAATGGCAGCGATCCGGGTCACGGGGCGGCGGCGCCGCACCTCTGTCAAGGCTGCACGCAGGGCAGGGGCGAAGCCAGGATCGTTCGTCCAGCTTCGGCTGTCGTCGCTGATGAACAGCGCCCGGCGTGGGAAGCCCGGCGTGCCGCGCCCCGTGGCGGTGGCGACGAATTCCGGTGCGGGCGGGCGGCTGGGATCGTGTCCGATCGAGGCGAAAGAGATGACCAGATCGTCGCCGCCACCGTCAAGTAAATCGACCGTGAAAGGCGCGCGGGCGTAGATCCTCTCGAAGCCGGGATCGGTCAATGCAGCCGCTTGCCCGCGACCCAAGTTCCCGCGATGGCGCGGTCGTCGCCCATCATGATCGTCGGGAAGATCGCCTCCCAGACGTCGTTCGCACGGTCGGCACGCTGCGAGATGGCAGGCGTCGAGGCGAGGTCGACCGCGATGAAATCCGCCTCCATTCCCGGCGCCAGCGCGCCGATCTTGTCGCTCATCCGCATCGACTTGGCGGAGCCTTGCGTCGCCAGCCACCAAAGCTGCGCGGGGTGCAGCGGCTGATGCGTCAGCTGGCCGATCTCGTAAGCTGCGGCCATGGTGCGCAGCATCGAGAAGCTCGACCCGCCGCCGGTATCGGTGGCCAGCCCGATCCGCTGCCCCTCGGCAAGACGTGTCGGCCAGTCGAACAGCCCCGAGCCGATGAAGGTGTTAGAGGTCGGGCAATGGATCAGCGCCGCGCCGACCTCCTTGATCCGGTCGGCTTCGCGCGGCTCCAGATGGATCGCGTGGCCATAAAGCGCGTTCTCGCCCAGTAGATCATAGGTCTCGTAGGTGTCGAGGTAATCGCGCGCGGTGGGATATAGCTCGCGGACCCATGCGATCTCGTCCACCTGCTCGCTCAGATGGGTTTGCATCAGGCAATCGGGATGTTCCGCCCAGAGCGCCCCCAGCGCGGCCAGCTGATCGGCCGACGAGGTGGGCGAGAAGCGCGGCGTGATGACATAGCTCAGCCGGTCCACGCCATGCCATTTCTGCAAGAGGACTCGGCTGTCGTCATAGGCCGATTGCGGCGTGTCGCGCAAAGCCTCCGGCGCGTTGCGGTCCATGCAGGTCTTGCCCGCCGCCGCCCGCATCCCGCGCGCCTTCGCGGCTGCGAAGAAGGCTTCGACGCTGACGGGATGGATCGTGCAATAGCTGCACATCGAGGTGGTGCCGTTCATCAGCGCCAGATCGAGATAGCGTGTCGCGATCTCTTCGGCATGGGCGGGATCGGCGAAGGAAATCTCCTCGGGGAAGGTGTAGGTGTTGAGCCAGTCGATCAGGCGCTTGCCCCAGCTCGCGACGATCGCGGTCTGCGGATAATGCACATGGGCGTCGACGAAGCCGGGCGACAGCAGATGATCGCCGTGATCGGTGATCTCGGCCTGCGGATGATCCTCGCGCAGGTCGTCCGCCTCGCCTACGGCGGCGATGAGGCCGCCCTCGACCAGCACGCCACCGCGCCGGCGATGTGCAACCACTTCGGGCCCTTCGACGAGCGCGTCGCCGCGATATTCCAGAACTTGCCCAAGATGCAGTTCAGCCATCATTCTCTCCTGTCCGACGCGTCATGCTAGGGCGGGGCGGGGCGAAGGTAAATCTCTGCCGTGGCGGCGCTTCTTTTTCGGCTCCGCCCCCTGTCCATCTGCGAGAAAACAGCTATGTTTCACGCGCGATCCGAACGGGGGCGATATGGCCGAAGCACTTGCCGAAGAGACAGAGCGCGAGGAAGAGGATTATCGGCTGAGCGGGGAGCTGGTCGAGGAAATTCTCGATGCCGTCGAGCAGGAAGATGCGGAGCGGTTGAGCGAACTGCTCGAGCCGCTGCACGCCGCCGACATCGCCGACCTTATCGAACAGGTCTCCGGCCACGAGCGGCGCGAAATCCTGCGGCTCTGGGGCCGCCAGATCGACGGCGAGATCCTGACGGAGATCGACGAGGGCATTCGCGAGGAGGTTCTCGCAAGCCTGCCGCCGGAAGTCCTGGCCGACGCGGTGCGCGAGCTCGACTCCGATGACGTCGTCGACCTGATCGAGGACCTTGAAGAGCCGCAGCAGGAAGCGATCCTCGGCGCTCTCGACGAGACCGACCGGGCCGCGGTCGAGAAATCGCTGGGCTATCCCGAATATTCCGCCGGTCGTTTGATGCAGCGCGAGGTCGTGACCGCGCCGGAGCATTGGACGGTGGGCGAGACGATCGACTTCCTGCGGAAAGCGAAATGGCTGCCCGACCAGTTCTATCACGTGACCCTTGTCGATCCGGGGCACCACCCGATCGGAAATGTCACCTTGGGACGAATCCTGTCGGCCCCGCGTGCCTCGAAGCTGACCGATATCTGCGAGGAGGAATTCCGCAAGATCTCGGCCTATCAGGACGAGGGCGACGTGGCCTACGCGTTCAACCAGTATCACCTGATCTCGGCCCCTGTCGTGGACGAGGATGACAGGCTGGTCGGCGTGATTACCATCGACGACGCGATGTCCGTTCTCGACGAGGAACACGAGGAAGACATCCTCCGCCTCGCCGGTGTGGGCGACGAATCCGCGATCTCGGATACCGTTCTGGAAACCGTACGTCAGCGCCTGCCGTGGCTTTTCGTGAACCTGCTGACGGCGATCCTCGCCTCGGCGGTGATCTCGATCTTCGAGGGCACGATCCAGCAACTTGTGGCGCTGGCCGTCTTGATGCCGATCGTGGCTTCGATGGGTGGCAATGCGGGCACGCAGACCCTGACGGTCGCGGTGCGCGCGCTGGCGACCCGCGACCTGACCGACAGCAACGTCTGGCGCGTCGTGCGACGCGAAACCATCGTGGGGCTGCTGAACGGTCTCGCCTTCGCGGTGGTGATGGGAGCAGTTGCCGCCTTCTGGTTCTCGGGCGCGCAGCTTGGCATTGTGATCGGCTTGGCGATGGTCATCAATCTCGTTGTCGCCGCGCTGTCGGGCATCCTGATCCCGCTGGCGCTGGAGAAGCTTGGCGCAGACCCGGCGCTGGCCTCGGGCACGTTCGTCACGACAATGACCGATGTGGTGGGCTTCTTCGCCTTCCTCGGCCTCGCCTCCGTCGTGTTGCTATGAGCAAGGATCTCGCGCGCAAGGACGCTTTCGCGGCGCGCAAAGCCGCCCATGCGGCCGATGATGGAGCTGCGACGCGAGCGCTGACGGCGGCGCTGGAGCCCTTCGCGGGCAAGGTGCTGGCGGGCTATTGGCCGATCCGGACCGAGCCCGATCCGCGCCCTGCGATGATCGCCCATGGCGGGCCGCTCTGTCTGCCGGTTGTGGTGGAGCAGGCGCAGCCCCTGGTCTTTCACCGCTGGACACCCGAGACCGAGATGATCGCGGGCGCTTTCGGGGCGCATGTTCCGGCGGAGGGCGAGGAGATCACGCCCGAGGTGCTGATCGTCCCGCTGCTGGCTTTCGACGCGCAGGGCTTTCGGCTGGGCTATGGTGGCGGCTTTTACGACCGCACGCTGGAGGGGCTGCGCGCACGCGGCCCCGTCACAGCGATCGGCTTTGCTTTTGCGGCGCAGGAAGTTCCGCATGTGCCCACCGAGCCGACGGATCAGCCGCTCGACATGATCGTGACCGAGGCAGGCGTCCTACATTTCTGATTAGCCCATCCGCTCGGAGGCGTAGGCGCCGGGCGAGGCGGGGAAGACGACCGTCTTGTTGTCGTTCAGGAACACCCGGTGCTGCACATGGGCGTGGATCGCGCGCGACAGCACCTGCGCCTCGACGTCGCGGCCCAGCGAGACGTAATCCGACGGGCTCTGCGCATGGGTGATGCGCACGGTGTCCTGCTCGATGATCGGGCCTTCGTCGAGATCGGCGGTCACGTAATGCGACGTCGCACCGATCAGCTTCACGCCACGCTCATAGGCCTGCTTGTAGGGGTTCGCGCCCTTGAAGCTCGGCAGGAAGGAGTGGTGGATGTTGATGATCCGGCCGGACATTTTCTGGCACAGCGCATCCGACAGAATCTGCATGTAGCGCGCCAGAACGATTAGTTCCGCACCCGACTCATCGACCACGTCGAGCAGGCGCTTCTCTGCCTCGGGCTTGTTCTCCTTCGTCACCTTGATGTGGTGGAAAGGCAGGTCATGGTTCACGACGACCTTCTGGTAGGTCATGTGGTTGGACACCACGCCCACGATCTCGATCGGCAGCGCGCCGATGCGCCAGCGATAGAGAAGATCGTTCAGGCAATGGCCGAAATTCGACACCATCACCAGAACCTTCATCTTCTCGCGCGAGTCGCGCACGGCCCAGTCCATCTCGAACTCCTTGGCGACCGGCTCGAATGCAGCGCGGATCGCGTCGGCATCCTTGCCTTGCTCCGAGACGAAGCTCACGCGCATGAAGAACTGACCGGTCTTCTGGTCGTCATATTGATGCGAATCGGTGATGTTGCAGCCCTGATCGGCCAACACATTCGCGATCCCCGCGACGATCCCCCGCGTGGAGGGGCAGGCAACGGTGAGAACGTAGGCGTCGGCAGTCTGGGTCATGTCGCATCCCTTTTGATCTTTCGCCCGGTTTCCTAGCGTGCCGGGGGTGGGGACACAATCACCCCGTGTCAGGGGAGGAGCGCGGGAGAAAGCGACGGCGTTGCGGTGAAAAGCGGCATCGCGTCGGGGGCGAGGCGCGCGGAGTCAGGCTGCAGCGTTTTCGCGCTGTGTGCCGCGCAGGGATTCGATCTCAAGGAAAACGCTGGAGACCTCGGGATGGGCCTCGTGGATTTTCTTCTGAACCTCCTCGACCGCGTGGAAGATCGCCTCGGGCGACAGGCCTTTTTGCATTTTCAGTTCGATATTCACCAACACCTGCTCGGGGGCGAAATGCATTGTCAGAAGCCGTTTGACCTCCGCGACTTCGTCGAAACCGGTCGCGATCTCCCGGATCGATTTGCGCACGTCGCGGTCGGCGGCTTCGCCCATGATCAGCGCGCGAGTCTCGTAAACCAGAATGATGGCGACCACGATCAGGATGAGCCCGATCACGATCGAGGCTGCGCCGTCGAAGAACGGGTTCTCGAAGGTCACCGAGAGATAGACGCCAAGCGCTGCAGCGAGGATACCCAGAAGCGCCGCACTGTCTTCGGCGACGACGACGAAGATCGACGGATCCTTGGAGCGGCGGAACGCCTTGAAATAGCCTTCCCCCGGTTTGCGTTGCTTCAGGAGCTGGCGGATCGCGATCACCCAGGAGGTGCCCTCGGCAAAGAACGCCACGAGCAGGACGCCGTAGTTCCAGATCGGCTTCTCGATCGGCTCTGGATGCTGGATATGGACCATGCCCTCGTAGACAGACAGCCCGCCGCCGATCGCGAAGAGCAGCATCGCGACAACGAGCGACCAGAAATACAACTCTTTGCCATAGCCGAACGGATGTTTCTCGTCCGGCTCCTTGCGGCTGCGCTTGTGGCCCAGAAGCAGCAACCCCTCATTGCCGGTATCGACCACCGAGTGGAACGCCTCCGCCAGCATCGACGAACTGCCCGTGAACGCCGCGGCCACGAATTTCGCGATGGCGATCAGAAGGTTCGCTGCGAGCGCGCCATAGACGGCAATCGGCTTTTCTTCGGAGGCTTGGGCTTCGGCCATGAACGGAATCCTGGATCGGGGCGCGAGACGGGGAGGAACGACCTCGCGCCGGTGTCGTCGTGCTGGATCAACACGGTGCGGGCAGGCCGGTTCCCGAACCGCCCGCGTGCGAGGTCAGATGCCGCAGCCGATCGCCTTCGCGAATCTCGCGGGCGAGGTGTCGTCAGCGAGGCGTCTCCATGCCACGGTTTGCTTGGGCGTGACCGAGAGAGACAGCAGACCCGACCAGTCGAAACTGGCGACGATAATCTCCGGCCCGGCGCCGCAATCGCGCAGGCCGCCCATGATCGTGTCCGAGCCGAAGTGGTGATTGGTGAATCTCCCGCCCGCGAAGCTCGGGTGCAGCGCGCCGTTGCGATATTCGAAAATCCGCAAGACGCCCAGCCGATGCGGCGCGTCGATCAGCGCGATGTCGCGATGTCCGTTGCCATCGAAATCCGCGACGCCGATGGGCGCGAGCCAATGGTTCGGCTCTCCCACGAAATCGGTCGCGGCGAGGAACTTCGGTTTGCCGGATTTTACCGTGAGCACGAGGAGCCGCGAACCCAGCCGGAGATGCGATTGCACCACGATCACCTCGTCGATTCCGTCGCCGTCGAGATCGCTCAGGCGTGGTGCCGTGTCCTCATAGACGAGATCGGGATCGAGGCGCAGGTCGTAAGTCAGCGTGCTGTGGCCTGAGAACAGCCCCTTGGCGTCGCCTGCCTTGCGGGTCACGTCGATCTGGAGATTCGCGAATTCATGCTCGGGGCCGAGTGCGCGGTGACCGTAGCGATCCGTGGGCTCGGTGAACCGCGCGGCGACCGACATTTCGGCCCGCGCGGGCAGGGCGGCAGCGGTGACCAGCGCAAAGGCGAGGGTCACCGCGCGGCGCATCAGATCTGCTTTTCGGGAAGGTTGACGATCAAGCCGTCGAGTTCGTCTGTGACCTTGATCTGGCAGGTCAGGCGCGAGGTGACGGGATCGGGTTCGTACGCGAAATCAAGCATGTCTTCTTCCATCGGATCGCGCGGAGGCAGTTTCTCGATCCAGTCCTTGTCGACATAGACGTGGCAGGTGGAGCAGGCGCAGGCGCCACCGCAATCGGCGTCGATGCCGGGCACGCCATTGTCGCGCGCGCCTTCCATCACGGTCATGCCAGGCTTCACGTCGATCTCGTGACGGGTGCCGTTGAATTCGACATAGGTGATTTTCGCCATAGCTCGGAGCCTCTTGTTCGTGATCAAAACGCGAATGCCGGCGGGGCCGGTCGCAAGTGATCTAAGCTGCTTTCGGCGATTTGGCCAGAGGTGGGCGGTCACGGGCAAGGGATTGCCGCGGCGTGGATATTGGCTACTCTGCGCGCCGAGGCAGGCGGAGACGAGAATGCGGCAGATCGCTGAAAACTTCGGCACGGCGCGTGCGATGCTGGTCGCGCTGGGTGTTGCGATGGGGCTGGCGGGCTGTCAGCCCGGCACGCAGGGGGCGTACGCTACTCCGAAGGACCCGCCCGCCAAGACGCTCGCCCATGTGCTGCAAAGCCGTCCGTCCGCTGATGATGCGCGGGGCTGCTTCACCGAACTCAAAGGCCCTGCCAAGGTCGAAACGGTGACTGGACAGGTAGAGGTGATCCCCGAACAGCGCGATCCGAAGACCGGCAAGGTCACGCAGCCCGCGATTTACCGCGAATTGAGCGGCCAGAAGCTCGTCGATAGCGGCAAGCCGCGCTATTTCGAATCCGTTTGCTCGGAGGATCTGACGCCCGCTTTCGTTGCGATGACCCAGCGTGCGCTGGCGCTGCGCGGGCTCTATTCCGGCCCCGCCGACGGCAAGCTGGACCCGGCGACGGGCCGCGCGATCGCGGCCTATCAGGCGCCGCGCGGCCTCGACAGCCCGACGCTCTCGGTGCGCGCAGCACAGGAACTCGGTCTCTATATCTGGTCGGACTGAGCCCTCTCACGCCGCCATCGCGGCGCCGCACAGCCCTCTGCGCAGGCGGCGGGCTTGTGCCGGTCGGCGGAACCGTCTCTAACCGAGGATCAAGGGATCAGGGGGCACCATGCGAAAGTTATTCGGCAGTAACCTGCGCTTCATGCGCGACAACGCCCGCTGGCTCGGCGCGGGTTTCCTGCTGACGCTGTTCTCGTCTTTCGGGCAGACTTTCTTCATCGGCCTGTCGGGCAATGATATCCGGGCGACTTTCGGCCTGTCGGGCGGCACCTTCGGCGCGCTCTACATGGTGGCGACGCTGGCCTCGGCCTCGACGTTGCCCTTCCTCGGGCGCACGCTCGATCTGATGCCCGGCTGGAAGGTGGTGCGCTTCACCATCCCGCTGCTGGCGCTGGCCTGTGTCGGGATCACGTTCGCCCCGAACCTGATCTTCCTGACGCTCGCGATCTACATGCTGCGGCTCTTCGGGCAGGGCATGATGACCGAGATCGCTTTCACCGAGATCGGTCGCTGGTTCGTCGCGAGCCGCGGCAAGGCGATGTCGCTGGTCGTTCCGGGCCAACCCTTCGGCTCCGCGGTGCTGCCGGTTCTCGTGGTGTTGGTCGCGCAGGCGAGCGGCAACTGGCACCTCGCATGGTGGCTCTCGGCGGCGTTGCTGGTGGTGATCGCATGGCCGCTCCTGATGCGCCTGATGCAGGTCGAGCGGGTGCCCAACGCCACCGAGGTGCAATCGAGCGCATCGGGCACAGCGCGCGACTGGACCCGCGCGGAGGTGATCCGCGATCCGGTCCTCTACATGCTGCTGGCAGGGCTGCTCGCACCGCCCTTCATCGGTACGGTGATTTTCTTCCATCAGGGCTACCTGACGGAGTTGCGCGGCTACTCCCCGCTCGCCTTCGCCGCGGCCTTTCCGGTGATGTCGGCGGCCACTGTGGGCTTCGGCTTTGTCTGCGGCGGGCTGATTGACCGGTTCGGCGCGCTGCGCCTGCTTCCATTTGTTCTGGCGCCGCTGACGCTGGCCTCGCTGACGGTCGCGCTCGTGACGCCGGTCTGGGGCGTCTATGTCTTCATGGGCCTTCTGGGCATGTCGAACGGGTTCACAGGGACGCTGATGGGCGCGCTCTGGCCCGAGGTCTACGGCGTGAAAAACCTGGGCGGCATCCGCGCGATCATCGTGGCCTCGATGGTGCTCTCGACCGCAGTGGGGCCCGGGATCACCGGCGTGCTGATCGATATGGGGGTGGAGCTTCCGACCCAGATGCTGGGCATGGCGCTGTGGTGCGTGATCGCCGCCGGAAGCCTGACCATTGCCGCCCGCCGGGTGCAGGCGCGCGAAGCGCAATGAAAAAGGCGCCCTGCGGGGCGCCTTCTCATTCGTCTTGAACGGTGCGGATCACTCCACGGGGAGTGCCACGAAACGCGGCTCGCCGGCGCGGCGGATCAAGAGCAGGATCGACTTGCGCCCGGCCTCTTTCGCTGCCTGCACGCGCTCTTCGAAATCGCCGACCGCGGAGACAGGTTTCTGTCCGACCTCGGTGATCAGGTCACCGACACGCAGGCCCTTCTCGAAGGCCGAGGAAGTCTCGTCGATCTGCTTGATGACGAGGCCGTTCGCTTCTTTGGTCAGGCCCATCTCGGTGCGCAGGTCATCGGTGAGCGGCGTCACGGTCAGGCCGAGCATGTCCTTCTCGACCTCCTGCGGGGCCTGAACGGCTTTCGGGGGCTGCTCGCCCTCGGCGGCCTCACGGCGGCCCAGCGTCACCAGAAGCGTCTTGGTCTCTCCATCGCGCAGCACGGTCACGCGGACTTTCTCGCCCACCGGAGCATCGGCCACGCGGCGCACCAGATCGCGGGTGTTCTTGACCTCGCCGCCATCAAACGAGGTGATCACGTCGCCCGACTGGATACCGGCTTCCTTAGCGGGGCCGTCCGGCACTTCCGAGACCATCGCGCCTTCCGGCTTGGGCAGGCCCATCGCCTCGGCCATATCGGCGGTGACGTCCTGGATCTTCACGCCTAGCCAGCCGCGCCGCGTCTCGCCGTATTCCTTGAGCTGTTCAACAACCTTCTGGACCACGTTCGACGCCATCGAAAAGCCGATCCCGATCGAGCCGCCATTGGGCGACAGGATCGCGGTGTTCACGCCGACGACCTCACCTTCCATGTCGAAGAGCGGGCCGCCCGAGTTGCCGCGGTTGATCGCCGCATCGGTCTGCAGGTAGTCGTCATAGCTGCCCGAGAGCTCGCGGTTGCGCGCGGAGATGATCCCGGCCGAAGCGGAGAAGCCCTGGCCCAGCGGGTTGCCCATCGCCATCACCCAGTCGCCCACCCGCACGGCGTCGCTGTCGCCGAAGGCCACGAAGGGCAGGGGGGAGTCGCTCTCGACCTTCAGCAGAGCGATGTCGGTTTTAGGGTCGGTGCCTACGAGTTTCGCATCGAGCCGCTTGCCCGAAAAGAACTCGATCTCGATCTCGTCTGCATCTTCGATGACGTGGTTGTTGGTGACGATGTAGCCGTCTTCCGAGATCACGAAGCCCGAGCCGAGCGCGTTCGAGCGGCGCGGTGCGCCCCGCCCGTTCGGGCCATTTGGCCCGTTCGGGTTCGGCAGGCCGAAATCGCGGAACAGATCCTCGAAGGGCGAGCCGGGCGGAAAATTCGGCATGTTGCCGGTCGGTGCGGCCACCGTGGTCGAGGTGGTGATGTTTACCACCGAATTGGACACCTGATCGACAAGTTCTGCAAAGCTTTCGGGGGCGGCGCGGGCATAGGCCGGCGCGGCCAGCGGTGCGAAGGCGAGCGCGACGGCAAGCGTCGCGGCGCTGAATCCGGCGCGCAGAGTCGATCCGGGTCCGGTGAGGAAATTCATGTAGCTCTCCCTTGCTTCGCCGGTCCGGAGGCCGGCGCGATGCTCTCTTTGAGTTGAAATGTAGGAGCAGCGAGGGACGAAGGGAAGTTATTCGCCAAAATTCACGACAGGAAATTGCGTCGCAGGGGGGCGAAGCGGGCGCTCTCTTGCGCCTAAGATGCGGGGAACTGAGCGGTTATCCGAAGACGCGCAGCGCCCAGAGGATCGCCACGCCCGCTGCCAGAGTCGCAAGGCCAAGCGTCCGCCGCTGCCCCGCCGACATGGCGCGCAGCGCGTCCAGCGCCTGCTCGATACGTGAAGGGGCCAGCGCAAGCGCCAGCCCCTCGATCACAAGGACCAGTCCCAGACCGGTCAAAAGCATCGCCATCACTGGCCGACCTGGCTCGCAGATCCGTTGCCCCGGCTTGCACCGGTTTCGGGCCCCGGGTTCTCCCCGATCGAGCGCAGGAAGCGCCCGTAATCGAAGTAGAGGCTGTCGGGCTGCGTCACCAGCGACGAAGTCTGCGTCTTCATCGACTGCGCGTAGAATTGCAGCGCGCGGACGAATGCGAAGAACTGGCGATCCTTGCCATACGCATCCGCATAGACCTTGTTGGCCTGCGCATCGGCTTCGCCGCGCACGATCTCGGCCTGCTTCTTGGCCTCGGACGTGACCTCGACCGCAGTACGGTCGGCGGTTGCGCGGATGCGCTGTGCGGCCTCGGCGCCGCGGGCGCGCTCGTCTGCGGCCTCGCGCTCACGCTCTGCCCGCATCCGGCCATAGGTGGAGGCCAGGTTCTGCTCGGGCAGGTCGGTGCGGGTCAGACGCACGTCGATCACGTCGACGCCCAGCGAGAGCGCCTCGCGCCGTGCCAGATCGCGGATCCGGTTCATCAGCGGCGTCCGGTCGTCCGACAGCACCGCCGTCGAGGGGACCGAGCCCAGAACTTCGCGGATCGCGTTGTTCAGGATGCCATCGATGCGGCTCTTGGCGATCTGCTCGCCGCCCCCGCCCACGGCTTCGCGGAATTTCACCGCATCGACGATGCGCCAGCGCGCGAAGGCGTCGACAACGAGACGCCGGTCGTCCTCGGGTGTGACTTCGAGCGGCTGCGTGGTGAGGCTCAGGATGCGGTCGTCATATTTGACGATCGTATCCACGATCGGGATCTTGTAACCGAGACCCGGCTCCGTCTTCACCTGCTGCACCTCACCGAAGCGCAGCACGAGGGCTTTTTCACGCTCGTCCACCACGAAGACCGAGTTCAGCCCGAGGAAGATCAGAACAACGAGAACGGCAATTGCGATAGGTCCGCGCATCAGTTGCTTCCTCCATTGTTGGCGGTCGATTTGGTGGTGCTGGGCGCCGAGCTGTTCGACGTCGAGCTGGAGTTCTTGCGCAACTGGTCGAGCGGCAGGTAGGGCACGACCCCACCGGCGCCGTCCTTGGTGTCCACGACAACCTTGTCCACATTTTGCAACAGCTTGCCCATGGTCTCGTAGAACATCCGGCGCTTGGTAACTTCGGGCGCTTTCTCGTATTCCGTCAGGATCGAATTGAAGCGCGCGGCGTCACCTTCGGCTGCGTTCACGATCTGCGCGCGGTAGCCTTCGGCCTCTTCCTTGACCTGAGCGGCCTCACCACGGGCACCTGCCGTCACCTTGTTGGCATAGGCGTCGGCCTCTTTCTCGAGACGGTCCCGCTCCTGCTGCGCGGCCTGCACTTCGCGGAAGCTGTCAATCACCTCGCGCGGCGGATCGGCGCGGTTGAAGTTCACGCGGACGATGTTGATGCCCGCATCGTAGCTGTCGAGCGTCTTTTGCACCGCCGTGCGCAGATCGGCCGCGATCTCGCCACGCGCGGTCGACAGGATCGGCGCGAGGTTCGAGCGCGCGATGATGTCGCGCATCGCGGATTCGGAGACCGCGCGGATCGTGTCCTGCGGATCGCCGAGGTTGAACAGGTATTTCGCCGGATCGCTGATGTTCCAGACCACCTGGAACTCCAGATCGACGATGTTCTGGTCGCCGGTCAGCATGAGGCCGGTATCGTTCGTGCCAGCGCGGCCCGAGCCGATATCAACGGTCTGTTCGCGGGTCACCGGAACCTTGGTGTAGGTGAGGAAGGGCCACGGCGCGAGATTCAGGCCGGGGCCCTTGGTCGCGTGGTAGCGCCCGAACATGAGCTCCACCGAGCGTTCTTCAGGGTTTACCTTGTAGAGCGAGGAGCCGAGCCAGATCGCCACCACGGCCACGAGGCCTATGATCACGGCGATCTTGGTCGGGAAGGGGGGCTTGCCGCCTCCGCCGCCATTGGGACGGTTGGGGCGATTGCCGCCGCCCTTGCCGCCCATCAGCACGCGGAGCTGCTCGGAGCCCTTGCGCATGAATTCCTCGATTTCGGGGATCTGGCCGCCCTCACCGGGACGTCGCTGACCGGGGCGTTTGTCTTCGCGGTCGTCATCGCGGTCGTCGCCGCCACCGCCTCCGCCGCCCCAGGGGCCTCCGTTGCTCATATGCTCCTCACCTTTCCGTTATCTTCTCGGACAGTTGGGTATCTTTTCCGTGATTTCAATAATGTCTTACCGGGTTCCGCATGGTCACGAGCTCTTCGCCCATCGTCGGGTGGACCGCGCAGGTCGCGTCGAACTGTTCCTTGGTCGCACCCATCTTGACGGCGATGCCTACCATCTGGATCAATTCGCCCGCTTCGGGCGCGACGATATGGCAACCCAGCACGCGGCGCGTTTCGCGACACACGATCAGTTTCATCAACACACGCGCGTCGGAGCCCGCAAAGCTCGAGCGCATCGGCCGGAAACTGGAGACGTAGACCTCGGCATTGCCGTGCTCCTCGGCCTCTTCCTCAGTGATGCCGACGGTGCCGAATTCGGGCTGGGTGAAGACGGCGGAGGCGACCAGTTCGTGGTCCGAGGGCCGGGCGTTCGCGCCGAAGACGGTATCGGCGAAAGCGTGGCCCTCGCGGATCGCGACCGGGGTCAGGTTGATGCGGTCGGTCACATCGCCCACGGCGAAGATCGAGGGCACGTTGGTCTGCGACCATTGGTCGACCATGACCTCGCCGCGCTCGCCCAGTTCCACGCCTGCTGCTTCGAGGCCGAGCCCCTCGGTGTTCGGCGTGCGACCCGTCGCGTAGAGCACCGCGTCGAACTCGTCCTCGCGCCCGTCGCCGCAGGTCACTTTCAGGCAGTTCTCGGTCTTCTCGATCTCGGTTATGACGACATGGGTGTGAATTTCGATGCCGCTCGCCTGCATCTGGTCGACGATCAGATCGCGTGCCTCGCCGTCGAAGCCGCGCAGCAGCGGCGAGCGGTTATATTGCGTAACCTGCACGCCCAATCCGTTGAGGATGCAGGCGAATTCACAGGCGATATAACCGCCGCCGACGATCAGGATGCGCTCAGGCAAGGTGTCGAGCTTGAAGATGTCGTTCGAAGTCATCACCAGGTCGCAGCCCGGGAACTCGGGTACGAAGGGCCGTCCGCCGACCGCGACGAGGATGTGCTTGGTGGTGATCTTCGTGCCATCGGCCAGCGTGACCTCATGCGGGCCCGAAACCGTCGCGCGCTGGTCAAAGACCTTCACGCCCGCGTTTTCCTGTCCCCGGCGGTAGATCGCTTCGAGCCGGTCGAGCTCCGCATCCAGCTTGCCGCGGAACCCGGGCCAGTCGAATTGACCTGCATCGGCGCTCCAGCCATAGGCGCGCGCCTCCTCGATGGCCGCCGGCGCGGTGGAGGCGAAGACCATCAGTTTCTTCGGGACGCAGCCGCGAATGACGCAGGTGCCGCCCATCCGGTATTCCTCGGCCAGCGCGACGCGCGCACCGTGACCGGCGGAAATCCGGGCCGCTCGCACCCCGCCCGAGCCGCCGCCGATGACGAAGAGATCATAGTCGAAGCTCATGGGAGGCCTTCCTTCCTTGTGGTCCTTGCGCATTGGCTTAGCGGTCCATGCGCTCAGGAGCAAGGCGGGGGAGGGAGGGGGAGGCGCGCGGAACGGGGATGCGGCGCAGCTTTGCATCCCCGGGCGCGCGCCGCGCGGATCAATCCATGTCGCGGAAGATATTCTCGTCCTCGGCGAACTCGATGGTCTCGTTGGCGACCGTGCCCTCATTGATGTCGCGGATCTCGACCTTGCCGTCGGTGCCGCCGATGATGACCTTGTCGCAGATGTCGATGAAGAGGCCGTTCTCGACGACGCCGGGAATCTGGTTCAGCACCAACGCCAGCTGACGCGGGTTGCCAATGCGGTTGAGGTGCAGATCGACGATATAATTGCCCTCGTCGGTCACGAAGGGCTGCTGACCGTTCAGGCGCAGTGAAGTCTGGCGGCCCATTACATCCATCGAGTCCAGCAGCTCCTCGATCAGCGCGCGGGTGACCTGCCAGCCGAAGGGGACGACCTCGACGGGCAAGGGGAAGGCGCCCAGATGGTTCACTTCCTTGGAGGCGTCGGTGATGACGATCATCTGGTCCGACGCGGTGGCGACGATCTTCTCCTGCAGCAGCGCGCCGCCGCCGCCCTTCACCAGGTTCAGGTCGGGGTCGAATTCGTCCGCCCCGTCGATCGTGATGTCGAGCCATTTCGCCTCGTCGAGGGCCACGACCTTGATGCCGACCTGACGCGCGAGATCGGCGGTGCGCGTCGAGGTGGGCACCCCGATCAGCTGCAGACCTTCGTCGCGGATACGCTCGCCAAGGCAGCGCACCATCCAAGCGGCGGTCGAGCCGGTGCCGAGGCCCACGCGCATCCCGTCTTCGACGAAGTCAACGGCACGGCGGGCGGCGGCGAATTTCGCCTTGTCGATCGGGGAGAGGTCGGCAGCCATTTGGCACTCCATTCATGGGCAGTCTGAGTTGCGGATGCTTATAGGCAATCCGGGGCGTTCAGGCGAGGGCTTTGTCGATCCTTGCTAAGCGCAGGAGGAATTGTCGCATCCCGCCCGCCATCAGCCGCGCGGCATCGGATCGGGAGTCGGTGCCGTGCCTGATCCGCGAAGGCGTGGTCATTGCCGAGCGTCCTTTCGCCCGTCAGGTTGCGCGAAACTCCTCCATGTCGCGTCAACGATGTTGCTTTTGCGCGTGACGGGGTCGTTTTGGGGCTGTTGGTCGGCGGGCGAAACCGGCAGTCTGGGCCTAAATCAGGGCAGGGAGGTCGCATGTTTCTGAGCGTATTCGACATCTTCAAGATCGGCGTCGGGCCGTCCTCGTCGCATACGATGGGGCCGATGGTGGCGGGCGCGCGGTTTCTCGACGCGCTCCGGGCCTCACCCTTCACCGCGCATGGGGTGCGGGTACGGCTGCACGGCTCGCTCGCCTTTACCGGCAAGGGCCATGCGACGGACCGCGCGGCGATCCTCGGGCTCGCGGGCGTTGTGCCCGAGAGCTACGATAACGATCTGGCCGAGAAATTGCTGGCCGCGAATGCGCGCGATCACCTGTTGAAGCCTGACGGATTGCCGCCGCTGGCCTTCGACCCCGAGGCCGATCTGATCTTCGACTACGACACGTCGCTGCCCGGCCACGCCAACGGCATGGTGATCGAGGCGCGCGACGCGCAGGGCGACGTGTTGATGCACGAGGTCTATTACTCGATCGGCGGTGGCTTCGTGCGCACAGAAGCCGAACTGGCCGCGGTCGACGATGCGGCCCGCGACGCGCCGAGCCCGGTGCCGTTTCCCTTCAAGACCGCCGAGGAAATGCTGGCGATGGCCCATGCCTCCGGGCTGAGCATCGCGCAGATGAAGCGGCGCAACGAGGCGCGCTTCCGTGGTCCTAAGGAGATCGACGAGGGTCTCGCGAAAATCTGGGTCACGATGCGCGATTGCATGGAGCGCGGATTGACGAGCGAAGGCGAATTGCCAGGCGGGTTGCGGGTCAAGCGCCGTGCCAAGGCGATCCATGAGAGCCTGAAGGCGGATTGGGGCCAGAACCTCGCACCGCCGCATCAGATCAACGACTGGATCTCGGCCTATGCGATGGCGGTGAACGAGGAAAATGCCGCCGGCGGGCAGGTCGTCACTGCACCTACGAACGGAGCGGCGGGTGTGCTGCCTTCGGTGATCCGCTACTGGCTCGATCATGTGCCTTCCGCATCCTCCGCGAAAATCCCCGATTTCCTGCTGACCGCGGCGGCGGTCGGCGGGCTGATCAAGACCAACGCGTCGATCTCGGGCGCCGAATGCGGCTGTCAGGCCGAAGTCGGATCGGCGGCGGCGATGGCGGCGGCGGGACTGGCCGCCGTGCTGGGAGGCACGCCTGAGCAGATCGAGAACGCGGCCGAAATCGCGCTGGAGCATCACCTCGGGATGACCTGCGATCCGGTAAAGGGGCTGGTGCAGGTGCCCTGTATCGAGCGCAACGGTCTGGGCGCGATCAAAGCGGTGTCGGCGGCTTCGCTGGCGCTGCGCGGAGACGGCACGCATTTCGTGCCGCTGGACGCGGCGATCGAAACGATGCGCCAGACGGGCCGCGACATGCACGAGCATTACAAGGAAACGAGCCTGGGTGGGCTGGCGGTGAACGTGCCGAACTGCTGAGGATGCATTATCCGTGCTGAGGGCCTTGCCCGATCGCGGGTGGGCGCTCACGCGATAGGTGGCGGGTACTTAATCGTGCCATTTCGCCCCAAGACCGAGCGCGCGCAGGTTGCGCGAAAGCGCCCTGGGGGCGGTCGGGCGCGGCCCGGGATGGTCGCCCGGGCGGGCCATCACTTCGAGGGAAGCCACCAAAACACGCTCCCCCTTGACTTTTAGCGCCATCACGCGCATTTAGCCCACATCGCCGCGCTGCCGCGTGAGCAAGCCGCGCCCGAGAGAGGCGCACCGGCGATACCTCCCGAGTTCCCATTCACGCAGGGTTCTGACACGCGAGACCGGACCACGCGGGACTAGCCCGCCTGTCCCGAGGTCTGCGTCAACCTGCGCTCCGGACACTCCCGTCCGGGCTGATCGCCGTGCGTATCCCCGCGTGGGAGCCTCGGCCATAAAGGATAGGCATTGTCCGATTTCTCTTCGCTGGGGCTCTCCCCGGCCATTCTCAAGTCGCTCGCACGCGCAAAATTCACCCAGCCGACCCCGATTCAGGAAAAGGCGATTCCGCTGGTTCTTGCGGGCCATGACGTGCTGGGCCTCGCCCAGACCGGCACCGGCAAGACGCTGGCATTCGGCCTGCCGCTCATCGACAAACTGATGGCGCAGCCGGGCAAACCTTCGCCCAAGACCTGCAAGGCGCTGATCCTCGCGCCGACCCGCGAACTGGTGAACCAGATCGCCGACAACCTCTCGGGGCTCGTTCAGGGTACCAAGATGAATGTCGCCACCGTCGTCGGCGGCCAGTCGATCAACCGTCAGATCACCATGATGCATCGCGGCAACGACATTCTCGTCGCGACCCCGGGCCGTCTGATCGACCTTATGGATCGCGGCGCGGTCGACCTGCGCTACACCCGCCATCTGGTGCTCGACGAGGCCGACCAGATGCTCGACCTCGGTTTCATCCACGCGCTCCGCAAGATCGCATCGCGCCTTGGCACCCCGCGCCAGACGCTGCTGTTCTCGGCCACGATGCCGAAGCAGATGGAGGAGATCTCGCAGGCCTACCTCACCGATCCGAAGCGTGTGCAGGTCTCGCCCCCCGGCAAGGCCGCCGACAAGATCACCCAATCGGTGCACTTCCTCGACAGCAAGGCCGAGAAGGCCCGCAAGCTGCGCGATATTCTCTCGGCCGACATGGGCGCGCTGACGCTCGTCTTCGCCCGCACCAAGCATGGCGCTGAAAAGCTGATGAAGAGCCTCCGCGCAGACGGCTACAACGCGGAATCGATCCACGGCAACAAATCGCAAGGCCAGCGTGACCGCGCGATCAAGGGCTTCCGCGATGGCAAGGTCAACGTGCTGGTCGCGACCGATGTGGCCGCGCGCGGGATCGACATTCCGGGCGTGTCCTATGTCGTGAACTTCGACCTGCCGGACGTGCCGGATGCCTATGTCCACCGTATCGGGCGCACCGCGCGCGCCGGTCGCGAGGGCGAGGCGATTGCCTTCTGCTCGCCGGACGAGGCGGATAACTTCCTGCAGATCGAAAAGCTGATGAAGATCGAGATCCCGACCGCGAGCGGCGAACGCCCGTCCGAGGCCGTGCGCCCCTCCGCGCGCGCAGGTCGTGGCCGCGGTCGCGGCGGTCCGCGCTCCGGCGGCAACAAGGGTCGCGGCGGCAAGCCCCAGGGCAAACCGCAGGGGCAGGGGCAAGGCCAGGGTCAAGCTCAGGCCCAACCGCGCTCGAAACCGCGCGCGGAAGCCAAGCCCAAGGTCGACGCCGGCGGCAACGCTACGCCGAAGCGGCGTCGCCCGCGTCGGCGCAACGCAGGCGCCGCATGAAATTGACACCGGGCCGCATCGCAAGATGCGGCCCGTTTCAGTTCGACCGTCCGGTCTATGTGAGGCGCGTCCGAACGATCCAACCGAAACGCATCCACTGCCTTCACCTGCATCGCTTCAATGTGATGTCCAACGCCGCGGCGAAGCCGTTTGCAGAAAAATCGAAAACGCCCACTTTCGGAATGGAAACGTAGAAATTCGCCTTCCCGCCTGCCGCCTCGACTCGTTTTAGCGCGTTGATCGCAAGCTTGTCGGTCCGTTCATCCACCCAGGCATATTGTCCGGTCGAACGCAGACGGAATTTGCTCTGCCCGATGGTGATGGTCATTCCGCCAGAGCGCGGCAGCCGTCGGTCGGCATAAACGGACACCTCCGGTTGCCTCCCCGAATGCTTCGTAACCGCGACGTAGAGAAGCGAGCCATTCAGCAGAATGCGCCGATCATTCGCGGTCGCGACCCAGCAGGTCTTGATGGTTCCGTTTCTCTCTTCGAAAACGCTCCACTTCCCGACATTGCCGATGCTATCGGCGGCGTGGGATGGCGAGAGCGCACCGAGAGCAATCAGGGCGGCGCAGGAAAGTACTCTGAGAAGACGGCTCATGCGCGTTCCTCCGACCAACGCAATCTACCTCGCCCCATAAGGGCAAGGTAATGATAGCATAATTTTCGTTAGTTGCGCCGAGTTATGTGCCGGGGCGCCTAACGGGAGAACTGGTGTTCTCGCGGCTTGGAGGCTCACCCCACCTCGGCGAACACCTTCTTCAGCGCCGTTTCCAGCTTCTCGAACATCTCGTCCATCTGCGGCTCGGTCAGGACGAAAGGCGGACACAGCACCACCGATTGCCCGAGCGGTCGGCAGATCAGCCCCTGATCGGTGCAGGCATTGGCGATGCGTTCCGAAACCGAGAGCGACCCGTCGAAAGGCGTCTTGCTCTCGCGGTCCTTCACCGCCTCCAGCGCCCACATGTAGCCCACGCCGCGCAGTTCTCCGATATTGGGGTTTTGCGCGATCTGGGCGAGGCCCGCCTCCAGTCGCGGGCTCAGGCGGCGGACATTCTCGGCCAGCCCCTCGTTCATCACCACGTCGATCGCTTTTAATGCGATCGCGCAACCGACCGGGTGGCCCGAAGCGGTGAATCCGTGGGGGAATTCCTCGATCGCCTCGGAGGCGGCTTGCAGGCGGGCTGACAGTTCCGGGCCGAGGATCACCGCACCCATCGGGAAGAACCCGGCGGTGAGGTTTTTCGACGAGATTATCGCGTCGGGCTGGAAGTCATAGGTTTCGCAGCCCCATGTGTTGCCGGTGCGCCCGAAGCCGCAGATCACCTCGTCCGAGATCAGCGGGACGTCGTATTTCTTGAGAATCTTCGCGACCGCCTGGAAATAGCCCTTCGGCGGCGTGATCACCCCGCCCGCGCCCATCACCGGCTCCGCGAAGAAGCCCGCGATCGTGTCCGCGCCTTCCTTGATGATCGTCGCTTCCAGCTCGTTCGCGAGGCGCTGGGTGAATTGCTCCTCCGTCTCGCCGGGTTGCCCTCCGCGCCAGTAATGCGGGCAGGTGAGATGCAGAAACCCCGGCAGCGGCAGGCCGAAGACCGAATTATAGGGCTTGCCCGTCATCGAGGCCGAGACCGCCGTGACCCCGTGATAGGCGTTCTTGCGGGTCAGGATCTTGCGCTTCTGCGGCTTGCCCTCGGCGGCGTGCAGGAACCACAGCATCTTGACCATCGTGTCATTCGCCTCGGAGCCGGAATTGGTGTAGAACACCTTGCCGTCGCCGAAAGGCGAGACCTCGATCAGCTTCTCGGACAGCATCACCGTCTGGTCCGACATCCGCCCGAAGAAAGCGTGATAGCCCGGGAAGCGCGCATATTGCGCCTGCGCCGCCGCGATCAGCCCGGGATGGTCGAACCCCGCGACCATGTTCCAGAGCCCCGAATTCGCATCGAGATATTTCCGCCCCTCGGTGTCGAAGATGTACGGCCCCTCGCCATGGGTCACGACGACCGCGCCGCGATCGTGGATCGTGGGCAGATCGGTGAAACCGTAGAAGCTATGCGCATCGGCGCGGGCCTGCCAGCTTTGGTCTTTCATCTCGCGACTCCTCCGGGATGGGCGATGGATGGAAGCGAGGCTATCCGCGGCGCGGCCGGCGTCAATGCTCTACGATGTCCCATGGTTGCGCGCGGCTTGCGCACCGGGGCGGGGCAAGGCAGTCTGCGCGGCAAGACTTATCGCCTCCCCGACCACGGAGCCTCCCATGCCCGCCGCCCATCCCCGCATCAGCCTCTGGGCGGTCGAGGTCTTCGTGGCCACGGCAGAGGAAGGCGCGACTACCGCCGCCGCGCGCCGCCTCGGCGTTTCGGCCTCGGCGGTCAGCCAGCAACTCGCAGGTCTGGAAAGCGCTTTGGGCGCGGAGCTTGTGGACCGTTCGGCCCGGCCGTTCGCGCTGACGGCTGCCGGGCGGGCTTTCCTGCCGCATGCCGAGGCGATGTTGGACGAATTGGCGCGGGGCCGCGCCGGGGTGGGCCAAGCCGATCCGGCGGGGCTCACGAGTTTCCGGCTGGGCATGATCGAGGATTTCGAGGCCGAGGTGACGCCGCTCCTGCTGGCGGGGATGGCGGATGAGCTCAGCACCTGCCGGTTCGAGCTGGAAACCGGGCCGAGCCACCGCCTGCTGTCGAAGCTCGAAGCGCGCGGTCTGGATGTCGCCGTCGCCGCCGAGCCGCAGGGCGCCGCGCTCGACGGGATCGAGCTGCATCCGCTTCTGACGGAACCGTTCCTCGCCATCCATCCCGCCGATGCGCCTGCGCAGAGCGATCCGCCGCTGCCGCTGATCCACTATTCCCAGCGCACGCTGATGGGCCGACAGATCGCCACGCATCTCGCGCAAACGGGCAAGGCTCCGCCGCATCAACTGGAACTCGACAGCTACCCAGCGATCCTTGCGCTGGTCGCGGCGGGGCGGGGTTGGACGATCCTCACGCCTTCGGCGGTGCGCCATGCGCCGCGCGCGGGGCTGGCGCTCTCGCCGCTCGACGGGCCGCCTTTGACCCGGCGGATCGTGCTGGCGGCGCGCGATGGGATGATGGCGGATTGGCCTGCGAAAGTGGCGGGCCGACTGCGGACGCTGCTGCAAGAACGCGTGGTCGAACCGGCTCTGGCGGAAGCGCCGTGGCTGGAGGAGACGTTGCGGGTCGAGGCGGGCTAGGGCGGCTCAGCCGATCCCCAAACCCGCCAGCGCGGCAGCGAATTCCTCGCGCGGCAGCATCATCAGTGCCGGGCCGTCCATCACGATCCTCACGGAGCCCGTCGCGCGGTTCGAGGTGCCGACCCGCTCGGCGGGGGTAAAGCCGATCCCGTCGAGCGGCCAATGGAGCCCTTCCGAGCGCGCCTTTACCTCGCCGAAAGGAAACAGTGATACGCGCGTGCCTTCCGCCAGATCGAGCGAGAGCGACGGAGGGCAGCGGAAGATCACCTCCTCCTCTGCCAGCATCACCACCCGATGCGGCGTGCGGATCAGGTCGGTCATCGCGGCCAGCGTGTGATCCAGCCGCATCCCCGTGAAACCGAGCGCGAGGATGAACGGTGCCTCGATCCGTTGCAGGGATTTCGCGAAATCGGTGCTGTCCTGCTCGGTCACCTGATGGACGCGTGGGCCCAGCGATGCCCGTGCCGCATCCGACAGAGAATCCAGATCGCCGATCACCGCTTTCGGGGTTAGGCCCATCGCCAGCGCGCGATCTCCGCCACCATCGGCGGCCACGAGGCAGGGGGCGATTGTCAACGCTTCGTCAACATCCGCCTGTTTGATCGCGCCGGCGCCGAGAAGCGAAACCCCGGTTGACGAATGGACAATACTGCTAATCATGGATTGATTGATGACGATTGTGGCAAAGAAAGACAATCGAGACCGGTAAAAAACCTTTCAAATGCCTTCTTTCGTCCACGCGAAAGAACCAGTTGGACAGGAATGTCGACGCATTGAGGTCCAATAGAAAGCGAGTGGTCCATGGTTGGTGCGAGCAAGATTCTGACCGTATCCTACGGCACCTTTTCGTGCACCTTGGAAGGATTTGACGAGCCTTTCAACACGATGAAGGCGATTGCGGAGTATTTCCGCGATCTGGCCGCCGACGACCGGTATTTCGGCGCAGAGCCGCCCCAACCCGATGCGGAGATGCTTCACCGTATCGCGGAGCGGGAGATTCAGCGCCGGGTCGAGGCAAAAATTCAGGAAAACGGCGTCGTGCTGCGCCAGCAAGACACGCTCCTGGGTGGCGAGGCTGCAGCCGACGAGGCGCCCGCGCCCGCTCAGGAAGAGCCGCTTGTGACGTCGGAAGCGCCGCAAGAAGCCGCGCCTGCCGCCGAAACGCCCGCGCAGCCGGAGGTCGCCGAGACGCCCGAGCCGGTGGCAGCGCCCGAACCGGTCGCAGAGCAGCCCGAAGCCGAGGTTGCGGCGCAGCACGCCGAGCCCGAAGCAGGCTTCGCGCAGCCGGAAACCGTTGCCGCCAAGCTGCAGCGTATCCGCGAAGCCGTCGCCCGTGCTCGCGAGGTTCAGGCCGACAGCTTCTCCGAGGAAGACGAACCCGTTTCCGCCCCCGAGGCGCTTCTGGGGCGCTTCGAGGCTGAACCGGCGAGCGAAGCCGAGGATTTCGGCTACGACCTTGACATCTCCGGCCCGCTGAGCGCCGAGGAAATCGAACCCGAAGCCTCCGAGCCTTCGCAGCCCGACGCCGAGATGCCCGAAGAAGACGTCGCAGAAGAAGCGGCAGAGGTCGCGCTCGAACAGGCCGCGGAAGACATCGAAGCGGCTGAAGCCGAAGAGCCCGTCGCCGAGCAGGATGAGGCTGACGCGGACGAAGACGAAGACGAGAAAGCCGACACGGACTTCAACACGAGCGACGATCAGATGCAGCGCCGTCAGGCGACCCGCCGCGCGCGCCGTTCGGCCAAGCGTGCCAAACGCATCGCGGCGCTCAAGGCCGCTGCGGACGAACTCGGCGCGACCGAAGAGACCGACGCCGATCAATCCGAGGACAGCGCCGAGGCGGCCTCGGCAGATGTCACCCTCGACACCGAAACGCCGGTCGACGCAACCGCCACGCCGCGCTTGCGTGCCCGCGTGATCAAGGTGCGCCGCCGCGAAACCATCGAGTCTGCGGAAGCAGCATCGGCCGCTACTGACGAGGGTTCGGAGCAGACCGAAGACGGTGCCACCGCCGAAGTTGCCACCACCGAAGTCCAGGAAGATCAGGCGACCCCGGCCGAGGCGCAGGTCGAAGCCGAGGCCGATGCGGCGCAAGAACAGCCTGAAGTCGCCGCAGAGGCCGAGCAGGAGGTGGAAACCGAGGCAGAGCTGGAAGCAGAAGCCGAGGATGACGACCTCGCCGCGCGACTGGCTGCGGAACTGGGCGACGCCTCGTCGGAGGCAGGCCCGGCGCCGAAGGCAGAGCAGCCACGCGCCCGGGACGATGCCGATCACGGCAGCCGTGTGCCTGGCGGCCTGTCGCCGGAAGCCGAAGCCGATCTCATGCGCGAGCTCGCGGCACTGCAGATGGAGAACCTCTTCACCGGGTCCGAGATCGAGACCGACGACGAGGCTCCGCAAGAGGCCGTCGCGCAGGGCGAAGTGGCCGAAGACGACGCGATGCCGGAAATCGACCTGTCCGAACTGGAAGACGAGTCGGTCGACGCCCCGCTGGTTCTGACGCAGGACGAGGCCGAGGCGCCCGAGGCGGAAACGCCTGAGGCACACATGGAGACCGCATCGCTCGACGCGCAGGACGTGCTGGTTCTGGGCAACACGATCATCGAGGCCGAGGAAGCCGAGGTCGAGGCGATGTCGGAAGATGACGCCATGGCGGAAGCGGAGGAAGATACCCGCGCCGACACTTTCGCTGCCGAGGCATCGGAAGAAACCGAAGCCACCGGGACCGCAGACGCGGAAGACACGGAAGAAGCGCAGGCCCCGACCGAGGTTGCCGCGCGCGAGGTCGCGTCGCTTTCCGAAAGAGAGACCGACCGTGAGGCGGAGATGGATCGTCTCCTCGCCGAGGCCGACAAGCAGGCCGAAGGTGTCGAGACGCGCCGCCGCTTCTCCGCGATCGCGCATCTCAAGGCCGCCGTGGCTGCGACCGTCGCGGATCGTCTGGCCAAGGGGCAGGACACCGCGAAAGGCGGCGTCGAGGACGAGGACGGGTCCGAGCCCTATCGTGCCGACCTGACCCAAGCCGTGCGCCCGCGTCGCCCGGTCAGCTCGGGCGAGACGGGCTCGCGTCGCCCCGAACCGATGCGACCGGCGCCGCTGGTACTGGTCTCGGAACAGCGCGTCGATGCGGAAGAAGAAGCCGCCGATGAGCAGCCCGCGCCTCAGCCCGCCGCCGCGATCCGCCCGCGCCGTGTCTCGGCAAGTCAGTTCGCCGCTGGCGGAGCGGACGAGGCCGAAGCCATGCCGATGAACCCCGAGCAGGCGACGAGCTTCGCCGAATTCGCCGAAAGCCTTGGTACGCAGGGTCTCTCCGACCTGCTGGAAGCCGCTGCGGCCTATACCTCGGCCGTCGAAGGGCGTCCGCATTTCTCGCCGCCGCAGATCATGCGCAAGCTGTCCTTCATGGACGATGCAGTTGATGTGCCGCGCGAGGAGCGGATGCGTGTCTTCGGGCGTCTGCTGCGTCAGGGCAAGATCACCAAGGTGAAGCGCGGCCAATACGCGATTACCGAAGCCTCGCGCTACTGGGACGAGGCGAAGATGGCCTCGGGGCAGTAACCCCGGCGAAAGATCAGAAAAGGGCGGTCCTTCGGGGCCGCCCTTTCTTATTGGATCAATAGAGCCGTGCGCGCAGGCATTGGATCAGCACGCGCGCGCCGGGGGCGATCAGCTCGTCGGGAAAGTCGTAATCGGGATTGTGCAGGGCCGGGCGGTCGCCTGCGCCCAGAAGCGCCATCGCCGCGGGGCCGTGATCGGCAAAACGACCGAAATCCTCGGAGGCGCGCATCGGTAGATCGGTCTCGGTGGTCTCGATCCCCTCGGCCTGAAGCGCCGCCCGCAGGATGCCATTTGCTTCAGGGGCGTTTTCGCAATGGCGAAAGATATCATGATAGGTGATCTCGCGCTCCAGCCCGAGCGCATCGGCGGCGTCACGCACCATCGCCTCGGCCTTGTCGACGAGCCCCGCCATCCCCGCATCGCGCTGGGTGCGCAGGGTCGCCCAAAGCTCCGCCGCGCCGGGGGCGACGCCGAAGGCAGGCTCACCGAGCCGCGCATGGGTGACGGTGACGCGCGCGAAATCGGGATCGCTTTGGTGCAACGCGTTGCCGAGCGCCGTTAGATCGGTCAGCAGCCGGGCCAGTGCCGGGGCAGGGGAGCGACCGCTTTCTGGTAACGAAGCATGAGCGGTCCAGCCGGTGAGCGTGATCTTCATGCCGCGCGAGGCGCAGTTCATTACCCCGTCCTGCAGCGCCGCCGTTCCGAGAGGGACGCCCGGCATGTTGTGCAAGGCGAAGGACAGGTCGGGCGCGATCTCGACAAAGCGCGGATCGGCAATCACGGCTGCAGCCCCTGCGCCGGTCTCTTCGGCCGGTTGGAACAGCAAGACCGCGCGGCCACGGGCGGGACGATTGCGCGACAGCCAGCGTGCGACTCCCGCGAGAATCGCCATATGCCCGTCATGGCCGCACAGATGCCCTTTGCCGGGAAAGTTGGAGCGGTAGGGCGGCGTGCCGGTCTCGTGGATCGGCAGCGCGTCCAGTTCGCAGCGCAACAGGATTGTGGGTCCGGGCTCCGCGCCGTCGTAGATTGCGGCGACCCCGTGCCCGCCAAGCTCGGTCAGCGTCCGGTCGGGTGCGGTTGGCAGCAGCATCGCGACGACCCGCGCGGCGGTGTCGCGTTCCTCGCCCGAAAGCTCGGGATCCTGATGCAGACGGTGCCGCCACGCGGTCAATTCCGTGATGTCGGAATTGGTTAGGCTGTCGGGCGGGAGGGGGAAAGGCGCGCTGGTCATGAGGCTAACCTGCCCGTTTTCCGGCGCGCCCGCCAGAGGGTGTCACTCGCGCGGTGGATCATCCGGATCGTCCTTGCCGACACCTTTGAAAATCGGCTTGAGCGGCGCGATCCAAAGCACGCCGAGCACGACATAGACGCAGAACTCCGCCCAGATCGGCAGCCGCCCCCAGCGCGCGCCCGCCCAGTTCACCACCGTGACGGCGACGACGACATAGGCGGGCAACCCCACGACGAGGGCCAGAAGCGAGAGGCGGCGACGGGCCTTGTAGCTCAGCGCCATCGGATCAATCCGCGAAGGGGTCGGTCACGAGGATCGTGTCGTCGCGCTCGGGCGAGGTCGAAAGCATCGCGACCGGGCAGTCGATCAGTTCCTCGATCCGGCGAACATATTTGATCGCGGCGGCCGGAAGATCGGCCCAGCTGCGCGCGCCTTCGGTCGATTCGGCCCAGCCTTCGATCTCTTCATAGACGGGGATGCAGCGCTTTTGTTCTTCCGCGGCGGTTGGCAGATAGTCGAGCTTCTCGCCATCGAGTTCGTAGCCGGTGCAGATTTTGATCGTTTCGAACCCGTCGAGCACGTCGAGCTTGGTCAGCGCGATGCCGTTCACGCCCGAGATCGCGCAGGTCTGACGCACTAGGGCCGCGTCGAACCAGCCGCAGCGACGCTTACGTCCGGTGACGGTGCCGAATTCATGGCCGCGCGTGCCGAGGCGGTTGCCGTCCTCGTCGTCCAGCTCGGTCGGGAAGGGGCCTTCGCCTACACGGGTGGTGTAGGCCTTGACGATCCCGAGCACGAAATCGATCGCGCCCGGGCCCATGCCGGTGCCGGCCGCAGCCTGACCTGCGACCACGTTCGACGAAGTCACGAAGGGGTAAGTGCCGAAGTCGATATCCAGCAGCGAGCCCTGGGCGCCTTCGAAGAGGATACGCTTGCCCTGCTTGCGCTGCTCGTTGAGCACTTTCCAGACGGGGGCCGCGTATTTAAGGATCTCGGGGGCGACTTCCTTGAGCTTGGCGATCAGCGCGTCGCGGTCGATCGCTTCGATACCGAGCCCCTTGCGCAACGGATCGTGGTGCTGCAGCGCGCGGTCGACGCGGGCCTCCAGCGTCGCGTCATCGGCGAGGTCTGCCACGCGGACCGAACGGCGACCCACCTTGTCTTCGTAGGCTGGGCCGATACCGCGGCCGGTGGTGCCGATCTTGGTGCCTTTCGAGGCCGCTTCCTCGCGGGCGCGGTCGAGCTCGCCGTGAATCGGCAGGATCAGCGGGGTGTTCTCCGCGATCATCAGCGTCTCGGGGGTGATCTCCACCCCCTGGTCGCGGATCTTCTCGATCTCGGCGAGCAGGTGGAACGGGTCGAGCACGACGCCGTTGCCGATCACCGAGAGTTTGCCGCCCCGCACCACGCCCGAAGGCAGTGCGTTGAGCTTGTATACCTTGCCGTCGATCACGAGCGTATGGCCCGCGTTATGACCGCCCTGAAACCGCGCGATCACGTCCGCGCGCTCGCTGAGCCAGTCCACGATCTTGCCTTTCCCCTCGTCACCCCATTGGGCGCCGACGACGACGACATTGGCCATTGCTCTCTCCTTGGCAGGTGTAAAACCGCGCGAGGTATAGCGGCTGAGCGCGCGGGGCGAAAGACCGCATTTGCGAGAGGCGATCGCTCTATCCATACGCCGCGCGCAGGCGGGCAGCGCAGGAGCCTCCGGCGGGGATATTTGGGCCAATACGAAAGTCAAAGCGCGCGTGAAGGCCGGGCGTGGGCCGATTTGACCCCGCGAAAGCCGAAAATCCGCCTATGCGGCCTTGCGCCCTCAGCCTCATCCGCCTAGATAGGCGCGTCGCAAGAAAGAAGGCCCGGACCCGTTCATGGAAAACGTCGTTCTCTCGATCCACCTGATCCTCGCGCTGCTGCTGATTGGCGTGGTGCTCCTGCAACGCTCCGAAGGGGGTGGTCTCGGCATGGGGTCGTCCAACAGCTCCGGCGGTGGCGTAGGCGGGTTGATGACCGGTCGGCAGGCCGCCAATGCGCTGACCCGCGTGACCTGGGTTCTGGCCGCCGGCTTCTTCGCGACCTCGGTGACGCTGACGGTTCTGGCCGCGCAGAAAGCGGGCACCGGCTCGGTGGTCGACACCGCTGCGCCCCAGCAAAGCGCGCCGGCGGATACCGCGCCGGCCAATGACACGACCGGTTCGACGCCCTCGCTCGACGTGGTGATGCCGCCGCCTGCCAGCGGTTCGGACGCCTCGACCGGCGGAAACGCGGGCGAAACCACGACGGATACGCAAAGCGGTCCGGTCACGCCGCCCGCCGCCAACTAAGCCGTCACTTCAGTCAACCATCGGTTCGCACCCACAAAAACTTGCGGGTGCGTCCTATCCAAACTCAATAGCTTGCGGTCTGGTTGCGGGCAGGCCGCGAATCGTGTAAGCATTAAATCCCGTGATCCTGACCCTCTTGGGGCAGGGAAACCATTCGAATTTCGCAGATCACGGGGGTCTTCATGGCACGTTATGTCTTCATTACCGGCGGCGTCGTCTCGTCGCTCGGAAAGGGTTTGGCATCCGCCGCCCTGGGGCATTGCTGCAAGCACGCGGCTTTTCGGTTCGGCTGCGCAAGCTCGACCCCTATCTGAACGTTGATCCGGGCACGATGAGCCCGTTCGAGCATGGCGAGGTTTTCGTCACCGATGACGGGGCGGAGACCGATCTCGACCTTGGTCACTACGAAAGATTCACCGGGGTTTCGGCCCGCAAGACCGACTCGATCTCCTCGGGGCGCATCTACACCAACGTGCTCGAGAAGGAGCGCCGCGGGGAGTATCTGGGCAAGACGATCCAGGTGATCCCGCACGTGACCAACGAGATCAAGGATTTCCTCGATGTCGGCGATGACGAGGTCGATTTCATGCTGTGCGAGATCGGCGGCACGGTGGGCGATATCGAAGGTCTACCCTTCTTCGAAGCGATCCGTCAGTTCAGCCAGGACCGCCCGCGCGGTCAGGTGATCTTCATGCATCTCACGCTGCTGCCCTATCTGGCGGCGTCCGGCGAGCTGAAGACCAAGCCGACGCAGCACTCGGTCAAGGAACTGCGCTCTATCGGCCTCCAGCCCGACGTGCTGGTCTGCCGCTCGGAGCAGCCGATCCCCGACAAGGAGCGCGGCAAGATCGCGCTGTTCTGTAACGTGCGCCCCGAGGCGGTGATCCCCGCCTACGATCTCAAGTCGATCTACGAGGCGCCGCTGGCATATCACCGCGTCGGTCTCGATCAGGCGGTGCTTGACGCGTTCGGCATCTCTCCCGCGCCGAAGCCGGAGCTGAGCCGCTGGGAAGACGTGATGGACCGTCTCGATCATGCCGAGGGCGAGGTGCGCGTCGCGATCGTGGGCAAATACGTTCAGCTCGAAGACGCCTATAAGTCGATCGCCGAGGCGCTGACCCATGGCGGGATGGCGAACCGGGTGCGCGTGAAGGCCGAATGGATCGACGCCGAGATTTTCGAGAACGAAGATCCGGCACCTTATCTGGAAAACTACCACGCGATCCTTGTGCCCGGTGGCTTCGGTGAGCGCGGCACCGAGGGCAAGATCCGCGCCGCCCAATTCGCGCGCGAAAAGGGCGTTCCTTACCTGGGCATCTGTCTGGGTATGCAGATGGCCGTCATCGAGGCCGCGCGGAACCTCGCGGGCGTCAATGATGCGGGCTCGGAAGAGTTCGATCACGAGGCGGGCAAGAAGCGCTTCACCCCGGTCGTCTATCACCTCAAGGAATGGGTGCAGGGCAACCACAGGGTCGAGCGCAAGGTCACCGACGACAAGGGCGGCACCATGCGCCTGGGCGCCTACACGGCGGCGCTGAAGGAGGGCTCGAAGGTCGCCGAGGTCTATGGCGCGACCGATATCGAGGAGCGTCACCGCCACCGCTATGAGGTCGACATCAAGTATCGCGAGCCGTTGGAGAAATGCGGGATGACCTTCTCCGGCATGTCGCCCGATGGCCGCCTGCCCGAGATCGTCGAGCACAAGGATCACCCGTGGTTCATCGGCGTGCAGTTCCATCCCGAGCTGAAGTCGAAGCCCTTCGCTCCGCATCCGCTGTTCGCGGGCTTCATCAAGGCCGCGTTGGATCAGAGCCGGTTGGTGTGATCCCGGCTTCCCCCTGAAATCGAGAAAGCCGCGCCTATCCCTGCGCGGCTTTTTTCTTTTTCTTCTTGGAGGTTTTCGGTGCGGGTTTCCCGGTCTGACCGCCGCCGCGTGCGGGGTCGATATGCCGGGCCAGTTCGGTCGGATCGAGGCGGATCAGCGCCTGTATATAGCCCGAGGCCGCGTCGAGGAGTTCACACAAGGCCGCCGCCCGCGGGTCGGCGCTGCGGGCCTCGAGGGCGGATAGGTGATCACGTGCGGGGCCGATCACGCGACGTTCGCGCTCCGCCAGCATCAGCCGTGCCAGTTCCCACGGCTCGGTCGGGGCGACGAAGTAATCCTTGCGCGAGCCGGGGGACCGGGCCGCCTGCACGAGGCCCGCATCGCGCAATTCCTTCAACGCGGTCGAGACGTTGGAGCGCGACAACCCAAGCTGCGCGACCAAATCGTCGGCCGAGGGCGCTTGAGCCGCGCGCCAGATCGCGCCGAGGCAGCGGCCGGCGGGGCGGGAAAATCCGAAACGGGGGGCGAGTTCGGCGAAGGCTTCGGGCAGTTCGGTATCACTCATGCATTCATCCTCTGCCGCCTGTCTCTGCCGCCGGGTTACGCGCCGGGCCGGCGCGCCGCGGACAGTCCCGCGATCAGCGCGGCCTCTCCGTCGCCCAAAGTGACCTGCGCGCCCTGCGCTTGCAAGCCACGGGCGCAAATTTCCGACCAGCCGGGGGCGGAGGCGGAGGACAGCGCCAGCACGGTCTGGCCCAGCCACCACGGTTTCGCCGCGGCGAGTTCCGCGCCCAGCACGGCGCCGGCGGCGCGCGGGGTGTGGCGTCCAAGGCTGAGCGGGGCCAATTCGCGGGCGAGGCGTTCGGGGCGCGAAAGCGTATCGGCGAGAGCTGCGTCGAACCCGTCGCCGGCTTCGAGCGGTGCGCCGAGCGCGGCCAGCATCGCGGCGGAGCCTGCGCGCATCGCGCTGACGACTTCGCCCGCCGAGATATGCGCCCAGATCGCGCTTGCGCCGCAAATCCAGATCACGCCATCGAATTGCGGGATGCCTGCGAGGATCCCGGCGATTCGGGCGGCCTCGGGGGCCGTGATCTCGGTGCCGTCGCTGTCTTGGATGAGGCCGGGCAGGGCGGGGTAGCTTTGCCCGCCGATCTCGGTTAGCGGCAGCGCTCCGTCGGGGCGAGGCGTGCAGGGAAGCGCGCGAAGGTCAGGGCCTGCAGTGGAGGCCGCCACGATGGCAGCACCCCCTTCAGGCAAGAGCGGGCGCGCGGCGGGCCCGGTTTTGCGGTCGGTCACCGCCCCGTCCGACACATGTGCGGCGCGCCAGCGCCCGAATTCTTCCGTGAGTGCGATCCAATCAGCCATGGCGCATCAGATCGCATGGAGGTGGTGCGGGATCAACCCTGCGACAGGCAGGCGATGATCGTGTCCGCCATTCCTTGCATCAGGTCCTCATAGAGACCGGGGCCATAGGTCAGCGCGGTGCCGGAAGGATCGAGCGACTTGCCGAGCCTCACCGGCGTCCCATCGACGAGGACTTCGACCATTTTCGGGTCGTGGTTCGCTTCCGGGAAGGCGCAGACGGCTTCCTTGGCCGACGCCTCTTCGCGCAGGCTCACCAGATGGGCGGCCCCCGGGGTCGATGCATCGCTTGGGGAAAGCGCGCCCATGATGGTCAGCCCGTAATGATCGGCGAGATAGCCGTACGCCGCGTGATAGACGAGGAAAGGCTTGTCCGCGACCGGCGCGAACTCGGCCTTGAGCTTGGCGTCGAGCGCCTCGATCCGCGCTTGCGTGGCTTCGGAGTTGGCCGCGTAGGTCTCGGCATGTTCGGGATCGGCCTTGGAGAGGTCTTCGGCGATCAGACCGAGCCAGAGCTTCGCATTGTCGGGGTCGAGCCACGCATGCGGATCGGTCATCTGGTCGACTTCGGCGTGGTCCCCATTCCCGGCCTCGGCGTGATCCGCGTCGGCGTCGACGCTGTGATCATGCGGGTCCGGCACCGAGAAGCTGCGCAGGGTCGTGCCGGGCGCGTGAAGCAATTCGACCGACTGGCCCTTCACTCCCACGCCGTCGATCGCGCGTTCGAGCCACGGCGTCAGCCGCGGGCCGACCCAGAAGACGAGGTCCGCGTCTTGCAGATCGCGCGCCTGGCTGGGCTTCAGTTGATAGTGATGCGCGTCGGAATTCTGGCCGAGCAGAACCTCCGGCTGCCCCAGATCGCCCATCACCTGCGCGACGAGTGACTGCACCGGCGGAACATCGGTCACGACACTGGGCGCCTCGGCTTGGGCGAGGGCGGGCAGTGCGGCAAGGGCGCTCACGAGAACGGGAAGGGTGGGGCGCATCTGATGTCTCCTGTCCAGCTTGATCTGAGGGGCGGAAAATGTATGTTATAAAATCACTCGTCAAGAAGAAATGTGATAAGGTAACATGCTCGTGGGTTCTTCGACCTCTTCCGCAAAGGCTTTCACGCCGCATGACCACAGCCGATGCGCCGGCGCGACGCTGGCGCGCGCCGAGGCTGTCGCCGCCGAAAAGGGCGCGCGGCTGACTCCTGTGCGTAAGCGTGCACTGGAAATACTGCTGGAAGAACATCGGGCTATGGGGGCCTACGAGGTGCTCGACCGGCTCGCGGCGGATGGGTTCGGCAAGCAGCCGCCCGTCGCCTATCGCGCGCTGGAATTCCTTGTCGAGCACGGTCTCGCGCATCGCGTGCGTCGCCTCAACGCCTTCGCCGCCTGCATGAGCCCGGGCGAAGAACATGCGCCGGTTTTCCTGATCTGCCGCAACTGTGGCGAAGTCGCCGAGGCCGGCCCCGAAGAAGGGGCCGACGAGGTGCGTCACGCGTTGCAGGGCGCGGCCGAGCGGTTGAATTTCCATGTCGAGCGGGCCACCGTAGAGGCGCTGGGGCTCTGCCCCAACTGCGCCGCCGAGGAGGCGCAATGAGCGAGTTGATCACGGCGCAGGGTCTGAGCGTGCGCCATGGCGAGGTCGAGGTGCTTCACGGCGTCGACTTCACGATTTCCTCCGGCGAGATCGTTACCGTCGTCGGGCCCAACGGGTCGGGGAAATCGACGCTGATCCGCGCCCTGATTGGGTTGGAGCGTGCCGCGCGGGGCAAAGTGAACCGTCAGGCCGGGCTGCGGATCGGTTACGTCCCGCAAAAGCTGCATGTCGATGCGAGCCTGCCGCTGACCGTGCGCCGGTTCCTGTCGCTACCCAAGCGCGTCTCGAACGCCCGCGCCGAGGCCGCTTTGGAGCGCACCGGCGTCCCGCATCTCGGCGGGCGGCAGATTTCGCGGCTCTCGGGCGGGCAGTTTCAACGTGTGCTTCTGGCGCGCGCCCTGCTGTCCGAGCCGCAGATCCTGATCCTCGACGAGCCGACGCAGGGGCTCGACCAGCCCGGCACGGCGGGGTTCTACAAGCTGATCGAGGAGGTCCGTCAGGAAACCGGCTGCGCGGTGCTGATGGTCAGTCACGATCTGCACGTCGTGATGTCGACCTCGGACAGGGTGATCTGCCTCAACGGCCATGTCTGCTGTCAGGGGACGCCGAAGGTGGTGGCCGAGGCGCCGGAATATCGCGCGCTATTCGGGATGGGCACGCAAGGGGCCTTCGCGCTCTATCAGCACAGCCACGATCATGGCGAACATGCGGATCACGCAACCTGCAGCCACGATCACGATCACGCCGACGACGCGGCGAAGGACGGCACTCAAACGCACGGGCAGGCGCATGTTTGACGATTTTCTTTTCCGCGCGGCATTGGCCGGGATCGGCCTGACTTTCGCGACCGGGCCTCTGGGCTCTTTCGTTGTGTGGCGGCGCATGGCCTATTTCGGCGATGCGACCGCCCATGCGGCGATCCTCGGCGTGGCACTTAGCTTCGCCTTCGGCATCTCGGTCTATCTCGGCACGCTTGGCGTGGCGCTGGCGATGGCGCTCACCGTCGCGCGGCTCTCGGGGCGCGGCCATGCGATGGACACGCTCTTGGGGGTGCTCGCCCATTCCGCGCTGGCCTTCGGCCTCGTCGCGGCGTCGCTGCAATCGGGGCTGCGGGTCGATCTGTCGGCTTGGCTGTTCGGCGACATACTCGCCGTGTCGCGCAGCGATCTGGCCGTGGTCTGGGGCGGGGCCGCAGTGGTCGCAGCGCTGCTGGCATGGCGCTGGCAGGGGCTGCTGACCGCGACGATCAATGACGAGCTGGCGATGTCTTCCGGGCTCGACCCGCGACGCGAGCAGATGGCATTGACCATCGCGCTGGCGCTGACCGTGGCGGTGGCGATCAAGATCGTCGGTGCGCTTCTGATCGCGGCGCTGTTGATCGTCCCGGCAGCTACGGCGCGGCAATTCGCGCGCGGGCCGGAGGCGATGGCGGCGGGCGCGACCGGGGTGGGGATCGCCTCGGTGCTGCTCGGGCTTTGGGGCTCGTTGCAGTTCGACACGCCTGCGGGTCCGTCGATCGTGGCGGCCTCCGCTGTGCTTTTCGTGCTGTCCCTGCCGCTGCGTCGCGCGCGCTAAGCCGCGCTGCCGCTTGCCAATTCCCGTCCCGCGCGGTGAGATGCGCGACAAAGGAGCCTCGATGGATCATCGCAGTTTCAAGACCCCGGCGCAGATTTTCGTCGACCTAGCGGCGGGCAACCCGCAGCGCCGCATGGCTTTCGATCCGGCGCAACGGCGCGCGGCGCTGCAGGCGCTCTCGCGCGCGATCCATGATTGCGAGGCGGAGATCCTCGCCGCGCTGGCGGAGGATTTCGCCAAGCCCGAGGCCGAAATTCGCCTGACCGAGATCCTGCCCGTTCAGGCGGAGATTTCGCACGCGTTGCGCAATCTGAAAACGTGGACGAAAGTGCGTCGGGTGCGCCCGACCCGTGCGATGTTGGGCACCCGCGCGCGGATCGTGCCGGAGCCGAAGGGCACCGCGCTGATCATCGCGCCGTGGAACTACCCGCTGGCGCTGTCGCTCGGGCCGCTGGTTTCGGCCATCGCGGCGGGCTGTGCCGCGATCGTCAAACCCTCAGAGCTGGCCCCGGCCAGCGCCGCCGTGATCGCGCAGATCGTCGACGAGGCGCTACCTGCCGATCTCGTGCGTGTGGTGCAGGGCGGGGTCGAGGTCAGTCAGGAACTGCTAGAGCAACCTTTCGATCATATTTTCTTCACGGGCTCGCCGCGAGTGGGCAAGATCGTGATGGCGGCGGCGGCGAAGCATCTCACCTCTGTGACGCTGGAGCTGGGCGGCAAATCCCCGGTCATCGTCGGCCCCGGCGCCGACCTGAAAAAGGCCGCGCGGATGATCGCCTGGGGCAAGTTCGCGAATGCCGGTCAGACTTGCATCGCCCCCGATCACGTCTATGTCGCCAAGCAGATCGAAGCCCCGTTCCTGGCCGAGCTGAAAGCCGCGATTGCGCGGATGTATGGCAAGACGGAAGAGGCGCAGGCGGCCACGCGCGATCTCGCGCGGATCATCAACCCGGATCATTTCGCCCGGCTCATGGGCATGATCGAGAGCGCGCAGTCAGCGGGCGCAAAGGCGCTGACCGGCGCAACCGGTGAGGCGCAGAGCCGCTATATCGCGCCGACCGTCCTGATGGGCACCGATCCGTCGATGACGGTCGAGCAGGAAGAGATTTTCGGTCCCGTCCTGCCGGTCATTCCCTTCGACGATGCGGTGGATGTGGTGACGCGGATCGAGGCCGGGCCGAAGCCGCTCGCCCTTTACATCTTCGAGCGCGACCGCGGCTTGATCGACCGATTGCGCCGCGCAACCAGTTCCGGCGCGGTGGGCATCAATGTCGCGCTGGTTCATTACCTGCACCAGAACCTGCCCTTCGGCGGGATCGGCAATTCGGGCGTGGGTGCGGCGCATGGCCATTGGGGCTTCGAGGCATTCACTCATCTCAAACCCGTGCTCGAGAACCGTTTCGCGCCGCTTGCGATGCTGATGCCGCCCTATCGCAGCGGACGCATGGCGAAGCTCGCCCAGAAATTTCTGCGCTAAGGCTGACTGCGGATTTCACGCGTGATCGCGTTCCGCCACAAGCCCGTGTAATCGCTCCGGTTGGCGAGATCGCGCCCTAGTTGAACTCCTGTGATCAATAAGAAACAGGGGATTCACCAATGGCATCAACCGAAACGATGGCGGGAGGAGGCAAGCTGCGGCGGGACGCCGGGGTCATCGGGCTGCTCTTCGCCTCCACGACGTCGATGATCGGCTCGGGCTGGCTCTTCGGGGCCTATCACGCCTCGAAAATCGCTGGGCCGCTCTCGGTCTGGTCCTGGGTGGTCGGGGCGGCGATCATCATGCTGATCGCGCTGTGCTTCGCCGAACTCTCCACGATGTTCTCGAAATCCGGCGCGCTGGTCCATATGAGCCACGCGAGCCACGGTGCGACCTTGGGCAGGCTCTGGGGCTGGATGCTGTTTCTCAGCTATGCGCCGGTGCCTGCGGTCGAGGCCGAGGGGATCGTGACCTATGCGAACAATTACCTGCCCTATTTTCTGCGCGGAGACGGGACGGGCACGCTGACGCTGGTGGGCTTCATCACCTCCGCGCTTCTCCTGAGCGTTCTGGCGCTGCTGAACCTGCTGGCGATCAAGGCGCTGCTGAAGGTTAACAATACGGTGACGTGGTGGAAGATCGCGGTGCCTCTGATCACCGTGGTCGGCCTGATCGCGGCTTCGTCCCATTGGGGTGTCTGGCATGCGGCTCCGGGTACCTACAAGGCGCAAGGCATGTTCACCGCGATTCCGGCCGCAGGGATCGTGTTCTCGTTCCTCGGCTTTCGCACGGCGATCGACTTGGGCGGCGAGAGCGCCAATCCCGGTCGCAATATCCCGATGGCGGTGATCGGCTCGGTCATTCTTGCCGCGATCGTCTATATCCTGCTGCAAGTGGCCTTCATCATGGCCCTCTCGAAGGGCGATCTGGCGAATGGCTGGTCGTCTCTGAGCTTCAAAGGTTCCGCGGGTCCCTTCGCCGGTCTCGCCGCGACGCTCGGCATGGGCTGGCTGGCGCTGCTCCTCTACGTGGACGCCTATATCTCGCCCGGCGGGACGGGGCTGATCTACGTCACTGGCGGCTCGCGCATCCTCTATGCCGTGGGCGATACCGATAGCGGGCCGAGCGCGCTGACGCATACCACCCGTCACGGCGTGCCGTGGCTGGCGGTTGCGGTGATGTGGGCCGTGGGCGTTTTCTTCCTGCTGCCCTTCCCGGCGTGGCAATTGCTGGTGGGCTATATCAGCTCGATCACGGTTCTGACTTATGGCCTTGGTCCGATCGTGCTGATGGTGCTGCGCCGGTCGCAGCCCGATGCCGAGCGTGCGTTCCGTCTGAAAGGGGCGGAGTTCCTTGCACCACTGGCCTTCATTGCCTCGAACCTCGTGATCTACTGGACCGGGTTCTACACCGACTCGATCCTGTTCGGGATGCTGCTCGTGGGCTTCGCCATCTACGCGCTCGTGTTCCACGTCGTGCAGAAGAAATCCGCCCCCGAGTTCGGCTGGCGCCATATCGGCTGGCTCGCGCTGTGGTTCGGCGGGCTCTGGATCATCACCGCGCTCGGCACTTCGGATCACGCGCTGGGGGTGCTGAACTTCTGGGGTGGGATGGCCCTCGTCGCGGTGTGGTCGCTGGTCGTGATCTGGTTCGCGCTGCGCGCGGCACTTCCGGCGGAGGAAACCGGCGCGCTGATGGAGCGGATCCAGCGCGGCAACTGAGCCGGTCCGAGAGGCCAAAAAGGCGCGCGAGAAAATCTCGCGCGCCTTTTCTTATTTGCGTTTCCCCTTCCAGCGGCGATGAATCCAGAGCCATTGCTCCATGTGCTTGAGGATCATCTCCTCCAGCCCGTCATTGAGGGTCTGGGTCATCGTTTCGGGGTCGGTATGTGGCACGGGCTTGTCAGCGTAGATCCTGAAGCTGAGCCCGTCGGGCTGGCGGATCGCGTAGATCGGCACCAGATCGGCCTTCATCTTCAGCGCCATTTCCGCCGCAGACAGAGGTGTGAAGGCGGGCAGGCCGAAGAAGCTCAATTCCGCGCCCTTGCTGAAATGCTGATCGAAGCCGAAGGCGACCATCCCGCCATCGCGCAGGAACTTTATCATGTCGCCCAAACCCCGGCGCGAGCGCGAGAACAGCGGCTCGGCGATGGCGGAAATGGTCGAGACATATTGTTCGTTGAAGAGCGGGTTGTTCATCGGGCGGTAGATCGCGCCGACCCGGTAGCCGCGCCCTGCAAGCGCCGCGCGCCACGCGTCGTAATTGCCGAAATGGCCCGCAGCCAGAACGACCGGACGCCCCTCGCGATGGGCGGCTTCCAGCGTCTCGGCCCCGGGGCCTTCGATCGGCAGATCGCGCACGCGGGCCACGAATTCTTCGCCGGAATAGATCTCCGCCAACATGCGGCCCAGATTGTCGGGCATCTCGCGCTGCAGCCGCTTGATCTCGTCCTCGGACAGATCAGGACAGGCGATCGCCAGGTTCTCGCGGATTTTGCGGGTGAAGCCAAGGACCGGCGCGAGCCGCGCCACCATCCGCCCCGCCGCCGGGATGCGCCGCTCGTACGGTAGCCGCTGGACCAGCCGCATCACCGCCACGAAAAGGGCATTCGAGACGCGGTCGGACAAGGTGGGTTCGCGGTACTTCATCGTGTCGGGTGTCAGGCTCTGGCTTGGCGCGCAGCTCGGCGCTCACGCGACCAGACATAGAGGCCAGCCCCTACGATCACAAGCGCCCCGGCGATCGTGAACCCGTCGGGAAACTGTCCGAACATCAGCCAGCCCCAGAAGGACGCGAACAGCAGACCCGAATAGCCGAACGGTGCCAGCGTCGAGGCCTCGGCCAGCGCGAAGGCGCGGATCAGCAGAAATTGCGAGAGGCTACCCGCAAGCCCGAGGCCGAGGAAAACCCACAGATCGGAGAGCGCGATCGGCTGCCATATGAAGGGCAGGGCGAGCGAGGAAAGCGCAAGCCCGGTATAGGCGGACCAGAGCTGCGAGGTGGCCGCGCTATCGCCGCGCAGGTAGCGCGTCAGCAGCACCGCGCCCGCGAAGCTGAAGGCGGCGAGTAGCGCCAACAGTGCTGCCGGATGAAAGCCCGCGAAACCCGGGCGCAGGATGATCATCGCGCCGATGAACGCGGCCGCGATGCCGAAGATGCGGTGTGGGCCCAGCCGCTCGCCCAGAAACAGGGCGGCGCCGAGCGTCACGATCACGGGGTTCAGATCGCCAAGCGCGGTCGCGGTGGCCAGCGGGACATGTTTCAGCGCGTAGAAGAACGAAACGATCGCACCCATCTGGAACAAGGCCCGGCCCAGTTGGAACTTCGGCTGTGCGCTGCGAAGCCTGCGCGGCAGGCTGCCGCGATAGATGACCGCCAGCACGGCGGCATTCACCGCGAAGCGCGCCCAGACGATCAGAAGCGGGTGGTAACCTTGCCCGAGAAGTTTCGCGAAAGCGTCCATCAGAGTCAGCATCGAGAACGCGCCGAGCATCAGCGCGATCCCCATCCCGGGGCGATCGCCCTCGGGAAGCAAAGAGGGGGCCACGCCGGGCCCCCTCGCTGTCGCTTTCAACCCGGGCAGAGCCATCAGAGGAGGCTCTTGACCTTCTCGGCCACGGCCTCGGGGGTGATCCCGAACTTCTCGTAAAGCTCGCCTGCCGGGGCGGAGGCGCCGAAGCCCTCCATGCCCACGAAGCCGGCTTTCGCCTCGCGGCCACGCTCACCCAGAAGCCAGCGGTCCCACGGCTGGCGCACGGCGGCCTCGACCGCCACGCGGACCGAGTTCGGCGGCAGCACGCGCTTGCGGTAGCCCTCGTCCTGCTCGGCGAACAGCTCCATGCAGGGCATCGAGACGACACGGGTACCGATCGCTTCCTTCTGCAGCATCTCGCGAGCTTTCAGCGCGATTTCCACTTCCGAGCCGGTCGCCATCAGGATCACCTGACGCTTGCCATCGGCTTCGGCCAGAACATAGGCGCCGCGCGCGGTGAGGTTCTGCGGCTTGTACTCGGTGCGCAGCGTCGGCAGACCCTGACGCGACAGCGCCAGAACCGAGGGGGTGCCCTCTTGGTTCATCGCGATTTCCCACGCCTCGGCGGTCTCGATGACATCGGCGGGGCGGAAGGTCAGCGTGTTCGGCGTCGCGCGGCAAATCGCGAGATGCTCGACCGGCTGGTGCGTCGGGCCATCTTCGCCCAGACCGATCGAGTCATGGGTCATGACATAGACGGTCGGCACTTTCATCAGAGCCGAGAGACGCATCGCGCCGCGCGCGTAGTCGGTGAAGCAGAAGAACGTGCCGCCATAAGGGCGCACGCCGCCATGCAGCCACTGACCGTTCATCGCGGCGGCCATGCCATGCTCGCGGATGCCGTAGTGGATGTAGCGACCCTTGCGGTTCTCCGCGTTGAAGACCGTCATGTCCTTCGACTTCGTGAGGTTCGAGCCGGTGAGGTCGGCCGAGCCGCCGATGGTCTCGGGGCAGGCGGCGTTGATCACGCCCAGAACCATTTCGGACGCCTTGCGGGTCGCGACCTTCGGTTTGGCCTCGGCCTGTTCCTTCTTGAACTTGCGGATCGCGCCGGTCAGCTTCTTCGAGACGCCGCCTTCCATGATGCGCGTGAACTCGGCCTGCTTGGCCGCCGAGAGCTTGCCGAAGCGCTCCTCCCATTCGGCGCGCTCTGCTGCGCCGCGGGTGCCGATCGCTTCCCATTGCGACTTCACGTCGGCGGGGATTTCGAACGGGCCGTGATCCCAACCGTAGATCGCCTTGGTGCGCGCGATCTCCTCGTCGCCCAGCGGTGAGCCGTGGGCGGAGTAGCTGTCGGCCTTGGTGGGTGCGCCGAAGCCGATGATGGTCTTGCAGTCGACCAGAACCGGACCCTTGGCTTGCTTCGCCTTGGTCAGCGCCTCATCGATGGCAACCGGATCGTGGCCGTCACAGGCGAAGACAGTCCAGCCCGACGCCTCGAAGCGCTTGCGCTGGTCGGTCTTGTCCGACATCGACACGCGGCCGTCGATGGTGATGTCGTTGTTGTCCCACAGCACGATCAGGTTCGACAGTTCCTGCATCCCGGCAAGGCCGATGGCCTCCTGGCTGATGCCTTCCATCAGGCAGCCGTCGCCTGCGATGACCCAGGTCCGGTGATCGACGAGCTTCTTGCCCCATTGCGCGCGCAACGCCTCTTCGGCGATGGCCATGCCGACCGAGGTCGCGAGGCCCTGGCCGAGCGGCCCGGTGGTGGTTTCCACCGCGTCGAGCAGGAAATTCTCGGGGTGGCCCGCGGTCAGCGCGCCCGACTGGCGGAAGTTCTTGATCTGGTCGAGCGTGACCTGCTCATCGCCGCAGAGATAGAGCAGCGAATAGATCAGCATCGAGCCGTGGCCGGCCGAAAGGATGAAGCGGTCGCGGTCAGCCCATTTCGGGTTCTTCACGTCGAATTTCAGGTGGTTCTGGAACAGAACGGTCGCCACGTCGGCCATACCCATCGGCATGCCGGGGTGACCGGAATTGGCGGCCTGCACCGCATCCATCGCCAATGCGCGGATCGCGGAGGCAAGTTTCCAATGCTCAGGATGGGCGGCGCGCAGCTCTTCGATTTCCATGAAACGTCCTTTCGCGGGGCAGCAGTTGGATGGGTCCGCGCCCCTGATAGCAGGGATCGGCCCGAGATCAAGCGTGGCCCACAAGTGCTTGGGGCAAAAGGGTGGGCTTGCCCTGTCGCAAAGGGTTAGACTGATCGAAATCCGCAGCCGGGCCGCGATTCGGCCATGGCAAGCGAAAAACATGAGGACGAGGAGGCGTGCATGAGTGATATCGCCGAATACGAACGCCGCATCGCTTTCGCGCTCGAACGGATCGGGCGCGGGGTCGAAGCGCTCAAGCAGCGCGAGGCAATGCAGGCCAAGGCAGCGCAATCCGCAGCGCAGCAAACCGAGCTGGAGGCCGCCGAGGCGGAACTGCCCCCGGTACCGGAGCCGCCGCCCGAAGTTGTCGCAGATCCGGCGGAGGTGGCCGAACTGAAAGCCGCGCTCGCCGCGGAGCAGGAAGCGAACGCACAACTCTCCGAACGCGTCCGCGCGATCCGCGAGAAACAGGACACCACGCTGGGCGCGATGGAGCGCAAATACGGCGCCGCCGTCCGGGCGCAGGAATCTGCCTTCAAGGAGGTCGCTGCCCTCAAGCAAGCCAACGCGGCGCTGGTCGCGGCCAATCGCAAGCTGATGGACGAGGGCGTGGCCTTCTCCGACGAGGCGCTGATGGCCGAGTTGCAAAGCCTGCGCGCCGCGCGCGACGGCGAAAGCGCCGAGCTTGAACAGATCATCGCGGGTCTCGACCCGATCATCGAAGCGGCGAGCCGCGAGGAGGGGACCGATGCCTGAGGTGACGATTTCCGTCGGCGGCCGCGATTTTCAGGTCGCCTGCCAAGAGGGTGAAGAACATTTCCTGCGCTCGGCTGCCGGGATGCTCGACAGCGAGGCGCAGGTGCTTCTGGGCCAGATCGGGCGCGTGCCCGAGAACCGGATGCTGTTGATGTCGGGGCTGATGCTGGCCGACAAGGCTGCGGGCATCGAGGATCAGCTGCGCGACGCGATGAACCGTCTTGGCGAATTGCAGGCGAAGATCGACGAATTGCAGTCGAACCCGGCCCATGTCGAAGTGCCGATCCTGCCGCCCGAAGTGACCGAGACGCTGGCCGAGATCGCCGCACGCGCGGAGTCGCTCGCCGACCGGGTCGAGGACGACGCGTGAGACGGACGCTATTTGGCGCGTTGCTCGCCGGCGCCGCGCTGACGGGGCCGGTGGAGGCGCAGGATGCGGCGGTGCCATCGGGGCAACACGACACGCCCGTCGAGCGGCTTGAGCCGCTCAACCCGACGACCGGCGATACGGTAGAGCCGGTGGTGACCGTCACCTATCATTGCGAGCGCGGCGCGGAAGTGCACGCGGCCTACATCAACGACACCGATCCCCAGCGCGTCGCCCTGTTCCTGCAGGGACGGCTCGTCGTGATGAGCCATATCCGCTCTGCCGACGGCGCGAGATACGCCGAGGATGGCGAGGGCGAGGCGGGTTATGTGTGGTGGACAAAGGGCCACGGCGCGATGCTCGACTGGATCGCCGAGGATGGCGAGGCGCAACCGCTGTTCCGCGCCTGTCAGGAAGACTGAGGGCCGCAACGCGATACGCGCGGCGGCCCTGAAGAAATCGTATCAGACGAACGGAAAGCGCCGCGCGCTTACTCGGCCGCCTTCATCTCGAAACCCTTTTCCAGCTGATCCGAAGGCGTGATCGGATACTCGCCGGAGAAGCAGGCATCGCAATATTGCGGGCAGGAATTGTCGCGGCCCTTGGCCTCGCCCACCGCGCGATACAGCCCGTCGAGCGAGATGAACTTGAGGCTGTCCACGCCGACCCATTCGCGCATCTCTTCCTCGGTCATCTGCGCCGCCAGCAGCTTGTCGCGGTTCGGCGTGTCGACGCCGTAGAAGCACGGCCATGCGGTCGGCGGCGAGGCGATCCGGAAATGCACCGATTTCGCGCCCGCATCGAGGATCATGTCCTTGATCTTGCGCGAGGTGGTGCCGCGCACGACCGAGTCGTCGACAAGGACCACCCGCTTGCCGCGGATGAGCGACTTGTTGACGTTGAGCTTGAGGCGCACGCCCATGTTGCGGATCTGCTCGGTCGGCTCGATGAAGGTGCGGCCCATATACTGGTTGCGCGTGATCCCGAGCGCGAAGGGGATGCCGCTTTCCTGACTGTAGCCGATCGCGGCGGGGGTGCCGCTGTCGGGCACGGGGCAGACCAGATCGGCCTCGACCGGGGCTTCGCGGGCCAGCTCGACGCCGATGGCGCGACGGGTCTCGTAGACCGAGCGGCCGCCGATCATGCTGTCGGGGCGCGAGAAATAGACATGCTCGAAGATGCAGAAGCGCCCGGTCGAGGGGCCGAAGGGACGCGAGCTTTCGATATGGCCGTCCTGAATGACCACCATCTCGCCCGGATCGATCTCGCGGACGAATTCCGCGCCGATGATGTCGAGCGCACAGGTCTCGGAGCTGAGCACATAGCCATGTTCGCCGAGCTTCCCCAGCACCAACGGACGCACGCCCAGCGGGTCGCGCACACCGATCAGCTTGGTGCGCGTCATCGCGACGATGGAGAACGCGCCTTCCACGCGGCGCAGCGCGTCGGCGATCCGGTCGGCGTGCTTGCGCTGGATCGAGCGCGCCATCAAGTGGATGATGCATTCGCTGTCGGACGACGACTGGAAGATCGCGCCGCGCTCGATCAGTTCGCGGCGGAGCGCGTCGGCATTGGTGAGGTTGCCGTTATGCGCGACCGCGCAGCCGCCCATCGAGAACTCGCCGAAGAAGGGTTGGATATCGCGGATCACCGCCCCCTTGGAGCCTGCGGTGGAGTAGCGCACATGGCCGATGGCGATATCGCCTGGCAGCGTTTCCATCAGGCTCGACTTGGTGAAATTGTCCCGGACGTAGCCGAAGCGGTGAGCGGAATTGAAGCCGGTTGCGGCATCATGCGCGACGATACCGCCCGCTTCCTGACCGCGGTGTTGCAGGGCGTGCAGACCAAGAGCCACGAAATTCGCGGCGTCGGAAATGCCGACCACACCAAAGACGCCGCATTCTTCCTTGAGCTTGTCGTCGTCGAAAGGATGGGCGAAGTGGGTCTTCTGGGCGGCGGGGCAGGACATGGCATCAGCTCCGTATGACGCAAGGGGAGGGCGCTTGCGCTCATTTATATGCAAACGCGAGAGGTGTTAACCCCTCGCGCCTGTAAAAACCGTCATGTGGCTGTCATCAATTCGCCGTTGCCGGGGGCAATTCGTCCGTCCGGGCCGGGGCATCGGCACCCGGAGGCGCGGGGCAGGCGGCTACGAGTTGCTCGTAGCGTTGCACGATCCAGCCGGGCGCATCGGCGGGCATCGATTCGTCGAGCTGTCCGGAGGCGCGCGAGAACACCTTGGCCGAGCGCGAGTCGTCGACCACTGGCACGGGGTCGTTGCTCATCACGCGGTCGTAGACGACGAAGGCCACCGCGACGAGGATCACACCGCGCACCACGCCGAACAGGAAGCCAAGCCCCTGGTCGATCCCGCCAAGGGCCGAGCGTTGCACGGCGGAGGCGAACAAGGGCGTCAGGATCGAGAAAACGACGAGCGCCACGGCGAAGACCACCGCGAAGCCGCCGATCATGCCCAGCTCGCAGCTTTGGCCGATGAACTTGTCGAGGCCGGGGATCTGCTGCACCAGAGGGCGCGCCTCGTTGGCGAAAATGTAAGCGACGATCGCCGCCGCGATCCAGCCGACGATGGCCAGCGCCTCACGCACGAAGCCCCGCGAATAGGCGAGGATCGCCGAAAGAATGATGACGACCGCCACGATGGCATCGACAATGGTGAACCCGTCCATTTTCGCTCCTGTGTTCTCGGCGTTATCCGGCGCCGAACATCTCCCCGGTAAAAGTCACGAGATCGCCCAGCTTGCGCAGGGACATCCCGCTCGACCCTTCGGCTTTCGTTCCCGAGGGTGCGATCGCTTGTGAAAAACCAAGTTTCGCCGCTTCTTTCAACCTGTTTTCCGCTTGACCCACGGGACGCAGCGCACCCGACAGGCTGATTTCCCCGAAAATCACCATGTCCGCTGGAAGCGCCACATCTTCGCGCGCACTGAGAAGCGCGGCGGCCGCGGCGAGGTCGGCTGCGGGCTCAACCACCCTCATCCCGCCCGCGACATTCAGGAACACGTCGAGCCCCGCGAAGGGGATGCCGCATCGCGATTCCAGCACCGCGAGAATGGTCGAGATCCGCCCGCTGTCGAGACCGACTACGGTACGACGGGGCGAAGCAAGCGTTGAGGGTGCAACCAGCGCTTGAATCTCCGTCAGCACCGGTCGCGTGCCTTCTATTCCTGCGAAAACTGCCGATCCCGGCGCGGGTTGGCCGCGCTCCGACAGGAACAGCGCCGAGGGGTTGGCGACCTCGGCCAGACCCGCCCCGGTCATCTCGAAGACACCGATCTCGGAGGCCGGGCCGAAGCGGTTCTTCACCGCGCGCAGGATGCGGAACTGGTGGCCGCGCTCGCCCTCGAAATAGAGCACCGTGTCGACCATGTGCTCGATCACGCGCGGGCCCGCGATCTGGCCTTCCTTGGTGACGTGACCCACGAGGATGACGGCGGTGCCGCGCTTTTTTGCGAAGCTCACCAATTCGTGTGCAGCGGCGCGCAGCTGGCTTACCGAACCCGGTGCGCTGTCGACATTGTCCGACCACATGGTCTGGATCGAATCGATGATGACGAGGTCGGGGCGCTCGGCTTCAAGCGTCGTCAGGATGTCGCGAAGCGAGGTTTCAGCGCCCAGCCCGACCGGCGCGTCCGCAAGGCCCAGCCGTTGCGCGCGCATCCGCACCTGGCTCGCCGCTTCCTCTCCCGAGATATAGAGTGCCTTCACGCCCTTGCGGGCGAAGCTGGCGGTCGCCTGCAGCAGAAGCGTCGATTTCCCGATGCCCGGATCGCCACCCACGAGCACCGCCGAAGCCGCCACGAGACCGCCTCCCAGAACCCTGTCCAACTCCTCCATGCCCGATTTCACGCGGGCGGGCGGGGTTTCCTTGGTGTCGAGCGCGGTGAGCGGGATCACCTTGCCCTTAGCGCCTTTCATCCCGGAGCCGGGCGTGATCGAGATCGGGGCTTCCTCGTGGATGGAGTTCCATGCGCCACAGGCGTCGCAACGCCCGGACCATTTGGCATGCGTCGCGCCGCACTCGGCGCAGCGGAAGATCGCGGATTGCTTGGCCATGAGGTCAGCTGCGTTCCAGATTGGCGGCGATCAGGCTCGCGCATTGTTCGGGATGAGTGGCTGGCAGCATATGGCCCGCGCCCTCGACGCAGGCGACGCCCACATCGGGCAGGCGCGCGGCAATCGCCTCGGCCACTTTCGGCATCGTCGGCGGCGAGCGGTCGCCATGGATGATCATTGCGGGCGCGTCGATCTGCTCGATCCCGTCGGGCCGTGCTATCTGCGCCGGATCCGCGAAATTGGCGCGAGAGATATTCTCGACCATCGGCATGCACGCGGTGAAACGTTCGCGCTGCGTTTCGGTATAGCTGTCCCACGGCTGGCCGGTGCCCCAGTCACGCATGAAGCCGCGTGCGGCCGGCTCGTAATCGCCCGCTTCCATCAATTGCTCGAAGTGATCCTGCTTGGCGCGCAGATCCTGCCAATCCGGGTCGTCCTCGGGCAGCGCCGCGAACAGCACCGGCTCGATCAGCGTCAGCGAGCGGACGGCCTCGGGCGCGCCGACCGCGATGCGCAGCGCGACCGAGGCGCCGAAACTATGCCCGATCAGATCGACAGGGCGCTCAATGAAGCTTGCAGCGATCCGTGTCACCTGCGTTTGGAAGCTCCCGGGCTCGCTCGCGTCGCCGCGCCAGGGTGCGGATTGCCCGTGGCTCGGCTGATCGAAGGCGGTCGCCGTGATCTGCTGGCCCAACGGCATCAGCGCCTTCGCCCAGAGGTTCGAACTGCCGAGCGTGCAATGGATCGCGATCGCCGGACGTTCGCCCTGACCGAAGCTCTGCCAGAAGACTTCGGCCCCTTGTCGTTGGTCGCGCGGCATTCAGAGCGTCCCCAGGTAGTCGTCGAGCAACTCCAGGTGATCCTGCCCCCAGAACCGCTCATCGGTGTCGGTGACGATATAGAAGGGCGAGCCGAACACGCCGGCCTCGACCGCGTCCTCGAGGTTCTTCTCATAGGTGACCGCGCCGTCGAAGAGGCCGGTGGTCGCCAGATTGCCGTCGAAACCGTTGGCTTCCAGCGCCTCGCGGATCACCTCGTCCGAGGCGATGTCCTTGTCCTCTGCCCAGCAGGCGCGCAGGATCGCGTTGACCAGCCCGCCGACATCGCCGCCGCCCGCTTTCTGCGCCGCGATGATCGCATAAGACGACGGTGCGGGGTTCGGCGGATAGCCGGGAGGCGTGTAGTTCATCTCCATCCCGAGCCGCTTCGACCAGCGCTTGAGCTCTTGCATCCGGTATTCCATCCGGCTCTGGTGACGCTGCGCCGGGCGCACGCCGCCGGTGCGGTCGAACAGGCCCAGAAGGTCGAGCGGTTTGTAGGTCACGTCAGCGCCGTGACGCGCCGCGATCTCTTCGAATCGCGGGCCGCCGAGATAGGCCCACGGGCTGAACGTGCCGAAATAGTAGTCGATCCGTGCCATTCATAACACTTTCTTGACAGTCGAAATTGCCGCCACGCTACCCCGGTGCTAAGGCAGGCGCAATCAAGCGAATCCCGCCGGGGCTGCCCGGCGTCACGAAGGAACTGGCCCATGTCCGTCGTCACCGAACCGAAGCTCATCTCCGGAAATTCCAACAAACCGCTCGCGCAATCGATCGCGCGCCGCATGTCGATGCATCGCGGCATGTCCGTCGGTTTGGTGGATGCGCGGGTCGAGCGTTTCAACGACGGCGAGATTTTCGTCGAGGTTTTCGAGAACGTGCGCGGCGAGGATATGTTCATCATTCAGCCGACGTCGAACCCGGCCAATGACAATCTGATGGAGCTGCTGATCATCACCGACGCGCTCAAACGCTCCTCGGCAGATCGCATCACCGCCGTGATCCCCTATTTCGGCTATGCACGTCAGGACCGCCGCACCAAGGCCCGCACGCCGATCTCGGCCAAGTTGGTCGCGAACCTGCTGACCGAAGCGGGCGTTGACCGCATCCTGACGCTCGACCTGCACGCAGCCCAGATCCAGGGCTTCTTCGATATTCCGGTGGACAACCTCTACGCCTCGCCGGTCTTCGCGCTCGATATCCTGCACAACTTCAAGGGCCAGACCGACGATATCATGGTCGTCTCGCCCGACGTGGGCGGCGTGGCCCGCGCCCGTGAGCTGGCCAAGCGGATCGACGCGCCGCTCTCCATCGTCGACAAGCGCCGCGAAAAGGCGGGCGAGGTCGCGGGAATGACCGTGATCGGCGACGTGAAGGGCCAGAAATGCATCATCGTCGACGACATGGTCGACACGGCAGGCACGCTGTGCAAGGCCGCCGACCTGCTGATCGAGCACGGCGCGACCGAGGTTCACGCCTATATCTCGCACGGCGTGCTGTCGGGCCCGGCGGTCGAGCGGGTGACCAATTCGGCACTGAAGACGCTGGTCATCACCGACTCGATCGAGCCGACCGAGGCCGTGAAAGCCTGCCCGAATATCCGCATCGTGCCGACGGCGCCGATGTTCGCACAAGCGATCCTGAACACCTGGTCGGGCACCTCGGTGTCCTCGCTCTTCGAGACAGACACGCTCGTCCCGATCTACGAGGGCATGTACACACGCGACTGAGCGGTCGCGCCGCTGGACGCGCCGCGCTCGCTTGTTTGGATCGACCCGGGGTTCATGCTCCGGGTCATTTCATTTCGTCGGAAAGCCCGATGGACATCGGCGCATTCCGCGCCATTCTGGCGGCATGCGCCTTTTCGCTCTCACCGCTCTCGTCATGATCGCTTTCGCGGCCAATTCGGTGCTCAACCGGATGGCGGTGCATGATGCTGGCTGGGGGCCCGCTGCGACGGGCTTCGTGCGGCTCGCCTCGGGGGCGCTTGTTCTGCTGCTTCTCGCGATGCGGGCGAAAGGAGTGCGGGGCCTGCGTCTGCCAAGGGCGGTTCTGAGCGCCGGGGTCGCGACGCTCGCGCTCTATATCTTCGGGTTTTCCATCGCGAGCGGGCTGATCGACGCTGGCGTCGGCGCGCTGACGCTGTTCGGGATGGTGCAGATCACCATGTTCGCGGGGGCGCTGTGGCTGCGCGAGGCGATCTCGCTCTGGCGCTGGATCGGGGCGGGGCTGGCCTTCGCAGGGCTTATGGTCCTGCTCCTGCCCGCCTCGGGCGACGCCCATATCGATCCGCGCGGTTTCGCGATGATGGCGCTCGCCGGGATCGGATGGGGGCTCTATTCGCTCAACGGGCGGCGCACGCACGATCCGCTGGTCGCGACCGCGCTTAACTTCGCGCTGGCCACACCGCTGGCGCTGATCTGGATGCTCGGCGCGGGCGACTGGGGGCAGGGCGCAAGCTGGGGCTGGGCACCCGCGATCCTCTCGGGTGCTGTGACCTCGGGGCTGGGCTATGCGCTGTGGTATCGCGTGTTGCCGCAAATCCCTGCGAGCCTCGCCGCGATCGCACAACTTTCCGTGCCTCTGATCGCGGCGCTGGGCGGGGCGGTGCTTCTGGCCGAAATCCCGTCGGCGCGCTTCTGGCTGGCCGCGGCGCTGGTGATCGGCGGCATCGCGCTCTCGCTGCGGCGGAAAACCTGAGCACAACCGTCGGATGTTCGCCGCGGAAACGTCTTGACCTCGGAACCTCCAGCGCTTCTTTAGTGTTTGACGTACGAACCTTCGAACTCAAGAGAGGACATCATGGCTTTTGAACTTCCCGATCTTCCCTATGCCCACGACGCACTCGCGGATCTCGGCATGTCGAAGGAGACCCTCGAATATCACCACGACATTCACCACAAGGCCTATGTCGATAACGGCAACAAGGCGATTGCCGGCACCGAATGGGAAGGCAAGTCGGTCGAAGAGATCGTGAAAGGCACCTATCAGCCGAACGCCGTCGCGCAGAACGGCATCTTCAACAACGCCTCGCAGCACTGGAACCACACCCAGTTCTGGGAAATGATGGGTCCGGGCAACTCGGCCATGCCGAGCGAGCTGGAAAAGGCGCTGACCGAAAGCTTCGGCTCGGTCGACAAGTTCAAGGAAGACTTCGCTGCCGCGGGCGCTGGCCAGTTCGGCTCGGGCTGGGCATGGCTCGTGAAGGACAGCGACGGTTCGCTGAAAGTGACCAAGACCGAGAACGGCGTGAACCCGCTGTGCTTCGGCCAGACCGCGCTTCTGGGCTGCGACGTGTGGGAGCACTCCTATTACATCGACTTCCGCAACAAGCGCCCGGCCTATCTGTCGAACTTCCTCGACAAGCTGGTGAACTGGGAAAACGTCGCTTCGCGCATGTAATCTCCGCGAAACGAGCGAATTGGAAGGGCGTCCCGTGGGGCGCCCTTTTTCTTTGCGCGCTTCAGGACGCCCGTTTGTGAGCACGTTTGTGTGCCGGGGCGATTGCCGGGACGGAAAGACCGCTAAGCAGGAACCGCGACGCCGCCGGATCGGTTTTCTTGACAGAAACCCGTAACCAAGAGGAGGATACGATGGCTGAACGCATTCGCTCCAATGACGGCAAGCGCGAAACCGAAGAGGTCCTCGGCGAGAAGCCCGAGAATATCGAGACGCCGGAAGGGCAAGGCAGCTTGGGCGGGAACCTGAACCGCAAGGTCGGCACCCGCGATGAGAAGAAGCAGCTCGACGAAACCTCCGCAGGCACGACGCGCCCGCTCGGTGGCGACGAGCGAGATAGCGGCGAAAAGGAGAAGATGTGATGAAGAAACTCTCCAAGGGTACTTGGGTCGTCATCGCGGATGGCGAGAAGGCGCTGTTTCTGGAAAACATGATGGATGACGAGGATCCGAACCTCGTCGTGCGGCGCGTCGACGAGCAGGACAACCCGCCCGATCACGAGCAGGGCACCGACAGCCCGGGTCGGATGGCTGATGACGGCCCCGGCCAGCGCTCGGCTTTTCAGGAGACGGACTGGCACGAACTGGCGAAGATGCGCTTCGCTGACGATCTGGCCGAACATCTTTACAAGATGGTCCACAAGGGTCGGATCGAGCGGCTGGTGATCGTCGCGGCACCCCGTGTTCTGGGGGAAATCCGTCACGCGCTGCACAAGGAAGTCGCCGACGTCGTGGTGGCCGAGATCGACAAGACGCTGACCAATCACCCCCGCGACGAGATCGAGAAGCTGGTGAAAGAAGAGCTTGCGACCGTCTGATCGCGCCTCGCTGCGATTGACAGACAAAGCGCCGCGCGGTTGTTCGCGCGGCGCTTTTTTGATGGGGCTTTCCCGAAGGAGCGCTGCGGGGAAGCGGCGAGACCCGCGGGAGGTCAGTGACCGCACCTGTAATGCGGGCACATCGCGCGCGCATCGGCAGAGCGCAAGAAAACGCCGCGCGAGATGGGCGCGGCGTTCCGTCGACGGGGCAGGGCGCGCCTCAGTCGTCGCTCTCGAGGCTCTGCTTGAGCGTTTCGATGTCCGGGTCGCTGGCACGCGGCACGATCCGGTAGACCGCGTTGACGAAGCAGAACACCGCGAAGCCCAGCAATCCGACGCAGATCGCCCCGGTCAGGAATTGCCCGAACGGGTGGCCCCGCACCCAGTCAAAGACCTTGCCCAGACCACCCGCGCTCGACGGATCGTAGCGGTAGGCGGCATAAACGATAAGCGCGCCGATGATCGCGACCACCACGCCCTGCGCCGCAAGCCCCGCCTGCAGGACGAAATTGGCGCGACGGGTGACTTCGTTGGCCATCAGATGCTTCAGATAGGCCTTGGTGAGCCCCTTGTAGAGATAGTAACCGCCAGCCCCGATCACGATCAGGCCGATCACGCCGAGCGCGATACGACCCATCGGCGCGCTCAGGATCGTCGAGACCAGCTTGTTCGTCCCGCCATCGCTGCTCGCCCGCGCGACGAGCGCCGTGACCGCAATGCCGCCGATGCCGAGATGGACGAGACCGCTGACCACGAGGCCGATACGGGCGATCCACCCCTTCATCTCGGAGCCATAGGCCTCGAGATCCCAGACCGCGTCCACCACGCGCCAGATTGCGTAAGCCGCCATGCCAAGGGCGATGCCGACGAGCACCACGGCGCCCCAGCCGCTTGAGAGCTTCTCCATCACCTGTTTGGTGCCCTCGGCGCTGCCGCCATGAAACAGCGACCAGAGCGAGACACCCGCGACGACGAGATAGACCAGACCGCGCCCGCCGTAGCCTGTGCGCATTACGGGCACTGCCCAAGCGAAATCGTCGGGATCGTGGCTGTTGGTGGCGGACATTGGCGGTCTCTCTCGGCGTTGTGAATTGACGCAGACCCAATGCGTGGACAAGCGCACAGGTTCCGCCGCGCCGTGGTCTTTCCTTTCGCCCGCCGATCGGTCAGGGTCACGCGGTTGAGAGAAGGGAATTTCGATGAACGAGGCGGTCAAAGGCTTCTGGGCGATGGTGACGACCTGCGTCATCTGGGGGCTGTCGGGTCTCTATTACAAGATGCTCGACGGGATGCCGCCGATCGAAGTGCTCGCCCATCGCACCTTATGGTCCTTCCTGTTCTTCGCCGTGATCCTCGGGTTGAAAGGCCGCCTCGGCGAGCTTTGGGCCGCGCTGGCCGAACGTCGCGGGCGCGGGGCGTTAGTGATCGCGACCGCGGCGTTTATGATATCGGCCAATTGGTTCACCTTCATCTGGTCGGTCCATTTCGGCCACGCGGTTCAGGCGTCGCTCGGCTATTACATCTTCCCGCTCGTCGCCGTCGTTCTCGGGCTGATCGTCTATCGCGAGGCGCTGAGCACGCGGCAATGGTTGGCCGTCGCGCTGGCCGCCACGGCGGTCATCGTCCTGACGATCGGGCTGGGTGTCGCGCCCTGGGTTTCGCTGATCCTTGCCGCGACCTTCGGCACCTATGGGCTGATCAAGAAGGGGTTGCGCGCGGGCGCGATGGTCTCGGTCTGCGCCGAGGTGCTGCTGCTCTCGCCAGTCGCGCTGATCGTGCTCTGGGGCTATCACGCGGGATGGTGGGGCAGCGCGCCCGGCGCGGGCCATTTCGGCGGCGATTGGAAGACCACGGTTCTTTTGATCTTCTCCGGCCCGCTCACCGGCACACCCTTGCTGCTGTTCGCCTATGCGGCGCAGCGGGTGCGGATGGCAACCGTGGGTCTGGTGCAATATCTCAACCCGACGCTGCAATTCGCGGTGGCGACGCTGGCCTTCGGCGAGACGGTCACCATCTGGCACGCGATCGCGCTGGCGCTGATCTGGACGGCGCTCGCGCTCTATTCGAGCGTCAATCTGAAGATGCGCCGACCGCAGCCGGCGGCACAGCCCGCGACGCAGCGCGGTTTAGGCGAAAGCTGAGACGAGCGCGGTTTCCAGCTCCGCCACGCTATCGACCGTCACCACCAGCTCGCGCAGCGACGAATCCGCGAAGCCCTGCTCGATGATATGGTCGATCAGGGACCCGAGCGGCGCCCAGTAGCCCTCGGTGTTGAGCAGGAAGATCGGCTTCTCGTGCAGGCCGATCTGACGCCATGTCAGCACTTCGAACAGCTCGTCGAGCGAGCCCGCTCCGCCCGGCAGTACCACCACCGCATCGGCATTCATGAACATTACCTTCTTGCGCTCGTGCATCGTCTCGGTGACGACGAATGTGGTCAGGTCGCGCTTGCCGACCTCGCGGGGGAAGAGATGCTCGGGGATCACGCCGAAGGTGCGCCCGCCCGCGGTTTGCGCCGCGCGGGCGACCTCTCCCATCAGCCCGACATCGCCCGCCCCATAGACCAGCTGCCAGTCGCGCGTGGCCAGCATCTCGCCGGTGTCTCGCGCCGCTGCCGCATAAGCAGGCTTCGCGCCCGCACGCGAGCCGCAATAGACACAGACGGAACGGGGAATGGTCATGACGGTGTCTCCGGAAATGCATTGTTATTGAGCGGTGATACCGGGGTTGCTAAGTTCCCTCAAGGGATCGGGTCACCTAGCCGCAGATAACAACAGGCGGCAGGGCCCTGGGGATGACGTTAAGGCGGGACTTAGATGAATGAAAACGTAACGGATCAACCGGCCGGGGGCACCGGGCTCGGTGTGGTGAAAGGGGGGCGGCGGCGCTGCTCCTCGTGATCTTGGGGCTGGTGCTTTGGGGCGTCCTGCGCCCGGTGGAGCGCGAAGGGGCGCAACCGTCGGGCACGGAGACGAGTGCCGCGACCGGTTCGGCCGAGGCTGATAAGGAGGCCGGCGGTATGAATGCGGCGGCGAACAACGCAGCGCAAACCGCGCAAACGGGGAGCGCCGATGCGACCTCCGGGACCGCTGCGCCGCAGACGCGAAGCGCGGAGACGGTGGCGCAGGAGGCTGAAGAAGCGGCGAGCGCCGCGGCGCCGCTGGCCCAGGAACCCACCGACAAGCTGGTTGAAACGGTCAAGGATCCGGGTGCGGAGGCCGCGTCGGGAAGCTCTGCCACGGGCGCGGATATGGCGACTGACGGCACCACCGCGAAGGCGGCACGTGACGGCAAGCCGCTCGCCCAGGTGCAATTCGACGCGCTGCGGGCCGCACCCGACGGCTCGGTGACGCTCGCCGGGCGGGCGGAGCCGGGCGCGAAGCTCGATATTCTCGTCGACGGCAAGGTCGTGGCGAGCACGCAGGCCGATGGCGGCGGCAGCTTCGCCTCGCTCTTCGATCTGCCGCCCGCCGACGGCCCGCGCGCGCTCTCGCTGCGGGTCACCGGCGCGGATGGCTCCGCGCGCGACAGCGCCGAGACGCTCGTGCTGCGCGGACAGCCGAAAACCGAGAGGATTGCCTCTGCAGAGGAGAGCGTACCCTCCCAGACGCCCGTTGGGCCGGCTGCGGACGGTGCGACAGATAGTAGCGCCGATGCGACGGCCTCGGCGGCAGATGGTACGGCGATGAGCGGAAGCGCCGCGACTGGGACCGATGTTGGCACGTCCGCCGGAACTGCGACCACGACGGCCGCTACGGCGACCGAGGCGACACAATCGACGCCCACGCCGCCCGCAGCGCCGCTCATCGCCGATGCAGACGGTGCGCGGCTGCTCGCCCCGAAAAGCGATGACCTGGTGATCGACACGATCTCCTTCGGCTCGGGCGAGGTCGCACGCAGCGAAGGCCGTGGCGCACCCGAGGGCACGACGCTCAGCGCCTATCTCGACGACACGCTCGTCGCCGAGGCGCAGCCGGGCGCGGATGGGCGTTGGTCGCTCGACCTGCCGGGCTTGGGCACGGGCGAGCATAAATTGCGGATCGATGCGCAGGACGCCACGGGCAAGGTCGTCGCGCGGGCCGAGACCGGCTTCGATCAGCCCGACGAAATCCTCGTGGCGAATGCCGCCGATCCGACCGGTGCGCAGGCAGCCTCCGTGCGAGCGACCGGCGAGGTCGGCGACGCGGTGAAGGTCGTGCAGATCGTGAAGGGCAATACGCTTTGGGCGATCGCGCGCGAGGTTTATGGCGACGGGTTCCTCTATGTCCGGGTCTTCGACGCCAATCGCGACCAGATCCGCGACCCCGACCTGATCTATCCGGGGCAGGTCTTCAATATCCCGTCGCCCGAGACGGACGTCTCGGGGGCTGCGCAGTAGCGCACACACCGCTTGCATGGCTGGACTCCTTCGCGCCGCCGAGTAGGTTGCGCGCAGGTTCCACCCGTGGAGGGGCGCTGCCCCGCTCCCTGACGGGAGCCCCCGGGATATTTTCGTCAAGAGGAAGAGGAGGGCGCGATGCCTCCGGCACAGATCACGACCAAGGGCAAGATGAATGCCGAGGAGCGCGCCCGAGGTTGGCGCACGATCCGCGCGGTGCTGCCCTATCTCTGGGCGCATGAAGCCCCGTGGGTGAAGCGGCGTGTCGTCTTCGCAATGGTGATGCTGGTCTTCGCCAAGATCATCTCGGTCGCAACGCCCTTCGTCTATCGCGAGGCGGTCAACGCGCTCTCGGGCGAGGGAACCTCGGCGGCCTGGGCACTGGGCATGGGGGCGGTGGCGATCACCGTGGCCTATGGCGTCGCACGGCTGATGACGGTGGCCTTCGGCGAGCTGCGCGATGCGATCTTCGTGAAGGTGGCGCAACGCGCGCTGCGCCATCTGGCGCTGCAGACCTTCACCCATATGCATCAGCTCTCCTTACGCTATCACATCACCCGCAAGACCGGCGGCCTCAGCCGGATCATCGAGCGCGGGGTGAAAGGCGTCGAGTTCCTGCTGCGCTTCATGCTGTTCTCAGTCGGCCCGCTGATCGTCGAACTGACGCTGGTGGCGATCATCTTCGCGGTCGTGTTCGACTGGCGCTACGCGGCGGTCGTGCTGGTCACCATCGCGGCCTATATCAAGTTCACCTTCAAGGTCACCGAGTGGCGCGTGAACATCCGGCGCGAGATGAACAAGGCCGACACGGCGGCGAACCAGAAGGCGATCGACAGCCTGTTGAACTTCGAGACGGTCAAGTATTTCGGTGCGGCCAAGCGCGAGGCGGACCGCTACGACGAGTCGATGAAGGGCTACGAGACGATGGCGGTGAAGACCGGCCAGTCGCTCGCGGCGCTCAATGCCGGCCAGACGCTGATCATTACGATCGGGCTGGTTACGGTGATGATCATGGCCGCGATGCAGGTGCAGGCGGGTACGCTGACGGTCGGCGATTTCGTCATGGTGCAGGCCTACATGATCCAGATCACCATGCCGCTGGGCTTCCTCGGCACGGTCTATCGCGAGATCCGGCAGGCGCTCGTCGATATGGGCGAAATGTTCGATTTGTTGCAGCAACCGGCCGAAATTCAGGACAAAGAGGGTGCCGATGTTCTGAAAGTGAAAGGCGGGCATATCAGTTTCGACCGGGTCGAATTCGCCTATGACCCGACGCGGCCGATCCTGAAGGGGATTTCCTTCGACGTGCCTGCGGGGCAGACCGTGGCGCTGGTCGGGCCCTCGGGCTCGGGCAAATCGACGATCGGGCGTTTGCTGTTCCGGTTCTACGAGGTGACTGGCGGTGCGATCCGCATTGACGGTCAGGACCTGCGCGACGTGACGCAGGAAAGCCTGCAGCAATCGATCGGCGTGGTGCCGCAGGATACCGTGCTGTTCAATGACACGATCCGCTACAACATCGCTTACGGCCGCGCCGATGCAACGGACGAGGAGATCGTGGCGGCTGCGAAAGCGGCGCGGATCCATGACTTCGTGACCAGCCTGCCGGAAGGCTATGACACGGCGGTGGGCGAGCGCGGTCTGAAGCTTTCGGGCGGTGAGAAACAGCGGGTTGGCATCGCGCGCACGATTCTGAAGAACCCGCCGATCTTGTTGCTCGATGAGGCGACCTCGGCGCTCGATACCCAGACCGAGCGCGACATCCAGATGAGCCTGAAGGCGATGGGCGAGGGGCGCTCGGTGATCACCATTGCGCACCGTTTGTCGACGGTGGCGGATGCCGACCAGATCCTCGTGCTCGACAAGGGCGAAATCGTCGAACGCGGCCGCCACGAGGAGTTGCTGGCGCAGCGCGGGCGTTATGCCTCGATGTGGGCGCGGCAATCGGCGGAAGAGGAAGACGAGGCGGAGCAGGGGGCGGCGTAACGCGTGAAGGGCGGCGCCTTACCCTTGGGTGGGCGCGGCCATCCCGACGAGGCTTGGCGCTTTATCTTGGAAGCCCGTAAGTCAGGCGTACTCGCGCTGACATCGCCAATGCGCCTGCCCGGGGGGAGGGTCGGGCGCGGCCCGGGCATTTCCGCAGCTTCACTCCGCCGCGTCGGGCCGTGTCACCAGATGCGGCTTCACGCCGCCTTCGGGCGCATCGTCATCCCAGATGATCTCGCGGCCACGCATCTTGCGCATCGCGCGTTCCAGCGCCAGATCGCGCGCAGCCCGGCTGTCAGCCCCTTGCATCAGCGCCGAAAGCGCGCGGGTCGAGCGGTAGGCACCGGTCTTGAACCAGACGCGAAGCGCAAGCAGCGCGGGCGTCAGCACAAGCGTTAGCACCGTCGCGGTGCCGAGCCCGAACACCACCGCCGTCGCCAGTTGCTTCCACCAGAGCGCGGTCGGGCTGTCGATCGAATAGCCGCCATTGAAGAAGTCGAGCGACAGGCCGAACATCATCGGCGCGAGCCCCGCCATCGTGGTGATCGTGGTCAGCAGCACGGGCCGAAGACGCGCCTCAGCGGTGCGGATGATTGCCTCGATCTCGGGCATGTAGCGCGAGAATTCCTGATAGGTGTCGATCAGGATGATGTTGTTGTTCACCACGATCCCGGCCAGCGCGACGATGCCCACGCCGGTCATGATGATCGAGAATTGCTGGCCCATCACAAGCATCCCGATCAGCACGCCCGCAGTCGACAGGATCACCGCCAGCAACACCAGCACCGAATTGTAGAAGCTGTTGAACTGCGCGAGCAGGATCACGAACATCAGCGCCAGCGCGCCGCCGAAGGCGGTCATCAGGAAATCCTGACTCTCGTTCTGCTCGACCAGATCGCCTGACCATTCGTAGCTGACGCCCGGCGGCAGCGCGGCCTCCGTCTCGAGCCACTTCCCAAGCGCCGCGATCCGCTCGTTGCTTGTGATCGGCTGCCCGTCTTCGTTGGTGAGCCCTTCCTGAACGCCGGCCTTGATGTCGTAGAAGCGGGTCTGGTCGATCCGATCGATCTGCCCGATCTTCGGCTGCGGCGTGCGAGTGATGAAATTCGCAAGCGGTACCAGCCCCTCGGAGGTGCGCAGCTTCAGCGTATCAAGTGTCGACAGCACCCGGTCTTCCTCGGGCAGGCGCACGCGAATCTCGATCTCTTCGTCCGACGATGGTACGCGCATCGTGTCGAGCAGGATGCCGCGCGTGACCAGCTGCACCATGCCGCCGACGGTCGCCACATCCGCGCCGAAGCGGCCCGCGCGAGTGACGTCCACGTCGATCACCCAGTCGATACCGGGCAGGGGGCGCGTGTCTTCGATGTCGGTCACGCCTTTCATCTGCGCCATATGCGCCTCGACCTTCCGCACCGCTTGATCGAGCGCGGCGAAATCATTGCCCTCGAGCCGCAGCTGGATCGGCTTGCCCGAGGACGGCCCGCGATCCTGCGCGAGATATTCGGACTGGATCCCCGGGATGGTGGCGATCTTTGCCATGATCTTCTCCATCACCACATCGCCATCGAGCGAAGGATCGTTCTTGCGCTCTTCCCAGGGGATCATCTCGATCTGTATCTGGCCGATCGTATCGCGCGGGGTCTGCGCGCCGCCGGTGTTCTGGTTCAGCCCGCCTTCGCCCGCGAAGGAGAAGACCGCGCCGACGCCGGGCGTGCCGATCACCATGTTCTCGGCTTGCTGAAGGAGCGCGTCCTTCTCTGTCAGCGAGAGGTTGCCGCGACCGCGGATATAGACGATCGCCTGTTCCACCTCGCTATCGGTGAAGAATTGGGTGCCGTTATTGTTCTTGCCGTAATAGCCGAAGGTCATGAATACGCCCGCCACGATCACCGCGACCACGATCAGCGGCATCACCGGATTTCCTGCGATGGCGGCGGTGAAATGCCCGAAGGGGCGGCGGCGATACCCCGCATCGATGGGCTTCGGTTTGCCTTGGGGCTTGGCCGCCGTGAAGGTGATCGAGCTGAGCATCGCCGCGAGCACGAAGAGGATCACGCCGGGCAGCGAGGCCAGCAGATCGCCCGAGGCGGTATGCGTGCCTGTGAAGAAGGCCGGGTTGAGCGTCAGCAGCGCGCCGAGGAACACGAGTGCGGCGGAGACCAGGGCCAGAAGCAGGCGCAGCCAATAGGGGCGCCCTTTGAGGTGCGCGGCCCCGTTATCCAGTCGTCGGCTCACGCGGCCCGCGACGCCGCCCACGACAGGAAGATAGATCAGCGCCACGACCAGCGACGCCGAGAGCACGAAGATGATCGTGACCGGCAGCATGCCCATGAACTCGCCTGGCACGCCCGGCCAGAACAGCATTGGCAGGAAGGCGCAGAGCGTCGTCGCGGTGGAGGAGACGACCGGCCAGAACATGCGTTTCGCGGCTTCCGTATAGGCGGCCATCGGGCCGGAGCCCTCGGAAATACGCTTGTCGGCATATTCCACCACCACGATCGCACCATCGACCAGCATCCCCACGGCGAGGATCAGGCCGAACATCACGATATTCGAGATCGGCACGCCCATCGCGCCCAGCAGCAGGAAAGTCAGCAAAAACGACGTCGGGATCGCGAAGCCCACCAAGAGCGCAGAGCGCGTGCCCAGCGTCGCAAGCACCACGATCATCACCAGCGCGATCGCGGTCAGCACCGAGCCTTCGAGCTGGCTGACCATTGCGCCCACGGTTTTCGACTGATCGAGCGAGATGCCGACATCGACCGCGCGTTGCAGTGGCTCGGGCCACTGGCTCTCCGCCTCGGCCACGGTCTTTCGCAGCAGGTCCACCGTGTCGATGACGTTGTAGCCCTTGCGCTTGACGATCTGCAGCGCCACCGTCGGCTCGCCGTTGAAGCGCGCGGTGCCGGTGCGATCCTCGAATGTCAGGCGGATATCGGCCAGATCGCCGAGTGTCACGACGCTTTCGCCGTTCTTCTTCACCGGCAGGGCGTAGACATCCTGCGCGGTCTCGAAGGTCGCAGGGATCTTCACCGAAAACGCGCCCCCATCGGTCTCGACCTCGCCCGCCGCGATCAGCTGGTTGTTGGCCTGGACGACATTGATCAACTCGGGCGCTGTGACGTTATAGGCCTCTAGCTTCAGCGGATCGATCACCACTTCCAGCATCTCGTCGCGCTGGCCTGCGATCTGGGCTTCCAGCACTGGCTCCAGCCCCTCGACCTCGTCCTGCAACTCGCGGGCGAGCTTTTGCAGGGTGCGCTCGGGCGCATTGCCCGACAGCGTCACCACGACGATCGGAAATTCCGAGAAGTTGATCTCGTTGATCGAATATTTCTCCGCGCCGTCGGGGAATTTCGCTTCGGCGGTGTTCATCGCGTCGCGGACATCGGCGAGGATTTTGGTCTTGTCCCAGCCGAAGTCGAATTCGAGCATGAGCCCCGCGTAATTCTCCTTCGCGATGCCGGTCATCTTGTCCAGACCGTCGAGCCCGGCCAGTTCGGTCTCCATCGGCTTGACCAGCAGCTTCTCGGAATCGGTGGCCGAGATGCCGGGGAAGGGGACCGAGATGAACAGCATCGGGATCTCGATATCCGGCTCGCCCTCCTTGGGCAGGCTCAGATAGGCGGTCAGCCCCGCGAGGATCGAGATCGCCACGAAGGCGATCACCATCCGCGCGCGCGCCGCGGCCCAATCGACGATGCCGGTCATTGCGCGGCCCCGTCGGTGGCGTCTGCGGCACCGCCATCGGTTTGCGGCGCGGGCGTCATGGGGTCGGGCGTGTCTTTGGCCGCATCGCCCGGCGCGTGATCGACGAGGGTCACGGCCACGGGCGAGCCCTCGGTGACGTAGTCCTGCCCGACCACGATCACCGTGGCGCTTTCCGGCAGGCCAGCCAGCCAGACGCCCTCGGGCGTGTCGCGCAGGAAGTCTACCGGGGCGAAACGGGCCACGCCGTCCACCGCCAGCCGCACGCCCAGCTTGCCCTGATCGTTCAGCGTCATCGCGGAGGCGGGCAGGAAATGAGCCTTGGTCCCGTCGGCGGCGACGATCATCTCGACCGTCTGGCCCTCGCGGATCGATTGGTCGCCATTGGGCGCCTCGGCTTCGATCCGGAAGGTGCGCGTGGCGGCATCCGCCGATTGCGAGACAAAGGTGACCTTGCCCATCACCTCGCGCCCGGTCGCAAGCCGTGCGCCGACCATCGCGCCGGACTGCACACGGTCGATCTCGGTTTCAGGGACGTAGCCCACCAGCTTGATCGGATCGAGCTGGATCACGGTGGCGCAAAGCCCGCCCGCCGAGAGTAGCGAGCCGAGTTCAGCGGTATCTTCCTCGATCAGCCCGGCGAAGGGCGCCGTGATTTCGAGCCGCGCCAATTCGGTCTGCGCGGCCTCGACGGCGGCGGTAGCCGCTTCGAGCGCCGATTGCGCGGAAGCGGTTGCGGTTTCAGAGCGGTAGCCGCCTTCCTTCAGCCTCTCGGCGGCGGTGGCGTTCAGCCGGGCCTCGGTCAGCCGTGCCTGCGCCTCGGCCAGTGCGGCCGGGCGCGTGCCGGGGTCGAGCTTGCACAGCAGTTGTCCCTTTTCGACCTGCGCGCCTTTGCCCAGCGGTTCGGAAATTACCTTGCCCGTCGTCTCGGCGCGCACTTCGACGCGGCGCGCAGCCTCGGTCTGCCCGCGCGTCAGAACGCCTTGGTCGAGCGGCTGCGCGGTCGAGACCATCGCCTGCACCGGCACGGCGGGGGTGCCGGTCTCCTCTACCTGCTGCGCTTTCTCGGCAGGCGTCGCGGCATCGCCGAGATAGCCCATCAGGCGGTCGCGCTCGAACACCAGAAGGTAGAGCGCGACAAGAACGAGGATCGCGTTGAGGATCGGGACCGGACGCATCGGCGGGCTCCTGTAAATGGGCGCGGCGTTCCGCCTTAATTGGGGACTGAACCGCAGAGTTCAACTTACCGAGAGCGAGGCGTGATCTCAAGGCTTGCATTCCTCAGCGATGCGCGGACCGGAGCGGTCCGTGCGGCCCTTGGCAGCGCCCGGGGAGCCGTGTAAGAGGGGCGCCAAAGCTACGAGGAGACCCGCGCGTGAGTGATACCGACAGTTTCATCGACGAAGTCACCGAGGCGGTGCGTCAGGACAAGCTCTGGGCGGCGTTCAAGAAATGGGGCTGGATCGGCGCGGTGATCATCATCGCGATCGTCGGCGGCACCGCCTGGAACGCGTGGCAGAAGGAAAAAACGCAAGCCGAGGCGCGCGCCTTCGGCGATATGGTGATGGCTGCCGTCAACGGCGACACCACGGGCGCGGACCTCGCGAAGATCACCCCCGACGGTCCCGGCCGCACCGCGGTTCTCAAGATCATGCAGGGCGACGCCGCTATCGAGGCGGGCAAGCCCGACGAGGCGATCAAGTTCTTCGATGCGGTCAGCGCCGAGCCGGGGCTGCCGGCTTCGATCAGCGATCTCGCCAAGCTCAAGGCAGTGATCGCGGCGGGCGACAAGATGGACGCCGCCAAACGCGACGCGACGCTGCAGGAACTGGCCACCCCCGGAGCGCCTTACCGCCTTCTGGCAATGGAGCAGCAGGCGGCGGCGGCCCTGTCCTCGGGCGACAAGGAGGGCGCAATCTCGATCGCTCAGCAGATTCTTGAGGACGCCGGCCTCACGCCGGGCTTGCAACAACGCGCGACAGAGTTGATTGTGGCGCTGGGTGGCGAAGTGCCGACCCAGCCGGGGCAGGGCGCTCCGGCACTGCAAGAGTAAAGGGTTGAACCGGCGCGCCTTTCGGATGCGCAGGAGCTGCAAGAGAGCCGAGACAGGCAGGGGGAACAGGCGTGAAGCTGAGCAAGACGATCTGCGTGCTGAGTGTGGCGGCTTTCGTGGCAGGCTGTACCAAGGAAACCATCCTCCCCGGCGAGCGTCTCTCGCCCCGCGACGCGCTGCGCGCCGAAGAAGGGCTGCCGCTGGCTGATGCGCCCGCCCAGCAGTCGCTGCCGATCTCGCTTCCACGTCAGGTGAGCAATGCAGAATGGCCGCAACGTGCGGGTTCCGCGACCCATAGCCTGTTCAACGCGGCGATCGGAAACGGCACGACGCCGGTCTGGTCCGCCGATATTGGTGCGGGCAATGCGCGCCGCTACCGCATCACCGCCGATCCGATCGTGGGCGGTGGCAAGATTTACACCCTAGACAGCCAGGCCCGCGTCACCGCAACCGCGACGAATGGCGGGCGCGTCTGGCAGGCCGACATCACGCCGCCCGGCGACCGCGAGGGCGACGCCTCGGGCGGCGGGATCGCCTATGCCAACGGCACGGTCTACGTGACGTCCGATTTCGCCGAGCTCGTCGCGATCGACGCGGCCACCGGCGGCATCAAGTGGCGGCAATATTTCGACGCAGGCATCGGCGGTGCGCCGACCGTGAAGAATGGCGTGGTCTACGTGGTCGCCCGCGACTCCTCGGCCTGGGCGATCCGCGCCAGCGACGGCAAGGAAATCTGGCAGGTGCCGGGTGCGCCGTCCGCTTCGGGCATGACCGGCGTCTCCTCGCCCGCGGTGACCGACCGCATGGTGATCTTCCCGTTCTCCTCGGGCTTCCTGAGCGGCGTTCTGCCGCAAAGCGGGATGCAGATGTGGAACTCCAAAGTGCCGGGCGCACGTCCGGGCGTGGGCTATGCCAATATCGTCGATCTGACGGGCGATCCGGTTGTGGTGGGCGATACCGTCTACGCGGGCTCCTCGGCGGGCAAGCTGGCGGCCTTCGACGTGAATTCCGGCGATCGTATCTGGACCGCGACCGAAGGGGCCAACAGCCCCGTGCAGGTTGCGGGCGGCTCGATCTTCCTCGTTTCGGATCAGGGCAAGATCGTGCGGCTTGATGCCAAGACCGGCGATCAGATCTGGTCGAAGGATCTGCCGTACTACACCAAGGACAAGCCGAAGCGTCAGCGCGACATCGTCGCGAGCTACGGGCCCGTTCTTGCCGGCAACAAGCTGTTCGTCGCGTCTTCCGACGGCGTTCTGCGCGTGTTCAGCCCGATCGACGGCAGCCTCATCGGCCAGGCGAAGATCCCGGGCGGGGCTGCGACCGATCCGGTCGTGGCGGGACGCACCCTCTACGTCGTCGGCGGCGATGGGAAACTGCACGCTTTTCAGTGAGCCCTTTAGGGTGTAAGGGGGCCGCTTACGACCGCCCAAGGAGGGCATCATGAGCTTTACCCTGGCCATCGTGGGCCGCCCGAATGTCGGAAAATCGACGCTGTTCAACCGGCTTGTCGGCAAGCGACTCGCGCTTGTCGACAACATGCCCGGCGTCACGCGTGACCTTCGCGAGGGCGATGCGCGTCTGGGAGATTTGCGTTTCATCGTGATCGACTCGGCCGGTCTGGAACTGGCCGAAGACGACAGCCTTCAAGGCCGTATGCGGCGCCTGACTGAACGCGCCGTCGAAGAGGCCGATATCTGCCTGTTCATGGTCGACGCGCGCGTGGGCGTGACGCCGGCCGACGAGATTTTCGCCGATATCCTGCGCAAGAAGAACGCCAACGTGATCCTCGCGGCCAACAAGGCCGAAGGGGCGGCAGGCGATGCCGGCGCGATGGAGGCATGGAGCCTTGGTCTCGGCGAGCCGCTGCGGATTTCGGCCGAGCACGGCGAAGGTTTGGACGATCTTTACACCGCCCTGGTGCCGCTGGCGGACGAATTCGCCGAGCGCAATGCCGCCAACGCGCCGGTCACGGATGTGGTCATCGACGAGGAGCTTGAGGAAGGCGACATTCCCGCCTACCAGCCGCCCTCCGCCACGAAACCGCTGCAGCTTGCCGTGATCGGACGCCCGAATGCGGGCAAGTCTACGCTGATCAACAAGATTCTGAACGAAGACCGCCTGCTGACCGGCCCCGAGGCAGGCATCACCCGCGATGCGATCTCGGTCACGGCCGATTTCATGGGCACGCCGATGCGGATCTGGGACACGGCGGGGATGCGCAAGAAGGCGCGCGTCACCGACAAGGTCGAGAAGCTGAGCGTGGCCGATGGGTTGCGCGCCGTGCGCTTCGCCGAGGTGGTCGTGGTGCTGCTCGACGTCAATATTCCGTTCGAGACGCAGGATCTCCGGATCGCCGATTTCGCCGAGACCGAGGGCCGTGCGGTCGTGGTCGCCGCGAACAAGTGGGATCTCGAAGAAGACAAGCCCGAGAAGCTGAAGGAACTGCGCGAAGCGTTCGAACGCCTGCTGCCGCAGCTCAAGGGCGCGCCTCTGGTGACCGTCTCGGCCAAGACCGGCAAGGGGCTCGACCGGCTGCACAATGCGATCCTGAAGGCCCATGAGGTCTGGAACCGCCGCGTGCCGACCGCGAAGCTGAACAACTGGCTGACCGCGATGACCGAGGCGCACCCGCCACCCGCGCCCGGCGGTCGCCGGATCAAGCTGCGCTACATAACCCAGGCGAAGACCCGTCCGCCGGGCTTCGTGGTGAAATCGACCCATACCGACAAGATCCCGGAGAGCTACGAGCGTTACCTGATCAACGGCCTGCGCGAGAGCTTCGACATGCCGGGCACGCCGATCCGCCTCTACATGCGCGATCAGGGCAAGACGAACCCTTACAAGGATCGCAAGAAGTCGATCCCGTCGCGTCTGAAAAAGCACGTCGATGCGAAGAAGCGCTCCGCCCACAAAGAATCGGCGCGTAAAGCGCGCGAGGCGAAGAAGGGCGAGTGAGCGACTGAGCTGGAATGAAAACGCCCGCCGGGGGATATCGAGACTCCGGCGGGCGTTTCTAATTCAGGCGATGTGGACGCGGCTTAGAGAAAGCCCAGCCGATCGAGCGCCGCCCGGGCGCGCGCGCGCTCCTCGGTCGAGCCCGAGAGCGCACCCGCATTGATCTCCGCCATCAGTTTCGAGAGCGTCTTTTCCCGACGCATCGCAATGATCTGCTCGGGGATCTGGTCCTCGCCGATCTCAAGGATGCGGGTCATCAAGACGCTGTCCCGCTTACGCGTGATCGTTACCGACATATGCAGTTTCCCCTGCGACTCACTTCGTACACGGAAACGTTAACAACGTTCCCGCCCCGAGTCTCGCGTCGCCGCGTCGCAGCGTCAGACCAGTTTCCCGTCCACCAGCCGCGTCTTGCCGCCCAGATAAGGGTGCAGGCATGCGGGCAGGGTGACCGAGCCGTCCTCTTCTTGACCGTTCTCCAGCACCGCGATCAGGCAGCGCCCGACCGCGAGGCCCGAGCCGTTGAGCGTCGCGATGAACTCGGGCTTGCCGCCGCCTTCGGGCTTGTAGCGCCCGTTCATCCGCCGCGCCTGGAAGGTGCCGCAGGTGGAAACCGAGGAAATCTCGCGATAGGTGTTCTGCCCCGGAAGCCAGACCTCGAGATCGTAAGTTTTCTGCGCGCCGAACCCCATGTCGCCGGTGCAGAGCACGATGCGGCGATAGGGCAGTTCCAGCGCCTCCAGCACCGCCTCGGCGCATTTGGTCATGCGCTCGTGCTCGTCGATGGCGGTCTCGGGGGTGCAGAGCGTGACCATCTCGACTTTCTCGAACTGGTGCTGACGCAGCATGCCCGAAGTATCCTTGCCCGCCGAGCCCGCCTCCGAACGGAAGCAGTTGGTATGGGCGCACATGCGCTGGGGCAGGGCGGAGGCCTCCATCACCTCGCCATTGGCGTAGTTCGTCAGAGTGACCTCGGCGGTGGGGATCAGCCACCAGCCGTTGGTGGTCTGATAGCTGTCCTCGGCGAATTTCGGGAGTTGGCCGGTGCCCATCATCGCCTCGTCGCGCACCAGCACGGGGGTGATGTTCTCGGACAGCCCGTGTTTGTCGACATGCAGGTCGAGCATGAATTGCGCGAGCGCCCGGTGGACGCGGGCGACTCCGCCCTTGAGTACAACGAAGCGCGAGCCCGACAGCTTCGCCGCCGTCTCGAAATCCATCTCGCCACCCACGGCGGACAGCTCGAAATGCTCCTTCGGGTCGAAGGCGAACGCGCGCGGCGTGCCCCAGCGGCTGACCTCGACATTCTCGTCCTCGTCCGCGCCGGTGGGCACGTCGGCCAGCGGCAGGTTCGGGATCGTCATCAGCAAATCGCGGACCTTCGCGTCAAGCTCGCCCGCCTCGGTCTGCATCTGCGCCACTTCGGCCTTCTTCTCGGCCACCAGCGCGCGCAGGCGCTCGAACTCGGCTTCGTCGCCCTTCGCTTTCGCGGCGCCGACCTGCTTCGACGCGGCGTTCTGATCGGCTTTCGCGGTCTCGGCTGCGTGGATCGCCGTGCGGCGTGCTTCGTCCATTGCGAGAATCTCGCGCGAGAGCGGCGAGAGCCCGCGCCGCGCCAGTTGCGCGTCGAATTCTTCGGGGTTTTCGCGGATTGCGCGGATATCGTGCATCTCACCATCTCCAAGACTGTTGCGGGAACGGCTTTAGCGCATGAAAGTGAAAGCGAAAACCCCCGGCGATGCGGCCATGACACAGGTCAAGGCAATAGAAACTGTGCGGTGCTTGTATTCTGTCGGGTGAATACATATTCAATAACCGGAATATAAAACCGCAGGCGCAGGGGCGCGCCGGTAAGGGAAGGGAACCCGAGATGACGTTGAAGCTTCTGCCATTGGCATTCGCCGCGTTGATCCTGCCGGGAATCGCGCTGGCGCAGGACGGGGCGATCACGGTCGAACCGCAGGTCGTGACCGATTGGAAATCTGTCTATGGGCAGGTCGAGGCGAAGAACACGATCGCGGCGCGTGCACGGATTTCCGGCACGATCACCGCGCTGGACGTGACCGAGGGCGACGAGGTGAAAGCCGGTCAGGAGATCGGCAAGATCACCGACCAGACGCTCGATTATCAGATCGGCGCGGTTGATGCGCAGATCAATGCGCTCGAAGCGCAGTTGGAGAATGCCAAGACCGAGCTCAAGCGCGGGCAGGAATTGCAGGCCCGCGGCGTGTCGACTTCGCAGAATGTCGATCAGTTGCAGACGCAGGTGAATGTCTACGAGGGCCAGATCGCGGCGCAGAAAGCGCAGCGCAAGGTCTATGTGCAGCAGCAGGAATTCGGCACCGTTACGGCGCCGATCGACGGCAAGGTCGTGACCGTTCCGGTCACCAAGGATGCCGTCATCATGGGCGGCGAGACGATCGCGACGATCGGCGGCGGCGGGTTTTTCCTGCGTCTGTCGATCCCCGAGCGCCACGCCGACACGCTGCACACCGGCGACACGATCCTGATCACCGATCCCGACGGGAAGGAGATCGAGGGCAAGCTCGCCAAGATTTACCCCGAGATCGAGGGTGGCCGGGTGCAGGCCGATGTGGAAGTGCCCGATCTGGATTCGCGCTTCGTCGGCGCGCGGCTTCTGGTGAAGCTGCCGATGGGCGAGCGAGAGGCGCTTCTCGTGCCGCAGGGATACGTCTTCAACCGCACGGGGCTCGATTTTGTCCGCGTGAAGGAAGAGGGGGGCACCTATCTGCGTACGGTCGTGCCGGGGGTGCATGTCACGAGCGATGGCAAGGACATGGTCGAAGTTCTTACCGGTCTGAACGCCGGCGACACGGTGGTGCCGAACGATGAGCAATAACCAAGGCACCGGGCCGGAGATGCCCGAGGACGACGAAATCCACGGCAAGCTGGGTATCGCGGGCGGTCTGACGAAATCCTTCATCCGCTCGGCGCTGACGCCGCTGATGATCCTCGCCGCCGTGGCGGTCGGTCTGGTCGCGCTGATCTCTCTGCCGCGCGAGGAAGAGCCGCAGATCTCCGTGCCGATGGTGGATATCCACCTGCAGGCCCCGGGTCTGAAGGCGCAGGACGCGATGAAGCTGGTGACCGAGCCGATGGAAACCATCGTGCAGGGAATCAACGAGGTCGAACACGTCTATTCGCGCACTCAGGACGACTATTCGCTCGTGATGGCGCGCTTCAAGGTCGGCACCTCTTCGGATGCCGCCATCCTGCGCGTGCATGAAAAAGTCCGCGCCAACATGGACAGGATCCCAAAGGGTATCCCCGATCCGGTGATCGTGGGTCGCGGGATCGACGATGTGGCGATCGTCTCGCTGACGCTGACCGGCAAGGACGGCGCGCAGGTCGACAGCGATGAACTCACCCGCGTCGCGCGCGAATTGCAGACCGAGGTCACGAAAATCGAGAATGTCGGCCTGACCTATCTGGTGGGCGACGCAACGAGCGAGATCCGTATCGAGCCCGAGCCCGACAAGCTCGCGCTCTACGGGGTCACGCTGCAGCAGCTGTCTAACAAGGTCACGCAGGCGAACCGCGCTTTCAACACCGGAAATATCCGCCATGAGGGCAAGCAGATCAGCCTCTCGGCTGGCGAGACGCTGACCGCGCCTTCCGAGATCGCGGGGCTCCTGCTGACCACCCGCGACAATCGCCCCGTCTATGTCGCCGATGTCGCGAAGGTCTCCTACGTGCCCGATGCCTCGGATCATATCGTCTCGAACGTCCAGCGCGACGCGGACGGCAAGATCGAGCGCACGCCGGCCGTCACCCTCGCCATCGCCAAGCGGGCGGGATCCAACGCCGTGGTCGTGGCCGAGCATGTCCTCGACCGCATCCACGAGCTGCACGGCCAGCTGATCCCCGACAATGTCGAGGTGAAGGTCACCCGCGACTATGGCGAGACAGCGAACGAGAAGGCAAACGAGCTGCTGTTCCACCTTGGCCTCGCGACGATCTCTATCGTGGGTCTGGTGCTGCTGGCGATCGGCTGGCGCGAATCCATCGTGGTGGCGGTGGTCATCCCGGTGACGATCCTGCTGACGCTGTTTGCCGCCTATATCATGGGCTTCACCCTCAACCGCGTGTCGCTTTTCGCGCTGATCTTCGCGATCGGTATCCTCGTCGATGACGCCATCGTGGTGATCGAGAATATCGCGCGACATTGGGCGATGAAAACGCCCGGCTCGCGCGTGACCAAGGCGATCGAGGCCGTGGCCGAAGTAGGCAACCCCACCATTGTCGCGACCCTCACCGTTGTGGCCGCGCTGCTGCCGATGCTGTTCGTGTCGGGACTGATGGGGCCTTACATGTCGCCCATCCCGGCGGTGGCCTCGGCGGCGATGATCTTCTCCTTCTTCGTGGCGGTGATCATCACCCCGTGGCTGATGGTGAAGGTCGCGGGCAAGGCGCAGCTGCATGGCCATCACGGCGATGACGACACCTATGGCGGTGAACATGCGGGCGGCAGGCTCGGCCGGATGTACAGCGCCGTGGCGCGCCCGATCCTGAAAACGAAAGCGCGCTCGGGGCTGTTCCTGCTGGTGGTGTCGGTGCTGTCCTTCGGCTCGCTGGGGCTTCTCTACACCAAGCATGTCACGGTGAAGCTGCTGCCCTTCGACAACAAGTCCGAACTCTCGGTCGTGGTCGATATGCCTGCGGGCACCTCGGTCGAGGGTACGGATGCGGTCGCCCAGCAGGTGGCCGAGATCGTGACCAAACTGCCCGAGGTGCTCTCGGTGCAAACCCATGCGGGTACCTCCGCGCCGTTCAACTTCAACGGGCTGGTGCGCCACTACTACCTGCGTGCGCAGCCCAATCAGGGCGATGTCGAACTTCAACTCGCGCCGAAAGGGGAACGCGATCGCACCAGCCACGAAATCGCTCTGGAGATCCGTGACAAGATCAAGGCGATCAAGCTGCCCGAAGGCGCAAGCCTGAAGACGGTCGAACCGCCGCCCGGTCCGCCGGTGATCGCGACGCTTCTGGCCGAGGTCTATGGCCCCACGCCCGAGGCGCGCCGTGACGCGGCCCGCCGGATCGAGGACGCCTTCAAGCAGGTGCCCTATATCGTCGACGTGGATAACAGCTTCGGCATCCAGCCCGACAAGCTGCGCGCCACGGTCAATTCCGACGATCTGGAGTTCTATTCGGTCTCCGAAGGCGATGTCTGGGACACGCTCGGGATGCTGAACGGTTCGACCACCGTGGGCTATTCCCATCGCGGGCAGGAGCGCCAGCCGATCCCGATCGTGATGGAGCGTTCGAAATCGAACAAGGTGATGAACGAGGAAACGCTCTCGACGCCGATCCCGGCCAACGTCCTGCCCGGCGCGCGCGGCGTCGTGGAGCTTGGCGACGTGGTCAGCGTGGACAAGGAGAAGGCGTCCTATCCGATCTTCCGCCATAACGGGCGCGAGGCCGAGATGGTCACCGCGGAACTCGCCGGCAAGTTCGAGGCTCCGCTCTACGGGATGCTTGCCGTCGATGACGCAATCAACAACATGGATTGGCCGAAAGGCGAGAAGCCTGTCGTATCGCTGCATGGCCAGCCACAGGACGAAAGCCACGTGACGCTTCTGTGGGACGGCGAATGGGAGGTGACCTGGGTGACCTTCCGCGACATGGGCGCAGCCTTCGCCGTGGCGCTGCTTGGGATCTACATCCTCGTCGTCGCGCAGTTCGGCTCGTTCCGGCTACCGCTGGTGATCCTGACGCCGGTGCCGCTGACCTTCCTCGGTATCATGCTGGGCCACTGGATCTTCCACGCGCCATTCTCGGCCACGTCGATGATCGGCTTCATCGCGCTGGCGGGGATCATCGTGCGTAACTCGATCCTGCTGGTGGACTTCATCCGCCACGGCAGCCATGAGGGCAAATCGCCGATCGAGGTACTGATCGAGGCGGGCGCCATCCGCTTCAAGCCGATCCTGCTGACCGCGATCGCGGCGATGATCGGTGCGGTGGTGATTTTGGCCGACCCGATCTTCCAGGGTCTTGCGATCTCGCTCTTGTTCGGCCTGCTCAGCTCGACCCTGCTGACGGTGCTCGTGATCCCGGCGATCTACCGGATCTTCAAGACCTGATCCGGTCACTGACCTGAAACGCAAAACCGCCCGCACGTTTCTCTCGTGCGGGCGGTTTTCGTTGCGCGGTCGACGCGCCCCCTTTCCCTTCGCAGAAATATCCCGGGGTTGAATGGCGAAGCCAGAAGGCGCAGCGCCCCTTACCCCGGCTGCCGTTCGGCCCAACTTGCGAAGACTTTCTCCAGCGCGACGACGGCGTAATAGAGAAGGATTCCGAGGAAGGCCAAGGCGATCAGCACTGCGAACATCAGCGGGTAATCCCCGTTGGTCTGGCCCGACAGGAACAGCGCGCCGAGGCCCTTGCCGTGGGGCGAGATGATCTCGACGAGGTTGGTGCCGATGAAGGCCAGCGTCACCGAGACTTTCAACGCGCCGAAGAACTCGGGCAGGGTTTTGGGCAGGGCGATCTTGCGGAAGATGGTGAATTTCGAGGCCCCCAGCGCGCCGAGGATATCGCGATATTCGGGCTCCAGCGTGGACAGGCCGATCCCTACTGACACGGCGATCGGGAAGAAGGAGATCATGAAGGCCATAAGCACGGTGTTGAAGTCATGCGCGCCGATGAACAGCAGCGCCAGCACCGGCACGACTGTCGCCTTCGGCACCGCGTTGAAGCCCACCAGAAGCGGATAAAGTGCATCGCGCGCGGTGCGCGAAAAGCCCATGAGCATGCCGAGGAAGGTGCCAAACACGATCGAGATCGCAAGCCCTGCTACCGTCCGCCATAGCGTCTGCCAGCTATCGACCAGGAACAGGTTCCAGTAGCGCATATAGGCGGCGGGCAGGTCCGACGGCGAGGCCATGACGTAGTTCGGCCAGCCATTCGCCCAGACGATGAATTCCCAGATCGCGAGGAAAGCGACGATCGACAGGATCGGGGTGAAGATTTTCTTGGCGTCCATCAGTGTACCCCCGCGTCGCGGCGCTGCGCGATCCGGATTTGGTCGCGCAGGAGATGCAGCATCTCGACGGCTTTCGGCTCGTAGAGAACGTCGATCGTGCGATCCTTCGGCAGGTCCACATCCAGCACGTATTGCGTATGCGCCGGGCGGCCCGAGAGGACGATGACCTGATCGCCGAGGAACACGCTCTCGCGCAGGTCATGGGTGATCAGAACGGCGGTGAAAGGCTCGGCGGCGCGTAGGTCGCGCATCGTCTGCCACAGATCCTCGCGGGTGAAATTGTCGAGCGCGCCAAAGGGCTCGTCCATGATCAGCACATCCGGCTTGTGCACGATGGCGCGACAGAGCGAGGCGCGCTGGCGCATCCCGCCGGACAGTTCCGACGGGCGCTTGGTCTCGAACCCCTTCAGGCCCACCATCTCCAGCAAGTGCTCGGCGCGCGCGGCCTTCTCGGATTTCGCCATGCCCGGAGCCACGATCTCCAGAGGCAGCATCACGTTCTCGATGATCGAGCGCCATTCCAGCATCACCGGGTTCTGGAACGCCATGCCGACGGTCTTGCGCGGGCTGGTGACCTTCTCGCCATGAAGCCAGACCTCGCCCCGGTCGGGTTTCATCAGCCCCGCCACCAGACGGGTGAGGGTGGATTTGCCGCAGCCCGAGGGGCCGACCACGGCGCAGAACTCGCCCTGCGGTACGCGGATGTCCAGTTGGTCGAGCACGGGCAGGGGGCCATGCTTGGTTTGATAGGCGTGGGTCACGCCGCGAATGTCGATGAGATTTTCCATGAGGGTCCGGCGCGAGAAGGCAGAGAATAGGGGCGGGTGCATCCACGGCGCCCGCCCCTGCAGGATGTCGGATCAGTCGATCTTCCGCTCTGCCGCGTCGGGCAGGTACGCGCTGTCGAAATAGAGAGCCGCATCGGGCGCGTTCTGGAACTCGTAGACGGTTTTCGTCTGCTCGATCGCGGTGGCCATCCGGTCCGCGTCGATCCCGCCCATACCGTTTTCCTTGACGTAATCGGTCAGGACATTGGCATCGATTGCCATTTGAAGTCGCTCGGTCTCCAGATCCTTGTCGGCGGCTGGGTTGCGTTTGAGAAGCGCGTCGATCGCCTTGCCCGGATCAGAGATAGCGGCTTTCCAGCCCTCGGCGGTCGCCTTGATGAAGCCGGTAATCTCTTCAGGATGCGCCTTCGCGTAATCCGTGTTCACGATGATCGCATTACCGTAAAGCGCCACGCCGTAATCGGCCATCAGCAGCACCGACTGGTCCTCCATGCCCACGCCCAGACGCTTGAGATTGAGCGTCGAGGAGAAGGAGAAGCCGGTGACTGCATCGACCTTGCCCTCGGCCAGCATCGGCTCGCGCGTGGGGAAGCCGACCGGTTCGACCTTGATCTTGTCCATGTCGAGGCTGGCTTCCTTGGCGAAGATCGGGAACTGTGCCCAGGCGCCATCCGGGGGCGGCGCGCCCAGCACTTTGCCTTCGAGGTCTTTGGGCTCGTTCACGCCCTGCGACTTGCGGCCGACCACCGCGAAGGGCGGCTTGTCATAAACCATCATCACGGCGGTGACGGGCGCGCCGGGGTTCTGGTCGAGGAATTTCATCAGTGAGTTGATATCGGCGAAGCCCACCGGATAGGCGCCGGTTGCCACTTTCGGGATCGCGTCGAGCGAGCCCTTGCCCTCGGAGATTTCGACCTCCAGCCCGGCCTCGCCATAGAACCCCTCGTCGATAGCGAGGAAATAGGGCGCCGAGGGGCCTTCGAATTTCCAGTCCAGCGCGAAAGGCATCTTGGTTTCGGCCTGTGCCAGCGTGGCTGAGAGGCCGAGCGCGAGCGCCGCGAAAAGTCCCGGTTTGATGTGCAGCATGATATCCCTCACTCCGTTAATCCGTTTTCGCCCCGATCCTGACCGGCGGCGCGCGGGGGTAAACTCAAACCGCGTGTGTCATGCGAGTTGGCAGGTCGCTCACGGTTCCGTGATTAAGTTTTGTGCGGGGTGCTGCGTAAATGCAAGAAAATTGGGCGCCACATCGGCGCGCCCTCAGAGGGCGATCTCGAGTGGAAGGAACCCGTTCGCATTGACCGGTCCGGGTTCGGCCTGCAATCCGACTTGCGCGAGCTCCGACAGGTAAGCCGATGCGCCGGGGCCCGTATGATACAAGGCGCGCGCGCCGGGCAGGGGAGCGAACCGCCAGATCGGCGGCGCGTCGATGCGGAGCGGTCCTTGCTGCGCATCGATTTCCTGCAGCAGCAGGTCGCGCACGCGCATCGGCTCCGGAGCGAGGGAGACGGGGCGACCCCGCTGCTTGAACCCGCCGCCGCCGGAGAGGCGGAAATCGTTGCTCACGACGATGAACCGGTCTGTATCACTGACGCGAGCACCCTCGTGGCGCAGGTCGCGGATGCGTCCCCGTGCGGCCGTGTTCAGGCTGCCATCCGGGCGGAAGCGCGGTGGCTGCGACAGGTCGATCTCGTAGGTAAGCCCCGCGATCACGTCGAAATGGTAACTCGCGAAGGCGAAATCGCAGAGCATCCGCAACCGCCCGTCGGCGCGCTGCTGGTTGTAGATCGAGACCGCCTGTTCGAGCCAGTCGCGCAGTTCCGCGCCACTGAGTTCGACCGCGGCGACCATGTTGTTGAACAGGTAGATGTCGTCGAGATGGCTCATCCGCAGCGGGCCGGCAGGGATGTCGATGAAATGCGCAGAGCCTGCCGTGCCGCCCGATTTGAAGCTCGACGCAGCGCCGAGTAGGGGCAGGTCCGCTTCGGGGCGTCCAGCGAGCTTTTCGCGGGCATATCGCCGTTTCGCCGCGATGGTCAGGGCGAGTGTCCGGTCCGGCGCGATCTGGGTGAAATAGCTGTGCAGTGGCTCTGCGGTGGTGCCGATGGGGCGGCGGATGTGATCGAGCGTGCGGCGATGGGCGCGGGCCGAGGAGGCAAGCACGGCCGCGCTGTCCGGCCCGCTCTCGCCCTGCGCTGGGCGCAACTCCGCCCGGTGCGCCGCGAGTGCCCAGCCTTCCTTCCGTTTTTCCAGAACGAGATCGAGCACTCCCAGATGCGTCCCGCCGGCCCCGGCGTTGAGCGCGGGCTTGCCGTGAAGCGTGCCCAGAACCGGATCGATCCCCGCGAAACTCGGACGGGAAGGATCGGGAAAGCGCAGGTGGTCATGCCCAGCCAGCACGATGTCGATCCCGTCGAGCTGCGCGATCGTGACTGCCGCCCGCTCGGCGGCGGGGGCCGAGCCTTGCGGCGCGTTCTGATCCAGCGGCAGCGGAGAAATCCCCGTATGGGCGAGGGCGACGACCAGATCGGCCCCGGCTGCACGGATCAGACGCAGCTGCGCCTTCATCGCCTCCAGAAGTGAGGAGGTCGAAAGCTCGGCCTCGGATCGCGTCTCGAGCCACGCAAGGCTGGGCGGCGGCAGCACGCCAATCACCGCGACCCGCAGATGTCGCTCGGTACCGTGACTGTCGCGAAAGCGGCGTTCGATCATCGCCCAAGGCCGGATCGGCGTATCCGACGAGGCATGCAGATTGGCGCAGACGGTGGGAAAATCCGCGGTTTCCAGAGCGCGCTCGAGCGACGCCAGCCCGAAATCGAATTCGTGATTTCCAAGCGCGGCCGCGTCGTAGCCCAAAGCGTTCATTGCCGCGATCATCGGATTTTCGCCGTCGTGGCTGTCCGCCGTCTCTCCCGGCTCGCTCCAGAGCTGGGTCAGGGGCGTGCCTTGAAGGAAGTCGCCGCAATCGAACAGCAGGCAGTTCGGGGCTTCGCTGCGCGCTTGCGCAATCTCCGAGGCCAGCGCTGCCAAGCCTCTGCGCGGGGCCGGGCGGTCATTGAAGTAATCGTAGCCCCGCGCTTGACCATGCAAATCGGTCGTCTCAAGAACCCTCAGCGCGAGTGTGACGCGCTGATCCGAAAACTGGCCGGGCCAATCCCGGTCAGACAGTTTCCCCATGTGATCCCCTTGGCCCGTAATTGACCTTTTATCGTTTAAATGCCGCCCCTTGGCGGTCGTGTGTCCCACACGCAAGCTAGAGTAGAGGTCGGTCGTTTGCCAAGTTTTAAATTGACGTAACGCGTTTGCGAGGTCCGGGCACGTGGCGGCTCTGGCTTGCGCGTCACCTGATCGGCACTGGTCTCCGGCTGGCGCCCCGTGGCATGGGTAGGGCGATCCGCAGGAGTTTTTCATGCCGCCCGATTCCCTCGCCGACGCGCGAAAGCCGATTTCTCAACCCGCCCGGTTGTCTCAAGGACGCGTGCTCGATTCGCGGGGCTTGGCCTTTGCGGAAGCGCCGGGTGCGCTCGAGCGGGCGGCCCATCTGCGGGGCGATGCAGAGCGGCTCGCGGATCTGCGCGCAGGCGAAGCGGCGCGGGTGGTTGCGCTTTGGCGCGGGCGTCCGCTGTTCGGGCCCGAAGGGCTGCACCTTCTGCGCGCGGGCGAGGCGGCGCTCGAGGCTATGCCGGGACCGGAGATTTTCCTCGGGTGCCACGACGGGTGTGCTCTGTTTTCCCGCGATGTCTCGGCTTTCGAGCCCGAGGGTGAACGACCCGACGGGGCGGCCTTCTTCGACGCCTCCGAGCAGCGCCATCCCGATCTGCCCGACGATATCGTCTTCGCCGAGCTGCGTGGCCGGATGGGGTTTCTGAGCCCGGTCGAGGCGGAGATCGCCGCCACCGCGCGCGGGCTCGTGGAATGGCACCGGACGCATCGTTTCTGCTCCACCTGCGGCGCCGAAAGCGAGCCGGAGCAGGCGGGGTGGCATCGGCGCTGCCCGGTTTGTGAGCGGCACCATTTTCCGCGGACCGACCCGGTCGTGATCATGCTGATCACCGACGGCAACCGGCTCCTGCTGGGGCGCGGCCCGCATTGGCCCGAGACGATGTATTCCTGCCTCGCGGGCTTCATGGAGCCGGGAGAGACGGTCGAGGCCGCCGTGCGCCGCGAGGTGTTCGAGGAAAGCGGCGTCGAGGTGGGAGAGGTCTCTCTCGTCGCTTCGCAGCCGTGGCCGTTCCCGGCCTCTTTGATGCTGGGGTGTCGCGGCGTGGCGACGACCACCGATATCACCATCGACCCGGTCGAGATCGCCGATGCACGCTGGATCAACCGGGAGCGTCTGCTGCAGGTTGTGGCTGGGCGCGACCCTGAGATCTCCGCGCCACGCCAGGGCGCGATCGCCGGTTGGCTGATGCGCGAGTGGCTTGCAGATCGGCTGGAATGAGGCCAGTTTGCCGCGCACGGCGCGCCGCTCCCCGGTGCCCTGACTGCTGATCCGAGGAATTCGTCTCATGAAATTGTCGACCCGCACCGATATTTCCGCGCCCGCCGGTTTCGTCTTCGGACGGCTCGCGGATTTCGGGAGCTTCGAGCGGGTGGCGATGCGCCGCGGGATCACGCTGAAACGGCTCGATACGCTAAACGAACCGGGCGCAGGCATGTCTTGGGATATCGGTTTCCGTTTTCGTGGCAAGCAGCGCCAGATGATCACCGATGTGAAGCGTTTCGAAGTGCCGGAACTGATCGTCTACGAGGGCGTTTCGAACAGTTTCGAGGCGGTGATGGATTTCGATCTCACGGATCTGTCGCGAACCCGGACGCGGTTGCAGGTGGGGCTGGAGTTGAAGCCGCGCAGTCTCGGCGCGCGGCTGATGATCCAGTCGGCCAAGCTCGGCAAGGGCAACCTCGAACGCCGCTTCAAGGAACGGATCGAGCAATTCGCGCAGGATATCGAGCGTCAGCACGAGAAGATCGCCTGACGCCCGGCCCCCTCAGCTCTTGCGTTCCGGTGCGGCCGGGTAGACGCCCAGAATTTCCAGATAACTGGTGAAGTAATCCAGTTCCTCGAGCGCGCGCGCCAGCGCCGGATCGTCGGGATGGCCTTCGACATCGGCGTAGAACTGCGTCGCGGTGAAATGCCCGCCGACCATGTAGCTTTCGAGCTTGGTCATGTTCACGCCATTGGTCGCGAACCCGCCCATTGCCTTGTAGAGGGCTGCCGGGATGTTGCGCACCCGGAAGACGAAAGTGGTCATCATCTTCTCGCCACGCGGGCGGGTGTCGGGCTCGGTGCCCATGATCAGGAAGCGCGTGGTGTTATGCGCGTGATCCTCGATATGCCGGGCGAGGATGTTGAGGCCATACGTCTCGGCGGCCATGTCGGAGGCCAGCACGCCGACGCTGCGGGTCTGTGCCTGCACGAGTTCGGCGGCCGCGCCCGCACTGTCGGCGGCGGCCTCGCCCCGGATCCCGTAGCGCGCGAGGAAGCTTGCCGCCTGCGGCAGAAGCACCAGATGCGCGCGGACCTTTTCCAGCTCATCGATCTCCACGCCGGGCAGGGCCATCAGGCTGATATGCACGCGCACGAAGGCCTCGTCGAGGATATGCAGCCCCGATTCCGGCAGCAGGCGGTGAATGTCGGCCACCCGCCCGTAGGTGGAGTTCTCCACCGGCAGCATCGCGAGATCGGCGTCGCCTTTCTTCACCGAGGCGATCACGTCCTCGAAGGTGCGGCAAGGGACCGGTTCGAGGTCCGGACGCGCGTCGCGGCAAGCCTGATGCGAATACGCGCCCAACTCGCCCTGAAAAGCGATCCGTCCGGTTCTCGGCGTTTGTCCTTGGCTGCTCATGGGCAATCCCCCCCCGCACTGATCTCGTCTCGCGCCCCTGCCTAGCCCGTGCCTGCGCGGAAGGGAAGAGCCGGGGCGCAGAGGGCTCACGCTGCGTCATCCCCCGGTCACTCTTCGGAAATCCGATCACATCTGGTAAAGTTCGCTTGATCTAAAGGGCCCTGTGCGGATAGATGCGCGGGACGACGACGCATATCAGGGACGAGACATGTTCAACACGATGACCTTCACCAAGGCGGCGGGCGCGTTTCTGGGCGCGTTGCTGTTCTTCCTGCTTACGGCCTGGGCCTCCAGCGCGCTCTACACCGTCGGCGAAAGCCACGACGCTTCGGGCGGGAGCGAGCACGCGATGAAGGACATGATGTCCGCAGCGCCCGGCGATCTACTGGCCGCGCCGGAAGAAGGCGATGGCGCCGCGAAGGAAGAGCAAGTCGCACAGGTCGAACTGGGCACCGGCGATGCCGCCAAGGGCGAGAAGATCTTTGGCAAGTGCAAGGCCTGCCATTCGCTCGAAGGCAAGAACGGTGTCGGCCCGCATCTCGACGGTGTGGTCGGTCGCCCGATCGCTTCGGTCGCGGATTACTCCTATTCGGACGCGCTCAAGAGCCATGGCGGCGAATGGACGCTCGAAGCGCTCAACGAGTGGCTGACCAACCCGAAAGACTTCATCCCGGGCAACAAGATGTCCTTCGCCGGTCTCAAGAAGCCCGAAGACCGCAACGACGTGATTGCCTACCTGCAAGAGCATTCGAACTGAGGCAAGCCCTCTCGAAATCTCTCAAGGCCGCCTCTTTGGGCGGCCTTTTGCATTTCCCGCCGTGCTTTACAGATTCGTAACTTGCTCCCTGTGCGCTAAGGCTTTTAGCTAGGCAGACGCGAAAACGCTTTGGAGCAGGGAGCAGGAGTGCATGGCAAAAGCGCGAGTGGCGAGTAAAGCGATCGATCTGGATTGGACGCAGGTGGCGCCGCGCGCGCTGAGCGGGCTGGTTGCAGCGGGTCTGATCTGGGCGGGGCTGGCCTTCGGCGCACATGCACAGGATAGCACCCAGGGCAGCGACACGATCATCTCCTACGGGATCGCGACGCTGGGGCATCTGAAGTATCCCGCCGATTACGCCCATCTCGACTACGTCAATCCGGATGCGCCCAAGGGCGGGGAAATTTCGGAATGGGCGCCGGGCGGCTTCGACAACTACAATCCCTATTCGATCCAGGGCCGAGCGGCCGCACTGTCCTCGGTGCCGCTGGAGTCGTTGATGGAAGGTACCGCCGACACGGTTGGCGAGCTTTACTGCCTGCTCTGTAAAAGCCTCGAATATCCGCCGAGCAAGGATTGGGTCACCTTCACCCTGCGCGACGGGATCAAGTTCTCCGACGGCACGCCGCTGACTGCGCAGGATGTGGTCTTCTCCTACGAGCAGCTGCGCGACAAGGGGCTGAGCTCTTTCCGTGCGGTGATCGCCCAGCAGGTCAAATCCGCTAAGGCGATCGACGACAAGCACATCCGTTTCGACTTCCAGCCCGATTACCCGCGCCGCGATATCATCCAATCGGTTGCGTCGCTGCCGATCTTCTCCAAGGCGCAGTTCGAAAAGGAGAGCATCGACCTGTCGCAGACCTCCCCGGTGCCCTTCATCGGCTCGGGCCCCTACATGTTCGACAGCGTCAAAAGCAATCGCGCGATCACCTGGAAGCGGAATCCCGACTATTGGGGCAAGGACCTTCCGATCAACAAGGGCCGCTCGAATTTCGACAAGATCCGCGTCGAGTATTTCGGCGATTACCAGTCGGCCTTCGAGGGCTTCAAATCGGGCACCTACACCTTCCGCAACGAAGCGAGTTCGATCATCTGGGCCACCGCCTACGACTTCCCGGCGATGCAGTCGGGCGAGGTCGTGAAGGCGGAACTGCCCAACGGCAACATCGCCTCTGGGCAGGGCTTCGCGATCAATCTGCGCGAGCCGAAATTCGACGATATCCGCGTGCGCGAGGCGCTCGGTCTCGTCTTCAACTTCGAGTGGTCGAACGACACGCTTTTCTACGGGCTCTATGATCGGGTCGAGAGCTTCTGGGAAAACTCCAAGCTGCAGGCGCAGGGCAAGCCCTCGGCGGAGGAGAAGAAAATCCTCGAACCGCTCGCCAAGGATCTGCCTGACGGCATCCTGACCGACGACGCGGTGATCCAGCCGGTCTCGGGCAAGCGCCAACTCGACCGCAAGAACATGCGCAAGGCGGCGAAACTGCTCGAAGAGGCGGGCTGGACCGTCGGCGATGACGGGATGCGCCGCAACGACAAGGGCGAGAAGCTGACCGTTGCGATCCTCAACGACAGCCAGACCTTCGACCGCGTCATCAACCCTTATGTGCAGAACCTGCGCGCGCTCGGCATCGATGCCAGAATGGACCGCGTCGACGACAGCGAGTATGAAAACCGCCGTCGCAGCCACGACTTCGACATGATCACCACCCATCTGGGGCAGGACGAAATCCCCGGCTCGAACCTGCAGCAGTATTTCGGCTCGGGCTCGACCGATGACGTGTTCAACGCGATGGGGCTGAAGAACCCGGCGATCGACAAGATGATCCGCATGGTCGAAGAGGCGAATACAGAAGAAGAGCTGTTGCCGCGTGTCCATGCGCTGGACCGCAGCCTGCGCGCCCTGCGCTTCTGGGTGCCGCAGTGGTTCAAGCCCACCTACACGGTCGCCTATTACGACATGTACGATCACCCGGAAAAACTGCCGCCCTACGCTCTGGGAGAACTGGATTTCTGGTGGTATGACGCCGACAAGGCCAAGAAACTGAAAGCGAGCGGCGCGCTCTGAGCGACCGCCGATAAACGAGCAGAGGGCCGGACATGGGCGCCTATATCCTGCGGCGATTGCTGATGGTGATCCCCACCTTGCTGGGAATCATGATCATCAACTTCACGCTGACGCAATTCGTCCCCGGCGGGCCGATCGAGCAGGTCATTGCCCGCGTTCAGGGCGAGGCGGATTCGATGCGCAACATCTCGGGCGGTGGGGATGCGGGCACGCAGAACCAGGGCGGCGTCGAGGATAGCGGCTATCAGGGGGCGCGCGGCATCTCTCCGGAGCTGCTCAATCAGCTCGAAGTGCAGATGGGCTTCGCGCGGATCGTCTGCGATGACGGGTTCACCGGCACGCCCGATCTGGCGGACCCGGCCTGCCACAAGGAGAAGATCCCGGCCTGGCAGCGCTTCGCGATCATGATGAAGGGCTACCTGACCTTCGATTTCGGCAACAGTTTCTTCCGCAACGAGAGCGTCGTGAACCTTGTGATCGACAAGATGCCGGTCTCGATCACGCTGGGCCTGTGGTCGACGATCCTCGCCTATATCATTTCGATCCCGCTGGGCATCCGCAAAGCGGTGCGCGATGGCACCCCGTTCGACACCTGGACCTCCGGCGCGATCATCGTGGGCTACGCGATCCCGGGCTTCCTGTTCGCGGTGATGCTGATGGTGCTGTTCGCGGGTGGCAGCTATTTCAAGATATTCCCGCTGCGTGGTCTGACATCGGACAATTTCGACCAGCTCTCGATGATCGGCAAGGCGCTCGATTACCTGTGGCACATCGCGCTGCCGGTGACGGCGACGACGATCGCGAGCTTCGCGACCATGACGCTGCTGACGAAGAACTCCTTCCTCGACGAGATCAACAAGCAATATGTGATGACTGCCCGCGCCAAGGGCTTGGCCGAGAAGAAGGTGCTTTACGGGCACGTCTTTCGCAACGCGATGCTGATCGTGATCGCGGGCTTCCCGGCGCAGTTCCTCGGCATCTTCTTCGGTGCCTCGATCATCGTGGAGACGATCTTCTCGCTCGACGGGCTGGGCCTTCTGGGCTTCCAGGCGGCGGTGGAGCGCGACTACCCGGTAATCTTCGGCACGCTCTACATGTTCGGGCTGATCTCGCTCGTCGTGAACATCATCTCCGACATGATGTATGTGTTCGTTGATCCGCGGATCGATTTCGAGAAGAGGTCCGGCTGATGGCATTGTCTCCTCTCAACCAACGCCGCTGGCGCAACTTCAAGGCCAATCGCCGCGCCTTCTGGTCGGCGATCATCTTCGCGATCCTGTTCGTGGCCTCGATGTTCGCGGAGTTCATCGCGAACGACAAACCCATCGTGGTCAGCTACCGCGGCGAGCTGTATTTCCCGATCTACAACTTCTACCCCGAGACCGCCTTCGGCGGCGATTTCCGCACCGAGGCGATCTATCGCGACCCGACCGTGCAATGCCTGATCGAGACGGGCGGCACCGAGGGTTGCTTCGACGCGGACGACCCGAAGGCTTTCGCCAACGAGGCGCTGAAGACGGGCGAGGTCGATGGCGAGAAGATCGAGAAGGGCTGGCTCCTTTGGCCGCCGATCCCCTACAGCTACAACACGATCAACGATGTGGGCACCGCGCCCTCGGCCCCCGATGCCGATCACTGGTTAGGCACGGATGACACCGCGCGCGATGTGCTGGCGCGGGTGATCTACGGCTTCCGCACCTCGGTGCTGTTCGCGCTGATCGTGACCGGGATCGGCTCGATCATCGGGATCGCTGCAGGCGCTGTGCAGGGCTATTTCGGTGGCAAGGTGGACCTGTTCTTCCAGCGCATTCTGGAGATCTGGTCCTCCACGCCCGCGCTCTACGTGATCATCATCCTCTTCGCGATCCTGGGCCGAAGTTTCTGGCTGCTTGTCATGGTCTCGATCCTCTTCGGCTGGCCCGCGCTGGTCGGCGTCGTCCGGGCCGAGTTCCTGCGGGCACGCAATTTCGAATATGTCCGCGCTGCCCGTGCGCTTGGCGTATCGGACCGGGTGATCATGTTCCGCCACATCCTGCCCAATGCGATGGTGGCCACGCTGACCATGCTGCCCTTCGTGATCACCGGCGCGATCGGCGCGCTCGCCTCGCTCGACTATCTGGGCTACGGGCTGCCGTCCTCCGCGCCGTCGCTTGGGGAGCTTGCGCTGCAAGGCAAGCAGCACCTGCAAGCGCCGTGGCTGGCCTTCTCGGCCTTCTTCACCTTCGCCATCATGCTCTCGCTTCTGGTCTTCGTCTTCGAGGGCATCCGTGACGCGTTCGATCCCAGAAAGGTGTTCCGATGAAACCGGTTCTCGAGGTCGAAAACCTGAAGGTCGCCTTCAGCTCCGAGGGCAAATTCACCCCGGCCGTGAAAGGCGTGAGCTTCACCGTGAACGCGGGCGAGACCGTCGCGCTGGTGGGCGAGTCCGGTTCGGGCAAATCCGTGACCGCGCTCTCGACCGTGGCGCTGGTCGGCGGCAATTCCAAGGTCGAAGGCTCGATCCGCTACGAGGGTCGCGAGATGGTCGGCGCCTCGGAACGTGAACTGATGCGGGTGCGCGGCAACGATATCAGCTTCATCTTTCAGGAGCCGATGACCTCGCTCAATCCGCTGCACACGCTGGAAAAGCAGATCGGCGAAAGCCTCGCGCTACACCAGGGCGTGACCGGCGAGCAGGCCAAGAAACGCATCGTCGACTTGCTCGACAAGGTCGGCATACAGAACCCGGCAGACCGGCTGCAGGACTATCCGCACCAGCTTTCGGGCGGGCAGCGCCAGCGCGTGATGATCGCGATGGCGCTCGCCAATGGGCCGGACCTGCTGATCGCGGACGAACCCACCACCGCGCTCGACGTGACGATTCAGGCGCAGATCCTCGAACTGCTGGCCGATCTGAAACGCGACATGGGGATGAGCCTTCTGTTCATCAGCCACGACCTCGGTGTGGTGCGCCGCATCGCGGACCGGGTCTGCGTCATGCAGCATGGCGAGATCGTGGAGCAGGGGAAGACCGAAGACATCTTCGCCAATCCCAAGCACCCCTATACGAAGAAGCTGCTGGAGGCCGAACCCACCGGCCGCGCCGAACCGGTGCCCGAGAACGCGCCCGAACTGGTGCGGACCGAGCATCTGAAAATCTGGTTCCCGATCCAGCGCGGTTTGCTGCGCAAGACCATCGGTCACGTGAAGGCGGTCAACGACGCCTCGCTTTCGGTGAGGGCAGGGGAGACGCTGGGCATCGTGGGCGAATCCGGCTCGGGCAAGACCACGCTCGCGCTCGCGATCATGCGGCTCATTCCCTCCGAAGGGCCGATCATCTACGAGAACCAGGACATCTCCAGCTGGCAGGCGAACAAGCTGCGCGCGCTGCGCCGCGACATGCAGATCGTGTTCCAGGATCCCTTCGGCTCGCTCTCGCCGCGTATGACGGTAGAGCAGATCATCGGCGAAGGTCTGACCGTCCACGGCGTCGAGCCGGGCCGCAACCGCCGCGAGATGGTCGCCGAGATCATGGAGGAAACCGGGCTCGATCCATCGATGATGGAGCGCTACCCGCATGAATTCTCGGGCGGGCAGCGCCAGCGGATCGCCATCGCCCGCGCGATGATCCTGCGTCCCAAGGTGGTGGTGCTGGACGAGCCGACCTCCGCGCTCGACATGACGGTGCAGGTGCAAATCGTGGACCTGCTGCGCGACTTGCAGAAACGCCACGGGCTTGCCTATCTGTTCATCAGTCACGACCTGCGGGTGGTGCGCGCGCTCAGCCACAAGATCATGGTGATGAAGCGCGGCGACGTCGTCGAGGCGGGCAACGCGGCGGAGGTCTTCGCCAATCCGCAGACCGCCTATACGCGCCAGCTGATGGTGGCCGCTTTGGGGGAGAGTTCGCTGACCCCCGAGATTGCATGAAGATCCTCTTCGTTCACCAGAACTTCCCGGGCCAGTTCGTACATCTGGCACCGGCTCTGGCCGCGCGCGGGCATGACGTTCTGGCTCTGACGGTCGAGACGAACCAGCGCCCCTCGCCGGTGAAGGTGGTGAAATACCGCAAGCCCGAGCCGGTCGAGATGTCCTCGCGGCTCACGCGCCTTTACGCCGAAAGCGCCGCGCGCGGGGCAAAGGTCGCGCTGGCCGCCCGGCAGCTGCGCGACAGGCACGGCTATGTGCCGGACGTGATCTTCGGCCATTCCGGCTGGGGTGAGACGCTGTTCCTGCGCGAGGTCTGGCCCGAGGCGAAACTGCTGGTCTATGCCGAGCTGATGTATCGCACGACCGGGATGGACACCGATTTCGACGCGGAATTCCAGAAGCCCGGCCTCGAGACCCGGATCTCCACCACCGCGCGCTCGGCCCATCTGATCCAGTCGATGGTACAGGCCGATGCGGGGCTTGCCCCGACCGAGTTTCAGGCCGAGACCTTCCCGCCGGAGCTGTGCGCCAAGCTCACCATCTGCCATGACGGGGTGGACTGCGCGCGGCTCGCGCCGAACCCGCAGGCGCGTTTCACCGTGCCGGAAACCACGCTCACCTTCCGCCCCGGCGACGAGGTTCTGACCTTCGTGAACCGCTCGCTCGAGCCCTATCGCGGCTATCACTCCTTCATGCGCGCGCTGCCCGATGTGCTTGCGGCGCGGCCCGAGGCGCATGTGCTGATCGTGGGCGAGGAGGGGCAAAGCTATGGCGGCCCGCCGAAGGACGCCAAAAGCTGGAAGCAGAAATTCCTGGGCGAGGTGCGCGACCGGCTGGATATGAGCCGCGTGCATTTTCTGGGCCGCATCCCTTACGGCGATTACGTCGACATGCTCCATGTCAGCCGCACCCATGCCTATCTGACCTATCCCTTCGTGCTCAGCTGGTCGCTGATGGAATCGATGGCTGCCGGATGTGCGATCGTGGCCTCGGATACCGCGCCGGTGCGCGAGGTGATCACCGACGGGCAGACCGGGCGGCTGGTGGATTTCTTCGATATTCCCGGTTGGTCGAAGGCGCTGGCCGAAGGGCTGGCGAACCCGCAGACATTCGCCCCGATGCGCGAGGCAGCCCGCACCCATATGTGCGAGCGTTACGATCTGCGCACCCATTGCCTGCCGCGCCTGATCGCCTTCGTCGAGGGCGCGATCGCCACCGCCTGATCGCGATGCCGACACCAGACGGACTCGACTCCGCATCCTGCGAGACCTAAAAAGAACAAAGCGCGAACAAATGACTCGAACTCTAGGCTCAGCGACATGCTCGACGGGCGCACACGGCGTATTCTCACTCTCTGGTTTCCCCGGCTGGCGAGCGACCGGGTTCTTCGGGCACGAGCCGTTGAGGGGCCCTTCGCGCTGGTCCTGCGCGAGGGCAATACCGACCGGCTGCACTGCTTGAACGCCGCGGCCGAGGGGCAGGGGCTGGCGCGCGGCATGGCGCTGTCCGAAGCCCGCGCCTTCTGCCCCACGCTGCAGACCGCGCCCGCCGATCCCGCCCGCGAGGCGCAATTCCTCGAGACGCTGCGCCGCTGGGCCACGCGCTATTGCCCTTGGGTGGGCTTGGACGGCGAGGACGGTCTGGTGCTCGACATCACCGGCTCGGATCACCTTTGGGGCGGTGAAGAGCCGATGATGGCCGAGATGATCGCCCGGCTGGAGCGCGCCCGGATCACCGCGCGGCTTGGCCTTGCCGACACCCGCGGCGCGGCTTGGGCGCTGGCGCATTTCGCGCCCGGTCGGGCCGCACCCGGCGCGCGGCTCTCGGCTCTGGGCAAGCTGCCGGTGGCCGCGCTGCGCCTGCCGCATGAGACGGTGACAGGGTTGCAGCGGCTGGGACTGCGCGAGATCGGCGATCTGACCCGCACGCCGCGAGCACCGCTCGTGCGCCGTTTTGGCGCGGGGCTGATGGCGCGGCTCGATCAGGCCTTGGGCGATCTGCCCGAACAGGTCTCGCCCGTGGCCGATCCGCCCCATTACGGGACCCGCCTGACCCTGCCCGAACCGATCGGCCAGCAGGCCGATGTGATGGCGGGGATCGAACGGCTGCTCGATCGGCTCTGCGCCAAACTCAAGGAAAACGAAGTTGGCGCACGGGTGCTCTGCCTTACCCTGCGCCGCGTCGATCAGGCCAGCCAGGAGGTCGAGCTGCGCTTGGCCACCCCGCTCAGCGACCCCAGCCGGATCGCGGCCCTCTTCGCGCGCGGCATCGAGGATATCGACGCGGGCTTCGGGATCGATCAGATGCGCCTCGCGGCCACGCAGGTCGAGGCGCTCCCCGCCCGCCAGATCGGCACCATCGCCACCGAGCGGCGCGACAGGCTGGGCGATCTGATCACCCGGATCGGGCTGCGCATCGGGCTGGAGAACGTCCAGCGCTACCTGCCCGCCGACAGCCATATCCCCGAGCGCAGCTTCCTGATTGCGCCTGCCGCCTTCACCGACCCCGAGGGCAACTGGCACCAGCCGCACCCTCGCCCGCTGCGGCTGTTCCCGCCGGAGCCGCTCATGTCCGACGCCCCCGATCCGCCGCGCCGCTTCCGCTGGCGCCGCCAGTCGCTCAGCGCGGAACGCATCGAGGGGCCGGAACGGCTGACCCCGGAATGGTGGTTCGACGATCCCAACTGGCGGCGCGGGATGCGCGACTATTGGCGCGTCGAGACCGGGCAGGGGCTGCGGCTCTGGATGTTCCACACGCCGCAGGATCCCGGCTGGTATGTCGAGGGGGTCTTCGCATGACCGCTCCCTTCGCCTTGGTCGAAATATCCCGGGGGGCGCCCGACGGGCGCGGGGGCAGCGCCCCCTCGGCGGTCGTGACCACCGCCAACACGCCCGCCATTCCGCTCGCCTATGCCGAGCTTTGCACCACCTCCAACTTCACCTTCCTCACCGGGGCCTCGCATCCCGAGGAGCTGATGGTGCGCGCCGCCGAACTGGGGCTGGAGGCCATCGCGATCACCGACCGCAACTCGCTCGCGGGCGTGGTTCGGGCGTTTTCGGCGCTCAAGGAACTCAAGCGCGAGATCGGTGAGGCGCTGCGTATCCGCTCGGAACTGCAGCGCGACGAAAGCTCTCGCCAGCCCATCGGCTCGCCACAGGATCTGGCCCGGCCGACAACCGCAAAACTGCCGAAGCTGATCGTCGGCGCGCGGCTGGTGCTGAGCGATTGCCCGGTCGAATGGGTGGCGCTGCCTACCGACCGCGCGGCCTATCACCGGTTGAGCCAGCTTCTTACCCGCGGCAAGCGCCGGGCGGGGAAGGGGGAGTGTCACCTGACCCGGGCGGATCTGCTGGAGGGCTGCGCGGGGATGATCCTGATCGCTTTGCCGCCCGCCGATCTGGCCCGTGCCTACCGCCCGCTACAAGAGATGCGGCGGCGCTATCCGGGGCAGGTCTTCCTTGGCGCGCCGCCGCGTTATGACGGCTCGGATCAGCGCTGGTTCGACGCTTGCGCAGCGCTCGCGCTGAGGGCCTCGACGCCGATGGTGGCGACCGGCGACGTGCTGATGCATCGTGGGTCGCGCCGGCAGCTGGCCGATGTGCTGACCTGCCTGCGCGAGGGCTGCACGATCGACGCGCTTGGTACCCGCGCGCTGCCCAATGCCGAACGGCGTCTGAAGGGGGCCGAGGACATGGCGCGGCTTTATCGCCGCCACCCCGCAGCCCTGCGTCGCAGCTGCGAGATCGCGGCGCGCTGCGGCTTCGATCTCGACGAACTCAGCTACGAATATCCCGACGAGGTCGCTCAGAACGAGCCCGCGCAGGATCGGCTCGACCGGCTCGCCCGCGAGGGGCTGGCGCGGCGCTCTCCGGGGGGCATCTCGGAGCGGCATGCAGGCCTGCTGGAGAAGGAACTCCGCCTCGTCTCCGAACTGGGCTTCGCCGCCTATTTCCTCACCGTCCATGACATCGTGAGCTTCGCCCGCAGCCGCGGTATCCTGTGTCAGGGGCGCGGCTCGGCGGCCAATTCGATCATCTGCTGGGCGCTCGGGATCACCGATGTCAGCCCCGACCAGATCGGCATGGTCTTCGAGCGGTTCATCTCGAAATATCGCGGCGAGCCGCCCGATATCGACGTCGATTTCGAGCATGAGCGCCGCGAGGAAGTCATCCAGTGGATCTACGAACGCTACGGCCGCGACCGCGCGGGGCTTTGCGCGACCGTGATCCATTTCCGCACCCGCGCCGCGATCCGCGAAGTGGGCAAGGTGATGGGGCTGAGCGCCGATGTCACGGCAAGCCTCGCGGGCCAGATCTGGGGCATTTCCGGTAAGGGGCCGGACCACGCGCGGATGGGTGAGCTGGGCCTCGACCCCACCGATCGGCGGCTGTCACAGACGCTGAAACTGATCGGCGAGATCATCGGATTTCCGCGCCATCTCAGCCAGCATGTCGGTGGCTTCGTCATCACGAAAGGCCGCCTCGACGCGCTTTGTCCGATCGAGAATGCCGCGATGGAGGGGCGTACCTGCATCGAATGGGACAAGGATGACATCGACACGCTGGGCATCCTGAAGGTCGATATTCTCAGCCTCGGGATGCTCACCTGTATCCGCAAGAGCTTCGAGCTGCTGGCGGGGCACGAGAAGCTGGATATGTCGCTCGCCACCGTCCCGCAGGAGGACGCGCCGACCTATGAGATGCTGTGCCGCGCAGATGCGGTGGGGGTGTTTCAGGTGGAGAGCCGGGCGCAGATGAACTTCCTGCCGAGGATGCGCCCGCAGACGTTCTATGACCTCGTGATCGAGGTCGCCATCGTCCGTCCCGGCCCCATTCAGGGCGGCATGGTCCACCCCTATATCAACCGCCGTCAGGGCCGCGAAAAGGTCGATTTTCCCTCGAAGGAGCTGGAAGGCGTGCTGGGCAAAACCCTCGGCGTGCCGCTGTTTCAGGAACAGGCGATGCAGATCGCGGTGGTCGCTGCGGGCTTCACGCCCGAAGAGGCCGACCGCCTGCGCCGCTCGCTCGCGACCTTCCGCAAGATGGGCACGATCGGCACCTTTCGCGACCGGTTCGTGGAGGGAATGTTGGCGCGCGGCTACACGCCCGATTTCGCCGATCGCTGCTTTTCCCAGATCGAGGGGTTCGGCGAATACGGCTTCCCCGAAAGCCACGCGGCGGCCTTCGCGCATCTCACCTATGTCTCCTCCTGGCTGAAGTGCCACCACCCCGCAATCTTCGCCTGCGCGCTGCTGAACTCGCAGCCGATGGGCTTTTATGCGCCTGCCCAGATCGTGCGCGACGCGCGCGAACACGGGATCGAGGTGCGGCCCGTTTGCGTGAACCATTCGGGCTGGGACAGCTCGCTGGAACGCCGCGCGGACGGGGCCCTGGCGCTGCGCCTGGGCTTTCGTCAGATCAAGGGATTTCGCGAGGAGGATGCGGGCTGGATCGTCGCAGCCAGGGGCAATGGCTACCCCGATCCGGAGAGCCTGTGGCTGCGCGCGGGCACGCCTCCACATGTGCTCGAACGGCTCGCCGAGGCCGATGGATTTGCCGGAATCGGCCTCACGCGGCGCGATGCGCTCTGGGCCGTGAAGGCGATCCGGGCCCCCGCGCCGCTGCCGCTTTTCGCAGATCCGATGGACGGGGAAGGGGGCCTCGAACCGGCTGTGGAACTGCCCGCGATGCATCTGGGAGAGGAGGTCGTGGAGGATTACGTGGCCCTCAGATTGAGCCTCCGCGCCCATCCGATGGAGCTGCTGCGCCCCGCCATTCCCGGCCTCACGCCGCATTGCGAATTGATCGGCACGCCGCAAAAGCGGGTCACGGTTTGCGGCCTCGTGATCACCCGCCAGCGCCCCGGAACGGCTTCCGGCGTGATCTTCATCACGCTGGAAGACGAGACTGACGTGAGCAATGTCGTGGTCTGGCCGAAGCTCTATGAACGGTTCCGCCGGGCGGTGATGGGCGGGCGTCTTCTGCGGGTCTCGGGGCGGCTCGAACGGGAGGGGGCCGTGGTCCATCTGATCGCCGAAAAGATCGAGGATCTCTCCCCGCGACTGGCCGATCTGGGGCACCCGCTCGACGACGTTCTGGGCCTCACCGCACCCCAAGCGGATGACGCCCCCAGACCCCGTCCGCAGACCACCGCACGTCATCCGCGAGAGCAGGCGAAACGACTTTTCCCGAGCCGGGATTTCCACTGAAATCCGGTCTCTATCGGCCGCCGCGCGACACATTTCCCGCTGCGGCGATTCGCCTCGCTTTGAACGCAATTGTTCCCGCTAGGTCAGGAAATGCTTGTGGATAAGCTTGAATGTTGACGCAGGGTAATCCGCGTAAGTATCTGAAATAATTTCAAAATGATCGACTTGCGCGTCCTGTGGATACTATTTCCGTTGCAATATTTCTGCGTAGGTTCAGCCTAAAAGAGAACAAAATTTCGTCAGAAGGCGGAACCGCGTTCATATCGCAACTTTGGGAGGGAGCTTGCCGAAACCGGTGAGCTTCAGGCGCGTCTTGTCTTTGTTCGGCTTGACCAGTGTGACCAAATTCCTGCGTCGGACCCGCTCCGACGTGCAGGATGACGTCGGTCTGGCCAATGAAGGCGCGCTCCACGAAGCCGATAACACCCTTCACCGCGAAGAAAATTACCGCATCGAGGCCCTCGAGCCGCGGCTTTTGCTCTCGGCGGACCCGGTGTTCGCCGAATTGGCCCGCGTTGCGGCGACCGCACATCAAATCGACCCGATCGAAGGGCTTTCCGCCCTAGTTCAGACCGTCGATGACCTGCATCAGCAGGACGAATTGGCAGCCGATCACGATCCCGAGGAAGGCCCGCAAAGCGATGTGGCCTGGCCCGAGGATTGGGCGCATGAGCCGGAAGTGGCACCGCTCGAAGCGGTCGCCGAACCGGCACGCGAACAGGCTGCAGCGCTGCTGGAAACGGCAGCGGACCAGCTTCATTCCGGCGGTTTCCTGACTGCCGTTCAGGTGCAGCAGCTGCTGGAATCGGCGCTGTCGTGGCTGGAAGATATGCCCCATGCAGGGCAGGACCCGATTGGCAGTTCCGTGGCGGACCTGACGGGTCACGAGGCGACCGGCCCCCCGGATGCGAACTCTAATGCACTGGAAAATAACGAAAACACTGACAATCCGGACGCCGGGTCTGTCACTGCTGGCTCCGACGATACCAGCGAAAATCAAGGGGATAGCCCGGCTGACGAGGGCGCAGAGCCGCAATATCTGCTTCTCGACGCCACCGCGGACAGCACCGATACCGGCGCTGCGGATATCACCGAGGCTCAGGTCGCCCCGATCTTCCAGGAAGCCCTCGCTCAGTGGGCCAGCCGCACCGACGCGGCGATCCTGTCGCAACTCACCTTCACCATCACCGATCTCGAGGACGGCGCACTCGCCCGTATCACCGGCACGCTGATCGAGATCGACGCCGACGCTGCCGGGGCCGGTTGGTTCATCGATGCGACGCCCGCCGACAGCTCCGAATTCGATCTGCTCGCAGGCGACCGTCTGGTGGCGACGGACGGTGCGGCCTCCGAGGGCGTCGACCTCTACACGGTTCTGCTTCACGAGATCGGCCACGCACTCGGCCTAGACCATAATGCGGACGCTGCGGTGATGAGCGCGACGCTCGGCACCGGCGAGCGCATCGGTCTTCCCGACGCGGCCCCGAGCCTCGGCGCTCCGGTCGCCGGCGCGATCTCGGAAGCGGGTGGCGCGCTCGACGGCACCGCCGACAGCAACCTGACCTACACCGTGAACCTCGACGGCACCGTCTCCGTCAACGGCACGACCTATGGCACGTCCGGCGCCCCGATCACCTCGATCGCGGCAGGGGCCGGCCTCAGCGACACGATCGAGGGGCCGGATGCCGCGACGGTCTGGACGATCACCGGCATCAACGAAGGGTCGCTGAGCTGGAACGGCCTCACCATCACCTTCACTGGGGTCGAGCGTCTCGAGGGTGGCACCGATGCCGATGCCTTCGCGATCGACGGGCCGGGCTTCGTCACTGCAGGCTTCGCGGGCAATGCCGGGCTGATGGAAATCTCGGTCGGCGATTTCGTGAGCCTCGCGACCAGTGACGGCGTCGGCGCGCCGATTGGCTATACCACCAATACCGGGCTCGACGGTGTGCTCTACGAAGTGGGCACCGGCACGACGACCGCCGTCACCGGCGGTCTCGAGGTCACCACCATCGCGCTCACCAGCGGCTCGTTCTTCGCGGGCAGCGGTGCGAACGGCTACTTCACCCGCGGCCAGCCCAACAGCTCGGTCGGCTTCGCGGTCGACAACCTCAGCTTCTCGGTCAAGATGATCCGCGAGACCGCGACGGGCCGCCAGTGGGTGATCGCCAATGGCGCGGTCGATGCGCTGGGTCTGGTGAATGTCGACGGCGTGACCGCAACGCTCTCGAACGGCACGCTGGAACTGGTGACCTCGCAACTGACCGACCCCAACGATACGCTGAGCGCCAAGCTCGTCGTCTCCGAGATCGACAGCGTAGCGACGGGCGCGACCGCGCCGCTCGCGAAAGTGTCGGGCAACGTGACGCTGGCCATCGGCGGCGAGGTTCTGATCGCGGGCGGGTTCAGCTTCACCAAAACTATCGTCAGCGGCCTGACCGGCGCGACCGACACGATCGGCGATCTGATGGTCTTCGGCTTCGACTCGGTCAACTTCTTCGCGGGCACCGGCGCGGTCTTCGACACAAGCGGCCCGGTCACCGTCGACACCTCCAACGCCTTCGGTTTCTCGGTCACCGGCTTCACCGGCACCTTCGCGGTGCTGAGCACGGGCGGCACCACCTATACCGGCATCGACTTCTCCTTTGCCAACGCGACCCCGGTCGGCATTACCGGGCTGACCGCCGAGGTGAGCAATGTCGCGGTGCAAGTGAACACCGCGTCGGGCGTCGCTACCCCGCTGAATTGGGATCAAGGCGCCCTGAGCGATGCCGGGCTGACATTGAACGGTGCGCTCACCAAGGTCGAAGCCACCGCGACGCTGGTCGTGAAGGACGCGGTCTATGTCAGCGGCACCTTCGCCCTGGAAAGCTCCGCCAAGACCGGCGTGACCTTCAACGGTGCATCTGAGGATGGCGATTACTTCACCCTCTCGATCATCGGCGGGCGCCTCTTCGCGGGCGTCGGCGCCGAAGTCTCGGGCGGCAGCTACGACCTGACCAATGCCACCGGCTTCGAAATCCCGACGCTCAATCTCACCCTGGCCATGTTCACCGTGACCTCGGCTGGGGCGAACCTAGGCCAGAAGGTCACCGCGCTGGAACTCTCGACCGCGGCGACGCTGCACGGGATCAGCAACGTGACCGCGACCGTCGATGCGCTCGACGTGACCTATGCCAGCATGGCGTTCGACTGGACGCAGGTCGGTGGGCCGAGCTTCAGCTTCGACAGCACCTTCTCGGGCTTCACGATCGATGTGCGCGCGGTCTTCGCGATCAAGAGCACCGTCCTGCTCGCAGGCGATATCGCGATCACGGTGACGAAGCAGACCATCGCCGCGGCGGATAATCCGCTTGGTACCGATCTGACCGATGCGCAGGTGATGACCTTCGCACTGGCGGACGGCTACATCTTCGTGGGCAGCGGCGGCAGCTTCACCACCGATGTCGACGGCAAGGTCAACGGGCTGACCCGCGATGGCGACAGCAAGCTGGTCGGCACCGGCTTCGGCGCGGAAGGCGTGCTGTTCGAATTCGCCTCGGTGAAGAATGTCGATGGCACGACCGGCGCCGTTCTGAACGCCTGGAGCGCGATCAAGCTCCATGTCGGCACGGTGGAAGTCGCGGGCATTCCGGGCTTCACGCTTGCAGTCAGCGATTTCGTGGTCGAAGTGAATGCGCCCGATACCAAGGGCGGGATGAACCCGACGGTGATGACCTGGAAGGGGCTCGATCTGGGCACGACGCTTGCGCTGACCGACGCCACGGACGGCTTCGACAATACCGAGCGCTTCTTCATCGGCGCCACCATCGACGAGCTGAACATCTCGGACACCATGCTGCTGACCGGCGGCTTCTCGGTCGAGAAGACCGCGGGCACCTCGGTCGGCGGCGTAACCGGAGATCTGCTCTACATCACGCTTACCGATCTGGACCTCTTCGCGGGCTCGGGCGCAACCATCGGCGCAAGCGGGCTCGACACCACGAATGCCATCGGCTTCTCGGCGATGGGTGGCAATTTCTACATCGGCATCCTGACCACCACCGACCCGACCCCGATCAGCTATACCGGCGTGTCGGCGAGCCTCGCGAGCCTCGGTCTGGTGAATGTCGAAGGCGTGACGCTGGACCTTGCGAGCCTGAAAGTGCTCTACAACTCGGTCAGCGATAACACCCTCTCCACTCTCGACTGGTCGAGCCTGTCCGGCCTCGAAGAGGTGACCGACACGGTAAGCCTCGCGGTCTCGGGCAAGCTGACGCTGGCGGTGAGCGATTTCGTCTATCTGCGCGCGACCTTCGGGCTGAAGGCGATCGACGTGACGGCGCAGGCGGGCAGCACCGAGACGCTCGATCTGCTCGATATCACCGCGGGCAAGCTGACCTTCGTGAAGCTCAGCGATGTCGAGTTCTTCGCGGGCACCGGTGCGTCGACCACCACCGATGAGGCGACCGGCACGACCACGCTCGCCCTCGCGAGCGATGCTGCGGGTCTCTATGCGGCGGGTGGTAATCTTGCGCTTGGCCTGCTGACCGACACGACGACCGGCGTGAAATACACCGGGGTGATCGGCTCGTTGAGCGCGCTGGAGGCCAAGGGCATCGACGCGGTTCAGATCAAGCTGTCGGGCATGGCACTGGCCTCGAACTCGACCACGGCGCTGACCGGCCCGCGCCTCGACTGGTCGACCGTGAACGATACCTACGTGACCACGGCGCTTGGCGATCTGGGCCCGGGTGATCAGCTGGCCGTGTCTGGTACGCTGTCCGTCGAGATTTCCGAGACGGTCTTTGCGCTCGCCACCTTCAACTTCTCGGCCTCGACCGAGACTATCGACGACACCATCCAGGCGGCGATCACCGATGCGCAGGTCACGCGGCTGACCCTGACGAATGTGAATTTCTTCGCCGGTGTCGGCGGTGCCTTCGATGACGCCAATGCGCCCACCGCGATTGCCGATCAGGGCATCGGCTTCCTTGCCTCGGGCGGCACGCTCGAACTGATCGTGGTGAAAGAGCAAGTCGGCACCGCCACGCCCAAGAGCTGGAGCGCGCTGTCGCTCTCGGTCGATTACGTCGGGATGCGCGGACTGCCCACAGAATTCGCGCTCGGGGTCACCGGGCTCTACTTCCGCATGAACACGGCCTCGGTCGGCGCGACCAAGCTGGATTGGTCGGCCATTGTCGACGCAACCGAGAACCCCGGGATCGCTCAGATCAATGCCGATACCGGCATCGCCTTCGGCGGCACGCTCGATCTGGCGCTCGACGGCTTCGTGCTGGTCTATGGCACGGTCAAAGGCTCGATCTCGACCGCCGATATCAACGACGGCGAGATCACCCTGACCGCCGCAGATATCACCAGCTTCAAGATCACCGAGGCGCAGATATTCGTCGGTGCTGGCGGCGCGTTCGATCGTGATGCGACCACGAACGAGGTGACCGGGCTGCTCGATCAGGGCACCGGCATCCATGCTTCGATGGTGGCGGGCGATGCCTTGGAATTCGCGCAGGTGACCCGCCTCGGCGTGCTGACCGATAATGGGGCGACCAACGACAACGACGCGGCCACGCAATGGGACGATGAGACCGTCACCATCGGCTGGACCGCCTTGCGCGTCACCGTCGCGAGCCTCGGCCTGCGCGGCATCGACGCCTTCCAGATCGCGCTGGCCGATCTCGCGGTCGACGGGAATTTCGCGGCCATCGACGGCACCTTCCTGAACTGGGCGTCGCTGGGTGCAGTCACCGGGCTCGACATGCTGAGCCTCGCCGATGCCACCGACGGCCTGACCCGCGATGATGGCTTCTCGGTCTCCGGCACCGTGACGGAGCTGAACGTGGCGGGCGTGATCGTCGCCTCGGGTACCTTCGGCATCAAGAGCTTCACGAGCGACATCATCGTGCCTTCCGGCATGACGACCGAGACCGTGCTGGGTGCGAATATCCTGATCTTCACCCTGTCCGATCTGAACCTCTTCGCAGGTGTCGGTGGGGCGCTTCTGTCCGACGGCACGATCGATCCCGATCAGGGCACCGGCTTCGTGGCCGAGAACGCCTCGCTGCAACTGGTGCTGGTGAAGGAAGATCCGGCAGGCGTGACCCTCCCGGCAGTGCCGCGCAGCTGGACCGCAGTTGCGCTCGACGTAGCCACGGTGCGTCTGCAGGGGCTGCCGAACACGGTCACCGTGCAGGGCCTCGACCTCTATTTCGGCTTCAACGGCGCGGATGCGGTGAATGGCGAGCGGATCGACTGGGCCGCGACCGGCGTGACCGAGATCGGCGACCTCGCCTCGGGCGATCTGTTCGACGTCACCGAGATGGGCGCAAGCTTCAACATCGCCTTCGGTGGCTATGTCGAGTTCACCGTCGACGGCTTCGTCACCGTCGCTGGCACGATGGCGGGCCAGATCCGGACCGAGACGCTCGACGACGGCAACGGGCTGATCGTCGAGGGCGCCTCGGTGATGACCTTCGCGCTGACCGGCGGCTATTTCTTCGCGGGGCAGGGCGGGGTGTTCACCCGCACCGATGGCAAGATCACGGATGTCAGCACGACCGAGGGTACCGGCATCTATGCGAACAACGTGGGCATCGAGTTCGCCTCGGTCACCCAGACCGCCGACAACCCGCTGACGACAGGTGTGGTCGAGACCCGCACGGTCAAAAGTTGGTCGGCAATCCTCGTGACCTCGCAAAGCGTCGGCGTGACCGGCCTTACGGGCTTCACGCTGCGGATATCGGACGTCGCGGTTGAAGCCAACTTCGGCTACACCGACCCGCTGAACGCGGCCAACAACTCGGTGATGAACTGGAAGGGCCTCGATCTGGGCCTGACAATCACCGACAGCACGGATGGCTATGACGCGACCGCGATCCTGTCGGTGACCGGCACCGTGTCGGAGCTGAACGTCGCGGGCATCGTGATCGCGACGGGCACCTTCTCGATCAAGAGCCTGCTCGCCGATGTGGCGGTCGCCACCGCAATCGACGCCGATGGCACGCTGAGCGGGGCGAAGGTTCTGATCTTCACCCTGAGCGATCTGAACTTCTTCGCCGGTGTGGACGGTGCGCTCAAGAATGATGGCACGATCGATCCCGATCAGGGTATGGGCTTCGTGGCGCAGGGCGGCTCGATCGAGCTGGTGATGGTGTCAGAAGACCCGGCCACCGTGACCTCGCCCGCCGTGGCTCGCAGCTGGATGGCCCTGTCGCTGCGCGTCGATCAACTGGGTCTGCAGGGCCTGCCGCTGACCGCGACGGTGAAGGATCTCTACTTCGCGATGAACGGCGCCGATGCGGACGGAAACAAGCTCGACTGGGGCGCGACCGGGGTCGATCAAATCAACGCGCTGGCCGACATCACCAATCTCGATGCGGGCTTCGGCATCGAATTCGGCGCCTATGTCGAATTGCAGATCGAAGGGGCGATCCTGCTGGCGGGCGGTCTGTCGGGTGTGATCCGCGATCTCACCGTCGACGATCCGCAGGGCGGCACGATCAGCGCCAAGGCCTTCTCCTTCTCGATCGACGGCGCCTATGTCTTCGTCGGCGCGGGCGGCGAGTTCACCTATGACGAATTCGACCGGGTCGACGCGGTCGCCAATGCGGGCACGGGCTTCGCGGCCGAAGGGCTCGCCTTCGACCTGATCTCAGTGACCGAGGTGGTCGATCTGGTCGCAAACCCGAGCGCCGTCGCGCGCAGCTGGACCGCGATGTCCGCCCATGCCGACACGATCTCGCCGCGCGGCCTGCCGCAGGGGCTGGACCTGACGGTGACCTCGCTCGACTTCACGGTGAACGGGCGCGACGCCACCAATAGCGACCAACTCGACTGGGCGCCGATCATTCAGGATCTGGGCGTCGACGCGGTTGCGCCCGAAGACGGCACGGATCTGGTGATCTCGGGCGGTCTGGATTTGGATATCTTCGGCTTCGTCACCGGCTCGGCCACCTTCGACATCGTGATGCGCAACCAGATCGAGGCAGAGCTGGATAGCACCAATGCGGGTCTCGAAAACGCGAGCCTCATGCTGATCGGCCTGCATGTGCAGGACCTCTTCGTCGGCCAGCCCGGCGGTGTAGGCCTGTCGGTGGCTTCCGCCGATATCGCGCTCGCGCTGATCAAGGCGACCCCGCCTGCGAACAGCACGCTGCCCGTGACCGCCACGCCTTCGGCGACCGCGGTGCTGGGCAATATCCAGGGCGGCACGCTCGCCGGTCTGCCCGAGGGAATGGAGCTGACGGTCAACGCCTTCTCGCTCGACTATTACGCAACGAAGCCTGCCGGGAACGGTATCACCACCTTCTTCGACTGGAACTCGATCGATCTGGACGGCACGCCCGCGCAGGGGGATCCCGCGAACGATCCGGCGGGTCCGGTCTCCTTCACCTATGGCCCGAACGACGAAGTGGTCACTTTCGACGCCAGTGCAGACAGCACGCAGGTCGTGGGCTACCTGACGCTCAACGCCTTCGGCTTCGTCGATGTGGGCGCGAAGTTCACTCTGTCGCAGAATATCGTCGATGTGGATGTGAACCACGATGGCACCTTCGATATCGCGACCGACATGAACGATGCGGTGCTGACCCGGATCAGCCTGAGGATTAATCCTGCGGACGAGGGTGGCGACGCCCCGGCCGATTACGAGGCCAAGTTCTTCATCGGCATCCCAGACGGTCCCGGCATCACCATCGAAAGCGCCGATATCCTGCTCGCCTCGATCAAGGCGGCCAATCCGCTCACCGACACCCGGGCCTTCACCGCGCTCAAGGCCGATATCGCCTCGGCCTCGCTGACCGGGGTCGATCTGGTGGACATCACGCTCGACACGCTGTCGCTCGAGATGAACAAGGCGAATGATGCGACCGGCGTGATCGGCGTGCTCGACTGGGGCCAGTCGATCAATCTCGACTCGACCGAATGGACCGATGGCGACACCGGCATCACCGGTCAGGACCTGCTCGCCGCGACGAATGGCAATGACGTCGATCCGGCCACCACTGACACGGTCCTCGATATGAGCCAGTCGGGCTTCTCGCTCTTCGCGGGTGCGACGATCGTGATCGAGGACTTCGTCTTCATCCAGGGCCAGATCACGCTGACCAAGACCGACAAGGTCGCAGCCCGCATGGTCGGTTCGACCACCTCCTTCGAAGCTTCGGTGCTGTCGATCGGTATCTCGGATGCCGTGGTCTTCGCCGGGGTCGGCACGCCGACGATCACCAATGGCGAAGTCGATGCCACCTCCGATGCGACGGGTGTCGCGCTCTCGCTGCAGCGCATGGGCCTGCATATCGTCAAGGAAATGCCGCTCGATCCGGCGAACCCGACAGCCACTCCGCTCAAGAGCTGGATGGTCGTGAAGGCGACGGGCGGGGCCTCGTTGATCGGCGTCGACAATGTCACGGTCGATGGCTCGCTCACGCTGATCATGAACCGCGGCGGCAACGAAACGACGCCCTACAATACGCTCGACTTCACCTATGGCGGGGTGGGCGGCACCTGGGACATCACGGTCGGCGCCGAGACGATCACCTTCGACGAACTGACCGTGGCGACGCTGGAAGTGTCGGGCTCCCTGACCATCGGCTTCGACTCCTATGTCTTCATCCAGGGCGAGTTCGCCTTCACCCAGTCGAGCGAGATTTATTCCGCCCTCGTCGCGGGCACGAGCACGAGCCGCAATCTCAAGGCGGTGACGGTCGGCGCACAGCATGTGAACATTTTCGTCGGCACCGGCTACGACCTGACCAAGGCCTTCGGCGATCAGGGCGATGCGGTCGGCCTGAAGATCACCGATGCTTATCTCGCGCTCGCCATGTTCAAGACGGTCGACGCAAATGGCGTGGCGCTGGCCGCGACCGATCCGGCGGCGGCTTCGTACATGGCGCTGAAGGCGGGCGGCACGGTCGAGTTGGTGGGCATCGACGGGTTGACGCTCTCGGGCTACGGGCTCGAGGTCGAGCTGAACCAGGGCAAACTTCTGAGCACGCAGGCCAAGGAAGCGCTGAACCTCGCAAGCTTCGATGGCGGCAGTTTCGACGTGAAGGTGAGCGACACCGATACCGTGACGCTCGATGCCAATGGCGCGATCCTTGCAGCGTCCGGCTTCGTCGTGCTGGGCTTCGAGGATTACGTCTTCCTCGCGGGGCAGGTGGCCTTCCAGAAGGGCGCGACCCTGACCGTCGGCACGGCGCCGAACCAGAAGACTTTCGCTGCGACCGAAATCTCGGGCGATGGCATCAGCGCCTTTGTCGGCACCGGCGGGCCGTATTTCGAGGTCGATACTTCGGGCGACACCCCGGTCGTGCAGCCGATGGCCGATACTTCGGGGGCACAGGGGCTGGTCCTGACCAACTTCTCCTTCCGCCTCGCCATGCTGAGCCAGGTCGATGCCAATGGCGTCGCGGTCGTGGGCGGCGAGAAATACACCGCGCTCTATGCGTCGATAGCAGAGGTCGCGCTTGCCGGAATTCCAGGTGTCGCGATCAGTGCGAGCGGCGTCGAACTCAAGCTCAACCAAGGCAAGTCGGGCACCGCAGGAGCGGGCGCCCAGACGATCCTCACGGGCTTCGACTTTACGGAGGTGACGGGCCTCGACCCCGGTGCCACGGCCTTTGCAGATATGACCCCGCTGCAGGCGTTCTACGACCTCAGCTACAAGGGCAATTTCCTTTCGGTCTCGGCTTATGGAGATCCGGTGGGATCGGGGATCGAGCTTCTCGTGAACCTCTCGGGCGATACGCCCACCAGCGCAGACGATGCCGACTTTGCCTTCTCCGGCGATCTGTCCTTCGAAAAGACCACGAGCGCGACGGGCGCGGTCTACTCGAAAATCTCGCTGACCGACATCACCCTGACATTCGGCGATTATGAATTCACCGGCAACGCGCTGCTATACCTGATGCCGCAGGGCATGGCGGGCAGCTTCTCGGTTACGCTTCCCGATATCGCGTTCGACGACGGCACCAATGCCTACCAGATCGGCAATGGCACGACGGCGACGCTCGAGATCAACACCTCCATTCAGGCGGTTTATGTCGAGTTCGCGAATGGCGACATCCTCGACCTGCCGCGCGGGCAGTTCCTGCGGGTCGAAGTCGAGAACGCCGCCTTCTCTGTCGACTTCAACGCGACTGATAACGACAATGACGGCACGATCGACGTGGGCAACGCCCCCGAGATCAGCCTGAGCGGCACGCTGATGTTCTCGCAGCTGACGACCGGGGTTGCGCCGACCCAGACCAAGCGCATGACCATCGCCTTCACCGGGGTCTCGGGCGGCTATACGGACTCGAATGGCGACGGCTTCACCATCCAAGACGCGAAGGGCGTGATCCTGATCTATTCGGGCTCGGCCACCCTGTCGCAGAACGGGGTCGCCGCGCAGATCGAGGCGAGCGCGCAAGGCTCGGCGGCGGGCTTCTCTGCCTCGGCCAGCGCGATCATCCGCATCAACACCACGTCGCGCACCGACATCTACGAAGAGGTCGACGTGGGCGATGCGACCTACATTCTCGACTTCCGGGGTCAGGCCAATGTGAACCAGATCGCGCTGGCCGAGGTGAAGCTGAGCTACGAGCCTTACTTCACCATCGAAGGCAGCCTGAGCGACATACTCCCGGCCGAACTGCCTGCGGGCGCGACCAGCGGCAAGATTGGGCGCAACATCTCGATCTTCCTCGGCGACGCGGGCGATCCGAACGATCCCAATGACGATATCGGCCTGCTGATCTCGAACACCACGATCGCGATCTTCGAATTCGGCACCTCCGCCAACCGCAAATTCGCGGTCTATGCGAAGGGCGAGGTTCAGGCGCTGGGCATTCCGGGACTCAATATCTCGGGCACGGTCGAAGTGTGGCTCAACACGTCGGGCACCGCCTTCTCGACCACCGTGACCGGCTTCCCGCTGCTCGAAGGCGGCACCTCGGCCACTCCGGTCGCGATCACCTTCGTCGCCCCGCAGATGGAGCGCGTGAAGGGCTCGGTCGAGATCAGCTTCGGCGTGGCCGAGACCGGCGATCTGCTGGTGATCAGCTCCAACGACGTTCTGTTCAACAAGACGCCCGATGGCCGGATCTCGGTCGATGCGCCCGAGACCTCGATCACCGTGACGCCGCCGGGAGCCGACAGCTTCGGCATCGAAGGCGCGGCCCAGTTCAGCTTCGGCGGCGCGACCGGCTTCCAGCTGACCGATATGCGGGTGACGGGCTACACGCTCTTTGGCGAGACCGTCTCGGTGACGCCGACGACGAACCTGCGCCCGCTGACCGCCGATATTGCCTCGCCGCTCAATGGCCAGATCATCAATCTCGACGGCTTCACCTATATCGACGTCACTTTCTACAACACCAACCGTCTGGATGCGGATGCCTACCCGGCCTATCCGCTGGGCATCGACCCGGAATCGATCACCGATATCGACCCCGAGTTCACGATCACCGCGCGCTATGGCGACACGACGGCGGCGATCATGGTCGATGGGGCAGGGGTGCTGGTCGAAGGCACGGCGCGCCCGACCTATCGCTACAAGATCACCACGCCTTTGAGCCTGTCCGCGAACACCACCTATGAGGTGCAGTTCCTCGCCAATTCCTGGCGCGATGCCGCCGGAGCGCAAAGCGCTGCCGAATACGAGCGCTTCACGATCCGCAAGACGCCGGTTCAGAATGCGCCCGCGGCGAACCCGGCGACCGATCCGCAGGATTTGACCACGATCACCGCCGCGCCTTCGATCGAGCTGGCCTCGCCCTTCAATGGCGCGGTGATCGACAAGTCGATGCTGAACTCGAAGGGCTATATCGACGTCACCTTCGTGCTGCCCAATGGCGAGATCCTCGATGGAGGCTCGATCAATGGCGACGAGATCCGCTTCGTGCGCACGGGCGGCGCGTCGAACGTCAATCTGCTGACGAACACCAACGGCACCTATACGGTCGAGAAGATCGGCAAGACGACCTATCGCTATTACGTCTTCGCCGAGCCGCCCGCCGCGACCGCCACCGGCACGGGTGTGGTCGGCACGCCGACTTCGACCTCGACCTCGCAGGCGAACCCGGCCTTCAATGTGGGCGATGTGCAGGTCGAGTTCATCACCGGCACCTGGAAATACACCGATCGCGGCGCCAATCTGGACAGCACCTCCGACGATGTCGTCTACTGGTTCGGCGGCGAGAACGGCTCGGTCGCGTCGCCCGCGAAGACCACCGCCTATGTGCAGATCTTCAAGGTGCAGGAACTGCCGGCGGCCGAGGCTGCGACCCCGATCAAGGTCGGTCCGGTCTCGATCCTCGCGCCGAAGGTCGGTCTTGCGAAGCTCGGCTTCAAGGACGGTCTGCTGGTCCTGACGATCTCGGTCGGAGCGGAAAGCGCTTCGCTCGCCTTCGGTGGCACCGCGACCCAGAATGCCGATGGCACCCAGACCAATAGCGGCGGCACCCAGATCACCCTTACCAACCTGCTGGTGAAGTTCGATATCGGCATCGATGTGATGGGCGTGATTTCGGGCGGCGGCGACGATCCGGTCGTCTCGCTCACCGGCAAATGGTCGATCACCGCCGACAAGCTGACGGGCTCGATCCCCGATGTGGTCCTCTTCGAGGCCGACCGCATCAAGGTCGAATACGATCCCTCTTGGACGGCGCCCGAAACTCCGGTCGCGGGCACGCCGGAGGGCGCGGGGCAGGAGATCATCAAGATCGACACGATCAAGGTCACCTTCCCGAAATTCGGTATCGCGGGCCAGATCACGACCTTTGAGGGCGTGCGCGGCCTCACGATCTACGACAACGGCTTCCGCATCGGGCGCGGCGAGATCATCTATTCGGGCACCGGCGCGGGCTCGGGCACCGGCACCGGCGCGGTCCAGCGCACCGACGGCGCGACCGGCAAGATCAAGTTCGGCTCGATCCTCGAATTCGACGATCTGCGCATCGGCGTCACCGACTTCTCGCTGATCTTCGGCCAAGAGGTGACTTTCGACGGCACGATCTATGTCGGCTCTGGCGGGGCGACCTTCGCGCCGGGCAAGGCGATCAACGCCAAGGTCACCGACCGCGTCTCGGGCGAGGATGTGAACGACACGCTGGCGCTGAAGGCGGGCCTGACCTTCACCGATGGCGTGGTCGACGGCTTCATCTTCGAGCTCGACACCTTCGAGATCAATATCGGCTCGGTCCTCAAGCTGAAGGGTGTGGGCCTGTCGCTCGACACCGGGGCAGCCGATGACGAGGAGCTGATCAGCTTCGTGTCGATCGGCGCGGAACTGAAGATCGGTTCGCTGAACCTCTCGGGCGAGGCGCGGCAGTTCGCCTTCCTCGGCGACGGCACCTTCGTCACCAAGCAGGGCTTCGGCGTCTTCATCGGCGTGGGCGGCGCCTCCGGGGCGAACTTCAAATGGCCGAGCTGGCTGCCGATCAAGATCACCGAGATCGGCGTGCAATGGCCCGACATTCAGGCCGACCCGAGCGATTTCGTCCTGACCTTGTCGGCGTCGATCACCGGGCTGCAGGGCTATGACGGGCTGACCTTCGAGGGCACGGTCGAGGGTATCCGCATCGATGTGGGCCTTCTGCTGGAAGGCAAATTCCCGATAATCGGCATAGACTCGATCGGCGTGAAGATCGGCGGCAACGCGTTCGGCGGCGAAATCGAGGGGGCGCTGATCGGCGGCATCATTCGGATCGGCGACGGCAATCAGGTGCTCTCCACCTTCGACCTGACCACCCCAGTGAAAGATCGCATCTTCTTTATCGGGGTCGAGGCGGGCTTCTCGTTCTCGGGCCTGGGCGGCTTCACCATCCGCTTCGCGCTGTCGGAACTGGGCCCGCTGGGCGTCCTGGTCTCGGGTTCGGTTCCCGGCGGTATCCTGCTCGAGCCGAATTCGGGCCTTGCGATCAACGACTTCACCGGCGGGGTGGACTTCTTCAAGTCGCTGCCCGACATCACCGATCCCGAAGAGCTCAACGGTCCCGATTTCGCGCTCCCGCTGAACGTCTCGGTCGATGACTGGCTGAACTCGGTGCAGCAGCAGGTGGTGAACCAGTATATCGCGATCCAGAACGGCTCGGCGGCGGGCGGCGGGTTTGCTGCGGCCTTCACCTCGCCGATGATCATCACCGGCTCGGCCAAGCTTTATTCGATCTACACCTCGCAGGCGGTGTTCAACGGTCAGGTCACGATCAAGATCTCGACCGACGGCAAGATCCTCGTGATCGGCCAACTCAACTTCGCCGCCGACAACCTGTCGCTCTCGGCGCGGCTCTACGCGAACCTGTCGAAGATCGCGTCCGGCGAGGCGACAATCCTTCTGCTTGTGAAGATTCCAGATCAGCTGGATCTGCTGACGATCAAGGGTTCGCTGCAGTTCGGCTTCAAGGACATCCTTGGCGAGGCCACGCAATTCGCCGTGGTCGAAGAGCAGGCCGCGACGCCGACGCAGCGCCTTGACGGGCCGAGCGATGGTGGCGTCACCGGCGTCGGCAACTTCAACGAGCGCGCCTATATCGACATCACCTTCCCGACGGTGAACGGTGCGACGGTGGATGCGGCCTCGGTTCTCGACCTGACGCCGGAATTCGAGATCAAGGGTGGTGACTTCGCTCTCGACAACACGCAGGCGCCTGCGCAGGTCAGTGACGACACGTTCCGCTTCTGGCTGACCGGTTCGGGCAATGTGGACTCGGTAACGTATGAATTCCTGTTCCAGGCCTGGTCCTACACCGAGACCGCGACGAACCAGACGGTCTATGCGCCCGAGGACACCTCGATCCAGAGCGGCGTCCCGGCTGTCGCGGGCCCGTGGGTCGATATCAAATTCATCGCCGAGATCGGCGGCGAGATCACCGCCGAGACTCTCGCCGCGATCGCGGCCAATGCGGTGGCGCCGTTCAAGCTGTTCAATGACAATGGCGACGAGATCGACATCCTTGGGGCCATCGCGATCGGCGGCGGCAAGGTGCGTTACTTCATCGATACTTCCGACCCCGACCTGACGAACAAGCAACTCGCCGTTGGCGACTACACCGTGCGTTTCGCCGCGGACACCTGGGTCAGCCAGACCGGCAAGAACAACACCGTCACGCCCGATGCCGTGTTCTCGGTGGTCGAGCCCGAAGCCTCGCTCAGCGCGCCCTATCAGCTGGACGGCGACGGCTACACCGTCGACGTGAACCTCGCCAATGCCGATCAGCGTATCATCGTGACCTTCGATCCGGCGGGCAGCGGCTCGCTCGATTACGCCTCGATCCTCGATCCCGGAGCCGAGTTCACGCTGACCCGCACCGGTAATGCGGATGGCACGACGGCCAACACCGCGATCGATATCTCCAACGCGCCGGACCCGGTCGCTATGTTCATGAACGCCGACGGCACGGCGAGCCTGAAGAAGCTCGGTCTCGATGCCGAGGGCCGGATCGTCGCGTCCGACAGTGCGGATTATGACCACGCGTTGCCCGGCAATGGCGCCGAACTCTATGCGCTGCTCAAGAAAGAGGGCATCACGCAATTCGCCTATGCCATCACGACAGCGAATTTCGACTTCGCACCGGGCACCTACACGCTCACCTTCAACGGCGAATGGAAGGATGCGGCGGGCAATGCAGGCGCCACCGGTGACAGCGTCATCACCGTCGAAGGCGCGACCGCAATCATGGCCGATCCGGGCGCGGGCGCCGCGATCGACGTGAACCTGCTCAACGGCCGCAACTATATAGACATCCAGTTCCCGGACGTGCCCGACAGCGATTTCGTCTATGACGCGGCCTCGATCACCGATGGCGGTGCGGAGTTCACGCTGAGCGGCGCGGGCCTCGGCACTGTGCAGATCGACGATGGTGTGGCCCCGGTCCGCGTGGGCGGCACCGACGCGGCCCCGGTCTATCGCTACTGGCTCACCGGCAGCTTCGACAGCAGCAAGACCTATGGCGATCTCACCATCTCCGCGGTCGAACAGGGTTGGTCCTACCACTATTCCGACAGCGCGAACCCGACGACTGACCCCGAGATCAAGAGCGGCGAAGACGGTCTGGGCGTGGTGGCCAATCTCGAGATCACCGAGGGTTCGGTCGAGATCACCTTCACCAATATCCCGGCGGGCTACGTGCTCGACCCGGCTTCGGTGCTCGACCTCGCCGCCGAGTTCGCCGTGCAGACCGACACGGTAGAGACTTCGCGCCTGAGCGGCGGCACCTTCCGTGTCGAACTGGGCGAGGGTGCGCCGGCGCTGCTGCAAAACGATGCGAATGATCCGACGAAGATCTCCTTCATCTACTCGCTGCAGACCTTCATCGATGAGACCAACTCGGCGCAGCCCGCGTCGCTCACCGGCGATCTCTATCCGCAGACGATCACGCTGACGCTGGATATCACCTCGATCTCCTTCTTTGCGACGACAGCGCAAAGCGCTCCGACCATCGTGGTCAAGAGCGGTTCGACCTATCCTACGGCCGATAGCACCGCCAACCTGCCGGGTGACCGCACCTATTTCGATATCGCACTGAGCGGGGCTTACGGCGAGGACATCACCGATCAACTGGCGATCGGCGACGTCACCGTGACCGGCCTGACAATCACCGAGCTGATGGATATGGGCGGCACGATCCGCGTCTTCGCGGACGGCTCGCTCGGGATCGGCAGCCATGACGTGACGCTGGCGGCGAACAGCTTCGGCGATGCGGCCAAGAACCGTGTCCAGACGCTGTCCTTCACCGTTTCGGGCCCGCAGGGCGATCTGGTCGATCCGGCGAACGAGGGCAGCACGGGGCTCGGTGACGTCAACGGGCGCGGCTATGTCGACCTGCATTTCGAGCGTCCGGTCGGCGGCGCGCTCGATGTGGGCTCGATCACCGATCTCGCGCCGGAATTCACCTTCGGCGGCAGCGGTTCGATCACCTTCGACGATACACTCGCCCCGGTCTGGCTGAACCCGCAGGCGACCTCGGGCGACTATATCTTCCGCTACTTCACCACCGGCGCGGCTGCGGCGAACACCACGATCTCGCGCATCGCGACGATCGAGGATCAGCCGACGGTTCTGCGCGCCGATGGCACGGCCGACGATGCGACCGGCCCGGTGTCCTTCGATGCCAGCACGCTTTCGGTGGCCTTCATCGACGTGCGCTACACGCCGACCTATGGCGACGAGATCGACTTCGGCACTCTGGGCGACGAGATCAGCTTCTCGGGCGCGGGTGCCAATGGCGTCACCGTTTCCTCGGCGCTGGTCGTGGGCGACGGACTGACCGTGCGCTACTTCCTCTCGGGCAAGTTCACCGCAGGCTCGGTGCAGGTCGACTATGCCGCAGCGAGCTTCGGTTCGGGCAGCTATGACAATGACGCGAAGACCCAGAGCTTCCGTCTCGTCCAACTCGGTGCGAGCCTGACCGACCCGGTCCAAGGCGCCTCGGTGGGGCAGGCGCCCTTGAACGAGCGCGGTTTCGTCGACGTCACCTTCGAGCTGCCGAGCTACGCCACCGGCATCGATCTCGAGAGCATCACCGATGCGGGCGCCGAGGTTATCCTGAGCGCGACGGGCTACACGATCGAAGTCGATGACAGCCAGGTGCCGACCTACATGGGCGACGACGCGAACGGCAACCCGATCTTCCGCATCTGGTACCTGGGCGACTTCGCGGGTTCGAACCTCGACGACAACGTCTCGGTCGAATTCATCTCGGGTAGCTTCGACTGGCTCGGCACCGATGGCGGCACCATCAAGGCGATCACCGCGACCAATAGCGAAGATCTGGTGGTGACGACCGGCAAGATCGGTCTGGGTGCCAGTGCGCCGACGGCGACCTATGTGGCGCTCTCGCTCGGCACGAGCCAGACGCTGACCGATAGCAGCCTTGCGATCACGGACTTCACGCTGACCGATATCGACGGCAACTCGATCACGATCACGGGGATCCAAGCCCGCGGTCCCCCAGGCGAGTTCGCTGTGACCTTCGACACCGCCGACGCCGCCGACGGCGCGGTGCTGACCCTGACCTATGCGGCGGGTGCGTGGACCTACGGGACCGCTGCCTCCGAGGCGATCGATCCGACGACGCTCTCGATCAAGCCCACCGACACCGCTTCCTATATCGACATCACCTTCGACACGCTGGGCGATCCGAGCCTCAACGCGCTCTATGCGATTGACGCGGCGACGATCGACGGCGACGAGTTCACCTTCGGCGGGACAGGCGGGGCCAACCTCGATCTGCTGGATCTCACCCCGACCGACATGGGTGACGGCACCTTCCGCTATTATGTCTCGCGCGAATTCGGCCTCGGCACGGTCACGGTTTCCTTCAACGAGGGCAGCTGGTCCGACCTGCAGGGCAACGAGGGTGGTGCGAGCCAGCAGAGCTTCCGCGTCATCGACCAGATGCAGGAAGGCGGCCAGCCCGGCGCCGATGCCGACCCGGCCACCACCCGCGTCTTCTTCATCCGCGTCTCCGGCTCGATCACGCTGAACTCGGCGGGCATCACCGACGAGCCGCTGATCAAGCTGAGCGCCCAGGCCGAACTGACCTTCGGCGATTACATCAAGGCCGACGGCTCCAAGGTCTTCCGCTTCGCGCTCGAAGCCTCGGGCACGATCGAGGTCTACAAGCTCGGCAATATCGGCTCGGCCGCGGCGCGCTTCGTGCTGGAAACGGGCGGCCTGTCGAGCGGCCTGCCGCAGTTCTGGGGCGTGGCCACCATCCAGCCGAACTTCGAAGCGCTCAACGAATACGGCGTCTGGATCAAGGGCAACGCGACCCTGATGATCAACATGTCGGGCGAGGACAAGGTCGAGACCCTGTCGCTCGAAGGCATCCTCGGCGATCAGCTTGAGCGCACCGCTGGCGGTGATGACACGGTGGCCGTGGCGGATCTCGGCGCGCTGCCGAGCCAGGCCAACGAAGGCTTCTACCAGAAGCAGGCGATAAGCACGGAAGTGCGCACGACCTTCGCCCAGTTCGGCGTCACGCTCAGCTCGGAGGCCAAGATCGAACTGGTGCGCGAACTGAACACCCAGTCGCGCTGGCGGATCACCGATGGCGGGTCGATCTACTTCATCGAAAGCCTCGACGGCACCGCGACGCTGCATTCCGAAGACCAGACCTACGAGTTGTCGCGCAACTCGGTCGTCTTCTATATCGGCGGCGCGATCAAGCTGACCGATCAGAACGCGAACGACCCGGATGTCGACACGAGCGTCAACGTCTATGCCGAGCTGACCGGCGCCTTCTACCTGAAGATTTCGCAAGACCGGGTCGAGGTCTTCGTCGCGGCAAGCGCCAACGTCTTCAACGTGATTTCTGGTCAGGCTGTCGGTCTTCTGATCATCGACTTCGGCACCGCCCCGGGCAGCGCCTTCGGTGTTGCGGGCAGCCTGTCGCTCGAACTGAGTGTGGGCGATGTCGACGGCGGCAGCGGCACGGCTGCGGCGAACAATGCCGGCAGCTTCGGCAATATCGCGGCGGATATCTTCCGTTTCGAGGCCGAGGTGATGGTGCTCTTCAACACCACCGGCATCAACCAGGTCTTCGATGTGCCCGACGCGCTCGTGCCGTTCCTGCCCGTGAACGTGCCGACGACCTTCGAGATTTTCGACCGTCCGCCGATCCTGGGCCAGAACGAGCCGGATACGACGAAATCCGCGGGCGCCTATTTCGTGGTCCAGATCAGCGGCTCGGTGACGCTCTTCGATACGGTGACGCTGAACGGCTTCCTGTCGGTGACGGGCACCGGAGACTCCGTGACGATCCAAGGGACAGTCTCCGGCCGGATCGAGAACTTCGGCGCGGTCGAGGGGATGCTCTATCTCGAGGCGAATATCGGCGCGAGCGATCCGGGCGTGGTCGGGCGGGCGCAGCTGTCGCTGGTCGGCGGGCTGGAGCTTCCGGGCGTCAGCCTTGGCGGGTCGCTCTCGATCATGCTCGAATTCAACACCTACGCGACGACGCAGGATCGCTACACGATCGTCACGCAGAGCGAATATGACGCTCTGGTTCTTGCGGGCGATGCGACCGCCAACACGGATGGCACCTTCTATTACGGCACGATCTCGGTCGAGAACGGGCTGTTCCTGAAGGTCACCGGTACGCTGGTCGTCTCGGATGTGATCGAACTGACGGGCGTCTTCACCTTCCGCATCGGCACCGCGCCCGATTTCGAACTGGTCGCAACGCTGGATGTGCAGGCGAAGCTCGTGGGCGTGGCCGAATTCGGTCTGACCGGCGGTCTCGTGATCGCGGATGGCGGGCTGGTGATCTATGCCGAAATCGATCTCAACCTCGACCTTGCGGGCGTCATCACCGTGACTGGCGACGCGACCTTCCAGCTCAACACCTTCTCCAGCGCGCGCACCCTCGAGATCCCGACCATCAATACAAGCGGTCAGGAGAGCACGATCTCGGTCACCGTGGCCTCGGGCTTCAGCCTCGAGATCGTCGGCTCGGTGAACTTCATCAATCTCGCGACCGCCTCGGGCCGCGTCTTTATCGGCCTCAACGCGAGCGAGTTCCGCGTCGAGTTCGACGTGACCTTCGGTCTTGCGGGCCTCAACGTCTCGGCGGCGGGTGGCGCGGTGCTGTTCTTCAACTCCAGCACTGGTGAACTCGACGGTCTCGCGTTGCTCCTCGATGTCAGCATCAACGCCAATATCGCGCTGGTGATCGACATCGAAGCCAACGGCAAGCTGATGCTCAACACGGTCGGCCGCGACGTGACGATCTCGGGCCGAGTGCTGCAGGCGAGCAGTTTCGTGCTCGATCTCAGCGGTAAGGTCGAGTTCCTGAAGGTCCTCAAGTTCGACGCGGGCTTCCGGATCGAAGTGGTGCAGAACGACTGGCGCGTGGACTTCTATGCCAGCATGGACTTCTTCGGCCTCGCCACGATGAGCGTGAACGGCTGGTTCAACTCGGATGGCTATTTCGACCTCTCGCTGAGCGGTCGCCTCGTGCTGGGCTCGAACAGCTTCGGCCTGACGGGCAACTTCTCGATCCGGGTCTATTACCTCTTCGACGATGCGGCGGACGTCTACAAGCTCGGTGTGTCGGGCTCGGCCTCGGTTTCGCTACGCGCCTTCAACATCAGCTGGGCCACGGTTTCGATCAGCTTCTCGGCCACCGCGACCGGCACCGGCCGCGTGCCGATCGTGATCTCGGCCAGTGCGAGCGTGAAGGTGCTCTTCGTGAAGGTCTCGGTAAGCATGTCCTTCACCGTGGGCTATGTCGAATTCCCGACCCCGATCTATCTCGCGGGGGATCTGAACGGCGACACCAATTCGGGCACCTACAAGGATTGGGATGACACCTCCACGATCCTCGTGCTGAACATGGGCGACGCGAATACCAAGCGCGGCATCGGCGAAGCGACGGCGGGCGAGACCTATATCATCGAGGCCGTCACCCCGGTCGTGAACGGCGCGCAGACGATCCGCGTGATCTATTCGGGCCGCGAGCAGGTCTTTGAGCACGTCCATGAAATCCGCGGCTATGGCGGATCCGGCGACGACCTGCTGGTCGTGCGCGACGGCGTCGCCGTGCCGATCCTCTTCGTGGGCGGCGCGGGTGTCGATACCGTGGCCTACGAGGGCGACGGTCAGGTTACGATCAACTCGGCCTCCGAAGGCGGCACTGCGGGCGATCTGGGCGATCAGATCAGCATCGGCAGCGGCGTCGCGGCTGGCTCGATCATCTACGGCTCGGGCGCGAATGACCGGATCGTCTCGGATGCGCTGGTGCCGATCACGATCTACGCGCTCGGTGGCGATGACGTGGTGCTGCAGAACGGCACGGGCGTCGCTACGATCTACGGCGGCACCGGCGCGGACCGCCTGATCGGTGGCGCGGCAGCGGATGTGATCGATGGCGAGGGCGGCGCGGACGAGATCGATGGTCGCGGCGGCGCGAACACGATCAACGGCGGCACTGGTAATGACCGCATCTTCCGCAATCTCGCCTCCGATGGCATCGAGATGATCGACGGCGGCGGGGGCACCGATACAATACTGCTTTACGGCACGGCCAACCCCGACACGGTCACGGTCGGCCAGAAGCCCGCCAACTCCGGCATCCTGCAGGCGCTCGACGCTGATGGCAGCGGGTTTGAGGCCGACGGTGTCGAGGGGCTGATCATCCATCTGCTTGGCGGCACGGATACGCTGACGGTCAACCCCCTTGGCCAGACCGATCTGAACACGATGCGCATCGACGACGATCTGGTCGTGGAATCCGCCGATCCCTCGAAGGATGTGGCCGAGATCGACGGTGCGAGCGACGGTGTGGCCGATGCGGTGATCTTCAACGGCACCGGTGGCGCCGATACCTTCACGCTGAAGGCGGGTGCGGTGGCCGATCAGGAATTCACCCTCGTCGCCGCCTGGTCGACCGGCACCGTGACCGTCACCTTCGACGACACGATCCGCGCCAAGGGCGACACGTTGCGCATCTCGGCGGCGGGCGGCAATGACAAGATCACCGCCGGCCCGGCCGTCGCAGCGGGCGACCCGGCCAATGCGACGCCACTGACCCATGACCTGATCGCGCTGACGCTGGAAGGGCAGGGCGGCAACGACCGGATCATCGGCTCGATCTTCAACGACGTGATCGATGGCGGCGCGGGCTCGGACACCGTGACCGGCGGCGAGGGGCTCGACATCTTCCGCGACACCGAAGAGGCGAACGAGACCGATACGCTGATCGAGGTCTTCGCGGGCGAGGATATGGGCCTCTACGAGAGCCTGTTCCTGGTGGGCAAGGTCTTCCAGGCTGATGGTTCCACGGCCTATGCGGACGGCACGACCGATGGCGCGATGGTGCCGGGCGACGCCGATCTGTGGAGCACCTCCGGTATTGGCGCGGGCCAGACCACGGTGGAGCGTCTGAACGGCATCTTCGAGGCGGTCTATCTGACCGGCGGCGACGGCGTCAACAACACCTTCGTCGTCAACGACCTAAGCGGTTCGGTCACTGTGGGCGGTCTGGCCATCGGCGTCAGCGCCTTCAACGGCACGGTCACGCTCGACAACAAGGGGTCGGATGCGAGCGGCGATCTGGAGCATTACATCATCGCGGCCCCGCTCGGTTCGGGCTTCACCGTCCATATTACGGACAGCAGCACCACCGACGCCGACAAACTGGTCTATCTGGGCTCGCAGGGGGACGACTACGTCGCGCTGTCGGTGGGCCTGATGACCGTGTCGCGCTACACCAACGCGGCGAACAAGGTGCTGGGCGCGGCGGCTGTCAGCATCGATCACAGCAATCTCGACGTGATCGAGGTGGATACCCGCGAGGGGTCCGACGTGATCGCCGTCACCGCGACCGATCTGCCGATCTATATCAACAGCGGCATCGGCGACGACGTGATCAACCTCGGCTCCGCCGCCTCGTCGGAGCCGGGCACCGCCCCGCTGGGCGGCACGCTCTCGGGGATTGCCGCGCTGATCCAGATCGACGCCTATGACACCTATAGCGGCCCGATCCTCGCCGATCGCGGCAGTGACACGCTCAACATCGACGACAGCGGCAATACCGGCGCGACCAACGGGGTGATCGGGCTGGAAGATCGCACGGCGGTCGAAGGCTTCATCTTCGTGGACGGCTTCACCGCCGCGACCGCGGGCATCCGCTACATCGCGCTCGAAAACGTCAATGTCGATCTGGGCGACGGCGTGAACGACGTCACCCTCAAGTCGACCGGCAAGCGCGACGTGACGACGCTCGAGACCCGCGACGGCGCCGATATCATCAAGGTCTTCGCGATCAATGGCCCGACTACGATCGACACCGGCGCGGGCGACGACGCGGTCACCGTCACCGATGACGATCCCGACACGCCGCTGGCCAATGACGGCACGCTGAACGCGATCCTCTTCGGCTACCTGACGATCGATGCGGGCGCGAACGATCCGGTCACCTACACGGTCGACGGTACCATCGTGAACCATGGCGATACGCTGATCGTGTCCGATGCGGGCGACACGCTACCCGATCAGGGCGGCTATCTCAGCGGCACCGAGATCGTCGGCCTCGGCATGACGCTGGGCGTGGTCTATGCGGGCTTTGAGGAGCTGGAGCTGTCGCTCAGCAACGGCAATAACGGCTTCCACGTCTCGGATACCCATGCGGGCATCACCACGCTGAACACCGGCGACGAGACCGCGACCGGAGATGCGACCTCGGATGCGATCACCATCGAGAAGATCTCGGGCCGCACCTTCCTCAACCTCGGGGCGGGTAACGATCTGGTGCAGGTCAACTACTACGCCGACGGCGCCCAGACCTTCCTAAACGGCATCGACGGGTTCGAGCTGGATATCGACGGTCAGGCGGGCAGCGACCTCTATGACATCGGTCTGGCGAGCGCGGGCAACTCCACGATCCGCATCCTCGATACCGGTACCGCCTTCGACGGGATCGACCGCGCCGAAATCCGCGGCACCGACGGGCGCGACCTGTTCCTGTTCCGCGCCAATCATGACCTCGATGTAGGCGTGGTCGCGGCGCTGCCGATCGCCGAGGATGGCACGATTCTCAACACCGTGGTCGAGCGGGTGGAATACAACTCCGCCATCGACGCCGATCTGCGGGTCTTCGGGCGCGCGGGCAATGACCTCTTCGTCTTCGACGACACGCTCGCGGGCGTTCAGGCCTTCGGCGATGCGGGCGACGACACGTTCCAGATCGGCCAGCTCTTCGCCTCCTTCCGAGACGAGCAGAACCCCTATAACGGCCTGAGCGGCATCGACTATTACGAGACCACGCAGGTCACAGTCGGCTTTCTGTCGAACGGCGTCAGCTTCGACACCACGATCCGCGGCGGCGACGGCGAGGACAGCTTCACCGTCTACTCGAACAAGGCCGAGCTGTTCCTCTATGGCGAGGCCGACGACGACACGTTCCAGGTCCGCTCCTTCGTCCGCGTCGACCCGAACGACCCGGCCGCGCCCTTCACCAACATCAATGGCGGGCAGGGCGCCGACTTCATCCAATACGCGGTGAACGCGCCGGTCCGCATCGATGGCGGCGACGGCTTCGACACGATGACCGTGATCGGCACCGAGATGGGCGACGACTACGTCATCACCAAGAATGGCGTCTATGGCGGCGGGCTGTTCATCTCCTACACGGGTATGGAGAAGCTGGTGGTCGATGCGCTGCAGGGCAACGACACCTTCTTCATCGAGAGCACCTCCGAGGGCGTGCTGCTGGAGATCGTGGGCGGTCTGGGCTCGGATAGCGTGAACCTTGGCGGCTCGGATCTCGACGGTGTCACCGAGGGCGGCGCGATCACCGTCGTGTCGAACGGCCTCAACGGCCATAGCGGGTTGATCCAGACCACGGTCGACAGCACCGATCCGCGCTATCAGGCGATCTGGGCGCAGGATCCGGTTTCGCAGATCAAGGACAATGACGCGCCCGATCTGGTCTTCTTTAACGCCGATGGCGAGGCGGGCTCCAGCGTGCTGCGCGTCTTCGAGGCCGCAACAGCCGATCCGACCATGTCGGTCACCCGCTACGCGATCGCATTGTCGCGCGCGCCGGACGAAGACGTCTACATCACGATCTCGCCGACGCTGGGCACCGAGGGCGATGTGGCCGCCGGTGCCGAGGGTGTGCTGGTCAACGGCTCGGCCTCGGGTACGGTGCTGCACTTCACGGCGGCCAACTGGGATACGCCGCAATACGTGACCGTCACCGCGATCAACGATCTGGTGGCCGAGGGTCGCGGCATCGTCCAGCTGCGCCATACCGTGACCGAGGGCGACAGCCGCGCCGACGATACCGGTTTCGACAATCTGGCCGTGCCGAACATGCTGGTCGATGTGATCGACGACGAAGTGGCCGAGCTGTTGATCTTCCCGGTCGACAACTCCTCGGCCATCGATCTCGCGGGCGATACGATCGTGGCCGAGGCCGCGGCGCTTGCCGCAAATGACGGCTTTGCCGTGATGCTGAGCCGCGCGCCGACCGGCCCGGTGCAGGTGAACTTCGCGGTCGATGGCAACGTGACGCTGTCCTCGAATGTCGTGAACTTCGACGGCTCCGACTGGAACACCGCGAAATTCGTGACGATCGAGGCGGTGAACGACAGCGCCGATGAGGGTGTGCATTACGCTCGCATCCAGCCCTCGATCTTCGAAGATACGCGCGACGCCTTCCTTGGTGCGACCTATGCGGACGTGGCCGGTGGGGTCGCGGCGAACATCAACCGCGATATCAGCCAGCCGCGCAGCGCCGAGGTGCTTTACACCGCTGCCGATCTGACGATCCTGCGCCCGAATACCGCGGTGTCCGAGATCTACACGCTCACGCTGGGCGGGATCGACTACGTGGTCGGCGTCGGAATCGGCGAAGTGGTGGCCGATCTCTCGACCGTCACCGAAGGCACGATCGTGGTCGATGCACGCCTCGATCAGACCGCGACCGCTGCGGATATCGCAGATGCCTTTGCGACGCTGGTGAATGCCGACGCCGAGCAGGCTGCGGCGATGACGGGCACGGGTGCCACGCGCAGCATTTCGGCGGCGGATGGCGTCTCCTTCAAGCTGCTGATCGAAACCAGCGATCCCGCCTCCGGCTACCTCTTCACACCCACCGGCGACATCTATGTCTCGATCTCGGGCGACGCGTTCGAGTTCTCGAGCGATGAGCTGAGCGTCGATGCGGCCAGCAGCAAGCGCGCATACGACATCGTGGCCTTCCGCCTTGGCGCGTCGCTGGTGGACGGTACGCTGGCCGCCGATGGCACGCTGGTCGATGGCGCGACCTGGATCATCAAGCTCGACGGTCTGCAGGTGCAGGCAACCGCCGAATTCGGCGACACCATGAGCGACATCGTCAACAAGCTGGTCGCGCAGTTCGCGGGTGCCGATTACTCGGCCTCGGCGGGCTATCTGCAAGCGACGCTGCTGCCCTCGGTCGAAGGCGCGATCTATAGCCCGACCAGCGGCTCGAAGACCTGGACCATCCTCGTCGACGGGCAGCTCATAAGCTACACCTCGCAATCGGGCGACGAGCTGGGCGGCATCGCGGGCATCTCCGACGAGCTGGCGGCGCTGATCGACGCAGCCAATCTCGGGATCACGGCGGTGGTCGATGCCAATGGCGCGATCACGCTGACCTCGTCCACGGCGTTCTCGCTGCTGCCGCTCGACAGCGAAGATGCCTCGATCGCGATTGCGAGCGATGCCAGCCTCACGCCGCCGAGCTACGATCCGGGCGAGATCTTCATCTTCCGCACCCCGGGCGCGGGGAGCATCGAGGCTTTCTCTATCGAAGTGCTGCGCAAGTCGAGCCCCGACGCGGCGAGCACCACGATCGGCGGCGATTATGTCAGCGTGGACGCGGTTAAATCGAAGACGCATTGGCAGCTTGCCCGCATCGCCTTCGCGGCGCCGCTGACCCCGATCGTCATCCCCGAGGGCACGAGCCTCGCCTATGAGATCGGGACCAACATCACCAATGCCGAACTCGCGCAGCAATTCACGCCCTACAGCTACGTCGTGGGCCGCAACGGCGACAATCTCGCGCCCGCGCCGCTCGATGTCACCGTGCTCGATGACGACGCGCCGACGGTGGAGATCATCCAGACGGGTGGCTCGACCGATCTGGCAGAACGCGCGCCGGGCGATGTGCAGGTCGTGGACAGCTTCTCGATCGTGTTGACCGGTGCGCTGAACGGCAACAACACGGTCCGCGTCGATGTGACCCCGCTGCCGACCCGCACATACAATTCGCTCGACGCGTTCAACGCGGATGCGAATTTCGGCGAGAACGAACTGGTACAGGTTCAAGTCGCAGCCCCGCTCGCCGCGCTGTCGCTGGCAGGCGAGGCGGTCGCGGGTGAGACCTGGCAGGTCACGCTGTTCGACGATGTGGCGCTACGCGCTGGCGCCCAGATCGTCAGCTACACAGTTCAGGCGGGCGACGATCTCGATGCGGTTGCTGCGGGCCTGATCGCAGCGATCAGCGGTGTGTCCGGCTACAGCGCCATGCTCACCGCCGATGGCGCGATCGAAATCGCGATAGCGAGCGGTCGCTTCTTCGTCGAGGTCGGCATCGCGGGCGACAGCCAGGGCAGCATCGACACCCGCACCGTGCAGGACTTCAACTTCGCCAATGTCCTCGAATTCGAGATGATGGGCGTGCCCACGGCGGGCGAGGTCTGGACGGTCAACTTCGACGGCCAGAGCTTCTCCCACACGGTGAGCGCGGATCAGTCGCTGTCGAACATCGCTGCCGCGCTGGGTGCGCAGATCAACCTCGCGAATGATGCGGCCACCGCGAATGGCGATCCGCGCGCCTATGAGGTGATCGTCGACGGTCGGGTTATCTCGATCCGCGAGCTGGCCGATCCGGAGGCGGATTACGCGGCCTCGGCCTCGGTCAGCGGCCAAAAGGCGGGCGAGATCGTGGCGCGTCAGTTCGTCGAGTTCGATGCGGCCAACTGGATGATCCCGCAGAAGGTCACCGTGCTGGCGCTCGACGATACGATCGTCGATGGCGGCGATGCGCAGGTCTTCGGCGCCTTCAACGACCGCGTGAACTCGATCCGCGGCCCGGTCTCGATCATCGGCGGCGAGAGCGATACCGACGTCTCGCTGCGCGTGCCGGTGCTGCTGCCGGGCGAGACGAACATTCCGCTGGCCGATGGCGTGACCGGGACGGTGACCGGTGGCGGCACGGTGATCACCATCGATCCCGAAGAGCTGACCCATGTGAACGGCGATTACGGCGAGCGTCCCGGCTTCGATCCGCGCATCAACGACACCGCCACGATCTATGACATCGCGACCATCGATCCCGATGGCACGCTGAGCGGCCGTGTCGATGTCGCGAGCGTCTCGGAAGACATCCTCTCGCTCGTCAACGATGAGGGCATGACGCTCTCGCTGATGGTCGGCGCGCAGGATGCGGTCGAAGAGGGCTATGTCTGGTTCTTCGGCACCCCCGATCAAAGCGATCTTTCGCTGATCGACTGGCTGACGGCTTCGGTCGATCTGGCGGGCGACGTGACCGCCTTCGAAACCGTGACCGTGACTCTCGACGGCACCGACTTCAGCTACACGCCGGACACGGAGCACGCCTATCGCTCGATCGTGCTGCGCGAACTGGCTGCGCTGATCGACGCTTCGGCCGAATACGAGGCGGTGGCGACCGTGAACCTGCTGGGCGAGACCCGCCTGCATGTGAAGCGCGCGGATGCGGTCGCCTTCGATATCGCGGTGACCACCTATACGGGCCTGACCTCGACCATCGGCGGCGCGCCGGTGCAGAGCCTCTACAGCGACGCGAATATCCACTGGACCACGGCTGCGTTCCACCTGATCCAACCGCCGGTGAGCGGCGCGAGCTGGGCGCTGACGATCAACGGCGCGGCCACGCCAGCTTCGGTCACTGCCGATGGCAGCTTCGGCTCGGTCACCCAAGGGTTGGCGGCGCGGATTTCCTCGGTCTATGCGCCGGTCGTCTCGGGCAGCCAGATGGTGCTGGAAAGCACGCCGCCGGAAGGGTTCGACACCGATCCGGGCGCGCTAGTCACCTATGCGCCTGTCAATCCGAACCTGCGCGTGGACGAGGCCGAGCAGGTCGACACGCTCACCGTCTTCAACAACGAGAGCCCGGCCATCGACAGCGGCGTGCTGACCGAGAACCATCTCTCGGGTCTGGGAATGGGCGGCGACACCTATATCGGCGGCGAGCTGATCGCGGGCGGCGTCAGCTATACCGGCCTCGAAGTGGTCGATATCCGTCTGGGCCGCAACGTCGACACCTTCACGGTCGAGAGCACCCATCGCGGCAAGACCATCATCGACAGCGCCGACGGCAATGACGTGATCTACGTGAAGACCACTGCCGGTCACACGATTATCCGCACCGGCAATGGCGACGATCAGGTCTATATCGGCTCCGATCAGGGCGTGGTCGACCAGATCACCGGCCTGCTGATCGTCGACATGGGCGCGGGCGAGAATGACCGTCTGCTCCTCGATGACAGCGCCGACCTGAACGACAACGTCCTCGTGCTGGACGGCGCGCGCGTGGCCGGGCTCGATATGCCCTCGGTGGCCGAGCGTATCCAGATCGAGACCCGCGGCACCGGCGGCAGCTTCACGCTGGCTCTGCCGGATGGAACGCCGGTCACGGTGGCCTTCGATGCGGATGCCGCGGCGATGAAAGCGGCGATCGACACGGTCTTTGCCGATTACGGCACCGATGCGGAGGTCAGCGTAGAGGCGACCGATAGCGGCTATATCTACACCGTCATCTTCGGCGGCCCGACCGGGGGCGTTGATCTGCCCGACCTGATCGTCGATGCGAGCGGGATCACCAGCGATGCGAACACCACCGCCAATATCGAGGTCACCGAAGTCATCAAGGGCACCACCGATCCGGGCCTGAACCAGATGCAGGCGATCACCATCGCGGCCGAGGGCGGCACCTTCACGCTGGCCTTCATCGTGCCGGATGTGCTGGGCAACATGGATCTGCGGATCTCCGACCCGATCGCCTATGACGCGACGGCCGAAGAGATCGCCGCGATCCTCGAGCCGATCCTGAACCCGAATAACAGCCGTCCGTTCCTGCCCTACACCAAGAACTTCGCGGTCGACCGCTTCGGCGACACGATCTACCTGACCTTCCAAGGCGCGCTGGCCCAGACCACGGTCGAGGCTGTCGATACGCGCGGTCTGACGGGCGATGTGCTGGAGGCGCGCATCGATATCGCCGAGCCGAGCGCGGGCGACACCTTCACCATCGATCTGACCGATCTCGCGACGCCGCTGTTCGACGATGCCTTCCCGGGCGACTTCGCACTGTCCTCCTTCGCCTATACCGCGCTGGCGGGGGATACGGCGGCGGATGTGGCCACGGCGCTGGCAGCCCAGATCATGGATGCGCAGGGTCCGAACATCATCGCCCATGTCGAGGGCACGGTGCTTGTCATCAACTCGCGCTCGGGCGAGCGGATTTCGGTCGTGGTCAATGGCGGCGACCCGGCGCTCGACTATCTGCTCGGCCCGCTGGGGATCCAGGCCGATCTGGCCACGCTCGAGACCCGGATGGACGGTGTCGATTACTACGGCGTCGAATATCTCGAGATCGGGATGGGGGCAGGCAATGACGTGATCAACGTGCGCGGCACCACCGCCCATACCACGCTGAACCTCGGCGCGGGGGACGAGCGGATCTATGTCTCCTCCGAGGCGGGCTTCGGGCTCGACACCGACACGACCTTCCTGACCGGCCATCTGCTGAACATCGAAGGCATGCTCAACATCGAAGCGGGCACCGGTCGCCACAAGCTTATGATCTCGGACGAGGCGACGGTGCAGGGCGACGGCACGACCGATCTGCGCGCCGAAATCACCGATGATCGCGATGCCGCGCTGGCCGCCGCCGCCGCATGGGGCGACGATACCGAGCTGTCGAGCGTCAACGAGATCTTCGTCGTCGGTATCGCGCCCGCGCCGATCACCTATGGCGCGGACGCGGCGGGCAACTTCCTGGGTGGCATCACCTACTGGACCGGCTTCGGCGCCGATGCGATCGCCATCGACGGCACCCATGCGCGTGACATTGAAGGCGGCCGCGAGCTGACGGTTCTGAACACCGGTCTGGGCAATGACGATGTGACCGTGGATCTGCAGGCGAGCGAGGACGGGGCCTTCGTGCTCAACACCCAAGGTCCGCATGACGCGAATTATGAGCCCGATTGGGGCTATGCCCGCGACTATCTGGAATTCGCCGATGACGATGTCGTCGATGCAGCACTCAGCACGCTGCCGTTGATCATCTTCGGCGGTCAGGGCGATGACCGCATCACCTCGGGTCTCGCGAATGACATCGTCTTCGGCGATCGCGGTCGGATCGACTATCTCACCGCGGATGGCACGGGCTATGCGCTGAAGCTTGGCTCGGGCGGCCCGGATCACGTCAATGACGGTACCGATGTCGCGCCCTCGCTGATCTACACGATCGACCCGACCATCGGCGGTGCGGACACGATCACCACTCTTGGCGGCGACGATATCGTGCTGGGCGGCGTCAATGGCGACACGATCACCACCGACGGCGCAACCGACAGCGGTACGGATATCGTGATCGGTGACAGCGGGTTTGTCGACTACGTTTCGGCTGACGGCGACCGCACCGATATCGACGAAATCGCCACCACCGCCGAGACCTATGGCGGCTCCGATCGGATCGTGACGGGCCTGGGCGACGATATCGTGCTCGCCGGTGAAGATGGCGAGACGATCATCGACGCGCTGATCGACGGCACCCGCTCGCGCGACCGCGAAACCACCGCCGCGACGATCCTCGTCGAAGGCGAAGAGATTTCGGGCGACTATGTCGACGCGGGGCAGGGCGACAATATCGTGCTGGGCGACAACGGCCGGATCGTGGCCGCCACGGATGACGCGCCGCGCTTCGGCACGCAGCCGATCACGCTGGGCCTGATCGAGACGACCGCGCCCGAGATCGGCGGCGATGACGTGATCCTTGCGGGCATCGGCTATGACATCGTGCTGGGCGGAGCTGGCGGCGACGCGATCAACGTGAAGGTCGGTGAGGTCTACGCCGCAACCGACACCGACGCCACGCTGCATGACGCGGGCAATATCGTGATCGGCGATACCGGCTTCATCGACTGGGTCGGCCTCGATGGAGACGCCTCCGATATCGACGAGATCGCGACCACCGAGGATCGCTATGCCGACACCGGCGCGATGATCGGCGGCAACGATCTGATCGCTACCGGCGCGGGCCGCGACTTCATCATCGGCGGTACGGCGGATGACACGATCTTCGCGGGTGCGGGCAATGATCTGGTCTTCGGCGATCACGGTCGGATCGTGGCGCAGCCGGGTGGCGGCGTGGACGCAGGCCTGCTGCCGCTGAACCTGACCGAGCTCACCACGCAGTTCGACTTCTACTCGATCCTGCGAACCGAGAACGACGGCGGCGGGCGCGACATGATCTTCGCCGAGGATGGCGCTGATATCGCGCTGGGTCAGCAGGGCGCTGATGTGATCTACGGCGGCAATGGCGACGACGACCTGATCGGCGGCCATAACCGTCCGGGCGGCGATGACGGCGCGGACCGTATCGACGGCAACGGCGCGGTACTGTTCGAGGATCGCCCGGTGATCAGCGCCTGGTTCGATCTGGATGCGCAGGCGCTCGACCCGAATGCGACCGACAATGACGTGATCCTTGGCGACAATGGCATCGTGATCCGCACCGACGCGGCCGAGAGCCTGCGCTTCCGGATGCTCGCCGATGGCACGCTGACGATCTATGACGCTGCCGATGACGGCACCGGCTCGAATGCGGGCGATGCGGCCCAGACCAACCCGACCGGCGTGGAAGAGCGGCTGATCGCCCTCTTCGATCACACCGACGCGACCGAGGCCAACCGGACTGATCTCTACGGCGCAGATTACCTCGCAGGCGGTGCGGATGACGATGTGATCTTCGGCCAGCTCGGCGACGATGCGATCCAGGGCGACGGCTCGGCCACGTTCCGTGGGCTGCTGCCTAATGACACCGCCTATGACGCGACCGACAACGGCTACGCCACGCGCCTTGCCGACGGCACGCTCAGCGTGAACCCGACCCGCAGCATCAATGCCGCGCGCGACGGCGACGACTATATCGAGGCCAATGGCGGCAACGACATCGTCTTCGGCGGGCTCGGTCAGGACGACATCATCGGCGGCTCCTCGGATCTCTACATCCATGACGCGCGCGCGACCGGTGACGGCTTCAGCCTCGATCTGCTGGCGACCGCGAATGTCACCGAGGCCTTCCGTCCCGACGGTGCCGATATGCTCTTCGGCGGTCAGGGCGATCCGGTGACGCTGAGCCGCAACGACTATGGTCAGAGCGGTGCCAACGCCCATGCTCGCGACGCCGATGTGATCCTTGGCGACAACGGCCGCATCCTGCGTCTGGTCGGTGCGAACGGCTTCCTCGGCTTCAACTACGATACGCTCGATCCGGCGCGGGCCTCGGGTATCGCGGTCGGCGGCGCGGATCACGCCGACGCCTGGCTGGTGGTGCGCGCGGTCGAGCTGCTCGACTATCACACCGGCGGCCCGGATGTCTGGGGCGCGGCTGCGCTGGCCGACAATGGCGGCGCGGATGAAATCCACGGCGAGGGCGGCGACGACGCGATCTACGGCATGACCGGCAATGACGTGCTCTATGGCGAAGGTCAGGACGACGATCTGATCGGCGGCTGGGGCCACGACTGGATTTCGGGCGGCACCGGTCAGGACGGCGTGCTGGGCGACGACGGTCGCATCTGGACCTCGCGCAATTCCTCGAGCTACGACGAGCCGCTTTACGCGATCGCAAGTGTCAGCAAGGAGACGATTTCGACTCCGGGTAAAATCCAGCAGGCCGATATCAACGTTCAGGGCGCGCTGAAGAAGACCGTGAACCTCACGCCCTTCTTCCTGACCGCCGATGGCGAAACCGACGATCCGTTGCTCGATCCGGCCTATGCGGACGACATCATCTATGGCGGCCTCGGCGACGACTTCCTGCATGGCGGCGCGGGCGACGATCTGGTCTCGGGCGCTGAGGCGCTGGCCGAGGCCTGGTATCTCGCCTATCCGAACGACGCGCTGGCGCCGGGTGTGGCCGGCGTGCTGGTCCGCTCGGATTACACGGTTCCGTTCTGGTCCACCGATCCGACGGTCACGCAAGGAAATGCGCTGGGCTACAACGCCTTCTACGCGGGCGAGTTCGCGGCCTATGACGAATACAACCCGCGCGATGTGATCGTGATCGACGCCGCTGGCCATTACGTCTCGCTCTCCGAGGCGGTCGACGGTCTGGCCTTCTTCGCGAGCTTCGATCCGGCCGATCCGGGCGCGCCGCAGGTCGGCACGCTCGAACAGGATGGCAGCCCGGTCTATAGCGATGGCAATGACGTGATCTTCGGCGATCTGGGCAATGACTGGCTCGTCGGCGGCACCGGGCGCGACCATGTCTATGGCGGCTGGGGCGACGATCTGATCGATGTCGATGACGACCATACCCGCGACGCGGATGGCTCGGCCCTTGGCGCGAACGACACGCCCGACACGTCGTCGAGCTATGAGGACATCGTCTATGGCGGTGCCGGTCGCGACATCATGATCGGCAACACTGGCGGTGATCGCCTGATCGACTGGGTGGGTGAGTTCAACAGCTACATCGTGCCCTTCGCGCCCTTCGGTGCCTTCACGATCTCCCGTGCGCTGGCACCGCAGATCCAGGAATATCTCTACGATCTCTCGGCCTCCGACGGCGCCGATCCCACCCGCGCGGCCGATACTGGCGATTACAATGCCGACCGCAACGGCGAGCCGTGGGGCGAGCTGGGGCTGGTGATGCAGAAGGACGACGCGTGGCAGGATCAGACCGGCGCGCCGAATGACCCGCAGCCGGGCAACATCCCGGGCGGCCGCCGCGACGTGCTGCGCTCGGCCGATTTCAACGGCAATGGCGGCGGTCAGGACGCGAAGGGTTTCGCAGCCGATAGCGGGATCTGGACAGTTCAGGGCGGCGCCTTTGCGGTGAGCCCGGAAACGCTCGGCGGCGATGCTGTCTCGGTCTTCTATATCGGCGACGCGCTACCCAGCTATTTCGAGATGAAGGCGACCATCGTCGGCGGCAAGCCCACGGCGGGTCTGAAGTCGAACGCCTATCTGATCTTCGACTACCAGTCGCCGACCGACTTCAAATTCGCGGGCGTGAACATCTCGACCGACAAGTTCGAGATGGGTATCCGCACCGCCGATGGCTGGATCGTGCTGGAGCAGACCCCGGTGCAGGCCAAGCCCGACACGCCCTATAACCTGCTCCTTGCGATCAACGGGCTGACCGCGACGCTGGTGATCGACGGGCAGGAATACTTCACCCATGTCTTTGACGCGCGAGTCGATCAATACGGCGTCACGCACGGGCTGAACTCGGGCTATGTCGGGATCGGCGCGCAGAACTCGGTGACGAAGCTCGACAATATTGCGGTACAGGTGCTGCCACCGGAATTTACCCTTGATGAGACCGAGGACTTCACTGATGGCATCGCGGATCGCTTCGCCACTGACGCCGCTTGGCAGATCGATGCGGGCGCGCTGGATGCTCAGCCTGCAGGAGCCCCCGCCATCGCGCTCGCCGATCTGGTGATCGCGGAGACCTCTGTCACGCGGCTTGCAGCGCAGATCGAGACCAACGGTCGCGCGGGCTTCGTCTTCGACAGCTACACGGACGGGCGCTACAAATACGCCATGATCGACACGGCCAACGACCGCGTCTCGATCGGCTATTACACGCAGCGCGACGGCTTCGTGGAAACTGCGAGCTACGACATCGCCATCGATGGCGGACATTCCAACAAGGTCGAGATCACGCTCGCCCGCAGCACTGTCAGCCTCTCGCTCAACGGCCACGAAATTCTGGGCCACGCCTTCTACGCGCCCGTCGCCGACGGTGCAGTCGGGCTGATGGCCTTCGACGCGGCCAGCTTCGACGATGTGCGCCTTGCCACGAATGACCCGGCCTATTTCACGCCCGACACCGGCTCGCTGATCTACGACTATAATTCCGCAGGTCCGATCGCGATTGCGGATCAGGGCGTCACGACCCAGAGCCTCTATGTCGGCTCGGATGTGGTGATCGCCGATCTCGACGTGACCCTCAGCCTGATCCATGAGCGGCTGAGTGATCTGACCGTCACGCTGATCGCGCCGGATGGCACGCGGATCGAACTGTTCGCGGCGCTTGATGGTACGGCGATCGATACGCGCTTCGACGATGCGGCGGGAGAGAGCATCACCAGTGCCGCCGCGCCTTACGGCGTGACCTATCGTCCGGCGGGTGATCTGGCGGCGCTTGAGGGCAAGATGTCGGGCGGTGTCTGGACGCTGGAAATCGTCGACGGGGCGAAGCGCAAGACCGGCACGTTGGAAAGCTGGTCGCTGACCATCGAGGCGGCGCAGGCGCTCCATGCAGAAACGGTTGCGACCGCGCCGGAGGGCGCAGTTCTCGATGAAGCCCTTCTGGCCGAGGCCCGGGCGCAGGCGCTGGAAGAGATCGCGCAGGAACTGGGGCTGAGCGCTGAGGATCTCGCCAAGCTCGAAGCAGTGCAGATTTCCATCGCCTCGCTCGACGGCACGCTGCTGGGCTACACGACCGCGGGCGCGATAACGCTCGACGCGGACGGGGCGGGGCATGGCTGGTCGCTCGACGGCAGCGAAGGGCTGAACCTCGTCGATGCGCTCAAGCACGAATTCGGCCATATCCTCGGGCTTGCCGACGATAGCGACGCGGCGGCGTGGATGGACCCGACCCTTGCCACGCAGGAGGCCGCCGCGCCAGCGCCTGCATCGGTACCCGATAGTTCGACCGGTACGGCAAGCGACACGGCGACGACTACCAGCACAGCGCAGGATACCGCGACCAGCGACACCACCTCGGCCCCGAGCGCTGCCCCTGTCACCGATCCCGCGCCAGCAACAACCACGTCCGCGCGGGGTAATTCAGGTAATTCGGGTAAACAATCGCGCGGTGCAAAAGGCTGACGCGGCGCCCAGTGCGTTCAACTGCCACGTTTTTTCTTGCTTGAATCGCGAACTAATCCTTTACTTAACGTAAGGGGCGATTTTGCCGTTCGGTCGGCCCTTGTCAGGGACAGGGACGGACAAAGGGCGCTGGGGAGCACCCTTGAGGGAGCCATTTTGCAGCAACACGCGGGGACAACCTCTGGCGAGGCGACGGGCTCGGTATTTCTGGATTCCGAAACCCTCGGCAGACTGAAAGCGGGGACCGACCGGTCGCATGTGTCGCAGGCTTGGCTCGACGCGATGGCGCGGCAGGTTACGGGTCTGGAGCAGGGGCTGGTGGTGCTTGCGGGGATCGGGCGGAGCCGCTTTGAGCCTGCCGGGGTCTGGCCCGAGAATGCAAAACCGAAACGCGAATTGATGGCCGCCGTGGACGGCGCGATCCATGCCGAGCGGATGGTGATCGAAACGCTGAGCGAAGGCGGCGCGGCCATCGCGGTGCCGATCCGGATGGAGGGCCATCTGCGCGGCGCAGCGGCAATCCAGATCGGCGCGAACCCGGACGCGCGCACTGACCTGGCAATTGATCAGCTGCAATGGGGCACGGGCTGGCTCGAGGCCTTCTTGCGCCGGAAGCAGGGCGGCTCGGGCGACAGCCTCGCCTCGGTGATCGAACTGCTCGCCACCAGCCTGCATTACGACCGTTTCACCGAAGCCGCGACCGCGGTGGCCTCGGAACTTGCGGGTGTGCTGAATTGCGAACTGGTTGCGATCGGCCTGACGCGCGGGCGTCATGCGCGCGTGCGGGCGCTGTCGAACTCGGCGAGCTTCGGCAAGCGGTCCAACCTCGTGCGCGCCATCGAAGCCGCGATGGACGAGGCGATCGATCAGCAGGCGGTGCTGAGCTATCCGCCACCCGAGGACGGGGGCGAACGGGTGCTGCGCGCCCATGCGACACTGTCGGAGATCGAAGGCGGGGCGACGCTCTGCACGGTGCCGCTGACCGAGGACAAGAAGCTGGTCGGCGCTCTGGTGCTGGAACGTCCGGCGGGCGAGCCGTTCGGGCGCGACACGATCCAGATGGCGGAATATGCGGGGGTGTTGCTGGGCCCGGTTCTGGCGATCAAGCGCCGCGAGGATCGTTGGCTGCCCGCGAAGACATGGGATGCCAGCGTCAATACGTTCAAGGCGCTGTTCGGCCCCAATCACGCGGCCCTGAAGCTGGCCGCGATTGCGTTGATCGCTTTGCTGGCTTTCGCGTGGTTCGCCAAGGGCATGTATCGCGTGACCGCCGATGCGACGGTCGAGGGCCGTATCCAGCGCGCGATCTCGGCACCCATCGAAGGCTATCTGGCCGAGGCCGATGCGCGCGCGGGCGATATCGTGAAGGCGGGCGAGGTGATGGCCAAGCTCGACGATCGCGACCTGCGGCTCGAGCGGCTGAAATGGGAAAGCCAGAAATCCAAACAGAGCCGCGAATATTCGCAAGCCATGGCCAAGCGCGAGCGCGCCAAGGCGCTGATCCTGCAAAGCCAGATCGAACAAGCGGATGCGCAGATCGAACTGCTCGATCAGGAAATCGGACGGATGGTGATCAAGGCGCCCTTCGACGGGGTCGTGGTCTCGGGCGATCTGACGCAGGCGTTGGGAGCCCCGATCGGGCGCGGCGACGTGCTGTTTCAGGTCGCCCCGCTCAACGACTACCGCGTGATGCTGCGCGTGGACGAGCGCGACGTGAAGGACGTAAAGGCGGGCGAGAGCGGGGCGCTGGTGCTCGCCTCGCTGCCCGACACCCCGATCGAAGTGAAGGTCGACCGGGTCACGCCGATCTCCAATGCCGAAGCCGGGGCGAACAAGTTCCTCGTCGAGGCCTCCGTTACCGACGGGCCCATCAACGCGCTGCGCCCCGGTATGGAAGGGGTAGCAAAGATCGAGGTCGAGGAACACCGCCTGGTCTGGATCTGGACCCGGCGGATCGTTCTCTGGGTGCGCATGACGCTCTGGTCCTGGTGGCCGTGAAATGGCCACCTCGCTCTTCTCTCCGTCCTGGTATCGGGTGAAGGATCTCAAACCGCGCCTGCGCAGGCATGTCGCGGTTCATCGGCATGACTATCGCGGCCGCGTCTGGTTCGTGATCCAGGACATCGCGACGGGGCGCTTCCATCGTATCTCGCCAGCCGCGTGGCGGCTGGTCGGGCTGATGAACGGCAAACGCACGATGGACGAACTGTGGAACACCACCAACGAGCAGCTTGGCGAGAAGGCCCCCACGCAGGACGAGGCGATCCGGCTGATGGGGCAGTTGCACGCCGCCGATGCGCTGATCTGTGACGTGCCGCCCGACGGGCGCGAGCTGTTCCGCCGCTACCAGCGCCACCAGTCGATGCAGATCAAGCAGAAGATCTGGTCGCCGCTCGCCGTCCGAATCCCGATCTGGGACCCGGACGCGTTTCTCACCCGCACCATGCCCTTCGTGCGCCCCTTCTTTACCCGCACCTTTGCGGTGATCTGGGTGCTGGTGGTGCTCGCGGGTTTCATCTTCGCCGCGATCAATTTCGGCGCGATAACCGACAACATCGCGGACCGGGTGCTGACGCCGAAGAACCTCTTCGTGCTGTGGCTGGTCTATCCGGTGGTGAAGGCGTTTCACGAATTGGGTCACGGATATGCGGTTAAGAAGAACGGCGGCGAGGTCCATGAAATCGGGATCATGCTGCTGGTTCTGGTGCCTGTGCCCTATGTCGACGCCTCCGCCGCCTCGGCACTGCGTGACAAGTATCAACGGATGCTGGTCGGAGGGATCGGGATCATGGTGGAACTGTTCCTCGCCTCGATCGCGCTCTTCGTCTGGCTTAATGCCGAGACCGGCGCGGCCCATGCGGTCGCCTATAACGTGATGCTGATCGGGGGCGTCTCTACGCTTCTGTTCAACGGCAATCCGCTGCTGCGCTTCGATGGCTATTACGTCTTCGCCGATTGGCTGGAGATCCCCAATCTTGGCCAGCGCGCGAACCGCTACTATGCCTATCTCGCGCAGAAATACCTGTTCGGGATGAAAGAGGCGGAACCCGTCACCTCGCTGCCCGCCGAGAAACGCTGGTTCCTGTTCTACGGGATCGCCGCTTTCATCTATCGCCTCTTCATCATGTTCGCGATCATCACCTATATCGCCGGCCGCTTCTTCTTCATCGGGGTGCTGCTGGCAGCTTGGGCGATCACGACGCAGATCCTCGTGCCCATAGGCAAATCCATGTCCTTTCTGTCTTCCAGTCCGAAACTCCGCTCCAACAGGCCGCGTGCGATCCTCGTGACGAGCGGGCTCATCGCCGCGCTTTTCGTGATCCTTTTCGTGCTGCCAGCACCGTATAGATCCGTGGTGAGCGGGGTGACCTGGCCTTCCGAGCAGGCGCAGGTGCGTGTCGGAACCAGCGGCTTCGTGACGGAGGTACCGGTCGCGACCTATGACGCGGTCAAGCCGGGCGAGGTGATGATCAAGCTCGACGATCCGCTGCTGCGCGCGCGGCTCGAGGTGCTGGACTCGCAACTTGCGGGGCTGGAGCTGCAGCGTCAGGCGGCGGTGCGCACCGACCGGGTCGAGGCAGAGATGATCGCAGCCGAGATTTCCGCGACCCGCGAAGACCGCAACCGGCTCGCCCAGCAGCTGGACGAATTGTCGATCCGCGCACCGCGCGCAGGTCTGGCCGTGGTGCCCAATGGCGAGGATCTGCAGGGAAGGTTCGCCAAGCGCGGGCAGGTGATCTCCTACGTTCTGACCGAGGAGGACACGGCGGCGTTGCGCGTTGTCGTCGGTCAGGACGATGTCGATCTGGTACGCAACGCGACGGGCCGCGTCGATGTGATGCCGGTCGAATATGGCGGCGAGAGCTATCCCGCGACCATCGTGCGCGAAGTGCCCGGCGGCATCCGCGACCTGCCGACGCCCGCGCTGGGGCTGCAGGGCGGCGGCACGGTTCCGGTCGATCCGGGCGACACCAAGGGGCTGCGCACGCTGCAACGGGTCTTCGAGTTCGAGCTGGAGATGGCCCCCGACGCCGCGCTGCCGCTGCTGGGTCGGCGCGTCGAGGTGCGTTTCTCTCACGGCACTCTGCCGATCGGGTTTCAGGCCTATCGCGCGCTGCGCCAGCTGTTCCTGAGGCTCTACGATGTCTGAGATACTCGTCCAGCGCCCCGGCCTGCTGACCGCCTTCTACCCCGAGCGCGAGGATGAACGCCTCGGCACGCTCGACCGGATCATGGCGAGCGCGGTGGGGCGGGTGTCGCAATTCTTCTCGGTCAAATCGGCGGCGGGCGCGGGTTTCCTGCGGCGCGTCGCGAAAGAGGAGAAGGCGCTTGCGAAGCTGGAGGCGCATGCCTTCAACGCGGCCCGTGTCGAGGTCGCGCAGATGCTGCGGGTGAAGGGGCTGCGCGCCGATCTGGTGGCCCGTGCCTTCGCGCTGGTGCGCATCCAGTCCGAACGTTCGCTTCAGATGCGCCCCTTCGACGTGCAGCTTCTGGGCGGGCGCGCGATGCTGCGGGGCCGGATCGCCGAGATGGATACCGGCGAGGGCAAGACGCTGACCGCGACGCAGCCCGCCGCGATCATGGCGCTGTCGGGCGTCCCGGTGCATATCGTGACGGTGAACGATTTCCTTGCCGCGCGCGATGCGGAATGGATGGGGCCGCTCTATCGGGCTTTGGGGCTCAGCGTCGGCGTTATCATCGAAGGGCTCAGCCCCGAGGAACGCCAGGCGGCCTATGCCTGCGATATTTGTTACTGCACGAACAAGCAGTTGGCTTTCGATTACCTCAAGGACCGGCTGGTGCTGGAGGGCGAGACCCGCGCGCTGCATATGGCGCTGGAGGGGCTGTCGAAGACCGATCCGAAACGGCAGCGGTTGCTGATGCGCGGGCTATGCTACGCGATCGTGGACGAAGCGGACAGCGTGCTGGTCGACGAGGCGCGCACGCCGCTGATCATCACCCGGGCGGGCGATCATTCGGGGCTGGAGCAGACCTATCTGCGCGCCGTCGAGATCGGGCGCAAACTGACCCGGCCGCGCGATTTCACCGTGCGCGAGAAGGAATGGAAGGTCGAACTGACCGATCTGGGCAAGGCGCGGCTGCGCCAGCTCAGCGCGCATTTCGGGGGCGTCTGGGCGACCGAGATTCACCGTGAGGAACTGGCGCGGCAGGCGCTCTCGGCGCTGCATCTTTATCACCGCGACAAGCATTACATCGTCGATGAGGCGGGCGTTCAGATCGTCGACGAATATACCGGCCGCGTGATGTCCGACCGCTCGTGGGAGCGCGGGCTACACCAGATGATCGAGGTGAAGGAAGGGTGCGAGATCACGGGGCGGCAAGAGACGCTGATCCGCATCTCCTATCAGCGTTTCTTCCGCCGCTATCTGACGCTGGCAGGCATGACGGGCACCGCGGCCGAAGTCTCCGGCGAGCTGCGCGCGGTCTACCGGCTACGCACGAAGCGCATCCCGACGAACCGCCGCTCGCGCCGTAAGAACTTGGGCGAGCGGCACTACGCGACTGCCGATCAGAAATGGCGCGCCGTGCTGGCCGAGGCCAAGCGCGTTCACATGACGGGCCGCCCGATCCTGATCGGCACGCAATCCATCGCCGCCTCTGAAGAGATCAGCGCGCTCCTGACCGAAGAGGGGCTGACGCATCGCGTGCTCAACGCCCGCGAGACCGAGCACGAGGCCCATATCATCGCCGAAGCGGGCGGGCATGGGCGGATCACGGTCGCGACCAACATGGCCGGGCGCGGCACCGATATCCGCATCGATCAGCAGATGAGCGCCCTTGGCGGGCTGCATGTCATCGCGACGGGCCGCCATGACGCGCGCCGCATCGATCGTCAGCTTTTCGGGCGCTGCGGACGGCAAGGCGATCCGGGCAGTTTCATCACTTTCGTCTCGCTCGAGGACGATTTGCTGCGGGTCTTCTACGGCACACGGCTCTCCAGCCTGATCCGCACTTTTTCGGGCGGGAAGGGACGTGTGCCGTGGCTGATCGGCGCGCCCGTGACCCGGCTTGCGCAACGTGCGACCGAAGCGCGCCATTCGGGCGTGCGCAAAGCGCTTCTGCGCGCCGACGACAATCTCGAAGACCTGCTCGCCTTCAGCGGCAGGGGCAACTGAAAGGGACCACCCATGCGGCTTACTTCCATCACCCTTCTTTTGGCCCTCGGTCCCGGTGCGGCGCTCGCGCAGGATCAGGAGCGCTTCGATTGCCTGATCGACCCGGGGCAAGTGCTCGAGATCGGCTCGGCGGTGGACGGGGTGATCGATCAGGTTTTCGTCTCGCGCGGGGATACGGTGAAGAAGGGCGACCCGATCGCGAAGCTGGAATCGAAGGCGGAAGAGGCGCAGCTGACCTATGCGAGGGAACGCGCGCAGGATGAGGGGCCGATCGACATCGCGCGCTCCAAGGTGGCGCTGCTGCAAAAGGCCGCCGACCGCGCGACCGAGATGGGCAAGCGTAACGTGATGGCAGATGCGCAGGTGCAGGAGGCGCAGACCAATGCGGAGGTCGCGCAACTGGAGCTGCGCTCGGCCCAGATGGACCAGCATCTGGCGAAGCTCGATCTGCAGCGGGTGGAGGCGCAACTGGCGCGGCGCGAAATCCGCTCACCGATCGACGGGCTGGTGATCACTCGGATGATGGGGCCGGGCGAATATGTCTATTCGCAAGCGCCGATCGCGCAGCTCGCGCAGATCGACCCGCTGCATGTCGAGGTCTTCCTGCCGACCGCGATGTATGATCGGGTCAAGAAGGATCAGGTGTTGAAGGTCTATCCTGCCGCGCCCGTGGGCGGCGAATACGACGCGACGGTGAGCGTCGTCGACAAGGTCTTCGATGCGGCGTCGGACACGTTCGGGGTACGCCTCGCGCTGCCCAATCCCGAGGGAAAACTGCCCGCCGGGATCGATTGCACCGTGGGGTTCCCCGCCGAATAAGCGCGAGGCGGCCCGGTTAGGACAGGGCCGTCATCCCATGCATGTGCGCGGCGCTCAGCGCTGGAAGCAGTTTGCTTTCTTGCCGAAACCCGCGGGCGAGCAAATCCACTTGCCGTTGCCGATGAACCGGGTCTGAACGACGCGCGGGGTCGCTTGCGATTTGCTGGTGCGCCCGGCGAGCCAGTCGAACTTGGCGCTGCCATGCCCGGCCGTGCTCTTGGCGGCGACGCGGATCGGTTTGAGATCCAGCATGCCGGCTTGTTGCGCATGGGCGCTGCTCAGCGGGGCAGCAAAGATCAGGCCGGCCACGACAAGGCGGGCCGCTTTCACGGATAAAAACGTCATCGGAACTGTAATCCTGTCTGCTCGTGTTGCGGTCTGGCCCTTCCCGTCTGCGCGGAAGAGGGCCGATTGCGTCCTCATGCAGAAGGATTGGTCGATCCCAGCCTATGGGTCAAGTTGGTAGGTGACGTGGCGGGAAGCAGGCAAGATCATGGCAAATCGCAAAAGTGCCGCGCGGGAGGATTTCCCGCGCGGCATCAAGGTCTTGTCTAGAGGTGGTGTGATAGGCGAAAACTCGCCACTATCCGTGGTGGGTTACGTCAAAACCTGATTTTTGATTCGCCAATCCGGGGCGCCGAACCCTTCCGGCCACGGATAGACCTCGCGCTGGTTGAAGTAGCTGACGCCGACGAGGCTCGGATAATCCGACAATTCCTGACGGACGCGGTCGCGCCACATCGAAACATAGGACTGGTTTCCGACATAGCCGAGCTCGGCCACCGCGACCGGTTTGCCATAGGTCGCCGCCCGAGCGTAGCGGGGCGCGAAGATGTCGTCGAAGGTCTGATCGCGCCCGAACTTGGCCTGATCCCAGGCCTGCAGTCCGAAGACCGTGAGCCCGACGATATCGGCGTAGTCGTCGCCCGGGTAATAGTCGCCCATGTTCTCGTCGCCCAGCGGCGACCACATCAGGTTGATCTTCGGCGCCCGGTCGCGGGCGACGTCGGTCATCCGGCGATAAGCTGCGATGTAGTCGTCGGGGTTCCAATCCGACCAGATGAACTGGCCGGACTTGTCGTCCATCTCATGGGCGAAGCGCAGGGTGACCGGGCTTTGCAGCGTCGCCAGCACATCGGCCACCGCGATCATGTTGGCGTCGTATTCGCCCCGCTCGATCCCGCGGCGCAGATATTGCGCGGTGTTGCGCTCCGAGCGCGACCATGTCCAGGGCTCCAGTGTCACCAGAAGTGCGCGGTTGCGTTCGAGCGCATAGCTATCGGCATCATTCAGCGACGGAAGGAAAACGTCCTCCCAGGGCAGGAACAGGTGTTCGATCACCACGCCCGACACATCCGCAAAATCACCATCGGGATCATAGACCCCGAACGGCAAGGAGCCGGGCGGCACACTGACATCCGCAGCGAATGCCGGTCGCGCCGATACGGTCAGTCCCAACGCCGCGGCACCGGCCATCACCTCGCGACGGGTCATCAGATCATAAGCCATTTCAGTCTCCTCCTTTTGGGCGCGAAGCCCCGTCACTTCCAGCTCGGTTTGATGAGGAACTTCGCTTGTCCCGGAGCGCCCATGCCGGCCCCCGAGACGATGTATTCGACCTTTGCGAGCTGAACCGATGTCAGCCCGATCGTGAGCGCGTAGACGCTTTCGCCGCCGCGGAGCCAAAGGGCTCCGAAACTCAGCGAGACGATGACGCTCAGTGTGCCCATCTGAACCGCCATGTCGCGGGGCCAGCCGCGCCAATCGATCTGAACGCGGCGCGCGCGAGCGCCGAAGATCACGCTCAGCAAGACGAAATAGAACGCGGCGTTGAACATGGAGAGGAGGTAAAACCCGCGCGCCTCGATGACGTTGTCCACCAAAAGAACCGGCAGCAAGGCCCCCAGGGCCAGCCCGCCATAGACGGCGATGATCCGCTCGGGCAGCATCGTCGAGGCCGCTTCGCCCTTCGGTGTGATCCGAAAATCGACGAATCTTCCCGATAGCCTGTCATAGATGGCCATGATGCAGCCCCATAGCACCCAAGGCCATTGCATCATCACGAAGAGCGCTTTCTCCCACGCGATGATCTTTGCATCGCGCGGACGGAAGAACTGATCTCGCCGCAGCATGAAGGCGAAAATCAGCGTCACGATGCCGGCGGGCAGCACATGTCCGATAAAGGCGGGGTAGGTCACGTCGGCAAAACGCATGTCGAAGCTGATCGCGATGATCGGGGCGATATACATCGTCGACATCGAAAGCGCGAAGAAGACATACCAGCTTTGGCAGAGCACGAAGAGGAACTTCAGCCGCCACGGCATTTTCCCGACATAGTACGGGGTATAGCGCAGAAGCAGGCTCAGCAGCGAGCGCGACCACTGGAATTCCTGGGTGATCAGGTCGGTCACCGTGGCCGGACCGTCGCCGATCGCAATCGCATCGATCGCGTGAACGCCTCGCCAGCCAGCCGCGTTCATCAGGAGTGTCGTCGAATGATCTTCTGCAAGTTCGGGACCTAGGCCGCCAGCTTCCTTCAGCGCAGAGGTGCGCACAGCGTAATGCGACCCGATGCACATCGGCGCCAGCGCTCCCGTATAGCCCATCTGCAAAACGCCGTGAAAGGCAGCCTCGGCATAGAGCCGCGTGCGCGAGGCCCAGCTTTCCTTCGCATTGGACGCACAGATCGACGGCGCACTGACATACCCCACCGCATCATCGGCGAAGGGGCGCAGCATCTCGCGCAGGTATCCCGGTTGCGGCACGTGATCCGCGTCGAGCTGGCTCACGATATCATAATCGCGATAGCCCCAATGGTCGTAGAAATAGGCGAGGTTGCCCTCTTTGCAGCGCGTCCGTCGCGGCCATTCCTTGCGATGGTACGCCTCGATGCCCTGGCGGCTGGACACCTTCACCCCGTGGATCTTGCACCATGCGAGCGTTTCGGGCGAGGGCGCCTCGTCGGCCAGCCACGTGTCATGCGGATAATCCTGTGCGAGCATCGCCTCCAGCGTGCGGCGGACAACCGAGAAGGGCTCAGACGGGGTTTTCGTGGTGATCATCGCTACGCGCCAGCGACCCGGCTCCGGCAGGGGGGAGACCGGTCGTAGCGCCTGCAGGAAGATCACGAAGAAATAGACCTGCATCGCCAGAAGCCAGATTAGCACCCCGGTGAGGATCAAATAAGGCACCGTCGCAAGGATATGCGACGGTGTGAGCCACCAGCTCCAGAAATAGACCGTGGCGAGCATCCACAGCGCGAACAGCACCCGGTAGCGCAGCGCCTGTCTCGGGGAGAGGATCGGTGCCAGATGCCCCGCCGCGATTGCGGCCCGTATGTCGGGGCGCTGGATCATTCCGCGGCCGTCGCGATCGGGGGGGCGGCTTCGGATGCCGCGCCCGTCATTTCGGCCCGGAAATAGGCGATGGTCGGCACTAGGCCGTCGCGCAATGCGATCTCGGGATGCCAGCCCAGGCGGGTCTCGGCGCGGGTGATGTCGGGGCAGCGCTGCATCGGATCGTCGAGCGGCAGGTCCGAAACCACGAGCGGCGCCCGGCTATCGCACATGTCGCGCACGATATGGGCAAGCTCGGCGACGGTATATTCGCCCGGATTGCCCAGATTTACCGGATCGTGGCCAACCGTCTCGCTTTCCATCAGCGCGACCAGCCCGCTGATCAGATCGTCGACATAGCAAAGCGAGCGAGTCTGCGTGCCGCCGCCATAGAGTTGGAGCGGCGCGCCACGGATCGCCCGCGTGACGAAATTCGAGATCACGCGGCCGTCCTCGGGGTCCATCCGGGGCCCGTAGGTATTGAATATCCGCGCGATGCGGGTGTCGATGCCGCGGCTGGCCTGAAGGTCGTGGAACAGTGTTTCTGCCGCGCGCTTGCCCTCGTCGTAGCAGGCGCGGGGGCCGGTGGTGTTCACGCGTCCGCGATAGTCTTCGTGCTGGGGCGAGATGTCAGGATCGCCATAGACCTCAGAGGTCGAAGCCTGAAGAATGCGCGCGCCCTTCTCCTCGGCCAAGGTCAGAAGGTTCAGCGACCCGGCGATGCAGGTCTGGAACGTGTGCAGCGGATCGAGCTGGTATTTCGGCGGCGAGGCCGCGCAGGCGAGGTTGTAGATCCGGTCGATCTCGCCCTCGATCCGCAGCGGTGCGATGACGTCATGCCAGAAGAAAGTGAAATCGCGATGCTCCGACAGGTGGGCGATATTCTGTCGCCGCCCGGTCTGGAGGTTGTCGATGCAGATAACGGCGTGACCGGCCTCGATCAGCCGGTCGCACAGGTGCGATCCCAGAAACCCGGCCCCTCCGGCAACCAGACAACGCAACTGCCCCCGATGTCGGCGCGGCCGTGCCCAAGAGATATCTTGCGTCTCGAAACGTGGCAGATGCGTCATGTTCCCCCCCACAGAAGAACGGCAGCGACTGCCCAGTCCGGTTTGATGTCGACTTAATCGCTTTGGGCCGGACCAGGCCCGTCGATCCCGATTACAGATACTTAAGAGGTTAGGGGGCGCCTTTCGCGCCTATCAAGCGAAAGCCAAGCTTTTCGACCGAAATTCGAATGGCCGACAAAAACCAACCTTCGGTTAGATGAAATTTACACGCCGAGGTTGAATTAGGTGCAGCGGCTTCGGCCAGTCGGAATTGCAGAGACCCGTTGATTCGATTTGCACAATCGGCGCGAGACTGGTGCGAAAGGCCGCGTCTCAGAGGTCAGAGAGGCCCGCCGTAAGATTGTGTAGCTGCCGGGTCATCTCCAACAGCTCCTGCGCCTCGGCCTCAGAGAAAGGCTGGGTAGAGCGGGTGAAGCCCGAGATCGAACGAGAGCCGTTTTCCAGCACCGCGCAGGTCAACCCGTTCCGAAGGCCATGGGCTTTTGCCCCCTCCAAGACCCCTTTGGGGTCATCGAGATCCTCCCAACGCACGATACCCTCGTGTTGCATCCCCCACAGCACGACGGGATCATCCATCATCATGCCCTTCTCGCTATATTCCTCGATCCACGGCTCGGGGTAGGTGCGATACAGGATGTTCGGGCGGGTAAAGCGGATATGCAGGGCAAACGCGAAACCGGTGTCGCAGGTTTGACCGAGTTCCTTGAGAAGGTTATCGATTTCCTTGCGGTTTGCTGTTTCCATCACGGGATTTCGTCTTTAGGTTGTCGGAAGAGGGTCTCAGCGTCCCGCGCGACGGTAGGCTGAGACCGCATCGAGTGCAAGTGAATTGACCATCAGATCATGGAACTGAGGGACTGCGAAACGCGATTGAATCAAATCGCCCCTGCCGGGTTTTATCTCGCGCTAAGGGTTGGCTATTCTTTCCCTGAGGCCGAACTCAACCGTCTGAACAGTGACTGGGTGGACATCTACACTCAGCACGGTCTGGTGGTGCAGGACCCTTCGATGCACTGGGTCTATCACAATGTTGGGTACGTGCGCTGGGCCGATCTGAAAGACGATCCCCGCGACGTCGTCGGGATGGCGCGGCGCATGGGACTTCTCTATGGCGCGACAATCTCGTTCAACACGCCGCGCGATGTCGGGCGACGCAGCCACGCCGCGCTGTTCCGGTCGGATCGGGACTTCACTGATGCCGAGCTGCAGGAAGCGTTCGAGATGCTCAAGACCTTGCATGTCGATGCCTCGCAACGCTCTCTCACGGCAGCCGAACTCGAGGCGATCCGCTACCGCGCGGATGGGCTCTTGATCAAGCAGATCGCCGCGAAACTCGCGATTTCCGAGAGCGGCGTGAAGGCCCGGCTTTCCTCTGCCAGCCGAAAGCTGGGTGCGCGAAATGCGATCGAGATGCTCGCAATCGCGACGTCGAGGCGACTCATCTAGGCTGGTACAACCTAAAAGGGTGAATTTTTTACAAATTCGTGGTTTCGATGGAGTTATCCAGAAGGAGGCTCCAATGCAAAACTGCACTTTCGAATTCTCGCAACTTCACCGCTTCGGCACCGCGTTTTACGACTTTCTGCGCCTGCGCAAGGAGGTCTTCGTCGACACGCTCGGTTGGGACGTGCCGCATAACGACGAAGTGGAGATGGATCAATATGATACGCCCCTAGCGCATTACTCGCTCGTGCTGAAGGAGGGGCAGGTGGTGGGCGGTGCGCGCGCGATGTCCACCGCAGCGATCTGGGGTGGCAATACCTACATGCTGCGCGACGCGCATCTGGGAAAGTTGCCGCATATTCCGCCGGAAATCCTGCCGACCGAAATTGCCAGCGAGACGGTCTGGGAATGTACGCGGCTGGTGATTTCCGACGCGCTGACCACGCAGGCGGAGCGCGCGACCTGCCTGCGGTTGATCGTCGACGGGCTGGTGGAACGCGCCAAGGAGCGGGGCGCGGACGAGCTGATCTGTCTCTCGTCTCTCGCGCTGATGCGGGCGCTGCGCCAGCTTGGCTACGATGTGAGCCGGATGGGCTCGACCTATCGCAACGACGAGGACGGGCGGCAATACGCGGCGCTGCGGATGCCCGCGGAATATTCCACGCAGCGGCGTCGCGAGATGGCCGAGGCCTGCGTGCTGGCGGCCCGGTCGGCGCCGCGCCAGTTGCATACCGCTGCCTGAGCCGGTGCGGGATAAGAAAAAGGGCGCGCCCATCGCCCGGGCGCGCCCCTAAATCTTCGGCGTCGGTCGCGCGCTCAGCGCACGACGAAGACGCAGCAATTGGAGTGCCGCACGACCCGAGCAGCGTTCGGCCCGAGCAGATAATCGCTGAGATCGGGGCGATGCGCCCCAAGCACGATCATGTCCGCGCCGTCTTTCTCGGCCAGCGACAGGATCTCGTGATAGGCCGTGCCGACGCCCACGATGTGCCGCACCTTGGCGTTCACCTCGGGGCCCACGACCTCGGCGACGAAGTCATGCAGCAGCTCGCGCGCGTGCTCCTTCGCCTTCGCTGTGTGATCGTCCGAGAAAAAGGCCCCCACAACCGCCGAGCCGTAATCGGGCACCACGGTGATCACGTCGAGCTGTGCGTCTTCCATCTTGGCCAGCCGCGCCGCCCATTCGAGCACTTTGCGCTCGGTCTTGGGGCGGTTCATGTCGATCGCGCAGAGAATGGTATTGGTCATGCCGGTTCTCCTTCAGCAAAGGCCGCGTCATCGTCTTCCCTGCGCCGATATTGCAGGAAAGCGATGAGCGCGAGAAGCGCGAAAGCGGGGATGAACATCAGCTCTTTCGGAAGCTGGTCGTTCGGCACCTTCACGTTGGACAGTGTGACGGGCGTGTCGCCGTAAAAGTCGAAGCCCTGCAGTTTCTGCTGCAACTCCGAGCCGAACATCGGCTCGTCCGCGACCATCTTTCCGTCCGTTTCGGTGAAGCTCAGGCCGAGCTTGTCGAGCCGGTCCTGCCCCGTCGCGCCTTCGGGCACCTTGACCAGCACGGTCAGGTCCTTCGGTTCTTCGGTGGTGTAATCGGGACCCGAGAAGATCAGTCGCAGCTCACGCCCGACCGGTGCCTTGTCGAGGCGCTGCGTGATGTTCGCAGGCGGCACCTCGTTATAGGGCGGCTCGATCATGTTCATGAAATAGCCGGGACGGAACAGGGTGAAGGCGATCAGAAGAAGCGCCACCGTCTCCCAGATCTTCGAACGGGTGACGAACCACCCCATCGTGCCCGCGGTGAAGACGAGGATGCCGATCGTCGCGATGACGAAGACGAAGATCGCCTGATACCACGTCACGTCGATCAGCAGCAGATCGGTGTTGAAGATGAACACGAAGGGCAGGGCGACCGTGCGCAGCGAATAGAAGAACGCCGTGAAGCCGGTCTTGATCGCGTCGCCTCCCGAGACTGCCGCCGCCGCGAAGGAGGCAAGGCCCACGGGTGGCGTCACGTCCGCCATGATCCCGAAGTAGAACACGAACAGGTGCACCGCTATCAGCGGTACCACGAGGCCCGACTGCGCGCCCAGATGGACGACGACGCCCACCATCAGCGAACTGACGACAATGTAGTTCGCCGTGGTCGGCAGGCCCATCCCGAGGATCAGCGACAGGATCGCCACGAAGATCAGCATCAGGATCAGGTTGCCACCCGAGAGGAACTCGACGAAATCGGCCATCACCTGACCGATCCCGGTCAGCGAGACGGTGCCTACGATGATCCCGGCGGTGGCGGTGGCCAGGCCGATCCCGATCATGTTGCGCGCGCCGTCGATCATGCCGCCGATCAGGTCGAGAACGCCTTCACGGAAGCGGCTCATCGGGGCGCTCTCGCCGCGGAAGGCGGCCTTGAGCGGTTTCTGGGTGAGCAGGATGAAGAACAGCAGGAACGAGGCCCAGAAGGCCGACAGGCCCGGCGACTTGCGCTCGATCATCAGGAAATAGACCAGAACGACGATCGGGAGCAGGTAGTAGAGGCCCGCCTTGTAGATATCCTTGATCTCCGGAAGCTTCACGATCTCGGAGTTCGGATCGTCCGGCTCCAGATCGGGCGCTTTCGCGGCGACCCAGACGAGGCCGAGATAGACCAAGACGACGAGCAGAGACAGAACCCAGCCTGCGCCTTCGGGTACCATCGAGGTGATGAGGCGCACCGGGTATTGAGTGGCATAGCACAGCGCCGCAAAGCCCGCGAAGAAGGCGAACATGCCGAAGGCGGTGCGCCAGACCGAGACCACGCGGTCGCCGATCGTCGGCATGCGGTTTTTCACGGCCTCCAGATGCACGATGTAGAACAGTGCGATGTAGGAGATGATCGCCGGGATAAAGGCGTGCTTGATGACCTCCAGATAGGAGATGCCGACATATTCGACCATCAGGAAGGCGGCGGCCCCCATCACCGGCGGCATGATCTGGCCGTTGACCGAAGAAGCCACCTCGACCGAGCCGGCTTTCTCTGCCGAGAAGCCTACGCGTTTCATCAGCGGAATGGTGAAGGTGCCGGTGGTGACCACGTTCGCGATCGACGAGCCCGAGATCAGGCCGGTCGCCGCAGAGCCCACGACGGCGGCTTTCGCAGGTCCGCCGCGCAGGTGGCCGAGCGCGCCGAAGGCCATCTGGATGAAGTAGTTGCCCGCGCCCGCTTTCTCGAGCAGCGCGCCGAACAGCACGAAGAGGAAGACGAACTTGGTCGAGACGCCGAGCGCGATCCCGAACACCCCCTCGGAGGTGATCCACATGTGGCTCATCGCCTTGCGCAGGCTCGCACCGGCCCAGCGGATCTGTTCGGGGAAGAACTCCGACGAGCCGAAGAACACATAACACAGGAACACGATCGCCAGCAGCACCATGACCGGGCCGAGCGTGCGATAGGCTGCGATGAAGAGGAAGATGATGCCTAGGACCGAGATATAGGAGTCCTGCATATCGGCGAGTCCGCCATTGTCGACGATCTTCTGGTAGAAGAAATAGCCGTACAGCGCGAGAAGCGCCCCGCCTACCGCGAGGATCCAGTCATACCACGGCACATGGTCCTTGGGTGAGGACTTGAACAGCGGATAGGCCATCGCCGAGAGGAAGATGGCATAGGCCAGATGGATCTGGCGGGCATTGTTGATCAGGTCGCCCGGCAGCACATAGGGCCCGATGGGCGAGGCCAGAAGCACCTGGAAGATCGACCAGCTCAGCGCCACCACGGCGACCATGAGCCCGACCCATCCCTTGGGGCTGCGCGCCCCGCTGTCAGAAGCTTGTACGAGCTCCTGCAATTCTTGTTCATTCAAGGCGCGATTTTCCGCCATCGTTCCCCCTTGCGACCCAACGGGCCGTCCGCCTGTTCCGGCATGATCTTAGTAGCTGAAACTGAAAAGGGCGGGCACGCAAGCGCGCCCGCCCGAATATGCGCAGGGATTACTTAATCCAGCCGCGTTCCTTGTAGTACTTCAGAGCGCCCGGATGGATCGGAGCCGAGAGACCGGCGGTGACCATTTCCTCGGGCTTCAGATGCGCGAAGGCCGGGTGCAGCTTCTTGAACTCGTCGAAGTTGTCGAAGACCGACTTCACCAGCGCATAGACGACATCATCGGGCTCGTCGGCCGAGGTCACGAGGGTCGCGCGCACGCCGAAGGTCTTCGTGTCGTCGGGGTTGCCACGATACATGCCGCCGGGGATCGTCGCGGTGGCGTAGTACGGGTTGTCGGCGACCAGCTTGTCGACCGCGTCGCCCGTGACGTTCACGAGGTTCGCGTCGCAGGAGGTGGTCGCTTCCTGGATCGAACCGGAGGGGTGACCCACGGTGTAGACCATCGCGTCGATCTGGTTGTCGCAGAGCGCTTTCGACTGCTCGGCGGCCTTCAGCTCGGTCGCGAGCGCGAAGTCCGAGGTTTTCCAGCCCATCGCATCCATCAGCACTTCCATCGTGCCGCGCTGACCCGAACCGGGGTTGCCGATGTTCACGCGCTTGCCCTTGAGGTCTTGGAAGTTCTTGATGCCGCTATCGGCACGCGCGACGACGGTGAAGGGCTCGGGGTGGATCGAGAACACGGCGCGCAGCTTCTCGAACGGACCCTGATCGGAGAACTTCGAGTCGCCCTTGTAGGCGTGGTACTGCCAATCCGACTGGGCGATGCCGAAGTCCAGTTCGCCCGAACGGATGGTGTTGATGTTGTAGACCGAACCGCCGGTGGACTCGACCGAGCAACGGACGCCGGTTTCCTTGTGGCTCTTGTTCATCAGGCGGCAGATCGCGCCGCCGGTCGGGTAGTAGACGCCGGTGACGCCGCCGGTCCCGATGGTGATGAAGGTCTCGTCGGCTGCGTTCGCCGCGGGCGCCATCAGCGCGCCGGCGACGGCCGCGACGGCCCCGAGTTTGAAGAACTGTTTCATGTAGTCACTCCCGTTGATCGTTTTTGGGTGTCGGTTCAGTGGTACGGTCCGCCTCGGTCAGCGTGCATAGACTTCGTCGAGAAGCCTGTTGCGCCGTTCGACCTCGGCGATCCGTTCGGTTGCGCGGGGTCCCGCGCGCTTCGCCACCAGCGCCAGAATTGCTTCGAGCAAGAACAGCGTGGCGACGTAACTCGTGTAGAAATGCGGGCTGTCGGTGGGCACGATGAAGGTCTCATCGGCCGCGTGCAGCGCCGGACAGCTGCGGCTGTCGGTAATCAGCGTGACATGGGCGCCCTGTTCATGGGCATGGATCGCGCTGCGGATGGTGGAGCGCGCGAAGGGCGGCTTGGTGATCACCAGAACCGCGTCGCGCTCGTCGAGCCCGGCGAGCGTCGCGCCCAGCGACGAGCCCGCGCGGGCGCCCAGCTCCCAGTTGTCGCCAAGGAAATTGGCGATATAGGCGGTGTATTCCGCAATCCCCGTCGAACCTAGCGCGCCCAGCAGCACCACCCGGCGGGCGGCGGCGATCTTGTCGGCCACGGCCTCGAGCCGTCCCGGTTCGATCGCGGCGGTCAGGGCCGCGATATTGTCCTGCGTGGCCGCGGCATACCGGTTGAGGAAGCTGTCCTGCGGATCGGCAGCGTCCTTCTGCAGCCGGTCGGCGCGGTCCGCGAAGGGTGAAACACGGCGACCGATCTGGTCGCGCATGGTCTCGCGCAGCTCTTCGAAATTCTCGTATTCGAGCGCATGGGCGAGGCGGGTGAAGGTCGCGGGCGCAAGGTTCGACTCGCTCGCCAGCATACGCAGCGAGCGCGTGGCGATGCTCACCGGATTGTCTGCGATATAGTCGCCCGCCTCACGCAAACGCGTGGAGAGGCTGCCATATTGCGCAGCCAATCGCTGTTCGAAACTGCCGGACAATGCTCCTCCCCAGGTTCCATCACCAGTTATCGCGTCGCGGTGACCGTTTCATTTGTTTCATATATTGTCAATGCGTAAAACATATGTTTCATGGGGTGATCAGCGACCCTCACGCAATCTTGTCCCGAAGGAGGGACCGATATGAGCCATGTATTCCCGCGCCACACGAAGTCCACTGCGCCCTTGGCAGTAAAGGGCGACGGTATCTACATCCTCGACTCCGAGGGCAAGCGGTATCTCGATGGCTCGGGCGGTGCGGCCGTGTCCTGTCTCGGTCACTCTGACGCGGACGTGATTGCCGCGATCAAGGATCAGATTGACAATATCGCCTTCGCGCATACCGGTTTCTTCTCCTCCGAACCCGCCGAGCGGCTTGCCGATCGCCTCATCGCTCACGCGCCGGGGAGCTTGGATCGCGTCTACTTCACATCCGGGGGATCGGAGGCGGTGGAAAGCGCGCTGAAAATGGCACGACAGTATTTCGTCGAGAAAGGCGAGCCGAGCCGGTCGCATTTCATCGCGCGCCGCCAGTCCTATCACGGCAACACGCTGGGCGCGCTGGCCGCTGGCGGCAATGCGTGGCGCCGCGAGAAGTTCAACCCGCTGCTGATCGATGTGAGCCACATCGCGCCCGTGCATGAATACCGCTGGCGCGAGGACGGCGAGACCGCCGAGGAATACGGTCTGCGCGTCGCCAACGAGCTGGAGGCCGAAATTCAGCGTCTCGGTGCGGAGAACGTGATCGGCTTCATCGCCGAGCCGGTCGTGGGCGCCACGATGGGCGCGGTGCCGCCGGTAAAGGGCTATTTCAAGCGTATCCGCGAAATCTGCGATCAATACGGCATCCTGCTGATCCTCGACGAGGTGATGTGCGGGATGGGCCGGACCGGAACGTTGTTCGCCTGCGAGCAGGACGGGATCGCGCCCGATATCGTCACCATCGCGAAGGGGCTCGGCGCGGGCTATCAGCCCATCGGGGCGGCGATCTGCACGTCCGAGATTTATGACGCCTTCGTCAACGGCTCGGGCTTCTTCCAGCACGGACATACCTATATCGGCCACCCGACCGCGACCGCCGCGGGCGATGCCGTGGTCAAGAAGCTGACCGAGGGTGGCATGGTCGCGCGGGCGGCGCAGCAGGGCGAAGTGCTCGACGCGGCTTTGCGCGAGGCGTTCGGCCAGCATCCCCATATTGGCGACATCCGTGGGCGCGGCATGTTCCGCGGGCTGGAAATCGTGGCCGACCGCGCCACGAAAGAGCCGATGGATCCGGCGAAGGCCGTCAACAAGAAGCTCAAGGCTGCGGCTTTCGAGGCGGGGCTCGTCTGCTACCCGATGGGCGGCACGATCGATGGCCAGCGCGGCGACCACATCCTGCTCGCGCCGCCCTTCATCATCTCCGACGACCAGATCGGCGAATTGGTGGACAAGCTCGGCACCGCGATCCGCGAGGTTCTCGGGTGAGCCTGCCGCGTATCATGGTCGCGCCGAACGGGGCGACCAAGACCAAGACCGACCATCCGGCGCTGCCGGTCTCGCTCGACGAAATCACGCAGACTGCGCTCGCCTGCCGCGACGCCGGGGCAGGGGCGCTGCATCTGCACCTGCGCGACGATGCAGGCGGGCACCTGCTCGATAGTGGCGCCTATGCCGAGGCGTTGGCCCATCTGCGTCCGCGCTTGGGCGACATGGCGATCCAGATCACCACCGAGGCTGCGGGGCGCTACGCGCCGGGCCACCAGCGCTACGTCGCTCTGAACTCGGGCGCTCATATGGTCTCTGTCTCGGCGCGCGAGATGCTGCGCGATCATGAATTGCTGGCGATGAAGTTCTACGAGGAGGCGGCAGAGCGCGGGATCGCGATCCAACATATCCTCTATTCCCGCGAGGATGCCGAGGCGCTGGCGCGCGTTCTGCCCGACCGTTTGCTGCGCGATCCGGCACTGCAACTGATCTTCGTGATGGGCCGTTATGTCGCGGGGCAAGTCTCGACGCCTGAGATGCTCGACCCGTTCCTCGACTGGATGCAAGCCGAGGCGATCACCCCCGACTGGGCGATTTGCGCCTTCGGCCGGGGCGAGACCGCCTGCCTGAGAAACGCGTTCGCCAAGGGGGGCAAGGCGCGGGTCGGGTTCGAGAATTCGCTGGTGATGGAAGACGGGACGACCGCGCCCGACAACGCCGCGCGTGTGGCCGAGATCGCAGCTCTTTAGTCGAGCGTCGAGTGCCCTTTCTCGGGGCAGTCGGCGAGGTCGGAGCGCTCCTCGTCGGGCAATTGCCGGGCGATCTCACGCAAGGCGCTGCGCAGCCCTTCCTCCATCACCGGATGATAGAAGGGCATCGCCAGCATGTCGTAGGTGCTCATCTCCGACTGGATCGCGAGGCCGAAGAGATGCGCGAAATGCTCGCCCTCGGGCAGCGCCATCTCGCAGCCCAGGAGCTTGCCGCTTCCCGGCTCGGCATAGATGCGGATCAGGCCATGCGCCTCTTCGGCCAGCCGGGCGCGCGATTGCGTCGCGAAATTGGCGTGTCCGATCAAGATGTCCTTCCCCTCCAGATCGGCGAAGCTCTGCCCGACACGCACCGCGTTGGGCGCGCAGAAGGCGATGGCCATCGAGGCCCGGCGGCGATAGCGGCGTGGACTTTCGGCCAAGGCGTTGCGCCCCGCGATATGCCCTTCGTCCGCAGCTTCGTGCAGGATCGGGTGGATCGCGTTTGCGTCGCCCGCCATGAAGACCGGCAGATCGCCGATCTGCGTGGAAGAGGCGTCGACCTCGGGCATCCCATGATCGTCGAGCGGCACGCCGAGCGTCTCTAGCCCGAGCCCCGCGATATTGGGGCGGCGTCCCATCGCGGCAAGCACGGCGTCGGCCTCGAATTCTGCGCCGCCTGCGCCTTTCACGATCAAACTGCCCGCATTGCCCTCGGAAATCTCAGCCGGGGCACCCAGATGCAGCGGCAGTTCCGCCGCGATGGCGTCGCGCAGGAGTGCAGCGACTTCCGGGTCGGTCATGCCAGCCACGCTTTCCAACGCATCGAAGCCCGCGACCTCGATACCCATCCGCGCCATCGCCTGTGCGAGTTCCACGCCGATCGCGCCCATGCCGATCACCGCGATCCGCTTTGGCAGGTCGTCGCGGTCGAACAGCGTGTCGGTGGTAAAGATACGATCGCCGAAGGTTTTCCACGGCCCCGGCAGCACTGGCGACGAACCGGTCGCGAGGATGATCGCGTCGGCGGTCACTTCCCCGTGCCCCTCGATCTCGATCCGGTTCGGCCCGAGGAGCCTCGCGCGGCCCGAGATCGCCTTTTCGCCGAGTTTCTCGGGCACCGCGCGCGGCGATTTGGTGAAGTCGTCGCGCATCCGTTTCATTCGCGCCATCACGTCGGGCACGCGGATGCGCAGCGTCTCGGCGGCGGAAATCCCGAAGGCCTCGAAATCGTGGCGACGGTGGAAGGCGTTGGCGGCTTCGATCAGCGCCTTGGAAGGCATGCAGCCGCTTTCGGCGCAGGTCGTGCCCCAATGGCCGTCATTTATGATGAGGAAGTCATCTGTCGCATGGCGCACCTCGCGCAAGGCGGACAACCCGGCCGAGCCGGAGCCGATTATGACGACGCGCGCATGTTGTGACATGAAACCTCCGCTGAACTGTCGCGAACCGAACCGCCTAGCGAGCTATACGTTCCAAGCCTTTGCGCGGTAAAGTCTGCGCCTGAGCTGGCACCCGCAGGCGGCGCATCGCCACGATCTGCCCCAACGCGCGATGCGGTGCGATGGTGCGGAAGATGTCGCGGATCATCCGCGCGTCGGCGGCGACACCGGCGCGCCAGTTGCCAAGCTTTGCGGACTTCATCGGGCTGTCGACGCCGGGCCACGCGACGACGGCGATCCGGGCGCGCGCGCCGATCCAGAGGCGGTTCATGAACACCTCCAGCCCGAAGCGGGGAAGGGCGTTGAGAGCCTCCAGTCGCGTGCCCAGCATCTCGCGCGGGATCACACGCTCGCCCGAGATGTAATCGAGCCCGATCACCCGCCAGATGCGCGGCGCGTTGCGGCGCAGGCTGATCGTGACATCGGCCTCCCCATTCGCCACCGGCGCGATCAGCGCGCCCAGATCGGAATGGGTCAGCCCCAGCAGATCGCTGTCGAGCAGCATCAGGTGAGTGCCCGCGGCTTCTGCGATCCCCGCGGCCACGGCCGCCGTCTTGCCTCCGTTCTGTGTCTGGCGCAGCACCCGCAGATGCGGATGGGCGGCGCGATACCCCTCGGCGATTTCGGCGGTGCCGTCGCTCGAGCCGTCGTCGATCACGATCACCTCGGCGATCTGCGGATGGCCCAGCACGCGCTCCAGCACCGCGCCGATCCGCGGGGCCTCGTTATAGGCGGGCAGAATGCAGCTGATCTTCGTCATGAGTGCGACCTCTTGCGGCGATAGAACCAGATCGTGGCGCCGAGCGCGATCACGACGAGCAGGATCAGCGAGCCCGTCGACAGCCAGCTGTCGATCTTGCCGATATGCGAGCCGAGCCAATAGCCGAGTGCCACGAAAGCCAGCGATTTCGGGATCGTGGCGATCAGATTGGTCAGCATGAACACCCAGAAATTCATCCGCGCGACCCCGGCTGCGACCAGCACCGGCGCGCCAGCCGAATGGGTCAGCTTGCCGAAGACCAGCGTCTTGATCCCCTTGCTCTGGAAGTGCCGCGCCGCGCTCACGAGCCGCGCGCGGCTCAGGCCCAGCCTGTCGCGCCATTTCTTGGGCATCCGGTTCAGCCCCCATCGGCCAAGCGAATAGAGCCCCAGATCGCCGACGAGATCGGCAAGGATCACGATGATCGCAACCGACCAGACGGAGAACAGGTTCTGGCTGGCAAGCCACGCCGCGATCACGGTCACGATCGGCCCTTCGAGTACCGCAATCGGCGCGATTACGGCCAAGCCGTGTTTCGCCATCAATGCGGAGATCGTCTCCAAGCCGAACATAAGGTTACTCCGTGACGGGGGTGTCGCGGCGCGCCACGTCCCGATGGGTCATGTCATTGCCGCGCCACGTGAAATCGCGCCCGAACCATGTCATCAGCCAAAGCGCGGGCAGCATCGCGTCGCGGATCGCGAACCCTGCGATGTCGCGTGCGGAGGCGGGCCAGCCCGCGATCCGCGCCAGCAGCACCTCGGCACCGTACCACAGTGCAACCAGAAGCGGCAGCGCGATCCAAGGCATCGCGCCCAAAGCGGCGAGGGCAAGCGCGGCGAGGAAGGGCAGGAAAGGGCCCTGCGCGATCTCTGCGGCGAAGATCATCACGAAGCCGTCGCGACGCACCTTGGACCAGCGCAGCTGGCGGTCCCAGACCGTGCGAGCCGCGCGCCTCCCGATCGGTTGCGCGAAGAGGTGCCGCGTCAGCCGCACCTTCAGCCCCTGCCGGCGCACGAGTTTCGTAGAGGCCACGTCCTCGGCCATGTTGCGCCCGAGCGCCGCAAATCCGCCGCCTGCCATCAGGATGTCGCGCCGCCAGAACAGCGATTTGCCCTGTGCGAAGCCCAGCCCGATCATGTCGGCCGCCACCTGCCAGCGCGCCTGATTGGTGTTGAGGAACGCTGCCTCGACGGCGCCCCAGAGATTGCCTGGACGCTCGGCCACCGGCGGAGCGGAGACCAGCCCCGTGCCGGGCCGCCATTCCGCCACCAACCGTTTCAGATAATCGCGCGGCAAAAGCAGATTGCTATCGGCCATCGCGAGCCACTCAGCGTCGGTCGCGGACAGACCCTTGTGCAGGTTGTTCAGCTTCGGATTGCCCGACACCGCGTCGAGCCCGGTCAGAAGCCGCGCGCGCACATGCGGGTTCTCTTCGATCAGGCGACGGACCAGCGCGCAGGCCGGGTCGTGCTCGGACGGCGCGCAGAATATTACCTCGTAATCCGGATAGTCGAGTTCGAAGGACGAGCCCAGCGTCTCCGCGTCGAACGGGTCGACCCCGCAGACCGGGCGCATCAGCGCGATGAAAGGCAGGTCGTCGGGCACCGGCTTCGGTGGTCGGGATTCGCGCCACGCGGTCATCGCGGCGCTGAGAAGATGCGCCGTTAGAGTGATGCCCAGAAGGGCTGCAAGGAAGAGCAGAACCATCGTCATGCACGAACCTTTGCGACGGCGGGGCGGGTGCCGGTCTCGGTGACCGCGGCGGGCTCCGCGCCCCATTGAAGAAGTTGCAATGCGCCTGAACTATCCTCGGCCAAGGCGGTCAGGCTGTCCACCCAGTCGCCGCAATTCGCGTAGGTCATTCCGCCGACCTCGCGCAGCGCGGGCTTGTGCGAGTGGCCGCAGATGATCCCGTCGACCCCGGCCTCGGAGGCCAGCGCGATCAGCCGATGCTCGTAACCCGAGCCACGTGCGATCAGGTGGTTAATCCCCTCGATCGCGAGCTGGATCAACGTGCGCTCTGTCTCGGAAACGTCACGGCGGCGGCGCAACCAGGCATCGATGCCGCGGAACAGCGCGTCCATCCGGCTTCCGAAACGGGTCATCGCGTGCCAGCGCAGAATGCGCGCATCGCATTGATCGCCATGCACGATAAGGTAGCGCTGCCCGTCCGCGCCGACATGGAGTGCCGTCTCGGCCAGCTCAAAGCTGAGGAAGTTCATACCCGGCGAGCGTAGTGCCGCATCGTGATTGCCGGGCAGGTAGACGATACGCGTTCCGGCCTCGGCATGGGCCTCGAGGGTCTCGATGATCTCGGCATGGATATCCCCCCACTGCACGGGGCCACCATGCCAGAGGTCGAGGATATCGCCGACGAGGTAGATCGCGTCGGCCCGGACGCTTTGCAGAAAGTCGAGTATCGGGCCGGGGCTGCACCCGCGCGAGCCAAGGTGAAAATCCGAGAGGAAGAGGCTGCGGTAGTGGTGCTTGTTGTGATGGCGCGATCGGCTCATGTCACATCTCCGGTGGATCGGCGGGGAGAGGCAGGCACCCGGCGCCTGCGCAGAGAAGCGATGCGGAGACAGTCCGGAAAATGGCAGACTGCAATTTATGGGCCATAGGATCCTTCCGCTCTTTGCTGCGCTGCCCATCGCCTTCCGACGTGACATCGATGTGACGGCTACGTGAACCTGTTATGTCACCTAGAGGCAGCTGTGCGGTGATCAACCATAAGGGTGTGAAATACCAAGCAACTTCCGGTGAGCGCACGATATCTTGCGGTTTGTTTCACCCGAAAGCATAGTGGTCGCGGTGACGACGATTGGCGAAGGAGAACGCGATGGCAGGATATCTGACCACCCATGTGCTCGACACGGCGCGGGGATGCCCGGCGGACGGGCTCAAGATCACGCTCTTCGCTCTCAACGGAGACGATCGTGAGGTGCTGGCCGAGATGGTGACGAATGCCGACGGGCGCACCGACTCGCCGATCCTGCCGGCGGAGCGGTTTCGCACCGGGCAGTTCGAACTGGTCTTCGCTGCGGGGGATTATCTGCGGGCGAGCGGGCAGGGAGCGGAAGAGCCGCTGTTTCTCGACGATATCCCGATCCGCTTCGGGATGAATGATGCCGGGGCGCATTACCACGTGCCGCTGCTGCTCTCGCCCTACGGCTACTCAACCTATCGCGGCAGCTGAGCCCGGGGCGTCCATCTGCTCGTGATTTGAGCATCCGGACAAAAATCCGGCGGTTCCGCCGCGCCATCGCTTGCGCTCGGCCGTGGCTTCGGAAACTCTGGGCGCAAAACGAGGGACGACGGATGGATTACACTTTTTTTCTGGAATGGGTGCAGTTCGCGGTGCGCTGGCTGCACGTGATCACCGCGATTGCGTGGATCGGGTCGTCCTTCTATTTCATCGCGCTCGATCTGGGGCTGGTGCCCGAACCCGGCGCGCCTGAAGGGGTGCATGGGGCGGCGTGGCAGGTCCATGGCGGCGGCTTCTACCACATCCAGAAATATCTCGTGGCCCCGGCGCAGATGCCCGACCGGCTGACCTGGTTCAAATGGGAAAGCTACATGACGTGGCTTTCGGGCTTCGCGATGCTGGTGGTGCTCTACTGGACGCAGGCGCAGTTCTATCTGATTGATCCGCGGGTGATGGAGCTGCCGGTCTGGGGGGCAATTCTGATCTCGATCGGCTCGCTCGCGCTCGGCTGGCTCCTTTACGACCTGATCTGCAAATCGCGTTTCGGCGAAAACAATACCCGGCTCATGCTCGGCCTCTACGTCATTCTCGTCGCGATGGCCTGGGGCTATACGCAGGTCTTCTCGGGCCGCGCGGCGCTGCTGCATCTGGGGGCCTTCACCGCGACGATCATGACCGCAAACGTGTTCCTGATCATCATTCCGAACCAGAAGATCGTAGTGGCCGACCTAATGGCGGGGCGCACGCCCGATCCGAAATACGGCAAGATCGCCAAGCAGCGTTCGACCCATAACAATTACCTGACGCTGCCGGTCATCTTCCTGATGTTGTCGAACCACTATCCGCTGGCTTTCGCGAGCGCCTATAACTGGCTTATCGCCTCCCTGGTGTTCCTGATGGGGGTGACGATCCGGCACTTCTTCAACACGCACCACGCCCATAAGGGTAAGCCGTGGTGGACCTGGGGCGCCACCGCGGCGTTGTTTATTGCGATCGTATGGCTGTCCTCGATCCCGAAGGCGGATGCCGGGGCGGACACCGAGGACAGCGCCATGTTGACGCCTTTCGAGCAGCGCTTCGCGGCGGCGCCCGGCTTCGACGAAGTGAGCGGTATCGTAATGGGGCGCTGTTCGATGTGTCATGCGAGCGAGCCCGGCTATGAGGGGATTGGCCATGCGCCCAAGAATATCAAGCTCGAGACGCCCCGCGAAATCGCCGCCGCCGCGCGGCAAATCTACGTGCAAGCCGGGCTGACCGACGCGATGCCGCCTGCGAATTTGAGCTACATGGAGCCGCAGGAGCGCGCTGCCATCCGGGCTTGGTTCCGAGCGGGCGAGGCCGGGACGCAAGCGGCAGGTCCAACGGATCGGGCCGAGGCCGAGATCTCGGTTCCCCATCCCGACGCGTCGTGATCGCTGCCGCATATCGGCGGGTTCAGGGATCATAGTGATGAGTTAGAAATCCTCCCAATCGTCATCCGTGGGCGGCGGCGGCAAAGCCAAGGCAGTATTGCCTGACACGCTGATAGGCGAAGCAGCATCGCGCGGGGCCGATTTCGGCGGCGCGGAGGCAATGCGCTCCGATTTCTCGGGCGCACGTCGCGGCGCCACAGCAGGTTTGTCCGCAGAGTCGACACGACTGGGGCTGGCACCCGATGCCTCGCCAAGTTTGAATTGTCCCATCGCCTCGCCGAGTTCCACGGCCTCGCGTTCGAGGACCTGGCTAGCGGCGAGGGCCTCTTCGAACATGGCGGCGTTGTGCTGGGTAACCTGATCGAGCTGCGTGACGGCGGAATTGATTTCCGTCAGGCCCGCGCTTTGCTCCTGCGTAGCATTCGCGCTGTCCGCGACATAGGCGAGAAGATCGGAAACGGAGGACTGGATGCCCCCGAGCGCATCGCCCGCTTGGCCCACCAAGCCGACGCCGCGTTTTACCTGTGCTGAGGAGTTCGCGATCAACTCGGCGATCTCGCGTGCAGCGTCAGAGGAGCGCTGCGCGAGCGCACGCACTTCCGACGCGACGACCGCGAAGCCTCGTCCGGCTTCGCCAGCGCGCGCGGCCTCCACCCCGGCGTTCAGAGCGAGCAGGTTGGTCTGAAAGGCGATCTCGTCGATGACGCTGGTGATCCGGCTGATCTGCTCCGAGCTTTGTTCGATTTCCGACATCGCCTGCACGGCTTCGGAAACGACTTGGCCGCTTTCTTCCGCGCTGCGCCGGGCGGTCTCGACAAGGTCATTCGCGCGGCCGGCGGCCTGGGCGGCCGCCTCGACCGAGGCGGTGATCTCGTTGAGCGCGGCGGCGGTCTCCTCGAGCGTGGCGGCCTGCCGTTCGGTGCGCCGCGCCATGTCATCGGAGTTTGACGAAATTTGCCGCGCCTCAGTGCGGATCGATCCGGCGTTGTCGAGCACCTTTCGCATCGCGTCGCGCAAATCGCCGATTGCGCTGTTGAAGTCGTCACGCAATGTCTTGGAATCGCCTTCGAATTCAGCGGTGATCTCGGCCATGAGATCCCCGGCGGATAGCCCGGCCAAGGCCGATTTCAGGGTCTCGACAATGTGTTGTTGGGCGGCTTGCATCGCGTCGCGTTCTGTCCGGCGGGCTTCGGCCTCCATATGCTGCTGGGTGCGGTCGCTCGCGAGCACGGTGAACATGACCATCGTGCCGTCCGAATCGAGGATCGGGTTGACCGAGCCTTCGAGCCAGGTCTGGCGGCCGTCTGCACAGCGCAGCATCAGCATACCCGCGAATGGCTGCGGATCGCGCCGGAGAATTTCGCAGACCGGCGTGCCCTCGAAGGTAATCTGGCCGGCTAGGGACATCCCGGCCATTTCTTCGCGGGGCGCGCCGTAGACTTCGGCAAACGCGTGATTGAGCGTGTCGATCGTTACATCGGGACGTAGGTCCACGCGCAGCAGGTTGGCGTCGATCGCAGAGATCAGCGAGGCATTGCGCCGTTCTTCCGTGGTGTTGCGCCATTGCGAGACATGGCCGATCTTTTCGCCCGCCTCGTCGGTCACGGGGCTGACGAGGCAGAGAAGCGATCCGGCGCGCATTCGGCCTTCGAGGGTGAGGGTGTCGCGTGCTCCCCCGTTGAGCGCTGCGGCCGCGGTCGTCCCCGCTGGCAAAATCTGGTCCGCGCGGGTTCCGACAAGCTTATCGGGGTCGAAACTCGGGTTGTAGGATCGGATTTCTGGCGCGAAGGGGCGCAGCAGATCCGAAGCGGCCTCGTTGGCGAAGGTGATGACGTGATCGTTGCCGGTGAGAATGATCGCGACCGAGGCGCTTTCGAGTGCGGCGCTGTGGACCCGCGCTGCGCGGTTGCGCGATTCGGCGATCGCAAGCTCGGACGCGAAGGTTTGCAGCGCGCGGGCGATCGCGCCGATTTCGTCGTGGCGCTTGGTGGCGGGGATTTCGGCATCGAACTGCCCCGCGACTACGGAGCGCATCGCCTGCGTCACGCGGGTGAGCGGTCGCGCGATAAGCCAGCGTACGCCGAGCATCGCGCCGCCGAGAATGCCCACAAAAATCAAGGCCGTGAAAGCGAGGTTGCGTATCATGTCCTCGGCAGCGCGCGCGATGGCGGGTGCCGGGCTCCATCGCAGTGCGAGCACGGCGAGCGGGTCGTCTTGCGGGGAAATGTGCAGGGGAATTGCTTCGCTCAGCCCGTCTGCCGATTTCTTCAGGCCCTGCGCCTCAATCGCGTTTTGCGCAAGCGTGACCAAGGCTGGGTCGGCCTCGCCCGCCTTAGCCAGAACGTCGCCGCGCAAGTTGAGCACCAGCGCGGACTGACCGGCGCCGTCGGAGCCCGCGAGCACCGCTTTGACCTCATGAGACGCGTCTGCGATCCGTCCCGTGATCAGCGCATCCGTTACCGAATCACCGAGCATAGGCAGGATCTGGTCGAGCTGCGTCCTCGCGGCCTCGTTGGCGCGGCGATGGTTCGAATTGATCGTGAGCAACGTCATCAGCGCCGCGAACATGATGCCGACGATCGCGATCAGGGCCAGCAATTTGACCATCACGGTGTGCCAGGCGCTTGCACCAGCCTCGGATTTGGACATCTCCGCCTCTTTTTCCACACGGGGGCATTCCCGCAAAATCGCGGACACGCTACGTCCATCCCCTTTCGATGCCCTTAACGCGGACCTGCTGCAGGTCAGCATTTGCGCCGCAAGCGCATTTTCCCCGCAGTCAGTGCCCTTGAAGGTCCCCGATGCGGTCACTAAGACTTCTGTAAAGATCACACGCTATGAAGAGCGTCGAACGACCAGGAAGGGCCGAGATGAAAGATCCCCACGAGTTTTACATGAACACGCTGGTGCCGATGGTGGTCGAGCAGACCTCGCGCGGCGAGCGTGCCTACGACATCTACTCGCGCCTGCTGAAGGAGCGCATCATCTTCCTGTCGGGCCCGGTCCATGACGGCATGTCGACGCTGATCTGCGCGCAGCTTCTGTTCCTCGAGGCCGAGAACCCGAAGAAAGAGATCGCGATGTACATCAACTCGCCGGGCGGCGTGGTGACGAGCGGTCTGTCGATCTACGACACGATGCAATACATCAAACCCAAGGTCTCGACGCTGGTGATCGGGCAGGCGGCCTCGATGGGCTCGCTGCTGCTGACCGCGGGCGAAAAGGGGATGCGCTTCTCGCTGCCCAACAGCCGCGTCATGGTCCACCAGCCCTCGGGCGGCTACCAGGGGCAGGCGACCGACATCATGATCCACGCCCGCGAGACCGAGAAGCTCAAGCGTCGCCTGAACGAAATCTACGTCAAGCATACCGGCAACGACTACGAGACCGTCGAAGCCGCGCTCGAGCGCGACAACTTCATGTCCGCCGAGGCCGCGAAGGAGTGGGGCCTGATCGACGAGATCCTTGAAAGCCGGGTCAGCGACGACGGAGAAAAGTGATCCTCCCGCTTAACTTCGGGACGATTTTGACATTGAGGTGACGGTTGGCCTGTCCTAGTCTTGAAGGGACAGGCCAATTCACGAAGCCCGGGGCGGCCCGGGCAGCAGAGGTAAGAGATGGCGAACTCGAACGGCTCCGACAGCAAGAACACGCTTTATTGCTCGTTCTGCGGCAAAAGCCAGCATGAGGTCCGCAAGCTGATCGCGGGTCCGACCGTGTTCATTTGCGACGAATGCGTCGAGCTGTGCATGGACATCATCCGCGAGGAGACGAAATCGGCCGGGCTGAAGTCCACCGAAGGCGTGCCGACCCCGCGCGATATCTGCCAGGTGCTCGACGATTACGTGATCGGCCAGGAACATGCCAAGCGCGTGCTCTCGGTCGCGGTGCACAACCACTACAAGCGTCTCAACCACGGCACGAAGACCGACATCGAACTGGCGAAGTCGAACATCCTGCTGATCGGCCCGACGGGCTGCGGCAAGACACTTCTCGCCCAGACGCTGGCGCGCATCCTTGATGTGCCCTTCACGATGGCCGACGCGACGACCCTGACCGAAGCCGGTTATGTGGGCGAGGATGTCGAGAATATCATCCTCAAGCTGCTGCAGGCGTCGGAATACAACGTCGAGCGGGCGCAGCGCGGCATCGTCTATATCGACGAGGTCGACAAGATCACCCGCAAGTCGGACAACCCGTCGATAACGCGCGACGTGTCGGGCGAGGGTGTGCAGCAAGCGTTGCTGAAGATCATGGAGGGCACCGTGGCCTCCGTGCCGCCGCAGGGCGGGCGCAAGCATCCGCAGCAGGAATTCCTGCAGGTCGACACGACAAACATCCTGTTCATCTGCGGCGGCGCCTTCGCGGGTCTCGACCGGATCATCGCGCAGCGGGGCAAGGGCTCGGCGATGGGCTTCGGCGCGGACGTAAAGGATAGCGAAGACCGCAATATCGGTGAACTGTTCAAGGAACTCGAGCCCGAGGATCTGCTGAAATTCGGCCTGATCCCGGAATTCGTCGGTCGTCTGCCGGTCATCGCGACGCTGACCGATCTCGACGCCGAGGCGCTGGTGACCATCCTGACCGAGCCGAAAAACGCGCTGGTGAAGCAGTATCAGCGTCTCTTCGAGATCGAGGGTGTGTCGCTGACCTTTACCGACGATGCGCTGACCGCCATCGCCAAGAAGGCAATCGAGCGGAAGACAGGTGCACGCGGTCTGCGGTCGATCATGGAAGACATCCTGCTCGACACGATGTTCGAACTGCCGGGCATGGAAGAGGTCGAAGAGGTCGTGGTCAACGAAGAGGCCGTGACCCAGAGCGACGCAAAACCGCTGCTGATCTATGCCGAAGCCAAGAAGGAAGGCAAATCGGCGAGCTGATCGCGACGTAAGCAACGATTCAGCAAGGGGCGAGCTTCGGTTCGCCCCTTTGTTTTGCGACATGTTTCTTCTCGTGCGGAAGGGTTTGCGCTAGTTCTTGGCGCATTCCCCTCGCAGAAGGGCAAGGACATGAGGCAGAGCTTTGCACCGCTCGCAGCGGGGCAGAACAACAATCTCAACCTGATCCGCCTGATCGCAGCGTCCTGCGTGCTCGTGTCGCATGCTTGGCCGATCAGCCTCGGACCGGGAGCGCTGGAACCGCTCGAGGCCGCGACCGGCTTCAGCCTCGGTGCGCTTGCGGTATTCGTGTTCTTCGCGATTTCGGGCTTCCTGATCTCGGCGAGCTTCGAGCGTTCCAGCAGCCCATGGCGCTATGTCCGCGCCCGCGTGGCGCGGATTTACCCCGGGTTGATCGTCTCGATCTCGCTGGTCACCTTCGTCATCGGGCCGATTTTCAGCCGACTGTCCCCGGCCGACTACCTCGCCTCGGTCGAGACATGGCTGGCATGGCTCGGCAATGTGAGTCTCGTCCGGCTCGATTACCATCTGCCTGGTGTTTTCGAGGGCAATCCCTATCCGACGGTTCAGGGCTCGCTGTGGACGCTGCCGGTCGAGATACGGCTTTACGTGGTCGTCGCGCTGCTCGGCGTGCTTGGCTTGATGCGCAGGCCGCTCCTGCTGATGACCGCGGTTCTAGTAGGTCTAGCGGGCCTCAGCCAAGCCCCCGCATTCGATTTTCCCGGAGCCTATGCGCTTCGCTCGCTCTGGTATCCAGGGTTGCCCTTTTTCCTCGGCATGGGGGCCTACCTGATGCGTGCGCGCATTCCGGCCTCGCCGGTGGTCGCCCTTCCCCTCGCGGTTCTGGCGGCTATCAGTATGCACGGCCCTCTGGCGTATCCGTCGATGGCACTCGCTGTCTCCTACGCAACGCTCTGGCTGGCGGGGCTGCCTTCGGGAAGGTTGCGCGAGTTCAATCGGGTGGGCGACTACTCCTACGGTATCTATATCTATGCTTTCCCTGTGCAGGGGATGGTCGTGGCGCTCCTGGGCGAGATGGGCCCGCTTTCCAATATCGCCCTCGCAACGCCGATCACCGTCGCGCTCGCGATGCTGTCGTGGCACTGGGTCGAGCGTCCGGCGATGAAAATCCTTCGCCGCGGGCAGATTCCGCAGGCAAATTCCGCTTCGCAGGCGCCTTGAGCCCGCACGGGTACTGGACCTCGACGCCCCAGCGGATATAACAGGCGGGACGCATTGCGGAGGTTGCCCCATGAAGTTTCTGCTTCGAATTCTCACCTGGTGGAACGGCTCGACCGTCGGCACGCAGCTTTTCACCGCGCGCAAGGGCGTGAAAGTTGGCGAGGACGAGCAAGGCAACATCTATTACCGCACCAAGGACGCCAAGCGCCGCTGGGTGATCTATAACGGCGAGAGCGAAGCGAGCCGTATTCCTCCGGACTGGCATGGCTGGATCCACTTCACCTATGACGAGCCGCCGACCGACAAACCGCTGGCCCATAAGCCATGGGAAAAGCCGCATGAGCAGAACCACACCGGCACCGAAGCGGCCTATGTGCCGCCGGGGTCGATTCGCCTCGCGCACCCGGTCGAGCGCCGCGATTACGAGGCTTGGCAGCCCGAGTAAGGCCACCGCGCTATGAGCGAAAACCGCACCGAGATCATTACCGGCGCGATCGTGCTGGTCGTGGCACTGGGCTTTTTGCTCTGGGCGGGGCGTGGCATGGGAATCGGGGCCGATGGTGGTTCCTATCCGCTGCATGCCTCCTTCCGGTCGATCGGGGGCGTCGTGCCCGGCACCGATGTGCGACTTGCGGGCGTGAAGGTTGGGACGGTGACGGATGTCGCGCTGAACCCCAAGACGTTCTTCGCCGACACCACGATCTCGGTGAAGAAGGGCGTTGCGCTGCCCGAGGATACGGTGATCGCGGTGACGCAAGACGGGCTCTTGGGCGCGAACTATATCGAACTGATCCCCGGCGGAGCGATCGACGATCTCAAGCCGGGTGATGAAATTCTCGACACGCAGAGCGCGGTCTCGATGCTGAACCTGATGCTGAAATTCGCAGGTGGCGGCAGTGGCGACGGCGCAGGGGAGGGGGCGCAATGATCCGCGCTTTGGTTTTGATCGCAGCACTCGTTCCAGGGCTCGCTGTCGCACAGGACTTCACGCAAACGACGCCGGACGACCAGATCCCGCAGGATGAGCCCGCGAAGGGGCTGGCTGACGGTACGGGCGCGATGCTGCGCGGGCTCGACAAGGTGTCGGGCATCGCCTCGGACATCAATCTGAATGTCGGGCAGAGCGTGAAATACGGGTTCATCACGGTAACGCTACGCGAATGCCGCTACCCGGCCGACGATCCGTCCTCCGATGCCTATGCCTATGTGACGGTAACCGAAGAGGACAAGCCGCAGCCCGATTTCGCAGGCTGGATGATTGCTTCGAGCCCGGCGCTCTCGGCACTCGATCACCCGCGTTACGACGTCTGGGTCATCCGATGCAAAAGTGACTGAGGCGCGGGGATCGCGCCTGAGGTGAAGTCGCACTCTCGGGGCAGCGCCTGCGCGAGCCGCGCGCGATATTCGTTTCGGGTCACCTCGACCGCGCCCATCGAAGCCAGATGCGGCGTGATGTATTGCGTATCGAGCAAGCTGAACCCCGTCTGACGCAGCCGGTCCACCAGGTAGGTGAGCGCCACTTTCGAGGCATTGGGGCGGCGCGAGAACATGCTCTCTCCGAAGAACGCTCCGCCAAGGGTAATCCCGAAGATGCCGCCCGCGAGTCTCCCATCCTGCCAGACCTCCAGGCTATGCGCGAAGCCTGCGGCGTGGAGCTGATCGTAGAGCGCGAAGAGCGGTCCGTTGATCCATGTCTCGTCGCGGTCGGCACAGCCTTCGACCACGCCGCGAAACGCGGCATTTGTCGAAATACTGTAATCCCCGCGCCGGATGACTTTCGCGAGAGAGCGCGAAATGTGGAATTTGTCCAAGGGGACGATCCCGCGCAAGGCTGGGTCGAACCAGTGAAGCTGCGGATTGTCGCGGCTTTCAGCCATCGGGAAGATGCCCTGCGCATATCCGGCGAGAAGTAGTTCCGCGCTCAGTCTGTCCGTCATTGTCTTGCCCGGTTTTCCCGTTACGCCTAGGCTCGCCAACAAGATGAACCAGAGCGGGGCCGAGCGCAAATATGGGTTTCTACGATTTCCTCCCCGAGATCGATCGATATGCCGAGGATCCCGGTACGGTGGAGCGGATGAACCTGCGCCACAAGATGATCATCAAGCCGCTCGAGCAGGAGATCGCGGGCAAGCGTGTGCTCGATCTGGCGGCGCATGATGGTCGCTGGGCCTATGCCTTCGCCGCTGCGGGAGCCTCGGAAGTGGTGGGAATCGAAGGGCGGCAGGAGCTGATCGACCGCTTCGAGCAGTTCCCCCGCGCGCATCTGCGCGAGAAGGTGAAGCTGATCTGCGACGACATCTTCGACGGAATGCAGAAGCTGATCGACGCGGGCGAGCGCTTCGACGTGGTCGGTGTTCTCGGCATTCTCTACCACGTCATGGACCATTTCCGGTTGTTCCAGCTGGTGCGCCAGCTGGGGCCCGAACTGGTGATCGTGGACAGCGAATTCGCACAGCGCCCGGGGCCGATCATTCTGCTGATGCGCGAGCGCACCGATAACGAGCTGAACTCGATCCCGCAGATCGACGGGCAGGAGAAAGCGTTGATCGGAATTCCATCCTTCCCGGCGATGACCGCAATGGCAGATGTGCTCGATTACGACTGCCATTGGCTCGACTGGGAGCAGATCGGACAAGGCCAACGCAGCCATATCGGCGATTACTATCGCCCCAAGGATAAAGAGAAAAAGCGCGGCACCTGCCTGCTGACCCCGAAATGAAAAACGCCCCCGAAACCGGGGGCGTTTTCGTCAATGTCGACCCGCTCAGAGGTTTTTCTCGAGCCATTTCTCGAGCCAGTGGATCGAGTAGTTGCCGCTCTGGATGTCGGGCTCTTGCAGGAGCGCGTTGAACAACGGAACGGTCGTATCCACCCCGTCCACGATCAGCTCGCCAAGCGCGCGATGCAGGCGCTGCAGCGCCTCGTGGCGGTCGCGGCCATGCACGATCAGCTTCGCGATGAGGCTGTCGTAATAGGGCGGGATCGAATAGCCGTCATAAAGCGCGCTATCCATCCGCACGCCAAGGCCGCCCGGCGCGTGGTAATGGGTGATCTTGCCGGGGCAGGGAGCGAAGTTCGGCAGCTTCTCGGCGTTGATCCGTACTTCGATCGCGTGACCGCGGATCGACAGCTTGTCCTGATCGAACTCCATCGGCTCGCCGGCGGCAACCTTGATCTGCTGACGCACGAGATCGACGCCGAAGATCGCCTCGGTCACCGGGTGTTCGACTTGAAGGCGGGTGTTCATCTCGATGAAGTAGAACTCGCCATCCTCGTAGAGGAACTCGATCGTGCCGGCGCCGGAATAGCCCATTTCGCCGATTGCGTTGGCGCAGATGCTGCCGATGCGGGCACGCTCTTCTGGCGTGATCGACGGGCCGGGGGCCTCTTCGAGCACCTTCTGGTGGCGGCGCTGGAGAGAGCAGTCGCGCTCGCCCAGATGGACGCCGCGGCCCTTGCCGTCGCCGAAGACCTGCACTTCGATATGGCGCGGCTTCTGAAGGTATTTCTCGATATAGACTTCGTCATTGCCGAAGGCGGCTTTCGCCTCGGAACGCGCGGTGCGGAACGCGACCTCAAGTTCTTCTTCGGACCTCGCGACCTTCATCCCGCGACCGCCGCCGCCGGCGGTGGCCTTGATGATGACCGGATAACCCATATCGGCCGCGATCTGCTTCGCGGATTCGGTATCGGGAACACCGCCCGCCGAGCCCGGTACGACCGGAATGCCAAGATTTTTCGCGGTTTCCTTCGCGGTGATCTTGTCGCCCATGATGCGAATATGGGCGGCGGACGGGCCGATGAAGGTAATGCCGTGATCCTCGAGCACCTGCACGAAGGCGGCATTCTCGGACAGGAACCCGTAGCCCGGGTGGATCGCCTGAGCGCCGGTGATTTCGCAGGCCGCGACGATGGCGGGCACCGAAAGGTAGGATTGGCTCGAGGAGTTCGGGCCGATGCAGACCGATTCATCGGCCATGCGCACATGCATCGCGTCCGAATCCGCCGTCGAATGGACCGCGACCGAGGCGATCCCCATCTCGCGGCAGGCACGGATCACGCGCAGCGCGATCTCGCCCCGGTTGGCGATCAGGATCTTGTCGAACATACCGGCCCCCTTATTCGACGATCATCAGGGTCGAGCCGTATTCGACCGGCTGACCGTCATCGACGAGGATGCGCTTCACGGTGCCCGACTTCGGGGCGGGGATATGGTTCATGGTTTTCATCGCCTCGACGATCATCAGCGTCTGGCCTTCCTTGACCTGGTCGCCGACCTTCACGAAGGCCGATGCGCCCGGCTCGGGCGAGAGATAGGCGGTGCCCACCATGGGCGAGGCCACGGCGCCGGGGTGATCGGCGGGGTCTTCGACGGGCGCGGATTGCTCTGCGGCCGCGGGGTGGGCAGCCGGGGCAGCAACGGGTGCCGGAGCGGGGGCTGCTGCGGGGGCAGGGGCGGCAGCGTGCACGATATTGGTCTGTTTCGACACCCGCACTTTCAGGCTGTCATCTTGCGCGTAATCGCGGGTCACGGCGATTTCGGTCAGCTCGTTCGCATTGAGCAGTTCGGCAAGGGCCTGAATGAAGGCCACGTCGTTGTCACGGGTATTTTTGGTCATGCGGTCCTCGAAGGGTGCTTTGAAATGGAGCCCATTCTGCGGGGCTCTTTGATGCTGAGGGCGGTTATACGCGAGGTAACGCGCGGTGAAAAGGCGCATCGGCCGTCCGGTTGTCAGGGGGTCGCGATCTCGTGATTGCCCGGTATTTGAGCATGCGTGGGGTAGAAACTGCTCAACAACCGGGCAATCGGGCGGGAAATTGGCGGCCCGCCGCGCTGCGGCATATTTTACCACTTGATAAAATTCAATCCTGTGCGAGCGTAGGGAACAAGAAAAACTGACAGGGAGCCCGCAAGTGTCCAATAGCCAGCTCACCGAAGGGATCGCGCCAGCACGGCTCGACCCGGAAAGCTACTGCACCAATTTCGCCGATCACGCGCCGCCACTTGGGGCGCAAGAGGCCCGCATCGCGGCCGATCGCTGCTATTTCTGCTATGATGCGCCATGCATGGAGGCGTGCCCGACCGCGATCGACATCCCTCTGTTCATCCGGCAGATCTCGACCGGAACACCGGAAGCCGCAGCGAAGACGATCTTCGACCAGAACATCATGGGCGGTATGTGCGCCCGCGTCTGCCCGACGGAAAATCTCTGCGAAGGGTCCTGCGTTCGCATGGAGTCGGAGGGCGAGCCGGTCGAGATCGGCGCGCTGCAGCGCTACGCGACCGATACGCTGATGGCCAAGCAAAGCCACCCCTACACTCGCGCCGCGAGCACGGGCAAATCGGTCGCCGTCGTGGGCGCCGGGCCCGCAGGTCTCGCCTGTGCGCACCGTCTCGCGATGAAGGGCCACGAGGTCACCGTCTATGACGCGCGCTCGAAGCCAGGCGGCCTCAATGAATACGGTATCGCAAGCTACAAGGCGCCGGGCGGGTTCGCGCAGGCGGAAGTTGACTGGCTGCTGCAGATCGGCGGCATCACCGTGGTCGAAAACTGGCAATTGGGCCGCGCCGGTGACGGCGATCTGGCCGAGCTGCTGGGCGATTTCGACGCCGTTTTCCTCGGGATGGGCCTGTCGGGCGTGAACGCGCTGCGCCTCGATGGCGAAGACAAGGACGGTATCCGCCCCGCGACCGAGTTCATCGCGGAGTTGCGTCAGGCCTCCGATTTGGCCGAACTGCCGATCGGGCGCGATGTGGTCGTGATCGGCGGCGGCATGACGGCGGTCGACGCCGCAGTGCAGTCGAAGCTGCTAGGTGCGCTCAACGTGACCCTCGTCTACCGTCGTTCGCGCGCCGAGATGCCCGCCAGCACGGTCGAGCAGGAGCACGCGCTGACCCATGGCGTGAACATCATCGAGAACGCCGCCCCCATCGCCATCCACGGCAATGGCGCGGTGCGTCAGGTCGAGTTCGCCTATACTAAGAAGGGTCCCGACGGCCTCGAGATGACCGACGCGATCTTCAAACTGCCCGCCGATCAGGTCTTCAAGGCGATCGGTCAGACGCTGGGCGACATGCCTCCGAAAGTCGAGGTCGCGGGCGGCAAGATCAAGGTGGACGGCGCGGGCCGCACCTCGGTCGAACGGGTCTGGGCGGGGGGCGATTGCACCCATGCCGGCGAAGACCTGACCGTGACGGCGGTCGCGCAGGGGCGCGATGCAGCTGAAGAAATCCACCAATTCCTGATGGAGGGCTAAGAGATGGCCGATCTGACTTCTGAATTCATCGGTATCAAATCCCCCAATCCGTTCTGGCTCGCTTCCGCGCCGCCGACGGACAAGGAATACAATGTCCGCCGTGCCTTCGAAGCCGGTTGGGGCGGGGTCGTCTGGAAGACGCTGGGCTCGGAAGGGCCTCCCGTGGTCAACGTGAACGGCCCGCGCTACGGCGCGATCTATGGCGCGGATCGTCGTCTGCTCGGTCTCAACAATATCGAGCTGATCACCGACCGTCCGCTGCAGACAAACCTGCGCGAAATCAAGGCGGTGAAGCAGGACTACCCGGACCGCGCGATCATCGTCTCGCTGATGGTGCCCTGCGACGAGGAAAGCTGGAAGGCGATCCTGCCGCTGGTCGAGGAAACCGGCGCCGACGGGATCGAGCTGAACTTCGGTTGCCCGCATGGCATGGCCGAGCGCGGCATGGGGTCGGCTGTCGGTCAGGTCCCCGAATATATCGAGATGGTCACCCGCTGGTGTAAGCAATATTGCAGCCTGCCAGTGATCGTGAAGCTCACGCCGAACATCACCGATATCCGGCGCCCGGCGGAAGCCGCGAAGCGCGGTGGGGCCGATGCGGTCTCGCTGATCAACACGATCAATTCGATCACCTCGGTCGATCTGGACGACTTCGCGCCGGAGCCCACCATTGACGGCAAAGGCACCCATGGCGGCTATTGCGGTCCGGCGGTGAAGCCGATCGCGCTGAACATGGTGGCCGAGATCGCACGCAATCCCGATACGGCCGGTCTGCCGATCTCGGGCATCGGTGGCGTGACCACCTGGCGCGATGCGGCAGAGTTCATGGCGCTCGGGGCTGGCAACGTGCAGGTCTGCACGGCGGCGATGACCTACGGCTTCAAAGTCGTGCAGGAGATGATCTCCGGCCTGTCGGAATACATGGATCGCAAGGGCTTTACCTCGACCTCCGAATTGGTGGGCCGCGCGGTGCCGAATGTGACCGATTGGCAGTATCTCAATCTCAACTACGTCACCAAGGCAGAGATCAATCAGGAAGATTGCATCAAATGCGGTCGCTGCTATGCCGCTTGCGAGGACACCTCGCACCAGGCGATCGCGGTGTCCGACGACCGTGTCTATTCGGTCAAGGACGAGGAATGCGTGGCCTGCAACCTCTGCGTCGAGGTCTGCCCGGTTGAGTGCATCACGATGCGCAAGATGGACAAGGGTGAGGTGGATCCACGCACTGGCGAGACGGTCGGCGATTATGCCAACTGGACGAGCCATCCCAACAACCCCTCCGCTGCGACCGCAGCCGAATAAGGGCAGGGGCTTAGCGAGTCACGTCGAGGTTCGGCGCGACCTGCGGGGGCACCTGAGACCAACCCTCCTGAGGCGCGCTGTTCCGAGTATCGGGCGGCGCGTCTTTTTTCTCTGCCGTCTGTAGCGCAGTCTCCGGATGGAACTCGGCAGCGTCGGAGGTTTCGGCCTCTTTCTTCGCCGTCGATGTGTCGGCGAGCGGGGCGGTGACAATCCGTACCGGCTCAGGCGCAGGGCCCTCCGGGGTTGGCATAAGATCAGGTGCCGCCCAGAGTGCTGCCGCCTGCGCTTCGAGCGGCGTGACCTCGAAGGTCGGGATCGGGCCGGTCAAGGCGTCGGGATCGGGACGTGCACCCCCATCGCTCATGCCAAGTGCGCGGGATGATTGGTTCAAATCCTCCGCGCCCCGATCCTGGCCATCCTCTTTCGACGCATCGGCGCTGCGCGCCGCGTGCGCCTCCAGGGCCCGCACTTGCTTCGCGCGATCCTGCGACGTCTGGGTGTCTACGTTTGCGCCGAGGCCGCCGTTCGTATTGGCCGCATCCGCAGGCGCCTCCACCTTGCTGGCAGGCGCTGTTTTCGGGGCCGCGACCGTCAATAGAGGCGACCACCCGATCTGAGGCATCAACCCCGAAATCCGGTCCATTCCGAGCTCCATTTTCTTGCGCCCCCACGCATGCTCAAACTGCGTCGAGGGTGTTACCAGACCGTTAAGATCCGGCGGAAACTTCGGAAATGGTTGCGGAAGGCTTAACCGCTCAGGGCGCCAGAAGCCGCGCGAAGAGCAGGTCTAGGAAGGGGGCGGCCCCTTCCAGCGGCTCCTTGCCCGGGCCGAGGACCGCGCGCACCTGCGTGTCGAAATCCGCGTAATGCTGGGTGAGCGCCCAGATCGAGAAGATCAGGTGGTGCGGATCGACGGGCGCGAGGCGGCCCTCGGCGATCCAGCCTTCGATGATCCGCGCCTTCTCGTCCACCAAGGTCTTGAGATCGGTGGATAATTCCGCGCCCATACGCGGTGCGCCCTGCAGCACCTCGTTGGCGAACAGTCGACTTTCGCGCGGCATTTCGCGGCTCATCTCGAGCTTGCGACGCATGTAGCGCATGATTTCCTCACGCGGCTCGCCCTCGGCGGAGATCGCGCGCAGCGGCGCGAGCCAGATATCGAGAAGCCCTTCCAGAAGTGCCTCGTGGATCGCCTCCTTGGAGGGAAAGTAATAGAGCACGTTCGGCTTGCTCAGCCCCGCTTCCGCCGCGATCTGGTCGAGCGTCGCACCCCGGAAGCCATGCGCGGAAAACACGTCCAGCGCCGCCTCGAGAATCTTGCCGCGATTGACCTTCTGAATCCGGGTCAGCGGGCGCTTGCCGTCGTCGTCGCCGGTGAAGTCGCGCGGTTCGAGGTCGTCTGCCAAGTATTCGTCTCCCAATGCGTCGTTTACGTTAACCGAAGCGTGACTGCAGGATCAATCGCTACAGGCAGGAGAGCGCGCTATAAACGCCAGGTGAAGGCCGCTTGACTGGTTCCCAAGCTGTGCTAGCGTGAGTCTGACCGTTCGGTCAAACTAGACATCCCGGCCGCGTTCCGACCCGGCCTTCCGACCGGAGTTTTCCCATGGCGCTCGACCGCAAGTCCCCCAATGATCTCAACGCTTTCTGGATGCCTTTCACGGCGAACCGCCAGTTCAAGAAGAACCCGCGCATGTTCGTGGGCGCGAAGGATATGCATTACACCACCTCCGACGGGCGCCAGGTGCTCGACGGCACGGCAGGCCTGTGGTGCTGCAACGCGGGCCATTGCCGCCCGAAGATTACCGAGGCGATCCAGAAACAGGCGGCCGAGCTCGATTACGCGCCCGCCTTCCAGATGGGCCACCCGATTGCGTTCGAGCTTGCGAACCGCATCCTCGACATCGCGCCCGACGAGATGGCGCATGTGTTCTACACCAACTCCGGCTCGGAATCGGTCGAGACCGCGCTGAAACTCGCCATCGGCTATCACCGTGCGCGCGGCGACGGGGCTCGCACGCGCCTGATCGGGCGCGAGCGCGGCTATCACGGCGTGAACTTCGGCGGTATCTCGGTGGGCGGCATCGTCACCAACCGTAAGACCTTCGGTCCGCTCGTGCCGGGGGTCGATCACCTGCCGCACACCCATCTGCCCGAAGAGAACCGTTGGTCGAAGGGCTGCCCCGAGCATGGTGCGCATCTGGCCGACGACCTCGAGCGGATCATCGCGCTGCATGGCGCCGAGACCATCGCTGCCGTCATCGTGGAGCCGGTGGCGGGCTCGACCGGCGTGCTGCTGCCGCCGAAGGGCTACCTGCAGAAGCTGCGCGACATCACCAAGAAGCACGGCATCCTGCTGATCTTCGACGAGGTGATCACCGGCTTCGGGCGCACGGGCGCGGCCTTCGCTGCCGAGAAATACGGCGTCGTGCCGGACATGATCACGACCGCAAAGGGCCTGACCAACGGCGTAATCCCGATGGGCGCGGTACTGACGACGGCCGAGGTCCACGACGCCTTCATGAACGGCCCCGAGCACATGATCGAACTGTTCCATGGCTACACCTATTCGGGCAACCCGATCGCCGCCGCGGCCGGGATTGCGACGATCGAGACGTATCGCGAAGAGGGGCTGTTCGAGCGGGCCGCCGAGCTCGCTCCCTATTGGGAAGATGCGCTTCATTCGCTCAAGGGCGTGCGCAACGTGATCGACATCCGCAACGAGGGCCTGATCGGTGCGGTCGAACTGGAGCCGATCGCGGGCGAGCCCACGAAGCGCGCCTTCTCGGCCTTCCTGAAGGCCTATGAGAAAGGCATCCTGATCCGCACGACCGGTGACATCATCGCGATGAGCCCGCCGCTGATCATCTCGAAAGAGCAGATCGACCAGCTGCTCGGCACGCTCAAAGAGGTGCTCGAAGAGGTTGAGTGATCGGGCTCAAGCCTAGATGACAAGACGGCCGCGCAGGGATTGCGCGGCCGTTTCTCGTTGCGGGTTGATGCGCGGCCCGGGGCTAGTCGCCCCGCGCCATTCTGACGTCCGAGACGGCGCGTCGCTCAGTACGGGTTCTTCGCCCCGCGATCCTCGCTCAGCGATTGCTGCGAGCGCTCGACGATCATCTCGATCGCGTCGGCGAGATGTTCCTCACCGATGGCATTGTCGCCGCGCGCCACCCGGATGCGATGCGCCTCGATCATGACCTCGGCATGGGACGTTCCGCGCGGCGGTTCGAACTTGTAGGTGGCCAGCTCGATCAGGAGTCCCAGCGGATCCTTGAAATATATCGAATCCATAAAGCCGCGATCCTTCACGCCGGAATGCGCGATTCCGCGCGCATCGAGTCTTGCCACGACCTGCCGATGCGTCGCCATCGAGACATTGAAGGCTAGATGATGCACGCAGCCCGGGTCGGTGGGCGTGCGGTCATGAACAGGCTTGCGGGTCTCGTTCGTGAAGATCGTGATCAGCCGCCCGTCACCCGGATCGAAATAGAGATGCCCTTCGTCGGCATTGTCGAGATTGGGCTGATCGAAGATGAACGGCATCCCCAGGACACCCTCCCAGAAATCGATGGAGCTCTGCCGATCCGCGCCGGTCAGCGTGATGTGGTGAACCCCCTGAACCTGCATCTTGCGCATGTCGTCCTCTGCCTGAATTGCCTCTCGATCAAGATAACCCGTGCAGCGCTCAGGTCTAGGAACAGGATCTGTGCGGGGCCGCGCGAAACCCCGCCGAGCGTCGCCACGCAGCGCTGCGCGAGCTTGTCGCGGCGCGGGGGTGAGCTATGGTGCGCAGCGATGCCCGGAGACTCGCGATGCTGCGCCTGACCTTTGTTCTCGCCCTGATATGCCCGCTGCCGGCCATGGCCGAACTGGTGCCGTGTGAAACTTCCATTCGCGGCAAGACCTATTCCTACGTTTACGACGCGGACAATGCGGCGCTGAAGGAAAGCCGCTCGCTGCGGGAAAAGCTCTTCGGCGAGAAGGGGGAGGTAACCTGCCCGGCACTGGTCACGCTGCGGGCGCTGACGCCCGAAATGGACGACAAAAGCCGCGCCCCGTTCTGCCTGCAATGGGACAAGGAGGCCGAGACCTATCTGGGCTACGACCGCGGTGAGCGCGACGCCTACGGGCTCTGCCGCAAGCCGTCGAAAAGCATCTGCGAGCGCCTCAAGGGGACTGCAAAGGCCGCCGGCGATCTGCGCGACGAGGCCGAAAGCGCCGTGGGCGACGCGGCGAGCAAGGTTCTGGGCAAAAAAATCGGCGGTATGATCGTGTCGGATCAGGCCGGCAACCTGCAAAAGAAGCTGCGCGATGCGGGCCTCGGCGTGCTGGCCGGAGCCTCGGCGCCCGCTCTTGCGGCCACCGCGGTCGTCGTCGGTGGCGCGATTTACATTTGTTCGGATACCGGCGCGGAGGCGGTGGGGCTCGAAGCCGACCCGGTCGAGCCGATCTCGGATGGGAAGGAGCTGCTGGGCTCGAAACTGCCCAAGACGCATCTGCCCGCAGGCGTGGCCGGTGCACCGATGCGCCCGGTCGAGACCGAGACGCTGCCAGCCGCGCCAGACGCAAATGCGCCGGATGCGTCGGAGGGGGCTTCGCAATCGCCCGCACCGGCGAGCTCCAACGCGGCACCCGTCGGCGCGCCGGATATCACCGCCGATCCGGCAGCGAACTGAGCGATCAGCTCACGCCGATCCCGCGCAACACGATGCTTTTCACGCAGGTCTTCGCGTCTTCCCACTGAGCGTCGCTCAGCGGGGCGCCGCCGTTCAACGTCTCGATCTGATGCGAGAAATCGGCATAGTGCTGGGTGGTGGCCCAGAGCATGTAGAGAAGGTGATGGGGATCGACCTTGGCCATTTTGCCTTCCGCGATCCAGCGCTCGATGATGACCGCGCGGCCCTCGGTCCAGTCGCGGAGCGTGGTCTCGAGGTAGTCCTGAATGACCGGCGCGCCATGCATCACCTCCGACGCCCAGACCTTCGAGCCGTTCGGGTGATTGCGCGAAATCTCCATTTTGGCGTCGATATAGGCACCGATCCCCTCGGCGGGGCCGCTTGCCGCGTCGAACACATCCGCCGCTTCCAGCCAGATGTTGAAAATGCGCTCTACGACCCGGCGATAGAGCGATTCCTTCGTCTCGAAATAGTAATGGAGATTGGCTTTCGGCAGCCCCGCCACATCCGCGATCAGTTGCATCGTGGCGCCGCCGAATCCGGCCTCCGCGAAGACCCGCTCGGCAGCTTTCAGGATCGACTCTTCGGTAGCGCGCCGGGCCTCGGCCCGACTGCCGCGGCTCGCTTGCCCATTTTTTGAGCGCCTGCCGCTCTCATCATCTTTCATTCGAACTGCGTCCTGATTTTTGTTGACCGAATGGTCAGACCGTGGCCCACTCAACCTGACCATACGGTCAGAAAAAGATTCGTCGCAAGAGGGGATAACCCCCACGCAGCCGACAGGGAGTAATGAAATGTCAGCACCCGGAGAAAACCTCCGCATCAATCCCGATCGCCTTTGGGACAGTCTCATGGAGATGGCCAAGATCGGTCCCGGCGTCGCCGGGGGCAATAATCGCCAAACCCTTACCGATGCGGATGCCGAAGGCCGCGCACTGTTCCAGAAATGGTGCGAAGAGGCCGGCATGACGATGGGCGTCGACACGATGGGCAACATGTTCGCCACCCGCGCAGGCGAAGACCCCGATGCGCTGCCGGTCTACATGGGCAGCCACCTCGACACGCAGCCCACGGGCGGTAAGTACGACGGCGTCCTCGGTGTGCTCGGCGCGCTGGAGGCGGTGCGCTCGATGAACGATCTGGGCATCAAGACCAAGCACCCGATCGTCGTGACCAACTGGACCAACGAAGAGGGCACGCGCTTCGCCCCGGCGATGCTGGCCTCGGGCGTTTTCGCGGGCGTTCACACGCAGGACTGGGCTTACGATCGCGAGGACGCGGAAGGCAAGAAGTTCGGCGACGAACTGAAACGCATCGGCTGGGTAGGCGACGAAGAAGTCGGAGCGCGCAAGATGCATGCGATGTTCGAACTGCATATCGAGCAGGGCCCGATCCTCGAGGCAGAGGGCAAGGATATCGGCGTCGTCACGCATGGGCAGGGCCTCAGCTGGACCCAAGTGACGATCACGGGCAAGGACGCGCATACCGGCTCCACCCCGATGCCGATGCGCAAGAATGCGGGTCTCGGAATGGCGCGCGTGCTGGAACTGGTCGACGAGATCGCCTGGTCGCACAAGCCCCACGCGGTGGGCGCCGCGGGCCATATCGACATCTACCCGAATTCGCGTAACGTGATCCCGGGCAAAGCCGTGTTCACCGTCGATTTCCGCTCGCCCGATCTGAGTGTGATCCAGGACATGGAAAAGCGACTGCGCGAGGGAGCGAAGAAAATCTGCGACGAGATGGGCCTTGAGGTGGAGTTCGAGAAGACCGGCGGGTTCGACCCGGTCACGTTCGATCCGACCTGCGTGAGCGCCGTGCGCAGCGCAGCCGAGCGTCTGGGCTATTCGCATCGCGACATCATTTCGGGCGCGGGCCACGATGCCTGCTGGATCAACGCGGTCGCCCCGACGGCGATGGTGATGTGCCCCTGCGTCGACGGGCTGAGCCATAACGAGGCCGAGGATATCTCCAAGGACTGGGCGAGCGCGGGTGCCGATGTGCTGTTCCACGCCGTGCTGGAAACCGCGGAAATCGTAAGCTGAGACGGGCGGAGCAGGGGGCGCGGCCCCCTGAGGCGCTCGCGCGCCCAGCCCCTGGAATACTTGAAATAATCGAAGGCGGAAGACCTTCGTGGGAGGTAAAACATGACCAAAGTCATCAAGAACGGAACCATCGTCACCGCGGATCTGACCTATAAGGCGGATGTGCTGATCGACAGCGGCAAGATCATCGAGATCGGCCCGAACCTGAAAGGCGACGAAGAGATCGACGCGACCGGCTGCTATGTGATGCCGGGCGGGATCGATCCGCATACCCACCTGGAGATGCCCTTCATGGGCACCTATTCCAGCGACGATTTCGAGAGCGGTACCCGCGCCGCGCTGGCCGGCGGCACCACGATGGTCGTCGATTTCGCGCTGCCCGCACCGGGCGAGGGCCTGCTGGAAGCGCTCAAGCGCTGGGACAACAAATCGACGCGCGCGCATTGCGACTATTCTTTCCACATGGCGATCACCTGGTGGAGCGAGCAGGTCTTCAACGAGATGAAGCAGGTCACTGAGCGCGGCATCAATACCTTCAAGCACTTCATGGCCTATAAGGGCGCGCTGATGGTGAACGATGACGAGCTTTATTCGAGCTTCAAGCGCTGCGCCGAGCTGGGGGCGATCCCGTTGGTTCATGCCGAGAACGGCGACGTCGTGGCCGAACTGTCTGCGAAGCTGCTGGCCGAAGGGAATAACGGCCCCGAGGGACACGCCTATTCGCGCCCGCCGCAGGTCGAGGGCGAGGCCACCAACCGCGCGATCATGATCGCCGATATGGCAGGCGTGCCGCTCTATGTCGTGCACACCTCCTGCGAGGAAAGCCACGAAGCGATCCGCCGCGCCAAGATGCAGGGCAAGCGCGTCTGGGGCGAGCCGCTGATCCAGCACCTCACGCTCGACGAGTCCGAGTATTTCGACAAGGATTGGGATCACGCCGCGCGCCGCGTGATGTCGCCGCCCTTCCGCAACAAGCAGCATCAGGACAGCCTCTGGGCCGGTCTCGCCTCGGGCTCGCTCTCGGTCGTGGCGACCGATCACTGCGCCTTCTCGACCGAGCAGAAGCGCTATGGCGTGGGCGATTTCACCAAGATCCCGAATGGCACCGGCGGTCTGGAAGACCGGATGCCGATGCTCTGGACCTATGGGGTCGAGACCGGCCGGATCACGATGAACGAATTCGTGGCCGTCACCTCGACCAACATCGCGAAGATCCTCAACGTCTATCCGAAGAAGGGCGCAGTTCTCGTCGGCGCGGATGCCGACCTCGTGGTCTGGGATCCGGAGGCGACCAAGACGATCTCGGCCGAGACCCAGCAATCCGCCATCGATTACAACGTGTTCGAAGGCAAGGAGGTCAAGGGCCTGCCGCGCTACACGCTCAGCCGCGGTGTCGTCGCCTGGGCCGATGGCAAGATTCACACGCCCGAGGGCCACGGCGAATTCGTCGCCCGCGATCCGGGCATGCCGGTGACCAAGGCTCTGTCCACCTGGAAAGAGCTCACCGCGCCGCGTCCGGTGGAGCGCAGCGGTATCCCGGCGACCGGGGTATAAGGCGCTATGGCGGCCCCGGTCAGTTCCGGCGTCTTGGAGGCTGCGGTCTATGTCGAGGATCTCGACAAGACCGAAGCCTTCTACGGCGGGCTGCTGGGGCTTGATCGGATAACCCGTCGAGACGGGCGACATGTCTTTTTTCGCTGTGGCGACAGCGTGATCCTGACCTTCATCGCTCAGGCCACGCGTGAGCCACCCGATCCCGAGGCGGCGCTGCCGGTCCCCCGCATGGTGCGGTCGGACCCGGGCATGTATGCCTCGCGGCGGACGCGGAACAACTCAACGAATGGGAACGACATTTGAGGGACAACAACGTGGAGATTGAGGCCGACTTCTATTGGCCGAACGGGGCGCGATCGATCTATCTGCGCGACCCGGCGGGAAATAGCGTCGAGATCGCGGACAAAACCCTGTGGAGGCGCGGATGACGGACGCACCGGTAATTCAGGCCCGCGGGCTCGACCTGACCTTCCAGACCAATGACGGTCCGGTTCACGCGCTCAAGGATATCGATCTCGATATCGAGAAGGGCGAATTCGTGAGCTTCATCGGCCCCTCGGGCTGCGGCAAGACCACCTTCTTGCGCTGCATCGCGGCGCTGGAAACGCCCACGGGCGGGGCGCTGACCGTGAACGGAATCTCGCCCGAGGAAGCCCGCAAGGCGCGTAGCTACGGCTACGTGTTCCAGGCGGCCGGGCTTTACCCTTGGCGCACGATTGCGGGAAATGTGAAACTTCCGCTGGAAATCATGGGCTATTCCAAGGCGCAGCAGCAAGAGCGCGTTGAAAAAGTGCTCTCTTTGGTGGATCTCGAAGGCTTCGGGAAGAAGTTCCCATGGCAGCTTTCGGGGGGGATGCAGCAGCGCGCCTCGATCGCGCGGGCGCTGGCCTTCGACGCCGAGATCCTGCTGATGGACGAACCCTTCGGCGCGCTGGACGAGATCGTGCGCGACAAGCTCAACGAGGAGCTTCTCAAGCTCTGGTCGGCCACGAACAAGACGATCGGGTTCGTGACCCACTCGATCCCGGAAGCGGTGTATCTCTCGACCAAGATCGTGGTGATGTCGCCCCGTCCGGGTCGCATCCACGAGGTGATCGAGAGCACGCTGCCGAACGGCCCGCGTCCGCTCGATATCCGCGACAGCGAGGAATTCCTGCATATCGCACACCGGGTGCGCGAAGGGCTGCGAGCGGGGCATGCCTATGATGAATGACGCTATGACCCCGACCCCGGAAGGGGGGCTGTCTGCCCCCTCAGGCTGCGCCATTCACTCCCCGAGGATATTTCGGCCAAGCCGACGGGGAGGGCGGTCTCATGAAAATGGTGGCACCCGTTCTGACGGTTCTGGCCGCGATCCTGCTGCTTTGGTACGCCGCGACCGTCTGGATGAATTCGCAATGGACCTACGACCAGGCCGCACGGGCCGGAGAAGAGGTCACGTTCTCCGAGCTTGTCACCGACACGCTGACCCAGAAACGTCCCGTGCTGCCCGCCCCGCATCAGGTGGCTGTCGGGCTTTGGGAAGGCGTGGCCGGGCAGAAGATTACTTCCAAGCGGAGCCTCGTCTTCCACGGCTGGATCACGCTGTCGGCGACGCTTGCGGGCTTCGCACTCGGCACCGGTCTGGGCATTCTGCTGGCGGTGGGGATCACCCATAGCCGCGCGATGGACCTGAGCGTCATGCCCTGGGCGATCGCGAGCCAGACGATCCCGATCCTCGCCATTGCGCCGATGGTGATTGTGGTGCTGGCGAGCCTCGGGGTCACGGGGCTACTGCCGAAGGCGATCATCGCGGCTTATCTCAGTTTCTTCCCCGTGCTCGTCGGCATGGTGAAGGGGCTCCGCGCGCCCGATCACATGCAACTCGACCTGCTGAAGACCTATAATGCGAGCCAAGGCGCAACCTTCTGGAAGCTGCGGTTGCCGTCGTCGATGCCTTACCTCTTCGCCTCGCTGAAAGTGGGCGTGGCGGCGAGCCTCGTCGGCACGATCGTGGCCGAACTGCCGGCGGGCGCGACCCGAGGGCTTGGCGCGCGGCTTCTGTCGGGCAGCTATTACGGGCAGACGGTGCAGATCTGGTCCGCTCTGTTCGCGGCGGCGGCGCTGGCTGCGATCCTCGTGGTGGTGGTCGGCATCATCGAACAGATCACGCTCAAGCGGATGGGGATGGTGCAATGAGCTGGCTTATTTTCGCAATCGTCTTCTGGCTGGCGGCCTGGGCGCTCAACACCTGGCTTGCCCGCCATCATGGCTCGGAGCGTTGGGCGCGTTTCCTGATCCCGGCCTTGTTCGGCATCACCCTCCTGCTTCTGTGGGAAGGTCTGGTTCGAGGTCTGAATATCAGCCCGGTGATCCTGCCCGCGCCGAGCCAGATCGCGGCGAGCCTGATGGCCTCGACTGCGGTGCTGCGCGAGGATTTCGTGCAGACCATCCTGAAAGGTGCGCTGTCGGGCTATGTCATCGGCTGTGGTGCCGCCGTGGTTGTGGCGATCCTGATCGACCGCTCGCCCTTCCTGCAACGCGGGCTTCTGCCGATCGGGAACTTCGTCGCGGCCCTGCCGATCGTCGGGATCGCGCCGATCCTCGTGATGTGGTTCGGCTTCGACTGGCAGTCCAAAGCGGCGGTCGTCGTGGTCATGGTCTTCTTCCCCGTCCTCGTGAACATGGTGGCGGGGCTGGCGGCCACGAATGCGCTGCAGCGCGACCTGATGGCGACCTATTCCGCAAGCTATTGGCAGGGGCTTTTCAAGATGCGCCTGCCTGCGGCGATGCCCTTTCTCTTCAACGGGTTGAAGATCGCAACGACACTGGCTTTGATCGGTGCGATCGTTGCCGAATTTTTCGGCAGCCCGACAAAAGGAATGGGGTTTCGCATCTCGACCGCGGTGGGGCAGCTTGATCTGTCGCTCGTGTGGTCGGAAATTACCGTTGCGGCCCTCGCGGGCTCGGGCTTCTATGGGCTTGTCGCCCTGATCGAGAAGCTGGTGACTTTCTGGCACCCGTCGCAACGGGCCCGGACTTAAGGGCAAGGAAGAGCCTGAGAAAAACCCAAAATCCCGGGCGTAAAGATCCGGGGCCAACAGTGGAGTGAAAGATGAAGAAACTGATCGCAGGGGTGGCGGCTAGCCTCACCATGGCGGGGGCCGCCTGGGCCAACGAGGACGTGACGCTGCAGCTCAAATGGGTCACGCAGGCCCAGTTCGCAGGCTACTATGTCGCGCAGGACAAGGGCTTCTACGACGATGCGGGTCTCAACGTGACCATCAAGCCGGGCGGCCCCGATATCGGCCCCGAGCAGGTGATCGCCGGCGGCGGCGCCGATGTCATCGTCGACTGGATGCCGGCGGCGCTGGCCGCGCGCGAGAAGGGGCTGCCGCTGGTGAATATCGCCCAGCCCTTCAAGAAGTCAGGCATGATGCTGACCTGCCTTAAGGAAAGCGGCATCAAGACCCCCGAGGACTTCCCGGGTCATACTCTGGGCGTCTGGTTCTTCGGGAACGAATATCCGTTCCTGAGCTGGATGAACCATCTGGGCATCTCCACAGAGGGTGGCGACGATGGCGTGACCGTTCTCAAGCAGGGCTTCAACGTCGATCCGCTGCTGCAAAAGCAGGCGGCCTGTATCTCGACCATGACCTATAACGAGTATCTGCAGGTGCTCGAAGCCGGGATCCAGCCGGACCAGCTCGTCACCTTCAAATACGAAGACGAGGGCGTGGCGACGCTCGAGGACGGCCTCTACGTGCTCGAAGACAACCTCAAGGACCCGGCCTTCGTCGACAAGATGGCGAAATTCGTGAAGGCCTCGATGGAAGGCTGGAAATACGCCGAGGCGCATCCGGAGGAAGCCGCGCAGATCGTGCTCGACAATGACGAGACCGGTGCGCAGACGATGGAGCACCAGCTGGGCATGATGAAAGAGGTCTCGAAGTTGACCGCAGGCTCGAACGGCACGCTCGATCCCGCGGATTACGATCGCACCGTCGATGTTCTGATGTCGGGCGGCTCGGACCCGGTTATCACCAAGAAGCCGGAAGGCGCCTGGACCCATGACGTGACCGACAAGGCTGGCCTCGAATAAACGCGGCCCTGTTGCTGATGACGAAGCCCTCCGGTGCGCCGGAGGGCTTTTCCATGTTCGCGGTTTCTTAAGGGGAATCGGCTTTGGTGGGCGGCAGGAGGCAGTCGCATGGCCGATCGATCAATCACCGCGCAACGTGCGCGGGCTCGCGCCCGGGCTCGCAAGCGCCAGCAGCGCACGCACCCGGCCCTGACGGCGCTCTACTCGATCTTCGTGATCGGGTTTGCGGGCGCGCTGTTCTACCTCGCATGGAAAAGCCAGTTCGCGGCCCCGCCGAGCTATCTCTTCGATACGCCCACACAGCCGATCGAGGCGGCCTATTGCCTCGCGGTGGTGCGGGGACTCTCGGGCGGAGGAAGCGGTGGCTATGTCGGAGAGGCGCAGGATTTCTGGCTGGAACGCTTGTTGGAATTCAGCGGCGACGTCGCAGGCAATATCGCGAAGGGGGAAGATGCGCTGGGACGTCATCTGGTCGGCAGGCCCGTACCGGATCGCCAATGGCTCGTCGATGCGATGGACAAATGTTCCAACCGTGCGGTGAATTACGGGGCGCATTTCGACGCGTTCGATTAGCGCGGAGATACGTGGACTCGAAGGAAGGCGCTTGAGAAACCTGTTCAGGGAGAGGGCGCGTCACTTGGTGGCGCGTCAGCCGAGGACGCCTCACCTGCGGGCCCCCCGAGGAATGCAGCTTCGGCCGGGGACAGATCGGCCCGGGTTCGGGGCAGGGCGTGCGGCATCTCGGCTTGAATCCACGCCACCAACTCCTCGCGGATATGGCAGCGCAGATCGAAGGTGCGCGGACCGTTGCGGGCGGAGGCGAGGATACGCACTTCCATTACCCGCTCGCGGAAATCGGTGACTTGCAGCGCGAAGACCTTGCCGTCCCACAATGGATCGGCACGGGCGATCTCTTCGGCTTTCGCGCGGATGGCGGCGATGTCGGCCGTGTGATCGAGGTAGATCATCACGGTGCCGATCAGTTCTGCGCTTTCGCGGGTCCAGTTCTGGAACGGCTGTTCGATGAAATAGCTCAGCGGCACCACCAGCCGCCGCCAATCCCAGACGCGGATGACGACATAGGTGGACGTGATTTCCTCCACATTGCCCCATTCGCCTTCGACGATTAGCGCGTCGTCGATCCGGATCGGTTGGGTCAGGGCAAGCTGGATGCCAGCGAAGAGGTTCTTCAGTACCGGTTGCAGCGCAAGGCCTACCACAAGGCCCGCCGCGCCACCCGCCGCGAGGAGCGACACGCCATATTGGCGTACGGCGGGGAAAGTCATCAGCGCCGTGGCGACCGCGATGATCACGATCATCACCTTGGCCACGCGCATCAGGATGCGGGTCTGGGTGACGTGCTTGCGCGCCAGCAGGTTGTCTTCCGCGTCGAGCTTGAAGCGTCGCAGATGGATCGTCGTCCAGATGTAGAGTGCGGTATAGGCAATCCATGCCAGACAGAGGATCAGCGCGACCAACAGGATATGCGTGATTGCACTGGTGACCGCAGCGCCGGCCGGGGCGACCCCGTTCGCGAGGCCGAGTGCCACGATCAGCAGTATCAGCCGCATCGGTCGCGCGCCGCGCGCCATCAGCGAGCGCCAGAACAGATCGCGATCGGCCACCGCGCGAGTGAGCGCCGTGAACACCACCCGGAACAGCAGCAGAGCGAGCAGCGCCGCCGCGACATAGGTGATCAGCGCCACCGCCCAGTCCGGCAGGAATTTCTGCGCCGTATCGATGGCGCTGGCCAGTTCGGTCTCGATCGTATCGGGCTCCATCCGCGTCTCCGCAATGCCATGCCTTTTTGCTGCGTTGCCGCATTGATGATGGCGCTTCGATCTGCGCTGTCAAATCGGCCTGGACATTGACGCAGATCATCGAGGCCGAAAGGCGGGAATGTAGAATGACATTCGGGAAAACATCCCGTTTCGAGCACTGGAGGAAGCTATGAGACATCGCTTTTCTGCAACCATCGCGCAGCTTGCAGCCCTATTCGCGCTGGTCGCCTTCGCGGGCTGTACGCAGCTTGAGCGCGACATCGGGGAATGCGAGCCGGGCGTCGCGGGGATGTCCGGTATGGCCACGGTCGCCCCGTCGGGCGTGGGAACCTGCTGAGCGGCGTGTAAAGCGCTGTAAAATGATTTTCTTCTCCTGCACTTGCCTGTAAAAGCGAGGGCAGGAGTATTGCATATGGCCCGTTCCGCACTCACTGGCACCCGCATTCGCGAGCGGCGCACTTCGCTCGGTTTGAAACAGGCTGACCTCGCGCGGGCCGCCGGAATTTCCGCCGCCTATCTCAACCTGATCGAGCACAACCGCCGCCGCGTCAGCGATGCCTTGATCGAGCGGATCGCGAGCGCGATGGGCATTGATCCGGTCACGCTGGGCGAGGGGGCGGAAGGGGCGCTGTTCGCAGGGCTGCGCGAGGCGGCGGCGTCGGTGGAGCTGGCCGAGGCCGGCGAGGCTGGCAGCGCCGCGACTGTCAGCCAGCTTGCGCCCGACCTCGACCGGATCGAGGAATTCGTGGGCCGCTTTCCCGCCTGGGCCGCGCTTCTGGTGAACCGTCAGGCGCGGCTGGCCGAATTGGAGCGCGTCGTCGAGACCTATGCAGAGCGCATGGCCCAGGACCCGTTCCTGCTGACCTCGCTCCACGAGGTGCTCTCGGCTGTGACGTCGCTGCGCTCTACCGCTGCGATCCTTGTCGAGACCGAGGATATCGAGCCGGAATGGCGCGCGCGGTTTCTCAACACGATCCAGGAGGAAAGCCTGCGCCTTTCGGGGACGGCAGAGGCCTTGGTCGGCTATCTCGACGAGATGGAAACCGCCGAGACCGGTCTGTCCTCGCCGCAGGAACAGGTGGAGGCGTGGCTCGAGGCGCGTGGCTGGCATTTCCCGGAACTCGAGGGGGACGGGACCGATCCGGCCGAGCTGATCGCGGGCGCGCCGGAATTGGCCTCCGCGGCGGCTCGGGAATTGGCGCGCAACCATCTGCGGCGGCAGGCGGAGGATGCGCGTGCGCTGCCGCTCGATCCGCTGCTGGCGGCGCTAGCCGAGCTCGGGCCCGATCCGGGGGGCTTGGCCGCGCGCTTCGCGGTGCCGCTCGCGCAGGTGTTGCGGCGGCTCGCGGCGCTGCCGGCGGGCGCGCCGGGCTTGGGGCAGCCGGGGCTCGTGATCTGCGACGGCTCGGGCACGCTGACCTTCCGCCGCGCAGCGCCCGGCTTCCTGTTGCCGCGCTTCGCCGCCGCCTGTCCCCTCTGGCCGCTCTACGAGGCGCTCGCGCGTCCGATGCAGCCGATCCGGGCGCTGGTCGACATGGCCGGGCGGCTGCCGCAACGCTTCCTGACATATGCCGTCTCCGAACCGCGCCCGACCGGCTTCGACGGACCCGTGCTGATGCGCGCGACGATGCTGATCCTGCCCGCGCCGCCGCAGAGCTCCGATGCCCCGGCGCGCCCGATCGGTGCGTCGTGCCGTATTTGCCCGCGTGGCGACTGTCCGGGGCGGCGCGAGCCCTCGATCGTCGCGGATGCATCGGCGGAGCGGGCGTGAGGGTTTGACAGGGCGCGACACGGTGGCGATAGTCGGGTGAGGGGGATGGCTATGGCGCAAAGACAGGTGCTGTTGATCGAGGACGAGCCGCATATCGCGGAAGCGATCCGGTTCATCCTGACGCGTGCCGGCTGGACGGTGTCGGTGCTCGAAGACGGCGCGCGGGCAATGGCGCGCATCACCGGCGATCCGCCCGATGCAATCATCCTAGATCTGATGCTGCCGGGGCGGTCCGGTCTCGAAATCCTTGCCGATATGCGCGCGGATGCCGCGCTGCGTGATCTGCCGGTTCTGATGCTCAGCGCGCGCGGGCAGGGGCGCGACCGCGATGCCGCGACCCGCGCCGGGGCGACGGCCTTCCTCGCCAAACCTTTTGCCAATGGCGACGTGCTCGATCAGCTCGAGGCGATCACCGGCGGGGGCGCGGCGCGCCGGGAGCCCGCCTGATGCCGCAGACGGGCCAGCCGCTCTTTCTTGCCCGCCGTTCCTATCGCCGCCGCCGCCTGATGGATGCGGCGCGGCTGTTGCCGCTCGTCGGGCTCGTGCTGATCCTGATCCCGGGCCTGTGGCATCCGGCGCAGACCCCGATGCCCGATACCGGTCGTGGAGGGCTCTACCTGTTCGGGGTCTGGATCGCCCTGATCGTCGCGGCCTTCGCGATCGCCCGCGGGCTTGGCCCGGTGCTCGATGCAGAGGATGTGGCCGAAGGCACGGCCAACGCGGACGACGACCGGATGGACGCCGACTCCACACGCCGCGCGCCGGACGCGCCGCCGCCGGAGGGCTGAGATGCCCTTCAATAATCTCGTCGCGGTCTGCCTGACCTATGTGATCGTGCTCTTCTCGGTGGCCTTCGTCGCGGAACGCCGTGCAGAGCGCCGCCGTCTGCGCTTTCTGCGCTCGCCGGTGATCTACACGCTCTCGCTCTCGATCTACTGTACCGCATGGACGTTCTACGGCGCGGTCGGCTACGCGGCGCGCTCTGGGCTGGAATTCCTGACCATCTACCTCGGCCCGACGCTTGTCTTCGTCGGCTGGTGGTGGGTGTTGCGCAAGCTCGTGCGGATCGGGCGCACCCATCGCGTGACTTCGATCGCGGACCTGATTTCCAGCCGCTACGGGAAATCGAACACGCTGGGCGTCATCGTCACGCTGATGTCGGTCGCCGCCGCCACGCCTTATATCGCGCTGCAGCTGCAATCGGTGACGCTGAGCTTCGGCGTCTTCGCCGCCGGGACGCCCGAGGGCTGGGCATTGCCCGACCAAGGGGCGACGGCGCTGTGGATCGCGGGCGGGCTTGCGATCTTCACAATTCTCTTCGGCACCCGAAACCTCGATGCGAACGAGCGGCACCATGGCGTCGTCACCGCCATCGCGCTGGAGGCGGTGGTGAAGCTGGTCGCGCTGGTCGCGGTGGGCGTTTTCGTCGTCTGGGGCCTGGGCGGCGGGCCGATGGATATGCTCGCCCGGATCGACGCGTCGAAAATCGCGGAGTGGAATCTCAACCCGGGGCGCTTCGCTGGTCTGACCTTCGTCTCCGCCGCCGCGATCCTGACCTTGCCGCGTATGTTTCAGGTGCTGGTCGTGGAGAACGTGGACGAGCGGCACCTCGCCACCGCAAGCTGGGCCTTTCCGGCCTATCTGATGCTGATGAGCCTCTTCGTCGTGCCGATCGCGGTGATGGGGCTGGAGCGTATGCCCGAGGGCGCGAACCCCGATCTGTTCGTCCTCACGCTGCCGCTGTCCGAAGGGCAGGGGAAGCTGGCGCTGCTGGCCTTCTTGGGTGGGTTTTCCTCGGCCACGTCGATGGTGATCGTCGCGGCGATTGCGCTCGCGACAATGGTCTCGAACCATATCGTGACGCCGCTTTGGCTCGCGCTGCGCAGGGAAGGGCCGCGCGCCCAGGGCGATGTGCGCGGGCTGGTTCTGGCCTCGCGCCGGGTCTCGATCATCGCTGTGCTGGCGATGGGCTATGCCTATTACCGGATGTCGGGGGGTTCCGAGGCGCTGGCGGCGATTGGCTTGATCGCATTCGTCGGCGCGGCGCAGGTTTTGCCAGCGTTGATCGGCGGCATCTTCTGGCGCGGCGCGACCCATGTGGGCGCGGCGGCGGGGCTGGTGATCGGCTTCGCGCTCTGGGCCTATACGCTGTTCCTGCCGTCGGTGGGCGATGCCGGGCTGATACCGCAGATCGTTCTCGATCACGGCCTCTTCGGGTTCGAATGGCTGCGCCCGCATGCTTTGTTCGGGATCGCGGGGCTCGACCCGCTGCTGCATGCGCTGTTCTGGTCTCTGCTGTTCAACACGCTGGCCTTCCTGATCTTCTCGATGCTGTCCTTCCCCGGCCCGATGGAGCGGCTGCAGGGCGTGGCGTTTGTCAATATCTACGACCAGAGCCCCGCCGCGCGATCTTGGGTGCAAGGCGGTGCCGAGGCCGAGGACCTGCTGTCGATGTCGCAGCGCATTCTGGGCGCCGAGCCTGCGCAACATTTCTTTCAGGCGCAGGCGGCGGGGCAGGGCAAGGCCGGGTTCCTGCCCGACACCACGCCCGATTTCCTCGCCCGACTGGAGCGGAAGCTGGCAGGCTCGGTCGGTGCCTCGACGGCGCATGCGATGATCGCGCAGCTCACCGGGGGCACCTCCGTGTCGATGCAAGATCTGATCGCGGTGGCGGGCGAGACGGCCGAAGCGAAGGAATACACCGCGCGGCTAGAGGCGAAATCCGAGGAGCTGGCCCGGGTTGCGCGTGCGCTGCGCGAGGCCAATGACAAGCTGCAGGATCTGTCGGTTCAGAAGGACAGCTTCCTCAGCCAGATCAGCCACGAGCTACGCACGCCCATGACCTCGATCCGGGCGTTTTCCGAGATTCTGATGGAGCCCGATCTGCCGGATTCGATGCGCGCGCAATATGCCGAGATCATCCATGAAGAAGCGCGCCGCCTGACGCGTCTGCTGGATGATCTGCTCGACCTGTCCGTGCTGGAAAACCGTCGCGCGCAGCTCAATGTCTCGGTCGCCAATCTGCACGACCTGATCAACCGCGCGGTGCAATCGGCCTCCTCGACGCGGCCCGAACGGACATTCCGCATCGAGCGCGATTTCCCGACCGAGCATATGCCGATCTTCACCGATGCCGACCGGTTGGTTCAGGTCATGATCAACCTGATCTCGAACGCGCGGAAATATTGCGATGCCGAGAAGGCGGTGCTGCGGATCGAAGTTAAGCGCCGCGGCAAGCGGGTGCAGATCGATTTCATCGACAACGGCGCGGGGATTCCGAAAAAGAGCCAAAAGCTGATCTTCGAGAAATTCGCCCGCTTGACCGACCAAAGCCGCGCCGGTAGCGCGGGGCTCGGGCTCGCGATTTGCCGCGAGATCATGTCCAATCTGGGCGGCACGATCGACTATGTGCCGGGGCAGGGCGGGGCCGCGTTCCGCATCACCCTGCCACTCCGGCGCAGTGATCTGCGCGCACCCTCCGACGAGGCTTCCGAGAGCGCAACGCTTTCACGCTAAGACGCGATCGCCGTAGCATTTGAAACGGTTTGTAAACCTCGACCTGCCAAAGCTGGGAAAGAGACCCCGAAAGCGGGCGGATGGAGGTCATGGTTCACGAGCGCGAGACATCGGTGCTGCGGCGTAAGACCGAGGCGGCGAAGACGGGTGCGGGCACGGCCCCGATCACGCCTGCCCGTGCGGTGACGCTCGCGCTGTCCAAGGTCGCGCAGGACAGGCTTGATCTACCGTTGCAGGTCACTGCGATCGAAGAGGTGATGCGGTCGCTCGCCGATTTGCCGGAGATGCTCGAAGACCTGTCACTGCTTGCGGTGATCGAAGGGCCGGCGGAGGCGCTCGGCGTCCTCGCCCTTCCGCCCGCCACTTTGGCGACGCTGATCGAGATGCAGACGATGGGGCGGTTCGGCAAGACCATGCCCGCCCCGCGGAAACCCACCCGGATCGATGCTGCGATCGCCGCCGATTTCGTCGATGCGGTGCTGGCCGAGATCGAGGAGGCCCTGATTAGCGAGCCGGCTATTTCATGGGCCGGGGGCTTCCGCTTCGCCTCGCATCTCGACGACCCCCGTCCGCTCGGCTTGCTGCTGGAAGATGTCAGCTATCGTGTCTGGACGGCAGAGCTCAGCTTCGGCGCGACGGGCGAACGCAGCGGCGGTTTCCTCTGGGCGGTTCCGCGCGAAGGGCGGGGCGCCGCAATGCGCCGCGTGGCCCCGGCGACGTGGGAGGATGCGAAGGGAACTGCGAGCCCGGAGGCCGCTTTCGTCCCTGACGACCCCGCGCGCGACTGGTCTGCCACGTTCGAACGCTCCATCCTCGCGGCTTCCGCGCAGCTTGAAGCGGTCCTGCACCGTGTGACCTTGCCGCTGTCCGCCGTGCTCACGCTGCGTCAGGGTTCCGAGATTCCGCTCCCGCAAGACGCTCTGGAGCGGATCGCGCTCGAGGCGGAGGGGCGGCGCAAGCTCTCGCTCGCGCGGCTTGGGCAAAGCCACGGCATGCGGGCGCTGAGGCTGTGTGACGCGGAAGCCGCGGGGGCTGCTGGCGCGCAAGGGGTGGGGGCGTTCGATGCCGGAGTGTCACCCTATGCGGAGGCGCCGACGCCGGACGATCTGCCCGGCCTGTCCCGCCTCGGCGACCCGTTCGATCCTGCTTACGACGCGGAAAAGGGGGGCATGCCGTTCAAGCCTCGGAGCCGCGCGGCTTGGTCGGGCTTGCCCCGGATATGGATTTCGGCGAGCCGCTCGATCTCGACACGCTCGCGCCATCGCAAGACGAGGAGGAGCTACCACCGCTGAAGATTCAGTCGGGCCTGTGACCACAGGCGCCCCGAAAGCTGCCGACGGAAGCGCGGTGTAGCCTTACGCGCCACGCGCCGCCGGGGGTGTGGGCGTCTCGTTGGTCCCGTTCTCGCAGGGCGGCACCTCCAGCGTGCTGCGATCCAGCATGCTCAGCCAGACTTTCGCCCGTGGCGCCAGCGCCATGCCGACCCCCATGGCGATCAGGAACAGCCAGCCTTCCCAGCCATTGAAGGAGAGCGAGCCCATCGCGGGGCCGGGGCACAGCCCGGCAAGGCCCCAACCCGCGCCGAACAGGAGCGATCCGAGCACGAGGTTGCGGTCCACCAGCCGCGGGAACGGCCCCGGCATCGGCGAGCCCAGCATCGAGGTTTCGCGCCGCTTCGCGAAGATCCAGACGAAGGCCATCACGCTCACCGCGCCGCCCATCACGAAGGCCAGCGTCGGGTCCCAGTCGCCGAACACGTCGAGCCAGCCCTGCACCTTTTTCGTGTCGACCATGCCCGCCACGAGGAGGCCCGCGCCGAACAGCCCGCCCGACAGGAACGCGAAGACGTTGCGCATCAGATCACTCCCAGAAAATGCCGGAAGATCACGAGGACCAGCGCGCCTCCCAGCAGGTAGAAGGCGGTGGCGACGATGCCGCGCAGCGAAAATCGCGAGATCCCGCAGACGCCGTGGCCCGAGGTGCAGCCGTTCGCGATCCGCGTGCCAAGACCCACCATCAGGCCCGCCGCGACGATGACCCAGACCGATGTCGTCATATGGGTGTCGACCGTCTTGTAGAGCGGCACGAGCAGCGGCGGCACCGCGATCAGCCCGCCGAGGAAGGCCACGCGTTCAGACACGGTTTCGCGGCCCGACCCATCGACGAGCCCGCCGACGATGCCGCTCGCGCCCATGATCCGGCCGTTGACCAGCAGAAACAGGCCGGCGCCGGCGCCGATCATCAGGCCCCCGACGAGGCCCCAAATCCAATCTTGATGCATGAGCTCTCCCCGTGCTCCATTTCGGATCGAACGGGCTCTCCGTCCGGAACCCGTCACGGTCCGGATGCTAGCCCTCGCGCCTGCGAGGGCGCAAGCACGTTGATATCTGCATATGTGCGTGAATGCGACCGGTTGATTTGCGTCAAAGCGAAGGAACGCTTGCCCGATTAGCTGGTTGTATCGATCAAGGAGGACAGGATGAAGTCAACTGAAACGCGCAAGAACGAACTCGAAGCCCGGCGGGCCCAACTCTCGGAGCGGATGGCACAGGTCGAATCCGAACTTGAGGGGCACGAGGAAAAGGATTGGGACGACGCCGCGATCGAGCATGAGAGCGACGAGGTTCTCGAAGACCTCGGCCAGTCGGCGCAGTCCGAGATGCGCGCGATCGATGCGGCCTTGGCCCGGATCGAAGCGGGCGAATACGGCTATTGCGTCACCTGCGGCGAGCGTATCGACGAAGCGCGGCTCGATCTGCTGCCTGCGACGCCGTTCTGCCGCGAGCACGCGCCGGGCGCAAAGGCGCCCCGCCAGTAACGTGAAGCGCATTCTTTGGACGGTGCAGGAGGAGCTCGATGCCCCTGCACCTCCCCTGTGGGAATGCGCGTTTTCCCTTTTGTTTTGAACCTGCTTCGCTTTAAACTTCGCGCGGCGGCGCATCGCACGGGATGTCCCGTCACAAGTGGGGGACGATGGCGAAACGGGTTAAATTCCGTACACAGGACGGGCTGGCTTGGCTGACGCTTGCAGCGCTTGACGATCAGGGCGCGCGGGCGGGTATCACCGCCGAGATGCGCCAGGCGATCGGCGGTGTGCTGGACCGGGTCGCGGGCGACAGCAGCCTTCGCGGTCTGGTTTTGCAGGGTGGGGCGTCGGGCTGGCCCTGTGCGCCCGATCCGCTGGAGGATTTCGACGAAATCTCGCCGCGCGCCGGGAAGGGCGACGCGGTGCCGAGCCTGTCGGAGCTGTGCCGTCGGCTCGGAGCGCTCGACCTGCCTGTGCTGGCGCGGCTCTCCGGCCGGATCGCGGGCGGTGCGATGGCGCTGGCGCAGGCCGCCGATCTGCGCATCGCCGATCCCGATACCTGTTTCGCGGCACCGGAATTCGCGCTTGGCGGCTTCGTCGGCGCGGGCGGTCTCGTGCGGCTTGCGCGGCGGATCGGTGGCGCGCGAGCGCTCGCGCTCGTGGCTGCCGGAGAAGAGGTAGAGGCTGAGCCCGCCCGGGCGCAGGGCCAATGCGACCTCGTGCTGGGCGCGACCGATCGCAGCCAGATCGCCGCCGCGCTCGATATGCTCATCGCCGAGGGCGTGCCGCGCACCGATACCGCGCTGGACGATCCCGCAGCCTATCTCAACGATCTCGCGCCGCTGCGTGCGCAGCTGGGGAAGGGGCCGCTCGCGCCAGTGGGTGCGCGGCTTTTCGAGGTGGTCGAGGGGGCGCTTTTGCTGCCGCTCGACGAGGCGCTCGATGTCGAGGCGGTGGCGTTGCAGGATTTGCTCGACGCGCCGCTGTCACGAGCCTTGCGTCACGCCGCCCGGGTCACGCGCCGCGCCGCTCATCTGCCCGGGGAAGGGCATCCCACCGCACCGCCGCCGTTGCGGATCGGTCTGTGGGATCAGCCCGCCGGGATGGCGGGGGGCTTGCTCGCCGCCGGGCACGAGGTGGTGTTCGGGGCAACCGATCCCGCCGCGATCGAGACCGCCTTCGCCGATATCGCGCGCAAGCAGGAAATCGCGGTGCAGAGCGGCAGCTTGTCGCCCGATATCCGCGAGGCCGATTGGGCGCGGCTTGGCGCGGCGATGACCCGCGAGGGACTATCTGGGTCGGATGCGATTATCGCGACGGGGACGGGGGCTTTCCCGGCCGCGCCGCTCAGCGCGCGCAATGCCGAGGACCTGCCCGAAGGCGCGGAGGAATTCGGGCTGCGCAGCACCGGCGATCTGTGCGAAATCGTGCCGCCCGACGGCGCGCTGCCTGCCGATCTCTACGCGATGGCAGGGTTGATGCGGCAGGGCGGGATGCAGGTTCTGCGCGGCGGTCCAGGCATAGGCGGCATCGCCGATCATCTGCGCCTGGCCTATATCGCTGCGGCAGAGCGGGCGGTGCTCGCAGGGGCTTCGGTCGCGCAGGTCGATGCCGCGATCCGCGAGGCAGGCGGCGCGCGTCCGCCGCTTGAACTGACCGATCGGCTGGGCATCGACGCCGTGCTAGAGGATTTCGCGCGGCTCCACCGTCCATTCGGTCCGCTGTTGAGTTTGCTCGCGCTCGATGCCGCGGCGAAAGGCGCGGGGCAAAAGGGCTTCTACGATTGGAGCGAGGACTCGCCACGCCCGGTGCCCGATCAGGCAGAGGCGCTGGCAGCGTTGCGCGACGAGGCGGGGATCGTGCCGCGTCGCCTGTCGAATGCGCGCATCCGCGCCCGGATACTGGCCGAGCTTGCCAATTGCGGCGCGGAGCTGTTGCAGCACGCGCAGGCGCATCGGGCCGGCGATATCGACGTCGCGGCGCGCCACGTGCTGGGCTTTGCGCCACAGATGGGCGGGGTGATGTTCGCCGCCGACCGCGCCGGGCTTCTCGCCACGCGCAAGCTGCTGCGCGAACTCGTCGAAGAGGGCGCCCCCGAGCCGGTCACGCTGTGGGATGTGTTGATCCGTAACGGGAAGTGCTTCGCCGATCTCGACGACGCTTGAGGCGAGGCGCCCGTCGGACGGGGCGCCTCAGCCGAGGAAGATGCCTAGCACCACCATCATCAGCCCGATCACCGACACGAACAGCGCGCCCATATTGATCGCAATGATCTTTTGCAGCCGTGCGCGCAGTTCCTCGTCGGGCAGGCCCGCGCGTTTGGCGCTCGCCACTTTGACGATGCAATAGAGGATGCCGAACAGCCCGATCACCGAGACGACGGCCCCTGCCCAGATCAGATTTTCCATTGCGGCCTCCGAAAGTTGCGCGCGCCTGCCTAGCCCGTCGCGGGGGGTATGGCAAGAAAAACGCGGGCGCCTGTGTGATCGCGGGAAATCGCACAGGAAAAATCGGCTTGCGGAACCCGCCGATCCGCGCGCGCCGCCTCTTGATGCGCGCAGACGCTCGGGCTAGTCAGAGCGCCGACCCCCGATCGCAAGCAGGAGAGGCCCATGCCCAACGATGCCGCCTACAATGTCGCCGCCGACGAACTGCGCCAGTTCATCGAACAGTTCGAGAGCCTCGAAGCCGAGAAGAAAGACATCGCCGAGCAGCAGAAGGACATCATGTCCGAGGCCAAGGCCCGCGGCTACGACACCAAGGTGCTGAAGAAGATCGTCGCCCTGCGCAAACGCGACAAGGACGACGTGGCCGAGGAAGAAGCGATTCTCGACCTCTACAAATCCGCGCTGGGGATGGGCTGAGCGCCGCCGCGCGCCGGGCGATGGTCCGGCGCGACCCGCCCTGTGCTCAGGGCGCGATGAATTCCACACCGGGCATCCGCGCGATCGCGGCGACGTCGGCGTCGTATTGCGCGGTGATTTCCTCGACCAGTTCATCGGTCCAGCCCGGCAGCGGCGCCTCGATCTCGAGCGCTTCGGGCTTGGCGTATTTGTCGAGAAACGCCGCCACGATCTTGCGCCGATGCAGCACCGATTTCGGCGGGTTCGCGTCGAAATAGCTCCGCAGCCGTTCGATCCCCTCTTCGGGCATGATCTGGCGCAGGACCATCATGTCGCCCTTGAGCGCCTGGTCCTCCGGCAGCCCGCCGACAGAGCGCAGCACCTCGGGCCAGATCAGCGGCAGGTCCTCGTTGCACCAGATCACGAAGCGCCGGCCGCCCGCGGCCTCCACCATCTGTCGGATGAGCGGCTCCCAGCGCAGCTCGCGCGGGTCGTGGCCTTCCATGATCTGCTCGTAGTTGCGCTTGGGTAGCCGCGCGACCAGTTGCGGGATCAGGCTCGCGGGGTTGATCAGCGCGAGGTGGAACTCGGTCTCCGCGTCGGGAAACAAGTTCGCCAGCGGCGCGAGCTTGCTCGGCGCCATCGCGTAGAACCCGCGCTTGGTGATCACCCGCTCGGGGATGCAGAGGAAGAATGCGTGGCTGAACACCAGCCGGTCGAGGACCGGCGCGTCGGTGCTCGCTTCGATGATCGCGTCCTGCACTTCCTGCGGGGCCGGTCCGCCTTTCAAAGAGACCAGCGCATCGCGCAGAACCATTCGGTAGCTGCGGGGCGCGGGCACGGCGATGCGATGAGATTCGAGAAGCCGATCATTGCTCGAAAGCGCGCCAACGATACGATCTTCATCGGTCGAATGCGCTCCGAGATGGAAAACGACTTTCATTCTGCGCGCCTCAATATCGTCTGCCGGGTCAAGCCCTTATTGTTGGCGCTCACTCTAGCCGCTCCGTTCTGGACAGGCAAACCCGTTTCGGGGTAGGAGGTCGGGACAATTCCGACAAAACTGATCGGGAAAGCCCGTGCCAAAATCCGCCCCATCCCTCCCGGCCCGCCCCATCTCTGCATCGCGCGGGCGCTTGCGTCCGGCTGGTGGGCTGTGGTCGCTCGGGGCCGTAGTGATTGCTGTGCTGGTGCTTGCGCCGATCCTGGCCGTTGGATGGATGGCGCTCGATCCGCGCGACAATATCTGGCCGCATCTGATCGCGACCGTGCTGCCGCGCTACCTGATCAACACGGCAGTGCTGACGGGCGGCGTGGGGCTTCTGGCATCCGCCATCGGGGCGGGGGCCGCGTGGCTCGTGGTGATGTATCGCTTCCCGGGGCATCGCATTCTACAATGGTTGCTCCTGCTGCCGCTCGCGATCCCGGCCTATGTCGGAGCCTACGCCCTCACCGATTTCCTCGACTATTCCGGCCCGATGCAAACCGCCATGCGCGGCGCTTTCGGCTGGGCCTCGGCGCGCGATTACTGGTTTCCCGAAATCCGCTCGCGCGAGGCGGCGGTCGTCGTGCTGTCTGCCGCGCTGTATCCCTATATCTATTTGATCACCCGTGCGGCCCTGCGCGAGCAATCCGGCGCCAGCTACGAGGTCGCCCGCGCGCTCGGCACCGGGCCGTGGGCGCTGGTCTGGCGCGTAGGCCTGCCGCTCGCCCGTCCAGCCATCGCCGCAGGGGCCGCGATCGCCATGATGGAGACGGTGGCGGATTTCGGCGTCGTGGATCATTTCGGCGTGCAGACCCTGACCACGGGCATCTTCTCGACATGGCTTTCGGGCGGCAATGCAGGCGGGGCGGCGCAGCTCGCGCTGGTGATCCTCGGGATCGTGCTCGCGCTCCTTATGGTCGAGAAACTCTCGCGCCGTCGTGTCCAGTATTACCAAAGCGCGCGTCAGGCCCGTCCGGTTCAGGCGCAGCGCCTGAAGGGTGCGGCTGGCTGGGTGGCGACGCTAGCCTGCGTGCTCCCGGTGGCTTTGGGCTTCGTGCTGCCGGTCGCAGTGATGGGCGGACATGCGCTCGCCAATCCCGAGGCGTGGTTCGGCCGGGGGCTCGGGCTCGCGCTATGGCACACGATCCTGACCGGGGGCGCGGCCGCTGCGATCACTGTGACGCTCGCGCTGTTCATGGTCTATGGGGTGCGCCTCTCGGGGCAGCGCCTGCCGCGTGCCGTGCTGCCGCTGACGACACTCGGCTATGCCGCGCCGGGGGCTGTGCTGGCGGTCGGCATCCTGATCCCGCTCGCCGGTCTCGATCATGCGCTGGCCGACACCGTACTGGCGCTGACCGGCTATGATCCGGGCTTGCTGCTGACGGGCTCGGCCTTCGCGATCATCCTCGCCTATGTCGTGCGATTCTTCGCCATCGCCCAAGGCGCGAGCGACGCCGCCTTCGGGCGCGTGCCGCCCTCGTTGCCGATGGCCGCGCGGTCTCTGGGGCGCACGCCAGGGGGCGTTCTGCGTAGCCTCTACCTGCCCCTGATGCGCGGGTCGGTCGGCTCGGCGCTGCTTCTGGTCTTCGTGGATTGCGTGAAGGAGCTGCCCGCGACGCTGCTGCTGCGCCCGTTCAATTTCGAGACGCTGGCCACGCGCACGCAGGAAAAGGCGAGCCTCGAGAATCTGGGCGATGCCTCCCCCGCCGCGCTTCTGGTCTGCGCGGTGGGCCTTGTCGCCGTCGCGATTCTCGCCCGCGCGGATGCGGCGCGCGCAGATCTTGCGCGTTCCCGCTGAGCGGCGTCTTGCACGAATTTCTCAGCCGCGCTATTGCGGGCCGGTCACGCCGGCGTAGCTCAGTTGGTAGAGCGTCTGATTTGTAATCAGGGGGTCGGGGGTTCGAGTCCCTCCGCCGGCACCACCTCACCGCGCCCGCGGGCGCGAATTGGAGGGCGCGATGGACGGCACCGCTCAGATTTCCGGAAGGCTTCCGGGGCGCATGTTCGATGCGCTCGTGCTGGGAGGTCCGGCGATGTGGGCGATTGCGGCTCTGTCCGTGATCTCGCTCGCGGTGATTATCTGGAAAATCTGGGATTTGCTGGCCGCGGGTGCGTGGTCGGGCGGGGCGCATAGCCAGGCGGCGATCGCGGCCTGGGCGGCAGGCGATCCCGACGGGGCCCAGGCGGCTGTGGCCGGACGGCGATCGTTGCGCGCGCAGCTGGTCCGAGCGGCGATGGCGAGCCTGCGCGATCCGCAGCTCGATCGGGCCGGGGCCGAGGCCGAGACGGGCCGCGTCGCGCGCGATCTGCTGGCACGGGCGCGCTCGGGGCTTCGGGCACTGGAACTGGCCGTGGTGATCGGCCCGCTTCTGGGGCTTCTGGGCACGGTCGCGGGCATGATCGCGGCTTTCCGCGCGCTGCAGGAGGCGGGGGTCCAGGCCGATCCGGCGACGCTGGCGGGGGGCATCTGGGAGGCGCTTCTGACGACGGCGGCGGGCATGGCTGTGGCGATCCCGGCGCAGATCGCTCTGTCGGGCTTCGACGCCGTGGTGGACCGCCTGCGCCACGACATGGAGGACGCCGCGACCCGCATTTTCGCCCGCGCGCCCGCCACGCTCTCCGAGCGGCCACGCGCCGCCGCCGAGTGAGGCGCGCGATGTTCGCTTTCGGTCAGCCGCGCCCGCGCCGTCGCCCGGCCCTGACGCCGATGATCGACGTGGTCTTTCTGCTTCTGGTGTTCTTCATGCTCGCCTCGCGTTTCGGGGTGGAGCGCACATTGGACCTGACCTTGGGCGGCGGAACGGCGGGCGCTGAGTGGTCCGGGCCCCCGCGCCTGGTGGATGTGGGCGAAGGCGGCACGGTCAGTCTGAACGGGCAGAGGGTCGCGCTCTCCGATCTGGCAGGCGCGCTGCAGCCGCTGATGGATCAGCCCTCCGATCCGGTCGTGCTGCGTCCGAAAGAAGGCGATCTGAGCGCGCTGACGCAGGTGATCGAGGCGTTGCGCGGCGCGGGGCTCGGCAATCTGGTGCTGGTGCCATGAGGCTCTTCACCGATCCGCCCCGGCGCAGTCTGCCCGAGCCGCTTTTGCCGATGATCAACGTGGTCTTCCTGCTGCTGATCTTCTTTCTGCTGGCGGCGACGCTGGCGCAGCCGACGCCCTTCGAAGTGACCCCGCCCGAGGCTGCGGGTGAGGGAAAGACCGATCCCGGCGCGCTGGTCCTGTTTGCGAACTCCGAAGGCGAGATCGCCTATGGAGAGGCGCGGGGCGATGCGGCGCTGGCCGCGCTGGGGGCGGCAGCGCGGAACGCGCGAGCGGAGTGCGGCGCCTGCGCCGACGGCCTGACCCTGCGTGCGGACGGGCAGCTTCCCGGCGACGCGCTGGCGCGGCTGATGCCACAGCTGGCGGAGCTTGGCTTCACCGATCTCAAACTCGTGGTGCGGGGCAAATGACCGCGCGGGGGCTCGCTTTCGCAGGTGCGCTCGGCGCGGCGCTCGCGGTCCATGCGGGCGTGCTGTTGGTCTGGGAGCCTGCGCCTGCGGGCGGGGCGCAATCGGCGGGCGACGGGGGCGACGCGCTCGTCTCGCTCGCGCCGTCTTCCCCGTCCATGGCCGCGCGCGTCGCGGAGTGGGAGCGCCCGCCAGAGGTCGAAACGGAGGTCGCGGCGACGCAGCCTGAGGCTCCGACTGCGCCCAATGCGCCGAAGGCTCCGACCGAGCCAATCGAACTCGCCCCACAAGTCGCCGCGCCTACGATGACCGCGCCGTCTGCGCCAGATGCGGCGTTGCCCGAACAGGCCGATCCCGCGCCGCTAGACACTCCGCGACCGAAGGCTAAACCGACGCCGCCTGCGCCGAAGCCAGCGCAGCCGAAAGCGCCCGCGAAGCAACAGGCCTCGCAACCCGCCCCGGCACAGCCCAAGCAGCAGGCGAAGGGGCAGGGCGACAGAGGGGCCGCAGGCGACCGCCGCACGGCCCCCGCGGCGACGCTGTCGGCTGGGCAGATCCGCTCGCTGATGGGATCGTGGGGCGGAGACATTCGCGCCCGGATCGAGCGTGCCAAGCAAACGCCCAGCGGGGCAGGTGCGGGTCGCGTTATCGTAGCGCTGAATATAGCGCGCGACGGGCGGCTCATCGGCGCGTCGGTTGCGCAAAGCTCGGGCAATACGACGCTCGACCGGGCGGCGCTCGAGGCGGTGCGGCGCGCGGGCCGCTTCCCCGCAGCGCCGCAAGGCTTGGGCAAACCGAGCTACAGCTTCTCCTTGCCGATGGCCTTCCGCTGAGCGCGGCTTGCACCCGTGCGCGCCGCGAGGCAGGGTAGCGCCAACCAAGGAGCGAGCATGCCGATCAAGAACCGTTTTGCCGAGATGCACGCGGAAGCCACCGCATGGCGGCACGATTTTCACCGCAATCCCGAACTGCTTTACGATCTGCCGCGGACATCGGGCCGCGTGGCCGACCTACTGCGGGAATTTGGCTGCGATGAGGTGGTCGAGGGGATTGGGCGCTCTGGCGTCGTCGGCGTGATCGAAGGGCAGGGCGCGCGCCAGGGCGGGCTGCGCTGCGTTGGGCTGCGCGCGGATATGGATGCGCTGCCGATCCGCGAGAAAACCGGCGCCAAACATGCCTCCGAGGTCGAGGGCAAGATGCATGCCTGCGGCCATGACGGGCACACGTCGACTCTGCTCGCTACGGCGAAATACCTCTGCGAGACACGAAATTTCGCAGGGCGTGCGGTGGTGATCTTCCAGCCCGCCGAGGAGGGCGGGGCCGGGGCCAAGGCGATGATCGAAGACGGCCTGATGGAGCGCTTCGGCATCGAAGAGGTCTATGCGCTGCACAACATGCCGGGGATGGAGCCGGGCAGCTTCGGCATCCGGCCAGATGCGATGATGGCGGCGGCGGATTTCTTCGACATCGTGGTGACCGGCAAGGGCGGCCATGCGGCGAAACCGCAGGAGGTGATAGATCCGGTGCCGATCTCCGCGCATCTGATCCTCGCGTTGCAAAGCATCGTGTCGCGCGCGACCGATCCGCTGGAGGAGATCGTACTCTCGGTCACGACGCTGGAGACCGACTCGAAGGCGCTCAACGTGATCGGCAATTCGGTGAGCCTCGGCGGGACGGTGCGCACGATGAGCGCCGAGACCCGCGATCTGGCCGAGCGTCGCCTGCGCGAGATCGCGCAGGGAGTGGCTGCGACCCATGAGGCGACGGCAGAGGTCGACTACCGGCGCGGCTATCCGGTCACGCGCAACGACCCGGCGGCGGCCGAGGTCGCAGCACAGGTGGCCGAGGCCGTGGCAGGCGCCTGCGACCGCAACGTCGATCCGATGATGGGCGCGGAGGATTTCGCCTATATGCTCGAGGTGCGCCCCGGGGCCTACGGCTTCATCGGCAACGGCCCCAGCGCGCCCCTTCATCACGCAGAATACGACTTCAACGACGCGATCCTTCCGGCTGGCGCAAGCTGGTTCGTCGGCATGATCGAGGCGCGGCTGCCTGCCGAGTGAGCGTCAGCGCATGACCATAACGGCGCATTTTGCATGGCGCACGACGCGCGAGGCGGTCGAGCCGATCAGGTAGTCGCCAAAGCCCGGACGGTGCGACGCGATCACGATGCAATCCGCCCCGATATGCTCGGCGTAACTCAGAATTTCATGGCCAGGCTGGCCCTCGACGATCGCCCAGTCACCATTGTCGAACTCCGCTGCGCGCGTGGCGAGGTCGCGTTCCAGCGTCTTGCGCAGTTCCTCGGCATAGCCCTCCGGCATGTAATTGATCGCATAGGCGGGGACGTCTTCCATCACGTGCAGCAGGGTGACGCGCGCCCCGTCGCCAGCCAGCGCTCGCGCGACATTGAGCGCGGCGTCGGGGTTGTGATCTTCGTCGAAGGCGACGGGCACGAGAATGTTGGAATACATTGGTTTGGCTCCCTTTCTTTGTAGGGAGCCTGCCAGAAGGAGTGCCGTCGCGCATTGATTTGAGTCACGCCGGAGTTGGCCCCCGACACCAAATTCCCGTGAGTTGACCGAGACCTGCGCTGCGTGTGCGACGAACGTAGGCCGGTAACTGTCAACCGCCGGTATGGCTCATGTGGCGCGACATCTGGCCCGAGACGGTCTGGCGCGAATAGTCGAAATCATGGCCCTTGGGCTTGCGCGAGATCGCCTCGCGGATTGCCGCTTCCAGCGCCGCGTCGTCCTCGCTGGCCCGCAGGGGTGCGCGCAGATCGGCGTTGTCCTCCTGGCCGAGGCACATGAACAGCTCGCCCGTGCAGGTCACCCGCACACGGTTGCAGTTCTCACAGAAGTTATGCGTCAGCGGCGTGATGAAGCCGATCTTCTGGCCGCTTTCTTCCAGCCGGACGTAGCGCGCAGGCCCGCCGGTCGATTCCGCCAGATCGGTCAGGGTGAAGCGTTCGGCCATCGCCTTGCGCACATCTGACAGCGGCCAGTATTGATCGAGCCGCAGGTCTTCACCCATCTCGCCCATCGGCATCACTTCGATGAAGGTCAGGTCGAAGCCTTCCGCCGCGCACCAGTCGATGAGGGTGAACAGCTCGTCCTCGTTGAAGCCCTTCAGCGCGACGGTGTTAATCTTGACCTTGAGGCCCGCGCGTTTCGCGGCCTCCAGCCCTTTCAGAACCTGTTCGAGCCGCCCCCAGCGGGTGATCTTCGCGAATTTGTCGGCATCCAGCGTGTCGAGCGAGACGTTGATCCGCTTCATCCCCAAAGCTGCGAGATCATCGGCGAATTTCGCAAGCTGCGAGCCATTGGTGGTCAGCGTAAGCTCGCGCAGGTCGCCGGTGTCGAGATGGCGCGCGATCGAGCGGAAGAAGGTCATGATGTCACGCCGTACCAGCGGCTCGCCCCCGGTGATGCGCAGCTTCTTCACGCCGAGGCGGATGAAGGTAGAGCAGAGCCGGTCCAGTTCCTCGAGGGTCAGCAGTTCCTTTTTCGGCAGGAACTGCATGTGTTCGGCCATGCAATAGGTGCAGCGAAAATCGCAGCGATCGGTGACCGAGACCCGCAAATAGTCGATCGGGCGGGCGAAGGGGTCGATGAGGGGCGTGTTTTCCATGTTGCGGAAGGTAAGGCGCGTGACGGGGGGCGGCAAGGGCCGTCGCGCGGATCGAAGCGGATCGGTCGCCGGGCAGGCGACCGTGCGAGGGGGTGACACCGGGCGCGGACTGGGCATAGGCTCGGTTAGATTTCAAGGAGATTTCGAATGCGCAAACCCCTCGCTCGCCCGATCCTCGCGCTCGTATTGATGATGCCGATTGCGGGCTGCGCCACGCTGGGGCTCAACGGTCCCAACGCAGCCGCCCCGAATTCTGCGACAGCGCGCGGCCCCGCGACCGCGCGGGACGCGGCCCCGATCCCGAAGCCCAGTGCGAAATCTGCCGATTCCCTCGACACCACCACGGCGGAACAGCGTGCCGAGGCTGCGAAGAAACCCGTGGGCGGCGAGACCAAGCTCGGCACAACCATCGCGAGCCTCGGCGATCCCGCCGATCCGGGCTTCTGGGTAAAGACCGGGCTGGTGAAAAGCGAGACCCCCGGCCGGATCGAGGACCCGAAGACCGGGAAGTCGGCGAAGGTCACCCTGATCCCGTCGGGCAAGGCGGCAGGCTCTGGTTCGGAAGTGTCGCTGCCTGCGCTGCGTCTGCTCGAGGTGCCGCTGACCGATCTGCCCGAACTCACCGTGTACAAGCTCTGAGCTGTTCGCGATGAACCCTCTGCGCGAGATCGATATCCCGCCGCTCTGGCTCGTACTGTTCGCGGCGCTGGTCTGGGCGCTGGGGCAGGTCGTGCCGATGCCTTTTCGATATGACCGCGCGCTCGGGCTGATCGCGATCGCGCTCGGGCTCGCATTGATGCTGGTCGCGGTGGGTCAGATGCTGCTCCGCCGCACCACCTTCATTCCGCGCCGTGACCCGTCCGACCTTGTGACCTCCGGCGTCTTCGCGCTGTCGCGCAACCCGATCTATCTGGGTGATGCGCTGGTGCTGGCCGGGCTTGCGCTGATCTGGCACGCGCCTTTGGGGCTTCTGCTGGTGCCAGTTTTCATGTGGTTCATCACACGGCGTTACATTCTTGGCGAAGAAGCAAGGATCGCGGCGCATTTCGGCGAAACCTACACCGCCTATCGTGCCCGGACCCGACGCTGGCTCTGATCGGGCCGCGGCAAAGTGCTGCGGGCGCAAAAAAATCTGATGTTGCCGCAATCGCGCAGCAGCTGAAAAGGCGCGCCATAACACCCTGATCTAACTAAATAAATTACCCCGAATTTCGGTATTCAATGGTATACACGAACCGGTGAGTGGCGCTGTGAGCGATTAAGAAGGTTTTACGAGCCATAGCTGCTTGTGAAACATTATTGCGCGATGCTAAGGAGTACGTCGCAAGATTCCGGGTGCGCAGGCCAGCGGCTAAACGCACCGCTATCCAAGGGGGAGTTAGAGTGAAAATCGGAGCTCCAAAGGAGATTTTCGAGGGCGAGGCGCGGGTCGCCATGACGCCCGACTCGGCTTTGCAGCTGCAAAAGCTGGGCCATGAGTGCTTCATCGAGACCGGAGCAGGCGTCCGTGCCGGCTTCACAGACGAGGCTTACGAGGCCGCGAATGTGACCGTCGTCAAAACCGCCGCCGCGCTGTTCAAGGACGTGGATTTCGTCATCAAGGTTCGGCCGCCGAGCGATACGGAGGTCAAGCGCCTCAAGCCCGGCCAGACCCTGATCTCGTTCTTCTACCCGGCCCAGAACGAAGAGCTTCTGAAAGCCGCCGAGAAGACCGGTGCGAACGTGATCGCGATGGACATGGTCCCGCGGATTTCGCGCGCGCAGAAGATGGATGCGCTGTCCTCCATGGCCAATATCGCAGGCTACCGTGCGGTGCTCGAGGCAGGCAACAATTTCGGCCGCTTCTTCACCGGTCAGGTGACGGCGGCAGGTAAGGTTCCGCCGGCGAAAGTGCTCGTTGTTGGTGCCGGTGTGGCCGGTCTTGCCGCGATCGGGGCTTCGACCTCGCTGGGTGCGATCACCTATGCGTTCGACGTGCGTCCCGAAGTGGCCGAGCAGATCGAGTCGATGGGCGCGGAATTCGTCTATCTCGATTTCGAGGAAAGCCAGACCGACGGCGCGGAGACGGGCGGCTACGCCAAGCCTTCCAGTCCGGAATTCCGCGAAGCGCAGCTCGCGAAATTCCGCGAACTGGCGCCCGATATCGACATCGTCATCACCACCGCGCTGATCCCGGGCCGCGATGCGCCCGTGCTTTGGACCAAGGACATGGTCGAGGCGATGAAGCCGGGCTCGGTGATCGTCGACCTCGCCGCCGAGCGTGGCGGCAACTGCGAACTGACCGTGCCGGACCAGAAGATCGTGAGCGACAATGGCGTGACCATCGTCGGCTACACCGATTTCCCGAGCCGCATGGCGACGCAGAGCTCGACGCTCTACGCGACCAATATCCGTCACATGATGACGGATCTGACGCCCGAGAAGGACGGTGTCGTCGTCCATGACATGGAAGACGACGTGATCCGCGGCGCGACCGTGGCCTATCAGGGCGAGATCACCTTCCCGCCGCCGAAACCCAAGGTGGCCGCGATTGCGGCGCAGAAGCCGAAGGAAAAGGCCAAGGAGCTGACGCCGGAGGAAAAGCGCGCCAATGAGGTCGCCGCGTTCAAGAAGCAGACCCGCAATCAGGTGACGCTGCTCGCCGTGGGCGCGATCGTGCTTCTGGGCGTGGGCCTCGTCGCACCGGCCAGCTTCATGCAGCACTTCATCGTCTTCGTGCTCAGCTGTTTCGTGGGCTTCCAGGTGATCTGGAACGTCTCGCACTCGCTGCACACGCCGCTGATGGCTGTGACCAACGCGATCTCGTCGATCATCATCCTCGGCGCACTGTTGCAGATCGGTTCGGGCTCGTGGCTCGTGATCGTGCTCGCAGCGCTGTCGGTGTTCATGGCCGGGATCAACATCTTCGGTGGCTTCATGGTCACCCGGCGCATGCTCGCCATGTTCCAGAAGTCGTAAGAGGGGGAGAGCGTAATGGAAAACGGATTCTCGACCGCCGCCTATGTCGTCGCGGCAGTTCTCTTCATCCTCTCGCTTGGCGGCCTCTCGGGGCAGGAAAGCGCAAAACGGGCGGTGTGGTATGGCATCGTCGGCATGGGCCTTGCGGTTCTGGCGACGCTGATCGGCCCCGGCTCGGGGCTGTGGCTTCTCTCGGTCATCCTGATCGCGGCTGGTGGCATCATCGGCTGGTTCGTGGCGAACCGGGTGCAGATGACGGAAATGCCGCAGCTGGTTGCCGCGATGCACTCGCTGGTCGGTCTTGCCGCCGTCTTCGTGGGCTACAACGCCTATATCGAGATGGCGCGCGTCGGCGCGATGGGCGTGGAAGAGCAGCACGCGCTGAAGGGCTTCGCCGCTCTGATCGCGCACAAGACGCCGGTCGAACTGTCGATCCTGCGCGTCGAACTGTTCCTCGGCGTGTTCATCGGGGCCGTGACCTTCACCGGGTCTGTGGTCGCGTTCGGCAAGCTCGCGGGCAAGGTGACCTCGAAGGCCACCAAGCTGCCGGGCGGGCATATCCTCAATGCGATCGCCGCGATCCTCTCGGTGATCCTGCTGATCGCGTTCATCAACGGGGCAGGGGCCTGGGCGCTGATCCTGATGACCCTTCTGGCGTTCTTCATCGGCTACCACCTGATCATGGGCATCGGCGGCGCCGATATGCCGGTCGTGGTGTCGATGCTGAACTCCTATTCGGGCTGGGCTGCGGCGGCGATCGGCTTCTCGCTGGGCAACGATCTTCTGATCGTGGTCGGCGCGCTGGTCGGCTCCTCGGGTGCGATCCTGTCCTACATCATGTGCAAGGCGATGAACCGCTCGTTCATCAGCGTTATCCTCGGCGGCTTCGGCGGCACCTCCGGTCCCGCGATGGAAGTCGAGGGCGAGCAGATCGCGATCGACGCGGACGGCGTGGCCTCCGCTCTGCGCGACGCGGACAGCGTGATCATCGTGCCGGGCTACGGCATGGCGGTGGCGCAGGCTCAGCAGGCGGTGTCGGAACTGACCCGCAAGCTGCGCAGCCAGGGCAAAGAAGTCCGCTTCGCGATCCACCCGGTCGCGGGTCGTCTGCCGGGGCACATGAACGTGCTGCTGGCCGAGGCGAAAGTGCCTTACGACATCGTTCTGGAAATGGACGAGATCAACGAGGACTTCCCCGATACCGACGTGGTGATCGTCATCGGCTCGAACGACATCGTGAACCCCGCCGCACAGGAAGATCCGAACTCGCCGATCGCTGGCATGCCGGTTTTGGAGGTTTGGAGGGCCAAGCAGGTCTTCGTCTCGAAGCGCGGTCAGGGTACCGGCTATTCGGGCATCGAGAACCCGCTGTTCTATAAGGAGAACACCCGGATGTTCTATGGCGACGCCAAGGACTCGGTGAACCAGTTGCTGCCGCTGATCGACTGATCTGCGGGGCAGGGAAATGGGAAACGGCCGGTCGCTGGACCGGCCGTTTTCGTTTGGGGTGATTGGCGCCGGACCACCAGACCCGGGCCGCGCCCGACCCTCCCCCAGGGAGGGCGCATTTTCGATGTCGGCGCCGGCATGGAGGTCGCTTGGGCTTGCGAGATAAACCGTCCAGCCGCATGCGCATCAACGCGCCCACCCGAGGCTCGGGCGCGTCCCTCTGTCGCTAAATAGAAAACCGAAGGCCTTACGCCCCCGCAGCCTCACCGGCCAGCTTGCGGATACGCTCCACCATTGCGCGCAACCCGTTCGAGCGCTGTGCCGATAGGTGGTCGTTCAGGCCCAGACGGCCCAGCTCGGCGGGTGCGTCGACCTCCAGCACCTCTTCGGCGGTCAGCCCCGAATAGAGCGCATGCAGGATCGCGATGAGGCCCTGCACGATCATCGCATCGCTCTCGCCCTGAAAGTCGAACACCGCATTCGGGCCGGTCCCCTCGATCCGGGGCAGCAGCCAGACCTGGCTCGCACAGCCCTCCACCTTGGTCGCAGGCACCTTCACCGCATCGTCGAGGGGCGGCAATTCGCGGCCCAGCTCGATCACGTGACGGTAGCGGTCCTCCCAGTCGTCGAGAAATTCGAAGGTCTCGGCAATCTCTTCAAAGGCTTCGCGCGCCATGGTCACTCGCTCCTTGGGACAGGGAATTGTCTCTTGGGTAACGGGTTCGCGCCCGAGGGTCCAGACGCGGCTTTTCAAAAGCGCCGCAATGGGCTACCACGAAATCGGGTCCAGACCCGGGACAGTATCGGAGCCATCATGAACAAAGCCCTGATCGCGGCACTTGCCCTGACGCTCACCACCGCAGGCTGCGGCACCATCCGTGACAGCAAGCTCAACCCGTTCAACTGGTTCGGGCGCGACACGGCCGCGCCGGTGCAGACACTCGCCCCGCGGGGCGGCTACCCCGTGAAGGTCGGCAAGCCGAACCAGCAGCAGATCGCGCAGGTCTCCTCGCTCTCGGTCGAGAAGATCCCTTCGGGTGCGATCATCACCGCGATGGGGCTGCCGCCGACGCAAGGCTACTGGGACACCGATCTGGTTCCGCTGAACAGCGGCGCACCGGATGAGAACGGCACGGTGACCTATGTCTTCATGGTCTCGCCGCCGCCCGCCGACAGCCCCGATGCGCGCCGCGTGATGAACCCGCAATCGCGCGAGGTCTCGGCGGCAGCGTTTCTCAACAATTACAAGCTGCAGGGCGTGCGCAAGATCGTGGTGCAGGGTGTGTCCAACGCGCGGTCCGTGGCACGCTGATCGTCACTTCAGTTGATTTAGATGAGGCTCGGGAGAACCCGGACCTTTCTCTTGTCGCCTTGTCCGGATCAGCCGCTTCAGCGGCCCGGGCAGCGTCCGACCGCCCCCTCGGGCGGGCGCTTTGGTGGCTTCAACGCGCGCATTGAACGCGTCCGAAACTTTCGAAGACTACCAAAGAAGTGGGCGCCCACCCGGCGTTCAGGCGCAGCGCCTCCGGTGCCCCTTAAACGTCGACCAGCTTTACCGCGCCGCTATCGGCGGTCAGGGCCACTTCGCCTTTGGCCAGACGCAGCGCGTCATGCCCGAAGACCTCGGCGCGCCAGCCCTGCAGGGCGGCCACGTCGCGCTTGCCAGCGGCGATGCGGTCGAGATCGGACGAGGTCGCGATCAGCTTCGCGGCGACGCCCGCCTGCTGCGATTTCGCCTTCAGCAGTACGCGCAGCAGATCGCCAAGCGCGGTATCGACTTGCAGTTGTTGGGCCTGATTGTCGGGGCGGGGCAGCTTCTCGTTGGGCATCTCCAGCCCTTCGCGCACCGCCGTAAGGATGCCCTCGGCGATCTCGCCCTTGCGGGCCTCGCGCAGCAACAACCGCGACTTGCCCAACTCGTCGATCGAGGTCGGCTTGGTCGAGGCCAGCTCCAGCAGCGCGTCATCCTTGAAGATACGGCTCCGCGGGATGTTGCGGTTCTGGGCGTAACCTTCACGGAACTGCGCCAGCTCGCGCACGATGGCGAGGAAACGGCCCGAATTGGTCCGCGTCTTCACGCGCTTCCACGCCTCTGCGGGGCGGTTGATATAGGTCTCGGGGTTCAGCAGAACCGCCTCTTCCTCTTCGACCCAGGCATCGCGTCCCGTTTTCTTCAGCTGTTCGTCGAGGAATTCGTAGATCACGCGCAGATGGGTGACATCGGCGATCGCGTATTTCTTCTGTGCCTCGGTCAGCGGACGGCGCGACCAGTCGGTGAAGCGCGAGGATTTGTCGAGCGACTGCTTGGCGATCTTGCGCACCAGCGTCTCGTAACCCACCTGCTCGCCAAAGCCGCAGACCATCGCGGCGATTTGCGTGTCGAACAGCGGATCGGGAAAGACCTGCGCGTCGGTGTAGAAAATCTCCAGATCCTGCCGGGCTGCGTGAAAGACCTTCACGGTCTCCTTGTGGCGGAAAAGATCGTAGAGCGGCTCGAGCGAGAGGTCGTCGGACAGCGGATCGACCAGAACGGCCTCGCCTTCGGTCTCGCCATGATCGGGGAGCGCCATCTGCACGAGGCAAAGCTTGGACCAGTAGGTCCGCTCGCGCAAAAATTCGGTGTCGACGGTGACGTAGGGCTCTTGCTTGGCCTTTTCGCAGAAGGCCGCGAGGGCCTCGGTCGTGGTGATGGTCTGCATATCGCGCTTTCAATTCGGTGCGGGCTCATCCCGCGCAGGTGCAAATTCCCTAGACCTTCATAGGACAAAAGGGAAGGGTCGGGCGCGTCGCGGCCCTGATAGCGTGGCAGAAGCGCAAGTTTCAGTGCTGCAGAAGGAACGCGGCCCAGGTCAGCCCGTAGAGGATGGGCTGGTGGATCAGATAGATCGGCAGGGTGTGGCGGCCCGCGAACAACGCGATTTTCATCACCCCGCGGGTCTGATCGGGCTGGTAGCGCGCGGCCCGTTTCCAGTACCCCAGACGGTCGAGCAGTTTCGCAGCCCCCATCCCGACAAGGAACGGCCCGATCCACGGGAAGACCGGCTCGAAATCCATCGACGGGCGCCAGTGGGTCGAGAGACCCAGCCACCAGAGCCACGGCTGGTTGAACAACTCGAAGGCGTAGTTCAGATGCACCCAGACCGCGATCAGGCCAAGCGCCGCGAGCAGGATCCACGGTAGGAACAGCAGCGCCGCGCCGATGAGCGAGCTGACCGCGATGGAATGCAGGATGCCGTAATAGATGAAATATTCCGGCATCATCACGTAGGTCGCCGCGCTCACCAGCGCCGCCGCAACCACCACCTTTCCCAGCCGCCGCCAGAACGGGGCCGCACGGAAACCGTGGCGATGGGCGAGGACGAGGCTGACGCCGGCCATGAAGATGAACGTACTGGCAACGACACGCGCGAAATCGAGAAAGGCCGGATGGAAGACCGTGCCGCGCGGCACGAAGCCGAAATTCTCGAGATCGTATGTCAGGTGGAAGATCGCCATCCCGATCAGTGCTATGGCCCGGATCAGGTCTGGGGCGATCATGCGCCCGCGCGGGGCCGTATCCGGGATCGATTCCATGTGCTTGTCATGCGCGAAGCGGCGGCTGCTCGCAAGCGGGTGCGGCGCATTTCGGCGTGAGCGTGCTTACCGGGAAACGCTTGGGGCGCGTTCAGAGATAGACTGGGGTGCGGTCGCCCTCGGCGAAGCGACGCAGCACGGCCGGGTAGAGGCGATGTTCCTGCACCAGCACGCGGGCCGCGAGGTCGTCGGGGGTGTCGCCTGCCTCGATCGGAACGCGCCCCTGGCCGAGGATCGGCCCCTCGTCGAGCACCGGCGTCACCTCGTGCACCGTGCAGCCCGCCACCGCATCGCCTGCCTCGATCGCGCGCTTGTGGGTGTGCAGGCCGGGATATTTCGGCAAAAGCGAGGGGTGGATGTTCAGCATCCGACCCTCGAACCGCGCCACGAATTCCGGCGTCAGCACACGCATGAAGCCCGCAAGGCAAATCACATCGGGTTTCGCGGCGAGGATCGGCTTCAGCAGCTCGGCCTCGAAACCGGCGCGGTCCTTGCCATAGGGGCGGTGGTCGATGGCGGCGGTCGGCACGCCCATCCGCGCGGCCTTCTCCAGCCCCCCGGCTTTCGCATCGTTCGACGCGACCAGCACCGGGCGGGCAGGGTGGTCCTCAGCCATGCTCTCGACCAGACGGACCATGTTCGAGCCGCCGCCCGAGATCAGGATCGCGACACGGATCACAGCAGCGCGCCCTCGTAGGCGATGCCCTGTTCGGAGGTGACGGTGCCGATGCGGGTGACGGTTTCGCCTTCACTTGCCAGCAGGGTGGCGATCTCGTCGGCCTTGTCAGCTGCGACGACGACGATCATGCCGATGCCGCAATTGAAGGTCTTGAGCAGCTCACGCTCTTCCATCGAAGCGGTCTCGGCGAGCCAGCGGAACACGCCGGGCAGCTTCCAGGCATTGAGGTCGATCGTGGCGCCCATGCCCTCGGGCAGAACGCGGGGCAGGTTCTCGGTCAGACCGCCGCCGGTGATATGGGCGAGCGCATGAACGCCACCTGCGCGCACCGCGGCCAGGCATTGTTTGACGTAGAGGCGGGTTGGCGCCAGCAGTGCCTCGCCAAGCGAGCCCTCACCGAAGGGGCAGGCAGCGTCCCAGCCAAGGCCGGACATCTCGACCACTTTGCGTACGAAGGAATAGCCGTTGGAATGCGCGCCGTTCGAGCCGAGGCCCAGAAGCACGTCACCCTCGGCCACGCCTGCGGGCAGGTCCGAGCCGCGTTCCATCGCGCCGACCGCGAAGCCCGCGAGGTCGAAATCGCCCTTGGAATACATGCCCGGCATCTCCGCCGTCTCACCGCCGATCAGCGCGCAACCCGATTGTGCGCAGCCTTCCGCGATGCCTTCGATGATGCGCGCAGCCTGATCGATCTCGAGCTTGCCGGTCGCGAAATAATCCAGGAAGAACAAAGGCTCGGCGCCTTGGCAGACCAGATCGTTGACGCACATCGCCACGAGGTCGATGCCGATCGTGTCGACATTTCCGGTGTCGATCGCGATGCGCAGCTTGGTGCCCACGCCATCGGTCGCGCCGACGAGGATCGGATCGTTGTAGCCCGCCGCCTTCAGGTCGAAGAGCGCCCCGAAGCCGCCCAGACCCGACATCGTGCCCGAGCGCTGCGTGCGCTTGGCCGCGGGTTTGATCCGGTCCACCAACGCATTGCCCGCGTCGATATCGACGCCCGCATCGGCATAGGTCAGGCCCTGTGTTTTCTCGGTCATCGCGGCGCACTCCGGCAAGTAAACTCTTGGCCGAAGCCCTAGCGTAACCGCACGCCCCCCGCAACGTCGAAGGGGCGGGGTGTTCGCGCTTTCTTGACGCCCGCGCGTCGTCTCACTAGAGGAAGATGCAATGGTGGGCCTGTAGCTCAATTGGTTAGAGCAGGGCGCTCATAACGCCTTGGTTGCGGGTTCAAGTCCTGCCGGGCCTACCAGTTTTCTCCCGAAGTTTCCGCGCCTTCACGGCCAATGGTCGTGACTCTCCCTATACGTGTCGGCCTGCCCGGAAAGCCCTTGTTTCGCCCAATTTGCGCCCCGAGGCGTTCACGAACCCGCGCCAAATGAGGGCCGTGTCAGCGTACCAGTAACTATAAAAATCGAGCAGCCACGTCATAGGCCCCGATAGTTTTTGCACAGTCTTCGAGGGTTGGAGACCGGTCCCGCTTGGGCCCGGTTGACGGAAAACAAGGTAAAGCAGCGGCGACATGGCCACGACGTTCAACTGGATATATCTCGGGCAGGTTGTTGATCAAAATGGGACGCCCTTTGACCTCGATCCCGACGAGTCGAACTGGAAGGTCGAAAACTCGCGTGTCCTCGAAGGGATGACGATTGGGGATTCGACCGATCCTCTTTTCAGCAATATCACCGAAGCGACGCTAATAGATAACGGCGGGGCGTCCGGCGCTCTCGATACCCGAAACGCAACCTCGAACGATACGATCCGCACGGATATCGGTAACGGCGTTTCGAATTTCACCTTCGACAGTCTAGTCATCTACGAAACGACCCTCACCTATACGGACGGCACGACCGCGAGAGTCCAGTCGGTCCTCGTTCAGACCAACTCGGGCCACCTGTTCCTCGCACCCGAGATGTCCAACGATGCGACCACGGCGGCCTACGAGGCCAAGCCGATCCAGTCCATGGCCATAGGGCGCGTGATCAGCGACGACGGCGCGAACCTCGCGCAGGATCGCTACGTCACCGGCTTCGACGACGGCTATGTCGACGGCACCTCTGGGGCGGACCGGATCGACGTGAACTATGTCGAGCCGATCGCGAATGGCTCAGACCGCGTGGACAATAACGATGCGGGCCTCGCGGGCAGCAGCGGCAATGACGACTACATTCGCGCCTATGGCGGCAACGATACCGTGCTGGCCGGCCTCGGCAACGACACGGTCGATGGCGGCACGGGCGACGATTTGATCGACGGCGGGTCGGGCAACGACTCGCTGATCGGGGGTGCCGGCAATGACACGCTCCTCGGCGGTAGCGGAAACGACACGCTCACCGGGAACGACGGCAACGATTCCCTCGATGGCGGCGCGAATAACGACTGGCTCGAGGGTGGTATCGGGCACGATACGCTGATTGGCGGGACGGGTAACGACCGACTGATCGGCGGCGCTGGCAGCGACTCGCTCGATGGCGGGGCGGGGGCCGATACGCTCGAGGGCGGTACCGGGAATGACACGCTGCATGGCGGCGCGGGCGGCGACGTCCTGTCTGGCGGAACCGGCATGGACTATGTCGACTATTCCGACTCCGCGAGCGCTGTGAACATCAACCTCGGCGCCGGGACCGCTACGGGGGGCGATGCGACGGGCGACACGCTCAGCGGCGTCGACGGGATCTACGGCTCGGCGGGAAACGATACGCTGATCGGCTTCGACGGCGCCTCCTCGGACCCGACGGATGGCTACACCAACGTCTTCTATGGCAACGGCGGGGACGATTATATCGACGGCGCGGGCGCGGATGACATCCTCTACGGTGGCACCGGTAACGACACCCTGCTGGGCGGGTCCGGCAATGACTCGCTCTATGGAGACGCAGGCAATGACAGCCTCACCGGCGGCACCGGCAATGACACGCTGTCCGGTGGCGAGGGGAACGACGTCCTGCAAGGCGGCGTCGGCAGCGACCAACTCGACGGCGGAGCGGGCAACGATACGCTCTCGGGTGGTGGCGGCGACACCCTCGTCGGCGGCGCGGATGCCGACAGGTTCATCGACCTCTCGCCCGGCGACACGATCGACGGCTCGGAGACGGGCGATGATTTCGACATCATCGACCTCAGCGACTGGGGTTGGAACAATGTCGCCGTGCATCGCGATGCGACGAACCCGGAGAACGGCACGATCGATTTCTTCGACGGCAATGGCGCGGTCGTCGGCACGGTCAGTTTCTCGAATATCGAAAAGGTCATCCCCTGCTTCACCCCGGGCACGCTGATCGCGACACATAGCGGTCCCCGCCCGGTCGAAAGCCTGCAGGTCGGTGATCGCATCCTGACTCGCGACAGCGGCTTCCAGCCCATCCGCTGGATCGGCATCCGCGCACTCAGCACTGCGGAACTTCTGGCCAAGCCGGAATTCCGCTCCATCAAGATCGCACCGGGCGCGCTGGGCGCGAACCAGCCCGAGCGCGAGATGCGCGTCTCGCCGCAGCACCGCATTCTGCTGACCGGGCCGCGCGCGCAGCTGATCGCAGGCGAGTCGGAGGTGCTGGCCGCGGCGCGCCATCTCGTCGGGCTGCCGGGGATCGAGATCGACGAAGAGGCCGAGGCGGTTACCTATATCCACGTGATGTTCGACAATCACGAGATCGTCTTCTCCGACGGACTCTGGACCGAAAGTTTTCAACCGGGGCAGGCGACGATGCAGGATATGGACCGCGCGCAGCGGGACGAACTGCTCGCGCTGTTCCCGGAATTGAGCTGTGGAACCGAAAGCTACCTCGCCGCGCGCCCCAGCTTGAAGCGCCACGAAGCCCGGATCATCGCGGCCGCCTGACTTGGCGCGCCCTTGCGTTTGCCCGCTCTGGATCGCTACAGGGGTTGTTGACCCGTGGATCAATAAAAGGAGCGCGCCGCAATGTCTGACCTCGAAACCTCCCCCAAGGACGACAGCAGGCCGCGCCAGAACATCCTGATCCTGATGGTCGATCAGCTCAACGGGACGCTATTTCCCGATGGTCCGGCGGAATGGCTGCACACGCCCAACCTGCGCAAGCTGGCGGAACGTTCGGTGCGGTTCGAGAACGCCTATACCGGCTCGCCGCTCTGCGCGCCGGGACGCGCAGCCTTCATGTCAGGCCAGCTTCCCTCGCGCAACGGCGTCTATGACAACGCGGCCGAGTTCCGCTCGGACATTCCCACCTATGCGCACCACCTGCGCCGCGCGGGCTATCAGACCTGCCTCTCGGGCAAGATGCATTTCGTGGGCCCCGATCAGCTGCACGGCTTCGAGGAGCGACTGACCACGGATATCTACCCTGCCGATTTCGGCTGGACGCCGGATTACCGCAAGCCCGGCGAGCGGATCGACTGGTGGTATCACAACATGGGCTCGGTCACCGGGGCAGGGGTGGCCGAGATTTCCAACCAGATGGAATATGACGACAACGTCGCCCATGAGGCGAAGATGAAGCTCTACGATCTGGCACGGGGTAACGACGCGCGGCCGTGGATGCTGACCGTCAGCTTCACCCATCCGCACGACCCTTACGTCGCGCGGAGGAAATACTGGGACCTCTACGAGGATTGCGCGCATCTCGAACCCGAGGTCGGGACGATCCCCTACGAGGAGCAGGACAACCATTCGAAGCGGATCTTCGACGCGAATGACTGGCGCGAGTTCGACATCACGACCGAGGATATCCGCCGGTCGCGCCGCGCCTATTTCGCGAACCTGTCCTATCTCGACGACAAGATCGGCGAGCTGCTGCAGGTGCTCGAAGACACCCGCCAGGAGGCCACGATCCTCTTCGTCTCCGATCACGGCGATATGCTGGGCGCGCGGGGGCTGTGGTTCAAGATGAGCTTCTACGAGGGCTCGGCCCGCGTGCCGCTGATGATCTCCGCTTCGGGCCTGGAGCCAGGGCTTGTCTCCGACCCGGTCTCGACGATCGACGTCACGCCGACGCTCTGCGATCTGGCTGGCATCTCGATGGACGAGATCGCGCCCTGGATCGACGGGCAGACCCTGCTGCCGCAAGCGCGCCGCGAACCCCGGAAAGAGGCGGTGGCGATGGAATACGCGGCCGAAGCGTCCTACGCGCCGCTCGTGAGCCTGCGCAAGGGACGCTACAAGCTGAATCTGTGCAATCTCGATCCCGATCAGCTTTTCGATGTCGAGGCCGATCCGCATGAGTTGACGAACCTCGCGGGCGACCCTGCCCATGCCGAGGCCTATGCCGCGCTGAAAGCCGAGGCGGCTCAGCGCTGGGATCTGGATCGCTTCGACGCAGAGGTCCGGGCAAGTCAGGCCCGCCGCTGGGTCGTCTACGAGGCGCTCAGTCAGGGCGGCCAGTACCCGTGGGACTATCAACCGCTGAAAAAAGCCTCCGAGGCCTATATGCGCAATCACATGAACCTCAACGTTCTGGAAGAAAACAAGCGCTTCCCGCGCGGCGAATAAGGTGTCGAGGCACCCCCGGGGCGGCGCGGTCCCGGGGCGCGGCGCTGCACCTCACCGCGCCGTGACAGCCTTTCCGGAACGCGGCGCCGCCCTAACCTGTTGCCCAACCGAATAGGCAATCAGGAGATCGACCATGAGCGTTCCGACCCTTACCCTCAACGACGGCATCAAGATCCCGCAACTTGGCCTCGGCGTCTGGAAGATGGAGGATGCCGAGACACCGCGCATCATCCGTAATGCGCTGGATGCGGGCTATCGCCACATCGACACCGCCGCGGCCTATGGCAACGAGGCGGGCGTGGGCCGTGGTGTCGCGGACAGCGACGTCGCACGAGAAGACATCTTCGTGACCTCGAAGCTCTGGAATGACAGGCAGGGTTATGACGAAACCAAGCGCGCCTTCGACGAGACGTTGGACAAGCTGGGCTTCGACTATCTCGATCTCTACCTGATCCACTGGCCGATGCCCGCCAGGGACAAATATGTCGAGACGTGGCGGGCCATGATCGAGTTGCGCGACGCCGGCCGCATCCGCGCGATCGGCGTGTCGAACTTCCTGCCCGACCATCTCGAGCGGCTGATCGAGGAGACCGGCGAGGCCCCCGCGATCAACCAGATCGAGCTGCATCCACGCTTCCAGCAAGCCGATCAGCGCGCGGCGCATGAAAAGCTCGGCATTACCACCGAATGCTGGTCGCCGCTGGGTCAGGGCGAGGCGCTCGCGAACCCGATCCTCACCGAGATCGCCGCCCGCCACGGCGTCTCCGCCGCACAAGTCACCTTGCGTTGGCAGATCCAGTTGGGCCTCGTGACGATCCCCAAATCCGCCAATCACGAGCGGATGCGCGAGAATATCGACGTGTTCGATTTCGAGCTGAGCGAGCATGAGATGGCGCAGATCAAGCAGATCGACACTGCTGCGGGCCGGATCGGGCCGAACCCGGCGACGGCGGATTTCTGAGGGTGACTTAAATGTCACCCTTGCGCTGACCGCGCCGCTCGGGACGGGCCGCGAGAGTTGATCTTCACACGACACTCACGGTTTAGTGAGTTTGTTTTGTGGAGGAGAACTAAATGCGTAAAGCTTTATTGTTGCTGCCATTTCTTGCTGGATGCGTGCCTGCGACGCCGATCGTGAGCGACTACAACGGAGATAGCGTCACCATCCAGACATCAATGCTTGCCGATCAGGCTGAGGTGAAGGTGAACGCCCAGGCCGAGGCGGACCGTATCTGTGCCAAGAAAGGCAAGAGAGCAGAATACGCCTCGTCGCGCCAAGTCGCGGAATACACCAACGCGCACCTGTTTCTCTGTCTCTGAGGCGGTACGACACGAGGGGAGGCGTAACGCCTCGCCTCAATGCCCCCCCACACCCTTGCGGATACGCCGGATCATCAGCCAGACCGCGAGGATCACGATCGGCGTCAGCCCTGCCAACATGATCTCTTTCGTCAGTCCGATCTTCTTCGAGAGCGGATAAGCCAGGTAGCCCGCGACCGAGATCGCGTAGTAGCTGATCGCGACCACCGACAGCCCTTCGACCGTGTGCTGCAGGCGCAGCTGCAGGTCCGACCGGCGATCCATGCTTTCCAGCACTTTCTGGTTTTGCGCCGAGCGCTCCACATCGACCCGCGTGCGCAGCAACTCGCCCGCCCGCGCCGCCCGCGTCACCATCTGCTGCAGCCGCGTCTCCGCCGATTTCACCGTGCGCACCGCCGGGTCGTAGCGCCGGGCGATGAACTCGCTGAGTTTCTGGCGCCCCTCGAAGCGGCTTTCGCGCAAGGACTCCACCCGCTCTCGGACGATCGCCTCATAGGCCCCGGTCGCCGAGAACCGGAAGGAATGCGCGACCGCGAGGCTCTCCAGCTCGGCCGAGATTTCCAGCAGGTCGTGCAGCGTTTCTTCTGCGGAGTGCGCGTCGTCGCCCATCCCGTCCACGATCTCGGTCAGCCTCGGGTCGAGCGCATTGAGCCGCTGCGACAGGTCGCGCGCCCGCGCCAATCCGAGCATCGACATCGCCCGGTAGGTCTCCAGCTCGCAGAGCCGTTGCACCGTGCGCCCGATCCGTCCCGGCCCGGTCCCGGGCCGCGCGAAGATAGCGAAGCGCATCTGCCCGTTCGGATCGATCCGGAAATCGCCCGCGACCACCGCAGCCCCGTCGAGCACCCAGGTGCAGACGAGGCTCTCGGTGACGAACCATTGCTCCAGAAGCGGCGCGATGTCGTCGGGATTCTCGGGCAGTTCCTCGATGCGGATCTGCACCGCGGCGATCCGCCCGCCGGGGCCCGCATCGATCCAGCTATCGGGGTAGATTTCGGTCTCCGCCGGGTCGAAGGCGCGCGACGACACGCCTTTGCCGAAAGCGAGATAAGTGGTGAATTCGGTATGGCTCTCCCACTTCACCTCGTGCCGCCCGATCTTGCCGGCGTAATGGGTGATCCCCGCCTGAGGCTGCGCCGCGCCGTTGCGCGTCAGAAGATCGACGAGGTGGTCGTGATCCTTGCTGCGGTCGCGATTGGCGGCGTCGCGCGGCTCCTTGAAGGCGACATAGACCGCGTGGCCCGGGACGCCGAGCTTCGGGTACGGTCGGGCGTGCAATTCGTTCACAAGCGCATAGCGCTGCGGATGGTCGGGCAGATGGGGTTTGGGATCGGCGGTCATCTCATAGGTCTCGCTCACGCGGGTGTGACCTTCTAGCTGCGGCGAAATTTCCCGCCGATCAAGCGTTTGACGGCATGCATCGGAATACCGGGTAAATCTGCCACAGCGCCACGCGAGCCACGAGGGGGAGGGGGCGCTGCCCCCTCTTGGCTGCGCCAATTCACCCCCCGGGATATTTCCGCCAAGAGGAAGGGGCGCGTGGGATTGAACTTCGCCTTGGTCCAAATATCCCGGGGGAGCGCGTCAGCGCGGGGGCGGAGCCCCCATCGCCGCGATTGCAAGGCGCGCGCGGGCAGGCTAAACGAGCGCGCATGATGAACCGTCCCGCGCTCCCGCCCGAAATCGCCCGTCGCCGCACCTTCGCGATCATCTCGCACCCGGATGCGGGCAAGACCACCTTGACCGAGAAGTTCCTGCTTTTCGGCGGCGCCATCCAGATGGCGGGGCAGGTGCGTGCCAAGGGCGAGGCGCGGCGGACTCGCTCGGACTTCATGAAGCTCGAACAGGATCGCGGGATTTCGGTCTCGGCCTCTGCCATGTCCTTCGAGTATCGCGAGTTCCGCTACAACCTCGTCGACACGCCCGGCCACTCGGATTTCTCGGAAGATACTTACCGAACGCTGACGGCGGTGGATGCGGCGATCATGGTGATCGACGGCGCGAAGGGCGTGGAGAGCCAGACCCGCAAGCTCTTCGAGGTCTGCCGCCTGCGCGATCTGCCGATCCTGACCTTCTGTAACAAGATGGACCGCGAGAGCCGCGACACGTTCGAGATCATCGACGAGATTCAGGAAAATCTCGCGATCGACGTGGCCCCGGCTTCTTGGCCGATCGGGATGGGCCGCGATTTCCTCGGTTGCTACGACATGCTGCACGACCGGCTGGAACTGATGGATCGCGCCGACCGCAACAAGGTGGCCGAGTCGATCAAGATCAGTGGTTTGGATGATCCCAAGCTGGCCGAACATGTTCCGGCCGATCTGCTCGAGAAACTGAAGGAAGAGGTCGAGATGGCGCGCGAACTGTTGCCCACCTTCGACCGCCAGAGTTTCCTCGAAGGTCACCTGACGCCGATCTGGTTCGGCTCGGCGATCAACAGCTTCGGCGTGAAGGAGTTGATGGACGGGATCGGGGAATTCGGACCCGAGCCGGAGGTCTTCAAATCCGCCGAGCGTGACGTGGCGCCCGAGGAGAAGAAGGTCGCGGGTTTCGTCTTCAAGGTGCAGGCGAACATGGACCCCAAGCACCGCGACCGCGTGGCTTTCGTGCGTCTCGTCTCGGGGCATTTCACGCGCGGGCAGAAGCTGCTGCATGTGCGCTCGAAGAAACAGATGGCGGTGTCGAACCCGGTTCTGTTCCTCGCAGCCGACCGCGAACTGGCGGAAGAGGCCTGGGGCGGCGATATCATCGGTATTCCGAACCACGGGCAATTGCGCATCGGCGACGCGCTGACCGAGGGCGAGGCGCTGCGCTTCACCGGCATCCCGAGCTTCGCGCCGGAACTGCTGCAATCCGTGCGTGCGACCGACCCGATGAAGGGCAAGCACCTCGAGAAGGCGTTGATGCAATTCGCCGAAGAGGGCGCGGCCAAGGTGTTCAAGCCCGCGATCGGCTCGGGCTTCATCGTGGGCGTCGTCGGCGCGCTGCAATTCGACGTGCTGGCGAGCCGGATCGAGCTGGAATACGGCATCCCCGTGCGCTTCGAGGCCTCGCAGTTCACCTCCGCTCGCTGGGTGTTGGGCGACAAGGCGGCGGTCGAGAAGCTGGTCAACGCCAACAAGCAGCACATCTCCTATGATCATGACGGCGACGTGGTGTTCCTCACGCGCCTGCAATGGGACATCGACCGGGTCGAGCGCGACTACGAGGGCGTGACGCTCTCGGCGACCAAGGAAATGATGCAATGACAACCCCACTGCCCCCCGAACTCGTCTCGATCCTGTGCAACGAAGCGAGTGCCCCGGAAGACGTGCGCACGGTCGAGGCGCTGGTCGATCTGTGGCTGGCCGACAATGCCGAGGAGCCCGAGGGCGAGGACTTCCCTTGGTCGGTGCTGTGTGTCTTCGAGCTGCGCGAATATCCCGAGGTGCTCTGGACCTTCATCCGCAAGGCGCTGACCGGGGCGACGACGATCTGGCAGGTGGTGATGCTCGCCGCCGGGCCGCTGGAAGATCTGGTCGCGGAGCATGGCGACGAGTTCATCGACCGGATCGAGCGCGAGGCGCGCCATTCCGCGCGGTTCCGCTTTGCGCTGACGGGCGTCTGGCCGCAGCAGGGAGAGGGCAATACCGCGCTCTGGTCGCGTATCGAGAAGGCACGCGCCCCGGCGATGGATACCGGGCTCGACATGGGTGGACCGCTACCGCCGAAATGAGCGCAGGCGCATCGCGCATCAGGTAACGAAAATCACATCTTTGCGCCTGGGCTGTGCATCTGCGCGCGCCACACCTACCTCTGAGCAAGGAGGAGATCATGGCGCATGTCTCTCGTCTGCCCGGCAAGGCAATCGCGCGGTTTTTGCAAAAGCAGACCCGCTTCTACCAGCCTTTCGGGGTCATCCCGACCCCTGCCTTGCGCGCGACGCTTCGGCCGGGCGATGTGCTGTTGGTGGAGGGCGACCGGCGGATTTCAGCGGCGATCAAGTATCTTACCCATTCCACTTGGTCCCATGCAGCCTTCTATTCCGGCGGCCCGCCCGGGGGCGAGCTGATCGAGGCGGACCTGGAGGAAGGCGTCAGGATCACCGGGCTTTCGGCCTATGCGCATCTCAACACACGCATCTGTCGGCCCGTCGGGCTTGGCCACGATCAGCTTGAGGTCGTGATTAACTACATGCAAGGCGCGGTCGGGCGGCAGTATGACCTGAGAAACGTGGTCGATCTCGCGCGGTACCTGCTGCCGCGCCCTCCCGTGCCGCATCGGTTCCGGCGGCGGATGCTGGCGCTCGGATCGGGCGACCCGACGCGGGCGATCTGTTCGACCGTGATCGCCGAGGCGTTTCACGAGGTCCACTACCCGATCCTGCCGGATGTCGTGATGGGCAGCGCCGACAGCCAGGGGGAAATTCTGCATATCCGGCACTCGTCGCTGTTCACGCCGCGCGATTTCGATCTCTCGCCCTATTTCGCCGTGATCAAGCCGACGCTAGAAGGCGGGTTCGATTTTCGCCAATTGCAACTGGCGGAGTGACGCCGGAGGAAGGGCGCCTCCGGCGGGGATATTTATATCAAGAAGAAGCGAGAATGCGCGTTTCAGATAAGGCGCATCGCCTGCGTCGTTACATCGCGAAGGAGACGCCGCAGCCGCAGGAGCTCGACGCGTTCGGGTTCTCGATCACGAAACGCGCGCCGATCAGTTCTTCGGTGAAGTCGATCGTGGCGTTCTCGAGGAAGGGCAGGGAAACCGGGTCGATCAGCACCTTCTGGCCTGCGCCTTCAAGCACGATGTCGTCGCCCGCAGGCGCCTCTTCGAGCTTGATATCATACTGGAAACCAGAACAGCCGCCGCCCTCGACGGCCACGCGCAGCGCCTGTGGCGCCTCGCGACCTTCATTGATTTCCGCCAGTCGCGCAAAGGCGCGTTCGGTCACTTTCGGAGGGAGTTGCATCGGATTGGCCTTCCTGACCCCTCGGGGCCTGTATTTCCGTCACATCCGAGATATAGGAGGGCCGAAGCGTGCCGACAAGACGAGGTTTTACCAGTGCTCAAGCCCTATGCCTGCCAGCCCGGCGAGAGCCGCGGGCGGCTTCACCCCGAAAGCATGTCCACTTTCCGCTCGCCGTTCCAGCGCGATCGGGACCGGATCATCCATTCTTCGGCCTTCCGACGGCTCAAGCACAAGACGCAGGTTTTCGTCGAACACGAGGGCGATTACTACCGCACGCGCCTGACCCACACGATCGAGGTGGCGCAGGTCGCGCGCACGATTGCAGGGACATTGGGGCTGAACACCGATCTGGCCGAGGCGGTGGCGCTGGCCCATGATCTGGGCCATCCGCCCTTCGGGCATACCGGCGAGGACGCGCTGGCCGAACTGATGAAGCCCTATGGGGGCTTCGATCACAATGCGCAGGCGCTCCGGATCGTGACCAAGCTGGAGAAGCATTACGCGGGCTTCGACGGGCTCAACCTGACATGGGAGACGCTGGAAGGCATCGCCAAGCACAACGGGCCCGCGATTTCCGACAAGGGCGGTTCGCACAGCTTCCCGAGCCGCGAGGAACTGCCCTATGCGCTGGCCGAGGTCGATGCGGCCTGGGACCTGGAGCTGGAGACCAACGCCAGCGCCGAGGCGCAGGTGGCGGCCGTGGCCGATGACGTGGCTTATAATCACCACGATCTGCACGACGGGCTGCGCGCGGGGCTCTTCGACGAGGACGACCTGTGCGAATTGCCGGTGATCGGGGCCTGTTTCGCCGAGGTCGACAAACTGCATCCCGGTCTCGACCGCACTCGGCGCCAGCACGAGGCGCTGCGCCGGGTCTTCGGCGTGATGGTGGAGGACGTGATCGCGGTGGCCGAGAACCGGTTGACCTCGCTCGGGCCGCAATCGGTCGATGATATCAGGCAGATGGACGGGCCGATCATCCGCTTCTCGAAGCCGCTCTATCAAAGCCTCAAGGTGCTAAAGCAGTTCCTGTTCGAGCGCATGTATCGCGCGCCCTCCGTCGTGGTGGAGCGCAAGCGCGTGACCGAGATGATCAACGCGCTCTTCCCGCTGTTCATGGAACGCCCGGAGCTTTTGCCCGAGGAATGGCAGGAAGAAGTCTCGCGGGCCCGTATCCTCGGCGGCGACTGCACGCGGCCGGAATCGAAGCAGGCTCTCGCGCGGGTCGTGCTCGATTACGTGGCGGGTATGACGGATCGTTTCGCCATCCAGGAATATGATAGGCTGGTCGGGCGCGGGCGCTGAGGCGGAACCACTGGCCCTCCGTCTCGTTGTGCTCGCGAATGCAACGCATAGGAGGGATTCATGATCCGCAAGCACGCATCGGCCCATTGGGAAGGCACCATCAAGGGCGGCAAAGGCACGATTTCGACCGAGAGTGGCGCGCTGAAGGCGCAGCCCTACGGCTTCAATACCCGGTTCGAGGGTGAGCCCGGATCGAACCCGGAAGAGCTGATCGGCGCGGCTCATGCGTCCTGTTTCTCGATGGCGCTGTCGCTTCAGCTCGAAGAGGCGGGCGTCTCGGACGTGGTGATCGACACCAAGGCGGAAATCTCGCTCGACAAGGAAGGCGACGGTTTCGCGGTTAAGAAATCCGCGCTGACCTCGACCGTGAAGGGAACCGGCGACGAGGAGGCGATCCGCAAGGCCGCCGAGGGCGCGAAAGAAGGCTGCCCAATCTCGAAGCTGTTGAATTGCGAGATCACGCTCGACCTGACGATCAACTGATCCGGTCCTGAGCGAACAAAGCAAAAGGGCGCCCGGTGAGGCGCCCTTTTCATGGTTCGGCGGACGTGCTCAGCGCTTGAAGAGGTGCTTCTGCGCGTCACGGCTCGAATTGTCGTTGCGCTTTTCGGCGGCCAGAGCGCGGCCCGCCTTGACGGCGGGGCGCTCGCCTAACTCATCGAGCCAGCGCTTGAGGTTCGGCTTGTCGTCTAGCGTCTGCTCCTGCCCTTCCCAGAGCGAGGCCCAACCCCAGGACGCCATATCCGCGATCGAGTAAAAATCGCCCGCGAGGTAGCGGTTCTCCGCCAGACGACGATCCATCACGCCATAGAGCCGTCCCGTCTCGGCGCGGTAACGGTCCTTGGCATAGGGTAGGTCCTGCGAGGGTTCGAGCTTGGGTGCATATTTCAGGAAGTGGTGCGCCTGACCGGCCATCGGGCCCAGCCCGCCGACCTGCCAAAACAGCCATTCGTCGACCGCGATCCGGTCGCGCTCGGTCTCGCCATAGAATTGGCCGGTCTTGCGGGCGAGATATTGCAGGATCGCGCCGCTCTCGAAGATCGAGACGGGTTCGCCATCCGGGCCGTCGCGGTCGATGATCGCGGGCATCCGGTTGTTGGGCGAGATCTTCAGGAACTCCGGCTGGAATTGCTCCCCCTTGCCGATATCGACCAAGTGGGTCTCGTAGGGCAGGCCCATCTCTTCGAGGGCGATGGAAATCTTCCAGCCGTTCGGCGTGGGCCAAAAATAGAGGTCGATCATGGGGTCTCCGTCGGGTTAGGCGGCAGGGTCCGCTCTACTTTGCCGTGCGCTGGAACGAGGGCAATGCGAAACCCGATGTGCGCGGACGCGCAAACAGCCGCGACCAGCGGGGGTCTTGCGCCTTGGGCAGCGCTTCGGCGAGGAACGGAAGCGGCAGCCGGTCGGGCTGACGCAGCACTTGACGGTAGAGGTCGAACAGCCCCTCGCGCATGTAGCAGGCGAAATGGCAGACGCGTTTTTCGGGCGGGGCGACGGGATAGCCCAGATCGTCGAGCACCTCGATCACCTCGGGCGCGTCGATCTGCAGATCGAGCCAGTTGCGCATGGGCTGCGACAGGCCATTTCCCAAAGACCGCTCGCGCCCGCAGGCTACACCCCACTCGAAGAGGAAGTCGAAAAGGTCGTTGTCGCGGCTCGTGACGTTGAGCACTTCGCAGGTCCGGCCCGCAGGGCTCGCCATCGCTTCCTCGGCGCGATTTTGAAATTCGGCGGCGGCCAGCAGAACCATCCGAGCTACTTGCCCGGCATGGGCGTGGCGGAGCGCCCGCAGGGCGACCCGCGCGCCCATCGAATGGCCGATGATCCCCACGGGACGCCCGGTCGCGGCATTCAGTGCGCCGATCAGGCGGGCAAGGCGCTGGGCGGCGATCTCGGCCATGTCGTAAATCCGGGTCAACCGTCCCGTCGATTGCCAACTGAACGCGATGCCGAGACCCTCGCCGGGATTGGTCCCGTCGAAGCCAAGCGCACGCGGCCAGCTGATCGCGGTATGCAGATTGAAGGTCGGCTCCATCGCGAAGATGTGCTCGTAGGGATCGCGGCCCTCGACCCCTGCCGCGTAGCCGTAGCCGTGGATCATCACCACGATCGGGGCGCCCTCCGGCAGGGCGCGCGCCTGAGCGAGGACATCGGCGGGCAGCTCGGAGCTGGCATGGACCTTGAGAAGCGGCATTGGGGCCTCGGGGGAGGGGCGCAGGCGCGGGTTGATGTTTTAAATCGAACGCGGTTTTTCGCCCGAAAGTTCCCTTGCCTTCGCGTGAGCGCGCGGAGGCGGGGCATGGAACGCGACGCGCGCCGGGCCTCCTTTGGTGCGAACGGGACATCGCCGCTATGCGTTGACGCTACGCCCCCTGCGCGGTATCGCAGCCCCAAGTCGCGACAGACCGCCGCAGGAGGCACCGATGACCGAGCGCAAGACCCGCACCAAACTCGTCCATGACGGCATTCGCCGCAGCCAGTATGGCGAGATGGCCGAGGCGATGTTTCTGACGCAGGGCTTTGCCTACCCCTCGGCCGAAGCCGCAGAGGCACGGTTCCTCAATGCCTCCGACGACGAGTTCATCTATGCCCGTTACGGCAACCCCACGACGCGGATGTTCGAGGACCGGATGGCGTCGATCGAAGGCACCGAGGACGCCTTCGCCTGCGCCTCCGGCATGGCTGCGATCAACGGCGCGCTGACCTGCCTCGTGAAGGCGGGCGATCACATCGTGGCCGCGCGCCAGATGTTCGGATCCTGCCTGCATGTGCTGAAAGTGCTGCAGGGCTTCGGCGTGGATGTGACGCTGGTCGACGGGACCGATCTCGACGCCTGGCGCGCCGCGATGCGTCCCGAGACGAAGATCTGTTTCTTCGAGAGCGTCTCGAACCCCGGCCTCGAAGTGATGGATGTCGCGGGTATCGTGAAGATCGCTCATGAGGGCGGCGCGACGGTGGTGGTCGACAATGTCTTCGCCTCGCCGATCTTCTCGCGCGCGGTGGAGCTTGGCGCAGATGTAATCGTCTATTCCGCGACCAAGCACATCGACGGCGGCGGGCGCGTACTTGGCGGTATCGTGCTGGGGTCGAAAGAGTATATTCGTGGCCCGCTGGAAACTTACGTCAAACACACCGGTGGCGCCATGAGCCCGTTCCACGCATGGGTTCTGCTGAGCGGGTTGCAGACGCTCGATCTGCGGGTGCGCGCGCAGGCTGCGAACGCCGCTGCGGTGGCGAGCGCCGTGGCCGGCCATGAGAAACTCGCCCGTACAGTCTATCCCGGTCTGATGGACCATCCACAACATGCATTGGCGATGGAGCAGATGGGCTCGGGCGGAACCATGCTCGCGCTCGACCTGAAGGGCGGCAAGGAGGCGGCGTTCCGCTTCCTCAACGCGCTGCAGATCGTGTCTATCTCGAACAACCTCGGCGACGCGAAATCCATCGCGACCCATCCGGCGACGACGACCCACAAGAATCTGTCTGAAGAGGAGCGGGCGGCGATCGCGATTACCCCCGGTCTGATCCGCGTTTCGATGGGGATCGAGGACGGGGGTGACCTGATCGCCGATATCAAGGAGGCGCTCGACGCCGCCTGATCGGGGTGAACCGATTTCCGCGAACCGGCGTATTGTCTTGGACATCAGCCCCAAAACCCCCATATCTGGCGGGACCGGGCATACCGGAGGACAGGATATGAACGTGCAAGGCAGGATCGAGACCCCCGACGATAACGACGCCCGCGCCGCGCTCGAGGTGCTGCGCGCGTGGGCCGCGAAGGCCGATCCGGTCGAGGTGGCGCAGCTTGACCCGGCGATCGCGCGGCTCCTGCCGGACCGCGAGCTCTCGAACTACCCCGATCTGAGCCGCGAATATGACGACAGCTTCGAAGCCGACGCGGCTTACAAGGCGACGCTGCCCGACCTGCAGAACGGTCCGTCCTCGCTGATCGTGGGTGCCCATACCCGGATCGAACATGTCGGTATCTCGAACTTCCGGCTGCCGGTGCGGTTTCATACCCGCGACAACGGCGATCTGACGTTGGAGGCGTCGGTCACGGGCACGGTGAGCCTCGAGGCGGAGAAGAAGGGCATCAACATGTCCCGCGTGATGCGCAGCTTCTACGCCCATGCGGAGAAGACCTTCTCCTTCGAAGTGATGGAATCCGCGCTCGACGACTACATGGACGATCTCGAAAGCTTCGACGCGCGCCTGATGATGCGCGTCTCCTTCCCGGTAAAGCGGCCGTCGCTGCGTTCGGGGCTGGAGGGCTGGCAGTATTACGACATCGCGCTGGAGCTGATCGAGACGGCTGGTGTGCGCACCAAGGTTATTCACCTCGATTACGTCTATTCCTCCACGTGCCCTTGCTCGCTGGAGCTGTCAGAGCATGCCCGTGCCAGCCGCGGCCAGCTGGCCACGCCGCATTCGCAGCGCTCTGTCGCGCGGATTTCGGCGGTGGTCGAGCCCGGCAACGTTCTCTGGTTCGAGGACATGATCGATCTCGCCCGTGCCGCCGTGCCGACCGAGACGCAGGTGATGGTCAAGCGTGAGGACGAACAGGCTTTCGCCGAATTGAACGCAGCCAACCCGATTTTCGTCGAGGATGCCGTGCGCGCCTTCGCCGAGCGCCTTCTAGCCGAACCGCGCGTCGGTGACTTCCGCATCGTGGCCAGTCATCAGGAAAGCCTGCACAGCCATGACGCCGTGGCCATGCTGACCGAGGGCGAGACCTTCGCATCGGCCAGCGTCGATCCGAAGCTCTTCGCCACACTGATCCATCAGGGCTGAAGACGGGTAGGGACGCTGCCCCAGGGGGCAGGGCGCATCGCTATTGGTGCAGGGGGGGCTCTGCCCCCGCCCTTCGGGCTCCCGGTGAATATTTTCGCAAGAGCGACGCCGGGCGCAGGGGCGCACGTCAGGCGAACAGATGCTGAACATGCCCCTTTCCCTCAGGGGGCCGAACCGCTAGATTGCCTCCCATGAATTGGGCTGATGACGACGATCCATATGAAGGGGCTGCGAGCCTGTCGCAACGTGCCATGGCGGGCGCCATGCAAGCGCGCGCGGCGCCGTATCTCGAGAAACTGAACCCCCAACAGCGGCAGGCCGTCGAGACGCTCGACGGGCCGGTGCTGATGCTGGCAGGCGCGGGCACGGGCAAGACCTCGGCGCTGACCGCACGGATCGCGCATCTGATCCACACCGGCCGGGCGCGCCCGAACGAGGTCTTGGCGGTGACCTTCACCAACAAGGCCGCGCGCGAGATGAAAGAGCGTGTCGGGCGCCACCTGGGCGGTGCGATCGAGGGGATGCCGTGGCTCGGCACCTTTCACTCGGTCTGCGTGAAGCTGTTGCGCCGCCATGCCGAGCTGGTGGGGCTGAAGTCGAATTTCACCATTCTCGACACCGACGACCAGATCCGGCTGCTTAAGCAGCTGATCGTCGCCGCGAATATGGACGAGAAACGCTGGCCGGCACGGCAACTGGCGGGGCTGATCGACGGCTGGAAGAACAAGGCGCTTACGCCCGAGAAGGTCTCGGGCCGCGAGACCGCGGCCTTCGACAATCGCGGATCCGAGCTTTACGCCGCCTACCAGGCACGGTTGAAGACGCTCAACGCGGTCGATTTCGGCGATCTGCTGCTGCACATGGTCACAATCTTCCAGACCCAGCCAGACGTATTGGCGCAATATCAACGCTGGTTCCGTTACATCCTCGTGGACGAGTATCAGGACACCAACGTCGCGCAATACCTGTGGCTGCGGCTTCTGGCGCAAGGGCACAAGAACATCTGCTGCGTGGGCGATGACGACCAGTCGATCTATGGCTGGCGCGGCGCCGAGGTCGGCAACATCCTGAAGTTCGAGAAGGATTTCCCGGGCGCGGCGGTGATCCGGCTGGAGCAGAATTACCGCTCGACCGAACATATCCTCTCCGCCGCGTCCGGGCTGATCACGGCCAATGAGGGCCGTCTGGGCAAGGAGCTCTGGACCGAAGCCGAGGGCGGCGAAAAGGTGCGCCTGATCGGTCATTGGGACGGCGAGGAAGAGGCGCGCTGGATCGGCGAGGAGGTCGAGGCGATTCAGCGCGGCACCCGTGGCAATCCGCCGATCAGTCTGAATTCGCAGGCGATTCTCGTGCGCGCCTCGCATCAGATGCGGGCCTTCGAGGACCGCTTCCTGACCATCGGTTTGCCCTATCGCGTCATCGGCGGCCCGCGCTTCTACGAGCGGCTCGAAATTCGCGACGCGATGGCCTATTTCCGCCTCGTGACCTCGCCCGATGATGATCTGGCTTTCGAGCGGATCATCAACACGCCCAAGCGCGGCCTTGGCGACAAGGCGCAGCAGCGCATTCAGGTGGCTGCGCGCGAGAACGGACTGAGCCTGCTGGACGGCGCGCGGATGCTGGTGGCCGAGGGTGCGCTTTCGGGCAAGGCGGCCGGGCAGCTGCGGCTCTTCGTCGAGAATGTCGCGCGCTGGCACGAGGAGGTCGTGCAGGCCTCGCCTGCGACCGCCGTGACACGGGCCGAGGATGACGAGCTGCTGATCGAGCCCGCCGAGGATGGTGTGGCGCCCGCAAATGACCTCAGCCATGTGCGTCTGGCCGAACGGATCCTCGAGGAATCCGGCTATGTCGAGATGTGGCAGAACGACAAGACGCCGGAAGCACCGGGGCGGCTCGAGAACCTCAAGGAACTCGTCAAGGCGTTGGAGCAGTTCGACAATCTGCAGGGCTTCCTCGAACACGTCGCGCTGATCATGGACAATGACAAGGCCGAGACCGAGGAGAAAGTCTCGATCATGACACTGCATGCGGCCAAAGGTCTGGAATTCCCCGTGGTCTTTCTGCCGGGCTGGGAGGACGGGCTGTTCCCGTCGCAGCGCTCGATGGACGAGAGCGGATTGAAGGGCCTCGAGGAAGAGCGCCGTTTGGCCTATGTCGGCATCACCCGCGCCGAGGAGCTGTGCACGATTTCCTTCGCTGGAAACCGGCGGGTCTACGGCCAATGGCAAAGCCAGATGCCCTCGCGCTTCATCGACGAACTACCGCCCGCCCATATCGACGTGCTGACCCCTCCGGGTCTCTATGGCGGCGGCATGAACGGGGGCGGCTTTGGTGGCTCCAGCGCGATGGAAGACCGCGTCTCGCGCGCCGATGTCTACAACTCGCCCGGCTGGCGGCGGCTGCAAAATGCGCAATCGCGCGGGGTCAGCCAGCCGCGCGAGGCCCGCCACATGGTGATCGACGCCAAGGGCGAGAGCGATTACGAGATCGGCGACCGGGTCTTCCACAAGAAATTCGGCTATGGCGAGGTAATGGGCTCGGAAGGCGACAAGCTCGTCGTCGAATTCGACAAGGCGGGCGAGAAACGTCTGCTGTCGAGCTTTGTCGTGCCCGCCGCAGATGCCGACGACGTGCCGTTTTAACTCTTCGCCGTGGCTAAAATATCCCCGGCGGTGAGGCGGGATCAGCGGCCTTCCAGTGGAAGGGCGCCCGGCGAACGCCCGAAGCGCAAGCGGAGGGCAGAGAAGAGCGGGGGGCAGCGCCCCTCGCTCCGTCTGGTTTAGCTCACCAGCCCCGGCACAGGCAGCCCGGCCGATTGCCAGAGCAGCACGAAGTTCAGCCCCAGTACCATGAGCGCACCCAGCACGGCGAGCCAGAGAAGCGGCCCGCGCAGGGCGAACTTGCCCATGAGGTCGCTCCGCCGCGCGAAGATCAGGAGTGCCACCATGGGTACGGGCAGGGCGATCGACAGGACGACCTGGCTCATCACCAGCGCATCGGTCGTGTTCACCCCGAGCCATACCACGACGAAGGCAGGCGCCATCGTGATGACCCGGCGCAGCCAGACCGGGATGCGCCGGCGGATGAAGCCCTGCATGATCATCTGCCCCGCCATCGTACCGACGACCGACGAGGATACTCCCGAGGCGATCAGCGAGGTCAGGAAGGCGGCGGCGGCGAAACCGCCCAAGAGCGGCGTCAGCGTATGATAGGCGCTCTCGATCTCGGCCACTTCGGAATGGCCGCTATGGAAGGCCGAGGCCGCCATGATCACCATCGCCATGTTGACCATCCCCGCAATCGCGAGCGCGATGATCACCTCAAGGTTGGAGAATTTCACTAGCCGTGCCTTCTGCACCGGGTCGGGGGTCAGCGCGCGGTTCTGCGTCAGACCGGAATGCAGGAAGATCGCATGCGGCATAACGGTCGCGCCGATGATGCCCACCGCGATCGTGAGCGCTTTGGCGTCGGGCATCGCGGGTGTGATCAACCCTTGCACGGCCCCGGACCAGTCGACCGGCGCTACGAACATCTCCGCGAGGTAGCACGCCCCGATCAGCGCCACGAGCGCGCCGATCACGATCTCCATCGGGCGGAAGCCGCCGCGCTCGAACAGCAAGATCGCATAGGTGACGACGGCGGTGACGCCCATTCCCCAGATCAGCGGCCAGCCGAACAGGAGCGAAAGCCCCAAGGCGCCGCCCAGAAACTCTGCCAGATCGGTGGCCATCGCCGCAATCTCCGAGACGATCCACATCGCGATCGTCACGGGTTTCGAGAAATTCTCGCGCGACAGTTCCGCGAGGTTCTTGCCGGTCACGATGCCGACGCGCGCCGAGATCGCCTGAAACAGCATCGCGATCAGGTTCGCGCCGAGAACGACCCACAAAAGCGCATAGCCGTAGCCCGCGCCCGCTTGGATGTTCGTCGCGTAGTTGCCCGGGTCCATATAGGCGACCGAGGCGATCACCGCCGGCCCGAAGAACAACAGAAACCCGCCGCGCCGGTTGCCCGACAGCACCGCTTCCATGGCCGTGCGGGTGCGGCTGGTCATGTTTTCCTTGCGGATAAGTTCGGTCATGGGGCTCCTCGTGGATACGTCTTCGGCGAAATGTAGCCTTGGCTACAAGATTCGCAAGTGGCTAATTTTCGTTGACAGCTCGACGCGCCTCGCGCGAAGCTTTGCTTGGCATATCGGGCGCGACAGGTTATCCGGTCCGCTCTGGAAATGGCGCCCGACTGGCCCCGACAGGCACTGAGACCGAGACCGTCAAGGCAGGCGAATGACTGACACCGATCCCTCCCAGATCAAGGGGTTCAACCGGGCCCGAGAGCGTGCGGCGCGCGCGCTGCTGGAAGACTATGTCGAGATGATCGCCGATCTGACGGCGGAATTCGGCGAGGCCCGTATCACCGAGATCGCCGCACGACTCGGGGTGGCCCATCCGACCGCGACCAAGGCGGTCGCGCGACTCAAGCGCGAAGGGCTCGCAGTGTCGCGGCCCTATCGCGGGGTGTTCCTGACGGAGACGGGGGAGGCGCTGGCCGCCCAGGTGCGCGAACGCCATCGCACCGTTGTGGCCCTGTTGCGCGCGGTGGGCGTGCCGGAAGAGGTCGCGGAGCTCGATGCCGAAGGGATCGAGCATCATGTCTCGTCCCGCACGCTGGAGGCGTTCGAGGCTTTCCTCGCTTCAAAGGCTGGCAAATAGCTCCGAGAGCCGCTCGGCCTCGCCGACGAGCCCCCAGGGCGGGTTCACGATGAACATGCCAGAGCCGATCATGCCGTGGCCTTCGCGGGCAGGGGGGAAACGTACCTCGTGGCTCAGCGCTTCGGGGAAATCGCGGCGCAGGGTGCGGACCATCGCCTCCTGCGCGCCCGAGGCCAGCATCGGATACCAAAGCCCGATGATGCCGACGTTCCATTTCTTCGCGATATGACCGATAAGCTTCGGCATCGCCGTGTAATCGGCTTTCTCCTCGAAGCTCGGATCGATCAGCATTATCCCGCGGCGCGGGGTGGGGGGCGTCAGCGCCAGCGCCATCTCGCGCCCGTCTGCCTTGTGCAGGACCGCTCCGCTGCGTCGTGTTGCGCTTCGCAGGGCGGAAAACTCCTGCGGGTGCAGTTCACATAGTTGAATCGTGTCCATCGGGCGCAACAGCGCCTCTGCCACCAATGGCGAGCCCGGATAGGCCTGCGCCCCGTGTCGTGCCCGCACCGCTGCCAGCGCGCGCATGTAGGGATGATCGGGGGCGAACCAGCCCAAGTCTTCCACCCGGGCGATCCCGGCTGCCGCCTCGCCCGTCTTCGCCGCTTCCGCCCCGTCAAGCGCGTAAAGCCCGCGCCCGGCATGGGTTTCGAGGTAGCTCAGCGGCTTGTCCTTGCGCGTGAGGTAATCGAGCGCAGACGCAAGCAGCGCATGCTTGTGCACATCGGCCAGATTTCCGGCGTGATAGGCGTGTTGGTAAGACAGCATCGGTTCGGTCTCCTTGGGCCCTTCCTGCCGGTCAGCGCGCGCGAGGGCAATGCTCTTCTTCTCGGGAGACGTATCCCGGGGGTGCGCGAGGAGTGCGGGGCGGAGCCTCTCCGAAGGTTCATCTGGCAGGGGGACAAAAGAAAACGACGGCGCCCAGGGAGGAGGAGGGGCGCCGCCGTCTCTTTTCTGCCGTCAGGTCTCAGGGAGGAGGAGAGAGACCCTTCGGCACTGTCGACACCGCTTCAGGGAGGAGGAGGAAGCGGCGTCACACCCTCGGGTCCAGGGAGGAGGAGAGGACCCTCGGTATCTGGATGGCGGCACCCTCAGGGAGGAGGAGGATGGCGCCGCCGAAACGATTGGCCCAGGGAGGAGGAGAGGGCCTTTCGTATCAAATTGGACCTGCCGGTCCGGATATCAAGTGCTGCACTGCAGCATGCGACAGCCTGTCGCATATTTCCGCCGATGATAGGCGGCGACCTCAGGGAGGAGGAGAGAGGTCGCCGCCTGCTCGGCGCGGATCCCTCAGGGAGGAGGAGGAGAGATCCGGGCAGCTTTGGTCCGGCATCGCGGCGTCTCGCCGCTTGGGGCCGGTATGTCTTGGTGTGGCGGCGCTCTCAGGGAGGAGGAGAGAGAGCGCCGCCCAAGTTCCGAGCCCCAGGGAGGAGGAGAGGGGCTCAGGAAGAGAATTACTTGCCGTATGCGGCCTCATAGGCCACGCGGGTGATCATCGAGCTGTGCAGCCCGAGGTCGTTCAGTTCGCGGCTGCTGAGCGAGCGCAGCTCGTTGAGCGTCTGGCGATACACCTTGCGGCGGGCCAGGGCTTCGAACAGTTTCGATTTCATTGCGGCGAAGCCGCTGTCGTTCAGTTGGATGTCTTGTGCGAGTGCCATCGTATCAGCCTCATCTATCTACTTGCGCGGGTCGCTGCTGGTTCCAGCTTGTCGACCCATTTCGTTACTTCGTGTTCCGTCGTCGTTGGACCAAAGATGGCGCTAATGCTGCGGTTGCACAATGCCGGGAAGCCTCAATGCCGCCATGCAGAAAATGCATGAATGATTCTGACCTATTTTCGGGAGAGAGGCGCAAGATATTTGCGCTCCCCTCGCGGGGCATGGGGGATTCCTGACCGTATGGGCAGTTCTCGACTTGAACTGCGCGGCAAAAACGCCACAGTTCCGGCCAAATCACGAGTATGCGGGCGGATAATGGACCCGGGAATGGAGGAATCTGCATGGCTCTGAGCAAGGAAACGGTTCTTGCGACGTTGCAAACGGTGGAAGTGCCGGGCGGCGGGACCGCTGTGAGCCGCGATCTCGTGCGCGCGCTCGCGGTGCAAGACGGCGTGGTGCGCTTCGTGCTCGAAGGCGCGCCGCAACCCGAACTGGAGGCGATGCGCCCCACGCTGGAGGCGGCGATCAAGGCGCTCCCAGAGGTGACGAGCGTGACGGTCGTCGTGCCTTCGGGCCCTCCGCGCGGCCTCGGCGGCACGGCGCAACAGTCGCAACAGCGTGGTCCCGCGATCGGAGGGCATCCCAAGCCCCAGCAGGGCCCGCAAAAGGTGCCGGGTGTGAAGAAGATCATCGCCGTGGGGTCGGGCAAGGGGGGCGTGGGCAAATCTACCGTCGCCTCTAACCTCGCCGTGGCGCTGACGCGCGCGGGCAAGCGGGTTGGGCTGCTGGATGCCGATATCTATGGTCCCTCGCTGCCGCGCATGATGGGGGCGAGCAAGCGGCCGGCCTCGCCGGATGGCCAGACGATCCTGCCGTTGCAGGCGCATGGCGTCACGCTGATGTCGGTCGGCCTCATGCTGAAAGAGAGCGAAGCGGTGATCTGGCGCGGCCCGATGCTGATGGGTGCGATGCAGCAGATGCTGTTCCAAGTGAAATGGGACGAGTACGGCCCGCTCGACGTGCTTTTGATCGATCTGCCGCCGGGGACGGGGGATGTGCAGCTCACGCTGTGTCAGAAAACCGAGCTGGACGGGGCGATCATCGTCTCGACCCCGCAGGACGTGGCGCTCCTCGATGCGAAGAAGGCGATCGACATGTTCCAGCGGCTGAAGACGCCGATCCATGGGCTGGTCGAGAATATGTCCTCTTACGTCTGTCCGAATTGTGGCCACGAGGCGCATCTCTTTGGTCATGGCGGCGTCGCAGCGGAGGCGAAATCGCTGGGGTTGCCGTTCATCGGTGCGCTGCCCGTTGACCTGGACGTGCGGCTCGCGGGTGACGCGGGCACCCCGGTCGCCGCGAGCGAGGGGCCGGCAGCCGAAGGCTACGCCACTCTTGCGCGTGGGCTGATCGACCGCGATCTGATCTGATCTGGCGGCGAAGGTTGCTCTGGGAAAGGCGTCCTCAACGGACGCCTTTTTCATGTTCGCGGGAAGGTCATGGGAAATCATGGCACCTTCCATGGAACTTCACGAGGGCGTAGAGAGCGCGTGAGCCGGGATTCGCAGAGATTCTTGGTGGAATCACGGCGTATTCACATCGGCTCGCGCAAAATCACGCCGCGGTGAGCGCGGAAAATGGGCCTCAGGTGGCTCCAATTGCGGCTTAAAAATCACAGGTTCCATCTCGATTGAAATTTTTTGGGATTTCGTGGGAAAGCTTGGTCTGCGTTCGCAGCTACCAGATATGGTAAATTTTTTCTTCATGATGCCTAGGGGTATGCGATAAGGCGCGCAGGGCCTTGGGGCGGGGTGCTGCTGCGGACAAGATCTACCCAATCTTCGGCAAATTTTTTCTTGCGTGCCATGAATTCCCGTGGCATCCCTAATTCATCGGAAGCGAATGCAAATAGAGGCACCAAGACCTCACGGCGAAAAGCAGGTTTCATACAGGCCATCGCTTCACGAAAACAAAGAGATCCGGCGCGCGAGCGAGCAGACATCCCATCCCCCCAGGTGGCGCGTGCAGTCGGACATACCCAGTGATGGGAACGAGGGCGGCGGATTGGGCAGTGGCAGCAGCCCAATCCGCCGTTTTCATTCCGGGCCCGGCCCGGCGGGACAGGTGATAGGAGCGCGCTTTGGCGGGCATGTTCATAGGCGAATACACCTTCAAGGTGGACAGTAAGGGTCGCGTGTCGATCCCCGCGCTGTTTCGTCGTGAGCTCGAAGAGGGTGACCCCGAGCGCCCGAACAAAGATCGCCCCCGAATGGTCATCGTCTACGGTGCCGATACTCAGAAAATGCTTCAGATCTACACGCAGGCCGCTTTCGAGGCGCTGGCTGCCGATATCGCGGCGCTGCCGCGCGGCTCGAAGCGGCGCACGATCCTCCAGCGGATGGTTCTGTCCAAATCGCACCCGACCGAAGTCGATCCCGACGGCCGCCTCGTTCTCCCGGCGGCCTTGCGTACGAAGATCGGTCTCGACAAGGAGGCCTATTTCTCCGGCGTGGGCGAGACCTTCGAAATCTGGAACCCAGAGACCTTCGCCGCTGCCGATGAAGCCAATATCGATCAGTGGATCGAAGAGCAGGGCGAAGATTTCGACCCTCTCAGCCTTTTGTCGCAGGGGTGAGCCATGACGGATCGGGACGCCCTGCCAGACGCCCCCCACGTCCCGGTTTTGCTGCGGCCGCTCCTTCGGGCGGTCGCGCCTGTCTCTGGGACCTGGCTTGACGGAACCTTCGGCGCGGGCGGCTATGCGCGCGGTTTGCTTGAGGCGGGTGCCGACAAGGTGATCGGCGTGGATCGCGATCCGGCGGTTTTCGAGATGGCCGAGGCGTGGCGCGGCGAATACGGCGACCGGCTGGAGTTGGTCGAAGGCACGTTCTCCGAACTCGATACCTATTCCGACGAATTGCTCGATGGGGTTGTGCTGGATCTCGGCGTTTCCTCGATGCAACTCGATCAGGCCGATCGTGGCTTTTCTTTCATGCGCGACGGGCCGCTCGACATGCGGATGTCGCAGGAAGGGCCGTCGGCTGCCGATCTGGTCAACGAGACGGATGAGGGCGAGCTCGCTGATATCCTTTATCAATATGGCGAGGAGCGCGCCTCGCGCCGGATCGCCAAGGCCATCGTCGAGGCGCGCAAGGTTCAGCCATTCGAGACCACGCAACAGCTCGTCAAGGTGATCGAGCGCTGCCTGCCGCGCCCGAAACCGGGGCAAAGCCATCCCGCAACGCGCAGCTTTCAGGGCCTGCGCATCGCGGTGAACGACGAATTCGGCCAGTTGATCGAGGGGCTCGAGGCCGCGGAACGTGCGCTGAAACCCGGCGGGCTTCTGGCCGTGGTCAGCTTCCACTCGCTCGAAGACCGGGTTGTGAAGCGCTTCTTCGCTGCGCGCTCGTCGACGGGCGGGGGCGGTTCGCGCCACGCGCCGGTTCAGCAAACCCTTGATCCCGCGTTTGAAATTACCGTGAAAGGCGACGGGCCCGACGAAGAGGAACTGGCGGAAAACCCGCGTGCACGCTCGGCTCGGTTGCGGGTGGGGCGGCGCACGGATGCGCCCGCCGGCAAGGCCGATCGCACGCAACTGGGGCTTCCGAAGCTTGTCACCGGGGAAAAGAAGGGGAAACGCCGTTGAGACTGCTTGCCTATCTTGCCGCCTCTGCCTGTGTGCTCGCGCTCGCCTTCTGGGCCTATCACGTCAATTACGACACCCAGGACCGGATCGACGAGCTGCGCGACCTCAATCGGGAAATCGCCTCGCTGAACGAGGGTCTGACCGTGCTCAACGCCGAATGGGCTTATCTCAACCGCCCGCAGCGCCTGCGCGAACTGGTCAATCTCAACTTCACCTCGTTGCATCTTCTGCCGATGACGCCAGAGCAATTCGGAACCGTCGCCCAGATTGCCTACCCGACACCGCAGGCCGATGATACTGGCGCGTCCGGCACCGATTTGGCCGGCCTTTCCGATCCTGTCGAGGTCAAGGCCGATCCCGAGGGAGGGAACTGATGCGCACGCCCCTTCGCCCGCTCGCCCGTATCCTCGACGCCCGCGAAAAAGGCGAGAACCCCGACGCGATCGAACGCGAGAACCGCCGTCTGCGCGGCGAGGCCACCCGTGACAAGGCGCGTCAAAGCGCCGAAGGCCGTCTGCTGGTCATGTCGGTGATCTTCCTCGCGGCCTTCCTGACGGTGGGACTGCGCATGGGCTCTTTCGCCGCCGCGCGCCCCGAAGAGCCGCAGACCGATTCCACGACCGAGCAGATTCACGCCCAACGCGCCGATATCGTCGACCGCAAGGGCAGGGTGCTCGCGACGAACCTGCTGACCCACTCGCTCTACGCGCAGCCGCCGATGATGATCGACCCGCTGGGCACGGTGGACAAGCTGGTGAAGATTTTCCCCGATCTCGACCGCGACCGGCTGAAGAAGGACTTCACCGGCCATCGCAAGTTCGTCTGGATCAAGCGCCGCATCAGCCCGGAGCAGATGCAGGCTGTTCACGATATCGGCGATCCCGGCCTTCTGTTCGGCCCGCGGGAGATGCGGCTTTATCCCAACGGCCATCTCGCCTCGCATATTCTTGGCGGCGCGCGCTACGGCACAGAAGGCGTGAACTCCGCCGAGATTCTCGGCGTGGCAGGGATCGAGAAGGAATATGACAGCTGGCTGCGCGATCCGGCCAATGGCGGGCAGCCGCTCAAGCTCTCGCTCGATCTGACCGTGCAATCGGCGCTAGAGGATGTGCTGTCGGGCGGCATGAAGCTGATGAACGCCAAGGGCGCGACCGCGGTACTGATGAAGGTCCACACCGGCGAGATCGTCGCGATGGCGAGCCTGCCCGATTTCGACCCGAACGACCGCCCCGCGCCGCTTCTGAAGGGCGACCCCTCCGACAGCCCGCTGTTCAACCGCGCGGTTCAGGGGATGTACGAGCTCGGCTCCACCTTCAAGATTTTCGCGGTGTCGCAGGCGATGCAGGATGGTCTGGTCACGCCCGAGACGATGATCGACACTAAGGGCCCACTGCGCTGGGGCAAGTTCCGAATCCACGATTTCCACAATTACGGCAAGCAGTTGTCGGTCACGGACGTGATCGTGCACAGCTCGAATATCGGCACCGCGCGGATCGTCCAGAAGATCGGCCCCGAGAAGCAGCGCGAGTTCCTCGGCAAGCTGGGCCTTCTGGAGCCTTCGCCGGTGGAACTGATCGAGGCGCCGACGGGCCGTCCGATCCTGCCGAAGAACTGGTCGGAGCTGTCCGCGATGACCATCGGCTACGGTCACGGTCTCTCCGACAGCCCGCTGCAGCTTGCGACGGCCTATGCGACGATCGCCAATGACGGGCGGCGCGTGCTGCCGACGCTGATCGCCAATGGCGGCCCGCGCAAGCCGCACAAGCAGGAATTCGGCGCCCCGGAAGGCGCGCAGGTCGTGTCCCCGGAGGTCGCCCACAAGGCGCTGGCGATGATGCGCGCCGTTGTGACGCGCGGCACCGCAAGCTACGGCAATGTCGAGGGCTATCAGGTCGCGGGGAAGACCGGCACCGCCGACAAGCCCGATCCGCAGGGCGGCTATTACGACAAGAAGGTGATCTCGACCTTCGCGGGCGTCTTCCCGGTGACCAATCCCGAATATGTGCTGGTTCTGACGCTGGACGAGCCGACGGATACCTCCGGCGACACGCCGCGCCGCACCGCAGGCTGGACCGCCGTACCGGTTGCGGCCGAGACGATCCGCCGTGTCGCGCCGCTTCTGGGCCTGCGCCCCGAACCGACGACACCCGACACGCTCGACGGCATCAGTCTGGTCAAGAAAGACTGACGTTTTCGGGGTCGGAAGGCGGGTGTCACGCCACGTGCATGAACCCGCGCATAGAGACAGGGGGCAGGGCCTGTCGCCTTGACCTCGCAGACGTGTCGCCGGATAAGTGCGGCGAGCTGAATAAAGGACGGATACGATGGCTGCGGGCACCAAAATGCTGAGCGAATTGGGGCTGACGCCGCTGCAGGGCGCAGACTGCGCGATCTCGGGACTGTCGGTCGACAGTCGGCAGGTCAAACCGGGCCATCTTTTTGCGGCGCTGCCGGGCACGCAGATCCACGGGGCCGAGTTCATTCCTTACGCGTTGCGCATGGGCGCAGCCGCGGTGCTGACCGATCGCGCGGGCGAGCAAACCGCGCGCGAGGCGCTTGCGGGCACCGATACGGCCATTGTCGTCACGCAAGATCCGCGTCAGGCGCTCGCTTTCGCGGCAGCGCTGTGGTTCGAGCGCCAGCCCGAGACGATGATCGCGGTGACCGGCACCAACGGCAAGACTTCTGTCGCGACCTTTACCCGCCAGATCTGGCAGTTGCTGGGATTCGAGGCCGCGAATATCGGCACGACAGGCGTCGAGGGCAGCTATGCCGCACCTTCGCCGCATACGACGCCCGAGCCGATCACCCTGCATCGCTTGCTCTCGGATATGGCTGCCGTCGGCGTGACCCATGCCGCGATGGAGGCCTCGTCGCACGGGCTCGCGCAGCGTCGGTTGGATGGTGTGACGCTCTCGGCGGCCGCTTTCACCAACTTCTCGCAAGATCACCTCGATTACCACGCGAGCTTCGAGGAGTATTTCGCGGCCAAAGCTGGGCTCTTCACCCGGGTCCTGCCCGAAGACGGAGCGGCGGTGATCAATCTCGACGATCCCAAGGGGGAGGAACTCGCGCGCTATATCACTGCGCGCGGTCAGGAGCTGATCGGGATCGGCCATACCGAACGCTGCGAGATGCAGATTCTCGGGCAGCGGTTCGATGCAACCGGTCAGGATGTGCGCTTCGCCTGGGAAGGCTGGACCCAGATGACTCGCCTGCCGCTGATCGGCGGGTTCCAGGCGATGAATGTGCTTACCGGCGCGGCGCTCGCCATCGCGTGCGGCGCCGACCCCGAGGAGGTCTTCGCGACACTGCCGAAGCTCTCCACCGTGCGCGGGCGGATGCAACTGGCTGCCACCCGCGACAACGGCGCGACGGTCTTCGTCGATTACGCCCACACGCCGGATGCGGTGCAGACCGCGCTGAAGGCGCTGCGCCCGCATGTGATGGGCCGCCTGATCGCCATCGTCGGCGCAGGCGGGGATCGGGACGCGACGAAGCGCCCGCTGATGGGCAAGGCCGCCGCCGAGAATGCCGACATTGTCATCGTGACCGACGACAATCCGCGCTCGGAAGATCCCGCAACGATCCGCGCTGCCGTGCTGGAAGGCGCGCCAAAGGCGCTCGAAGTGGGCGACCGGGCCGAGGCGATCCTGCGCGGCGTCGATCTGCTGCAGCCCGGCGATGCGCTGCTGGTAATGGGCAAGGGCCATGAGAGCGGACAGATCATCGGCTCGGACACCTACCCGTTCGACGACGCCGAGCAGGCCTCGGTCGCTGTTGCCGCGCTGGACGGGAAAATCTGATGGCCGTTCTCTGGACCTCGAGCGACGCGGCTTCCGCCACCGATGGTGAGGCCACGCAGGCTTTCGCCGCGACCGGAATTTCCATCGACACCCGGACCATACATCCGGGCGATCTTTTCGTCGCGCTCAAAGATGTGCGAGACGGCCATGACTTCGTGCGACAGGCGCTCGACAAAGGCGCGGCGGCGGCGATGGTCAGTCGCATTCCCGTGGGCTGCTCGAAAGACGACCCGCTGCTGATCGTGGATGACGTCCTCGCGGGCCTAGAAGCATTGGGGCGGGCGGGGCGCGCAAGGGCGCGGGCCCGTGTGCTCGCCGTCACCGGCTCGGTCGGCAAGACGTCGAGCAAAGAGATGCTGCGCGCTGTCCTCTCCGCTCAAGGCAAGGTTCACGCGGCCGAGGCGAGCTTCAACAATCACTGGGGCGTCCCGATCACGCTGGCGCGCCTGCCGCAGGATGCCGATTTCGCCGTGATCGAGATCGGGATGAGCAATCCGGGCGAGATCGCGCCGCTGGCGAAACTGGCGCAGCCCCATGCCGCGATGATAACGACCGTCGCGCCCGCGCATCTCGCGGCCTTCGAGAGTATCGAAGGCATCGCGCATGAGAAGGCGTCGATCTTCCAGGGCCTCGTCGAGGGCGGCACCGCGATCGTGCCGACCGGGCTGGAGACCTCCGACATCCTGCGCGAGGCCGCCCAGCAGGCAGGAACAATGGTCACCTTCGGCCCCGAGCCGGGCTCGGACTACCGTCTTGTCGAGGCCCGCATCTCGGGCGACGCAACCGTCGTTCAGGCGGACCACCATGGCACGTCGATCCTGTTCAAGGTGATGACCCCGGGGCGGCATTTCGCCGCCAACGCGCTCGGCGTGCTGGCCTTGGCCGAAGCCGCCGGTTGCGATCCGACCATTGCCGCGATGGATCTGGGCAACTGGCAGCCCCCCGCCGGGCGCGGTCAGCGCGAGCGGGTCTATATGGATGTGGTGGACGAGGCCGAGAGCTTCGACCTGTTCGACGACGCGTTCAACGCGAACCCCGCCTCGATGGCCGCAGCGCTCGAAGTTCTGGCAGGCGCCAAGCCACGCGACGGTGTTGGGCGCACCGCGAAAGGGCGCCGCATCGCGATCCTTGGCGACATGCTGGAGCTGGGCGAGGACGAAACGGCGCTGCACGCGGCCATCGCCGATCACCCGGCCATGGCGAAGGTCGACCTCGTGCATCTCGCGGGACCGCGCATGGCGGCGCTTCGCGAAGCCCTGCCGCGCACCAAGCGGGGAGAATGGTATGAAACGGCGGACAAGCTGGCAGAGCGTGCCCGCCACCTGATCGACCCCGGCGACGTGGTGCTGGTCAAAGGCTCGAAGGGCTCCAAGGTGAGCCTCGTCGTGAGCGTATTGAGAAAACTCGGCCAGCCCGGAGCGGCCGAGGCCCATAAGGGAAAAGACTAATGTTGTATTGGCTGACCGACTTCTCCGATGGCGGGGGCGTCTTCAACCTGTTCCGCTACATCACCTTCCGTGCGGGGGCGGCGTTCTTCACGGCGCTGCTGGTGGGGTTCATTTTCGGACCCTGGCTGATCGGGATCCTGCGCCGCACTCAGGGCAAGGGGCAGCCGATCCGCGATGACGGGCCCGAGGGACATATCTCGAAGGCCGGGACGCCCACGATGGGCGGTATCCTGATCCTCACCGCGTTGTTGGTGTCGACGCTCCTCTGGGCGCGGCTCGACAACGGATATATCTGGGTCGTGCTGATGGTCACCTACGGCTACGCCGCAATCGGCTTCGCCGACGATTACGCCAAGGTTTCCAAGCAGAACACCAAAGGGGTCAGCAGCAAGGCGCGGCTCGCGCTCGGCTTCCTGCTCGCGCTTCTCGCGTCGCTCCTGACCTGGTATCTGCACCCGTCCGATCTGGAAGGGCGGCTGTCGATCCCGTTCTTCAAGGATCTGGTGCTGAACCTTGGCTATTTCTACATTCCCTTCGCGATGATCGTGATCGTGGGCGCGGCCAATGCGGTGAACCTGACCGACGGGCTCGACGGGCTCGCGATCATGCCGGTGATGATCGCCGCAGGTACGCTGGGCGCGATCGCCTATGTCGTGGGCCGCACCGACTTCACCGATTATCTCGGCGTGCAATTCGTGCCCGGCACCGGGGAACTGGTGATCTTCACCGCGGCGCTGATGGGGGGCGGTCTGGGCTTTCTGTGGTACAACGCGCCGCCGGCGGCGGTCTTCATGGGCGACACCGGCAGCCTCGCGCTTGGCGGCGCGATCGGCGCGATCGCGGTCTGCACCCAGCACGAGATCGTCCTCGGCATCGTCGGCGGGCTCTTCGTGGTCGAGGCGCTCTCGGTGATCATCCAGGTCGCCTATTTCAAACGCACCGGCAAACGGGTCTTCCTGATGGCCCCGATCCACCACCATTTCGAAAAGAAGGGGTGGTCGGAGCCGCAGATCGTCATCCGTTTCTGGATCATCTCGCTGATCCTCGCGCTGATCGGTCTGGCGACACTGAAGATCCGCTGACCCGCACATCTTTTTCCCCGGTCGCGCCCCGCGCGCGATCTCTTCCGGCGCGCTTTGGTTCCTCGAGGCGCGCCGTGGTTTTTCTCAAAATTATTTGAGCGAACCAGAGCGAAATTCGTTGGTTGTGTCCCCGAACCGCGACGCGAGATGTCGCAAAAGTTTTTTTAGCGAGGAGACCCCGATGACCCGCAAGTTCAACATCATCCTTTCGACGACCGCTCTTGCCGCTACGCTCTCCCTCGGCGCCGTTGCCACCCACGCAAATGGCGTGACCCAGGGCAGCAACGCGGAGAACGGCCAGTACGGTCTCGTCGACTACAAGATGCAGGTCGTTCCGAACGATCAGACCTCCACAGGCAACCCGCCCGCCGTGAACGTCACCACGGGCAGCGATGTCAACAACACCGCCGGTGTCGCCGGCAAGAAGGTCGGCGCCGCGACGACCGAACAGACCTCGAACGGTGGTGAATCGATCCCGGCGCAGAACCAGCTGAAAAAGGACGCCGGCATCGTCGGTAACGAGGTTCAGGCAGGTGTGGACGATGCTGTCGTATCCTCGGACGGTGCTGCGGTCGGTACGATCACGAAGGTCATGAACATGGGCAAGACCGACCAGGTCTATGTCCGCACCGATGACACGCTCGACACGGCTGTCTCGATGTTCAAGATCACCGTTCCGGCGTCGGAAGTCGGCTCGGGGAAACTGACCCTCAACGCGAGCCTATCGGATATCCTGACGGAGCTCGAAAAGCAACAAGACCAGAAGTCGTAATCTAACGACCGGACCAAGAAGACCCTTTTCGGCGCGCACGGTTCCTCCCCCTCCGTGCGCGCCGTTTTTGCGTGTCTTGCCCTCTCCGCGCCGTGTTCCCCCTTTCCCCTTCGTATCGGTTCAAATATCCCGGAGGTGCGGGGGCACGCCCCTGCGGCGCTGAGCGCGACAGGTCTGAAGGGCGGGGCATTCCCGCGAGGCGACAGGAGACTTCCATGATCCCGGTGCAGGGCTTTGACGGACAGAAGGTGGCGGTGCTCGGGCTCGGGCGTTCGGGTCTGGCGACGGCGGCGGCGCTGCGCGCAGGCGGGGCCGAGCCGCTCTGCTGGGATGACAGCCCCGAAGGCCGCGCGCGTGCCGAGGATGCAGGCTATAGCTGCCGCGACCTGACCCGCCACGGCGCTTTCGAGGGTGTCGCGGCGCTGATCGTCTCGCCAGGCATCCCGCATCTCTATCCCAAGCCGAACCAGGTGATCTCTGCGGCGATGGAGGCGGGCGTGCCCGTCGACAACGATATCGGCCTGTTCTTCGCCTCATGGGCCACCGACGATTTCATGCGCTACGATCAGGCACCGCGCACGATCTGCGTCACCGGCTCGAACGGGAAATCCACGACGACGGCGCTGATCCACCACATTCTGGAAGAGGCCGGGCGCCCGACCCAGATGGCGGGCAATATCGGGCGCGGCGTGCTCGATCTGGAACCGGCCGAAAATGGCGAGGTCGTGGTGCTGGAGCTGTCCTCCTATCAGACAGATCTGGCGCGGGCTCTGACGCCCGACATCGCGGTCTTTACCAATCTCTCTCCCGACCACCTCGACCGCCACGCCGGCATGGGCGGCTATTTCGCGGCCAAGCGTCGTCTTTTCGCCGAAGGCGGCCCGGATCGCGCGGTGATCGGCGTAGACGAGCCCGAAGGCATCTATCTTGCCAATCAGATCATGATGGGCCGCAACGATGACCGCCTGATCCGCGTCTCCGCGTCGCGCAAGCTGGGCGACTGGGGCTGGTCGGTCTTCGCCCGCAAGGGGTTCCTCAGCGAATGGCGCAAGGGCAAGCAGGTAGCATCGATCGATCTGCGCGAGGTGACCGGGCTGCCTGGCGCGCATAACCACCAGAACGCCTGCGCCGCCTATGCCGCCGTGCGCGCGCTCGGGATTTCGCCGCGCGTCATCGAAGAGGCGTTTCATTCCTTCGCCGGACTGCCGCATCGCAGCCAGACCGTCGCCGAAAAGGGCGGCGTGCGCTGGGTCAATGACTCCAAGGCCACCAATACCGACAGCGCTGCGAAAGCGTTGCAGGCCTTCCGGAATATCCGCTGGATTGCGGGTGGTCTGGGCAAGGAGGGCGGGGTGGCCTCGCTGTCCGAGCATCTCGGTGCGGTGAAGAAAGCCTATTTCATCGGTCACTCGGCGCGCGATTTCGCGCTGGAACTGGCGGTCGAGCATGAGATTTGCGAGACGATGGAAGCCGCCGTCGCCGCCTGCGCCCGCGATGCCGAGGCTGGCGACACGGTCCTGCTGGCGCCCGCCGCGGCGAGCTTCGACCAATATCCGAATTTCGAGAAACGCGGCGATCATTTCGCGCAGCTCGTGGACGCATTGCCCGGCTGAGGCCGACCTTCGCAGAGCGGACCGTCCGCCCATCTCGCGACGCCGGGTGTCCCGCTTCGGGGCAGCCGTCGATTTTGGCGCTTTTGTCACCGCATCGGCGCGCGGGCCGTAGCTCGAACGGCGCAGTAGCCTGAACGGCGTCATTCAGTGGCACGCGCCAAACCTCCGCAACAAGACGAGAATCGCGCCCAACCGACGAATCGCGGCATGGGCGTTGCCGCGCATTCGCGGGGGGCATCGGCGTGTCCGGGGTCCAGATTTCGGCACCGCTGCCAAAAAATACAACTTTGAGTTGTTATATTGCGACGCCGCGCCGATGTCTCCGCGTCGAAACCCTCGCAATCTGAATCTTGGCTGCCCGGCTCAACAGGGGACACGGGGCCAGATCTAAACGCCGGGGTGGGCCGGCATATCAAAACGGAGAAAGACCATGAAACTGTTCAAACTCGCTTCGCTGCGCCGTCTGAAGAATGACGAAGAGGGCGTCACCGTCGTCGAATATGGCATCGCACTGGCGGTTGCGCTCGGTGTTGCCGCGACTGCTTTCACGCCTCTCAGTACGGAGATTTTCAATACATTGAATGCGGCAAAAAATACTATGCCAACATCTACTCCGTAACCGAACACGAAATCAAAGCTGACCAGCTCGATTTGTGACTGGTCAGCTATTTCACTCTTTTGACATGGAGAGCGCCATGCGTATCGCATCTTTGCTGACCTTCACCGCAGGACTCGCCGTGGCAGGTGGCTCGGCTTACCTGGCGCGCGATTTCTTCGAGGCGAAATACAAACGCGAAGTCGCCGCCGAGCGCGAAGGCCTCGTCGAGGTGCTCGCCGCAGCACAGAACATTCCCTTCGGTCAGACCATCGAGGCTCAGAAGCTGACCTCGATCTCCTGGCCGAAGGACGCGCTGCCGCCGGGTGTCTTCACCGATTACGCAGCCCTCTTGCCGAAATCGGGCGGAGAACCGCGCCGGGCCCGCGCCGCGATCGCGCAGGGCGAGTTGATCCTCGCCTCCAAGGTCTCGAATTACGGCGAAAAGGTTACAATCGTCCAGACCCTCGGCCCGAACAGCCGCGCAATGGCGATCGAAGTCAACGCTTCGAGCGGGGTGGGTGGTTTCGTGACGCCGGGCGACCGCGTCGACGTGATGATGACGCGCGGCAAGAACGAGAGCCTCAAGACCGTGACGATCTTGCAGGATGTCCGCGTCATCGGGGTCGATCAGGAAGCCGATGAGAAGGTGAAGACCCCCGGCGTGGCGCGTACAGTCACCGTCGAGGTTTCGCCCGAACAGGGCCAGCGCCTCGCACTCGCGCAGAAGGCGGGCACGCTGAGCCTGACGCTGCGCACGCTGGACGATGCCGAGAGCGATCCGCTGCCTTCGATCGGTCTCGCGGACATTCTCAGCGAGCGCCCAAATAACAAGCTCGAACCGACGAGGATCCGCACCGTGATCGTCCGGCGCGGCACCGAAGTCACCGAAACCGCGATCAAGTGAGGCTCAGGGTCGATGGGGCGCATCCAGAACAGCATCCGGCGTTTCGCCAGAGAGGAAGACGGGACGATCCTCGTCTTCTTCGGGATGAGCCTCGTTGTGCTGCTTGGGCTCGTCGCGCTGTCCTTCGATCTGGGGCGGCTCGGCAGCACCCGCTCGGAGCTGCAATCCTTCGCGGACTCGGTGGCCTTGGCGGCGGCAGGCGAACTTGACGGCAACAATGACGCGATCACGCGGGCCGATGCCGCGGCCCAACTCATCGTCGACAGCCAGACTTTCGCGACTGGCTCGCGGGTGCTTGGGGCCGCGAATGACGTGACCCTGACCTATCTCAGCGCGCTCCCGGCAAACGACAATGACGCGACAGACGCGGTCACCACCGATCCGACAAAAGCCGCCTTCGTCCGAGTTGACGTCAACGAACGCGAAGTTCAGGGGGTCGTCGCCGCGGCCTTCACGACGATGGGCGGCTATGACGCTTTCGACGGCTCGGCCTCGGCGCAGGCGGTGGCGGGGCTCGAAATCCTGGCCTGCGACGTCACACCCTTGATGTTCTGCGTCCCGCCCGGTTTCGACGCGGAGAAGGACATCGGACAGATGATCCTGCTGCGCTCTGGCGGGGGCGGCGACGCGGCCTGGGGGCCTGGTGATTTCGGGTTTCTCGATCCGAAACGCGCCAAGGTCGACGAGGACGGGCCCTGCGCGAATAAATCCGGAGCCCAGCTCGACGCCTGCCTGCTCGGTGCGGTCAGCAAGATCACCCAATGCTTCAACCAGCGCGGCGTCGACCTCGAGCCGGGCCAGAAGGAAGGGCGCAACGCGGCGATCTTCAATGTGCGCTTCGACATGTACCAGTCGATCATGAACGGCCTCAGCAAGGATCCCAATTACGCGCCCGCACCCAATGTCATCAAGGGGATCGTCGCCGCCAACCCGAGCGGGAAGGAAAACACCAGCAAGAACGCCTGCATCAAGGAGAACGAGGAGGTCTCGCCCGATACGGTCGGTCTGCCGCGTGACGATTGCTTCATGCCTGGCGCGGCTGAGCCATGCGGTCGCTTCGGTGATGGCGACTGGTCGCAGGGTCGCATCACCTACATGCAGAAGAATTACGGCATCGACATCACGGCAGAGGGTGCGACGGATCCCTTCGCCGACGCTGTGACCCGTTACGATCTCTACCTTGCCGAGATCGCGGCGGCGAATGGCGGCGACATCCTTTCGGGACGCGCGGAGACGGGGCTGCCTAGCTGCGCGCCCGCTGCTGCCCCCAATGCCGACCGCCGCGTGCTGATCGTCGCGGGGATCGATTGCAGCGCCGAGACGGGCACCGTGATTAAGGGTGCGGCCTCGAACGTGCCGGTCAAGGAATTCGTCAAAGTCTTCCTGACCGAGCCGGTGGGCGAGGACGGATCGAGCCCCCCGACGATGGATATCTGGGGCGAGGTTATCGGCTCTGCCAGCAATGGCGATCAAGAGGAACTGGGCACGGGCGGCATGGTCCGCGACGTCGTCCAGCTTTACCGGTGAGCGCGATGCGGTGGTTTCGTGCATATCGCCTCCGCAGCCCGCGCCGGATCTGGCGCGATGATGAGGGTGCGCAGCTGGTGGAATTTGCGCTGGTGCTGCCGCTGATGCTGATCCTGTTTGCCGCGATCATAGAGAGCGGGCGGATGTTCCTCGCCTACCAGACGGTGATCGGCGGGGTGCGCGATGCGAGCCGCTACCTCGCCCGCATCACCCCGCGCAGCATCTGCGAAACCGGTGGCAGCGTCGACGGTCAGGCGGCGACGCTCGCGAATATCGTCGGCAACGCGATCACCGGCGGTAGCGTTCTGGGCGGCGGCGTGACAGTCACCAGCGTCGAACCGAGCCTCGACTGCATCGCAGGAAGCTATCGCTTCGGCGATGCGCCAATCGTCGAAGTTGCGGCGAATGTCACGATCACTTTCCCCTTCGCCGGTCTCTTCACCCTCGTGACGCCCTCCACGCTCGGCACCGTGACCACGGTCGTCGCCGACCAGAACCGGGTCTTCGGCTCATGAGCGCGCGTTTCGCATATCGGGCACATGGCTTCCGCCGCTTCCTGCGTGACGAAGAGGGCGCGACCCTTGTCGAGTTCACGCTGGTCTTCGGCCTCTACCTGCTGGTGTTCTTCGGGCTGCTAGATTTCGGTCGTCTGGCCTATCACTACGTGAACATGCAGCGCGGGCTGCAGGTTGCGGCGCGGCTCGCCGCGGTGCGCCCGCCGGCCTGCGCCGGTGTGCCCGAGACGAATACGCGCGGCGTGACGCCGAAGGACCAGGCGGAGCCCCAATTCGGCACCAATTGCAGCGCCGAGAGCTGGGTCTGCTCCGCACCAGCGACGGTAAGCTGCTCGGGCGCGATGACGAATCCGACCGTGGCCGAGATCTGGCCGATCGTGGCCCCGGCGCTGCCCAATGGCTCGAGCGCGGCGAACCTGTCCTTCAGCTATTCCTACGATCCCGAACTCGGGTTCCTCGGCGGGCCCTATGTGCCGATGGTCACGGTCGAATTGCAGAATGTGAACTTCGAATTCGCGACGCCGCTGGGCGCGCTGGTAGGGCTCGTGACGGGCACCGCCGATGAAAATCTTGATGCAGATATCGCCTTCCCGAGCATGAGTACGTCGATGCCGGGCGAGGATCTCGCGCAGGGCGCGGGTAGCTAAAGCAAGGGGAGAGATGAAATGACTCGTAGAACCAATCCGATGGTCCTGGTGCCCGAGCCGAGCGCTCGCGACCTTGCCGCATCCGCCAAGCGCCGGCTGAGCTTTTCTGCCGAGACCGGGCGTATGGCGCAGACGGAGGCGCCCGACGATGAAGGCCAGGTGATCGCGGTTGCGCGCAGCCGTGGTGGCATCGGGGCGACGATGCTGGCGGTGAACCTCGCGCATCAGCTCTCGGCGCAGGGCGCCAAGAAAGGGCAGGCGCCGCGCCGCGTCGGCTTGATTGACCTCGACCTGCAATTCGGCATGGTCGCGGGGTTCCTGGACCTCGAGCCGAGTCCGGCGCTCTACGACATGGCGCGTAGCGGCGCGATGCCCGATGAGACCTTCCTCGACCAGTCGCTGCAATATTCGAAAGACGGGCTGGAAGTGCTCTGCGCTCCTGCCGCCTTTGCGCCGCTCGGCGCGCTCGGGGCCGATCAGGTGACCGAGCTGATCACGCTGATGCAGGCGCGCTGCGATTACGTCATCGTCGATCTGCCGCATGCGCTGATCGACTGGGTCTCGCCGGTGCTGGCGCGCGCCTCCTTGCTGTATCTGGTGACCGATCTCGCGGTGCCGTCGCTGCAGCAGGCACGCCGCCTGATCGACGCCTATCGCGAGGAAAACCTCGCGCTGGAGATCGAGGTGGTCGTGAACCATCAAAGCCGTCCGCTGATGCGCTCACGGCTGCAGCAGGAAGCGGCGAAGGCGCTCGATCGCGACCTCAGCCACTGGCTTCCCGACGACCCGCGCGCCGCACGGGAGGCCGCCGATCGCGGAGTGCCGCTGGCGCGGATCGGACGGCGCTCCGCCTTGTCGAAAGCGATCGCCGGTCTTGCGAAAGGGCGGCTCGCACAGAGCACGGCCCGGTCGAACTGAGGGGGAACACGAGATGTTTCGCAATTTCACGGATCGCGGGTCCAAACGTACCGAGACCGAGAAGGTGATCCCGCTCGGCAAACCCTTCGCGGGAAGTCCGCCGAAAGAGGCGCGCGAGATGGTCGCGCAAAAGAACCCGCCGAAACCGGCGGCGCCTTCGATCGACGAAGAAAGCCAGCGCCGCGCGCTGGAGTTGAAAAGCCGGTTGCACGATGCGCTTCTTGATCGGCTGAACCTGTCGATGCTCGACAAGGTCGTGCCTGAGGAACTCCGCCGCGAAGTGGCCGCACTGGTCAGCGAAGAACTGCGCGACGCGAAAACCCCGCTGCGCGCGGAGGAGTTCAAGACGCTGGTCGACGAGCTTCTCAACGAGGTGCTGGGCCTTGGCCCGCTCGAGCCGTTGCTGGCCGATCCCTCGATCAACGATATTCTCGTCAACGGCTGCAACCGCGTCTTCGTCGAACGTCACGGCGTGCTGGAGCGCACCGCGGTGCGCTTTCGCGACGAACGTCATCTGCTCCGGATCATCGACAAGATCGTCTCGCGGGTGGGCCGCCGGATCGACGAGAGCAACCCTTGGGTCGATGCGCGGCTCGATGACGGCAGCCGCGTAAACGCGATCATCCGGCCTTGCGCGATCGACGGGCCGAGCCTCTCGATCCGCAAGTTCTCGCGCCAGCCCTATACGCTGGAACGGCTCGTCGAGACCGGGATGATGACCGGGGCGGCGGCGCGGTTCCTGCAGGGGCTGGTCCATGCCCGCAAGAACATCCTGATCTCCGGCGGCACCGGCTCGGGCAAGACGACGCTGCTGAACGCGATCTCTGCCGCCATCGACCCGCGCACGCGGATCGTGACGATCGAGGATGCAGCGGAACTGCAGCTGCAGCAGGAGCACGTCGTGCGGCTGGAAACCCGGGCGCCAAATCCGAACGGGCAGGGCGCGGTGCTCCAGCGCGATCTGGTGAAGAACGCGCTCCGGATGCGGCCCGACCGGATCATCGTGGGCGAGGTGCGCGGCTCGGAAGCCTTCGACATGTTGCAGGCGATGAACACCGGCCATGACGGCTCGATGACCACCGTCCACGCCAATTCCGCCCGTGATGCCCTGGGGCGGATCGAGCAGATGGTGACCATGATCGGCCTCGACATGCCGCTGACCGCGATCCGTTCGCAGATCGCCTCCGGACTCGACATCGTGGTGCAGATTGCGCGCCTCTCCGACGGCCGCCGCCGGGTGCTGTCAATCTCGGAAATCACCGGGCAGGAGGGCAATATCGTGATGATGCAGGACATCTTCACGTTCCGGAAGACCGGCACCACCGCAGATGGCGCGATCGAGGGCGAGTTCACCGCCACCGGCCTGCGCCCGCGCTGCCTCGAAGACCTGATCGCAGCGGGCGTCGCGATCGATCCGACTGATTTCAAGATGCGGGGGCACTGAGCCATGTGGGAGATAATCGAAAAAGACCTTGCCGCCTATGTCGCCTATAGCGGCATCGCGCTTGGCGTGCTGCTGGCGCTGACCGGGGGGCTGCATCTGCTCAACCGGACGGAGACCAGCGGCGAGGCCAAGAGCCGCCGGATGAAGATGATCGCGAAGGGCCGCGACACCGAGGAGGTGCTTGCGCTGCTCAAGCCCGATCCGCGCAAAGGATGGATCGCGCGGCTCCCCAAGAGCTTCGACCTGCCGCGCCTGCTGCATCGTGCGGGCTTCCGGATCGGGCCGGACAAATTCCTGCTGCTCTGCGCCGCGCTTACGATCGGGAGTTTCGTACTCGCGCTTGCGCCGCTCGGCCCGTTGCGGGCGGCCCCGGCGGCACTGGTCATCGGGCTGGTGCTGCCTTTTCTGGTCCTGCGCTCGCGGGCGACGCAGCGGATGAAGGTGCTGACCGGCCAACTTCCCGACGCGCTCGACATGCTGGCGCGCGGTCTGAAGATCGGCCATCCGCTGAACATGTCGATCGGCGCCGTGGCCGAGGAAATGCCGGACCCGATCGGCACCGAGTTCGGCATCATCTTCGATCAGGTCACCTACGGTGAAGATCTTCCTGACGCGGTGCTGGAATTCGCCGAGAGGGTGGGGCTGGAAGACGCCGATTATCTCGCCGCCAGCATCGGCATCCAGCATGGCACGGGCGGCGATCTCGCCCGCGTCCTCGAAGTGCTGGCGGCGACGACGCGGGGCCGGATCTCGATGCGGCGCAAGATCCGCGCGATCTCGGCGGAGGGACGCGCCTCGGCGTGGTTCCTGACCGCTCTGCCCTTCATCATGTTCGGCTTCACCTCGCTGATTTCGCCCAATTACTATGGCGAGGTCGCCGATCAGCCGATGTTCCGCACGATGGCGATCATCGTCATCACGCTGATTGTCCTGAATGCCGTGGTGCTGCGCCGCTTGGTGCAGTTCCGGATCTGAGCCGGGGAGAGAGACCATGTTGATGACACGGATCGAGGATTTTGCGCTTCGGATGGGCATCGCGCCCGAAACGCTTCTGGCCGCCGGGATCGGCTTCGGCCTGCTGCTGCTGATCGTCGGGCTTCAGGCCGCCTTCCAGCGCGACCGCGCCGCCGAGCGCATTGCGGCCATTGGCGGGCCGAAAACGGGGGGACGTGCCGAGCATGGCTATCTCAAGGCGCCGGAGGCCCGTCCGGGTCAGATCCTGAAGGCCTTCGTGCCCGCAGATCGCCAGACCCGCTCCAAGCTCGAACGCAAACTCGCGCAGGCCGGTCTGTCCGGGGCGAGCGCCTTGCGCCGCTTCACTCTGATCCGGATCGCGCTGGGGATCGGTCTGCCGGGGATTTTCATGGGGCTCCTGATCGCCGCGCGTAGCCCCGACATCGCGCTGCCGCTGGGGCTGGATGCCCGCCTCGGCAGCCTGAGCGGTATCGCGACCTACCAGATACTCACCGGCCTTGTCGCTAGCGGTTACCTGCTGCCGCTGATGTGGCTCAACGGCCGGATGCGTGAGCGGCGGTTGCGCATCGAGGAAAGCTTTCCGAACGCGCTCGACCTGATGCAAGTCGCCATCGAGAGCGGCATGGGGTTCGATGCGGCGATGACTCGCGTCGGCAACGAACTGGCCGAGACCTCGCCGGAGATCTCCTTCGAGTTCCTCTCGGTGCAGCGACAGGTCCAGGCCGGTCGCGAGCGCGAGGCGGCCCTGCGGGACATGGCCGACCGCACCGGGGTCGAGACCGTGCGCGCTTTCGCCAATGTCGCGAGCCAGTCGCTGCGCTTCGGGGCGTCCATGGCACAGGCCCTGACCACCTATGCCGCCGATCTGCGTGGCATCCGCGAGATGCGCGCGCAGGAAAAGGCCAATCGCCTGCCGGTGCAGATGTCCGGGGTTCTCGCTTCGCTGATGCTGCCGGCGCTGATCCTGATCGCGGTCGGCCCCGTGGTGATTCGATATTTTATGAATTACGCCCAGTAAATCGAATCGTTTCCAAATCGGCACTTTTCCCAAGGTATTGTTTACGGGCAATTTTTACGGACGAAATATCGACCTAAATGCCGAAATTGCAACCTTTGGGTGTATCGGTTGCCTGTGGATACATTCCTGGGTTCTGTGGATATAGTCCAAATGGCTAGCTTAGGAATTAACCCATTTAGGAGTTACGCTTAGAGATGGCCCACGCGCTGTCACGCTAAGAAAAGGGGCCACATATAATAGTTTCTGGGGATGGTGGGGACCATGCGAGACTATGGAACAGCCGGGGCACCGCCCGGGCAGGAGCGCGCTATCGAAGCGGGCATGATTGGGGCCGTTGCACAGTGGTGTGAGTGTCTGCACGGGACGAACCCGCTCCGCATGGCATTGAGATATCTGACCGACAGTATCGGGGCCGAGGCCATCATATTGGCGCGCTATCCGCGAGATGCGGGCGCACCGGCGCGGGCGCTGGTTCATGACAGGGCGAGATCGGGTTGCCGGATCCCCTTGGAGCAAAGCTTCGCGGGCGATCTGCTGGGCGATTACCTGGACAAGGCGAAGAAGGGCTCGACTTGGTATCGCTCGATGCAGGACGAGGACGTGCCGCCTGCGGTCGCCTCGGCGCTCGCCCGTCGCAACCTGATCGAGATGGTGGTCATCCCGCTCGAGATCAGCGATCGCTGGGTCGATACGCTGGAGCTGCATTTCACCGAGAAGTTGCGCCAGTATCAGCAGGCTGTGCTGACGACGCTCGGCGATACGCTTAGCCGCACCTGGCACAACCGCGCGCGAGGCATGTTCACCGAGAGCTTGCTGAAATCGGCCGCCAAGCAGGCCGCGCCGCTCATCGGCTCGCCGATCCTGAGCGCGGATAACCCGGCACGCCTGAGCCGGTCGGAATATCGCGTCTGCCTGCTGCTGCGCCATGGCCAGTCGCCCGATCAGATGCTTGCGGAGCTGGGGATCAAGGAATCCACCCTGCGCACCCATCTAAGCAATCTCTATTCCAAGACCGGCGCGCGCAACTTGGCGGAATTGACCTTCCAGCTTGTCTCCGGACTGCCGTTCGAGCTCGGCGGCGCGAAATCCGGACGGGTCGCATGACTGCGCAACTCCTGCCGCTGGCGGCGCTGGCCCCGGTGTTGATCTGGGTTGCGCTCAGCGATCTGCGCGAGATGCGCATCCCGAACAGGATCGTGCTCATTACGCTGGGCTTCTTTGCGCTCTGCGCGCCGTTCCTGGCTCTGCACGAGCTGAGCCTGCGGCTGGCCGCGGCAGCGATCACTTTCGCGGTTGGCTACGTCTTCTTCGTGCTGCGCGCCTTCGGAGGCGGGGACGTGAAATTCCTCGCGGCCCTGATGCTGTTCGTGCCCTCTGCGGCGATGGGGGAGTTTTTGATCGCCTTTTCCGTCGCGCTTTTCGCAGGCTCGGCGCTAACGATGGGGCTGCAAAGCGCGCCAGTTGCGGCGCGCCTCGGGCCTCGCTTGGGTTGGAAGAGCTGTTACGCACGGGGAAAGCTCCCGATGGGCGTCTCGATCGCGCTTGCCGGTCTGGCTTTGCCTTATCTGGTCGGCGGGTAGGCCCCGCCAAGGGAGGACCTATGTCACGCAAGATTTGGACCGACACGTTGGGGGCTTTCGCCCTCGTGCTCTGCGTCGCAGGTGGCGCGGTGCAGGCAGAGGAGACGCAGCCCGACACGACGGCGCGTGCTCATGATTTGATCTGGGGGACACCGAAGGTTCCCGCCGATCCCGAGACGGGGCTCGCGATGCTGGAACGCGCGGCGTCAGAGGGTAATGCCCAGGCCGCGCGGATGGCCGGAGAGCTGCTCCTCTGGGGTGGTCCGGTCCCGACGGATCGCGCCCGCGCGATGGAGCTCCTGTCGCAAGCCGCGGATGCCGGCGATGCTGGCGCCGCGCGCGTGCTGGGCGAGCAATTGCTGGGCGGCTGGGTGCTGCCGCGCGACACCGACCGTGGCCGGGCCCTTCTCGAGGCGCAGGTGAAATCGGGAAACCGGGATGCGGCGATCAAGCTGGGCGAAGCCTATCTCTATGGCATCGGCGTGCCCCGGAACCGCGAAAAGGCGCGCGACCTGTTCGAGACTGCGACGGAGGCGGGCGACGCGACCGGCTTGTGGAAATTTGGCGAGGAGATGATGTGGTCGCAGCGCGATCCGGCCGCGGCTGAGACGATGTTGCAGCGCGCAGGGGCCGCGGGCATCGGCAGCGCTTATGCGACGCTGGCCGAGGGCGCGATGTATGGCTATCTCGGCAGCGGCAAGGTCTCGCGGGCCAAGTTCGACGGCTACGCCAAGGCCGCCCGTGCGGCCGGAAACGAGCGGATCGAAGTGCTCGACGCCACACGCCGCATCTGGGGCATCTCGATGCGCGGTGATGGCAAGATGGCGGTGGCGCAACTGCGTGAGGCCGCCGAAGCAGGCAACCGCACGGCGGCGCGCTATCTCGTCGGTCTCTTGCGCGATGGCAACGCCTACAACGTGCGGCGCGATCCCAAGGGGGCGTCGACGTTCCTAGAAGCGCATGCCGATCTGTTCACGCCGGAAGAGCGGGCGAATTACGAGATGACCATCCGCGCAGCGATGCATCGGCACGACGCAGATTTCGCGCCGCTCGTCGGAGAGATCGCGCCGGCCATGGCCAAGATGTCCGCCGCAGAGGCACGCGACCTTTTCAAGGCCAATCCGAGGCTCGCGGTCTATCTGATCCAGAAACATCTCGCCAAGCAGGGGCTGTACCGTGGCCCGCTCGACGGCTTCGCCGGGCGCGGAACGCTGCGCGCGATGGAGCGCGCCTGCGGCGAGATGCCAGGCGATATGGCCTGCCGTGACGGGGTTCTCGCGCCCGAGATCGTGGGGGCGATGCTGCGCGACGGGTGGGGCGCCTAAGTGACGTCGAAGGTTCTGGTCACCGGGGGCGCGGGCTTCATCGGGTCGCATTGCTGCAAGGCGCTCGCCGAGGCGGGGCACGAACCTGTGGTGATCGACGATCTGTCGCGCGGTCATGCCGATGCGGTGCGCTGGGGGCCTCTGGTCGAGGGCGATCTGCGCGACCGAAAACTGGTCGGGGCGACGCTCAAGGACCACCGGATCGATGCCGTGATCCATTTCGCGGCGCTGGCCTATGTCGGTGAGAGCGTGGCCGAGCCCACCCGCTATTACGACGTCAATCTGGGTGGGATGACCGCCCTTCTGGGCGCGATGCAGGCGGTGGGGCTCGACAAGATCGTCTTCTCGTCGAGCTGCGCCACCTATGGCACGCCCGAGACGCTGCCGATTTCCGAGGACACGCCGCAAAACCCGATCAACCCCTATGGCCGCAGCAAGCTGATCTGCGAATGGATGCTGGAGGATGCCGCCGCCGCGACCGGGTTGCGGTTCGCGGCCCTGCGCTACTTCAACGCGAGCGGCGCCGATCCGAGCGGCGAGATCGGCGAGCGCCACGACCCGGAAACCCATCTGATCCCGCTGGTGCTGCGTGCGGCCTCGGGGCAGGGCCCGGCGGTGAAGGTCTTCGGCACGGATTATCCGACGCCCGACGGCACATGCATCCGCGACTATATCCATGTCGACGATCTGGCCCGCGCGCATCTTCTGGCGCTCGATCACCTGGAGGGCGGCGGAGATAGCCTGAAACTGAACCTAGGGACCGGACGGGGCGCGTCGATCCGCGAGGTGATCGCCTCGGTCGAGCGGGTGACGGGGCGCAAGGTGCCCTTCGAGGACGCGCCGCGCCGCCCCGGCGATCCGGCGGAACTGGTGGCCGATCCGTCGCGGGCGCGCGACGCTCTGGGCTTCACCGCGCGCTACCGTGAACTTGACGAGATCGTGTCCCATGCCGCCCCGTGGTTCGGTCTCTGACCTCGGGTTCGCCCATCGCCGGGGTTGAGCCTGCCGCCCAGCCATCTATCTTGCGGCTCAACGCAATTCAGGAGGCTCTCATGGCAAGCGACGCAATCGATCCGCAACTTCTCGACCGGCTGGCCGAGGTTGCCGTGCAGGTGGGGCTGAACCTGCAAGACGGTCAGGATCTGGTGTTGACCGCGCCCGTCGAGGCGCTGCCGTTGGTGCGCCGGATCGCCGCCGAAGCCTATCGCGCGGGCGCAGGCACCTTCACCCCGATCCTCAGCGATGGCGAGATCACCTTGGCCCGGTTCGAGAACGCCAAGGATGCCAGCTTCGACCGTGCGCCCGATTGGCTCTATCAGGGCATGGCGAAAGCTTACGAAGGCGGCGCGGCCCGCATGGCGATCGTCGGCGAAGACCCGATGCTGCTGTCGGAACAGGATCCGGAAAAAGTCTCGCGCGCGGGCAAGGCCAACTCCATCGCCTACAAGCCGGCGCTGGAGAAAATCTCGAATTTCGAGATCAACTGGTCGATCGTGAGCTACCCGACCGTGGCCTGGGCCAAGCGCGTCTTCCCCGACCTGCCCGAAGAGGAGGCCGTGGGCAAACTGGCCGACGCGATCTTCGCGGCCTCGCGCGCCGACCAGCCCGATCCCGTCGCCGCTTGGGAGGCGCATAACGCCGCCCTGCGCAAGCGCCGCGACTGGCTGAACGAGCAGCGCTTCTCGGCGCTTCATTTCACCGGTGGTGGCACCGATCTGACCGTGGGTCTCGCCGACGATCACGAATGGAGCGGCGGCGCCTCGGAGGCCAATAACGGTGTCGTCTGCAACCCGAACATCCCAACCGAAGAGGTCTTCACCACGCCCCATGCCGAGCGCGTCGACGGGATCGTTCGCGCGACCAAACCGCTGTCGCATCAAGGCAGCCTGATCGAGAATATAGAGATGCGTTTCGAGGGCGGCAAAGTGGTCGAGGCGAAGGCCAGCCGCGGCGAGGCGGTGCTGCAAAAGCTGATCGACACCGACGAGGGCGCGCGCCGTCTGGGCGAGGTCGCGCTGGTGCCGAACGGCTCGCCGATCTCGGCCTCGGGGCTGTTGTTCTTCAACACGCTCTTTGACGAGAACGCGGCCTGCCATATCGCGATGGGGCAGTGCTATTCGAAGTGCTTCATCAATGGCGGCGAACTGAGCGAGGACGAGGTCGCGGCGAAGGGCGGCAACAGCTCGATGATCCATGTCGACTGGATGATCGGCGGTCCCGAGACTGATATCGACGGCATCAAACCCGACGGCACCCGCGTCCCGGTCTTCCGCAAGGGCGAATGGGCCTAATCGTTCCTGTGACCTGACAAACTCTAGCGTCCGGCGTGCCGATTGATGCGCCGGGCGCTTGTATTTTGTGCATTTGCAGGGAATTTCGCCCCGTTCTGCGCAGTTCGAAACGGTCGGGGTAGCAGGGCACCGCGCTACGCGGGTGCCGCTTGACGAAAACGGAAACTAGGCGAAATCTGAAAGCAAGGGTCGGGCTTGGCTGACCCTCTTGGGCAACCCGCGCATCTTGCGCCGTGTGAAGGGCCGCCCGGCCGACGCGGACTTTCGATCCTCCTCCCCGAAAACGCGTTCAGGCCGGGCGGTGCCCAGCCTGAGCGGAAAGAGCCCGAATTCCCGTATTGCTCACTGACCGGTATCGAGACTCTTGGTGATGAGCGCCTCGCGGTTCTGCGCGAGCGAGGGATGCAGCAATGCGTTCTCGATCGCCGCGACTTGCGTGAAGCCGATATCTTCGAGCGACTTGCCTTTAGCGAATTTCGCGGCGCGCGTCTGATCGAGCATGCTGAGATGCGGATTGGCGGGCATGAAATAGGCCGGGTCGGGGCCGCTCGAGCTCTGCGGTTTGGGAGCTTGCGGACCGAGGCCGCCGGGCGGTTGCGACGCGGCGCCCGCTTGCGCAATGCCGGTGCCGAGGCCAAGAGCGACTGCCAGGCTGCAACCAAGCGCGGAAGCGGTAAGTCGAATGGTCATAAGCAGGTTCCTCATTTCTTCTTCAGCGCCATACGGATCAGCGTCTCTTTCGCGGTGCGATCGACATTCTGAACCAGTGCGTCCTTGATCTGCACGATCTGGCGGTCGGTGAGGCTGGACAGGTCGACATTTCCGACCAGAGCGTGAACGCGCTGAATCTCAATCGCATTGAGCGGCTGCTGCTGCGCGGCGGCCAGCGATGGCATCGCGGCGCAAGCGAGGGCTGCGATCAGGGCAATAGCTTTCATCGTGAGTCTCCTCAGGCTGCTCTTCCCGACGGAAGATGCAGTTGCGCGGGCGCGGGGCAAGCTCGGGCGCGCGCAAGTTTCGGTGAATGCGGCTTGCCCCAAGCGTCAGGATGGGGATTCACATCGGAAATTCATCATGATACCGTGACACTCAATAAGCAGGGGGCAGACATAAGTCCTCGCAAAAATACGGGCAGGATCAGAGCAATGAAGGCGGGCTATCAGGGCACCTTCGTCATTTCATGGGCGCAGACAGAGGTCGACGGCACGCCGGTGCCGCCGCTGGATGTCGTGACCGTTGGCGCGTGCTGGCGCTGGACGGGGCAGGCGATCTGCGTCGACGGGCCAAACGATCGGCTCATCCTGCATAATGCGCGCGGCGAGGCGGAGCGGCGCACGAAAGCCGCCCGCGCGGTGCGCCGCCTTTTGGGCGAGGCGGTGGGAAGTCCCCGCACGCTCGACGAACCCGACGAGATCGAGACGCCCAATCAAAGCTTTACCGTGACTGATGGCTATCACGCCTATGTCGTCACCCTGATCGAACTGCCCGAAAGCGGCACCCGCATCTTGATGTTCGCCGGTCGGATGCCGCCGGTGGACAGCGATCTGTGGGTGGTTGATCGCGCCCTCGATCTGCGACCGAAAGCGGCACGGCAGGGACCTGCGGGCGTCATCTGTTTCACGCCCGGCACGCTGATCGAAACCGACCGGGGCAGCCGCCCGGTCGAAGCTTTGCGCGAGGGCGACCGCGTGATGACCCGCGATGACGGGGCGCAGCCGATCTGCTGGATCGGGAAGCGTGACATCTCCGGCGCGCGGCTCCATGCGATGCCGCATCTGCGCCCGGTGCGCATCTCGGCCGGAGCGTTCGGCATCGCGCGGCCCGACCGCGATCTCATCGTGTCGCCGCAGCACCGGATGCTGGTGCGGGGCCGCGCCGCACAGGCGCTGTTCGCCGAGGACGAGGTTCTGGTGCGCGCATGCGATCTGGTGAATGGCGGCGAGATCCGCTTCGAGGGCATGGTAAAAGGCCTGAGCTACATCCACCTGATGTTCGAGCGCCATCAGGTGCTGACCGCGAACGGGCTCGAGACGGAGAGTTTCCACCCCGCCTCGACCCGGCTCGAGATGATCGCTCGCGACCAGCGCGCCGGACTCGAGGCGCTGCTGCCCGAGGTCGAGGAAAATCCGCTTAGCTACGGCGCCTTCGCCCGTCGCGCGCTCAAGCCCTCCGAGGCCGCGATCCTGCGCCATGATCTGGCCGCGTGAACGGGCAAATCCGCGCGAGATCGCTGCAAGCTTGGGCTGTGCGTCAGATGCACGGCTTCGTGCGCATTTTGCGCCTTTTCTCCGCCCGAACGCCGCCTTAGCTTCGGGACAAAGGAGAATTCAATGACCAGACCCGTCGTCGGCATCATCGGCAATAGAGGCCTCGTAGGTGACCGCTACCCCGTCCATGAAGGCGGGCAGCTCAACTCGGAAGCGGTGAGCAAGGTCTCCGATTGCATCCCGCTGCTGATCCCCGCCGATCCCGAATATGTGTCCGTTCAGGAGTTGATGGAGGTCTGCGACGGCTTCCTGCTGACCGGCGGGCGGCCGAACGTCCATCCGCATGAATATGGCGAAGAGCCGACGGAAAAGCACGGCACCTTCGACCGCGCCCGCGACGCGATCACCCTGCCGCTGGTGCGGGCCTGCGTTGAAAACGGGCAGCCCTTCCTTGGCATCTGTCGGGGGTTTCAGGAGGTAAACGTCGCGATGGGCGGCACGCTGCACCCCGAGATCCGCGAGCTTCCCGGGCGATTGAACCACCGGATGCCCCCCGAGGGGACGCTCGAGGAAGGGTTCTCGAACCGTCACATGGTCACGCTTACACCCGGCGGCCGGTTCGCGCGTCTCTTCGGCGCGGATGAGGTCGAGACCAACACGCTGCACGGGCAGGGCGTTTGCACCGCCGGTACGCGGATCGTGATCGAGGGGCGCGCCCCCGATGGTACTCCCGAAGCGATCTATGTTAAGGACGCCCCCGGGTTTACCCTATCGGTGCAATGGCATCCCGAATGGCGTGCGGCGGAAGATCCGGTCTCGCGGCCTCTGTTCGAGGCATTCGGCGATGCGGTGCGCGCTTGGGCGCGCGGCGAACGGCCCGCCGCCTGCGTCGCCTGAGCCGCTAAGACAAAACGGAGAGACAGATGAAACGCTCGCGCGTGAACGAAATCATGGCCGCGGCCGAGGATATGATCCAGGAATTCGGCTTCCGCCTGCCGCCCTTCGCGTGGTGGAGCCCGGCCGAGTTCAAGGCGCGCCTTCCGCAGGCGCAGCGTATCGTGGAAGCCGCGATGGGCTGGGACATCACCGATTACGGGCAGGGCGATTTCGACAAGCTGGGCCTGTTCCTCTTCACCCTGCGCAACGGCGATCTGCGCGACCTTCAGGCAGGTCACGGTATGGCGTACGCCGAAAAGCTGCTGATCTCGCGCAAGGACCAGATCAGCCCGATGCATACCCATATCATCAAGGCCGAGGACATCATCAACCGTGGCGGTGCGAACCTCGCGATCGAGCTCTACGGCTCTGATGCAGATGGCAAATTTGACGACACTGCGGGCGGGCAGGTGATGTGCGACGGTGTCCCGCGCCGCTACGAGCCCGGCGAAGTTCTGATCCTGCGTCCGGGCGAGAGCGTGACCCTGCGCCCCGGCGACTGGCATGCCTTCTGGGGTGAGGGCGGCGACGTTCTGATCGGCGAGGTCTCGACCGTCAATGACGACAACACCGACAACATTTTCCGCGAAGATATCGGGCGGTTCTCCGAGATCGAGGAAGACGAAGCGCCGCGCCACCTGCTGGTCAGCGACTACGACAAGTTCCTGTACTCATAAGTATTTACGGGCTTCCTTGCAGGCGAAGGGCTTCAGCCTTTCGCCGTGCTCGGCCAGCCAGGCCTGTGCCCGCGCCGGGTCTTTCTTGCTCAGCTCGCGTAGCCACCATGCGATGGCCTTCTGGATGAACCAATCGCGATCCTCTGCCAGTTGCGCGGCCCAGCCCAGAACTTCGTCGCGGACCGCCTCGTCCTCGGGCCTGGGATTGCGTTGCTTGGTCCAGGGCAGGGTGAAGACGAAGGCCGCGCGCCGCGTCCACATGTGATCCGAGCGCACCCAATCCGCCACTTCGTCAAGCCGCGCGGGCTCGGCCTGAAGCCGTTTCGAGCCCGCTTTGGCCGCGTGATCGGCAATCGCCCAAGCGTCGAATTGCGGCACCCAGCTTGCGATCAAGTCCCATGCGGCGTCGTCAGGGCGCAGCCGCGCTTGCGTCAGCAGCTTGGCCGCCGCGATCCGCGCCTCGTGAATGTCGCTGTCCCAAAGTCCACGGGCGAGTTCGACCCGCCCCGGCACGTCGAGCTGGCCACGCCACAGTGCGACCATGTCCTCGATCGCGGGCACGGCCACGCCCAAATAGCGCCGCTCCGCCTTGTGATAGGCGGCCATTTCGGCGGCTTTCTCGGCATCCGCCCAGCTTTCCAGCGCGAAAAGCGCATCTTCCAGCGTGGGCGGCGGGCCGAGCGGCTCGGCGGCGTCTTCTTCCTCGGCGAAGCTCTCATATTCCGCATCTGAGGCCGCGTAGGCTTCGGCCTCGGCGCGCAGCTTTGCGTCCTCCGCCGGGTCGAGCGGAGCGAAATCCGCCGCGCTCGGCCGCGCGACGCGCTTCTTGCCCCTCTTGCGGCTCATTCGACCGTCACCGACTTGGCGAGGTTGCGCGGCTGATCGACGTCGGTGCCCTTCGCGACCGCCGTGTGATAGGCGAGCAGCTGCGCCGGGACCGCGTAAAGGATCGGCGCGAAAGGTTCTGCGATATCAGGAAGGTGCAGCGTGCCCCAAGTGCCGTCCTGCGCCGCGCTGATGCCTTTGCTGTCGGAGATCAACAGCACCATCCCGTGGCGCGCCATCACCTCCTGCATGTTCGACACGGTCTTGTCGAAGAGCTTGTCATGGGGCGCCATCACGATCACCGGCACCGTGCGGTCGATCAGCGCGATCGGCCCGTGCTTCAGCTCGCCCGAGGCATAGCCTTCGGCATGGATGTAGCTGATTTCCTTGAGTTTCAGCGCGCCTTCCAGCGCCAGCGGATACATTGCGCCGCGTCCGAGGAAGAGAATGTCCTGCGCCTCGGCAAGTTGCTCGGCCAGATGCGAGATCGGCTCGGAAATCGCCAGCGCCTGATTGAGCAGGCCGGGCAGGGCGCGTAGCGTCTCGGCATGGGCGGCAAGCGTCGCCGCGTCCGTTTCGCCGCGGTCGCGACCCGCCTTCAGCGCCATGACTGCGAGAACCAGAAGCTGCGCGGTGAAGGCCTTGGTCGAGGCCACGCCGACCTCAACGCCGGCGAAGATCGGCAACATGATGTCGGTTTCGCGCGCGATGGAAGAAGTGGGGACGTTCACGACGGCCACGGTCTTCGCGACGCGCTCGGAGCAATAGCGCAGCGCGGCCAACGTATCGGCGGTCTCGCCCGACTGGCTGACGAAGACGGCGAGGCTGCGCTTCGACAAGGGCGGTTCGCGGTAGCGGAATTCCGAGGCCACGTCGATTTCGACCGGGATACGCGCAAATTCCTCGAACCAGTATTTCGCCACCGCACAGGCGTAATGCGCCGTGCCGCAGGCGATCAGGACAATCCGGTCGATGTTGGAAAAGTCCAAGTCATCCGGCAGGTTCAGCCCGGTTTCGGGCAGATAATGTCGCAAAGCGTCAGCAAGCACGACGGGCTGCTCGGCGATTTCCTTCGCCATGAAGTGCTTGTAGCCACCCTTCTCGACCTGCGCCTGGCCTAGGTCGATGCGGCTCTCGTCACGGTTCGCGCGGCGGCCCGCGGCGTCGAAAATCTCGGCACCCGCGCGGGTGACGAAGGCGTAATCGCCCTCTTCGAGATAGGTGATCCGGTCGGTCATCGGCGCGAGCGCGATCGCGTCCGAGCCCACGAACATCTCGCCGTCGCCATGCCCGATCGCGAGCGGAGAGCCCTTGCGCGCCGCGATCAACAGATCGTCCTCGCCGTCGAACAGCCACAGCAGGGCGAATGCCCCTTCGAGCTTGCCAAGCGTCGCGACTGCCGCCTCGCGCGCGTCCATGCCGCGATCCATGAACATCCGCGTCAGCAGCGCGACGGTTTCGGTGTCCGTCTGCGTTTCCGGGGTGATCCCGGCCTCGGCCAGCTCGGCCCGCAACTCGCGGAAATTCTCGATAATGCCGTTATGCACGACCGCGACGGGCCCCGAGCGGTGCGGATGCGCATTGCCCTCGGTTGCAGCGCCATGGGTTGCCCAGCGGGTATGGCCGATGCCCGACTTGCCCGGAAGCGGCTCATGCACCAGCAGATCGGACAGGTTCCACAGCTTGCCTACCGCCCGGCGGCGGTCCAGCTTGCCCTCGTTCACCGTCGCGATCCCGGCACTGTCATAGCCGCGATATTCTAACCGCTTGAGGCTCTCAACGAGCCAGGGGGAAACCTCGTGCTTCCCGAGAACGCCAATAATTCCGCACATTTATCAATCTTTCTTCATGCGCCGCGCTTTCTCCGCGCGCAGCTTCGCAAAGAGTTTCGTGGCGAGGCCCGGGCGGTTCACTTGCTCGGAGCGCTCGATCGCGATCGCCTCGGCCGGGACGTCCTTCGAGATCACCGATCCCGAGCCCGTCAGCGCGCCGTCGCCCACCGTCACCGGGGCCACCAACATCGTGTCGGAGCCGATGAAGGCGTTCGCGCCGATAGTCGTGCGATGCTTCATCACCCCGTCGTAATTGCAGGTCACCGTGCCCGCGCCGATATTCGTATGTTCACCGATATCGGCATCGCCCAGATAGGTCAGATGGCCGACTTTCACACCTTCGGCGAGGATCGCGTTCTTCACCTCGACGAAGTTGCCGATGTGCACGTCCTCGGCGAGCTCCGCGCCGGGGCGCAGGCGGGCGAAGGGACCGACGGTGGCGCCACGCGAGATGTGGCAGCCTTCGAGATGGCAGAAGGCCTCGATCACCGCACCGGATTCGATGGTGACATCGGGGCCGAACACGACATTCGGTCCCAGCACGACATCGCGGCTGATATAGGTGTCGAGCGCGAACCAGACGCTGGCGGGCTCCACCATGGTCACGCCGTTTTCCATCGCCTCGGCGCGCATCCGTTCCTGGAAGAGGGCCTCGGCGCGGGCGAGTTCGGCGCGGGTGTTGATGCCCAGCGTCTCGGCTTCATCACAGGTCACGACCTTGGCCGAGAGACCTTTCTTGCGTGCGGCTTCGACGATGTCGGTGAGGTAGTATTCCCCCGAAGCGTTCTCGTTCGACAGCCCCGCGACGAGCTCGGTCAGAAGCACCGCGTCACAGGCGATAACGCCAGAGTTGCAGAGGGATATGGCGCGTTCTTCATCCGTGGCATCCTTGAATTCCACGATCCGGTCCAGCGTGTCGCCTTGCGCCACCAAGCGCCCGTATCGGCCCGGATCGGCGGCCTCGAAGCCCAGCACGGTCACCGCTGCCTCGGACGCCGCGAGCCGCTCCAGCGTCTCGGGGCGGATGAAGGGCGTGTCGCCGTAAAGCACGATTACGCGGCCGTCGAACCCGTCGAGCGCAGGCAGGGCCTGCGCCACCGCATGGCCGGTGCCGAGCTGCTCTTCCTGCAGCACGATCTGTGCCTCGGGATCAATCTTTGCGACGGCTTTCTTCACCTTCTCGGCACCGTGACCTGCGACGACGATCACGGTCTCGGGTTCGAGTGCCCGTCCGGCGGCCAGCGCATGGGCCACAAGCGGCGCGCGGCCCACCTGATGCAGCACCTTCGGCAGGTCGGAGTTCATTCGGGTGCCCTGGCCCGCCGCGAGGGTGATCAATGCAATCGCCATGAGATACCTTTTCTTCTGCTCGGCCCCGTTTTAACCATTGGCTTGCTTGCCGCAAGTGGTGCGTCTTCACGCTTCCTTTCGCGGTGTTACGGAAGGAGCAATGGGCAATGCGCACGGTGGTTTTCGACCTCGACGGGACTTTGGCCGACACCTCCGCCGATCTGATCGCGGCGGCCAACGCCTGCTTCACGGCGCGCGGCCACGCGCCGCTTCTCGATCCCGCGGGCGACGCGCTGATCGCCTTCCACGGTGGCCGCGCGATGCTCAAGGCGGGCTATGGCCGACTGGGCTTGGCGGAGAGCGAGATCGCAGCCTTGGTCGAGGCCGATTATTACCCGCTACTCGCGCATTACGGTGAGAATATCGACCGGCATACGCAGCTTTATCCCGGGGCTGAAGCGGCCGTGAAAACGCTGCGTGATCAGGGTTTTGCCACGGCTGTCTGCACCAACAAGCCCGAAGGTCTCGCACGTGTTCTGCTCGAGCGGCTCGGCGTCACCGGTCTCTTCGATGCGCTGATCGGTGCCGATACGCTGCCGCTGCGCAAACCTTCACCCGACCCATATCTCGCCGCCGTCGAGGGTGCGGGTGGTAAGGTCGAGACCTCTCTGCTGGTGGGCGACACCAATACCGATCGCGAGACCGCTCGTGCCGTCGGTGTGCCCTGCGTTCTCGTGACCTTCGGGCCCGAGGGGCGTGGCATCGAGCGTCTCGCGCCCGAGGCGATGCTCGACCATTTCGACGATCTGCCCGCGCTCGTGGCGCGGATGCTCGGATGAGGGGCGCGGCGGGGCTGTGCCGCCCCGGATGGCCCCTTAAACAGCCATGACCGCAGCGCCCATCGGTCCTTCGCGCTTTCACGCCACCGCCTTCGTTCTGATCGCGGTGTTTCTCGACATGGTGGGGTTCGGCCTGATCATTCCCGTGCTGCCCTCGCTGATCGCGGATGTGGGCCACGTCGATCTGGCGCAGGCGAGCCGGATCGGGGGCTGGATGTTCGCGGCCTTCAGCCTCGCGCAATTCCTGTTCGCGCCGCTGATGGGCAACCTTTCGGATCGCTTCGGGCGGCGTCCGCTCCTCTTGCTTGCGATCGGCGGACTGGGTGTCGATTACCTGTTTCACGCCTTCGCGCCGACGCTGCTCTGGCTCTTCGTGGGCCGGATCGTCGCTGGCATCTGCGGCGCGTCCTACGTCATCGCGAACGCCTATCTCGCCGATATCACCCCGCCGGCCGAGCGTGCCCGCGCCTTCGGACTGATCGGCGCGGCCTTCGGCTTCGGCTTCATCGCGGGGCCCGCGCTTGGCGGATTTCTGGGCGAGCTTGGCCCGCGCATTCCCTTCTTCGTCGCCGCCGCGCTCTCGGGGCTGAACCTGATCTACGGCCTGATCGTGCTGCCTGAAAGTCTGCCGCAGGGCTTGCGCCGTCCGGTGAACTGGCGCGCCTGCAATCCGCTGGGCACGCTGAAAGTCTTCGCGCGGTATCCGGGCGTGCTGCCTATGGGCACTGCCCTTGGCGTCTATCTGTTCGCCTCGGCGGTCTATCCCGCGATCTGGCCCTATTGGGGGATGGCGAAATTCGGCTGGTCCGAGGGAATGGTGGGGCTGACACTCGCAGGCTATGGCGTCGTCGCGGCGATCTTTCAGGGCGGGCTCGCTGGGCCGCTTGCGTCCCGACTGGGCGAGGCGCGGGTGGCGGCGATCGGGCTGATCGTCGGGATCGGCATGACCATTGCGCTGGGGCTGTCGACCTCGCTGGCGATGGTTTTAATCGTCCTGCTGATCACCGGGATCGAGGGGCTGGTGCATCCGATGATCGCCTCGCTGATGTCCAACGCGGTGCCCGAGGATGCGCAGGGCGCCCTGCAGGGTGGCATTTCCGCGCTGATGAACCTCGCGATGCTGGCGGGCACCTTGTTCTTCACCCAAGTGTTCGGGATATTCCTCGCCGAGAACGCCCCGATCCGCACGCCGGACATGGCCTTTTACGTGGCCTCCGTAATCCTGCTGGCGGCGTTGGCGCTGTTCGTGCGTGCAAGAAAGGTCGAGTGATGTCCGAGGTCTTCAACGGCAATTTCACCCAGCAGGAGCCGATCCCGGAGGAGGCGATCGAACGTGCCGTCGAGGTGATGCGCTCGGGACGTCTGCATCGCTACAATACGGTGCCGGATGAACCGGGCGAGGTGGCGTTGCTGGAGGAGGAATTCGCAGGGCTGACCGGTGCGCCCTATTGCCTCGCGGTGGCCTCGGGCGGCTATGCCTTGGGCTGTGCACTGCGCGCCGTGGGCGTCGGTCCGGGCGATCCGGTGCTGACCAATGCCTTCACGCTTGCGCCCGTGCCCGGCGCCATCGCGGCGGTCGGCGGCAAGCCCGTGCTGGTGGAGGTCACCGACCAGCTGACCATCGATCTTGACGATCTGGCGGCGAAAGCCCCGCAGGCCCGAGTGCTGATGCTTTCCCATATGCGCGGCCATATCTGCGACATGGATGCGCTGATGGAGATCGCGCGCACCCATGATCTGACGGTGATCGAGGATTGCGCCCATACGATGGGGGCGGCTTGGGGCGGTGTCCCCTCGGGGCGGCATGGCGCGATCGGGTGCTATTCGACCCAGACCTACAAGCACATGAATTCGGGCGAGGGCGGTCTGATCGTAACCGACGACGCGGAACTGGCGGCGCGGATGATCCTGCTGTCGGGCAGCTACATGCTCTATGAGCGGCACCGCGCCGCGCCGAGGCCGGAGGTGTTCGAGGGGCTGAAATACGACACGCCCAATGTCTCGGGCCGAATGGACAATCTGCGCGCCGCGATCCTGCGCCCGCAGTTGCCGACGTTGGCGGATCGGGTGGCGCGCTGGAGCGCGCTGTACCGTGAGATCGAGGCCGGGCTCGTCGGCGCCGAGGGTATCGCGCTGATCGAACGCCCCGAGGCCGAGAGCTATGTCGGCTCGTCCTTCCAGTTCCGCCTGCCGGGGCGCTCCGCCCCCGAGATGCTGGATTTCGTCGCCCGGGCTGCGGCCCGCGGGGTTGAGCTGAAATGGTTCGGCGCGGATGAGCCTGCGGGCTTCACCTCGCGCCATGACAGCTGGCGCTACGCAGAAGCGCAGAACCTGCCGCGCACCGATGCGGTGCTGGCGACGCTGCTTGACCTGCGCCTGCCGCTGACTTTCTCGACGGACGATGCCGCCCAGATCGCGCGCATCCTGCGCGAAGAGGCCGAGGTTTGAAGAGGTGGAGCGCTGACACTCAGCCTGCGCGCGAGATCCAGTCGGCGATCATCAGGTCGAGATGCGCGCCACCGCCGTTCTTGTAGAGCGTGATCTCCTCGGCGCTTTCCCGCCCGCGCGCGCCGCCGATCAGGTCGTAGAGATCGGCCTTCACCGCCTCGGGCGCGATCACCCCTTCGCGGATCGGGATCAGCAGTTCGCCAATATGGCCCAATGTGGTGTCGCGACTGTCGACAAAGAGACTCGCCGTCGAGATCAGCGCATCGTCGGCCTCGCGCATATCGGCCTTGTAGGCCCCGATCAGATCGACATGGGTGCCGGGTTTTACCCATTCGCCCTTCAGGACCGGCGCGCGCGCCATCGTGGCGCTGCTGACGATATCGGCCTCGGCCACCGCGTCGGCCAGATCGCTCACCGCACGCAGCGTGACGCCCTCGGGGGCAGGCCCAGCCGCCAGCTCCTGCGCCTGCTCGGGGCGGCGCGTCCAGAGCGTGATCTCCGTCAGCCCCGGAAAGCCCGCCGCATAGGCCGCGATCAGCGAGCGCGCGACCCGGCCCCCGCCCGCGATCAGCAGTCGGCGGCTGTCCGGGCGGGCCAGAAGTTGCGCGCCCAGAACGGAATCGGCAGCCGTCTTGAACTCGGTCACCAGCGGGCAATCGACGATCGCGGTGGGCTGGCCATGCTCGGGCTCGAACACCACCATCGCGCCTTGCACCGTGGGCAGCCCCGCCTGCGCGTTGCCATCGCACACGGTGAAGGATTTCACCCCGTAACCCAGCCCCGGAATGTAAGCCGCGCGGCTGAGCAGCACCGCATCCGAGGGTCCGAGAAACGTATCGCCCAACTCCGCCTTCGGGCGCGTATGGCCCGCGCGCAATGCAGCTATCGCGCCAGGCCAATCGAGCTTTTCCGCGATGTCATAGGGGATGATCTTCGGGCTCATGTCGTCTCCTTCATTGTCTCGGGCGTCACAGAGGCATCAGCCAGCGCGCCGGGGCCGACACCTCGCGCGGGCCGTTGGCGGCACCGGTGATCGCATCGGCCAGAAGCGCGCCGCAGCCCGCCGAAAGCGTCCAGCCCAACTGCCCGTGGCCCGCATTGACCCACAGGTTGTCGTAAGCCTTCACCCGGCCAAGGAAGGGCGGGCCATGCGGGGTCGAGGGCCGCAGCCCGGTCCAGAGAACGGGCGGCGCATCGCTCACCGCATCGCCGAAACGTGCGGCGACGTAATCGGTCAGCACCTTGGTGCGATCCTCGCGCAGCGTCCGGTCGCGCCCGGCGAATTCGGCGATCGCGGTCACCCGCAACACCCCGCCATAAGACGCCACGGCCAGCATCGCGGCCTCGTCGATATAGGGATGGCGGGGCAGGCGGCTCTGGTCGCGCACTTCCCATGTCCCAGAATACCCCTTCACCGGGTAGATATCCGGCGCAAAGCCCAGAGGCCGGGCCAGATCGGGCGTCTCTACCCCGGCGGCGAGGATCACTTGCGCCGCAGGCAGCGTCTCATCGGCGAGGTTGACCCCGGTGATCTTGCCGTGGGCATGGCTGAACCCGGTCACCGCGCTGTTGTAGCGAAACTGCACACCGTGCTTGGCGGAAAGCGCTTTGGCGGCGGCGCGGGTCACCTCGTGGCAATTGCCCGCGGCATCCATCGGCGAGAGGAACCCGCCCGCAAAACCAGCCCTGGCGAGCGGCGGATCGTTCTCGGCCAGCCAGTCCGGGTCGATCCGCGTCAACCGCCCGTCGTCATGGGCGTCGATCTCATTCGTCGCATTATAAAGATAGAGTCCGCCCTCGAAGCGGATAAGTGCGTCCAGCTCCAACTCCTGCGCCATCTCGGGCAGGGCGGCGCGCGCGGTCTCGGCCAGCCGCATCATCCGCGCGGTGTTCCGGGCCTGCGCGGCGCCTGTGCAGTTGAGCAGGAAGCGCGTCCCCCAACGCCATAGCGCCGGATCGAACGGCGCGGTCAGCTTCACACCGGGATTGCGCCCGGCCATCGCGCGCAGCAGCTGCGGCAAGGCATCCGGCCCCGCCCATGCGCTCGAATGGCCGATCGAGACGATCCCGGCATTCGCGCGCGAACACAGCTCCGCGGGGCCGGGCAGGCGGTCGATCACCGTCACCGGCAGCCCGCGCCGCGCCAGCGCCCATGCGGTCATCATGCCGACGATGCCCGCTCCGATCACGATATGACGTGGCTGCCCCATCTCCGCTCCCGTGTTTCCATGTCCCAAGCCTCTTTGTGGCGGCAATCGCCGCGCCTTACCAGCCCCTGCGCCGCGGGTTCGTGCCGCTACGTCGTTTGCCCGGGGCCGGGGCCACGGCTCTTGACCCGACTCGACAATTGCGCATAAATGAACGTGCGTTCAATAAACCGGGGGAGGAGATCCGATGTTCGCAGGTTCGATGGAGTTCGATCTGGGCGAGGATATCGCCGCACTGCGCGATATGGTGCGCCGTTGGGCGTCCGAGCGCGTGGCCCCGATCGCGGCCAAAACCGATCTGGACAATGAGTTTCCGAACGAGCTTTGGACCGAGATGGGCGAGCTTGGCCTGCTCGGGATCACCGTGCCTGAAGAATTCGGCGGGGCCGGGATGGGCTATCTCGCTCATGTCGTGGCCACCGAGGAAATCGCGCGGGCCTCGGCCTCGATCGCGCTCAGCTACGGCGCGCATTCCAATCTCTGCGTGAACCAGATCAAGCTGAACGGTTCGGACGAGCAGAAGAAGAAATATCTGCCCGGACTGATCTCGGGACAGTCGGTCGGCGCGCTCGCGATGTCGGAATCCGGCGCGGGCTCGGACGTGGTGGGCATGAAGCTAAAGGCCGAGAAGCGCAACGGCTATTACGTCCTGAATGGCCATAAATACTGGATCACCAACGGGCCCGATGCCGACACGCTCGTGGTCTATGCCAAGACCGACCCGGAAGCTGGCTCCAAGGGCATCACCGCCTTCATCGTCGAGAAGGATTTCAAGGGCTTCTCCACCTCCAAGCATTTTGACAAGCTCGGCATGCGCGGCTCGAACACGGCACAGCTGTTCTTCGAGGATTGCGAGGTGCCCTTCGAGAATGTGCTGGGCGAAGAGGGGCGTGGGGTGCGTGTTCTGATGTCGGGTCTCGATTACGAGCGCGTGGTGCTTTCCGGCATCGGCACCGGCATCATGATGGCCTGCCTCGACGAGGTCGTGCCCTATTGCAAGGAGCGCGAGCAGTTCGGCCAGCCGATCGGGAATTTCCAGCTCATGCAGGGCAAGATCGCCGATATGTATGTCGCTATGAACACCGCGCGCGCCTACACCTACGAGGTCGCGAAGGCCTGTGATCGCGGCGCCGTAACCCGTCAGGATGCTGCGGCGACCGTGCTTTACGCCTCCGAGCAGGCGATGGTGCAGGCGCATCAGGCGGTGCAAGCGCTTGGCGGCGCCGGGTTCCTCAACGACTCCAACGTCTCGCGCCTGTTCCGGGACGCGAAGTTGATGGAGATCGGCGCGGGCACCTCGGAAATCCGCCGGATGCTCATCGGTCGCGAGATCATGGGAGCCGCGTGATGCGCGCCGGCGCTCTCCTCCTGATCGGGCTTGCGGCGCCTTTGGCGGCGCAGGCCCAAGGGGCAGGGGCGGATTTCGATCCGGCCGCTTTGGAGAGCTGCCTTTCGGGCGCTGACGACCCTGCGTCCTGCATCGGAAAAGCGGCGGAGCAATGCATCGGTGACGCTGCGAGCGTCCAGGACCGCCGCGCCTGCTATGACGCCGAGCGCGCCCTCTGGTCCGACCGGGCGGCGACGGCCCTCGACAGCTTGCGGCGGGCGGCAGCGGCCAGCGACGCGGCAAAGATCGCGGCGGGCAAGTCTTCGTCCGGATTGCAAGGCGCGCAGCTGGGCGAGGCGGAAGCTGCCTGGGCGCGCTACCGCGATGGCGCCTGCGCCTATGGGGCCGCGCTGCAGGGCGAGGGCGCAGAGGCGGAGGAGGCGGGCTGCCTGATGCGCAAGACCGCCGAACATGCGCTCGAATTGCAGAGTTGGGCCGGGCTGCTGGCTGGCGAGGCGCGCCCATGACACGGACACTCCGCCTTCACGGGCGCTCTGAGAAAAGGAAACGCGCGATGAAATTGGCATGGTTGCTGGGCGGCTTGATGCTCGCGTCCCCCGCCTTGGCGCAGGAACCGAGCGTTGACCCGAACGCGGTGCGCACCTGTTTCGACGGGGCGAAGGACACCCATCCCGGCTGTATCGGCGAGGCGGCCGCAGCCTGTCAGGATGAGCCGGGCGGCGATACGACTCTGGGTATTTCGGCGTGTCTTCAGGGCGAGGCGCAGGTCTGGGACGATATCGCGAAGTCGCAATACAAGGCGGCGCGCGCCCGTCTGCTCGAGCAGGGGGGCACCGACCTCGCCAACATGCTTCTCGATGCGCAAAGCGCGTGGGGGCAGTATCGCGACGCCGATTGCGGGCTGCTCTACGAGATTTGGAAGGACGGCACGATCCGGACGGTCGTGGCGTCGCAATGCTACCTCGAGCGTACGGCGCAACGCGCGCTGGAACTGCGCGATTTGGGGAGGATGGAATGAAACTGGTATCGCAGGCCCTGACCTCGTCGGAGGACTTTCAGGCCAATCGCAAGGCGCATCTCGAAGCGCTGTCGCAGATCGAAGAGGCTGCCGCACAGGCGGCGGCAGGCGGTGGTCCCGCCGCGCTGGAGCGGCACCTGTCGCGCGGCAAGATGGCGCCGCGCGAACGGGTAGCGGGGCTCTTGGATCCCGGCTCGCCGTTCCTGGAAATCGGCGCGACGGCGGCGCATGACATGTATGGCAATGCCGCGCCTTGCGCGGGCGTGATCGCCGGGATCGGCCGGGTGCAGGGCCAGGAAGTCATGGTGGTCGCCAACGACGCCACCGTGAAGGGCGGCACCTATTACCCGCTGACGGTGAAGAAGCACCTGCGCGCACAGGAGATCGCCGAGGAAAACCATCTCCCCTGCATCTACCTCGTCGACTCGGGCGGCGCGAACCTGCCCAATCAGGACGAGGTCTTCCCCGATCGCGACCATTTCGGGCGCATCTTCTACAATCAGGCCCGGATGTCGGCGAAGGGCATCGCCCAGATCGCGGTGGTGATGGGGTCCTGCACGGCAGGTGGTGCCTATGTGCCCGCGATGTCTGATGTGACGATCATCGTGAAAGAGCAGGGCACGATCTTCCTCGCCGGGCCGCCTCTGGTGAAAGCGGCGACGGGGGAGGTGGTCACCGCCGAAGACCTCGGCGGCGGCGATGTGCATACGCGGCTCTCGGGCGTGGCCGATTATCTGGCCGAAGACGACGCCCATGCGCTGGCGCTGGCGCGCCGCGCGGTCGGCAATCTCAACTACACGAAACCTTCGACGGTGAATTGGCAATCGCCCGAGGAGCCTGCCTACGATCCCGAGGAAATCCTCGGCGTGGTCCCGGCAGACCTGCGCACCCCCTATGATATCCGCGAAGTCATCGCGCGCCTCGTGGACGGATCGCGCTTCGACGAGTTCAAACCGCGCTTCGGCGAGACGATCGTCACCGGCTTCGCTCATGTCAAAGGCTGCCCCGTCGGCATCGTCGCGAATAACGGCGTGCTGTTCTCGGAAGCCGCCCAGAAGGCTGCGCATTTCATCGAACTCTGCTCGCAACGCTCGATCCCGCTGGTCTTCCTGCAAAACATCACCGGCTTCATGGTCGGGCGGAAATATGAAAACGAAGGCATCGCGCGTCACGGCGCGAAGATGGTCACCGCCGTCGCCACCACCTCGGTGCCGAAAATCACCATGCTGGTCGGCGGCTCCTTCGGGGCGGGCAATTACGGTATGGCGGGGCGCGCCTATTCCCCGCGCTTCCTCTGGACCTGGCCCAACTCGCGAATCTCCGTGATGGGCGGCGAACAGGCGGCGGGCGTGCTCGCCACCGTCAAACGCGACGGGATCGAGCGCAAGGGTGGCCAGTGGTCGGCCGAAGAAGAGGCCGAGTTCAAGCGCCCCACCATCGAGATGTTCGAGCGCCAGTCGCACCCGCTCTACGCCTCGGCGCGGCTTTGGGACGACGGCATCATCGACCCGCGCAAATCGCGCGACGTGCTGGCGCTCTCGCTCTCCGCCGCGCTGAACGCCCCGATCGAGCCGACCCGCTTCGGCCTGTTCCGGATGTAACTTTCATGCCTCCGGCGGGGATATTTCGGCCAAGAAGAAGTGCAAATCTTCGACTTGGCCGAAATATCCCGGGGGGCTCCGCAGGAGCGGGGGCAGCGCCCCCTCCGACGCTCTCAAAGGGGAGACCGACATGTTTTCCAAGATCCTGATCGCCAATCGCGGGGAGATCGCCTGTCGCGTGATCGAGACTGCACGCAAACTGGGCGTGGCGACCGTAGCCGTCTATTCCGAGGCCGACAGCGAGGCGCGCCATGTGGCGATGGCCGATGAGGCGGTGGCCATTGGCGGCCCCGCGCCCAAAGACAGTTATCTGCGCGGTGATGCGATCATCGAGGCCGCCAAACAGACCGGCGCGCAGGCGATCCATCCGGGCTACGGGTTCCTCTCGGAGAACCCAGATTTCGTCGACGCCGTCGAGGCGGCGGGGCTGGTTTTTATCGGCCCCTCGGCCAAGGCGATCCGCGCGATGGGGCTCAAGGACGCGGCCAAGGCGCTGATGGAAAAGGCGGGCGTGCCTGTCGTGCCGGGCTATCACGGCGACAATCAGGACCCCGAGCATCTCGCGGGCGCGGCTGACACGATCGGCTACCCGGTGCTGATCAAGGCGGTCGCGGGCGGCGGCGGCAAGGGGATGCGGCTGGTCGAGGCGCCGTCCGACTTCGCGGATGCACTGGCTTCCGCGCAGGGAGAGGCGCAGACCGCCTTCGGCAATCCCGCCGTGCTGATCGAGAAATTCATCGGCTCGCCGCGCCATATCGAGGTGCAGGTATTCGGCGATGGTGATAAAGCGGTGCATCTGTTCGAGCGCGACTGCTCGCTCCAGCGCCGCCACCAGAAGGTGATCGAGGAAGCCCCCGCGCCGGGCATGACGCCCGAGATGCGCGAGGCGATGGGGCAGGCGGCCACCCGCGCCGCCGAGGCCATCGGCTACAAGGGCGCGGGCACGGTGGAGTTCATCGTGGACGGCTCGGACGGTCTGCGCCCGGATCGGTTCTGGTTCATGGAGATGAACACTCGTCTGCAGGTCGAGCATCCCGTGACCGAGGCGATCACCGGCGTCGATCTGGTCGAATGGCAATTGCGCGTGGCCTCGGGCGAGCCGCTGCCCTGCGCGCAAGGCGATCTGACGATCACCGGCCATGCGTTCGAGGCGCGTCTTTATGCCGAAGACGTGCCTGCAGGCTTCCTGCCCGCGACGGGGACGCTATCGCATCTGCGTTTCGCCGATGGATGTCGCGCTGATACCGGGGTGCGTACGGGCGACACGATCAGCCCGTGGTACGACCCGATGATCGCGAAGGTCATCACCCACGGGCCGACGCGGGCGACCGCGCTGGGGCAACTCGCGCGAGCGCTGGAAGAGACGGAAGTCGCGGGCACGGTGACGAATCTTGCCTTCCTCGCGCGGCTCGCGCGGCACGAAGGTTTCGCTCGGGGCGAGGTCGATACCGGGCTGATCGGGCGCGAGATCGACGCGCTCGCCGCCCCGACCGAGACGCCGGTTGCCGCGAAGGCGCTGGCCGTGATCGCCGCTGCCGGGCTTTGGGACGGCGAGGCGAGCGGCTTCAGCCTCTGGCAGTCGCCGCGCCGCACCGTGCCTTTCGAGGAAGAGGCCGCGATCCGAGTGCACGGGCCGGGCCAAGTCACGGTCGAGCTGGGTGAGGAGGCCCATGCGTGCGAGCTGGCCGAGGATGGCTGGCGGGTGAACGGCGCGAAGACCGGCGCGCGGATGGCGCAGTCGGATGGCGCGATCACCATCTTCCTGCATTGCGCGCATCGCTTCGATATCCCCGACCCGCTGGCGCGCGGCGCTGATGCCGACGCCTCCGATCTGACGCTGGCGCCGATGCCGGGGCTGGTGAAGGCGGTTTTCGTCTCGGCCGGCGATACAGTGGCGGCGGGCGACCGGCTCGCCATCATGGAAGCGATGAAGATGGAACACACGATGCGCGCAGCCCGCGACGGTGTCGTGGCCGAGGTTCTGGTGACTGAGGGCGCGCAGGTCGAAGCGGGCGCGGCGCTCATTCGGCTGGAGGACGAGGCATGATCCGACTGCATCACATCCCCGGCGCGCGTTCGATGCGGGTGCTGTGGCTGCTGGAAGAGATGGGGCTCGACTACGAGCTTCAGACATGGTCGCTCACGGATGGTTCGCTGCGCAGTCCCGAGTTTCGCGAACTCTCGCCTGCGGGGCGCATCCCGGCGCTGGAGGTCGACGGGCGCTCGATCTTCGAGAGCGGCGCGATCGTCGAATACCTTACCGAGACGCGGCCCGAGGCTGGGCTTGCGCCGGTCACGGGCGAACCCACCCGCGCGGATTTCCTCGAATGGGTGCATTTCGCGGAGACGCAGGGCAACATCCTGCAAAGCCTTAACATTCAACACATCTTCCTGCGCCCGCCCGAGGCGCGCTCGCCCGCGATGATGGCGCTCGAGACGAAGCGGCTTGGCGTCACGATGAAGGCGCTGGAGGCGCATCTGGTCGGGCGCGATTGGATGATCGGGACGTTCTCGGCGGCCGATTGCATGATGGGGTTCAATATCGACGCGATGTTCCGCTTCGTGCCGCGCGAGGGCTTCCCGAACATCTCCGCCTATCGCGACCGGATCGAGGAGCGGCCTGCCTATCAGCGCGCGGTCGAGAAGGGCGGTGCGAGCATGTATGCGCAGGATTTCTACGAGCTGCCCCCGATGGAGCAAACCCATGGCTGAGAGTGTCGAGATCTTCGAGATGGCCCCGCGTGACGGGCTGCAGAACGAAAAGCGCCAGATCGCGCTTTCCGACAAGATCGCGCTGGTCGATTGCCTGAGCCGGGCCGGGTTCCGTCGGATCGAGGTAGGGTCTTTCGTCAGCCCGAAATGGGTGCCGCAAATGGCCGACTCGGCAGATGTCTTCGCCGGGATCGCGCGCCGACCGGGCGTTTCCTACGCCGCGCTGACGCCGAACATGAAAGGTTATGAGGCAGCGAAAGCGGCCAAGGCCGATGAGGTGGCGATCTTCGCCTCTGCCTCCGAGGGCTTCTCGCGCGCGAACCTCAATTGTTCGATCAGTGAAAGTCTGGAGCGGTTCTTGCCGATCATGGAGGCCGCAAAAGCCGATAATGTGAAAGTCCGTGGCTACATCTCCGTCGTCACCGATTGTCCCTTCGACGGAAAGACGCCGCCGGAGAATGTCGCCCGCGTCGCAGCGCAGCTGCGCGACATGGGCTGCTACGAGATCAGCCTCGGCGACACGATCGGGCAGGGCACACCCGAGAGCGTGACGGCCATGCTGCGCGCGGTGCTGAACGAAGTTCCGGCGGAAAAGCTCGCCGGGCATTTTCACGACACTTCCGGGCGGGCGCTGGAGAATATCGAAGCCTCGCTGGAGATGGGCTTGCGGGTGTTCGATGCCTGCGTCGGCGGTTTGGGCGGATGCCCCTATGCGCCCGGCGCGGCGGGCAATGTCGCGACGGAGGCGGTGCAGGCGCGACTCGGGGCTTTAGGCTACGAGACCGGGCTGGATTCGGCCGTTCTGGCTGAGGCCGCCGCAATGGCGAAGAAAATGAAAGGGCAGGGCGATGTTTGACACGATCAAGACCGAGACCGATGCGCGTGGCATCGCGCGTCTCACGCTGGCGCGTTCGGAGAAGCATAACGCGCTCTCCGAGCAGATGATGGAAGAGATCACCGCAGCCATAGGCCAGCTTGGCACCGATGACGCCGTGCGCGTGGTGATCCTAGCCGCTGAAGGGCGCAGCTTTTGCGCGGGCGGGGATCTGAAATGGATGCAGAGTCAGATCGCGGCGGGCGCGAAAGAGCGCGCGGCGGCAGCGCGCAAGCTCGCGGGGATGCTGCAGGCGCTCAACACGTGCCCGAAACCTGTGATCGGCGCGGTGCAGGGCAATGCGTTCGGCGGCGGGATCGGCATGATGTCGGTCTGTGACGTGGCCATCGGCGTCGAGGGTGCGAAATTCGGCCTGACCGAGACGCGGTTGGGTCTGACGCCCGCGACGATCTCTCCTTACGTGGTCGCGCGCATGGGCGAGGCGCGGGCGCGCCGGGTTTTCATGTCCGCGCGACTCTTCGAGGCCGCCGAGGCGCGTGATCTGGGGTTGCTGGCCAAGGTTGTCCTGCCGGAGATGCTGGAGCGGGCCGTGATGGCCGAGGCCGAGCCCTATCTCGCCTGCGCACCGGGCGCGGTGGGCGAGGCCAAGGCCTTGGTCCGGTCGCTGGGGCCGCGGATCGACGAGAGCGTGATCGACATGACGATCGAGGCGCTGGTGACTCGCTGGGAATCCGCCGAGTCGGATGAAGGAATCACCGCGTTTTTCGAGAAGCGCGATCCGGCATGGAAAGCTTAAGGCGGCCTTAAGAAGCGCCCCACCACGCGCAAGGCAAATATTCCGAAAATTCAAACTCTGATTAAGTTTGTCAAAAGACTGCGTCGCGACAAAAGCGGCGCAGTCCAACGCGGGCAGGCTCTGAGCGGCTCTGCAAGCTCGCAGATTTCGCATACCTTCGTATGCAAAAAGCACCCGCGGCCCGCATTTGCATGATTTTCCGGCCTGCTCTCGGTTGACCCCAATGGGGCGCAAGGCTATTGCTCGCCTAGCCAGAACCTGCGCGACAAGTCGTCGCGATGTTAGGGAGCCAAGCCCATGCATGACATGCTGCGCGAATATCTTCCCATCCTCATCTTTCTCGCCATGGCGATCGTGTTGGGCCTTGTGCTCATGCTCGCAGCGGCGGTGGTGGCGGTCCGCAATCCCGACCCCGAGAAGGTGTCGGCCTATGAATGCGGTTTCAACGCCTTCGACGATGCCCGGATGAAGTTCGACGTTCGTTTCTACCTCGTTTCCATCCTCTTCATCATCTTCGACCTCGAAGTGGCCTTCCTGTTCCCCTGGGCGGTGGCCTTCGGCCAGATTTCCATGGTCGGTTTCTGGTCAATGATGGTCTTCCTCGCGGTTCTCACCGTAGGATTCGCATATGAGTGGAAGAAAGGGGCGCTGGAATGGGCGTGATGACCTCTGCCAATACCGCAGGTGCGGATCGCGAAGTTGCGACGCAGACGCTGAACAAGGAGCTGCAGGACAAAGGTTTCCTGCTGACCTCCACGGAAGACATCATCAACTGGGCGCGCAACGGCTCGCTGCATTGGATGACCTTCGGCCTGGCCTGCTGCGCCGTCGAAATGATGCAGGTCTCGATGCCGCGCTACGACCTCGAGCGGTTCGGCACCGCGCCGCGCGCCTCGCCGCGCCAGTCCGACCTGATGATTGTCGCCGGCACCCTGACCAACAAGATGGCGCCCGCTCTGCGCAAGGTCTACGACCAGATGCCCGAGCCGCGCTACGTGATCTCGATGGGCTCCTGCGCGAATGGCGGTGGGTATTATCACTACAGCTATTCGGTGGTGCGCGGCTGCGATCGCGTCGTGCCGGTCGATATCTACGTTCCGGGCTGCCCGCCCACGGCGGAGGCGCTGCTTTACGGCATCCTTCAGCTGCAACGCAAAATCCGCCGCACCGGCACGCTGGTGCGCTGAGGAGAGCGAGAGATGGACGATACTGCCCTTCGCGAACTGGCCGGCCATATCGAGCTGAAGCGCCCCGATGACGTGGTCTCGACCGAGATCGCCTTCGACGAGCTGACGGTTACGATCACCACCCAATCGGTTCCCGCCTTCACCGAGTTCCTGCGCGACGATCCGAATTGCCGCTTCACGAACCTCGTGGACATCACGGCTATCGACTGGCCCGAGCGTCCGCAGCGTTTCGATGTCGTCTGGCATTACCTTTCGATGTATCGCAACCAGCGCATCCGTGTGAAAACGGCGATCCGCGAAGAGGACATGGTGCCCTCGATCACCAAGCTGCACCCCTGTGCCGATTGGTTCGAGCGCGAGGTCTTCGACATGTTCGGCATCCTGTTCTCGGGCCACCCGGACCTGCGCCGTCTGCTGACCGATTACGGGTTCCGCGGCCATCCGCTGCGCAAGGATTTCCCGACGACGGGCTATGTCGAAGTTCGTTACGACGAAGTGCTCAAGCGCGTCGTCTATGAGCCGGTGAAACTGACGCAGGAATACCGGCAGTTCGATTTCCTCTCGCCATGGGAAGGGGCCAAATACATCCTTCCCGGTGACGAGAAGGGCGAGGAGGCGAAATGATGGACGGCGATATCCGCAACAATGTCTATGATGACGGCTCGAAGGACACGCTGACCGACGAGCAGCGCATCCGCAACTTCAACATCAACTTCGGTCCCCAACACCCGGCCGCCCACGGTGTGCTGCGCATGGTGCTGGAGCTGGACGGCGAGGTGGTGGAACGCGCCGACCCGCATATCGGCTTGCTGCACCGTGGCACCGAGAAGCTGATGGAAAGCCGCACCTACCTGCAGAACCTGCCTTACTTCAACCGGCTCGACTACGTTGCGCCGATGAACCAGGAACATGCGTGGTGCTTGGCGATCGAGAAGCTGACCGGCGTGGAAGTGCCGCGTCGCGGCTCGCTGATCCGCGTGCTCTATTCCGAAATCGGGCGCATCCTGAACCACCTGCTGAACGTGACGACGCAGGCGATGGATGTCGGCGCGCTGACGCCGCCGCTCTGGGGCTTCGAAGAGCGCGAGAAGCTGATGGTCTTCTACGAGCGGGCATGCGGCGCGCGTCTGCACTCGGCCTATTTCCGGCCCGGCGGCGTGCACCAGGATCTGCCGCCGAAGCTGCTCGACGATATCGAGGAATGGGCGCATCACTTCCCGAAAGTGCTCGACGACATCGAGGGGCTGCTGACCGAGAACCGCATCTTCAAGCAGCGCAACGTCGATATCTGCGTCATCTCCGAGGAAGAAATCCAGCAATGGGGCTATTCCGGCGTGATGGTGCGCGGCTCCGGCCTTGCATGGGATCTGCGTCGTGCGCAGCCCTACGAATGCTATGACGAGTTCGACTTCCAGATTCCGATCGGCAAGAACGGCGACTGCTACGACCGCTACCTCTGCCGGATGGCCGAGATGCGCGAGTCGACCAAGATTGTCCTGCAGGCGATCGAGAAACTGCGGATGCCGGAAAATCAGGGCGACGTGCTTGCCCGCGGCAAGGTGACGCCGCCGAAGCGGTCGGAGATGAAGCGTTCGATGGAAGCGCTGATCCACCACTTCAAGCTTTATACCGAAGGCTTCCACGTCCCCGCGGGCGAGGTTTATGCCGCCGTCGAAGCGCCGAAGGGCGAGTTCGGCGTCTATCTGGTGGCCGACGGCACGAACAAGCCGTATCGCGCGAAGATCCGCGCTCCGGGTTACCTGCACCTGCAATCCATGGATCACGTCGCCAAGGGGCACATGCTCGCCGACGTGTCTGCAATCATCGGCACGATGGATATCGTGTTCGGGGAGGTTGACCGCTAATGCTTCGCCGTCTTTACCCGGAACAACCCGATAGTTTCGAGTTCACGCCCGAGAACCTCGCATGGGCCAAGGCCCAGATGACCAAGTTCCCGGTCGGCCGTCAGGCCTCGGCGATCATCCCGCTGCTGTTCCGCGCGCAGGAACAGGAAGGCTGGCTGAGCCGTCCGGCAATCGAATACGTGGCCGAGATGCTCGACATGCCCTATATGCGGGCGCTCGAGGTCGCGACCTTCTACTTCATGTTCCAGCTGGCCCCGGTCGGCTCGGTCGCACACCTGCAGATTTGCGGCACCACGTCGTGCATGATCTGCGGCGCGGAAGACCTGATGAAGGTCTGCAAGGAGAAGATCGCCCCCGAGCCGTTCCAGCTCTCGGAAGACGGCAAGTTCTCGTGGGAAGAGGTCGAATGCCTCGGCGCCTGCGCGAACGCCCCGATGATGCAGGTCGGCAAGGATTACTACGAAGATCTGACCGAGGAGAGCCTCGCGAAGCTGATCGACGAGATGGGCAACGGCACCGTGCCGAAGCCCGGCTCGCAGACCGGTCGCTTCTCGTCGGAGCCCGCGTCGGGTCTGACCGCGCTCACCGAGACCAAGGGGGACAAGGAAGACTACAACTATTCCGTCGCCCGTGCGCTCGCGATCGGCGACACCATCAAGCGCATCGACGGCACCGAGGTGCCGCTGGAAGCGCCGTGGCAAAGCTCCGGCCAGCGCGGTCCGATCGGGACGATGGGGCAGGAGCGTCCGCGCTCCGCCGCGCAACAGGACGAGGCCCGCAAGGCGGCCAAGAAGACCGAGGCCAAGCCTGCCAAGGGCACGCCCGCGGACAAGACCGGCGTGACCGAGGCCGAGGCGCCCGCCACCTCGAAGTCCGTTCCGCGCTCGAAGCGCGAGCCCGTGGGCACCGAAGCCGATGCGAAGGCCGACACCGCCGTGTCCAAGGGTGAACAGCCCAAGCTTCTCGATGCGCCGCGCGACGGCGGGGCAGATGATCTGAAGATGATCAAGGGCGTCGGGCCGAAGCTGGAGACGCTTCTGCATTCGATGGGCATCTATCACTTCGACCAGATCGCGGCCTGGTCCGATGCGGAACTCGCATGGGTCGACGCAAATATCGAAGGGTTCAAGGGTCGCGCGAGCCGCGACGACTGGAAAGGTCAGGCAGAGAAACTGGCCAGCGGGGCAGAGACCGAATTCTCGTCCCGCGCAAAGAAAGATGGCATTTACGAGTAAGCGCAACAGGGTAGAGACCGCCGTTAGGCGGCGTGAATGGAGAGACGGGAATGGGTGATCAGACACAGGGGTGCCGCGGCAAGGCAGGTATCTGGGCAGGTATTACGGGGATCGTGGTCACCGTTTTCCTGATGGTTGTGGCGCATGAGCCCTTCTTCGTGGCGCTCTTCCTTGGCCTGATGACCTTCCTGCTGTTCGGCGCCTTCCTGATCTGGGCGTTCTGCTCCGAGCATGGGGTTCAAGGCGAGGCGGACGGCACCGGGGCGTCGGACGAGGGCTCCGAGATCCCCGAAAGCCCCGTTGAGAGCTTCAACGCGTCGTCTCCCGAAGGTGTTGCCGCGCAAGCGCAGGCGGCGGCGGCGTCTCCGACGCCCGTAGCCGAGCGCGAGGTGGAGCGCGCCGACGCGGTCGCGCCGAAAGACGAGGCGGCCACGCCCGAGGCCGACAGGCCCGAGCCCGGCCCGACAACCAAGCCCGCGACGGACGAAGCCGAGGCGGAAGAGCCGAAAGCTGAGCCTGCAGCGGAAGAGGCTGCGGCAGAGGCCGAAGCTGAGCCGAAAGCGGACGCGCCGGAGCCCGAGAGCGAGGATGCGACCCCGCTCTCCGCGATGTCGGCGCAGGTCGCGGACACGTCCTCTTCCGGTGCCGGGGGCCAACCCGAGGCCGCCGAAGGCGCCGGCAAGAAGCCGCGCGGGCTCAAGCAGCCGCGCAAGGCTGGGGCCGACGATCTAAAGAAGATCGAAGGCGTCGGGCCGAAGCTCGAAGAGACGCTGAACGGCTGGGGCATTTACCATTTCGACCAAATCGCGAAATGGAGCCCCGAAGAGATTGCCTATGCGGACCAGAACGTGCCGCGTTTCAAGGGCCGCTGCACCCGCGACAAGTGGGTCAGCCAGGCGAAAATCATCGTCGAGGAAGGCATGGATGCGTTCCTCGAACGGGCGAAGACGAACGATTACTGAGCGGGGGTGAATGAGCCAGATCGACGAGCACGACAGGGCGTTGGGGCGTAGGGCCGCCCTTATCATCGCCGTCGCCACGATCCTCTGGCTCCTCCTGCAATGGATCGGAAAACAACAGGGCTGGTCGGCGCAGGTCGCGCTGATCGGCGATCTCGCGGCAATAGCCGCCTATATCTACGCGCTGGCACTCGTCTGGCGCATCTGGCGCCGGAAAGCCGGCAAGTGAGGGAAGCGATATGCTGAAGGATCAAGACCGGATCTTCACCAATCTCTACGGGATGCATGACCGCTCTCTGCAGGGCGCGAAGATGCGCGGGCATTGGGACGGCACTGGCGAGATCCTGTCGAAAGGCAAGGATTGGATCATCGAGCAAGTGAAGGCCTCCGGCCTGCGCGGGCGCGGTGGGGCAGGCTTCCCGACAGGTCTCAAGTGGTCCTTCATGCCGAAGGAAAGCGATGGGCGTCCCGCCTTCCTCGCGATCAATGCCGACGAATCCGAGCCCGCGACCTGCAAGGACCGCGAAATCATGCGCCACGATCCGCATACGCTGGTCGAAGGCGCGCTGATCGCCGGTTTCGCGATGGGCGCCGCGGCGGCGTATATCTACATCCGCGGCGAATATGTGCGCGAGAAAGAGGCGCTGCAGCGCGCGATCGACGAAGCCTATGAAGACGGGCTGATCGGCAAGAACGCCTGCGGCTCCGGCTATGATTACGACGTCTACCTGTCGCACGGCGCGGGCGCTTATATCTGCGGCGAGGAAACGGCGCTGCTGGAGAGCCTCGAAGGCAAGAAGGGTATGCCCCGGATGAAGCCGCCTTTCCCGGCAGGCGCGGGCCTCTACGGTTGCCCGACCACGGTGAACAACGTGGAATCCATCGCCGTTGTCCCGACAATCCTGCGTCGCGGCGCGGAGTGGTATGCCTCCTTCGGTCGTCCGAACAACACCGGCGTGAAGCTGTTTGCGATGTCGGGCCACGTCAACACGCCCTGCGTCATCGAAGAGACCATGTCGATCTCGATGAAGGAACTGATCGAGAAGCATGGCGGCGGCGTCCGTGGCGGCTGGAAGAACCTAAAGGCGGTGATCCCGGGTGGCGCATCCTGCCCGATCCTGCCCGCCGAGCAATGCGAAGACGCGATCATGGACTATGACGGCATGCGCGAGCTGAAATCCAGCTTCGGCACCGCCTGCATGATCGTCATGGATCAGAACACCGACGTGATCAAAGCGGTCTGGCGCCTGTCCAAGTTCTTCAAGCACGAGAGCTGCGGCCAGTGTACGCCCTGCCGCGAAGGCACCGGCTGGATGATGCGCGTGATGGACCGTCTGGTGCGCGGCGAAGCCGAGATCGAAGAGATCGACATGCTGTTCGATGTGACGAAACAGGTCGAAGGCCACACGATCTGCGCGCTCGGCGACGCGGCCGCCTGGCCGATCCAGGGCCTGATCCGTCACTTCCGCGAAGAGATCGAAGACCGCATCAAGGCCCGCAAGACGGGCCGCATGGGCGCGATGGCTGCGGAGTGAGTATCGTGAAACGCCTGTCCCTTGCCAGTTTGACCCTTCTTTCGCTCGCCGGCGGTGCCGCCGCCGAGCCGGCGAAGCTGACGGTCGATTTCGGGTTCTTCCCGAAGGGGACGGCGTGCCAGGTGTTCAACACCACCGGCAAGGTCTCGCTGCGGACCGGGCGCGAGATCGAATACACGATCAAGGGCGATACCGGAGACGTGGTGTTCCGCTGCGCCCAGCCGGACGGCCGCTCTTTCGAGGTCGCGACCGGGGCGCTGCTTCCGCCGGGCAATCCCTCGCTCGTTGCGATCCAGATCAATCAGGACGATCACGCGCATATCTTGTGGGATCAGGGCGGATTGCGGCGCAGCACCGTCGCGGAGGTGCTCAGATGGAACTGAACCCTACCACGGCACAGGGCGGCATGATGCGGGCTGTGATCATATCGGGCTGCGCGCTGGCGCTTGGCGGCTGCATGGGCACGACGGGCGGTAACGAGGCCTCCAAAGGTCCGCGCCGTCTGGCGGCGGTTGAGGGTTACACAGCGGCTTATGATGCGAGCGGCGCGCTGGTCGTGATGCGGCAGGCCGCGCCCTTTGCGAACTACGAGGGCGCCGAGGCCAAGCGGGCCGCGAACGCCATCTGCGGCGGGGCTGTGGCCTCGTCGATCAATGATACTTACCGGGATGGCGCTTGGGTCTTCCCGATGGGCTGCGGCAACGCGGCGTGAAATAAACCCGCGCGGGGGCAACCTCGCGCCCGAAGAGACGAGACGGATAGCCATGGCTGACCTGAGAAAGATCATCATCGACGGGAACGAGGTCGAGGTCGATCCGAACCTCACGCTGATCCAGGCGTGCGAACAGGCGGGGATCGAGATCCCGCGGTTCTGCTACCACGAGCGTCTGTCTATCGCAGGCAACTGCCGGATGTGCCTTGTGGAAGTCGTGGGCGGCCCGCCGAAGCCCGCCGCCTCCTGCGCGATGCAGGTGCGCGACATGCGCCCGGGGCCGGAAGGCGCGCCGCCGGTGATCAAGACGAATTCGCCGATGGTCAAGAAGGCCCGCGAGGGGGTGATGGAGTTCCTGCTCATCAACCACCCGCTCGACTGCCCGATCTGCGACCAGGGCGGCGAATGCGATTTGCAAGACCAGGCAATGGCTTACGGGGTGGACTTCAGCCGTTACCGTGAGCCCAAGCGCGCCGCGACCGAGCTGAACCTCGGCCCGTTGGTCGAGACGCACATGACGCGCTGCATCTCTTGCACCCGCTGCGTGCGCTTCACCACCGAAGTCGCGGGCATCACCCAGATGGGCCAGACCGGCCGGGGCGAGGATGCGGAGATCGCGAACTACCTGAACATGACGCTCGACTCCAACATGCAGGGCAACATCATCGACCTGTGCCCGGTGGGCGCGCTGGTCTCGAAGCCCTACGCCTTCACCGCGCGTCCGTGGGAACTGACCAAGACCGAGACCGTCGACGTGATGGACGCCGTGGGCTCCAACATCCGCGTCGATACCAAGGGACGCGAAGTGATGCGCATCCTGCCGCGCAACAATGACGACGTGAACGAGGAGTGGATCTCCGACAAGACCCGCTTCGTCTGGGACGGCCTGCGCCGCCAGCGTCTCGACCGGCCTTACGTCCGCGTCGACGGCAAGCTGAAGCCCGCAAGCTGGGGCGAGGCGCTGAGCGCCGCCGCCGAAGCGATGAAGGGCAAGAAAGTCGCTGGTCTCGTCGGCGATCTCGTCTCGACCGAGGCAGCCTTCTCGCTCAAGCAGCTGATCGAGGGGCTGGGCGGCAAAGTCGAATGCCGCACCGATGGCGCGCGCCTGCCGATCGGCAACCGCTACGGCTATGTGGGCAACGCGACAATCGCGGATCTCGACAACGCCGAGATGGTGCAGATCATCGGCGCGAACCCGGCCGTGGAAGCACCCGTTCTGAACGCCCGCATCCGCAAGGCCTGGGCCAAGGGCGCGAACGTCGGTCTCGTCGGTGAAGCCTGCGACCTGACCTATGACTATGAGCATGTCGGCACCGACCGCGCCGCGCTGGCCGAGCTGTCCTCCAAGACGATCTCGGATGAGACGAAGGCCAAGAACACGGTCGTTATCATCGGGCAGGGCGCTCTGAACGAAGCCGATGGCGAGGCGGTTCTGGCCCATGCGATGAAGCTGGCCGAGAATTCCAACGCCAAGTTCATGGTGCTGCATACCGCTGCGGCCCGTGTCGGCGCGATGGATGTGGGCGCAGTGACCGAGGGCGGTCTGCTCGCGGCCATCGACGGCGCAGAAGTCATCTACAACATGGGCGCCGACGAGGTGGAGATCACCCCGCGCGCCGAGGGCGGTCCCTTCGTGATCTATCAGGGCAGCCACGGCGACCGCGGAGCCAACCGCGCCGACGTTATCTTGCCGGGCGCGGCCTACACGGAAGAAAACGGCCTCTTCGTGAACACCGAAGGCCGTCCGCAGCTTGCCTTCCGCGCGGCCTTCCCGCCGGGCGAGGCGAAAGAGAACTGGGCGATCCTGCGCGCGCTTTCGGCTGAGCTGGACGCCAAGCAGCCCTGGGACACGCTTGCAGGTCTGCGCCGCGCGATGGTCGAGGCGGTGCCGCATCTGGCGCAGGTCGATCAGGTCCTGGAGAACGAAGTGCAGGCGATCGAGCCGCGCGACATGGGCAAAGCCACCTTCCGCCTGCCGATCCGCGAATTCTACCTGACCAATCCGATTGCACGGGCCTCCGTGGTGATGGGCGAATGCGCCAGCCTCGCGAAAGCGCGGGCCGAAGCGCCGGTGGCCGCCGAGTGAGATTGAGACGGATGATGCAGACCCTGCCCAATATCGCACCGCTCGCTCCCGGCCTTCTGGCCGGGCTGGCGGCGTGCACGCCGACCGGCGGGGCGCAGGGGGATAGCGCGGTCAAGCCGGTCTATCGGGGCACCGAAACGCGGCTCCTCGACAGCGATCTGGTGGAGATCCGCGCGCGCGTCTCGGGCGAGGGCGCCAGCGAGAAAGCGGCGACCGATTATGCCCAATGCGCAGCCGCGCAATACGCGCTGGTGCGTGGCTATGGATTTGCGCGCCATGTGCGCACGAATGTGACTGAAGAGGGTGGCATCTGGCGGGCAGATGCGGTCTACACCATCTCGCCCGCCTTGCCGCAGGGACTCAAGACGATCGACGCGGAAGTGACCGTCGCCGATTGCAAGGATCGCGGCATTCCGACCGTATGAAGAGAGTGGGACATCATGGCTGAATTCTTCACGACACCTTTCGGGATCTTCCTGCTGATCGTGCTGCAGAGCTTGGCGGTTATCGCCTTCGTGATGCTTTCGATGATCTGGCTGGTCTATGGCGACCGCAAGATCTGGGCTGCCGTGCAGATGCGTCGCGGGCCGAACGTCGTCGGGCCGTGGGGCCTGATGCAGACCTTCGCGGATGCGCTGAAATACGTGGTCAAGGAAATCGTCGTGCCGGCGGGCGCCGACAAGTTCGTCTATTTCCTCGCCCCGATCCTGAGCTTCGTGCTGGCGTTGCTGACCTTCACGGTGATCCCGTTTGCCGACGGTTGGGTGCTCGCCGATATCAACGTCGCACTTCTGTTCGTCTTCGCGGCTTCCTCGCTCGAGGTGTATGGCGTGATCATGGGCGGCTGGGCGTCGAACTCGAAATACCCGTTCCTCGGTTCGCTGCGTTCCGCGGCGCAGATGATCTCCTACGAAGTCTCGATTGGCTTGATCATCATCGGCGTCGTGATCTCGACCGGCTCGCTCAACCTGTCGAACATCGTGCGCGCGCAGGATACCGGCTGGGGCCTGTTGGGCTGGTACTGGCTGCCGCACCTGCCGATGGTGGCGCTGTTCTTCATCTCGGCGCTGGCCGAGACCAATCGCCCGCCCTTCGACCTTCCGGAAGCGGAATCCGAACTCGTCGCGGGCTTCATGGTTGAATACAGCTCGACCCCGTATCTGCTGTTCATGGCCGGCGAATATATCGCGATCTGGCTGATGTGCGCGCTGATGTCGATCCTGTTCTTCGGCGGCTGGCTGTCCCCGATCCCGGGGCTGCCCGACGGGGTGCTGTGGATGTTCGCCAAGATGGTGTTCTTCTTCTTCATGTTCGCGATGGTGAAGGCGATCGTGCCGCGCTACCGCTACGACCAGCTTATGCGGATTGGCTGGAAAGTCTTCCTGCCGCTGTCGCTGGCCTGGGTGGTGATCATCGCCTTCCTCGCGAAATTCGAAATCTTCGGGCACTTCTGGGCCCGCTGGGCGATGGGGAGCTGATAGATGGCTTTCGACTATAACCGCGCTGCCAAGTATTTCCTGCTGGTGGACTTCATCAAAGGCTTCGGTCTGGGGATGCGCTATTTCTTCGCGCCGAAACCCACGCTGAACTACCCGCACGAGAAGGGCCCGCTTTCGCCGCGCTTCCGCGGCGAGCACGCCCTGCGCCGCTACCCCAACGGGGAAGAGCGCTGCATCGCGTGCAAACTGTGCGAGGCGATCTGCCCGGCGCAGGCGATCACGATCGACGCGGAACCCCGCGCCGACGGTTCGCGCCGCACGACGCGCTATGATATCGACATGACGAAATGCATCTATTGCGGATTCTGTCAGGAAGCCTGCCCGGTCGATGCGATCGTCGAAGGTCCGAATTTCGAATTCTCGACCGAGACCCGCGAGGAGCTGTTCTACGACAAGCAGAAGCTCCTCGAGAACGGGGCCCGTTGGGAAGCCGAGATCGCACGCAACCTCGAACTGGATGCGCCTTACAGATGACCGACGATTTTTCGAAACTCTTCAGCACGATGATGGAGCAGTCGGCCGAGATGGCCCGGCTGTTCAATCCGGCGCTGGAAAGTTTCAACCCGGCTGCGATGGAGAAGCTCTTCCCCACCATGTCCAAGGACATGATGGAGATGTGGTTCGGCAAGACCTTCAACCGTGAAGGTCTCGACAGCCGGACCCGGCTTCTGGTGACGATTGCGGCGCTCACGGTGCTGGGCGCGCAGGCGGACTCGCAGCTGCGCCTGACGATCCGCCACGCGCTCGAGGCCGGGGCCACGCAACGCGAGATCGCCGAGGTGATCTTTCAGATGAGCATGTTCGGCGGGGTGCCCGCCATGACCCGCGCGCTCGAGATCGCGCAATCGGTCTTCGACGAGAATTCGGGAGAGAACGAATGACGGTGTTTGCTTTCGCCTTCTACCTTTTCGCCATTACGGCGTTGGTCGCGGGCTTCATGGTGGTGATTTCCAAGAACCCGGTCCACTCGGTGCTCTGGCTGATCCTGACCTTCCTGTCGGCGGCGGGGCTTTTCGTGCTTCTGGGCTCGGAATTCGTCGCAATGCTGCTGATCATCGTCTATGTCGGCGCGGTCGCGGTGCTCTTCCTCTTCGTGGTTATGATGCTCGACATCGATTTCGCCGCGCTCAAGGGGGAGTTGGCGCGCTACATGCCGCTGGGTCTTCTGATCGCGGTCATCATGCTGGTGCAGCTGGGCATCGCCTTCGGGGCGTGGCAGACCTCCGGCATGGCGGAAAACCTCCGTGCCGATCCGGTGCCCGAGGGCATGACCAACGCGCAGGCGATCGGTCTGCTCGTCTATGACAAATACCTCTACCTCTTCCAGACGGCGGGCCTGATCCTGCTGGTGGCGATGATCGGGGCGATCCTGCTGACGCTGCGCCATCGCACCAACGTCAAGCGCCAGAACGTCATCGCGCAGATGCATCGCGATCCGTCCAAGACGATGGAAATGGTGGACGTCAAACCGGGGCAGGGGCTGTGAGCGAACAAAAGCAAGCGAAAAACGCGAGTTCGGAAACGAGGGTGAACGCATGATCGGATTGGAACATTACCTTGGCGTGGCTGCCGCGCTGTTCGTGATCGGCATTTTCGGGATCTTCGTGAACCGCAAGAACGTGATCGTCATCATGATGTCGATCGAACTCATGCTGTTGGCGGTGAATATCAACCTGGTGGCCTTCGCGGCCTATCTGGATGACCTCGTCGGACAGATCTTCACTCTCTTCGTGCTGACCGTTGCGGCAGCCGAGGCCGCGATCGGCCTTGCGATCCTCGTGGTCTTCTTCCGCAACCGCGGCTCGATCGAGGTCGAAGACGTCAACGTGATGAAGGGATAAGGGACGATGGAAACGATCATTCTCTTTGCGCCGCTGGTCGGTGCGATCCTTGGTGGCTTCGGCTGGCGGGTGATCGGCGAAAAGGGCGCGATGGTCCTGACCACGGGCCTTCTGTTCCTCGCCGCCGCTCTCAGCTGGATCGTCTTTCTCACGCTGGGCGATCAGACGCAGCACATCCATGTTATGAACTGGATCACCTCGGGCGACCTCGACGTCGCATGGGCGATCCGGATGGACCGGCTGACCGCGATCATGCTGATCGTGGTGACGACGGTCTCCTCGCTCGTGCATCTCTACTCGTGGGGCTACATGGCCCATGACGAGAATTTCGACGAAGGGAAGGGCGAGAATTACAAGGCGCGCTTCTTCGCCTACCTGTCCTTCTTCACCTTCACCATGTTGATGCTGGTGACCTCGGACAACCTGCTGCAGATGTTCTTCGGCTGGGAAGGCGTGGGTCTCGCCTCGTATCTGCTGATCGGCTTCTACTACAAGAAGCCTTCGGCCAATGCGGCGGCGATGAAAGCCTTCATCATGAACCGTATCGGCGATTTCGGCTTCCTGCTCGGGCTGTTCGGTCTGTTCTACATGACCGGTTCGCTGAAGATGGACGACGTCTTCTCTGCGGCCCCGGCCCTGTCCGAAACGAGCCTGGACTTCCTCTGGGGGAACTGGAACGCGGTCGAGCTCTGTGCCTTCCTTCTGTTCATCGGTGCGATGGGCAAATCGGCGCAGCTCTTCTTGCACACATGGTTGCCGGACGCGATGGAAGGCCCGACGCCGGTGTCGGCGCTGATCCACGCCGCGACCATGGTGACCGCGGGTGTGTTCCTCGTCTGTCGGATGTCGCCGGTCTACGAATACGCGCCGCATACGCAGACCTTCATCGTCGTCATCGGTGCCTCGACCGCCTTCTTCGCAGCGACCGTGGGTCTGGTGCAGAACGACATCAAGCGCGTCATCGCCTATTCGACCTGTTCGCAGCTGGGCTACATGTTCGCGGCCGCGGGCGTCGGCGTCTATTCGGTGGCGATGTTCCACCTGCTGACCCACGCCTTCTTCAAGGCGCTGCTGTTCCTTTCGGCGGGCTCGGTTATCACCGCGATGCACCACGAGCAGGACATGCGCAACTACGGTGGTCTTCGCAAAAAGGTGCCGCTGACCTTCTGGGCGATGATCTTCGGCACGCTGGCGATCACCGGTGTCGGCGTTCCCTTCACCCATATCGGTTTCGCAGGCTTCCTGTCGAAAGACGCGATCATCGAGAGCGTCTGGGGCGGCTCGGGTGCTGGCTATGCCTTCTGGCTTCTGGTCATCGCGGCGGCCTTCACGTCCTTCTATTCGTGGCGCCTGATCTTCATGACCTTCTTCGGCAAGCCGCGCGGCGATCATCATGCGCATGATCACGCCAAAGAGAGCCCGTGGGTCATGACGGTGCCGCTGGTCGTACTGTCCTTCGGCGCGATCTTCGCCGGCATGATCTGGTACAACGTCTTCTTCGGCGATCACGCGAAGCTGGTGAAGTTCTTCGGCCTTCCCGCGCATGCCGAGCAGACGGCGGATGCCGGGCACGCGACGAGTGGCGAAGCCGCGCAGTCGGGCGAGGCAAGCCATGCCGCAGGGCAGGGTGAAACGCCGCCGGTGCCGGATCCGAACATGTCCGAACAGCAGGCCGAGGCCGAGCTGATGGACGAGGCCAAGACCTCGCCGAGCGTCGGCGCCTCGACCGCGGTCATCGAGTATCCGGGTGTCGCACCTCAGGGCTCCATCTACATGGGGCAGGAGAACGAGGTGATCGACAAGGCGCACCACGCGCCGGCCTGGGTCAAGGTATCGCCCTTCGTGGCGATGCTGGCCGGGCTGCTTGTCGCCTGGATGTTCTACATCAAGGATGTGAGCCTGCCGCGGCGGATGGCTGAAGCCCAACCCGGGCTCTACAGCTTCCTGCTCAACAAGTGGTATTTCGACGAGCTGTACGAGCGTGTATTCATGCGCCCGGCGCTCTGGTTCGGCTATCAATTCTGGAAGAAAGGGGACGAGGGCTCGATTGACCGGGTCATCGACGGTATGGCCGTTGGCATCGTCCCGACATTCACGAGGTTCCTTAACAGGATGCAATCGGGCTATCTGTTCCACTACGCCTTCGCCATGGTGATCGGGATCGTCGGTCTCATGCTCTGGGTCGTCCTCAACGGGGGGGCGAACTGATGCAACACCTTCTTTCCATCGTCATCTTCACGCCCGCCGTGGCGGCGCTGATCCTCGCGCTGGTTCTGCGTGGCGGCTCGCCCGAGGCTGACCGCAACGCGAAATGGGTGGCGCTGACCGCGACTTCGGTCACTTTCCTGATCTCGCTGTTCCTGCTGGCCGGGTTCGACCCGTCCAACACCGGCTTCCAGTTCATGGAGAAATACTCCTGGATCATGGGCTTCCAGTACCGCGTGGGTGTCGACGGGCTGTCGATCCTCTTCGTGATGCTGACCACGTTCATGATGCCGCTGGTGATCATCGGCAGCTGGAACGTCACCGACCGCGTGAAGGAATACATGATCGCCTTCCTCGTCCTCGAGACGCTGATGGTGGGCACCTTCGTCACGCTCGATCTGGTGCTGTTCTACCTGTTCTTCGAAGCAGGCCTGATCCCGATGTTCCTGATCATCGGCATCTGGGGGGGCAAGCAGCGCGTCTACGCCGCGTTCAAGTTCTTCCTCTATACCTTCTTCGGCTCGGTCTTCATGCTGGTGTCGATCATCTACATCTACTTCCACACCGGAACGACGGACATGCCGGGGCTACTCGTCTACGAGTTCCCATACACACCGGTGGATGTTCTGGGGATATCGATCCCCGGCGGGGTGCAAACGCTGCTGTGGATCGGCTTCTTCATCTCCTTCGCGATCAAGATGCCGCTCTGGCCGGTGCATACCTGGCTTCCCGCAGCGCACGTTCAGGCCCCGACGGCCGGTTCGGTCGTGCTGGCGGCGATCCTGCTGAAACTGGCTGATTACGGCTTCCTGCGCTTCTCGCTGCCGATGTTCCCGGTGGGCAACATCGTCGTGGGCCCCTGGGCGATGTGGCTCGCGGTGATCGCGATCATCTGGACCTCGCTGGTGGCGCTGGTGCAGACCGATATCAAACGCGTCATCGCGTATAGCTCGGTCGCGCACATGGCCTATGTGCTGCTCGGGATCTTCTCGGGGACGCAGCAGGGCATCGAGGGCGGGATCTTCCTCGTCGTCTCGCACGGCTTCGTCTCGGGCGCGCTGTTCCTTCTGGTCGGCGTCATCTACGAACGAATGCACACCCGCGAGATCGACGCCTATGGCGGCCTCGTCAAGCGGATGCCGGCCTATGCGACGATCTTCATGTTCTTCACCATGGCCAATGTGGGGCTGCCGGGTACCGGTAACTTCGTCGGGGAATTCCTGACGCTCGCCGGGACGTTCCAGGTCAACACCTGGGCCGCGATGTTCGCGACCTCCGGCGTGATCCTCTCGGCCGCCTACGCGCTCTGGCTCTATCGCCGGGTCGTCTTCGGCGACCTGATCAAGGAGAGCCTGCGCTCGATCACCGATCTCACCACGCGCGAGAAGTGGATCTTCGCGCCGCTGGTGGCGATGACCCTGATCCTTGGCGTCTACCCCGATCTGGTGACCAACATCATCGGGCCGTCGGTGACGCAACTCGTCCAGAACTATCACGATGCCTTGCCGGACACGTATCTGTCCGACCTGGTCGAACACTGAGGAGCTGAGGGATGACTTCTGCGGATTTCTCGATCGTCCTTCCGGAGTTTTTGCTCGCCGTCTACGCGATGGTGGCCCTGCTCGCGGGTGTGTGGTTCGGCAAGGACAAGCTTGCGCCGACGCTGCTGTGGATCACCTCCGGCGTCATGCTGGTGATCGCGGCCTGGATCGGCCTGGCCGAGGTGGGCTCGCATGAGGCCTTCGGCGGCCTCTTCATCGACGACGCGTTCTCGCGCTTCACCAAGGTGATGATCCTGATCGCGGCCGCGCTGGTGCTCGCGATGGGCACCGATTACATGCAGCGCCGCGGCCTGCTGCGCTTCGAATACCCGATCCTCGCGACGCTGGCCGTCATCGGCATGATGATGATGGTTTCGGCGGGCAACCTCATGTCGCTCTACATGGGGCTTGAGCTGCAATCGCTCGCGCTCTACATCGTGGCCGCGCTGCGCCGCGAGAGCGAGAAGAGCTCGGAAGCGGGTCTGAAGTATTTCGTCCTTGGCGCGCTGTCCTCGGGCATCCTGCTCTACGGCGCTTCGCTGACCTACGGCTTCGCGGGCACCACGCAATTCGCGGGCATCATCGGGGTCGTGCAAGCCGGTCACCTGCCGATCGGCCTGCTGTTCGGCATGGTCTTCCTGATCGCCGGTCTCGCCTTCAAGGTCTCGGCAGTGCCGTTCCACATGTGGACACCCGACGTCTACGAGGGCTCGCCCACGCCGGTCACCGCCTTCTTCGCAACGGCGCCGAAGATCGCCGCGATGGCGCTGATCGCCCGGCTCGTCTTCGACGCCTTCGGCCAGGTGCCGGCGGAGTGGGGCCAGATCCTCGCGCTGCTCGCGGGCCTGTCTATGGTCTGGGGCTCGGTCGCGGCGATCGGTCAGTCGAACATCAAGCGCCTGATGGCCTATTCCTCGATCACCCATATGGGCTACGTGTTGCTGGGCCTCTCGGCGGGCACGGTCGAGGGTGTGCAGTCGATGCTGACCTACATGGCGATCTACGTGACGATGAATGTCGGCGTCTTCGCCTTCATGCTTTCGATGGAGCGTGACGGCCAGCCGGTGACCGAACTCAAGGCGCTCAATCAATACGCCCGTCAGGCCCCGGTCAAGGCGCTGGCGATGCTGGTGCTGCTGTTCTCGCTCGCCGGTGTGCCGCCGATGCTGGGCTTCTTCGCCAAGTTCGCGGTGCTCGAAGCGGCGCTGCACGCGGGCTATATCTGGCTCGTGCTGCTCGGCGTGATCGCCTCGGTCGTGGCGGCCTTCTACTACCTGCGGATCGTGTTCTACATGTATTTCGGCAAGGAGACGGATCCGCTCGACAATCGGATGCCCGCGATCCAGTGGGGCCTTCTGGTGGTCTCGGCGCTGGCGATGCTGATCGGCATCTTCAACCTCTTCGGCATCGAGGGCGCGGCCCAGGCTGCGGCGGCGGCTCTTGTCAACTGAGCGCGATGACTGGCCCGAGGGCGTGGCGCGACACGTCCTGCCCTCGGTCGATAGCACCATGGATGAAGCGGCCCGGCTAGCGCCGGGCCTCTCCGGTTCAGCCTGGATCTTCGCGCATGAGCAGACTGCCGCGCGCGGCAGGCGCGGGCGGGCGTGGCGCGCGCCATCCGGCAATTTCTCGGCGACTCTGGTGATGCGGCCCGAAGGCGGGCTGGCTCATGCCGCGCTCTATTCCTTCGTCGCGGCACTCGCGTTGGAGGCCGCGCTCGCGCATGTCGCGGGACCGCATGCGCGGCTGACCATCAAATGGCCCAATGACGTACTGCTGAACGGCGGCAAAGTCGCGGGCATCCTGCTCGAGAGCCTGCAGGGCGCAGAGACAATCGCGATTGGCATCGGCGTGAACCTCGCAGTGGCCCCCGAGCGGTCCGAGATCGAGCCCGAGGCGATGGCGCCGGTCAGCCTGCTGGGCGAGACCGGGATGCAGATCGCTCCGGTCGACTTCCTGCCGATGCTGGCGCAGGCCTTCGATCATTATGATCGACAGTTCCGCGATTACGGCTTCGACGCGATCCGCAATGCGTGGCTCGCGCGGGCGGCGCGTCTGGGCGAAGAAATCACCGCACGCGTCGGCGGCGAAACCTATCGCGGCACCTTCGAGACGATTGACCAGACCGGCGCGCTGATCCTGACGACGCCCGAGGGCCGCCGTGCCATCTCGGCGGCGGATATCTTTTTCTGAGCGGAAGGGGGGAGCCATGCTTCTCTGCATCGACTGCGGCAACACCAACACCGTCTTCTCGGTCTGGAACGGGACGGATTTCATCGCCACTTGGCGGATGGAAACCAATCACCAGCGAACGGCGGACGAATATTTCCTCTGGCTGTCCGGCATGATGCGCGTGCAGGAGATCGCAGGCGCGATCACCGAGGTCATTATCTCCTCGACCGTGCCGCGGGTGGTCTTCAACCTGCGGGTTCTGTCTAACCGTTACTTCAACTGCCGCCCGTTGGTCGTCGGCAAGCCCGAATGCCGCCTACCGGTGGAGCCCCGCGTCGATCCGGGCACGACCGTCGGGCCGGATCGCCTCGTGAACACGGTTGCGGGCTATGACCGGCATGGCGGCGATATCGTCGTCGTCGATTTCGGTACTGCGACCACTTTCGACGTGGTCGCCTCCGACGGGGCCTATATCGGCGGGGTGATCGCACCCGGCGTCAACCTGTCGCTCGAGGCGTTGCACGCCTCCGCGGCCGCCCTACCTCATGTCGATGTGACGATGCCCGAGAAGGCGATCGGCACCAACACCGTCGCCTGTATCCAATCGGGCGTTTTCTGGGGCTATATCGGCCTCGTCGAAGGCGTCGTGCGCCAAATCCGGCTCGAGCGGGACCGACCGATGAAAGTCATCGCGACCGGCGGTCTGGCAGAGCTGTTCAGTCAGGGGTTCGACCTGTTTGACAGTGTGGAATACGACCTTACCATGCACGGCCTTCGCCTCCTCAACGACTATAACAAGGACCTTCCCGCGTGAGTGACAGACTGATCTACCTCCCCCTCGGCGGTGCCGGCGAAATCGGCATGAACGCCTATGTCTACGGCTACGGCCCAGAGGGGAAAGAGCGGCTGATCGTTGTCGATCTGGGCGTGACTTTCCCGGATATGGACGGCACGCCCGGCGTCGACCTGATCTTCGCCGATCTCGAATGGCTGGAAGCGAATGCCGACCGCATCGACGCGATCTTCATCACCCACGCGCATGAGGACCACATCGGCGCGCTGCCGCATGTCTGGAACAAGCTGCGCAAGCCGGTCTACGCGCGCGCTTTCACCGGTCGGATCGGCCAGCTGAAGCTGGAAGAGGCGGGCATCCCGCCCGAGACGATCCAGATCGTCGAGCCGCGCCCGAAGGTGATCGAGGCCGGCCCGTTCAAGGTGCAATTCGTGCCGATCTCGCATTCGATCCCCGAAAGCTCCGGCCTCATCATCGACACACCTGCTGGCCGCGTCGTGCATACGGGCGACTTCAAGCTCGACGGCAACCCGATCGTCGGCGAGCCCTTCGACCCCGAAATGTGGCATGCCATTGCCAAGGAAGGCGAAGGCGTGAAGGTTCTGGTGAGCGATTCCACAAACGTCTTCTCCCCGCTGCCGGGCCGCTCGGAGGCCACTTTGGCCGAGCCGATCTCGGAACTCATCCGCGCGCAGACCGGCATGGTCGTCGCGACCACCTTCGCCTCGAACGTGGCGCGCCTGAAGACGCTTGCCGAAGCGGGCAAAGCCGCGGGTCGGTCAGTCTGCCTGCTGGGGCGTGCGATGAAGCGCATGGTCTCGGTCGCCGAGGAAACCGGCGTGCTGAAAGGCATGCCCGGCACGATCTCGGCGGAAGAGGCGACCGACGTGCCGCGCCAGAACCTAATGCTGATCGTGACCGGCTCCCAGGGCGAGCGACGCGCTGCCTCGGCCCAGCTGAGCCGCGGCAAGTACCTGGGGCTCGAGATGAAGGAGGGGGACACGTTCCTGTTCTCCTCGAAGACGATTCCGGGCAACGAGCGCGGCGTGATCCGGATCATGAACGCCTTCTCCGAGATGGGAGTCGACGTGGTGGACGATCACGGCGGGCTCTATCATGTCTCGGGCCACGCCAACCGCCCCGATCTCGAAGCGGTGCACGAACTGATCGCGCCGAAGATGCTGATCCCGATGCATGGCGAGCATCGCCACCTGCGCGAACATGCGAAGCTGGCGGCGGACAAGGGCATCGCGTCGGAAGTCGCGACGAACGGCACGATGATCGACCTGACCGGCGAGGTGCCGAAAGTCGTCGAATATATCGAAGCGGGCCGCACCTATCTCGACGGTTCGGTGCAGATCGGCGCGATGGACGGCGTGGTGCGCGACCGGATGCGCATGGCGCTGAACGGCTTGTGCCTCGTGACGGTGATCCTCGACGAGCAGGACCAACCGCTGGGCGAGCCCTGGGTCGAGCTGAACGGCTTGCCGAAACTGGGCCGCTCCGGCGCGCCGCTGGCCGAGACGATCGAGGACGAGATGACCGAATATCTTGAGCGCGCGCCGGTCAAGATCCTGAGCAATGACGACAAGCTGGACGAGGGCCTGCGCCGCATCGCCCGTCAGGTCGCGATGGAAGAGATTGGCAAGAAGCCCGAAGTGATCGTCGTCACGAGCCGTCTGACCGAGTGAGCGCGAGTCCGCGCCGTCGATGGCGCGGATCGCGAAGGGGTAGGGCATCGCCCCATCCTCAGAGACAAAGAAAAACCCCGCCGGAGGACGCCTCCGGCGGGGATACTTTTGCCAATACGAAAGCGTCAGCTGTCCGCGCTGTCCTCGGCGGTCTCTTCGATCGCGCCGGGGCGGAAGGAAACGGTGAGGAAGTCCGGGACGTGGTCGCCCATGCCCACCACTTCGTTCTCACGCTCGCGACGGTTGCGGCCCCCGCGGGAGCGGCGTGCGTTGCCTTCGTCACTACCCTGATCGCGGGGCTGCGATTTCGGCGCGCTCGCGGTCTCCTGGGGCTCGCTGCGAGCCTCTTCGGGTTGAGCCTCGGTCTTGGGAACTTCTTTTTGCTCTTGCGGCGCGGCGATCTGCGGTTGCTGCGTCTCTTCGCTGCGCTCGCGTTTCGAGCCACGCCCGCCGCGATCGCGGCTGCGCCCGCCACGCGAACGACCGCCCTTGGAGTCCTCGCGCTTGCGCGCGGGCTGCTTCGCACCTTCGGACAGCTCGAACCCTTCCGGCGGCTCGGCGCGCGGGATTTCCTGCTCGACGAGGCTTTCGATCTGGCCGAGGAATTTCTCGTCCGAGGGGACCGCGATCGAGATCGCCGTGCCCTTGCGGCCCGCGCGACCGGTGCGGCCGATCCGGTGGACATAGTCCTCGGCATGCATCGGCAGGTCGTAGTTGAACACGTGGCTCACCGAAGGCACGTCGAGGCCGCGCGCGGCGACGTCAGAGGCAATCAGCAGCTTCAGCTTGCCATCGCGGAAACTCTCGAGCGTGCGGGTGCGCTGGCTCTGGTCGAGATCGCCATGGATCGGGGCCGCGTCGAAGCCGTATTTCTGCAGGCTTTTCGCAACGATATCCACGTCGACCTTGCGGTTGCAGAAGACGATCGCATTGGTGCAGGCCTCGCCCTCGGCCTCGATCACCGCGCGCAGCAATTCGCGTTTGGCTTTCGCGGTCTGGTCGCGGCGCGCCGGTTCGATCTCGATCAGCTTCTGGGTGATATTCGCGCCCGTCGTCGCCTGACGCGCCACTTCGATGCGCACCGGCGCATGCAGGAAGGTGTTGGTGATCCGCTCGATCTCGGGCGCCATCGTGGCCGAGAAGAACAGAGTTTGGCGCGTGAAGGGCGTCAGCTGGAAGATGCGTTCGATATCGGGGATGAACCCCATGTCGAGCATCCGGTCGGCCTCGTCCACGACCATGACCTTCACGTCGGTCAGGATCAGCTTGCCGCGCTCGAAATGGTCGAGCAGGCGGCCCGGCGTCGCGATCAGCACGTCGACGCCCTTGTCGATCAGTTTGTCCTGCTCTCCGAACGATACGCCGCCGATCAGCAGCGCGCGGGTGAGCTTGGTGTTCTTGGCGTAGAGGTCGAAGTTCTCGGCGACCTGCGCTGCCAATTCGCGCGTCGGGCACAGCACGAGCGAGCGCGGCATCCGGGCGCGGGCGCGGCCCCGACGCAGCAGCGTCAGCATCGGCAGGGTGAAGCTGGCGGTCTTGCCGGTCCCGGTCTGCGCGATGCCGAGCACGTCCTTGCCCTCGAGTGCGGGCGGAATGGCGCCAGCCTGAATGGGCGTCGGCTCTTCGTAGCCAGCGTCGACAACGGCGGAAAGGACCTTCGGGTCCAGCTTCAGATCGGTGAATTTCGTCATGGGTATCCTTGGTTTACCTTTAATCGCGTCCTGTCGCGACCCGCATCGGGCGGGGCCGCTATCGGGCGCTTGAGGAACCGGGCGCCCAGGAAGAGCCCCGCCGGATTACGGAGCTTGGCTGCGGCGTACCGGATTGCGACGCAAAGGTCAATCTTTTCAGGGCAGGGCCGCTAACCGGCGGGCGGGACGCTCCTATGGCAAGGGGCTCTTGCAAAGGGGCACGGAACCTGACCTTCTGAACGGGGTTTGATCCCGAAGTGTGACGAGGGACAGATATGGCAGTCGCGGAATCGGCGGGTCTCGGCCCGGTATTGGCCTTTGCGCTGGTAGGTGTTTGCGGTGTCGGCGCGCAATGGCTGGCATGGCGGATGCGCCTGCCGGCCATCGTGATCATGCTGGTCGCAGGGCTTATTGCGGGTCCAGCGACCGGGCTTTTGAACCCGAGCCGCGACTTCGGTGAGCTGCTGAGCCCGTTGATCGCGCTCGCGGTGGCGGTGATCCTGTTCGAGGGGGGTTCTCGCTGGATTTCCACCGTCTGGGCGATGCGAAAACCGGGGTCAGGCGGCTTGTCTTCATCGGCGCGCCGCTTGGCTGGTTTCTCTCGGCACTCGCGCTCGTCTGGGGCGCGGGGCTGAGTTGGGAAAGCGCGGCGGTCTTCGGCGGCATCATGGTCGTTACCGGCCCGACGGTGATCGCGCCGCTTCTGCGCACGGCGAAACTTGCCCGCCGCCCCGCACGGCTGCTGCAATGGGAAGCCATCGTGAACGACCCGATCGGCGCGCTGGCGGCGGTTCTGGCCTTCGAGGTGGTGTTCACGCTTCGCTCCAACCTGCCGATGGGCGAGGCGGTCTGGCATCTCGCGCTCGGGATCGGCTTTGCCGCGGCGATCGGCGGCGCGGTCGGCTGGGGCATCGCGCGCAGCTTCTCGCGCGGATGGGTGCCGGAATTCATGAAAGTCCCGGTGTTGTTCGCGACCCTTTTGGCGACCTTCGCGGTGACCGATTACGTGCTGCATGAAAGCGGGCTGCTCGCAGTGACGGTGATGGGGCTGGTGATCGGAAATGCCGATTTGCCCTCCTACGAGGAACTGCGTCGGTTCAAGGAGCATGCGACGGTGCTTCTGGTCTCGGGCGTGTTCATCCTGCTCGCCGCGAATATCGAGATCGACCAGCTGGCCGCCCTCGACTGGCACGCGCTGTTGTTCGTCGTGCTGGTGGTGCTGGTCGCCCGCCCGATGACGGTGCTGATTTCGCTGATAGGGACGGGCCTGCCGCGCAACGAGCGCCTGCTGATCGCCTTCACCGGCCCGCGCGGGGTGGTGCTCGTGGCGGTTGCGGGCCTTTTCGGTCAGCGTCTGGCCGAGATCGGGGTGGCCGACGGGCTGCGCATCGGGCCGCTGGCCTTCGTACTGGTGCTGGTGACTGTGATCGTGCACGGCTTCACCTTGGCGCCGCTGGCGCGGAAGCTGGGACTGGCCAATGCCGACAAGCCGGGGCTGCTGATCGTGGGCGGCTCGCGCTTCACGTCGGCGCTGGCCGAGACGCTGAACAAGGCCGAGGTGCCGGTGCTGATCACCGATCCGAACCATGCGCACCTGATCAGGCCCCGCGCCAATGGGCTCAAGACTTTCTACGGCGACATTCTGGGCGAGGCGGCGGAGGACAAGGTCGAGCTGATGGCCTATTCGACCCTGCTCGCCGCGACCGACAACGACGCCTATAACACGCTCGTCGCGACCGATCTCGCGCCCGAGCTGGGCCGCGACAAAGTCTGGCAGGTGCCGCGCCAGAAGGACGATCGCGAACGCCACGCGCTGCCGACGCAGCTCGGTGGGCGCCGCTTTGGTGAGGGGCGCACGCTCGAGGGGTGGGAGACACTGCTCGCCGAGGGCTGGCGCTTCCGCGTGACCCGGATCACCGAGGAATACACGCTGGCCCAGTGGCGCGAGAAGCGACCCAAGGCGAAGCCCGTGATGGTCGTGGCGAAGAGCGGTGACCTTCGCTTCGTGATCGACCCGGCCGAAATGAAGGTCGAGCCGGGCGGGCGGATCATCTCGCTGCTGCCGCCCGAGGCCTTCGAGGAAGAGACCGCGCAGAAGGCCAAGGCCGGGGAGAAACCCTCGGGCCAGCCGGGTCCCGCCGCGCGGATCCCTTGAGGTTCATTCGATCCGGGCGGTGGCTGATCGACGGGCGATCACCGCGCCGTCGCGGCGCAGCGCGATCTGGCCCGCGTAGGGACCTTTGGGCCAGCCGTCAGGCGGGGTCTTTTTGCCGACATAGCGGAAGAACCGGGCCTTGGGTGCGTCGACCTCGCTGGTCGTACTGATGCTGATCCCATCCGGGCCGGTGATCTCGAAACTGATCGTGTCTCCCGCACGCAGGCCGAAGCCGTAGCCCCAGAAGATGAGGGCGGGTCCGGTTTCGCGGGGCGGCGGCAGGGGGTCGCCGGCGAGGATCGCGTTGAAGCGCGGCGGTGCGGCGGTGAACCCGTTCGCGAGCCAGCCGCTTGGTGTGTAGGGGAAAGGATCGGACCAGAGACTCTGCGATGCGGCAGCCGCGCAGGTGTCCTGCATCTCAGGGTCGAAGGGATCAACGACCGTGCCCTCATGGCGCAGCGACAGATGCAGATGCGGGAATTCCGCCTGACCCGATTGGCCGACGAGGCCGAGCGGGGTGCCCGCCTCGACCCGCGCGCCACGTGCAACGGAAATCGAGCCTTCGCGCAGATGGCAATACTGAGTCTGCCAGCCGCGTCCTAGATCGATGACGATCCCGTTGCCGCATTCCTTGCCCGCGACCATTCGTCCGCTGACATAAGCCCCGTCGGGCTCTCCATCGCGGGTGGCGACGACCCGGCCCGGGGCGGCGGCGATCACCTTCACGCCCTCCTGCATCTGCGCTTCGGTCAGGAGCGCGAAATCGGTGCCCTTGTGGCCGTCATAGGTCAGCCCGCCGCAACCCGCAT